>NZ_JAJPWV010000002.1 GCF_021215455.1 Mucilaginibacter roseus | reverse complement strand
ATATAAGTTGTCTATTCAGAATAAAAACAGCCAATATTCGCTGCTATCTGAAACTGAATTAAGAAATGAGCACTTGCCGCCGAGCGCGATACTTATTTATATATGTTATATCCGACCGGATAAAACGCCTATTAATTAACAGAATGATTTGATGAATAAATAGGTGTGATTTTCATGTATATAATGTATTGAAAATCGCCCCGGCGGCTATCGGCTAACAGCCTGAAACAAAATAGTTAAAAAGCATTTGACAGAGTTTAAATAAAACGTATCTTTGCAGTCCCGAATTTTACGGGTAGAATAAACGTTTAATTAATTTAATTTTAAGCAAGTGAATACGTTAAGTTACAAAACTGTCTCAGCCAACAAAAAAACCGTTAACAAGGAGTGGGTTGTTGTTGACGCGGAAGGCGAGATTTTGGGGCGCTTGTCTTCTAAGATCGCCATGATCATCAGAGGAAAAAACAAGCCAAGCTTTACCCCAAACGTAGACTGCGGTGATAACGTTATTGTTATTAATGCAGACAAGGTAAAACTGACCGGAAACAAGTTTGCCGATAAGCAATATGTTTCTTACACTGGTTACCCAGGTGGTCAGCGTTTCATTTCTCCTAAGGAGTTAATGGCAAAGCATCCTGAGCGCGTAATTGAAAAAGCCGTTCGTGGTATGTTACCTAAGAATCGTTTGGGCAAGGCCTTATTTGGTAATCTGCATGTTTATGCCGGTGCCGAACATCCGCACGCCGCTCAAAACCCTAAAACCATTTAACTTTTTAATTTCTAAAGGAGAAAAGAAATGCCAACAACTAACACTTCAGGCAGAAGAAAAACCGCAGTTGCCCGCATTTATTTAAGCGAAGGCAATGGCAACATTACCGTTAACGGTAAAGATTACAAAGAGTACTTCCCAACATTGCCACTGCAATACATCGTTAACCAATCATCAGAGGTTGCGGGTGTAGCTGGCCAGTACGATGTTAAGGTAAACGTAGCAGGTGGTGGTGTTAAAGGACAGGCTGAGGCCGTTCGTTTAGCTATCGCCAAAGCTATTGTTGAGCTTGACGCTGAAAAGAAACCAGCATTACGCGCTAAAGGTTTAATGACACGTGATGACCGTATGGTTGAACGTAAAAAACCAGGTCGCCGTAAAGCGAGAAGAAGATTTCAATTCAGTAAACGTTAATATTTTAAGGAGGACTCAACAATGGCAAGAACAACATATCAGGATTTACTGGATGCAGGTGTACACTTTGGTCACCTTACCCGTAAATGGGATCCGAAAATGGCTCAGTACATTTTCATGGAGCGCAACGGTATCCACATTATCGATTTAAATAAAACTTTGGCAAAAGTTGAAGAAGCAGCTTCAGCCATCAAACAAATAGTAAAATCAGGACGTAAAGTTTTGTTTGTTGCTACCAAGAAACAAGCTAAAGACATCGTTGCTGAACAAGCTAAAACAGTAAACATGCCTTACGTAACCGAGCGTTGGTTAGGTGGTATGTTAACTAACTTCGCTACCGTACGCAAGTCAATCAAAAAAATGTCAAACATTGATAAATTGACTAAAGACGGTACTTACAGCATCCTTTCTAAAAAAGAGCGTTTGATGATCCAGCGTGAGCGTATCAAACTGGAAACTTTATTAGGTGGTATTGCTGACCTGAACCGCTTACCGGCTGCGTTGTTCCTGATCGACGTTAAGAAAGAGCATATCGCTGTTTCTGAAGCGTTGAAACTGAACATCCCAACCTTCGCGATGGTTGATACTAACTCTGATCCTTCAAACATCGACTTCCCGATTCCGGCGAATGATGATGCTACAAAATCAATCTCTTTGATCACTTCTATCATCATCAAAGCTATTGAAGAAGGTTTAGACGAGCGCAAACGCGAGAAAGAAGACGAAGCTGAAAAAGAAGCAGCTGCTGCTAAAGCAAAAGCTGATAGCCCAGAGGCTGCTGCCGAAGGTGGTAAAAGAGCACGTAAAGTAACAGCTGACGCTGAAACTGAGACCGAAGCTCCATCTGCCGAAGCTTCTTCAACTGAAGAATAATATTGAGTAAACAAAATGATAATGAACAACAGGCATAGTCCTGTTGTTCATTATTCGTTACTCACCAAGCAAACAAAAAACTTTAAAAAATATGTCTACAGTACAAATATCTGCCGCCGACGTAAACAGACTGCGCCAGCAAACCGGTGCCGGTATGATGGATTGCAAAAAAGCTTTAACTGAAACCAATGGTGACTTTGAAGCAGCAATTGACTATTTAAGAAAAAAAGGTGCTAAAGTAGCAGCAAGCCGTCAGGACCGCGAGTCAAACGAAGGTGTTGTTATCGCCCGTGCTTCTGCCGATGGTAAAAAAGGTGTTGTGATTGAGCTTAACTGCGAAACTGACTTCGTGGCTAAAAATGCTGAATTCATTGCTTTTGCTAACGCTATCGCTAACGCCGCTGTTGAAAAAACTCCGGCTTCAATTGATGAGCTGTACAAACTTGAAATTGATACTGAAACTTCACGTATCTCTATCGGCGAAGCTATTACCGACAAAACCGGTAAAATTGGCGAGAAGATAGGTGTATCAAAATACGAAATTGTTGAAGGCGAGAAAGTAATTGGTTACATCCACGGTAACTTCCGTTTAGGTGTATTGGTTGCTTTGAGCGCTAACGCAGAAGGTGCTGAAGAAGCTGGTAAAGACGTAGCAATGCAAATTGCTGCCATGAACCCGGTTGCTATTGATAAGGATGGCGTTGACGCTACTACTATTGAGCGTGAATTAGCTATCGCTAAGGAGCAAATCCGTGCCGAAGGCAAACCAGAAGAAATGGTTGAGAAAATTGCTGCCGGTAAACTGAACAAGTTCTACAAAGATTCAACCTTGTTGAACCAGGAGTTTGTTAAAGACCCGTCAAAAAATATTTCACAGTTTTTAGCAACTGTTGAAAAAGGCCTTACCGTAACCGCCTTTAAGCGAGTTGCTTTAGGAGCTTAATTTTATTATCCCCCTCGTTTTAACGAGGGGGATTTTTTTTGCATTTACTTTTTTAACTACCTTGTGCCGAACGCGTTTCGGCAATTTAATGTTTGATGATTACTGCCTTACATAACACGCAATTAATAACCGGCGGAGCAGTAGTTTCGGGCAAGGCTATTTTAATTGAAGGTAAATACATCAAAGCTATTATTGATGCCGGGGACATCCCTGATGACGCAGAGCGCATCGATCTGAAAGGAGCCTATACTGCCCCGGGCCTTATTGACCTGCAAATTTATGGTGCCGGTACCAGTCTGTTTGGCGGTTTGCCATCCGTTGAGGCGTTGGCCGAGATGGAACAGGTGTTGCTAAAACAAGGCACCACCGGCTTCTTTGCAACAATTGCAACTAATAGCGATGAAGTGGTGCTGCAGGGCATTGATGCGGCAAAGCAATATTTACCAAAAGCTAAAGGCAACTTTTTAGGTTTACACCTTGAGGGGCCATACCTTAACCCCAAACGCAAAGGCGCGCATCCCGAAAACTATATCAAGAAAGCAACTTTAAGCGAACTTAAAAACTGGGTTGAGCGTGGCGAAGGTGTTATTAAAATGATGACCATAGCACCGGAGCTACAGGATGATGAAGTGATGGAATACCTTTCATCACAAAATATCATTATCTCTGCCGGGCATTCTGATGCTACTTATTCACAAGCTTCGTCCTTCTTCAATAGCCCTGTAACGGCGGCTACGCACTTGTTCAACGCCATGCCCCAAATGCACCATCGAGAGCCGGGTATTATTCCAGCCATTTTTGAGCAAAGGCCTTATACCAGCATTGTGGCGGATGGCGTTCACGTAAGTTTCCCTATGATTGCTTTAGCCAAACGCGAGTTGGGCGATAAGCTATTTTTTATTACTGATGCAGTTACTGTGGCCAATAAAGGCGCTTACCAGCACCAGCTACAGGGTGACCGTTACGTAATGCCGGACGGCACACTATCGGGGTCGGCTTTAACTATGCTTAAGGCGGTTGAAAATGGGGTAAAAGAGGTCGATATCAGTTTGCCGGAGGCGATAAATATGGCATCGCTTTACCCGGCGCAATTAGCATCACTTACAAAAAAAGGTAAAATTGAAGCAGGCTATTTTGCCGATTTGATAATTTTTAATGATAGTTTTACGGTTGCAACTACCTTTTTGCAGGGTGAAATTGTGTACGCCGTAAACCAACAATACTGAAACTAACTGACAACACTATAACTCATATCTGATGAAATACAAAAGGATCTTACTTAAACTCAGCGGTGAATCGTTAATGGGCGAAAGGCAATATGGTATTGATAACAACCGCGTACAGCAATACGCGCAGGATATTAAAACCGTATTTGATGCCGGTATTGAGGTTGCCATAGTAATTGGCGGCGGCAATATTTTCAGGGGATTAAGCGCTGAGAAATCAGGTATGGAACGTGCCCAGGCTGATTATATGGGTATGCTGGCAACGGTAATTAACTGTATGGCGATGCAAAGCGCGCTTGAAGATCTGGGTATTGAAACCCGTTTGCAATCAGCCATAAAAATGGAGCAGATATGCGAGCCTTACATCCGCCGCCGTGCCATGACGCATTTGCACACCGGTAAGATTGTAATATTTGGCGCTGGTACAGGTAACCCTTATTTTACTACTGATACAGCGGCCTCACTTCGCGCGATTGAAATAAAAGCTGATGTGGTAATGAAAGGTACACGCGTGGATGGTATATACACTGCCGACCCGGAGAAAGATCCATCAGCCACCCGTTACGATGAGATCAGCTTTCAGGAAGTATACGACAAAGGGCTTAACGTAATGGACATGACTGCAATTACGCTTTGTAAAGAGAACAAGTTGCCTATTGTAGTGTTTGATATGAACAAGGAAGGTAACTTTATGAAACTGGCCCAGGGTGAACACGTGGGTACTATTGTAAAATAACATATTCTGCCGGAGGTACCTTTGAATAGCCGTTATACAGAACGGATGATTTTATTATTTTTGTTGAAAATTTATAAAAATGAGCGAACTCATTAAAAAGCAGGTTAACGATGCAAAGGCTTTAATGGAAAAAGCCGTTGACCATACAGATAACGAACTTTTAAAAATCCGTGCAGGTAAGGCAAACCCTGCCATGCTGGATGATATTACCGTTGATTACTATGGTACACCAACGCCATTGAGCCAGGTAGGTAACGTAAATACGCCTGATGCCCGTACCATAGTTGTACAGCCATGGGAGAAATCATTGCTAAACCCTATTGAAAAAGCGATTAAGGATGCCAATCTTGGCGTGAATCCAACGAATGATGGTACCATCATCCGCATAAATGTACCGCCGCTAACTGAAGAGCGCCGTCGTGATTTGGTGAAGAAAGCCAAAGGCGAAGTAGAAAGCGGTAAGATCGCTATCCGTAATATCCGTAAAGATGCTAACGAGAAGATCAAAAAGCTAAAATCTGAAGGAGTATCAGAAGATGAGATCAAAACCGGAGAAGCTGAGATCCAAAAGCTGACCGACAGCTACATAGCTAAATGCGATGTGTTATCAGAAGCTAAAGAAAAAGATATAATGACGGTTTAATAACCAACCTAATGTCAAATTAAAGGGAGTGAGCGGTTTACGCCATTCCCTTTTTTTATTTTTGCGGCCTGTATGAAATTGCTTTTATCTTATTTAACCAAACATAAGTGGGTGGTAGCACTTGCATTGGCCATGGCTGCTATCAACATCGGGTTCTCCCTGCTCGACCCATATATTACCGGGCGCATTGTTGACGAGGTGATCGAAAAACGTGATCACCTGGAATATAGCCAATACCTCAACAACGTAATACGCTTAATTTGTTACGCTATTGGCGTGGCCATGGTATCGCGAATAGCGAAAAACTTTCAGGATTACTTTACCAGCATTATTGTGCAAAAAACTGGTGCGCAAATGTATGCCGATGGCCTGAAGCATTCATTGCAACTACCTTACCAGGTTTTTGAGGATCAGCGCAGCGGTGAAACCCTGGGCATATTGCAAAAGGTACGTACGGATAGCGAAAAGTTCATTACCTCATTCATCAGCATACTATTTGTCAGCATCGTGGGCATGGTGTTCGTTATTGTGTATTCCGCGGCGGTAAACTATCGGGTAACGCTGGTGTATTTTGCCGCTATACCGGTAATTGCTTTGGTTAGTACGCTCATGAGCCGCCGTATCAAAAAGGTGCAAAAGGATATTGTAAGCGAAACGACGGCACTGGCCGGCTCAACAACCGAATCGTTACGTAATATCGAACTGGTAAAAAGTCTTGGTTTGGCCAATCAGGAAATTGAGCGGTTAAATAAAACCACCTACAAAATACTCGATCTGGAATTGAAAAAGGTAAAGTTTGTGCGTAGTATGAGCTTTGTGCAAGGCACTACCGTTAACCTGGTGCGCAGCGCAATGGTGGTGGTTTTACTGATGCTCATATTTAGGCATACCATATCGCCGGGACAATACTTCAGCTTTCTATTTTACTCATTCTTTTTATTCAATCCATTACAGGAGTTAGGTAACGTGATCCTGTCGTGGCGCGAGGCGCAGGTATCATTGGGCAACTTTAGCCGCATATTATCAACCCCTATTGATGTTAAGCCTGAGAAACCGGTATTGCTTGAAAAAGTGAAAAAACTCTCTTTTGAGGACGTGACCTTTAAGCATCTAACAGCTAACCGTAATGCATTGAATCACATCGGCTTTGAAACCAATACCGGCGAAACTATTGCCTTTGTAGGGCCATCAGGATCGGGCAAAACAACATTAGTGAAGTTGCTGGTGGGTTTATACCAGCCTATTGAGGGTGATATTTTATATAACGGCGTGTCAAGCAAGGCTATTGATTTGGATCAGCTGCGCGAGCGTATAGGTTTTGTAACGCAGGATACACAATTGTTTTCAGGCACTATCCGCGAGAACTTGCAGTTCGTTCGCCCCGGCGCTACAGACGCTGAGTGTATGAACGTGCTGCACCGTGCGGCTTGCCAGGGTTTACTGGCCCGTGCCGACAAAGGTTTGGATACCGTAATAGGCGAGGGCGGCGTAAAAGTTTCCGGCGGAGAAAAACAGCGTTTATCTATAGCCCGTGCCTTGCTGCGTAACCCGGATATACTGGTGTTTGACGAGGCTACGTCAGCGTTAGATTCACTGACCGAGGAAGAGATCACCGAAACCATTCGTGATGTGTCTGTTAAGAATGATCATATCACTATTTTGATTGCCCACCGTTTGTCGACCATTATGCATGCCGACAGGATATACGTGTTGGAGAAAGGTAACATTGTAGAATCAGGCAAACACCTCGATCTATTGCTGCAAAAAGGCCTGTACTATGCTATGTGGCGCCAGCAGATAGGCGAGAAGGACGTGATAGACGCGTAACCCCTCCTAAATCCTCCCCGAGGGGGAGAAAGTTTTAAATCACTATGTCCTTTCGATTGGTAACAAGAAAGACAAGTAATAGTATAGAATCCCATAAAAAGTAAAGGGCTTACGGTTACCGTAAGCCCTTTACTTTGCTTGTAAAAGCAATTAAAATTTCTCGAAAGCTGAGAAGAAGAAGCTGCCTTCAATCTGCGCGTTCTCGTCAGAATCTGAACCGTGAACGGCATTAGCCTCAATTGATTTAGCGAATAACTGACGGATGGTACCTTCTTCAGCTTTTGAAGGATCTGTAGCGCCGATCAGTTTACGGAAATCTTCAACCGCGTTGTCCTTTTCAAGGATTGCAGCAACAATAGGACCTGATGACATAAAGTCAACCAGGGCACTGTAAAAAGGGCGCTCTTTGTGAACGGCATAAAATTCGCCCGCTTTAGCAGCAGAAAGAGCGGTATATTTAAGGGCTACAATTTTAAATCCGCTTTTAGTAATCTTATCCAGTATTGCACCAATGTGGCCATTAGCAACCGCATCAGGCTTAATCATGGTAAATGTTTTGTTAGTTTCCATCTTGAGTGTTTAAAGTTGCCGCAAAAATAGCCTTTTGCCGCGTTATTTTTAAAAGTTTTTGCCATAAGGGCAAAAGCAGCAGCGCTTTACCGTTCATCGGCTAAAAATTATGTAATTAAAAATGTTACAGCTTAATATCAATGCGTTGGAAATTTATCTTAGCTTTGCAATCCTTTTAAAAAAGTTTGATGTTAGATATAGCCTCGGTTGCCCGGCTGTTAGAGCAGCCACGAAAAATAGTAATCACCACGCATCATAAGCCCGATGGCGATGCGCTGGGTTCGTCGTTAGGCTTATATAACTATCTGATACAACAGGGGCATCACGCCAAAGTTGTTGTACCGTCAGACTATCCCGACTTTTTAAGCTGGATGCCGGGTAACGAAGAAGTGATCATCTACACGGAAAACGTTACTGCCGCCGATACGCTGATAGCCGAGGCTGAGATGATCTTTTGCCTTGACTTTAATGCCCTTTCGCGCATTAACGCCATGACGGATAGCGTTCGCGCCAGCCAGGCCGTTAAGCTGATGATCGATCATCACTTGGAGCCGGAGGATTTTGATGATTTCCGTTATTGGGACATTAACGCCTGCGCTACTGCGCAACTGGTATACACCTTTATTGCCGATGCGCTTAATAACAAGGCACTGATCAATAAGGATGTGGCTACCTGTCTGTATACCGGTATCCTGACGGATTCAGCATCATTCCGCTTACCAAAAACTACTGCGGAGGTACACCTGATAGCCGCCGAGCTTATCAATGCCGGTGCGGTTAACTGGCGCATACATGAACTGGTTTACAATAGCTCTACCGAAAACCGCCTGCGCTTTTTAGGCCATTGCCTAAGCAATAAGCTGGAGGTGCTTTATGATTATAACACGGCCATCGTAACAGTAACCCAAGCGGAGCTGGAGCAATACGATGTGCAAACGGGCGATACTGAAGGCATAGTAAATTTTGCGCTTTCAATTGTCAATATTAAACTTGCAGCGTTTATTGTTGAACGTACTGACGGTATTAAGCTGTCGCTGCGATCAAAAGGCGAATTTCCGGCTAATGAGATCTGTAAGAAGTATTTTAGCGGCGGGGGGCACCGTAACGCTGCCGGCGGACGATCAGACAAGCCGCTTGACCAGGTTGTACAAGAATTAAAAGATATTTTACCCAACTACAAAAAGTTATTAATACAATAGAAATGAAAAAAGGCTTCATGTTTTTTACGCTTGCCGCGATAGCCTTGGCGAGCTGTAACGGTGGATTTAAGCAAGGCCCGGGTGGTTTGCTTTATAATATACATACCGATAAGGAAGGCACTACCATTAAGGAAGGCGACTTTTTAGCAGTTAACGTTATCGCTAAAAACGATGCTGACTCGGTTCTGTCATCAACTTACGATGCTGGTAACTCTACGCCGGTTTTGATGCAAAAACCACAGTCAAAAGGCGACATCTACGCAGCTATGCAATTGCTTAGCGAAGGTGACAGCGCTACTATTAAAATGAATATCGACTCGGTATTCCCTAAAGGTCAGCGTCCGCCGCAATTAAAAGGTAAATACCTGGTTTACGAAATGAAGGTTGAAAAAGTAATACCAAAAGGTAAACTGAGCGACCAGGTTTTCCAGGGCCGTATTTCTGAGTACTTCAAAAAACAAGGTGAAGAGTTTAAAAAACGTGAGCCTGCATTAATCTCTAAATACATTGCCGAGAAAGATCTGAAAGTAACTAAAACCCCTTCAGGCCTTAGCTATGTTATAACTAAACAAGGTAGTGGCCCTCAGGTTGTTGAAGGTGATACCGCGGTTGTTAACTACACCGGTCGTTTACTGTCAGGTAAAGTATTTGATACCAGCGTTAAGGATATCGCCGAGAAAGAAAAAATTGCTAACCCGATGCGTAAATACGAGCCCATCCGTGTTCCGGTTGGTTCAGCAGGCATCATTAAAGGTTGGGCTGATGCATTGGTATTGCTTAACAAAGGCGCCAAAGGTACATTCATCATCCCTTCAAGTTCAGCTTACGGCGAGCAGGGTTCACCAAACGTTATCCCGCCATACTCTCCATTGGCGTTTGATATCGAGGTGGTTGATATTGTAAAACCAAAAGCAGGTGCTGCACCGCAAGCTCCGGTTGCTGCCCCGGTTAAAAAATAATTTGAAATTCTAAAAATACCGGCCTTTCTGATACCCATCAGGAGGGCCTTTTTATTACTTATGAAAAAAGTTTGTTTATCGTTTGTGCTGGCCGCCATGGCATTGCCGGTATTGGCACAAACGCAGCGTACAGCTAAAGGCGCTGAGTATACCATTGTTACAAAAGGCAACGCACCCCGCATTAAAGAGGGCGATATCATTACTTTTCAGGTTGAGCAGCTTACCGATAAAGATTCGGTATTGTTCAGTACTTACAAGGCAGGTCGGCCGGTGCAAACGCAGGTGCGCGCCTCACAAAGTATGATGGATTTGATGGATGTTTTTACCCTGTTAGGCGCAAAGGACAGCGCAATGGTAAAGCTACCTGTTGATTCCATATTTAAAGGTCACGAGGATGCTATGCCGCCGTTCCTGAAAAAAGGTACAAACATTATTACACGGTTAAAGATTGAGAAAGTACAATCAATGGCTGAAGCGATGGCCGAAAAAGAAGCTGAAATGGCCAGGCTTAAGGATGCGGAAACCGTCGCGGCAAACAAATACATAGCTGATAACAAACTGGCTGTTATGACTACGCCATCCGGCTTAAAATATATTGTTAAAACACAGTCGGCTAAGTTAAAGCCCAAAGCGGGCGATACCATGCTGGTTAACTATGTAGGCCGCACGCTTGACGGTAAGGTGTTTGACTCGAGCATTGAAGCCGAAGCTAAGAAAGCTAACCTGCAGCAACCCGGTCGCACGTATGAGCCCATTGAGGTTGTACAAGGCGAAGGCCGTGTAATTAAGGGTTGGGAAGAAGGTTTGGCGCTTCTGGGCGAGGGTTCAAAGGCTACCCTGATCATTCCATCCGCATTAGGTTATGGAGAGCGTGGCTCGCCGCCGGTTATTATGCCATACAGCACACTGGTGTTTGATGTGGAACTGGTAAAAGTTAAGCCCGGCAAAAAAGTGATACCGCCGCCAGTTAAAAAAGCGCCTGCTAAAAAAGCGCCGGTACGCAAAAAGACAGCGGCTAAAAAATCAGCCACAACTAAAAAAGCGAATTAATTTGAAGCCTTCTGATATTAATCAGGGGGCTTTTTTATTTTTGCCGCATGGTATTAACTGACACGCATACCCATCTGTACTATGAAACCGACCCGGAGAAGCGCCGCGGACTAATAGATCGTTGCCTGCAAAATGATGTAAAGCGGTTGTTTCTGCCGAATGTCGACGCAGATTCGGTTCCCAAGGTTTATGCCCTTACCGACGCCTATCCGGATATGTGTTTCCCGATGCTGGGCCTGCATCCCTGCGATGTTAAACCGGGCTGGGAAGATCATCTGGAAAAGATAAAAGCTTTCCATCAGCCTGAATATAAAATTTACGCTATTGGAGAAATTGGTATCGACCTGTATTGGGATAAAACCTACCTTGATGGGCAAATAGCTGCGTTTAAAGCACAGATCAACTGGGCTAAACAACTTGATTTACCCATAGTGATACATTGCCGCGACGCTTTTGATGAGGTATATAAAGTATTGGCCAGTGAGGCTGATGATAAACTGCGCGGCATATTCCATTGCTTTACCGGCACTGCCGAGTACGGCAAAAAAGTAATTGACCTCGGCTTTTACCTCGGCATAGGTGGCGTGGTTACCTACAAAAACAGCGGACTGGATAAAGTGGTTGAGCAAATTGACTTACAGCATATAGTTTTAGAAACGGATTCTCCGTATCTTACACCCACTCCGTACCGTGGTAAACCTAACGAAAGTTCGTACCTGATATACATCGCGCAAAAGCTTGCCGATATATACAACACTGATGTTGAAACGGTGGCAGATGTAACTACCCTTAATTCAAAGAAGATATTCGGGGTATAAATTGATTTTAAATAAGAATATATATTAATGAACCAGATACTGATCATCTATACCGGGGGGACAATAGGTATGATGAGCGACCCTGTTACCAAAGCGCTTGTACCCATTAACTTTGAGCAGATAATGGACAATGTGCCCGAACTGGAGCGCCTTAATTGCAAAATAAAAGTACATTCGTTTGATACCGTTATCGATTCATCAAACATGAATCCGGAGATATGGAACGAATTGGCTCGCCTGATTAAAAAGAATTACGATTCGGTTGATGGTTTTGTAGTGCTGCACGGATCAGATACCATGGCTTTCAGCGCGTCGGCCTTGAGCTTTATGCTCGAGAATCTGGATAAGCCGGTAATATTCACCGGCTCGCAATTGCCTATTAGCGCGGTACGTACCGATGCCAAGGAAAACTTGATGACGGCCATTGAGCTGGCCAAAGCCAAAAAGAACGATCGTGCCCGCGTGCCCGAAGTGTGTATCTATTTTGATTATAAGCTTTTCCGTGGTAATCGTGCGTTCAAATATAATTCATCAAAGTTCGAGGCTTTCCGCTCGCCTAACTACCCGATACTGGCTGAGTCGGGTGTGCACCTGCGCTTTAGCATAAATGATATCCGCCAGCCCGGAACGGAGCCTATTATTGTGCATAACATGGTCGCTAATGATGTGGCTGTGCTGAAATTATACCCTGGTATTAGCCCTAAAGTGGTAGAAAGTATATTAGCTTCAGATGTTCGTGGTGTAATCATGGAGACCTACGGATCAGGCAATACCACTACCGATGCCTGGTTTATTGATCTGCTTAAAAAAGCTATTGACGGTGGTAAGGTTATCCTGGATATATCGCAATGTAAGGTTGGTACAGTAGAACTTGGCAGGTACGAAACCAGCAAGCAGCTTAAGGATATTGGTGTAACCAATGGTTACGACATGACCTTTGAGGCTGCCGTAACCAAAATGATGTATCTGCTGGGCCAGTCTAACAATCCGCTACAGGTAAAGGAGTGGCTTGAAACCGACCTCCGTGGCGAGCTCACTATCTCCTGACCGGTTATTTAACGCCAAGCATACCATATTTCAGAATGCAATAGATAGCGCGGAAACCATCTTTCCAGCCTATCTTTTTGCCTTCTTCGTAAGTACGGCCGTAGTAGGATATGCCTACCTCGTAAATGCGGATTTTTGGTACGCGTGATATTTTAGCAGTTACTTCCGGCTCAAAACCGAAGCGCTTTTCGCGCAGGGTAAGCGCCTGTATCATCTTGGTATCAAACAGTTTGTAGCATGTTTCCATATCCGTAAGGTTGAGGTTGGTGAACATGTTTGATAAGGTGGTCAAAAATTTATTGCCTATGGTATGCCAAAAGAATAATATACGGTGCGCGTTACCACCCATAAAACGCGAGCCGAACACCACGTCGGCAAAGCCATCAACCACCGGCTTAAGCAGGTCATTAAACTCCTCCGGGTCATATTCCAGGTCGGCATCCTGAATAATCAGGTATTCGCCCGTGGCTTTGCTAATACCGGTATGCAACGCGGCGCCTTTGCCCTTATTAACCTCATGCGCGTAATACTTAATATCCATATCGGTATTGGCATCCATATAGCTTTTAATCGCTTCTTCTGTATTGTCAGTCGAGCGGTCGTTCACTATAATAATCTCTTTAGCAATGTTATTACGCAGTGTAACGCTCTTCACTTTGTTAAGGATGAAATGGATGGTGCGGCCTTCGTTGTAGGCCGGGATAATGATAGAAAGTTTGGTAATCGGCATGATCAATAGTTTGCGGTTAAAGTAAATAATAAGCTTTAAGTGCTATAATTATGCCTACAACACGGCGTTGTGAAGATAAATGATAGAATTGGCGAAGGTTAGTTTAAAAAGTGTATTTTTTACACCAAACCGGAATATTTGCAGATTGTTCTACAATTAAAACTTAAGGGAAAGTTTACCGATGGTGAATTAAAAGTAACGATGTGGGGAATTAAATGCACAAAGCGAGATAGATCGAGCATCGCAAATGATTTGCTTAAAGCAGACAATCTAAAAATACATTTTATTGTTTAAACCTTAATTAGTGATATTTGCCAATTCATAATTGTTAAGAGCTTATGGTACGTTTGTCTGTAAACATCAATAAAATAGCAACGCTGCGCAATTCTCGTGGCGGCAATAATCCCGATGTGTTAAAAGCCGCCATGGATTGCGAACGTTTCGGTGCGCAGGGTATTACCGTACACCCACGGCCGGATGAGCGCCACATTCGCTATGATGATGTACGTGCCATAAAGAATGTTATAACCACGGAGTTTAATATAGAAGGTAACAGCCGCGAGCAAAAGTTTGTTGACCTGGTGCTGGAAACCCGACCCGCGCAGGTTACCCTAGTACCAGATGAGTTGGGGCAAATTACCTCAAACCACGGCTGGGATACTATTGCCAACCAAGAGTACTTGAAGGATACTATCGCTATGTTTCAGGAGGCAGGTATACGCGTATCTATTTTTGTTGACCCGGTACCCCAAATGGTAGAGGCGGCCGCAACTACCGGCACAGACAGGATAGAGCTTTATACCGAGGGTTATGCTACCCATTTTTCGCACGGTCGGGAGCTGGCCATTGCGCCTTACATAGCTGCAGCTAAGGTGGCCAACGAGGTTGGTTTAGGTATCAATGCCGGGCACGATCTTGACCTGCAGAATCTGAAATTTTTTGCCGAACACATACCGGGCTTACTGGAAGTGAGCATTGGGCATGCGCTTATCTGCGATGCGTTATATATGGGGTTAGAGAGTACAATAATGCAATATTTAGAGCAGCTGTAAACAGTTAGATATATCGTTTTATCAGCTTTTCTTTTCTGGTAAGTTCATTGCCGCATAAAACGGTGTAAACACAATGTCAATAACATGTTAGGTGGTTGATAATCGGCGTAATAATTGTACCTTTGCGGCATATATTAACAGGGCCACATTTTCATGCAATTGAACACTGATTACCAGGAGAAATTCCAGTCGCGCCACATCGCACCCAACGAAGCCGACACCGCCGAAATGTTAAAAACCGTAGGCGTAAATTCATTAGATGAGCTTATTGAACAAACCGTTCCGGCGCAAATACGCCTGAAGAACCCTTTAAATTTGCCGCCTGCAAAAAGCGAATTTGATTACCTGAATACGCTTAAGCAAACCGCGTCAAAAAACAAGGTTTTTAAAAGCTACATCGGCCAGGGCTATTATGATGTTATTGTTCCGGGCGTAATTCAGCGTAACATCCTCGAAAATCCGGGATGGTACACGCAATACACCCCTTACCAGGCCGAGATTGCACAGGGCCGTTTACAAGCGTTGCTTAATTTTCAGACGATGGTTATTGACCTTACCGGAATGGAAATAGCCAACGCATCACTGCTTGACGAAGGTACCGCCGCTGCCGAAGCCATGTTTATGCAGTACAGCCTGCGTAAAAACCAAAAGGCCAACAAATTCTTTGTTTCCGAAGAGCTTTTCGCTCAAACTATTGATATACTAAAAACCCGCTCGGAGCCTTATGGCATTGAACTGGTAATGGGCAGCCATGAATCAGTTGAATTGACTGACGATATGTTCGGCGCCATTGTGCAATACCCAGCCAAAAACGGCGAGGTGTATAATTACAGCGATTTCGCGGCAAAAGCACACGAAAAAGGCATCAAGCTAACCGTTGTTGCCGATTTGATGAGCCTGGTGCTGCTCACGCCTCCGGGTGAGTGGGGCGCTGATATTGTTGTAGGCAGCAGCCAGCGCTTCGGTATCCCGATGGGCTTTGGCGGTCCTCACGCGGCGTTCTTTGCAACTAAAGAAGAATACAAGCGTTCAATGCCGGGCCGTATTATTGGTGTAACTATTGATAGCGCCAACAACTACGCCCTGCGTATGGCATTGCAAACTCGCGAGCAGCATATCCGCAGAGATAAAGCGACTTCAAACATTTGTACCGCGCAGGCGCTATTGGCTATTATGGCCGGTATGTATGCCGCATATCACGGTCCGCAAGGGTTGAAGCTGATAGCCGAGCGTATACACGGCTTAAGCGTGTTGCTTTCCAACTCTTTAGAGGAGCTGGGCTACAAGCAGCTAAACAAAGCTTACTTTGATACCCTGCAATTTGATCTGGGTGATCTGGTTGGCCCGTTACACGGTGAAGCTTTAAACAACGAGATGAACCTGAACTACAATGGTTCAACCGTTACCATCACGCTTGACGAAACTACTTCTGTTGAAGATGTTAAAACCATTGTTCGCTTTTTTGCCAAGGTAAAGGGCAAAACCCTGAATGATGTTAATATTGATGAGCTGAAAGGCAACCTGCAAACCACCATTCCGGCGGAGTTGCAACGTACATCAGCTTATCTTACCCACCCGGTATTTAACTCGCACCACTCAGAGCATGAGATGCTGCGTTACATCAAATCGCTTGAGGCAAAAGATCTTTCGCTTTGCCACTCCATGATTGCCCTGGGTTCATGTACCATGAAGCTTAACGCTACTACCGAAATGATACCGGTTACCTGGGCTGAATTCAGTAAGATGCACCCGTTTGCACCGGTTGACCAAGCCGGCGGTTATATGCAGCTGTTTGATGAACTGGATAAATGGCTGAGCGAGATTACCGGCTTCGCCGCCATGAGCTTGCAGCCAAATGCCGGCGCACAGGGTGAGTATGCAGGTTTGATGGTTATCCGCGCTTACCATCTGGATCGGGGAGATACGCAGCGTAACATCGCCCTAATCCCTTCATCGGCACACGGTACCAACCCGGCATCAGCAGCTATGGCCGGTATGAAGATCATCGTTGTAAAATGTGATGAGAATGGCAATATAGACGTTGCCGACCTAAAAGCCAAAGCCGAGCAATACAAAAACGAACTTTCGTGCCTGATGGTAACTTACCCATCAACACACGGTGTGTTTGAGGAAAGCATTATCGAGGTATGCAATATCATCCACGAAAACGGCGGCCAGGTTTATATGGATGGCGCCAATATGAACGCGCAAGTAGGCTTAACCAGTCCGGCTAATATCGGTGCCGACGTTTGCCACCTTAACCTGCACAAAACCTTCTGTATTCCGCACGGCGGCGGTGGCCCTGGTATGGGTCCGATTGGTGTAGCTAAACACCTGGTGCCTTATCTGCCTGGCCATGCAGTAGTTGATATTGATAAAGGTAAGTCAATTCCGGCTGTTTCGGCAGCGCCTTGGGGTTCGGCATCTATTCTGATCATTTCTCACGCCTATATAGCCATGATGGGCGGCCAGGGCTTAACCAGCGCTACCAAGTACGCTATACTGAATGCTAACTATATAAAAACAAGGTTAAAGGAACATTACCCGGTATTATACACCGGCAGCAAAGGCCGTTGTGCGCACGAAATGATATTGGATTGCCGCTCATTTAAAGCACAAGGCGTTGAGGTTACTGACATAGCCAAGCGTTTAATGGACTATGGTTTCCATGCGCCAACTGTATCATTCCCGGTTGCGGGTACAGTGATGATTGAGCCGACAGAGTCAGAGCCGAAGCATGAGCTTGACCGTTTCTGTGATGCCATGATCGCTATCCGTAATGAAATAAAAGATGTTGAAAGCGGTGTTTTAGATAAGCTTGATAACCCGTTAAAAAATGCGCCGCACACGGCTGCCGTAGTTACCGGCAACCAGTGGGAGCACCCATATACCCGCCAAAAGGCAGCGTTCCCGTTGCCGTATGTTGCGGCTTATAAATTCTGGCCTTCAGTGGGCAGGGTGAATGATACATACGGAGATCGTACGCTGATTTGCTCATGTCCGCCGCTTGAAGATTATGCTTTTGAAGAAAGTGTAATTGAATAATTAAGCACAAAATTTAACGCATAAACAATAGGGTTAAGGCCGCTTATTGTTTATGCGTTTTTTTTATAAAAAAACCACATTTTATTGCTTGTTTAAGTAACAACTGCATAACAATTTGCGTATTTGCCTGTATAATATTCTTGAAAACATAAAAACAATAATATTATATATAATTTTGAGCAGTGTTTAGTAAAAGGGCACTCCGCAGAGGCTAACGCTATAAAAATTACTTAGAGATTTTAAAGAAGGATTTATTGTGAGACGTATTTTTTATAGCTTTACAACCTTTGCGAATAGAACCTTTTATTTGAACACACGTATAATACCCCTGAT
Organism: Mucilaginibacter roseus; assembly: GCF_021215455.1. Classification (GTDB taxonomy): domain Bacteria; phylum Bacteroidota; class Bacteroidia; order Sphingobacteriales; family Sphingobacteriaceae; genus Mucilaginibacter; species Mucilaginibacter roseus. The sequence continues at coordinate 957,383 of NZ_JAJPWV010000002.1, read as the reverse complement.
ATGAGCATTCTTAGCAAAACAATAAATGTTTTACTTGTTGACGATGATGAGATAAACAATTTTATATCCATCAAGCTGATTAAAAAAGCGTTGTTAAACACAAGTATTACAGCGTGCCTTAACGGAAAGTTTGCTATAGATCAGCTTGTAGAGTTGCAGCAAAAGGACCCCGAAAGCTTACCCGATTACATCCTGCTTGATATTAACATGCCGATAATGAACGGCTGGGATTTTTTGGATGAGTATAACAGGCTGGGTATTGATCCGCTTAAGAAAACAAAGATCTATATTATTTCTTCATCAGTTTTCAGCAACGATATCAGCAAGGCCAAATCCTATCCGCTGGTTCATGATTTTATTTCGAAACCGCTTAATGTTGAGCGTATAAAAGAAATTTTTGGCGTAATCGAAAATTAAGCCGGTTGTATGGCAAAGTGTTCGCCATCATAGGCAACCGTGCCAACCGTTGTGCCTTTTGAGTGGTAGAATAAACAGCGCCAGCCATCATTAGCCGCCTGCCTGCCGTACTCTTCACGTAGTTCCATCGCTTTACGGCCATCATAATCGTATTTTGCAATAAATCTACGTAACAGCTGTTCTGGTTCAGGTAGTTCATCACCGCCAAAAAATACCTTCTGGCCGTTTTCTTCAATCAAAAACACTTGGTGATACTGGCAATGCCCGCTCGATAGCTGGTAGGTAATGCCAGGTTTAAGTGTGCCGTCGCCCTCAGTAAGGGTAAGGTTAACGCTATCCTGCAAGGCTTCAAATATATCGATGTGGTATGATGATGATTTGCCGGCCAGTGCGTATTCCCACTCACCGCGTTGTACTACGTGCTCGGCCTGCGGAAAGCTGGGTTGCAAACTACCGCCACGCTCAACCACTAACCCGCCCGAATGATCGTAATGCAGGTGCGACATCAATACCAGCGTAACATCTTCAGGCTCAAAGCCTGCGTTGCGTATATGTTGATGCAGATACAGTTCGTCCCGCGTATCTTTATAACCCAGGCCGCTGTCTAACAGGATCAGGTCTGTTGCTGTTTTTATCAGGAAAGGATTTACATGGATGAACAAGGAGCCGGGGCGGCTTTTACGGTCGTCAGTTTCAGGATTAAAAGGAATGAACTTTTTAGTTGCGTCTACCGAGTAAGAGCCTTCGCCCAGCGTAAATATTTCCATGATTTGTATATCCCTGCCGATGGTTGTGATAAAGAACTATCAGCCCGATGTTATTTTGTTAACAATAATTTAATTGGCTTTTATGTTTAATAGCCAATGTTATATATTTAGGGTTTTATCCCCTGCAAAGATATGAATAAACGGTGGGCCGTAAGGCAAAAAGCGGATCATGATGAAGTAAAAAGCCTTGCTGAGGCCTTAAACATCAACCCCGTTTTAAGTCATTTGCTGGTGAGCCGTGGTATTCATGACTATGATGAAGCCCGGTATTTTTTCCGTCCGGATATACGCCACCTGCATGATCCATTCCTGATGGCGGATATGGAACAGGCCGTTGAGCGTATTGAGCTTGCCATCGCCCGGAATGAAAAGATATTGATCTACGGCGACTACGATGTAGACGGCACCACGGCGGTATCATTAGTATATGGTTTTTTTAAGGACAGGTACGCGCATCTCGATTATTATATACCCGACCGTTATACTGAAGGTTACGGCATATCAACACAGGGAATTGACTATGCGGCAGCCAATGGGTTTTCGTTAATTATAGCGCTGGATTGTGGCATTAAATCCATTGATAAGGTTGATTACGCCAATACGCTCAATATCGATTTTATTATTTGTGATCACCACACCTGCGGTGATACCATACCCGCAGCCGTAGCCGTGTTAGACCCCAAGCGCCCCGATTGTGCTTACCCTTATAAAGAGCTATCGGGCTGTGGCGTGGGCTTTAAGCTGTTGCAGGCTTATGCCGAAAAAAATGATATTCCGTTTGACGAGCTATTGCGGTTTGTTGATTTAGTTGCCATAAGCATAGCCTGCGACATTGTACAAATAACCGGCGAAAACCGTGTACTGGCATATTTTGGTTTGCAAAAACTTAATGCCGAGCCGTGTACAGGTATTAAGATATTGATGGAAGTTGCGGGCCGCTCGGCCAATTATTCTATAGCCGATATTGTGTTCCTGTTAGGGCCACGTATTAACGCTGCCGGGCGTATTGATGATGCCAAGCACGCGGTACAGCTCCTAATATCATGCGATGAAGTGGATGCCCGCGAAAAGGGCGCACTTATCAATGTAAAAAATACAGAACGCAAGGGGCACGACCTGCAAATAACCGACGAAGCGTTGAGCATGATCGGCGCCAGCGAGGTAATGATCAACCGCAAATCAACCGTGGTGTTTAACGAGAACTGGCATAAGGGCGTAATCGGCATTGTGGCGTCGCGCCTTACCGAAAAATATTACCGCCCAACTGTAGTGCTCACCCGCTCCAACGGGCATGTGGCAGGCTCGGCCCGCTCTGTTTTGGGGTATGATCTGTATGAGGCCCTATGTGGTTGTAGTGATTTGCTATTACAATTTGGCGGGCACAAATATGCTGCAGGCTTAACCATGAAGCTCGAAAACGTGAATGCATTTATGCATAAGTTTGAGGAAGTAGTAAGCGCCTCTATCACCGACGAACAGTTAATCCAGCAAATAGAAATTGACGCTGAACTCGACCTGAAGGATATTGATGGAAAATTCTTCCGTGTGCTAAGCCAGTTTGCACCATTTGGGCCGGGCAATATGTCGCCGGTGTTTTTGTCGAAAAATGTATATGTGAACGGTACTCCGGGACTGGTAGGCAGTAATCATATCAAGATGAGCATCAGTCAGCCCGGCTCAGCCTGGTTTGATTGTATCGCTTTTAACCACGGCGAATGCTTGCAGCAGATACGCCCTGGTGTGCCGTTTGACGTATGTTACAGTATCGAAGAAAATGTATGGCGCGACAAGCGCTCGCTGCAATTAAATATAAAGGGCATCAGGTGTTATTAGTCTGACTCACCCTGTCATCGCTATCGCTCGACATCCCTCTCTACTTAATGTATAGAGGGATTATTGTTTTATTTCGCTCTGGGTTTAATGAGAGGGCCAGGGGGGCGAGTAGATTAAAACGGCACTATTTAAACAGTCAAACAAACCGCCGCTTCTCCACGTTAACGAATAAACCTTTTAATCAGCATAACATGAAATGGCTTGGCAGGCGCGAAAGTAGTAATACCGAACAAGGCAGTGGCGGTGGTCGTGGTTTGGCATTGGGTGGTGGCGTGGTAGGTATTATTGCCGCCGCTATCTACTTCTTTACAGGGATTGACCCATCCGCATTGCTTGGCGGAATGCAGCAGCAGCAAGGCGGGCAAACCAATACAACACCGGGCATTGATCCCAACAACCAGCAGCAAAAGTTTGTAAGCGTGGTACTTGCCGATACCGAGGATATCTGGGGCCAGTTGTTTAAGCAAATGGGCAAAACCTATGAGGAACCCACCTTGCACTTTTTTGAAAACGGCGTACAAACCGAAGGTTGCGGCTTTGCCCAATCGGCAACCGGGCCTTTTTACTGCCCCGGCGATCGCAAGGTATATATTGATGTTACTTTTTTTGATGAATTGGAGCAACGCTTTGCCGCTGCAGGCGACTTTGCCCGCGCTTATGTGGTTGCGCACGAGGTCGGACACCATGTACAGCAACTGCTGGGTACCAGCGCCAAGCTGGAGCGTGCCCGCGGCAACGTGAGCGAGACAGAATACAACAAACTATCGGTAGCGCTGGAGCTACAAGCTGACTTTTATGCAGGCGTATTTGCCCACTATGAAGAAAGCACCAAGAACGTTTTAGAACCCGGTGATATTGACGAAGCTCTGAACGCCGCTAATCAAATAGGCGACGACCGCCTGCAAAAACAAAGCACCGGCCGCGTAGAACCCGACAGCTTTACCCACGGCACCAGCGCCCAACGCCAATACTGGTTTAAAAAAGGCTACGAAACAGGTGATGTTAAGCAAGGCGATACTTTTGCGGAGATGGGGTTAAAATGATTTCGAATTTTTAACAATAAATGAAACGAATGCTTTGTTTGCATGTGTAGCCATGTTCACAACTTTAGCATTGTTTTGTGGAGTGCTTGCACTTTTTTTGCTTGAAAGATCCAAAGCTAGTTGTGCTGATTTTGACTGATCGTTTTTTTTCATAACAATTAATTATCCAATAATCCAGATTCAGATAGTGAATGAATAGATTGCATTTCTAGTGTTGGTAACGATTGCAAAGTTAATCTTGTTTTAGGAGAAATCTTAGTTTTTTCAATTTTTATAATTTTGCCTTCATTGTCTTTCCTTGGACTTTTTAATGAAAAAAATTCTAAATATCTTCTGGGGGCGACTCCGTCGAACATTAATATTTTCGTTTTATTTGGCGAGTTTTCGTCCTCTGTTAAAGCATCTTCGTGTAATATAGTTCCTAAGCTTTTTTTATAAGGTTCAATATAATAAATTTCCTTTATTCCTGCTACGATTATATGTCTGGCACAGTTATGACAAGGATATGTTGTGCAGAATAATTTGCCATCAATCATCCTTCTACCTCCTAGTTGGCTGCCAATTATTATCGCATGCATTTCCGCGTGTACGGATCTTGAAAATTCAATTAAGTCTTTCACTTTTGAATTCTTCCTTATGATTGACTGAATACTCTTAAATAAGGATGTTTCAGGCGTAATGTCTATATCATTAAATAGAGAGTGTTTTAATTCTTTATCAGAAACAAGTGCTTTGACAATGTCTTCTGTTAAATCGTCTTTTTTTAAATCATTACTGCATAATCCAGAAGTAATACATCTATTATCTTCCGAATCACCATCTTTATATAAGTTGCCTCCAAACTTAGGTACATCATTCCAACCTCGAGATATTATTTCTCCTTTTTCATTAGTAATAGCCGCGCCAACTTGTCGTGATAAACATGCAGAATTTCCTGCTGCGGATTTGGCTTCATACATGGCAATCTCATTGGGAGTAGGAGTAATTATCTCACTTTCAAATATTATATTTAAATATCTTGATATTTTTTGTGGTACATAGTCCTTGTTGTCATCAGAAACTCTTATGAAAAAGTCTCCTTCAATAAACGTATTTCTTACATTTTGGCCGTGGGTATTATTTTCAAATTCATCAGTGGAGATTAGCTTTTCAACTTCTGAGTTTGAGAGATCTTTTTGATTTAATATTTTTTTTCTTACAGAATCAGGGGAGAAAATACTAAAGCAATAGAAAATGCTACCATAAACCGATCTTAATAACTCTAGTTCTTCTTTATTTTTTAAAGAATCTATTATATAGCACTTTCTTTCGCTTTTGATTTGGTTTACTATGGTGTTGATGTCTTTATTTTCAGGGATTTCAGCACCTCCTAAACGTTTTTTTAAGATTTGCATGATAGCCAACTCGACTAAGCAAGAACTACTACCTGTTTTTATTCGTAACTGATCACCACCATGAATTTTATATATTAATTCAGTAAATGGTGCTGTTTGCCCTGCTTTTTGTTGTATTTCTTCTTTGTAATATAAACTGATAAAATCACTTAATTTAATTACCTCTACACTATATTCATAGTTAGTTTCTAAATTATTCTTAATTTCTTCAATTACAATTTCACGCATCGATCCAATTGGAGCACATATCCCTATAATCAATTCAGATGTAAGCGTATTTTCTACTTTTTGACGTGTCGTTTGACCTTTTGTGTCAGATAAGGAACTTGAATGTTCTACTAATTGAAGAGCTGAAGACATTTTGTAAAAGTTTAGATTTACACGAATATAATAATACCTAAAACATTTACAATTTGGAAAAAGAATTTACTAATAGATTTGTACTCATGAAACAACTCCACCTCTACATAATCCTTACTTTATTCATCCTTACCACCGCCTGTTCCCCAAAAAAAGGGCCGTATGCGGCAACCAACAAGGTGTACAACGAGCAGGCCGAGGCGTTTGCGCAAACGTTGCTGCAAACCGAGCCGGTGGTGTTGACGGATAGCCTGGGGCGTAAGCTGGCCAGCGAGTGGGTGGGTACGGTGAATTTTAATCTGCGCAAGCCTAATTACGTGGTAATCCACTATACCGCGCAGGATTCGGTAGCGCAAACGCTTAAAACGTTTACCATCGCCAAAACGCAGGTGAGCGCCCACTATGTTATCGGCGGGGATGGTCGCATTTATCACATGCTGAACGATTATCTGCGTGCCTGGCATGGTGGCTCGGGCAAGTGGGGTAACGGTACGGACGTTAACAGTTCATCCATTGGTATCGAGTTGGACAACAATGGCCGGTCGCCGTTCAGTGATGCACAGATCAACAGCCTGATTATACTGTTAGCTCATCTTAAAAAAACTTACAACATACCAACAGCCAATTTCATCGGTCACCAGGATTTGGCACCTACCCGCAAGGTTGACCCCGGCAAACACTTCCCCTGGAAAAAGCTGGCTGAAAAAGGCTTTGGCTATTGGAGTAATGATGTGCTCGAACTTGCGCCCGAGGGCTTTGATGTAGCCACCGCCCTGCGCCTGATCGGCTATGACACCAGCAACCTCAACGCCGCCATATCAGCTTTTAAAAATCACTTTATTCAGGCCGACAGTTCACCGGTATTATCACAACTCGACCTGAATGTGCTGTATAATGTTTACCAAAAATACTGATTTACAAAGGTGTAGGTACAGCTGTTTTTGAGCCAAGAGGTATAAAGCCTTCGTCCATCGCTGTGAGTTTGCCATCTTTGAAATAATAGAATTTATAACCAAAGTTGCTCCCACCAATATGGTAAGGCACTTTATACACTGTGCGATTTGAATTCATCTCGGCAATTTCATCTTTAGAGTCTATGTTCTCTACAATGAATTGTCTTTCGCCCATACCTAAATAAACAGGCGATGGTATTGAGCAGCTTGTTATTAGAAACAAGCCGAGTATTATAATTGTGTTTTTCATGATATAATTGGAAAGGGTGTCGGGATGTAAAAGAACCGGTTAAATGACCGCTTTTACCTCGGTGTTGGTACGCGGACTGTAGCGCCAATAGGCAAAAAACCCTCATCCATCAATACAAGTTTACTTTTAATGAAGTAATAAAATTTTACAACATAGTCTTCAGGTATAGAGCTGCGATCCCAATCTTTATAAACAGTTCGATCGGTTGACATTTCTACTATTTTACTTTTGCTATGTTCAATTTTAAATTGTTCTTCAGACATGCCAATGGTCACAGGATGTAATCGTTGTACAGTGCAGCCTACGATAAAAAATATCGAAGCTGCTATGGTAAGTACTTTCTTCATTTGTGATATGTTTTGCAGGTATGATCGAGAAACCACTTATGGGTTTAAAGCGGATAAATAACAAAACTGATACATGCTGATTGCCAGCCACAAAAAAAGCGGACTATCAAAAATAGCCCGCTTTGTATTTAATTAAAAGGAAGTTTATTTCTTCACCCAACCGTCTTTAAGCGTAACCGTACGGTTAAACACCAGTTTATCGGCAGTGGAGTATTTATCAAGCGTAAAGTAACCTTTACGGATGAATTGGTAACCCTTGCCGGGGATGGCCGTGGTCAGGTCTTCCTCAATAAAGCCGGTTATTATTTTCAGGCTATCCGGGTTAATGTATTCTTTGAAATCACCATCTTCGTTTGATGGGTCTTCCACGCGGAATAAACGGTCGTATAACCTTATTTCTGCGGTTCGGGCATGCGGAACGCTTACCCAGTGTATAGTGCCTTTTACGTTGATGCCGCTTGTATCGCTGCCCGATTTTGATTCGGGGATGTAAGTACAATGTATCTCGGTGATGTTGCCCTCAGCGTCCTTAACCACACTTTCGCCGGTTATAATGTAGGCATTTTTCAGCCTTACGCTCAGGCCAACACCCAGGCGGAAGAATTTTTTAGGCGGAACTTCCATAAAGTCCTCACGCTCTATCCAAAGTTCGCGGCTAAAAGGTATATCACGGCCACCTTCACCGCCTTCAACCTCGGGGTTGTTTTCACCATGCAGGGTTTCGGTTTGCCCTTCCGGATAGTTGGTGATTACCAGTTTTACCGGGTCGAGCACGGCCATACGACGCCAGGCGGTTTTATTTAAATCCTCGCGGATACAGAACTCAAGCAAGCTAACATCAATCATGTTTTCGCGTTTGGCTACGCCAATGCGTTCGCAAAACTCCCGAACGCTGGCCGGAGTATAACCACGGCGACGTAAACCGCTGATCGTTGGCATACGCGGGTCGTCCCATCCCTCAACAAACCCTTCGTTAACCAGTTGCAGCAGCTTGCGCTTGCTCATAACGGTATAGTTCAGGTTAAGGCGGGCAAACTCGTACTGGCGCGATGGGAAGAGTTCCAGCTTATCAATAAACCACTCATAAAGCGGGCGGTGCGGCACAAATTCCAGCGTACAAATGGAGTGGGTGATCTCCTCAATAGCGTCCGACTGGCCATGGGCAAAGTCATACATTGGGTAAATACACCATTTATCGCCGGTACGGTGATGCTTGGCATGTTTTATACGGTACATGATCGGGTCGCGCATGTGCATGTTGGGCGATGCCAGGTCAACTTTTGCACGCAGCACCTTAGCGCCATCCGGATATTTGCCGGCTTTCATATCCTCAAACAATTGTACGTTCTCCTCAATACTACGGCTGCGGTATTGGTTAGGCGTACCCGGTTCGGTAGGTGTACCCTTTTGGGTAGCTATTTCTTCGGGTGTACTGTCATCAACATAAGCTAACCCCTGGCGAACCAGGTTTAACGCAAAGGCGTACAGCAGGTCAAAGTAGTCAGATGCGTAAAGCTCATTAGCCCATTCAAAGCCCAGCCAGCGCACATCTTCCTTAATGCTTTCTACGTATTCGGTATCTTCGGTAACCGGGTTGGTGTCATCAAAACGCAGATTGGTTTTGCCGCCATACTTTTTGGCAAGTCCAAAGTTCAGGCATATGGATTTGGCGTGGCCGATATGCAGGTAGCCGTTCGGCTCAGGCGGGAAACGGGTGTGCACCCTGCCGCCGTGCTTACCGGCACTTATATCATCTTCAACAATTTCTTCAATAAAATTTAACGATCTTTCTTCGCTCATGGTTAAGTATTAACAAAGGGCAAATCTACGTAAAAAATGGTGCTTGCCCGGTGCATGTGGTTGTTTCTTTATTGATTTATGAACATCGGCAATGTTAAATTACCCTACATATTTGTTATTTTTATAGTTTAAGCCCTAAATTAGCAGCATGCCCCTAAAAAATATACTCGTTGAGATACGATCGCGTATTTGTTATATTACAATTAATCGTGAAAGTAAACTCAACGCGCTTAATGCAGCTACACTTGCCGAACTTGGCGAGGCGCTCACACAATCTTTTGCTAACGCTGATGTTGGCGGCATCATTATAACCGGTAGCGGACCAAAAGCGTTTGTAGCCGGTGCGGATATAGCAGAGTTTGCCCCGCTTAATGCCGAAGGCGGCCGGCAAATGGCACAAGTTGCGCAACACCAGGTTTTTAACGTTATTGAGCAGGGCAGCAAGCCTGTTATTGCCGCTATAAACGGCTTTGCCTTAGGCGGTGGGCTTGAGTTAGCGCTGGCTTGCCATATCCGTGTAGCCTCAACCAACGCAAAAATGGGTTTGCCTGAAGTTACTTTAGGTTTGATACCCGGCTACGGCGGCACGCAACGCCTTACGCAACTTATTGGCCGCGGCCGTGCGCTGGAAATGATCCTGACCGCTGATATGATAACCGCCACGCAGGCACTTGATTTTGGTTTGGTTAATCATGTTACGGAGCAGGAGTTACTGCTGAACAAGGCGGAAGAAATATTGGAGAAGATATTGAGCCGTGCCCCGCTTGCCGTTGCTGCCGCTATAAAGGCAGTGAATGCGGCCGGTACACCTGATGGTTTTGAAACCGAAATTGACCAGTTTGCTGATTGCTTTAACACCGCCGATACACGCGAAGGTATAAGCGCCTTTATAGATAAAAGAAAGCCCGATTTTAAGGGTGAATAATCGTAATTGCCCGGTGGTTATATTTTTTTGTAACCTAAATTAATTATTTGAAGTATAAAACATAAAACTTGCAGATTGCATTTGCGGCTTGCATTTTTTATTGTTTAAACACTATTTTGCTGTATGAAAAGAATTCTCATCATTGATGATGAAGTGAATGTTGCCTTGTTGTTGTCGAAATTTCTAACACGAAATGGCTTTGATGTGGTTACCGCTTCAAACGGGGCCAATGGCCTTGAGAGTTTAAAGAACGGAGAATACAACCTCGTATTGTGCGATTATAGGTTAGATGATACCGACGGCCGCGAAATGCTCCGTCATATAAAAACCAACTATCCTAAAACGGGTGTAATTATTATTACCGGTTATTCAGATATTAAAATGGCTGTGGAGCTCATTAAAATGGGCGCGTACGATTACATCACCAAACCATTATATCCCGATGAGATATTAAATACCATCAATAAGGCTATTGAAACCCAATACGCGCTTGCCCAGGCTGAAGAAGAGGAATTGCCGGTAGTAGTGCCCGAAAAATCTGCGGCGGCAGCAGCGCAGAAAAACGGCAAAAAGCATTTAATGGGTGGCGAGTTTGTGGTAGGTACAAGCCGCGCCTCAAAGGAGCTTGCCCGCCAGATTGACCTGGTTGCCCCAACCGGTTACAGCGTTATTATATTGGGTGAAAGCGGTACCGGTAAAGAAGCCGTTGCCAAAAGCATACACGTGGCTAGCCCACGGGCCAACAAACCGTTTATTGCTATGGACTGCGGGTCGCTTACGAAGGAACTGGCCGCAAGCGAATTCTTTGGCCACGAAAAAGGATCGTTCACCGGGGCATTATATACCAAAATCGGTCACTTTGAAATGGCTAACGGCGGCACGCTTTTTTTAGATGAGGTGGGTAATCTTTCATATGATATACAGGCTGCCTTACTGCGTACCGTACAGGAGCGTAAGGTAAAACGTATTGGCAGTACTAAAGAGATCGACCTGGATGTACGTATTATTGTGGCTACTAACGAAAACCTGCAGGACGGCATCAACAAAGGCCGTTTCCGTGAGGATTTATACCATCGCTTTAACGAGTTTGCCATCTACATGCCACCCCTGCGCGATCGCGGGCATGATATTATTGCACTTGCCGAGCACTTTTTACACATCGCCAATGAAGAATTGGGGCGTAACGTGACGGCCTTTTCAGAGGAAGTTACGGAATGTTTTATGAACTACCGCTGGCCGGGCAACATCCGCGAGCTGAAAAATATTGTACGCCGGGCTACACTGCTTACCGAGGGTGGTGAAGTGCCGTTAAAGGCCCTGCCGCTTGAGCTGTCTAACTATAAAATGCCGGTGCTCGATACCGTGCCGGCTGCCAGCGGATCAGCACAGCAGGCAGCACCGGTTGAGGTTAAAGAGGTTAAGCATAACCTGAAGAACGCCGCGCTTGAGGCAGAATACGAAACTATTTTGCGTGTACTACGCGAGGTGAATTTTAATAAAACCCGTGCCGCCGAAATTCTTAAGATTGACCGGAAAACGCTCTATAATAAAATGAAGGCTATTAACGCAGGTAAATAATCATGGCCGAAGGTACCGAACAGCACGACGAAGCCCTGAGTTTGCTCAGGCACGATGTGAACAACCAGCTCTCCAATATCAACCTGTGCCTTGAGCAGTTGAAATATGAGGTGATTGACCCTACAGAAGATTACCGCTTTTACCTGGAAGCGATAGCCATAAGCTGTAAAAAAATACAGGAGCTTATGGCCGTAAAGCAATAGCAGGTAAACTTATACAACTTCTATAAAACATTTTGCCTTGTTTGTTTATTAGGATAGCGTTCGCTTTCACCTTTTTTTTCGCATGTCCGTTTTTAGTTATAAGCAGCGCAACAATATCATATTGGTCAGCATTATTGTGCTTGGCTGTTTTTTGCTATACGCCTTAAGCGGACTGTTTAGTTCCATACTCGGCGCAGTGGTGCTATATACCATATTCCGCTCCACGTATATTTACCTGGTTGAAAAGCGCGGGCTTAATGGTCCGGTTGTGGCAGTAGGCGTTATCGTAACATCGCTTATTGTTATTGTTATCCCTTTTCTGCTGCTCAGCTTTATGGTGATCAATAAAATTGCCGAGCTTAACGCCGATACGCTGTTGCTGCAACGGTGGTTCAGAAAGATTGATGCTTTTACCGGCGCTAATTTGAACCGGCCGCATTTTGCTGAAGAAGCCGTGCAAAAACTAAGCGATTACGCTACCGAGCTATTCCCCTCCATTATAGGTGGTGCGGCCAACATAGTGGTTATCTTGCTGTTCATGTACTTCATCCTATATTTTATGTTTGTACAGATGCGCAGTTTTGAGGCCGGTATGCTGCGCTACGCGCCGGTACGCGAGCAACATGCTTTAAAATTCGCGCAGGAATTGCGTAACTCCACTTACTCTAACGTTTTAGGGCAGGGTATTATATCAATAGTACAGGGCGTGCTGCTGGCCAACGGTTTTTGGATATTCGGTATACCCGACCCGATCTTTTGGGGCGTTATAGGCACGTTTATTTCGTTTTTACCGGTTGTGGGCGCTCCAACTCTAACCATACCTGCCGGGCTTTTATTAATGGCCGATGGGCATGCCATAAAGGGCGTGGTATTGATAGCTTACGGTGTGCTGTTTATTGGTAATGTAGATAATGTTTTGCGCATGGCGATCAACAAACGTATTGCCAATACTCACCCGCTTATATCGTTGGTAGGGGTATTTATAGGCCTGCCGCTATTCGGAATTCTGGGTTTGGTTTTTGGCCCGCTGCTGCTATCGTACTTCCTGCTGCTGGTTGAAATTTACCAGACCAACCGTATGGCGGCCGAGCGCCTGGAGCGCATTCGTACCGGGCCCGATCTTTAAATTATTTTCAAGTACTGTAAACTATAAAGGGCAAAAAACGGTTAAATAATTACATATTTAGTCGTCAAAAATGATGTATTGCCTTATTGGTAAAGTATTTAATTAATTTTTAAAACAAAATCGTCAACTTGAAAATTTATAGGATATGAACGACAACACAAAAACAGTAGTTGCCTTGCTGGCAGGATTAGCGGCAGGCGCGGCATTAGGGTTATTATTTGCCCCTGATAAAGGCTCTGAAACCCGTGACAAACTCAGCGATTCATTAAAAAATCTTGGTGATTCAATTAAGGACACAGCTGCTGCCGAAATTGATAACCTGGTAGGTTTTAAAGACAGGGTTGTTCAAAATATCAAAACAAAAATTAAAGGTGCTGAAGAAGAGTACCAGGACGACCTGGAGCACGCATAAACATACATTTACCGGCCCCGTTTAGCGGGGCCCTTAAATACTACCTCTAACCTATGGAAGAAAAAAAAGACACTGCAACAGCCCAGCCGATCATTGATCAGCTGAAGGAATATGCCGAAACCCGCTTTACCCTTGCCAAGTACAAGGCTATTGAAAAGGGATCGTCAATTATTGCCAGCATCATCATTGATCTTATTGTTGTTATTATAGCAGCGGTAACCTTTTTGTTCGCAAGCTTTACGCTGGCATTGTTCCTGGCAGATGTTTTTGCTTCTTACTGGAAGGGTTTTGGTGCGGTAGCCGGCTTCTACTTGCTTATCGTCATCGTCATTCTGGCGGCAAAGGGTAGCTTTGAAAAGCCGATAATAAATGGTTTCATCAAAAAAATCTTCAAATAAAAGCAATGGCTGGCATTCCAATTAAAAATATCGACGATCTGAGAAGTGAAATTGCGAGGCTTACAATTGCTGAAGATGTACAATCAACGGCTTTAAAACTCCGCTTTAGCAGTCCGTCTGCATTATTCGCTACTGCCCTTTCTATTTTCCCAAAATCAGCAACGCTTGACGGGGTTAAAGGCGCAGGCTTTTTTAAGCAGGATTTTTTAGGCCTGATCTCACGTTTCCTTTTACCACTAACACTCAATAAAACCCTGTTTAAAAGCTCAAACTTTTTAGTTAAGGCACTGGTGAGCGTTATCTCGCAAAAGGCATCAACCTATATCAGCGAAGATTCTGTTACAGGTGTTTGGGGCAAAGTAAAAGGCTTGTTCAACAATCTGGTTAAAAAGAAAAAGCCTGATGTTGTTGCCGAAACGGTTGTTGTTCCTCCAAGTCCTACTGCTCCGCCATATTCCGAAACATACTAACCATTATTATTGCGTTAACCGCATTTGCTAATGGCTGCGGCGAAAGTTATTTTTGCACTTTAATATTTTTAAGTGGGTAAAGATAAATTACGGAGGTTTGCCGAAGTGGCAACCTTTAGCAACGTTTTGCAGTTAGACGAAGGCAAGGTAATGCAAGGCCAATGGGCTACCGCCTTTTTCAAGAACAACAATCCCGTGGTGCTTGAGCTGGCTTGCGGTAAAGGCGAGTATACTGTTAACCTGGCTACCATATTTCCGGAAAAAAACTTTATAGGCGTTGATTACAAGGGGAACCGCATTTGGCGCGGAGCTAAAACCGCTATTGAAGAGGGTGTTGCTAACGTAGGGTTTTTGCGCATACAAATTGAAACTATACTTGATTATTTTGCACCCGGCGAGGTTGATGAGATTTGGATTACCTTTCCTGATCCGCAGCCACAGTTGAGCCGCGAAAAGAAGCGTTTAACTTCACCACGCTTTCTCGAAAAATACAAACAGATACTTAAGCCAGGCGGGTTCATCAATCTTAAAACGGATAATGATGACTTACACGCCTATACTGCCGAAAAGATTGAGGAGTTAGGTTTAAAGCTACATGTGCGTACGGAGGACCTATACAAATCTGATTATGCGGATAATGTACTTTCCATCAAAACTTATTACGAGCGTAAATACCTGCAGGATAACAAAAACATCAATTACCTGAAATTCTCCTTTTAACAAAAATGGCCGAAGAGAACTTTTTTGACCGGGTGTATGAAGTAGTGCGGCAGATACCGGCCGGGCGGGTAACTTCGTATGGCGCTATCGCCAATTACCTGGGTACAAAACGTTCGGCCAGGGTGGTAGGTTATGCCATGGGTGCTTCAGGCGCGGCATATCCGCCGGTACCCGCACATCGGGTGGTAAATAGCCAGGGCCTACTAACCGGCAAATTTCATTTCGCTTCTTTCGACCTCATGGAGCAGATGCTGGCCAGCGAAGGCATTAGGGTTGAGGATAATAAAATACGGAATTTTAAAGAAGCTTTTTGGGATCCGTCTATAGAACTTTCGCGCGATTGATTTATATAATTAGAAATTATTTAAACTATTGGTAAATAGTTGTGTTTTTAAATAAACATCTATTTATGAAAAAGTTGATAATGATAGTTTGCATGGGCGTAGCAGTAGCTGCATCCTCGTGCGGCGGTACAAATACCAATCAGGCTGGCGGTGATACTTCAGTTTCAGATACCTTACAGAATGATTCGGTAATTCGTGGAGGTATGGATACCAGCAGCACCGGGGTTGACCACTCAAGCAACGGTGGCGTTGATCATTTACCAAGTACAAATGCCGATTCGGCTCAAACCCAACAATAAGCTCATGAAGAAGTATATTTTAATTGCAGGGCTTGCTATGAGCGTAGCGTTCACGGCGTGCGGTGGAGGTGAACAAAAGGAAGAGGGGGCAACCGACACAACAGCGGTAACCGAAACCGACTCAACCGGAATACCGGATGACACATTAACTGACCAAGGAGCAGGAACTGATCCTGACGTAGGCCGGAGCGGGCCTGATGCTATAAAACCTGATGGTGGAGAGCCGGCAGGTAATGGCGATGGCGAAAAAACCGGTACCGACGGCGGTGATAAACAATAATCACAAAAAGCCCTTTGCAATAATGCAAAGGGCTTTTCGCTCTTGGTGATTTACCCGTATCGTGTTGATAATCACGTTAATGTTAACAAATAAATAACTGCTTATTGATATAAATATGAAATGTTATGGCTTATTTTTATTGACCTACAAAGGGTCACTATAAATTATACCTAAAAACATTTTTATATGACCTGGAGAAAATTCAGCGGAGAAGTGATCCAAACGCCTATCCTCGAAGAAGTTGAGCACGCCATAGAACGTGAAACACAACTGGGCAACAAACTTAAAGTATGCATCGGCACCGACTCGCAGGTAAAAGGCGCTATTACTGATTTTGCTACCGTTATCGTTTTTATTCGTGAGCAGCGCGGCGGATTTATGTTCATCCACCAGGAGCGTACATCGCAAAAAATGAGTATTAAGGAGCGTATGCTGACCGAGGTGCAAAAATCAATTGACACAGCCTACCGCCTTTGTGATCTGTTGGACCTTTATGATGTTGACCTGGAGGTACATGCTGATATTAACACCAACCCGATGTTTAAAAGCAACCAGGCCCTGCACGAAGCTATGGGTTACATCTTGAGCATGGGCTTTGTGTTCAAAGCAAAACCTGAGGCATTTGCAAGCTCGTATTGTGCCAATAAAATGGTGCAGTAACCCGCAGCTTATACTTTAAGCTTTGATGCCGGATTAAACCGGATTGCCCGTACAATTTGCAGGCAAACGGTTATGGCTATAATCGCTATGGAAATGAATAGCGCCATGGCAAACGGCGTAAAGGAGATATGAATGCGATAGGCAAACGTTTCCAGCCAGCGGTTAGTTACCAGGAGTGACACAGGCCAGGCAATAATGTTGGCTATTATAACGATGTAAAAGAACGGCTTGCTTAAAGTTACCAGCAACTGGCTGCTGTTAGCGCCCAAAACCTTTCGGATGGTGATCTCCTTCATCCGCAAACGTATGGCCTGTGCTGCCGAAGCAAAGAAACCTAATGAGGCTATAAACACAGCCAATGCAGAAAAGTAACTGAGAACAGATCGTAACTGCTCCTGTTTGATAAACAGCTTGCCATAAGTTTCATCTAAAAAGTGGTAATTAAAATTATCGCCATCCAGTTTATTAATGTCGCTCCATTGCCGGTTTAGCGTGGCCAGCATGGCTGGTATAGCTTTACTCTCCGCGCTAATCATAATTTGCGTTTTCAGCAAATTGCAGCCGGCGTTCATCAGGTAAATGGTGGGCTGTATGTTGCTTTCAAAGCCGTTTTCTTTAACATCCTTTACAACGCCTATAACTTTGTAGTTACCACCGCATCCTTGTACCAAGGCACCAAGCGGGTTGGTGAGCCCCATCGCCTTTGCTGCTGTTTCGTTAATTACCGCGTTAGTGGAATCAGCCTTAAAGGTTGAAGAGAAGAATTGCCCCTCTTTTAACCCGATATTCAACGTTTCAAAGTAATCATAACCTACGCCTATGGTTTGCAGAGAGTACGCTTTGTTTCTCACATTGTACTCGTAAGATGCCGGTACATAACCGCCCGGCACGGTTGATGCCACGCTAACACTTTTTACGCCTGTAATAGCTTTAATGCGGTTGCCTACCGTTTCGAACTTGTCCGGATGGTTATAGATGGCGAGATTTTCGACATATACTACCTGCTTAGCGGTGAAGCCGGTATCTTCAGTCCTCATGTAATTTACCTGCTGATTAATGACTATCAGCGTAATTACAAAGCCTATGGCAAAGGTGAACTGCAAAGCTGTTATTCCATTTCTCATCCACATAAAAGTATCCCTGCCAACAAACTGGTTTCCTCTTAACACCTCTATCGGTTTAAAACCAGCCATAATAGTTGCCGGGTAGATGCCTGCTATTAGTGTGAGTATTAGTAAAGCTGCAAGAAGTTGGATAATGACATTTACACCCATGTTGCTAATCAACAAGTTTACGCCGAGTAGCTGGTTTAAGTAAGGCAAACCCAAGGTAACTACCGCCAAAGCAAAGGCTAACGCAACCAGGCATTGCAAAAATATCTCCAGCAAAAACTGGATAATGATCTGGCGTTTTACTATGCCGTTCACTTTTTTAATACCGATCTCCTTTGAGCGTTTATTAGCCCGCGAAACATAAAGATTGGTAAAGTTAACACCGGTTACAATCAGTATGATAATAGCCAGTATAACCAGGCTTTTTACAATTTGCGCATTAACCTGTGAGCCGTAATGTGGCTTTAAGTGCAGGTTTTTTAAAGGATCCAAGTAAATAGCCGGTTTGGTTGATGACAAGGTGATGGATTGTTTAGCCACCAGGCTTGTATCGGCTTGTACGGCCTGTTTATACACCTTGTCGATTTTTGAGGAAAGTAGTTGAATGTTTGTACCCGGTTTCACCAGAATATAAGTTTGATATATCTGGTTAGCATAGCTTTGGTCTTTACCCTGCGTGATATCCGCGTCAAAGCCTATGCAGTCGAAATTAAGATTTGTTTTTCCGGGTGCTTCTTCGGCCACGCCTGCAACTATCATCGGCATACCGTTTTTCGCCATCATGTTCACCGTTTTATTCTGCACCACGCGGTCATGCGGGAAAAGCGCTGCAGCCGTTTGTTTAGAAAGCAACACCGTAGTGGTCGGGCTGGCTGCATCCAAATTGAAACCTTTGGGTTTTATACCTAATATTTTGGCGATGGAATAATCAGCACCTACCCATTTTCTGATCATAAAACGACCGTTTGGCGTATGGAAAGGCAGTTGGTACAAAGCGGTGTTCATGCGGCCCGTTTCCTCTACCTCGGGGCATTGCGCTTTTATTTCAGCCGCCAGTTTGCCCGGGGTATAAGCTGACGGACCGTTAAGCATTTCGCGTTCAACTAAGAATATACGGTCGGCATTTTTGTTCCAGGTATCATAGCTGGTTTCATTATCAACATACAGGGTAACTGCAATAAAGGCTGCGAGCCCTAACGCCAGCCCGGTAATGTTTAAAAAGTTGTACCATTTGCCTCTTAAAAAAGTGCGCAGCGCTATTTTTACGTCAATACCGGTCATCATGAACAAATAAAGGTTAGCTAACGCTCAATTTGCACATAATTTAAGCCAATGTATAATAAATTGTATTTCAGGTAGATGTAAGCAGTCTAAGTGTACGATATTGAACGGTGCGTTCGCTTTTGACGTACGGTTTGTTTTACTTATCGGGCACAACCATTCTTAAACTTACGTGTTATTAGCAGTGTGAAAACGTACACTTTTATATGGGAGCAGGCGATCCCGATTTCACATGCCGAGGCATGGGATTTCTTTTCGTCACCGCTTAATTTGGCCAAGATCACGCCGCCTGGCATGGGTTTCGTTATTACGTCCGACTATACGGAGCGTACTAAGATGTACGAGGGGATGCTGATCTCCTACAATATATCGCCCTTGTTCGGCATAAAAATGCGCTGGACCACCGAGATAACCCACATTGCGGCAGATAAGAGCTATTTTATTGATGAGCAGCGCTTCGGGCCGTACGCCATGTGGCACCACGAGCACCACTTCAGGGAGATTGAAGGCGGCATCCACATGACTGACAAGCTCACCTACGCCATACCTTACGGCGCGGTAGGCACTATTGCCAACAAAGTATTGGTACGCAAAAAAGTTAATGACATTTTCAGCCACCGCGAAAAGGCAATTGAAAAAATGTTCGGCAAGCTTTAATTTATTGAATTAATACGGACTTATTCTCCGGGTTCTTCTTTGGGTTTTTGATCAGGAAGTCTGACTTGCGAATGTAATGGTTCAGCGGCTCCTCAACCAGTTTGTACAGGATGATGGAGATGATGTTCAATATCACAAAAGCATACAACAGGTTGATCGGGTCATTCTCGAAAGGTGAATACCAGTCTTTACCCCATTTGTCGTATAGCTCAAACGCATAATCGTTGGCGTGGTTAAACCAACCGTGCAGCAGGTTATACATCCAGCCCAGGTGTATCAAATAAAATATGTATGAGCTTTTGCCGAGCAGTTCAACAAATTTATTAGCCAGTAATTTTTTAAGGATGGTAGTTTCGGTAAGTAATCCATAAAAAAACAAGGCTATACAAACAGGTAACAGGTAGTTATTGGTAAAAACGCCTATCGGGCTTTGCAGGCCGGTAGGCCAGCCTTTAGCCGGGGTTTGCAGGGCCATTATAAAAACGCAACCAAACATCAGGAATAAACCCAGGTACGAATATTTTACCTTATTGGTGCGCACAAAGCCTTTGCCCAAAACATAAAGTGCTAACTGCATCCCCACAAAAAACTCAAAGCAACGACCCAAAAAGGTGAACAACATCATAAAGGTGAAGTTGCCAAAGAAGCCGTACCAATCTACCCGGCTGAATATTACCACCAGCATCGCCCCAAAGCCTGTTATAAGGGCCGGTTGTAGCCAAAACTTACGGTAACGCTGCATGATAAAAAAGGCGAAGGGAGCCGAAAAATAGAAGCACTCCTCAACCGTGAGCGACCAGCCCTGCGCTATGCCCGTATCCCAAAAGCTATAAAAAAAGCCGCGTACAAAGGTGATGTTCATGGCCAGCATAGCGTATGGGTTGTAGCCTTTAGTGATGCTTTGATCGCCGGTGGCGAAAAAATAAATAAAGGCACCAAGGGTAAGCAAGGCATACATTGGGTATATGCGTGCTACCCTGTTTTTCAGGTATTGCTTAAACCAGTCCTTAGTTAAATGGAAGTTGTTATAATACCGGTAAGTGATTAAAAAACCTGATAAAACAAAGAAGATAGTTACGCCGATGTGGAATTCACCAAAGAAGCGTTGCCCAATTTGGGAAAAATTTTCACCAAAAACGTAGAAATAATGGGATACAAATACAAGGTATGCGGCCAGCGCGCGTACGCCGGTTAACGCCGGAAAGTAATTTTGCAAGCGGTTTTGTGACAAAGCAGTACTTTATTTAGGGTTTACGTCAATAGTTTAAACAATTAATGTCGCAAACGGAGTACCATAAAATAAGCTGGCATTGTTTTACTTGCGCGCGTGTGGGGATTTACAAGGCCGAGCCCTGTATCACTCCTCTATCCAAAATCTTCTTATCGATATAATACTGTATTTCTGATTTTTTGAGCTGCCAGTTAGGGGCTATCAGTAGTTCACGATCGCTCAGGCCAAACAGGCGCTGTATTACCACATCCGGGCGAACGATTGGTAACAGCTCGCACAAAAATTCGGCATAATCATCCAACGTAAAAAGTTTAAATGGGTCGCGTTTATATTTAACCCCCATTACCGAGCCTTCAACAATATGCAGGTGATGGAACTTAACGAACTTGATCTGCGGGTGGCGGTTGATTTCGTCGGCATAGCGCAGCATCATCTCACGTGTTTCCCAGGGGAAGCCGAAGATGGTATGGACGCAAATATCCAGCTTGCTGTTCTCCACCAGTTTCAGGGCATTCAGTAAATCATCGTGTGTACAGCCACGGTTTATCTGGTTCAGGGTGTCGTTATAGATAGATTCCATACCCATCTCCAGGTCAACATCAAAACGGTCGGTATAACTTTCAAGTAAGGCTATCTTTTCAGCGTCAATACAATCGGGGCGGGTACCTACTGACAGGCCTACAATATTTTCGGTGTTGATGCTCAGCGCCTCATCATACATCATTTTTAAATAATGCGTAGGGGCGTAGGTGTTGGTGTTGGGCTGAAAGTAAATGATGAATTTATCGGCCTTATTGCCTTTTATGGCGCGCTCCATACCTTGCTCAACCTGTTCGCGCAAATTAGGTGTGCTTCGTGACACCGAGGGCGTAAACGAATCAACATTGCAATAAGTGCAGCCACCGTAGCCTTTTGAGCCATCGCGGTTGGGGCAGGTAAAACCACCGTCAACAATTACTTTGAATACGCGCTGCCCTGCATATTTTTCGCGCAACCACGCACCGTAGTTATTGTATCCTTTAAATCCCTGTTTTACTTCTGCTGTTTCCACTTATCTATTATTGCAATGTAAACTAATGTAAGCTACAAAGATACTAATAATGCTTTGATGATGCAGCTGGGTAAAATAATGGCAATGTCTGTAAAAGAAAAATAATTAATTTTCCACCATGCTTAACCACATCGAAGAGGATAAAACTTTTACCGCTATCACAAGCCTTGCCGGTATTGCGCAAACTTTCGATAACTGTAAGTTTATTGATTGCGAACTGCCCGATGCAGATATGTCGAGCATCACTTTTATTAACTGCCAGTTTGAGCGGTGTAATCTTGAACGGGCCGTTATTTTTAAAACCGGCTTTCAGGATGCTTTCTTTAAAGATTGTAATGTTACCGGTTTGGATTTTAGCAAGGCGCTCGATTTTTTATTCGGGGTAAATTTTGAGGGATGCAAGCTCAATAATGCTATCTTCTATAAAAAGAAGAATAAAGGCGCGCGCTTTACTGATTGCTCATTAAAGGAAGCCGACCTTACCGAATGTGACTTAACCGATGCCCTATTTGCCAACTGCGATCTGCATCGTGCTGTTTTTAGCTATACTTTGCTCAAAAATGCTGATTTGAGGACTTCCTACAATTATATTATCGATCCGGATGAGAACACTTTGAAAAAGGCGCGTTTCTCGATACATGGCTTGCCGGGATTGTTAGCTAAGTATGATCTCAGGATAGAGGGATAAGCAGAAAAATATATTTATCCTTGCACAACTAACCGGTTAGTTTGAGCGTTAATGTGGCATATATAAACCTTATGCTCAAAACGCTGCTACTTGCATTAGCCGTTACCCTTGGCTTTCTACAAACAGATAGGCAAAGTATCTGCAACAAAATAAACACGCTTAATACCAAGGTGCTTAATGGTACAATTGATCGTAAGGCAGCGTTAGCTCAATTTGGGGTATTGATAAAACAGCTGAATGCCGTGCCTGTGGCCGGTAAACATGCGCAATGGGTATTTCCGCTAAAGGGCTATCGCGCTAATGCCATAGGCGGGGTAAATGGCAACGGTTACATCAGTAAAGGATATAATTACCTGGATGGTAATAAACATAAGGCACATCCGGCGCATGATATTTTTATAACAGATCGTGACCAAAATGATCTGGACGACCGCACAAACAAGCTCATTGATGTATTGAGTGTTGATGATGGCGTAGTAATAGCTTGCAGCAATGTTTGGGATGCGGGCAGCAACCTGCGTGGCGGAAAGTACATTTGGGTATATCATCCGCGATATAATTATGTTACCTACTATGCGCACAACAGGCAGTTATTTGTAAAGCCGGGCGACGAGGTAAAGCAAGGCCAAAAAATAGCCGAGGTCGGTCGTACCGGTTTCAGTGCTTATAAGAAGCGTTCGCCTACACATTTGCACTTTTCGGCATTCTCACTGGCTGATAATATTCCGGTTCCATTTAATCCATATAATAAACTGGTAAACGCTGCACACTTATGAAACACCTTATCGCCATTGCCTTAATTCTTAGTTCGGTATTTGCATTCAAAGCCGGAATTACGGAACGTTTTAAATTAAATAATGGCTTTAAACGAGTGCAACCTGCCGCCGGCTCATTTGGCGCCTGGTTGCAACAACTACCGTTAAAACCTGCAGGTGCGCATACAGTAACCTACCAAGGCAATATTGCCCGTACCGATGCATACACCGCCGCCGTGGTTGATATGAGCATTGGCAAGCAGGACCTGCAACAATGTGCTGACGCGGTTATGCGCTTACGCGGCGAGTACCTGTATCAGCAGAAAAAGTATAAGGAAATCAGCTTCAACTTTACCAGCGGTTTTAAATGTGATTATCTTCACTTTGCTAATGGCTATCGATACAGCAACGGTAAATGGGTTAAAAAAGCCGCTAATGATTACAGCTACACAGGTTTTATGAATTACATGAATTTGGTGTTCTCATACGCTGGCACCTTATCTTTAGAGAAGGAGCTTAAACCGGTAACCAACGCGGCTGATATTAAAGCCGGGGATGTTTTTATTAGGGGCGGTTCACCGGGCCATTGTTTTATTGTGATGGATGTAGCCGCCAACGCAGCAGGCAAAAAACAATTTGTGCTCGCACAGAGCTTTATGCCCGCACAAAGCATACAGGTGTTACGTGATTATAGAGGGCCCTGGTTTAGTTTAGATCAGGTAACCGCAATACCTTATGGCGAACTGATCGACAAAACATGTTTAAAACGATTTTGATGTGCATGGTAACATTTTGCAAAATAATACGTCAATTAGTGATATATTAATAACTGAACCTATTTTATTATGAAGTTAACCCATTGGGCAATGCTTGCCTCGGTTGCTGTTTCGGCGGCGGCCTGTAATTCAAACAAAAAGGACGCTACCAGCGAACCACCCGCGCGTACCGTTTTCTTTGACAAAACCGCCATGGATACCACCGTTAAGCCGGGCGACGACTTTTTTTCATATGCCAGTGGCAGTTGGATGAAGAAAACCAAGATACCACCATCTGAAACCGGTTGGGGATCATTTTACACCCTGTATGATGATAACCAGAAAAACCTGCACCAAATACTCGAAGCTATTGCCAAGCAAGGGAACGAGCAGGGCAGCACCGAGCAAAAAGTTGGCGATTTGTACACCAGCGGTATGGATACCGTGGCAATGGAAAAACTGGGTTACGACCCTGTAAAGCCGCTGCTTGCCAAAGTAAAGGCGGTTAAAGACCATAAAGAATTGATAGCCCTCGCTGCTGATGGTTATAAAGATGGCGACGGCTTCTTATTAGGCTTTTATGTATCGCCTGATGACAAGGAAAGCTCGAAGAACAAGGCGCACTTTGACCAGGCCGGACTTAACCTGCCTAACCGCGATTACTACTTTGATAAGGATAAAGAGGCTATCCGAAAGGCCTATGTAAAATACATTGCCAAACTATTTGAATATACCGGCGAAACGCCAGCAAACGCAGCTAAAAAAGCTAATGGTATTTTAGCTTTGGAAACGGCCATAGCCAAATCGCACCGTACCCCGGTTGAGCTGCGCGACCCGAACGCCAACTATAACAAGTTCGCGGTGGCTGATCTGCAAAAGATGGTTCCGGATATTGATCTGAAAGATGTATTTACTCGCATGCAGTTGAGTACAGATACGGTATTGGTTGGTCAGCCTGGGTATTATAAAGCGCTTAACGGTTTGCTTAAATCGCAACCGATAGACGTTTGGAAGGACAAGCTTGCCTTTAACGTGCTAAATGGCGCAGCAGGCGATCTGAGCAAAAAATTCAGGGATGCAAGGTTTGATTTTTATGGTAGAACCCTGTACGGGCAAAAGGAGCAAAAAGAGCGTTGGAAAGATATGGCATCGCAGGTTGATGGCGGCTTAGGCGAATTACTGGGTCAGCTATATGTAGAAAAATATTTTACGCCTGAAGCTAAAGAACGTATGCTTACACTTGTAAACAACTTGCAGGCGGTTTACAAGGACCGTATTGAAAAGCTGGACTGGATGAGCCCTGAAACTAAGAAGAAGGCGCTCGAAAAACTTAACGCTTTCATTAAAAAAATCGGCTATCCTGATAAGTGGAAGAATTATGATGATGTAGAGATCAGCAAGGGTGCTTATTACAAAAACCTGCAATCAATTGCCAAGCACGACTATAAGGAAATGATTGCCAAGGTGAACAAGCCGGTTGATAAAACGGAGTGGGGGATGACACCGCCAACAGTAAATGCTTATTATAACCCATCGTTCAACGAGATCGTTTTCCCGGCAGGTATCCTGCAGTTTCCGTTCTTTGATAAGAATGCTGATGATGCCATTAACTACGGCGCGATCGGTGCTGTTATCGGCCATGAAATGACCCACGGTTTTGATGACCAGGGCCGCCAGTATGATGCACAAGGCAATCTGAAGGATTGGTGGACTGCCGCCGACGCTGCCAAATTTAAAAGCAAGGTACAGGTGATGATTGACCAGTATAATGGCTACACGGTGCTTAACGGCTTACATGTAAACGGCAGCCTTACGCAAGGCGAAAACCTGGCCGATATTGGCGGTGTAGCCATAGCTTACCAGGCATTCAAAAATACGGAGCAGGGCAAAGGCGACAAAAAGGTTGACGGCTTTACGCCCGATCAGCGTTTCTTCCTGTCGTACGCCCAGGTATGGCGCATAAAAAGCAGTGATGAAACCATGCGTGTACGCATCAGCTCTGACCCGCACTCGCCTGAAATGTTCCGTGTAAACGGCGTGTTGTCAAACACCCCGGCATTTTACAAGGCCTTTAACGTGAAACCCGGCGACAAAATGTACCGCGCCGAAAAGGATCAGGTTAAAGTTTGGTAAAACTCACATAGTATTATTAAAAAAGAGCTGCTCAAAACTGAGTAGCTCTTTTTGTATAGTTTTATCTATGTAAGAAAGCTCGTCTTTATAACTTGTCCTAAACTTCTTTTGAGCGATCAAAAGAAACAAAAATCGCCGGCTACGTCCTGCCCGGTGAAAGGTTATGCTTTGGCAGGGCTTGTGCTGCTCCGGGCATTCCTGATGCCGGTATTATAGGTTATTTACGGTTTGTGCGCGTAACTATAGAACGATAAATTATACAAAGAGCGTTGTACTGCCGGAAAACCGGGCCAGGGAGTATGGCCTGTGGGTGGAAGGTTTTTTCCGGCTTGACGTTATTCACATTAATTATTTGTTTTTTTAAGGTGTTCATGAGATCGCTACGCTTAGTATGGTTACTTTGTGTCTAAGACAAAGTAACTGGCGCCTGCGGCCAAGAGCAGACTAACGATAAAAAAGCACAATCATTAATTAGAGCGTTCTACAAAAATTTATTTCAGCGTTAATAACAAACTAAATTGTGCCGATCAAAAGTAAACTCAAACTACGGCAACAACACCCCTGTCCCCGTAGGAAAAAAGCTGTTTACACTTACCGGTAACTTGCCCACCGGCTTTATTTGGCCCGTGATGATCTTTACTGCGGAGCGTTGTAGCTCCTCGGTATTTTGGTAGCAAACCATTAACGCACCGCTACGCTCGATGCCCGGTAAACCGGCAAGGGTATAAGCGTTTGCAAAAACGGTAGTTACCACGCGAGGCTGCGCTGCCAGTTGCGCTATCAGGAATTTAATATCGCTGTTATAATCCAGTTTGCTTTGCGGACGACTGCGGGTATCATATATAGAGATAAATATCTGGTCGTACTTCTTCAGGTTAACCAGCATGGCATTTAAATCGCGCACGGCGGTAGTTTTTCCTACCACAAACAACATGCTGTTCGGGTACCAGCGCGAAAGTTCCTGCTGAAAGGTAGTCATACGGTCGATACCGATATTAACAATCGCCGTTTTAACTAATGGGTTTAACCGCAGGGAAGTATTGTTACCCTTCAACAATGTTACTGACGCATCGCTCAATTGTTGTATAAGCGCCTTTGATTCGGCACGGTTAATAAACGGCAGTACATCACGTGTGGGTACGGCTTTATAAGTACTCAGGCCAGCCCAGTATTTGGCGGCAAGCACTTTTTTAACCTTCGCGGCAAATTCTTCTTCGCTTACCAGTTTTTTACGAAGCGCTTTTTTAATGAGTTTGATGGCGCGTTCAGAGTTTTCGGAGAGCTCAAGTATATCGTTTCCGGCTAAAAAAGCCTGTACATCGGCCTCTCCATTGGGGAAGAACTTGGTTACGCCTTTCATCTCCATCGCGTCGGACACCACCAGCCCTTTAAATTTTAGTGAGTCCTTAAGTATTCCGGTTATAATGGGTCGCGATAGGGTTGAGGGGCGGTTCCTGGCCGAGTCGAGCGCGGGTATGTTCATGTGCGCAACCATTACACCAGACAGGCCTGCGTTTATCGCTTCACGGAAGGGGTACATCTCCAACGAGTCTAACCGTTGGCGGGTAAAGGGCAGTATCGGCAAATCGGCATGTGAGTCTACATTGGTATCGCCATGCCCGGGGAAGTGCTTGGCGGTGGTCAAAATACCCTCATTCTGCATGCCCTGAAAATAGGCTATACCTTTACGCGCTACGTTAAAGCGATTATCGCCAAATGAGCGGTAATTAATAACCGGATTGCTCGGGTTATTATTAATATCCATTACCGGGGCAAAATTCATTTGCAGGCCGAGGCGCTTAAAATCGCGGCCAATCATCTGCCCCATTTTATAGATCAGCGTGTTATCTTGTATGGCGCCAAGCGTCATCTGATAAGGGTAATTGATCACCGAATCAAGCCGCATACCCACGCCCCATTCGCCATCCATTGATACCAGCAGGGGTACTTCTGATGCGCGCTGATACCTGTTGGTTAATGCCGCCTGCCTGCCGGGCCCGCCCTGAAAAAATACCAGGCCGCCAACTTTCTGTTCCTTGATCAGGTTTTCAACCGAATCCTCATAAGCCCGGCCTTTATTGGTATGGGCGCGAACAAAAAATAATTGGGCAATGCGCTCTTTGGTGCTCAACTCATCGTAAACCGAATCAACCCAGCGGTTTTGCTGCGAAAGTGATTGTACAAAGCCGGTTTTTTGAGCAAACGTAGAATGATATGTAAAAAATATTAGTGTTAGCAGTAAGTATTTTATACGCGGAATATATCCTTTCATAGCTCAAATGTAATTAATCTGCTAATCCTATCAATTGTTTTGCCACTGTTCAATTTTTTAGTTACGAATAAACCTTCGCGCGCGGTTTTACTCTATGTTGTAAAACCAACAAGTTTTAAAGATGAAAAAATTTTTATTTATTGCCATATGCTTGCTGATAGCAGGCGATGTTAGCGCCCAATATTACCGCCGTAAACCGGTTCGCCGCCCGCCGCCAGGTTATTATAACAACCAGCGCCGCCACAACGACTTTTACCAGGTAACCGCAGGTTTTAAAGGTGGCCTGAATATTGCCAACACGGTGGATGCCTATAACTCTGACTGGACAACCAACACCATTGCCGGCGCCAACCTGG
The DNA here is from genome assembly GCF_021215455.1 of Mucilaginibacter roseus. Taxonomy (GTDB): domain Bacteria; phylum Bacteroidota; class Bacteroidia; order Sphingobacteriales; family Sphingobacteriaceae; genus Mucilaginibacter; species Mucilaginibacter roseus. Next base: position 928,513 of record NZ_JAJPWV010000002.1, on the reverse strand, counting down.
GTTTCACGCTTGACGTGCCGATTGCCTATCCGCTATCATTCGCGCCTGAGGTGCTGTGGTCGCAAAAAGGGTTCAGCGCACAAACTATTGACGGCGATTTTAAGCAGCGTAATAATTTTATTGATGTACCCTTGCTGGCTAAGCTAAAACTTACACCGGGGCTAAACTTTGTGATTGGTCCGCAACTGTCGTTCCTGGTATCATCAAAAAATATTTACCGTAATGATTTTGCCACCGTTGTTGAAGAAAGGTATGATTACGAAGGTAACAAAACGCTTGTAGGTGGCGTGGTTGGCCTAAGTATTGACCTTAACCGCACGGTTGATTTGCATGCCCGTTACACTATTGACCTGCAGGACAGCAACACCGAACGTTACTCAAACATCCCCGACTACCGTAACCAGGTTTGGCAGATTGGCCTGGGCTTTAAGTTCAGGTAAAAAGGTGTACTTTTGGTTTATAAGCAGCGCTGAACAAGCGCTGCTTATAAACCCTTTTTGCATGAAAAATAATATCTCGCTGCTTGTAGGTTTAAAAAACAATCTGGATTATAGTAAGAACTTTTATCACACTACACGGGCCATTTATCCTGAAGTTGAAATAGTTTTTGTTAGCTATGGCAGTACTGATGGTACACATGAATGGCTTGACGGATTGAACGACCCATACCTTGTATATCATTATTCAGCAGAGCAAAAAACGTTTTCAGACACGTTTAATAAGTGTACTGAATTAGCAACTAAGGATTATGTAGCTTATGCACATAATGATATGATACTTGCTCCGGGGTTTATTGAAAGTCTTGAACAATTAATCGCAGAAGATACAGTAATAACCTATACTACAATAGAGCCACCTATATTTGCCGGGCATGAGCGGCCTGGAAAAATTATAAAAGATTTTGGCGACAATATAGAAAATCAGAACATTGCATACTTGTATAGCTTTGTTAGAGAACTACAGCAAACCAATAATGTAAATGGAGAACCATCTGATTTAACATTTTTTTTATGTGTATTTCGAAAAGTGTTGTTAGAAATAGGTGGCTTAGATCCTCTATACAACCCCATGTTCTGTGAGGATGATGATCTAATACTGAGGCTAAAATTACTTGGTTTAAAAACAATAGTATCGCATAATGCTATATGCTACCATTTTGTAAGTAAAACATCCAGATCATCTGATGAGTACAAGGATCGTACAAAACTAATCGAGGAAAACTCTAATAGAAACTTCACAAGGAAATGGGGTTTTTTAAATTCATCACCAATTAAACATAAATATAATTTGGGCTTCATATTAAAAAATGGAACTGACGATTTATTGCGAAAGATTGAGCCCTTTTGTACAAGCGTTTATACCGATCATGATGCCAATGGTTATATATTAAGCGAACAGCCCAATACAGCTTTTGACCTGAACACCCGTATAAAGCCTTTACAAGCCGAGAAAAATAACGATATGTTGGTAAATATTGACGGTAGCCGCTTTACTGATGATAGCTATAATGCAATTCGTTATTTAAACGAAATAATAACACGCCGCGCTAATAAAAAGCTGGGTTTCTTTGAGAAACTTATCGGAAAAAGTAATTTTAAGTTTAAACGGGCTAACTTAACAATCGAAATAAAACAACTTCGAAATTTAGAACATACGCTTATAAACCGCCGCTAATGCTATTCAATATTCATAAACTTTTTGTAAGCATCAGTTACGGTATAACTGTGCATAACGAACATCAGGAACTTGATAAATTGCTTGGTTTTTTGACGTCCAATATTGATAATAACGATGAGATAATCGTTCTGCAGGATGTGACCCAAAAAGATGAAGCGACTACAAAGGTTATAAATCGATACAAAGATCGTATAAAGCATATCGAGGCTCGTTTAAATAGCGATTTCGCTACTTTTAAAAACAATTTGATAGAGTATGCCAAATGCAAATATCTGTTTCAGATAGATGCAGATGAGTTGCCGCAGCAACATTTAGTTGAATCAATAAAGAAAATAATTTTCAGAAAGTGTAAATACGATTGCTTTTTAGTGCCAAGGATAAATATAGTAGATGGATTGACTCCAGATCACATACAAAAATGGAACTGGAAGCTAAATGAAAAAGGATACGTTAACTTTCCCGACCATCAGTTACGTGTATTTAAATTAAATGGGGCCATTAAGTGGATAAACAGGGTTCATGAAGGATTGACCGGTTTTAAACGCGCATACTATATACCTGCTGATGAAAATAATTGCCTTTGGCATGTTAAAAGTATTGATCGGCAGGAAAAGCAAAACGATCTGTATGATACCATACCACATAGCTGATAGTTATTGCGATGAAAAATAAGGTCGTATTCGTTATACAGCGCTATGGTGCAGAGGTTAATGGTGGTGCCGAAGTACATTGCCGCATGCTCGCTGAACGGTTAGCCGAATTGTATGATGTGCAAATACTTACCTCATGTGCCAAAGATTATGTTACATGGGCCAACGAGTATCCGGCGGGAGAGAGCTATTTAAATGGGGTTAAAATAACCCGGTTTGCTGTACCCCGCACGCCTGATTACAGCCGTATTGCCTGGCTCAACAAAAAACTTAACAAGCGGAACAAAAAGCTGAAATGGCTTAAATTAACCGGATTGCTGCCAGTTTACGATATGCTTTTTCAACGGTATTATGAAACTGAATGGATAAAGGAGCAAGGGCCTTACCTGCCAAATTTAGTTAATTACATAAAAGGTAATATAGCAACTGCCGATGCCTTTATTTTTTTTACCTATCTGTATTATCCTACCGCAAAAGGGATGGCTGCTGTAAAGGATAAAGCGATATTTATACCTACAGCACATGACGAACCGCCGATATATATGCATTTATACAGGCTACTGTTTAAACAGCCTAAAGCCATTTTGTATAATACATTAAGCGAGCAAAAGTTTGTTAACAAGCTTTTTAACAATAGTGATATATACGCTGATATTGTTGGTGTAGGCATTACTGAAAAGAAACTATCACTATTTACAGACGACCATGAGCAATTAGTTAAAGGCAATTACTTCGTCTATATAGGCCGTATCGAAACAGCAAAGCAATGTAATGAGCTTGCTCAGTATTTTATAAATTATAAAACTCATAACCAGAATGATGTAAAACTGGTATTTGTTGGCCGTGCTTTTATGGAGCTTATTCAACACCCGGATATTATTTACACCGGCTTTGTAAGTGAGGAGTTGAAGCTGCGTTTGCTTTGTGATGCACAGGCGCTTATTATACCATCTATTTACGAAAGCCTTTCGCTGGTGACGCTTGAAAGCATGGCGCAGGGTATCCCGGTGATAGCTAATGAGCACAGCGAGGTGTTAAAGGATCATATAAATAATAGCAAGGCCGGATTTTTATACCACGATCAGCAAAGCTTCAACGAGGCCCTTGATGCGGCAATTGATCCGGCTTTAGATAGAGAAAAACTCGCTTTAAACGCAAAACGATATGTTGCTGAAAATTACACCTGGCATGTAGTAATCAACAAAATTATTAAGGCAGTTGATTATGTTGTACAGTCTAATCAGCGTTAAAAGTTTGCATATCGATCAGCTTGCGGTAAAGTCCGTTGTGCTCAATCAGTTCGGCATGGCTGCCTTGTTCAACAATACGGCCTTCTTCAAGCACCACAATTATATCGGCATTTTGTATGGTGCTTAAGCGGTGCGCTATAATTAGTGATGTGCGGTTTTTCATCAGGTTGTTCAACGCATCCTGTACCAGTTTTTCTGATTCGGTATCCAGCGCCGAGGTAGCCTCGTCAAGCAGCATGATCGGTGGATTGTTCAATACCGCGCGGGCGATACTAATGCGCTGCCTTTGCCCGCCTGAAAGTTTTACGCCCCTGTCGCCAATATTGGTTTGATAACCATTTTCGGTATCCATTATAAAGTTATGGGCATTGGCAATACGTGCCGCTGCTTCTACCTCTTGCTGCGAAACGCCGGTTTTGCCGAAGGCGATATTATTAAATATGGTATCGTTAAACAATATAGATTCCTGATTAACAATCCCCATTAACGCGCGGAGCGAATCGGTTTTAACTTGTTTGATGTTGTTATCGTCAATCAAAATATCACCCTCTTTCGGCTCAATAAAACGTGGCAATAAATCCATCATGGTTGATTTACCACCACCCGATGGGCCAACCAGCGCAACTGTTTTGCCTTTTGGAACTGTTAGGTTTATGTTCTTTAAAACAGTCCGTTCATTATAGGCAAAGCTTACATTGTTAAGGTGTATACCTTCGTTAAATTCGGTTACGGCAACTGCATCGGGGGCATCGGTTATCTGTGGCTTTTCATCTATCAGTGCAAGTACCCGCTCGCCGGCAACCAGCCCTGTATGAATATTGCTAAATGAGTCGCCCAAAGCTTTGGCCGGACGCATTAGTTGTGAAAATAAGGCAATATAGGCGATGAATTGGCCCGGAGTAAGCTCAGACTCATTATTGAAAAGCAGGTAGCCACCGTATAACACAATAAACGAGATCATGATAATAGAAAGCGCTTCAGATACCGGCGAGGCGAGCTGTTGCCTGCGAGACATGGCCTTGCCTATTTTTGAATAGCGAATATTTTCGTCGTCGAAGCGCTTAATTATAAAGTTTGTTGCATTGAAAGCTTTAATGATCTTGATGCCCGATAATGCTTCATCAAGATAGCTAACCATGTTGGCGTAAGAGCTTTGAGCCTCGACAGCCTGAGACCTGAGTTTTTTTACAATTCGCGATATGATAAACCCGGCAATAGGTATCACCAGTAATGATATTAATGTTAGTTTTACTGATGTGGAGAACAGTACAACTAAGTACGCAATCAGCAGCAAAGGTTCTTTAAAAATAACCTGTAGCGTGCCGGTAACCGTAAATTGCACGGTTTGAACTTCTGATGCTATCTTTGAAATGATATCACCTTTACGCTCATTGCTGAAGTAGCCAAGGTGCAGGTTAATCACGTTGTCAAACACCGCCTTACGTATTTTAAGCAGCGTATGAATGCGCATATTTTCCATGGTGCGCTGCGACAGGTAGCGGAAAAGATTACCTAATATAACCGCCGCCATTATAACCGCGCAAACAAATTGCAAGGCGCCAAACTGACCATGTTTCTCAACAAAATCATTTAGATAGAATTTAAACCATCCGGCTACGTCAAACGTAGAAATATCCTTACTTACTTTGGCAACCTTTTCGGGGGCGCAATCATTAACGTTAAAAAGTGTATTTAACAGCGGGCCAAGCAGCGCCAATACCGACGTGCTGAATATTACGTATAATAAGGTGTATAGTATGTAAGGTATAGCAAACTTCTCGATGGGTTTAGCAAATGAGAGCAGCCTGAAATATGTTTTCATTAAAAAATTTAAGGGTGCAAAATTAACAGTATTTAGTTAAATGTCTGTTAGTTTTAATAACTAAGCACTGTGTTATTTATTGTTGAGGCATCTATCGTATAATTCAAGGTATTGTCTGGCCGTGTCATCCCAATTGTAGCGTGCGGCGTGTTGCATGGCTTTTTGTGCCATGTTGGTTGATGCAAAATTTTCCATGCCTTGATCGAAAGTTTGCTGCATATCTTCAGGTTCAAAACTTTTGAAATAGTAGGCGGCATCCCCAGCTACTTCAGGCAACGAGGTGCTGGTGGATACAAACACAGGCTTCCCAAAATGCATGGCCTCAATAACCGGCAAGCCAAAGCCTTCGGCTATTGATGGAAATACAAAAGCTGTACAATGCTGATAATACCATGACCGGTCATCATCATTAATAGTTCCTATAATTTTTACACGGTCAGCACAATTAAATTTTTTTGCCTGTTCCATTACTACATCCTTATAGGGCGTTTCAATACCGGCAATAACGAGTTCCATGTCGTTATTTTGCAACAAGGCGGGTAAAACATGGGCGTTCTTTTTGGCTGATACTATACCTATTGTAAACAGAAAAGGTTTTGGTGGTTGATACGCCGGCAGATGCCCAGGCTTTACAAGTAGCTTGTCTGCACCGTTATATATCACGCTAAGCTTATCTTTCACATGAGGATAAAATCTCAAAACATCATCTGCCGCAAATTGCGATATGGTGACTATCTTATCGCACGAATCGATACGCTCGCCCAATTTATCAAGGTAAATTTTAAGTTTTTCCGGGCTCAGGTCTTTTTCATGCACCTGATTAATATCGTGTATAGTTAATATTTTTTTTCTCGAAACACGCTTCGGTTTTACCCGCGAAAACTGATCTGTAAAGTGGAAAAGGTCAATGTTGCGGTAGTTGAAGAATATTGCCTTATGATACTTTCTGAGGTACATGGTGCTCGCTTCGGTATCATCAAAAACTTTAGTGTGTTTGTCTAAAAAGTAGGTGAGTTTAAACCGTTGTTGATTTTGCCTGAGCAGTGCCTCGCCAAGGCTTTTACCAAAGTAATACAAGCCCGTATTAGGATAACGCATCGAGTCGAGTGTAACTAATATGTTTGATCTGCCCATTTTTGCCAGTTGATAATAACATCAGCTACCGCCTGCGGCGTTATGCTGCTTAAGTTTTCTGAGTTGCTTTCCAGGTAGCCGGCCCTTTTACCTAATGGGGCCCAACGTTCCGGGTGTATAGGCCTAACGCATGGGAATAAACCCAACGTGTTGATGCCTGACGCCGCTGCAATATGCAATGGCCCCGTACCGGAGGCTACCAGCCCATCAGCATTACGTATAAAACTGACGAATTGATACAAATCCATTTTGCCGGTAAGATTTGTTACGTGGTCGGGCAGTTTTTCAATCCAATCAGCTAATATGTTTTTTTCTTTTTCGGAGCCGCTGATGAAGATGTTGAATTTCTCGGCAGGAAGTAGCTCAATTAATTGTTCAAAACTTTCAAGCGGCCATTCAACCCCGCTGCCGTGCGATTTAGGGTGAAGGATCAAGTTAAATTTATCAGTTGATAGCAGGGGGCTGATTTTTTCTGGCACCGTAACTGTCGGTTCAAACTGGTAGTACTGGTGTATTTGTTCAAGCGGTAATACTGGTAAGCCAAGCGGCTTAAGCAAAACCATGTTCAGCTGCGCTTCATGCAAATCCGACTTTTTTCGGCTCAGCTTAACCAGCTTGTTACAGGTAAACCAATGGAATATACGGTTAGTGGTGCCGATACGGGTTGATATACCTGCTGCTTTAATAAACTTAGCTACCTTTTTGTTAGGAAAAACATGAATAGCGCAATTGATATTCAACGTTTGCAAACTTTTAGCCCGGTCACTAAAAGACAGCTTTAAAAGGTCGTCGTAATTAATAAATGCATTAACCGCCCGGCACGCTTCAATTACTGGTTTGGTATAGGTGCGCCCTAAAAATGAAATCTTGACATCAGGATAAACGGACCGTATGTAACCGCACATAGGCAGCGTTAGCACCACATCGCCAATGGCATCCGTGCGGCATATGAGTATGTGTTTGTATGGTGTCTGTTCTTTCGGCAATTGTAAAATGAATAAACCGTTCAAATATAGGCAATATAAAAATTGGCCAATAGTAATAATAAGAAAGGAGACCCACTGGATCTCCTTTTTTAAATAAATAGCGTTTAACTAAAATTACCATGCAGAATTTACAGTATAAATCCCAGCTGAATGTTGGGGCGCCAGTACTTTCGCATAATATTGACCATTGACTGTAGCGTTCACCGTTTTGTTAGTTGACTGAAATGTGCAAAGTACGTAGTCGAGATTAATACCGTCGATTTGAGTACCAGTATTAATATTCGATCCGGTAGCATGAGCAGTCGCGCCGGTTCCGGTACCTGCAAAGGCGATATCAAAACTTAAGTTAGAAATTCTTTTTTCCATAGTTTCACTTGCCGGTTTCCAGTTGCCGGGTTTATTTCCGCCAAGATACTCGAGTTTTATAAGTGTATGTATATAATGGATATTGTAAATGCCCTGCTCTACATAGTTATAAATTTCAAAAACAATTTTTCGCTTACTATTAGGGTCACCATCCTTTATAAATTCAAGCTGATAACGTGCGTCTTTTTTCCCCCCACCAAGTTGGGTACTTTGCGTCGTCAATTTACCAGAAGAGTTGATAGGTTGATCGCCAGCGGCAAATTTTAAGTTGTAGGCGTCTGGATTGGTTTTGGTTTTAGCCAGCAATGCTTCGTCTTTGTTAGGGATCAAATATTTGTAACCGTTGTTAAACCAAACAATAGTATCGCCCACCATATACTCACCTTTTGGGTTGATTATAGTTTTGTAAAAAGATGGAAAAACAAATGATTCAAATTTTTCGGAAGCAAGAGAATCATTTCTGAGGGATTTAAACTTTAAATCCCTTTCCCAATTATTCCAATAATCTGTGCCTTTATTAATTAGCTTCGAAATAACATTATTCAAAGTCTTTGAATCTTTAAACTGTAATCTTCCGTTGGTTAGCACAACTTCATCCTGGATGGTTTTCGTTGGTTGAGTTGAAGAAGCATCCTTTTTGCAGGAAGAAAAAGCTAAAAAGCCAACTGCGAGTGCTGATAGAAATAATTTTTTCATGTTAGGTTTGTTTTATTTCCGCTAATAAAACAAACCTAACTTTAAGATCAAAATAAAAACGAATAATTAATTTTTATTTAAAAAATAATTAATTATATCCTATTGCTTAATAAGGCATTATTTACCATTCATAATTTCCTCGATATGTTCAGTCTCAACCGGTATATCGGCCATCAGGTCAATGTTCCCATCTGCTGTTATCAATATATCGTTTTCGATACGTATGCCCAGGCCTTCTTCAGGTATGTAAATTCCGGGTTCGCAAGTTAGGATATTGCCTGACTCAAAAGGCTTATAACGGCTGGCGTAATCATGCACGTCGATACCCAGGTGATGTGAGGTACCGTGCATAAAATACTTTTTATACAAAGGCATCTTAGGGTCTTGCCGGTCTACTTCATGCTTCTTTAATAAGCCTAGGCCAATAAGTTCGCTGGTCATGATCCTGCCCACTTCCTCATGATACTCTGGTGAAACCGTACCTACAACAATTAGCTTGGTTGCCTCGCGCATAACGCGCAATACCGCATTATATACATCGCGCTGGCGAGGGGTAAAGCGGCCGTTAACCGGTATTGAGCGGCTCAGGTCGGCGTTGTAGTTGGCGTACTCGGCACCAAAATCAAATAGAATTACATCGCCGTCATGGCATAACTGGTTGTTATCATTATAATGTAATACTATAGCGTTTTTGCCCGACGCGATAATAGGATTATAACCGTGCCCGGTAGCGCGCTGGCGTAAAAACTCGTGGGTAACCTCGGCTTCTATTTCATATTCGGTAACACCGGGCTTTACAAATTTAAGTACGCGTATAAAGGCGTCGCGGGTAATTTCACAGGCTTTTTTGGTAAGCTGCACCTCGATGTCTGATTTTACCGGGCGCAGATCGCGCAGGATGGGTGCCGAACGCTGATATTGGTGTAAAGGGTACTTCGCCTTCAGTTCATTGATCATGCGGAGATCGCGGTAAGGTACCGTATGCAAATAGCGGTCGTTCTCGTTAGTATTAAGGTAAATGTTGTCGGCATAGTTTATTATGCTATGCAGTATGCTGTCATAATCATGCAGCCAGTAGATATTTTCTATGCCTGATGCAGCGCGTGCTTCTTCAATAGTATACTTATGCCCCTCCCATATGGCAATAAGTTCGCTGGTTTGTCTTAAAAAAAGTACTTCTCTGTATAGGATATTAGGACAGTCAGGAAACAAAATGAGTATACTTTGCTCCTGATCTATGCCTGATAAATAAAAAAAATCGGGATTTTGCTTAAAAATGAACGTTTGATCGCCATTTCGCGGATATTCGTCATTGGAGTGAAAAATAGCTATTGATGATGGTTTTAATCGCGAAACGAAATTTTTTCTATTATTTATAAATAGTTCATTATCAATGGGTAGGTATTTCATACTGGGATTATTAAAATTTGAAAATCCAAAAACAATTACAGTGCAGGCAGTGTTATAGCTTTAATTTTTGGAACAAAATTTGGTATTGATTTCAAACATAATTAGTATTTTTGAAAAAAATCACAATTAAAATCGTTTAATCTTAAAACTATGAATTATTCTACATTGAAGAAAACAGTCGCGTTATCGTTCGCTTCTTTGATGGCTGTGAGTGTGGCTTTCGCACAAACAGATTCAACCTCAACAGCAACAACTTCTACGTCGACAGAGCCTACTACCGCCAAGGTATTTGGTGGCTTAGGTCAGTACAGAACTTTTAGCATCGGTATCAACGGTGGTGTAACTTCACCATTCAGCGCTTTAGGCGGTACCAATGATTACCTAAAAGCAGATCTTAACTTAGGTTACGGCCTATCATTCCGTCAGCAACTTTCACACAGCTTCGGTTTAATTTTAGACTTGCACGGTGGTAAAGTTGGCGGTAACAATAACGACGTTGAAAACGTTGATCCGGCTACTTACACTGAGAAAGAATTTGAAACCCGTTTCTGGTCTGCTACCTTAGGTGGTCAGTGGAACTTTGGTAGCATCGATTTCTTACACCGCAAAAATTCAGTTAACTTCTTCCTGAATGCTGGTGCAGGTTTAGCAATGTACAAACCAAAAACTACTCAAACCGCTGGTGGCGAATTGCAACCATACAACAATGATGACAAATACATCAAAGAATTGGTTATCCCTGTAGGTGCTGGTGTTAAATTCCGTTTAAGCGATGGTGTTGCCCTGAACTTAGGTTACACTGTAAACTTTGTTGACGGTGATAACTTTGACGGTTACAAAAGAGGATTCCCAACTCGCGACAAATGGTCTTACGGTTATGCAGGTTTAGAGTTTACCCTGGGTTCAAGCTCAAAACCGAACCTGGATTGGGTAAACCCAGTTGCTATGATGTATGACGAACTTTATGACGAAACTTTACGTCAGGAAGTTGAAGCTCTTAAAGGCCGTGTATCATCAGTTGAAACTGCAGTTAGCGACCTGAAAAAAGATTCAGACGGTGACGGTGTATCTGATCAATTCGACAAATGCCCTAACACTCCTGCTGGTACAGTGGTTGATGGTGCTGGTTGCGCTATCGTATTCCCTAAAGCTGACTCTACTGAAGCTGGTGCTGCTTACTCAAACATCCAGTTTGAATTTGATAGTTCAGTATTAAGAACTTCTGCTTACCCAGCTCTTGACGCTACTTCAGCTGATTTGCGTTCATCAGGTGCTACTGTAACTGTTAAAGGTTATGCTTCATCAGAAGGTACTGCTGCTCACAACATGCAACTTTCTAAAGACCGCGCTAATTCAGTAAAAACTTACTTAGTTAACTCTGGTGTTGACGCTAAAAAAGTTAAAGTAAAAGGTTACGGCGAAACTAACCCGGTTGCTGACAACTCAACTGAAGAAGGACGTGTATTAAACCGTCGTGTTGAATTCAGCAAATAATTTTTGATCGATTCTTTTTAAAGATCATATCGAAGGCTCCGGATAACCCGGAGCCTTCTTTTTTTTACTAAATTTGTGCTATGTACTTTTTCCGGAAAAAAGACCCGAACAGGCCAACTAACTTTAATTTAAAGGTGATGCATACCATTAATGCCATAGCCATAATTATGTTTTTGGCAGGCATAATCTGGAAACTGATTGACCTTTTTATCCTCAAAAAATGAAAACTATAATAAACACTACCAATGCCCCGGCGCCGATTGGGCCATACAGCCAGGCAGTAAAAGCTAATGGCTTTTTATTTGTTTCAGGCCAGATTGCGCTTAATCCTGCCACTGGCGAATTAGTGCTTGACGACGTGAAAACCGAGACCAAGCAGGTAATGGAAAACCTGAAAGCCATATTGACCGAAGCCGGTGCCGATTTTAGCAGTGTTATAAAAACGGGTATTTTTTTAAAAGATATGAATGACTTCGCTACAGTGAATGAAGTTTATGGTTCATATTTTACCGATAATTTTCCGGCACGCGAAACTGTACAGGTAGCCGCATTGCCTAAAAATGTGAATGTTGAAATATCGGTGGTTGCGTTGGTTGAATAATCAATATTTAATCTGATTGGAACTTAGTAGGAGCGCATCCCCTTTTGAAACGCCCATTGAATATTTAAAGGGTGTAGGCCCGGCTCGAGCCGAAGTGCTTAAGAAGGAGCTCGCTATTTTTACTTATGCCGACCTGCTGCGGCATTTTCCTTATAAATACATTGACCGCACACGGTTTTATAAGGTTAAGGATATACATCCCGAAATGCCTTATGTGCAAGTTATCGTTAGGCTTCTGCGTAAAGAGATAATCGGCGAAAAGCGCGCCAAACGCCTTGTGGTACAGGCGCAGGATGATACCGGCCAGATAGAATTGGTATGGTTCCAGGGCGTTACCTGGGTCGAGAAAAGTCTGCGTGTAGGCAAAGCTTATATCATTTTCGGTAAGCCGGGCATGTTTAACGGGCGGCCCCAAATGTCGCACCCGGAAATGGAGCAATACTCGCCACAGGCCATCAAGCGGCAGGGAAACCTAACCCTGCAGCCTGCCTATAACTCTACCGAAAAGTTAAAGCAATTCAGTTTAGATAGTAAGGGCATACAAAAGCTTACCACTATATTGATTGAAGAGTACGCGCGCTATCTGCAAGAGAATTTACCGCAATACATCATCAACAAATACCGCCTAATGGACAGGCGCGAGGCTTACCGGCAAATGCACTTTCCGGATGATGCCAATAAATTGAATGAAGCTCAGCACCGCCTCAAATTTGAAGAACTTTTCTTTTTACAATATAAACTGCTTAAAAACAAGCTATACCGTACACAAAAATTTAAGGGTAATATTTTTGATAAGGTAGGCCATTACTTTAATGGCTTTTATAATGATAAGTTGCCCTTTCCGTTAACCAACGCGCAAAAGCGGGTGCTAAAGGAGATTAGGATAGATACTCAGCGTGGTGTGCAAATGAACCGTTTGCTACAGGGTGATGTAGGCAGCGGTAAAACCGTTGTGGCGTTGATGAGCATCCTTATCGCCATTGATAACGGCTTTCAGGCTTGTATGATGGCGCCTACCGAGATATTGGCCAGTCAGCATTACCAAACTGTGAAAAGTCTGGTGGGCGATGATTTTGTGGAGGTGGCCTTGCTTACCGGTTCTACCCCTAAAAAACAACGCAAGATAATTCACGAACGCCTGCTTAGCGGCGAGCTTAAAATATTGATAGGTACCCATGCTTTGATAGAGGATGCCGTGCAATATAAAAATCTGGGTTTTGTGGTTATTGATGAGCAACATCGTTTTGGTGTGGAGCAACGCTCAAAACTATGGCGTAAAAATGTGGTGCCCCCGCATGTACTGGTAATGACGGCCACCCCCATACCGCGCACCCTGGCCATGACCATGTATGGCGACCTGGATGTATCAGTAATTGATGAGCTGCCCGCCGGGCGTAAACCTATTGAAACGGTACACTTTTACGAGAGCCAGCGCCTGCGCATGTTTGGTATGATGCGTGAGGAAATAGCCAAGGGCAGGCAAATATATGTAGTGTACCCGCTGATAAAGGAAAGCGAAAAACTCGACCTCAAAAACCTGGAAGAAGGCATTGAAACCATGCGCCGTGAATTCCCCTTGCCCAAGTACCAGATCAGCATTGTGCATGGCAAAATACCCGCCGCTGTTAAGGAAGAAGAAATGCAGCGGTTTATCAACGCTCAAACACAAATAATGGTTGCAACTACGGTGATCGAAGTGGGCGTAAATGTGCCCAACGCCTCGGTGATGATCATTGAAAATGCCGAACGTTTCGGGCTGTCGCAGTTGCACCAGTTGCGGGGCCGGGTAGGGCGTGGTGCCGAGCAATCGTATTGTATATTGATGAGCAGCAACAAGCTGAGCAACGATGGCCGTATCCGCCTGGATACCATGGTAAAAACGAATAATGGGTTCGAAATATCAGAGATAGACCTGCAACTGCGGGGGCCTGGCAACATTGAAGGCACTCAACAAAGCGGTGTACTCGACCTCAAGGTTGCTAATCTGGCCACAGATCAGGAGTTACTGATGCAGGTGCGCAAGTGTGTGGAAGATATTTTTGAAAAAGATCCGCAACTTACTCATCCTGAAAACCAGATACTGCACCAGGCAAGCCAGTCGAAAAATGCAGGCTTATCGTGGGATAAAATATCGTAGAGATATCCTGAATCCTCCCAAAGGGGAGGACTTAACAAAAAAGCATATTAACTTTTTTAGGGAACAAGCATTTCCAATACTTAATCTTCACGCCATCTGCCTAAAATCTCCGTTAAAATTTATCTTTGTTGAAACTGACTTCAATACATGAAAAAACTTTTACTCTCTGCCGCTATACTTTTCGGTACACTCTCGCTACAAGCGCAGGACTCGCTAATGATGCGTAAAATTTACGACGAAGCCCTGGTTAACGGCCAGGGGTATGAAAACCTGCGTTATCTGTGCAAAAAAATAGGTCCACGTTTAAGTGGTTCACCTAATGCGCAAAAAGCGGTTGAGTGGGGTAAAAAACTGATGGAAGATTACGGTTTTGACCGTGTTTACCTGCAGGAAGTTATGGTGCCGCATTGGGTACGTGGTGCCAAAGAACAAGGTGCTATTATTGATGGTAATAAAAAAATATCCGTACCTATCTGCGCGCTGGGTATGTCGATAGCAACGCCGGCGGCAGGTATTACAGCCAACGTTATCGAGGTAAAGAGCATTAAAGAAATGCAGGATCTGGGCGAGAGCGTGATTAAAGGCAAGATCGTTTTTTTTAACCGCCCTTTTGACCCGCGTTATATCGAGACAGGTCAGGGTTACGGTGCGGCTGGCGATCAGCGTTTTGTTGGTCCGGCGGAGGCTGCCAAGCTGGGCGCGGTTGGCGCTATTGTTCGCTCGTTAAGTCCGGCGTTGGATAACTATCCGCATACCGGCGGTACGCTAAGTGAACCAGGTACCAAGATGATCCCCGCCGCGGCCATATCAACCATGGCTGCTGATAAACTGAGCGGAATGTTAAGGCTGCGTAAGTTGCCGTTGATCAAATTTTGGTTCAAGCAAAGCTGCCAAACCCTGCCCGAGGTAAAATCATACAACGTTATTGGTGAACTTACCGGAACAGACTATCCTAAAAAAGTGATTACCGTAGGCGGTCACCTGGATTCATGGGACTTGGCCGAGGGCGCGCATGATGATGGTACGGGCATCGTACAATCAGCCGAGGCGCTACGTATTTTGAAAGCGCTAAATTATAAACCTAAAAACTCGGTACGTGCGGTTTTTTTTATGAATGAGGAGAACGGCACTCGTGGTGGTTTAAAATATGCCGAGCTTGCCGCCAAGAACAAGGAAGACCATATTGCCGCTATTGAAACAGACGAGGGGGGCTTTGTGCCACGTGGTTTCGGTTTTGATGCCTCGCCGGAGGTGGTAGCTAAAATCAACAAGAATTGGAAGAAATTATTTGAGCCATACGAGGCCGACAGGCTGGTAAAAGGCGAAGGCGGTACGGACATAGAACCGTTGAAAGAAACCGTGCCGAATATTACCCTGATCAGCTTTTTGCCCGATTCACAACGTTATTTCGACCTGCACCATACAGCCGCAGATGTGTTTGAAAAAGTACATAAGCGCGAGTTGGAATTGGGTGCAGCCGCTATGGCTTCATTGATCTATTTAATAGATCAGCATGGGTTAAAATAGGTTATACCATAACAATATTACAAAGGCAGAACATTTTACAGGTTCTGCCTTTTTCATTTATACCTATTTTTGCACAAAACAAAAACAAGTGCCCGAAGCCGACAGTACCACATCTACAAAAACCGATTCGTTTGCCGCCCTGCGGTTCAAAGATTTCCGCTCGTATATAACCATGCGTTTCTTTTTTACGTTCGCTTACCAAATGCAGAACGTAGTATTAGGTATCTACATTTATGATGTTACGCATGATAAGTTTGCCCTTGGGCTGATAGGGTTGTATGAAGCCATACCTGCTATAGGCTTATCGCTTTACGGCGGTTACATTGCCGACAAGCTGGAGAAGCGCAAAATGTTGCTGCTCATATTCGGTACCATATTCTTCTCATCGCTGGTGATGATGGTGGCTACGCATAAAGGTACAGGCGATTATTTGCATATGCACACGGTAGTGCCTATAATTTACGGTATGCTTTTCGTTAATGGGTTGGCCAGAGCCTTTTACGCCCCGGCGGCATTTTCGGTGCTGGCTAATAGTGTACCGCGAGAAGTTTACCCTAATTCCAGCACCTGGAACAGTTCGAGCTGGCAGATAGCCTCTATAATTGCGCCGGTTGTGGGTAGTTTTATTTATGCTTACATGGGTATTACAGGTGCTTTTATAGCGATTGTGATTTTTTTAGCTATAGCTTTTATATCCGTATGCCTGTTAAAAAAGGTGCCGCCCGTATTTGCTCCTAAAGAGGGAATATGGAAAAGCCTTTCAGAAGGGATACGCTTTGTGTTTAATACCAAGATGCTGGTTGGCGCGCTTAGTCTGGATATGTTCTCGGTGTTTTTTGGCGGCGCGGTAGCCTTGCTGCCGGTTTTTGCAAAGGATATTCTGCATGTGGGCCCGGAGGGTGTTGGGGTAATGCGTGGCGCAACCTCATTGGGCGCGGTGCTGACCATGCTAAGCATGACCCGCTTTTCGCCCATGGGTAAACCCTGGCGAAACCTGCTTATCGCGGTGGCAGGCTTTGGTTTGTCTATCATTTGCTTTGGCCTGTCGCGCAATTTCTATTTATCGCTGGTATTCCTGTTTATTGAGGGTGGGTTTGATAGTGTCAGTGTTTTAATTCGCGGTACCATTATGCAGATGCTTACACCTGATGAAATGCGTGGTAGGGTATCGGCCGTGAACCAGATGTTTATCGGATCATCAAACGAGATAGGCGAGTTTGAATCGGGCGTGGCTGCTAAGTTGTTGGATACGGTACCAGCGGTAATATTCGGCGGCACCATGACGCTGATCGTAGTAACCATTACTTATCTCAAAACCAAGAAACTGGTGCCTTTAACCTTACAGGATATTAACAAAAAGCCCGAAGTAGCTACTTAATACTCCGCTTTAGTAAGATAAAGTAACCGGCGAAAAACACCACCACCGCTACAGCAAGGCTCACGTAAACATCATCGGTAAGTATATTTATAACCAGTTGCCGTGATTGTGTAGGAGTTTTAGTGCGTGGCAACATGTTGGTTAGTGCCAGCATAGGGTGCGAGTAAGGGAAAAGGTAAGCATACTTCCATCCCGCCGATGCCATGATAATGCCCGATATGGTGCCTACAAAGCCAATGCCCATAGGTTTTAGAAAATCCTTCCACAAAAGGCTGAACAAAAATTGTAGTGAAAGGATGCCTAAAGCTGAAAGGAATAATTTAAAATATATCTGCATCAAAGTAAATTCCATGTGGTATTCGTTAAACCTTAAGCCGGGTTTAATTACCGATAGGAGGTTGGCAAAACCAATGGTGAACAGTACAAACAAAGCCAGGCTGATAAATATCAATAGTAAAGCATAAACATACTTTGCGCTATATACCGTAAACTTTGGCAGCGGCAGGGTGAACAGCATTTTCCATGTATCGGCCCTGTGTTCAATATTATTTATTGAGTAAGCAGTAAATACGGTGAACATAGGCAATAGTAAAACGCCCATAACATTCAAAACATTACCAACAAATCTTATCCAAAGCAATTCGCCCGGCCAACTGGCCATTTTTTCGGCATTGGTTAAAAAGCCAATGGTCATTAACATGCAAATAAGCAGGGGCAGCAATATAGCGCACCAAAAAGCCAGGGTTTTGCGGGTCTTAAAAAATTCGGAGCGTAAGGATAATAAAAATGCTTTCATAGATGTGTAAGGCTTCAGGCTTGTTTGGTGATGGATAAGAAGAGCGTTTCAAGGTCTTGCTGTTGCTTGCCGATGCTGTAAACCCTAAAGCCATTGTTTACCAGTAAGGTATTGACTTCGCCACTTTGTTGTTTTGAATGGTAAGGCAAGCCAACCAACGTTTCCGTTACCTGCGCAACCTCATATTGATGTCGCTTTAATAGGTTGGCAGCATCAACCGTATTATCAACTTCAATAAGCAGCAGTGCCTGGTTAAGTGCTTCCAGCTCGGCAATGCTACCCTGAAAAAGCATGGTGCCATTATTGATAATGCCCACATGGGTGGCCATCCGCTCAATTTCTGAAAGAAGGTGACTGCTGATAAAAACCGTTTTGCCATGCTGGCGGGTTAGGTTAATGAGCAGCTCGCGTATCTCAATAATGCCGTTCGGGTCGAGCCCGTTGGTTGGTTCATCCAGTATCAGTAATTCAGGATCGCTTAACAAGGCCAGCGCAATACCCAGCCGTTGTTTCATCCCCAGTGAATATTGACCGGCTTTTTTATTGGCCGCTTGTTTAAGCTGTACCAGCTCAAGCATTTCATCAACCCGGCGGATGGATAATTGCAGCAAGCCCGCGCGGTTAACCAGGTTTTCGCGCCCGGTTAGGTGCAGGTAAATGGCAGGTTGCTCTATCAGCGAGCCAATTTTTGAGAGTATCTCAATACGATTGCTTTTCAGGTCCTTCTCAAAAACAGAAATGCTGCCTTCATCCGTTTTTAACAGATTAAGCAGCAATTTAATAGTAGTGGTTTTACCGGCGCCGTTGGGCCCTAAAAAACCATATATGCTTCCTTGCGGAACTTGCAACGATAAGGAGTTGACAACCTTTTGGTTGCCAAAGTTAAAGGTTAGGTTTTGAGTACTGATTACCATACGTTTTCCTGGCTGATTCCGCACACTGTTTTCACAAGGCTTACGCCTTTTACAAATAGTGAAGTGGCTTGTTTAGCTTTAACGCCGGCATCTTTTATATTTAAATTTTGTTGTTGGTTAAACTGGTAAGCAACACCCATCACCAGGGCAAACATTACTGGTACCAGTAGCATTACAAAAGGGTTTGAGTATTTGATTAACTTTTTCATTGCGATTGATTTGATGAAACAAAGAAATAGCAAAAAATCAAGCCCATAAAATGTATTAGACCAACGGGTTTTATTTATAGATAAACGCCCGCAACGGGCTATTAACCCGTTCGTCGAAGAAAATGGGCAGTTCATCGAAAAAACCCAGCTCTATATATAATACATCGCGCGATAAGGCGCTAAAACACTACTTTAGATGGCGGAACAAATAAGTAAACATGACGGTTAACACGGCGTAAAAGGATGAAGAAGCAGTGGCAGTTTTTTTGGCATGTGTTTGTGTGGGTATGCCTGATATCCTTCTTCTTTTTTATTGGCAAAACCAACAGCAGGCTTTCAATTGAGGCTTTGCTGGTGCTGTTTGTTTTATTTGGCATGGTAAACATCAGCTTGTTCTATATCAATTACCTGCTGCTTATTCCTAAACTGCTTGACCGCAAGCGGTATGGCACATACATACTTATTGCTTTAGGCGTAATACTGGCCTATGGTTTTTTTAAATACGGATTGGCGCTTGTTTACAAAGAGTATGCGCTTGTAAAGCAAAAAGGGCAAATGATAGGTTTTACATCCTACTATCTTAGCGCATTTTTTACCAGCCTGATTTTCGTGTTTTTGAGCATTGTACTCAAATTCTCTACCGATTGGTTTTTGAACGAGCGCATTCAGCGCGACCTGGAAAATCAGCGTTTAACAGCCGAGCTATCCTTCCTGAAATCGCAGGTTAACCCACACTTTTTGTTCAACTCGCTAAACAGTATTTACTCGCTGGCTTACCAGCGGTCGGAAACTACGCCTGAGGCTATTCTGAAGCTGTCAGAAATTATGCGGTACATGCTGTATGAGAGTAATGATAACAAGGTAGACCTGGAGAAGGAGATCCATTACCTGCAAAATTATATCGACCTGCAAAAAATACGGTTTGGCTACAAAGCCTTTGTTGAGTTTGAAGTAAAAGGTGATGTAACTACGCAGCGTATAGCTCCGCTGTTGTTAATATCATTCATTGAAAACGCCTTTAAGCATGGTGTTGCCAATGATCCGGAAACGCCCATACGGATGAACCTGATGGTAGATAACGGTACGCTCGACTTTCATATCGAAAATAAAAAACATAATAATAACCGCGATGCTTCAGGCGGTATTGGTTTAAGTAATGTTAAACGCAGGCTGAATCTGCTTTATCCTAAAAAATATGCCCTGGATATTGACGATACAGAAACCTTTTATGTTTGTAATCTGAAGCTTGTTCTTTAATAAAAAAAAGCCATTCTGGTTTGAACGGCTTTTATAGTGCTATTTCCTTTTCTGCTTTGACTTGGTAGTACCGCTTTTGTTACTATCAGGAGTAGGTGATGTTAAAAAGGTAGAGTTATCTTTCTTTTTATCCGCATCGCTTTTCAACCAGTCGGGCGTAGAGGCAGGCTGCACCGGGTTAGCCGGTGACGACTGCGTGGTAGCACCCGGCTGACCTTTACTAACGGTATCTTTTTTTACCGGGCTTGTTTGGGCATTGGCGTTTTGCAAAACGCAGGCAAATATAATGGCAACAATAGCTGCACTAAGTTTTTTCATGGGTAGCTAAGTGTTATGGTTAATATTATTTAGTTAACGTTGAATTTGCTTAACTTGTTTTGCTTTAAAATTGCTTTTTTGGAAATGTGTGCAGGTTGATAAGTAGCGTTGCGGATGTTAAATTGTTTATTTTAGCTTTTAAAACTGATTATAGAAAATGATACGGTGCCTGGTTGTTGATGATGAGCCTTTGGCTTTAAACATACTTGAGGATTACATTGCCAAAATGCCTTTTTTGCAATTGGTTAAGGCTACTACCAATCCTATTGAAGCGCTTACGCTGGTACAAAGCGGCGAAGCCGACCTGGTGTTTCTGGACGTGCAAATGCCCGAACTCACCGGTATTCAATTTTTAAAGATTGCCAATGGCAAGGCTAAAGTTATACTAACTACTGCCTATCCGCAATATGCGCTTGAGGGGTATGAGCTTGACGTGGTTGACTACTTGTTAAAGCCTATCGCGTTTGATCGTTTTTATAAAGCCGTACAAAAGGCGCAAGGCATTATAAACCCTGCTGCAGCAGTAAGTACACCTGTGCCCGCGGCAGCACCCGTACAGCAGCAACCAGACTTTTTAAGTGATTTCATTTTTGTAAAAACTGAGCATAAAATACAGAAACTATACCTGCACGATATTTTGTTTATCGAAGGTTTGAAGGATTATATATCCATTTTCACCACCAACGAGCGCATTATCACCCTGCAGAATATGAAAAAGATGGAGGATGCCTTGCCAGAGAAGCATTTTATACGTGTGCATCGCTCATACATCGTATCGTTAGATAAGATAGACAGTATTGAGCGTAGCCGTATCTTCATCGGCGATAAGATCATCCCGGTAGGGGATACTTACCGTGACGATTTTTTCAGGATAATTGACGGGAAGAACGTTTAGTTGTCCCCTAACCCCTAAAGGGGAGCTCTCTATTATAAATCCCATTTAGCGGCTGGGGTGCTTAGCCCACCTTCTGTCTTATTCGTTCCTCGGCAAGCTTTACCAGCTCATCGACGGGTGCGGTGCCGGGTTCAATGGGTTCAAGTACTTCCCACGTCATGGCGGTGAATGTATTTAAGGGGAACAGGCCGTAACGCACCATCTCCCATGATTTATCAATAGCCACCGGTACCAATAAAGCATTCGGACATTTTTTTAATAAGGTAGCTATACCTGCCGATTGAAAGGTTTTTACATGGCCGTCCTTTGAGCGGGTGCCTTCAGGAAATATCATAGCCGACCAGCCGTTTTCTTTCATGCGCGTGCCCAGCTTCACCAATTCGGTGATGGATTGGCGCGGGTCTTTACGATCAATATTAGCGCCGCCGCCAACACGCAGGTTGTATGATATGGATGGTATACCTTTAGCCAACTCAATTTTGGAGATGAACTTAGCATGATACTTTCTGAAAAAGTAGATCATCGGCGGTATATCAATCAGGCTTTGGTGGTTAGCCATAATAATCATCGGCCGGCCTTGTGGCAGGTTCTGTTTATTAATGAATTTTACCGAATTAAAAAGAATGTAATAGGTGCTCAGCAAACAAAAGTTAAGCGCGTCAACAGATTTTTTGTGCGCCGAATAGCCAAAGGCCTTGTAGCTTATCCATTGTATAGGCTGAAAAATAACCAATACCAGGAAAAATGCTGAAATAGCAAAGGGCGAAAGGATGTATCCTAAAAACTTTCTCATAACGGGATGACAAAGTTAATAAAAGCCTGTAAATGTTAGCGGTGATGATGGCTGGTTTATACTAACACTCAATACTCCACAGTATGAATACAATACTTGTTATTACGAACGATAGGGAGAAATCTGCTGGTGTGCATTTGCTTAGCGATAGATTTGTGCTCGTACCTCGTTCGAAATGACAAATGGAAAAATTCAATTCTCTTCAGTGTATTGCTTAAAGCTGTTTAAAATAGCCTGCCAACCGCCACGCTGCATTTCAATTGGATTGGTGTTTTCAGGGTCAAAGGTTTCAGTAACTGTGGTGATATTATCGTTTCCTTCAAATTCAATAGTCACCATTCTCCCGTCGGCCATGGTATAGCTGATGGTCTTCTGAGGTTCCACTTCCGTATATACGCCCTCAAAATCGAAACTGACACTACCATCCTTTGCGGCCATAGTCGTTTTGAATTTACCATCAGGGCGCAAGTCGTTCTCCGCGTACGGCGCATGCCAGTCAGCCGATGCCTGGCACCATTGGGTTATATGTTCCGGGGCGTTCCAGTACGTCCAAACTTTTTCTACGGGTGCGTTGATGGTTGCCTGTACGGTAATCGCGTCGCTATTTGTGTTTTTCATGTTGATAATTATGACTGATTTAACGTAAATGTAATACCATCATTGCCAAATAAAAACTCAAAGCTGGACATATAAGAGGGGGAATCAGGACATTTACTTCAGCGCTAATGCTGTGTTTTTTTGAGCGTGCACAGTTGTGATTGATACGATTTAGCGAAGTATTGATACAAAAAAGCGAATAGGCTGAACAAAAAAACTCCGTCATTTACCTCTCGATAATAAACGTCTTAATGACGCTTAAAAAACCAATTAAATAACTACCATTTTATGAGAAAAACTCTACTCTTGAAACAGGGTACATCATCCGTTTCGAACTACCCGCCGGGTAGCTTGCGGCTTCTCAAAGCCATGTTCGTTTTTTTTCTTGTAGCTTTTTTTGTTAACACATCAACTGTTTTTGCGCAAACGCAAATTACCGGCACCGTGGTTGACGAAACCAATTTACCCTTGCCAGGCGTGGCCGTCAGAGTTAAAGGCACCACTATTGGTACAGCTACTGACGGGCAGGGAAAATTTACGCTTACCGTGCCGGCTAACGCCGTAATTGAGGCAACCTTTGTAGGCTACGCCGCGCAGCAGGTAACGGTTGGTACGCAAACAAACATTAAAATCTCCCTCAAATCAGCTAACGAAAGCTTACAGGAAGTGGTAGTAACCGGTTACGGAACTCAAAAGAGGGAATCCATAACAGGTTCAATCGCTTCGGTAACGGCTAAAGATATTGACCGGGTGCATGGCGGTGCTACGGTTAGTACCACACTGGCCGGTAAAATTCCGGGTGTAACCTTCCGTATGGCCGACGGACGCCCCGGCGCGAGCGCCAACATCCAGATCCGTAATATGGGTGCACCTTTGTATGTAATTGACGGTGTGCAGCAGGATGCAGGGCAATTTAACAACCTCGCACCAAATGACATTGAAAGTATCTCTGTGCTGAAAGACGCATCGGCGGCTATATACGGTGTACGTGCTGCTAACGGCGTTGTGGTGGTAACCACAAAAAAAGGATCAGGCGAGAGCCGTATCAACGTAGATGCTTATATGGGCTTTCAAAACTGGTTTCGTTTTCCGGATGTGGTTCGCAACTCGTATGATTATGCGCGCTACAAAGCTGATGCGCAAATGAATACCTCGGGTACAACATCTTTTACTAAAGAAGAGGTTGAGAAATACCGCATCGGCACCGAGCGTGGCTATCAGAGCTTTGACTGGCGCGATTATGTATTAAACAGCAATCGCAATGCGCCGCAAAATTCAGTAAACGTAAACTTTACCGGCGGAACCGACAAAGTAAACTACTATGTGTCGGCAACCAACTTCTACCAAAACTCAAACATTGGTAAAGAGTATGAGTTTGGCCGTACCAACATCCAGTCAAACATCAGCGCTAAGGTAGCTAATGGCTTACGTGTTGGCGTAAATATAAACGGACGCGTAGAAAGCCGTGAAAACCCGGGCGTACCGGGTGGCGATGACTATTTTCTGGCCCGCTTTGCCGTATTGCGTAACACGCCTATTGAAAGGCCTTACGCTAACGACAATCCTAATTACCTGAATGCTATCAACAATATTGAGTCAAACTATGCTTTCCTCAATAAGAAAATTTCAGGCACTTACCGTAGCGACTGGAGAGTATTGCAAACCAACTTTAATGCTGAATACCAAATACCTGGCGTAAAAGGCTTAACGCTTAAAGGTGTATACTCTTACTATATAGCCGACAACGTTTTAAATAACCACGAATATACGTATGACGTTTACAGGTACAAACCGGAAACGGATACTTACGAAAGGGCTGGTGGAGCTACTAACCCATGGCGAGAGCGCGATCAGCGTAAGGAGTTCAACACCAACATGCAGGCGCAGTTGAATTACAGCAACACCTTTGGCAAGCACAACATTTCGGGTACTTTGGTTGCTGAACGTATTAAAACCCGTAGCCTGCGTAACTGGTTGCATGCCATACCAAAATCAAATAGCCTACCGCTAATCGAGTTCTCCACTATGGACCGTTATGATGATTACGATCTGGCCACTGCGCGGGTAGGGTACATCGGCCGTTTTAACTACAACTATGCTAATAAGTATTATTTAGAGGTTTCAGCCAGGCGTGATGCGTCATCATTATTTATCACTAATAAACGTGTAGGCTATTTCCCGGCTGTATCAGCCGGCTGGCGTATCACCGAAGAATCATTCATGAAGAATTTGCTCGGTGACAACAGCATACTCAATGATTTAAAATTTAGAGGTTCATATGGTTTAATGGGTGATGACAGGTATCCTACCGATGCAGGTCGTCCAATTGTGCCATATTTCGCTTACCTGACTGGTTATAATTACGCTATACGTGACGGTGATAATCCTATTCTGGCTATCCTTGACGATTATGACACAGGTAATGATCAAACTCTTAGCGTCTCTCGGGATAAAGGAATACCAGTTACAACTATTACCTGGTCAAAAAGTAAAACTTTAAACCTTGCCGCTGATTTTAGCTTACTAAATAGCAAGTTAAACGGTTCCGTAGAGTATTTCCGCCGCGTTCGCAGCGGGCTTCTGATAGCACAGGAAGATGTGCTTTTGCCATCAGAACTGGGATATAATTTGCCCGAGGCGAACTTGGAAAGTGACCTGCAATATGGCCAGGAATTATCGCTTAATTACAGCAATAAAATTGGTAAGGTAAATTATACTGTTGGTGGTAACATTGCCTACACTCGTGCAAAATGGAAAGATACCTATAAAGAACGTTTCTTTAACTCATGGGATCAGTATCGCAACCAGCGTGAGGGGCGGTATAAAAGTTTAGATTGGGGGCATGAAGCTATTGGCCAATTTGAATCGTTTGATCAAATCAATAATTACCCTGTGAACATTGATGGCAAGGGTAATAAAACACTTATTCCTGGCGATATCATCTACAAAGATCAAAATGGCGATGGCAGGATCGATCAATATGATGAGAGACCGATTGGTTTTGGTTATGGTACACAACCTAATATTAACTTCGGTTTCAACATTGCTTTAGGCTACAAGGAGTTTGATTTTCATGCTGATTTTTCAGGCGCATCAGGCTATACCTGGTTCCAGAACTGGGAAACCCGTTGGGCATTTCAAAATAACGGCAACCTGAACACCATATTTGAGGATAGATGGCACAGGGCTGATCCCTACGATCTGAACAGCCAATGGATTCCGGGTAAATATCCCGCTAACCGTGATAACCCGGGTCATTCGGGTAGTAGCAACTACGAAGTTTCCGGTCAGCGTAACTCAACATTTTGGCTGCATAACGTAAAGCAATTGCGTATGCGTACCCTTGAATTAGGATATAGCCTGCCGGCGGCGGTACTTACAAAAATAAAAATTAAAAGAGCAAGGTTTTACGTGAACGCTTACAATTTGTTCTCGTTTGACAATTTAAAAGAGTTTGGTATTGACCCGGAAGTTGTGGATGACAATGGTTTGCAATTTCCTCAAAGTAAAGTATTCAACTTTGGTGTTAACCTGACCTTTTAACTGAATTAACTTATACAAGATGAAAAAGATATTGATAATGAGTATAAGTGCTGTACTCTTGATTACGGCATCGTGTAAAGACAATAACTACCTGGACATTGAACCCAGGGATGTTGTTCCGACAGATAAAATGTTTTCCGACCCCGCGTTAGTATTGTCGGTGGTTGCGGATCTTTATCAGCGACAGCTTGATTTTTCAAGCTTAGATAATGGTTGGGCAAGTTTTGCTGATTTTAGTGAGGCATTCCCGTCAGAGAACGGAAGCTCATTTTTTGTGCAGCGTACCAGCTGGGGCTGGGGTGAGTGGGGTACGTGGGATTACGGATATATACGTGATATAAACTTGTTTATAGAGCGTGCTACGGCCTCAACACTTAAGGAAGAAGATAAAAAGATATTTATAGCTGAGGGGCGGTTTTTACGGGCCGCTTATTACTTTGAATTGGTTAAACGAATGGGCGGCGTACCACTTATAACCCAATCATTAACTTATGAAGGCGATGCACTTAGTCTGCAAACTCCGAGATCAAAGGAATCTGAAGTTTATGATTTTATAATAAGTGAACTGGAAGCAATAAAAAGCGATCTGCCGGCACTGGTTAACATTAAATCCAGGGCTACCAGAGCAGCAGCTCTTGCAATGGAGTCGAGAGCCGCACTATATGCAGCCTCTATTGCAAAGTATGGAGCACAAAGAACACCTAATGTTACCTTGCCGGGCGATGAGGTTGGCATACCTGCAACGATGGCTAACGCGTATTATCAAAAAGCGTTAGCCGCTGCTGAAGCCATTATTAATGGAGAAGCTGGAGCTTATTCGCTATACAGAGCTAATTCCATTGATTTATCAGATAATTTCGCTGCGATTTTTACTGATAAAAGTGATGCTAACAAGGAAAGTATTTTTATTGAGGATTTTAAAGTAGGTACAAATAAGGTGCACAGCTTTACGGTAAACAATCAGCCGTATTCACGTTCGGAAGAAGGCGCTGATGCGGGCCGTTTAAATCCGTCACTTAACTTGGTACAGGCCTTCGAAAAACTGGATAACACCTATGCTCCGATACCTACAGTTAACGCGAGCGGTGACCCTATCTACTACACCAATCAGCAGGATATATTTGCCGGCCGCGACGCTCGTTTAGCAGGCACGGTTATGTTACCTGGTTCGGTATTTAAAGGAGCCGCTATTGATGTGAGAGCCGGTTACCAAAATGCTTCCGGCGATTTTATCTCAACCGGAACCCTTCCGGGCACTTCTACGCCTGCGGTTGGTTTAGACGGTCCTGCAGATGGTTTGGAGTTCCGTACACAAACCGGTTTTTATATTCGGAAATATCTTGATCCGGTTACTGGTTCTGGTCGTCGTGGTCGTAGAAGCGATGTGCCTTTTATACGATACCGTTATGCGGAAGTATTATTAAATGCAAGTGAGGCCGCTTTTGAGCTTGGAGATAAGGGAAAAGCGCTTGGTTACATTAATCAGGTACGCAACCGTGCCGGTTTAACAACTCCGCTCAATGATCTTACTTTTGACCGTATAGTGCATGAACGCCGGGTTGAACTGGTGTTTGAAGGCCACACTTTGTTTGATATGAAACGCTGGAGGCTGGCACACATTGTATGGGATGGCGCTAACATGACGGTTGCTGATTTGAAAAGCGACATAGGTTCAGCAACCAAGCACAACACCCAGCCGTTTAGCTTATGGCCTTACCTGTACCAAAATCCGGGTAATGCAAATCATAATAAATGGATTTTCAGAGAAGTTAAGCTGGGCAGGATAACGGGTGCCAACAGGTTTCAATCGGGTAATTATTATTCGCAGATAAATGATGATATATTATCACGAAACCCTAAGATTGTTAAACAGCCGAATCAATAAGTTTTTAAGCTATATAGTTATGAGATTTAATTTCAAATATATCATATTGGTGGCACTCACTGTGGTGGTTGCATCATGTAAAAAGGATACTAAAGAGGCGCCTAAGGCCAGCTTTAAAGGCAGGCTTGTTTATAACGGCACGCCGATAAATGTTGAGCAAAACCAAGTACCGGTAGAACTGTATCAAAGTGGTTTTGGTAAACGTGGCGCTATTGTAGGTAATGTTACGCAGGATGGCGCGTTTTCATTCCTGCTATTTAATGGTGATTACAAGCTGATAATCCCGGGGGTACAAGGCCCTTTTAGGTGGAACCAAACTGGCGCCACGCGCGATTCGCTGAGCGTTAACATAAGCGGCGATAAAACCATAGATCTGGAGGTAACACCTTACTACCTGATAAACGACGTTAAATATTCAGTTAGTGGCAGGGCGGTTACCGCGGCTTTCTCGGTTAACAAAATAATAACTGATGCCAATGCCCGCGATATAGAAAGGGTTACGTTATACGTAAATAAAACCCAGTTTGTATCAAGCAACGGCGATGAGAACGTAGCGAATAACGGAATAGCCGGCAGCGCCGTTACAGGCACCGTAAATTTAACGGCTACAGTGCCTGCCCTTACGCCATCACAGGGATATGTGTTTGCCCGCGTTGGGTTGAAGATTGCCGGCGTAGATGATATGATTTACTCGCCATTACAAAAAATATCACTTTAAATTTACAAGGTAGGGGTTTCTGCTGCAAGAGCAGTGCCCCTTTAACTGTTTAGCACAGCACAAATTCTTAATTCAATACATACTAAATGAGAAAGTTTTTATCCGCAGCAGTACTTACCCTTACAGCCTGCGTAACGGCCAACGCACAGCAGGGGCAATGGCATCTGATTAAAGATCGCATTGTTACCCCCTGGGCCGAAAAGGTTGACCCTAAAAATCCGCTGCCTGAGTACCCGCGCCCAATGCTGGTACGCAGCAATAATTGGAAAAACCTTAACGGCCTGTGGAGCTATGCCATTACGCCTAAAAACGCATCTACACCGGCAAAATATGAGGGCAGCATTCTGGTGCCTTTCGCCGCTGAGTCGGCATTATCAGGCGTTGGCCGTACCGTGGGTAAGGATAGCCTGCTGTGGTATAAAAACACGATCAATATACCATCATCAATGAAAGGTAAAGAGGTACTGCTGCACTTTGGCGCGGTTGACTGGCAAACCGAAGTGTTTGTGAACGGCAAAAGCGCCGGCAAGCACGAGGGTGGTTTCGATCCGTTCTCATTCAACATCACACCATTCCTTAAAGGTGGCTCGAAACAGGACATCGTGGTACGCGTGTGGGACCCAACCAATGACGGCCCGCAGCCAACCGGCAAACAAATGAAAAAGCCGGAGGGCATTTGGTACACCCCGGTAACCGGTATCTGGCAAACGGTTTGGTTAGAGGCTGTGCCAAAATCGTACATCGTATCAACCAAACAAACACCTGATATTGATGCGCACACCATTACCATATCCGCCGATATTGCCGGTAAGCAAGCTGGTGATAACCTGAAGATAGAAGTATTGGATGGTAAAACCGTTATTGCTCAAAAGCAGCAAAACGCGGGCGAAGCAGCCGTTATTACACTGAAGAACGAAAAGCTTTGGTCGCCGGAGAGTCCTAACCTCTACAGCTTGAAGATCACCCTGTTGCGAAATAATAAAGCGGTTGACGCGATTACCAGCTATTTTGCCATGCGTAAAATATCAATGGCGCCTGATGCTAATGGTATTCAACGTATGATGCTGAACAACAAGTTCGTTTTCCAGTATGGTCCGCTTGACCAGGGCTGGTGGCCTGATGGCTTGTACACGCCGCCAACTTACGAGGCGATGATATACGACATTGATCAGCTTAAAAAAATGGGCTTTAACATGATACGTAAGCACATTAAGGTTGAGCCTGCTACTTATTATACTTACTGCGATAAGGTAGGCATGTTGTTATGGCAGGATATGCCAAGCGGCGACCTGGGTAACGGCTGGGAAAACCGCCCGGGTGTACTGGACCATGGTACCGACCAAAAACGTACGCCTGAATCTGAAGGTTACTACCGCAAGGAGTGGAACGCCATAATGGACGTGCTGCACAATTACCCGAGCATCGTAGTTTGGACACCGTTTAACGAGGCCTGGGGCCAGTTTAAAACCGTTGAAATTACGGAGTGGACAATGAAGAAAGACCCATCTCGCCTGGTTAACAGTGCCAGTGGTGGTAATTTCTATTTAACCGGCCATATTATCGATTTACATAACTACCCGCACCCGGCTATGCCTGCGCCTGATGTTTTCGGGCAAAAACGCATTTTGGTATTGGGCGAGTTTGGTGGCCTGGGTTTACCGCTTGATGGCCATACCTGGCAGAAAAAGAACTGGGGTTATCAAACCTTTAAAACATCTGATGAAATGTTTGAGAAGTATGCCTCGTTCACTAAGCGTATAGCGGAGTTGATTCCGCTGGGCCTTTCAGCGGCGGTATATACCCAAACTACCGATGTTGAGGGCGAAACCAACGGCTTTATGACCTATGACCGCGCGGTTGATAAAATGCCGGTTAACAAGCTGCACGAAGTAAATACCAAGTTGTACGACCCCTCATTGGTTAAATAAACATTGATGGTGTTTAATAAAATAGTTTACTGTTTAGCAAGCCTGTTCGCACTATGCGGACAGGCTTTTGCGCAAAATAGCGGCGGTATGCACAAAGCGCCGTCGCCACTGTACCGCGACCCGATGTATGATGGCGCGGCCGACCCGATCGTGGTTTACAATCAGGCTGAAAAAAGCTGGATGATGCTGTACACCCAGCGCCGGGCAAATACCCAAACGCAGGATGTAGCTTACTGTTACGGCACTGCTATCGGTGTGGCTACCTCAACAGATCATGGGCAGACCTGGGCCTATCGCGGTACGCTTAATTTGGATTTTGAGCGAGGTACCAATACCTTTTGGGCGCCCGAGGTAATTTATGATAAAGGCACTTACCACATGTTTGTCACCTACATTCAGGGAGTGTATAACCACTGGGGCGGCAAAGCGCGGCTGGTGCATTACACCAGCAAAAACCTGTGGGACTGGAAATTTTTGGGTGATCTGAAACTCGACGGCAGTATCATCGACCCAACACTGATGAAACTGCCCGATGGTAAATGGCATATCTGGTACAAAGGGCCTAATGCCAATACCTATGCTGCCGAAAGTGCTGACCTGATAAGCTGGAAAGCCGACCCAAAAGTGATCATTGGTGGCCCGGAGCACGAAGGGCCTAAAATTTTCAGGTTTAAGGATTATTACTGGATGATAACCGACGAGTGGCATGGCCAACGTGTGTACCGCTCAAAAGATGCCAAAAGCTGGGAACGCCAGGGCATGGTATTGGACAGGCCCGGTCATCGGCCGGAGGATACGCCTACCGGCGCGCATGCGGATGTGGTGGTTACAGGTGATCATGCCTATATTGTTTATTTTACGCATCCCGGCCGTAAATCGCACCAGAATGATGGCGGGCACGATGCCGACGATGCCTTTACCTATTCAACCAAGCGCACATCAATACACGTAGCCGAACTGGAATACAAGGATGGCACTTTGGTGTGCGACCGTGATAAACCATTTGATTTTTATTTGCCCTAAATATTATTGATATGAAATTTAAGTTACTGCTCGTTTTGGTATCAGGGTTAGCAATTACTACCCTGGCAAACGCACAAACGGCTAACTACACCACCAGCCGTGCGCCACTGCGCCAAAATCCATACATCGAACTACCGCTTGGCGCCATAAAGCCGCAGGGCTGGCTGCGCGAAATGCTTATCCGCCAAAAAAATGGCGCTACCGGTAAATTGGATGAGCTTTACCCATTAGTGATGAACCGGCGTAACGGTTGGCTGGGTGGCGATGGCGACCAATGGGAGCGTGGCCCATATTGGATAGACGGCTTGCTGCCGCTGGCGTATATTTTGCAGGATAAGGCACTCATAGCCAAGGTAAAACCTTGGGTGGAGTGGTCTATTAAAAGTCAGCAGCCTGACGGATACTTCGGCCCCTCTAAAGATTACCCTTACGAGGCAGGCATACAGCGCGACAATAGCCGCGACTGGTGGCCAAAAATGGTGATGCTAAAAGTGTTGAAACAATACTACATGGCCACCGGCGATAAGCGGGTAATTGGTTTGCTAACCAATTACTTTAAATACCAGCTAAAGGAATTGCCAACAAAACCGCTTGACCATTGGACGTTTTGGGCACGTTTGCGCGGCGGCGATAACCTGATGGTGGTATACTGGCTGTACAACATTACGGGCGATAAATTCCTGCTTGATCTGGCAGATTTGCTGCACAAACAGACCTATAACTTTACCGGCGAGTTTTTAGATACCGACATGCTTACCCGCATGGGCAGCATCCATGGTGTAAACCTGGCGCAGGGTATGAAGGAGCCGTTGATCTATTACCAGCATCACCCCGAAAAAAAATATGTGGATGCCATGAAGAAGGGTTTTCATGATCTGACCAAATATAACGGTATGGCGCATGGCCTGTATGGTGGCGATGAATCCTTACATGGCAATAATCCGACACAGGGTTCGGAGCTATGCTCGGCAGTGGAGATGATGTTTACGCTTGAAAGCTCGCTTGAAATTACAGGTGATGTTGATTACGCCGACCGCTTGGAAAAAATAGCCTTTAACGCGCTGCCAACCCAAACCACGGAGGATTACCTGAACCGCCAGTATTTTCAGCAGGCTAACCAGGTAATGCTTACCCGCCACGTGCATAACTTTGATGTTAACCACGCTGGTACCGATGTGGTTTATGGCTTACTATCAGGCTTTCCATGCTGTACCTCAAACATGCATCAGGGCTGGCCTAAGTTTACGCAAAACCTGTGGTATGCTACTGATGACAGGGGTATAGCCGCGTTGGTATATTCGGCGAGCGAGGTAACGTCAAAAGTAGCTGATGGCAAGGAAATAACCTTTAAGGAGGAAACCAATTATCCGTTTGATGAAAATATAAAGTTTACGCTAACCAGCAAAAAGGCCAAGCAGTTATCGTTCCCGTTTCACCTGCGCATACCGGCCTGGTGCAAAAACGCGGTAATAAAAGTAAACGGACAGGAGCTGCAACAAGCTAAAGGTAACCAGATAGTTAAAATAGACCGCCAATGGAAGAACGGCGACGTGGTGGAACTACAGCTGCCCATGCACATCTATAAAAACTTTTGGTACGAAAACTCAGTATCGGTTGAGCGTGGGCCACTGGTGTACGCGCTTAAAATTGGCGAAGAAACCAGGCTGGTGAAAAATGATAGAGATCCTATCGCTTATGGTAAGGAATATTATGAAATGCGCCCGACCACTCCATGGAATTATGGTTTAGTGGCTTTGGATGACAATAAGTTCCAGCAAAGTATCTCAATAGATAAAAAGGCGATACCACTTTACCCCTGGACACCGGACAATGCCCCCTTAATATTAAAGGCCAAAGCCAAACGCATACCCGACTGGAAATTATATAACGACATGACGGGCCCGATTCCGTTCAGCGTGATCTATAACGAAGGTATGCCAAATCAACCTGAAGAAGTGATTACGCTGATACCTTACGGTTGCAGCAGGTTGCGTATATCACAATTTCCTCAAGTTAGATAAGCCCTCAGTATTGATATTATAAAGGCAGGCTGTAATGGCCTGCTTTTTTATTGCCAGATGATCTCGGCATCCAGCAAGCGAGTTTCAAACTTGTAAACCGGGTATTTACTTTCAATAAGTTTGATGAGCATTTGTGTAGCTATCTGGCCCATCTCAAAGGCAGGTTGCCTGATGTAGGAGATGCGCGGCGTTAACAGATCAATAACATCAGCGTTTGAATAGCCAACTATAGCCAGATTCTCCGGGTAGCTGATGCGGTTAAGGGCGCGTATGCTGGCAGTGCTTACCAGATCGCTCGCTATAAAGAGCGCATCCGGTTTGTTTTCAGTATTAAAAAGAGCCAGTAATGCCTTGCTTATTTCATCCTCATCGCGGCCGCCGCGGTAGCAATGCCTGATCAGGCTTTCATCTATGCTGATGCCGTTGTCTGTAAGTGCCTGCTTATAGCCGTTAACCCTTTCGGTTGTAATAGATATTTGCGGCGTGCTGGCCAATATGGCAATGCGCCTGTATCCTTTACCTAAAAGTTGTTTAATGGCGTTGTACGATGTTTTGAAATTGTCGCTGCTCACGAGGTGTGTTTCTATGTCATCAAGTATGCGGTCGAAGAACACGATGGGCAGGCCGTGTTGGTGCAACTCGCGGATGTGCGCATAATCGGTAGTCTGCGCCGCTATGGACATCAGCAGGCCATCAACCGAGCGATTGGCCAGGTGTTGCATATTTGCCTTTTCGCGCTCATACTCTTCATGGCTTTGTGATATAATGATGTTGTACCCGCTCTCATAAGCCACCGACTCAATGCCGTTAATTACCTGGGCAAAAAAGCTGTTGGCTACATCGGCCACCAAAACGCCAATCGAGTTGCTGCGCTTGTTACGCAGGCTTTGCGCTACCGGGTTGCCATGGTAATTAATTTGCCGGGCATAATCGAGTACCTTTTTTTTGGTTTCGGAGCTGATCTCATAACTATCACTCAAAGCCCGCGACACCGTTGATGGCGATATACCGAGTGCCTTTGCAATATCTTTTATAGTAGCTGCCCTGAACATGCGAATCTAAAACTACAAATAAAAGCAGAAGTAACAGTATAAATACAATCTGTTAAGGCGGTAAACGCTCGTTGTTTTATATATTAGTATTGCAGCTATAATTGCTGTTAACCATTTAAAAAGAAACTATACAAATTGAATAAAGCAAAAAAAATATTTTTTGCAGGTACTGTTGCTACGTGTTGTTTTTTGTTAGGCGCCTGTATGTCTGACACAGAAAGTAAGCAGGCTTATAAAAAAACATCTCCGTTAAAAAAGGCGCTATGCTGCGAATCAAATATGCCTTCCCGCTTTGGCATGGCAGGTGTGGTTAGCCAAAAAATTGCGGATACCGGTGTGTTGAAAAGCCATACGGGTATGGTGTTCATTAAAGGCGGAACCTTTAGTATGGGGGGCGATAACGCCCAGGCTGCCGATGATGAGTTCCCCAAACACAAGGTAACCGTTAACGGTTTTTGGATGGATGCTACGGAAGTAACCAATGCGCAGTTTGCCCGCTTTGTAAAGGCTACCGGTTACGTTACTACCGCCGAACGCAAACCCGACTGGAACGAACTGGAAAAACAATTACCTCCCGGTACGCCGATGCCCGATGAAAGTATGCTGGTGGCTGCTTCGCTGGTATTTGTTCCGCCCGGTCATCCCGTAAAGCTCGACAACTACACCCAATGGTGGGCCTGGGTTCCGGGCGCCGATTGGCAGCATCCGCAAGGGCCTGAAAGTAATATCAACCGAAAGGATAATTACCCGGTAGTGCATGTTAGCTATTACGACGCGCTGGCTTATTGCAAATGGGCAGGCAAACGTTTGCCTACCGAGGCAGAGTGGGAGTGGGCCGCACGCGGTGGCCGGCAAAACAATATCTATCCCTGGGGTAACGAGTCGGTTGATAGAGGCAACCCCAAGGCTAATAGCTGGCAGGGCGAATTTCCGTGGAAGAACACCGTGGCCGATAATTTTGAGCGACTGGCACCGGTAGGAAGTTTTGCGCCAAACCCCTATAAACTGTTTGATATGGCGGGGAACGTATGGGAGTGGTGTGCCGATTTATATAACAATACCTACTATCAAACCATAAATAAACCAGCGGGTGTAAGTAACCCGAAAGGACCCGCCAAAAGCTACGACCCGGATGAACCTTACGCTGTTAAGCGGGTTATTCGCGGTGGATCATTTTTATGTAACGATAGTTATTGCTCGGGCTATCGCGTGGCGCGGCGGATGAAAAACTCCGAGGACAGCAGTACCGAGCATGTAGGCTTTAGATGTGTGCGTGATAAATAACAGAATATTGTTCAACTCTAACACTATACTATGAAATGGTTTTTTGGATCGGCCTTGCTGATAGGGCTCGCATCAACTCTCATTTTTTTTAAACCGGCGCCTTCGTCGGTAAGTACCGCCGCTGATGACCGGCCAAATATTGTGGTGATCCTGGCTGATGATTTGGGTTACTCAGATATTGGCTGTTACGGTTCCGAGATCAGCACGCCTTATATTGATTTTCTGGCAAAGAATGGCATCCGGTATACAAGGTTTTACAATACTTCCAGGTGCTGCCCTACGCGTGCCTCGTTGCTTACAGGTTTGTATAATCAGCGCGCGGGTATTGGCAACATGACGGATGCTGAGGATGAGCCGGGTTATCTCGGCCATTTGTCAGACAACGCCGTAACCATTGCCGAGGTACTAAAGCAGGCAGGCTATCAAACGGCCATGGCAGGTAAGTGGCATGTATCAAATACGCCGGGATTAAAAGACGCAAAAGAGCAGATGAAGTGGCTGAACCACCAAACCTACCAGCCTACTTTTTCGCCTATTGAGCAGTACCCAACCAGCAGGGGGTTTGACAGGTTTTATGGAACAATATGGGGTGTGGTTGATTTTTTTGACCCTTTCAGC
Source organism: Mucilaginibacter roseus (assembly GCF_021215455.1). Taxonomy (GTDB): domain Bacteria; phylum Bacteroidota; class Bacteroidia; order Sphingobacteriales; family Sphingobacteriaceae; genus Mucilaginibacter; species Mucilaginibacter roseus. The sequence continues at coordinate 891,534 of NZ_JAJPWV010000002.1, read as the reverse complement.
CTGGTAAATGGTACCGAGCCGGTTAAGGAAGTGCCCAAAAACTATTACCATACCGATGCCATTAACGATACGGCGGCGTCATACGTAAGGCAGATGGCTAAAAATAAAAAGCCGTTCTTTTTATACCTTGCCGAGAACGCGCCGCACTGGCCGCTGATGGCATTGCCCGAAGATATTGCCAAATACAAGAATACCTACAAAGTAGGCTGGGATGCCATACGTAAAGCCCGTTATAACAAAATGGTAAAGGCGGGTTTGATAGACCCGAAAACCACACCGCTTTCACCTCGCTGGGGTGCTAATTTAGATTGGGAGAATAACCCCGACAAGGAGTGGGATGCCGCTGCAATGGCTGTGCATGCTGCCATGATCGACAGGATGGATCAGGGTATTGGCCGGGTAATACAGGCCTTAAAGGAAACCGGACAGTTAGAGAATACGCTCATTGTTTTCCTAAGTGATAACGGTGCGAGTAATGAAAATTGTACGGCTTATGGTCCTGGATTTGACCGCCCCGACCAAACACGTACCGGCGAGCCCATAGTTTACGACATGAAAAAGACCATCATCCCGGGAAAGCAAACCTCTTACGCTTCAATAGGGCAGCGCTGGGCTAACGTAGCCAATACGCCATACCAATTTTGGAAAGCCCAGTCATACGAAGGCGGGGTACGTACACCAATGGTGGCCTACTGGCCAAAAGGAATAAAAATGAAAGGCGGCAGCATATCGGCACAAATGGGGCACGTAAAGGATTTTATGGCTACGTTTATGGCCTTGGCTAAGGCAAAATATCCTAAAAAATATAAGGGCCATGATATTATGCCAATACAAAGCCACAGCTTCGCCGCTTCTTTTAAGGGTAAGCCAACTGACGATGAGCCGCTGTTTAATGAGCATTTTGGAGCACGGTATGTACGATATAAAGATTGGAAACTCGTATCGCACAGCGGGAATGACACTGCCTGGCATTTATACGCAATTAATAAGGATGAGGCAGAGCTGAATGATCTTGCTGCATCACACCCGGCAGAAGTAGCCCGGCTAAGCAGCCAATGGCATAAATGGGCTAAAGATAATTACGTGTATCCGAAACCCTGAAATAAAAAAAACGACATCGCGAGAATTGAATTTGTTTTGTTTCTCGCGATTTCGTTATGCTAAGAAGATTCTTTTTTACAACACAAACTTGAATACCTCTTCAAGGCCCGAGTTTGAGTTTTGGCTCACTTTCAAATCGGTAATTAAACCGGTGTTCAAAGCGTAAACCCATCCATGCACGCTCAGGTCCTGGCCGTTTTTCCAGGCGTTTTGTACAATTGAGGTTTTGCAAAGGTTACTTACGTTTTCAATTACGTTTAATTCAACCAGTCTGTCGCCGCGTTTTTTCTCGTCTTCAATAGCGTTAAGTTCTGAAGCGTGTAAGCGGTAAACATCCTTAATGTGGCGCAGCCAGTTATCAATAATACCTACCGAGTTGTTGCCCATAGCGGCTAAAACGCCACCGCAGCCGTAATGGCCGGTAACAATTACATGTTTAATTTTAAGTACGTTAACAGCGTAATCGAGCACGCTAAGCATGTTCATATCCGTGTGGATCACCATATTGGCAATATTACGGTGAACAAATATTTCGCCCGGCTGGGTATGGGTTATCTGGTTTGCCGGTACGCGGCTATCGGCGCACCCTATCCAAAGTACAGGTGGCTTTTGGCCGTTGGCCAGCTTATCAAAATATTCCGGATCAAGTTTAAGCGTATCGGCTACAAATTGCTTGTTACCGTCAAGCAAACCTTCATAGGTTATATGGCTTGTGTCATGTAGTTCTGATGATTTGTGTGCACACATGGTTTTTTTATTAATTAGTTTAAGATGTTGCTTTGTTAATTTTCAATCACGGTAAAAGTATAAAATTGAAATCTGTTGCGGATTCATCGCCCGTTATACTTGTTAACGCTGATAACGGCGACATCAGCGATTGTTGTATAAATATTTGCACTTTGTTTAAGAAGCATCTGCATAAAATGGTAAGTGTTGAACACGTAACTGCCTTAAAATGTTTATTGTTTAAATCTGTTTATTGTTATTTAGGGTTTGTAAATCAGCTCTTTTAGTTTGGGCACATCATACCTGTCCTTAATATCCTGTAGCTGTACCACAATACCTTTTGTAAAGGCGTTATGCTTAAAATTATGTATGGTTTCAAGCACATCCGGATCAATATACCTTGAGTTTGATCCATCTATCAATACGTCACTTCCTTCGGGTAAACTGGTAAGGGTAATTTGTATAGCGGCCTTGTTTAAAAACGAAACCTCTTCGGCCAGGCGGATGTGAATGGTTTTTTTGCCGTCGTTGTTTTTAATGATGCGGTAAAAGTAAGGGTTACGCATGTTGGTTCGCAATATGTAAAATATACCCACCAGCATACCTATACCAACGCCCTTAAGCAGGTCGGTAAATACCACGGCAATAATAGTAACTACAAAGGGAATAAATTGCGAAAGCCCCTTGCGCCACACATGTTTGAACAACTCAACGCGGGTTAGCTTATAACCCGTCATGAGCAGGATTGCCGCCAGGCACGACAGGGGAATCATGTTAATAAGCCTCGGGATAAATAATAACGATAACAACAGGAAAACACCATGTACTATGGCACTCACTTTAGTACGCGCCCCTGAATTAACGTTGGCCGACGAACGCACGATCACCGCCGTCATGGGCATTCCGCCCAGCATACCGCTCACTACGTTGCCAAGCCCCTGGGCTACCAGTTCCCGGTTAGTGGGTGATATACGCTTTATAGGGTCTATCTTGTCAACCGCTTCCAGGCTCAGCAGGCTTTCCAGGCTGGCAACAATGGCAATGGTGGCCGCCACTATCCAAACATTTTTATTGGCCAGATCGCTAAAGTTGGGCGATTTAAAAAGCTTAAAGAACTCGTCACCGCTTTTTACTATCGGGATGTTAACAAATTGCTTATCGAGCAGGGCAAAATCGGTTTCCGCAAAGGCCGCAGCGAAAGCAATCCCCAAAATCACTACAAGTAGCGGTGCAGGTACAATGGCCAGCTTTTTAAATTTGGGCCAGTAGATGAGTACCAGCAATGATACCACGCTGATGATAACCGCGCCGTAATTGATTTTTGATACCGCCAGCATGATCTCTGAAAAAGTGTTATGCTGATCGGCCTGAGAGAAACTTTCATCACCCTCGTAATCTGCATCGTAACCAACCGCATGCGGAAACTGTTTCATGATGAGGATGATGCCAATGGCTGCCAGCATTCCCTCAATTACGGTTGACGGAAAATAGTTGCCTATGGTGCCGGCTTTTATCAGTCCGAGAATGATCTGCATGCATCCGGCGATAACGATGCTCAGCAAAAAGGTTTCGTACGAGCCAAGTGTGGCGATGGCATTAAGCACAATAACGGTGAGCCCGGCGGCAGGCCCGGCAACACTAAGCTGTGAGCCGCTGGCTATGCCTACTACTATACCGCCGATAATGCCGGTTAGCAAACCCGCGAAAAGCGGCGCACCCGATGCCAGCGCAATGCCCAGGCATAGGGGCAGGGCCACTAAAAATACTACGATACTGGCAGGCAGGTCACGCTTTAGGTTTTTAGCTAAAAAATACTTATGCAGATCAAAAAAGCCTGCAGTGCCAGCGGTGTGGTCATGCTGATTCATAATTGGTAAAACTGGTTTGTGGTGTGTTATAGAATAAAGGTTTGCCATGCCCGGGCAGAGCACAGTTAACCCGGAGAAATTTAGGCGGCTTAAGCGTTTGGCGGCGGGGTAAGTATTACAGGCGCGTAAGCGTAATGGTATATCAGTGTCTCCTGGTTGTGCAGGATGTTGAGCTCAATAACATGCAGGTTTAAGCGAACCAGTTGGGTATAATATTCGTCGAACGATTTTTTTTCTTTGCATATGTCCTTCTCGGCCGTGTCCTTCTCCTTGCTCTCGTTCTCCAGCTGCATAATCACCGCTTTTACAACCTTATTGTCAAGATGGAAAATAACCGGCGCTACTGATATCACCATCTTTGAGAAAAAGATAGCGATGAAAAGCATTGCGGTTAAAACCTTAAACTCCTTGACTTTCATGCTGTAAAAAATATAAACAACGGAGGGCTTTACTCAATTGGTTAGGTATTGCAAACGCAATTATACATTAAAAAATTATTAAAATAACAGGCTTTAGCAGGATAAATCTTTAGCGCATAATCAGCTCACTTACATTAAGCAATGCCTTTTAATTATCTTTACGGCTTGTTATGAAATATCTGCGCTGGTTATTATTTCCGTTATCGCTTATTTACGGGCTGGTGGTAAGCATACGTAACTGGTTTTATGATGCCGGCTTGTTTAAAAGCACGTTGTTTAACTTCCCCGTTATCTGTGTAGGCAATTTGGATGTGGGGGGCGCAGGTAAAAGCCCTATGACGGAATATTTGATTCGTTTACTAAAGCATGAATACAAAGTAGCCACCCTTAGCCGGGGCTATGGCCGTTTAACCAGGGGCTATCTTGAGGCCGGCCTGAATGCAACGGCGACGGAAGTTGGAGATGAGCCTGCCCAGTTTAAAAACAAATTTGCTGATATAACAGTTGCGGTTTGTGCCGACAGGGTAGCCGGTATTAAAAAGCTGATGCCTGAGCATGACGTGGTTATACTGGATGATGCCTACCAGCACCGCGCTGTGAAGCCGGGTTTTAGCGTTTTGTTGTTTGATTATACCCGCATAAACGAGCCTCGCCTGATGTTGCCCGCCGGTAATCTGCGCGAACCATTTGTTGGCCGCTGGCGTGCCGATGTATTGATGGTTAGTAAATGCCCATCGAACCTTACCGTTCAGGAGCAGGAGCAACTAACCGCACGCTTAAAACCGTTCCCATTTCAAAAAGTATACTTTACTACCATCGCTTACCAAACGTTGCAAAGGCTGGATGGTGGAGGATTTGCTGATAATATCGATGCCGATACTACTGTGTTTTTACTGAGTGGCATTGCCAACACCACTCCGCTTTTACAACATCTGCAAGGTATCACACCGAAAATTATTCATTACAAATATCCTGACCATCATCAGTTCAGCTTAAAAAATATAAGTAAACTTGCTGATGAGTTCGGGGCTTGCACGGCAGAAAAAAAACTGCTTATCACAACAGAAAAGGATGCGCAACGTTTAGGTGAACAGCAACTGCTGCCGCTGGTTAACAAACTGCCCTTTTTAGTGTTGCCCATAGGTATTAAATTTATTGATGGCGAACAGGAGTTTGCCGGCCTTATAAAAAATTATGTTAGAGAATATTCATCGCACAACAGCATACATTAAAAGCCGTATTGGCGATTTTGTGCCCGAGGTAGGTATTATTTTAGGTACCGGCCTGGGTGGTTTAGTAAACGAGATTGAGGTTGAAAAGCAACTGATGTATGCTAATATTCCCGACTTCCCGATATCAACCGTGGAGTTTCACTCCGGCAAGCTGATATTTGGCAAACTGGGTGGCGTTAACGTGGTGGCTATGCAGGGCAGGCTGCATTATTACGAAGGTTATAACATGCAGCAGATCACCTTTCCGGTGAGGGTGATGAAAATGCTGGGTATTAAAACCCTGTACGTATCAAACGCCAGCGGCTCGTTAAACCCGGGCTTTAAAAAAGGCGACCTGATGGTGATCGAAGATCACATTAACCTGCAGCCGCAAAATCCGCTGATCGGGCGTAATGATTCTGATCTTGGTCCGCGTTTTCCGGATATGAGCCAGCCTTACCGTATCGATCTGATCGAAAAGGCGCTTAACATTGCATCGGCCAACAATATTATTTGCCATAAGGGAGTTTATGTTGCGGTTACGGGCCCTAACCTGGAAACGCGTGCCGAGTATCGTTACCTGCGCATTATTGGTGGCGATGCCGTGGGCATGAGTACCGTGCCCGAAGTTATTGTGGCCCGCCACATGGATCTGCCGGTGTTTGCCATATCGGTATTAACTGATGAGGGCTTTCCGGAAGTGCTTACACCGGTATCATTAGAGGAGATAATTGCTGTGGCACAAGAGGCCGAACCGAAACTTACGCTGATATTAAAAGAACTGATAGCACGGAACTGATGCTTGCAAAGCTGAGATATATACTGATTTTACTGTTCAGCCTGAGTGTTCAGGCCGTGTTTGCACAGTTTCCCACTAACGGTAACGGCAATACCCAATACCCCGGCCAGAGCACGCCCAATTACATGCGCGATACCAGCAATCGCGCCCCGCAAAAACAGCTTAGCGGAGATGCATTGCTTGATACCCTGCGCAAACGCGAGGAAGAAAAGGAAGACTCGATAGTATTTGATGCCTCATGGATACGCGTTAGCGCTGAGCGTTTCATGGGTGATAGCACGCAGGATTTTGCGCTGGATACCAGCCTGCGTAATTTTGAAAACTATGGCCCGCTAAACCAGCCGCGCAATCCGCGCATCAGTTTGGGTGGTTATACCGGTATTCAGCAACGCCCTTTGTTGTTTGAACCTGCCAAAACCATAGGCTTTGATGTGGGTTTACACTCGCTCGATCCGTATATGATTAAACCCGAGGATATCAATTATTACCGGGCAAGGGTGCAGTACACCAATCTGTTTTATGTAAGCGGCGGCTCTAAAGAGCAGTTTGTAAAAATAACGCATGCGCAAAACGTGAATCCGCGTCTTAATGTGGGCTTCAACCTCAATTTTAACGGCTCCAAGGGTTTTTATAGCAGCAATAGTGTGCTTCGGCAAAACGTAAGCGATGTTAACGCCGCATTTTTTACCTGGTACGAATCAAAGAGCAAGCGGTATAACATGCTCGCTAATATTATTTATAACAACCTCAAAGCACCGGAAAGCGGCGCTATCATCAAGAACGATATCATATTCACAGATCCTAACGCTACGTTTGATAAAACCCTGGAGCAGGTACGCCTGCCGCAAAGTTTTACGCAATGGAAAACAGCCGGATTTCATCTGAAGCAATCATATTTTATAGGCCGTATTGATAGCGTAAAAACCAAGGGTAAAGCAACCGTGCTGCCTACGCAGCGTGTAACGCATACGTTTAGCTACACCCGCAGTAAGTACCAGTTTGTACAGAATGACATTGACACCTACAACGTATTCCCGGATTATTATTTCAGCTCACGCCGCTCAAATGATTCGCTCACAGTTAACCGCATGCATAACGATTTTGCCTATAGCTTTTACCTTCGCGGCAAATCTGCAAAGAATGAGGCGAAGTTGGATTTAGGCTTGGAGCACGATCTGTATAATTACACCCAGCATGTGCTGGATACCGGTACCAATGAGTTTGGTAACCTGTACATTCGTAACAATAAAATGCAGAATGAGCTTTTCCAGAACATTACGGTTAAAGGCCGTATTGGCTACAGCTTAAGCGACCGTATTTTGCTGGAAGGTAACGTGAGGCAGATAGTAGCCGGTAGAGATTTTGGTAACTTTTTATATGATGCCAAGCTGATGATTGGCGGCAGCAATAAAGTAGGCCGCATAATTTTAGGCGCTTACCAACAAAATGCTTCGCCGCCGCTTATGGCTACGCGATGGGTATCTAACCATTATATTTTTAACAACAGCTTCAATAATGTTAAAACCACTAACCTGTCGTTCAACTACGTAAATACGCCGCTACAGCTTGATTTGAAAGCAGAATACTTCCTGATTAACGATTATATTTATTTCACAGCGCCATCCGGGGGTAATGATGTGCAACCGGCACAGTTGAGTACGCCTATTAACATGATTAAGGTAAGCCTGGGTAAAAACCTCAGCTGGCGCAAATGGCATTTGGATGCTTATGGCGTATACCAGAAAACCGATTACCAGGACTTATTGCGTACGCCTGAAATTTATGCCTATGGTAGCCTGTATTTTACATCAACCTGGTTTAAAGTGCTATATAACAACCTGGGTGTGAGTGTGCGATACAATACGCGCTACGTAGCGCCATCATACGCGGTAGGTTTAGGCCAGTTTTACAACGGGCCTGACGTAACCTTTAGCTCGTACCCAGTAGCCACCGCCTTTTTCAAGGGCACTATTGACCATGTGAACATATTTGTACAGTACGATTACGTAAACCAGGGACTTTTCAGCAAAGGTTTTTATACGGTTAACCGTTACCCGATGCAAGACGCATTGCTGAAGTTAGGGGTTAGCTGGACGTTCTTTCAGTAACCCCCCAGCCCCCTAAAGGGGGAGTTTTTGTAAGTATGTGTAGTACGTTAATAACTCCCCCTTTAGGGGGCTGGGGGGCCTGGCCTGTTTCCTACGTTTTCTGCTTTTTCTTATTAGCCGCCGGAAACAATACATTATTTAATATAAGCCTGTAACCCGGTGAGTTTGGGTGAAGTTTCAGATCTGTTGGCGGGTCACCTACGGCGTGTTGATAGTCTTCCGGGTCGTGGCCGCCGTAAAACGTCCATTGGCCTTTGCCATATTCGCCATGTATGTAGCGGGCTTCGTTGGCGGTTTTCATTTCGCCCATAATCGTAACGCCGGGCTTGAGCACGCTTTTGTTGTAGGCGGTGGTCAACCCCATAAAGCCTTTAATCACCTTGTCATGATTTTGGGTAAGCATACTGGGTACTACATCGTACTTGGCCGAAAAATCAAACAGCGTAAAAAAATCCTTACTGCGCTCAACAGCCCGTGTCTGGCTTACATCAATATTGCTGAATTGGTGCGAGATCGGGTTCATATCCAGCCTGAAATTCTGAAAAGCGAATGTCTTACTAAAATCAAGCTTGCTTTGCGCGGCGCGGTCGGCACCATCACCATCAAACATGGCCTCGCAAATGTCAGTATTGGCGGCAGACAGTGCTATGTCGAAAGTATCGGTACCAGCGCACATGGCGAACAAAAATCCGCCACCTGCACAAAAACCCTGTATGTTTTGTGCCACGGCCAGCTTCATTTTGGATACCTTGTTAAAGCCAAGTTTTTTGGCCGTGGCCTGTTGGATGTTGACATCATTAACATACCATTGTTCGTACCGATAAGCGCCGTAAAATTTACTGAACTGGCCGGTAAAATCCTCGTGGTGCAGGTGCAGCCAGTCGTATTTGGGTAGCTCGCCCTTTATTACCTCTTCGTCGTAAATAACGGTATAGGGTATCTCGGCATATTTTAGCACCATGGTAACTGCATCATCCCAGGGCAACTTACTTTTAGGCGAATACACCGCTATTTTTGGCGGCTTTTGCAGCTTTACCACATCCATATTTACGGATGGATTGCTCACCTCGCTCAGTATACCCGTGGCAGCCGCATCGGCAATAACCTGGTAGCTTACGCCGCGTATTTTGCATTCGGCCTCGGTTTTCTGGCTGTAGGCCATCATAAAGCTGCCGCCACGGTAATTAAGCAGCCAGTTTACCTCGCCGCCGTTCTGCAATATCCAAAAAGCTATTCCGTACGATTTCAGGTGATCCTTCTGCTCCTCATCCATCGGTATAAGTAGTGATGAGGCCTTGGCTATGTTTAAGCTGAAAGCGAAAAGAAAAAAGATGATTATAGGCGAAAGTTTAAAGATGAAAGCTGAAAGGCGAAAGCGGAAAGGTGAAAGCTTTTTTTGGCGTGCGTTCATATTCAAATGTAACGAATAATTTGATTGCCAATTGTTGGTGGTCATTAGTCATTGGGCAATAGTAATTGTATCTGCTTTGGTCTTTCAGCTTTCGCCTTTCAGCTTTCACCCGCAATAACCACCTTTCCGCTTTCACCTCTTTACCCTTCATCCTTTTTTACTACCTTTGCAAACTATTTAATAAAGAGATGAGTAAAGCGATTATAAAAACAGAAAAGGGCAACATGACCGTAGAGTTTTACGATAATGACGCACCTAATACGGTAGCTAATTTTAAAAAACTGGCTAAAGAGGGCTTTTATGATGGTATAGCCTTTCACCGTGTTATCCCTAATTTCGTGGTACAGGGTGGCTGTCCGTTTTCAAAAGATGCGGCAACGGCTAACCGGGCAGGTACCGGCGGTGCTGGCTACCACATTGATTGCGAACTAACCGGCGAAAACCAATACCACGATCGTGGTGTACTTTCAATGGCTCACGCGGGCCGTAACACCGGCAGCTCACAATTTTTTATCTGCCACAGCCGCACCAACACCGCGCACCTTGACCGTAACCACACTTGCTTTGGTAAGGTTATCGAAAACGTTGACGTGGTTGACGACATCCGTCAGGGTGATAAAATAACAACTATCGAAGTAATAGAGGAATAATTTTGGTGAATAGTGAATTGTTAGTAGTGAATTAGACGATTAATTGACTGTTCACTAATAACCACTCACTATTAACCACTCACAACTCACAATAATGAATTTATACGGAATAGTAGCAGTATCAGGCAAGCCGGGTTTATGGAAAGCCCTGGCGCAAAATAAAACCGGTTTTATACTGGAAAGCCTTGATGCGCAAAAAACCAAACTGGTAGCCAACCTGTCAACCGCTAAACTGGCGGCCTTAGAGGAAATTACCGTTTTTGGTTTGGATGATGATATTAAGCTTAAAGATATTTTTGAGCGCATGAAAACCTCAACGCCACCGGATGCAAAAGCCGATGGTAAGAAGTTACGTGAGTACTTCAGAGAAGTAGCGCCGGATCATGATGAAGATAAAGTATACGCTTCGGACATGAAGAAGATCGTTTCATGGTTCAGCATCCTGAAAGATCTGCCGCAATTCAACGAGGCTGAACCAACATCGGCAGAGCCGGTTGCTGAAGAAGTGCCCGTAGCTGAAGCCGAAGTTGTAGAGGCTGCCGCAGAAGAAAAACCAAAGGCCAAAAAAGCGAAAGCAAAAAAGGCTGAGTAATTGATAGACTTATTAAAGAGCCGCTGCTGATATTTCAGTAGCGGCTCTTTTTTGTACTATTTGTTAAAATGTGAAATAGCTATATTTAGCTGTTGAATTATAATGATACCTGAACTTCACAAAAGTAACCTCATCCGCTTTTTCCTGTTAATGCTTTTTTGCTTTATAACATTGTTAGCTCATGCACAGCAGGATGTTGAGTTTCATCTTGCAAAAAGGTTTTTAGAAGATCAGAATATCATAAAGATCAAAAGAAATTATGGTGACGCTTTTTTATGGATATTAACAGATAATAATAAGGTTTATCGTATTAATGAAGATCATAATAGCGCTGAAGATTTCACAGAAAAGTTTAATTTATATAAAGCTGAAAAGTTCATTGATATAGTCGGTATAGCAAAAGATACGGTGTTTTTAGCCACGCCATCAAAAGTACTGGAATTAAAGGGAACTGATTTGTCAGTTATATTCGAGCAAAAGGATATCGGACAAATCAATTCGTTAGGCAGGAGATATGATAATAATGGTATCAATGAGAATAAAGTATATAACGGCAGGGTAATTATAGCAACTGATAAATACACTGTATACTATAACTATCTTGACGGCACGTACTCCGGAGCCGAAGGCTTACCCTATACCGGGCAAATTTATGAAAGCACTCGCAGAGCTTTAATGTGCCGGGCGATAATTTCAACTTCATATTTTAACATACCTTATATACCGGCTTCAATTACATCGTATGATTTTAGCCAAATACATTTAGGGTATTTATGGACTGATAATTATTTCGGCGATACGGTGAAAACAGCATCATATATGGTTCAGCTTGGATATGATGGATTATATGCCTCGAACCAGTTTTGGGCGACCCCTAACGGACTTTTTCAAACAAGTTGGAAGTTTTTTACAGCCGATCCTTATATAAATAACAATAAATATCTTAGCGGCGTAAATATTAATAAGGTAACTAATATCTATGGATTTGCAAATTTCAGGCAGGCCCAAACAAGTGAAGGCTTGGTGCGCAGTAACCTTTTAGTTGGTGCGGACGATGGCTTATATTTTAGTAATTCCAAGTATTCAGAACTATATCTCAGGCCAAAGTTTACTTTTTATGAATGCCCCGAGCTTAAGAATATTAAAGTAAATGACATTTGTGTAAATGATGCTTCAAATGCAGAAATAAATTTTTGCGAAGACGGCGTATGGGTAGCTACAACTAAAGGTATTTATTTGCTTAAACCTGATTGGGGTAAGTTTTTAAATAGCCAACAGCTTAACGCAATCAGGTTTGAAAACCAAGCGGCAGATGTTACTTCAATCACTTTATGTGGGCAAACTCAAAAAGTAATTATTGAAGGCTATACCGGACTACAATATGAATGGTACAAAAATGGTGTAAAGTTAGCTGGACAAACAGGCAATGAACTTGATGTAAAATCTCCAGGCGATTTTTATGTTGAACTTTACGATCCATGTTCGGGTGTACACATTAAATCGAATACGCTCAAGGCTATTCAGGGTATAGCGCCGGTTTTAACTTTCAATTATCCCGACCAGATAAACATTTGCAATAAACAGCCTTATAGATTATCCATAAATAATAATGCAGCTTATAAGTATCGTTGGTATAAGGATAACGAGTTAACCGATAAAACAACCAGCTCAATCTCTGTTACGGAAACCGGCAAATACAAGGTGGAGGTAAGCTCATGCCCGGATAGCTGGGTGGCTTCAAAAGAAGTGCAGGTTAATTTTATTGGCCTCCCCGTTGCTACATTAGCTGCCGACAAAGCCATTTACTGCCAGGGCGAACTGGCCAGATTAACTATTAATATACCGTTAAACCCTAAATACAATATTTATTGGCTTCGCGATGGAGTGGTGGTTAACGAACTTACAAATGAAAAAGAAGCCAGAACCAATATAGCGGGCACTTATACAGTTAACGTTAAAAGTACAGCCGACGCTGCATGTGGGCAATCATCACAGCCGCTGCAACTTCAATTTACTTCAGCGCCAACCTTCAGTTTCAATTACCCTGACGTAGTCCGAACCTGTGCCGGCCGTGCATTTGAGTTAAAGGCTGATGGTAACGCAGTCTATAATTATCGCTGGTTTAAAAATAACATCCAGCTCAATATAACTACTAACACACTACCCATTACCGAAAGTGGCAGTTATCGAGTGGAGGCGAGTGCCTGTTCAGGCAGTTGGGTGCCATCAAAAACGGTACAAGTAAATGTAATTACAGTGCCGGTAATCAGGTTATCAGCAAATAAGGCAGCTTATTGCGACGGAGATAATGCTACACTGTTCATCAACACATCTGCAAGCAATGATTACCTCATCCGCTGGTGGCGGGATGGTGATCCGCTGGTTGAAGCGACTGACAAAATAAGTATTGTAACCAACAAAGCCGGAAACTATAATGTAACCATTGAGGGGCGCGGTGTTACTACATGTACACAGGTTTCAAATATGCTTGCGCTGGCCTTTAGTCCGCAACCAACTTTAAGTATACAACAGGTTGCAAGCGCTACACTATGTGAAGGGTCAACGGTTGAATTAAGGGCGTTACACCCGGCTAATACAAACGGTGTGGTTACCTGGTCATCTGGCCAGACGGGAGATGTGCTCAGAGTAAACAGATCAGGCACTTACACTGCGGAGCTAAGAACGCCTGCGGGTTGCACTGTAAGCGAGAGTATAAATGTTAACCTTTTACCCAACCCGATACTGAGTATTGCTAATGCGGAATTATGCCCTTACGATAATGAATCTGTTACGCTTAACGCGCCGACAGGTTATGTTAAATATATATGGAACGGGCAGCCGGGAGGAGCATCGTACACAGCGAACAGGATTGGAAACGTTAGTTTAACGGTTACCGACTTTAATGGCTGTACAGCCACACAAATTATTAAGGTAAGCAACAAGTGTGATGATATAAAAATACCCAATACCTTTACACCTAACGGAGACGGCATTAATGATAACTGGAACATTAGCGGTATACAAGGCAATAATGCAATAGTTGTAAAAGTATATAATCGTAATGGCGCACTGGTTTTTGAAAGCGCCGGTTACCCAATACCGTGGAATGGTACATCAAGGGGGCAACAACTACCTGTTGGCAGCTATTACTATATCATCAGCGTAAAAAATAGCACACAGGTATTAAGCGGTTCAGTTGCGATATTACGCTAACAGCATTGCGGTTCGTCGCATTTTTTTTCACTGAACTCCGGCTCAAAGGTGCTATGGTTAATATCCAGATGTTCCAGCCGGTGGCGCAGGTCGTGTTTGATCTGGTCAAAACGGTCAACAGCTTCGGGAGCAATAACGAGGTGAGCGGTTAAAGCGTTTTCTGTTGTGCTCAACGCCCATACATGCACGTGGTGAATGTCTACCACACCGTCGGCTTTTAACAGTTCGGCTTTGATCGCGGCAAGGTCCATATCCTTAGGTACGCCGTCCATCTCTAATCGCAGGCTGTCTTTAAATAGCCCCCAGGTACCAATTAATATTACAATAGCAATAATAATGCTTACCGCGCTATCCAACCAAAACCAACCGGTATAAGCAATTACAACCCCAGATAAAACCACGCCTAATGATACCAATGCATCAACCGCCATATGCATATAGGCGCCTTTAACGTTGAGGTCTTTCTCCTTGTCTTTCATAAATAGCCAGGCCGTAAAGCCGTTTATGGCTATGCCGGTAAGTGCTACCCAAATAATGGTATCGCCGGCTATAGCCTGCGGCTGGGTAAAGCGCTCAATAGCTTCGTAAACTATAACCCCAATGGCCGCAAATAATATCACCGCGTTAAAAAAGGAAACCAGTATGGTTGATCGCTTGTAACCATAGGTGTAAACTTTGTTGCTATTTACTTTGGTAAGTTTGTATGCCAGCAATGCTAACGCTAAACTGGCTACGTCGCTCAGGTTATGGCCGGCATCGGTCAATAAAGCTAAAGAGCCGCTGTACAAACCCGCTATTGCCTCAACCACAACAAAAGTTATGTTAAGGCCGATGCCCCAAATAAAGGCTTTATTTAAGTGATCGAGCTTTACGCTATGATCGTGGTGGTGATGAGAATGATCGTGCCCTGCGCCCATGTTAATGTAAGTTAATGGTTCCGGATCTACTTATTAATATTTAAACGGCTCCAAATGTTTCAGTTGTACTTATTCATGATGATATGGCTCTCCCTTGATAATGGTAAAGGCACGGTATAGTTGCTCTATAAAAAACAGGCGTACCATTTGGTGCGAAAACGTCATGTGCGAAAGGGAGAGCTTATTATTAGCGCGCTGGTAAACTGAGCTGTCAAACCCGTACGGCCCGCCTACAATGAATACTACGTGACTTGCCGCGCCTACCATGTGTTTGTTTATGGTGTTGGCAAATTGAGTTGAAGACAGCTCACTGCCCTTTTCGTCCAGCAATATCACATAATCAAGCGGAGTTATCTTTTTCAAGATCATCTCGGCTTCCCGTGCCTTTTGCTGATCTTGCGACAAGGCTTTGGTGTTTTTTAACTCCGCCAGGTCAAGCAGTTCCAGCTTAATGTAATGCTTAAGGCGCTTTACATATTTTTCGATGCCCTCTCTTAGGTAAGAGTCTTCAGTTTTGCCGACAGTTAAAAGCGTTATCTTCATAAAACAGCACAAATAACGTTATTTTTAAAACAAAGCCTTTACTTTACCGCTTTGTTTTCAACCATGACGCAGGATATACTGAACACCTATCGCAAAAATGCCGCTAACGCCCAGGCGGAGGCCAACCGTTTTAAAAAGCTGGCTAACAAATATTCGCTTATGCGGCTGGGGGTATTTGCCTTATTTATTGCGGGAGTTAGTGTTGGCGTAGCCATTGATAACTTTGCGGTGATAGCCATAACATCCATCCTGCTGATATCGGTTTTTGTAGCGTTGGTAAAACGGCAAAGTGAATTTGAGCGCGAGCGCGATTACTTTACCGACCTGGTGCGCATCAACGAAAATGAGATAGCGAACATAGAGCAGTATGATAATCTTTACGACGATGGCGACCGCTTCGGTAACGATAAGCACTTCTACACATCTGATCTGGATATATTTGGTAAAGCATCCTTATTTAATTTGATCAACCGCACGGCTACAGTGCCGGGTAATAATAAGCTCGCGGTCTGGCTGAGTGCACCGGCTGATAAGCAAGCCATTTTACAACGGCAGGAAGCCCTGCGCGAACTATCGCGCAAAAGCAACTGGAAGCTGGAACTACAAGCCCTGCTATTGTTTGCCAAAACGGCTGATGTGGCCCAGTTAAGCAACCTGGTAAAGTATTTGGGTATGCCGCTTGATATGCCGGGCGAAAGCTGGATAAAAAAGTACTGCCGCGTTGCGCCATTTATTACAGTTGTGGCCATTATTCTGTCTGCTTATTTCGGTGTTAAGCTGGTTTGGCTTGTGGCGGTGTTCGGGCACCTGGGGTTGGTGGCATCAAGGGGAGCGCAAATAAAAAAGGCGGACTTGGTGATCGGTAAAATAGGGGCTACCCTGGGCAAATACGCTCAGGCTTTCAAAAAGGCTGAGGATGAGCAATGGCAGTCGCCTTATTGTGCAGGCTTATCCAATCAACTAAAGGAAAAGCAAACTTCGGCAGAGATAAAGGAGCTTTCTGTACTGATAAACAAATTTAACAGCAGGCTGAACATGCTGGTAGGGGCGGTGCTGAACATATTTTTTCTTTGGGATTTAAAACAGATCATCGCCATTGAGGAATGGAAGCGTGCCAACAAGCAAAACCTTGCTGATGCCTTTGAGGTACTGGCTGAATACGAGGCGCTCATTAGCTTGGCAAGCCTGCATATTAACTACAGCCATTGGGCCATGCCGCAAATTGCCGATGGTGAGGCATATACATTAGCGGCTAAAAATATTGGTCATCCGCTTATTCAACCAAATAAAAGGGTGGTGAACAGCTATGAGTTGCGCGATGCATTTAAGGTTGATATTATTACTGGCTCGAACATGGCGGGCAAGAGTACTTTTCTACGTACCATAGGTATTAATACCGTGCTGGCTTTATGCGGCGCACCGGTATGTGCCGATGCAATGGAAGTATCGGTAGTCAATATCATCAGCTACATGCGCATCAAGGATTCGCTTAACGAGAGCACCTCAACCTTTAAAGCCGAGCTGGATAGGTTGCAAATGTTGCTTAAAGCGGTGGGCACTATACCAAAAGTTTTCTTTTTGGTAGATGAAATGTTGCGGGGTACAAACTCGGTTGATAAATACCTCGGCTCAAAAGCGGTGATTGAGCAGCTGATAGCCAAAAACGCGGTCGGCATGGTAGCTACGCACGATTTGCAAATAGCCCGGCTTGAGGATAAATACCCCGCCTACGTAAGCAATTACTATTTTGATATACAAGTAATAAACGGCGAAATGCTGTTTGACTATAAGCTTAAACACGGCGAATGCAAAACCTTCAACGCATCGTTATTACTCAAACAAATAGGCATCAATGTAGCGGGTTGAGCAAATAGTTTCATTTTTTTAGAGCCATCACATAAAAAGAGAAAGCCGCAAGTTACTTGCGGCTTTCTCTTTTTATAATCTATAAGATATTATCTTGAATTCTTAGGTTTTTTAACCCTGATGTGTGGTTTGCCTTGCGGATTGATCTCAGGTGCACCAACCATCGTCATGGCGCAACGGAAACCAACTTCCGCACTTGAGTTATCCTGATCCATAAAACGTCGGGTAGCTGGGTTTAACCAGTAGGCCATATCATTCCACGAGCCGCCTTTATAAACTTTCGAGCGATTGCTTACCAGGGTAGTGGTGCCGTATAACGCCGCATCAACGGTATCTATATAATCGCGATAATCGTTAGTGTATGGTTTGCCGGCGATAGCGCTTGGCGTAGCGGTGGCTGTAACACCGGTACTATCCGTTGCGGCCGGAGCCTGTGCATCACCGGTGCTGTTTTGCGCGTTACCACCTTGTTGCAAGGCAATAAACTCGCTGTACTTCATTTTACGGTTTGATTTCGCCGGATCCTTTATCGGTCTGCCGTATTTATCCTTAGCGTAAACGCCTTTTGTAGGGTCGGCCATACGTTTATTGGTAAACTCGTTACCACGGAAAGGATTAAAATCCTCAACATCTTCAAACGACATTTGTCGATAGGTATCCGCAACCCATTCGTTTACGTTACCGGCCATGTTGTATAAGCCAAAATCATTTGGTTCGTACGAGCGTACCGGCGCGGTAATGTCGGCCTTATCGTTCAGGTAGCCACCAACACCGGCGTTATCGCCGTTGCCCCGCTTAAAGTTAGCCAGCATTAAGCCACGCGTGGCTTTTTTAGGCGAACGGACGCCAAGGCCATTCCACGGGTATACCTTACCATCGTTTATGTTTTCAAACTCGGTGTTACCGGCAAGCGAAAGCGCAGCATACTCCCACTCCGCTTCAGACGGTAAGCGATAACCTTGTTTCAATATACCGTCTTCCATACGTACCGGGCGAACAGCTTTAGTACCCTGAGCGTTAGGATTAAGGTCGGGCATCATTTTCTTACCATCAATGCCCGGGCCGCGGTATTGATTGTTTGTATAAATCTCGGTATTAAAAGGCTCTTTGCCTTTACGGGCAGCATTATCCTTCCAGTTAGCCAGGTAACCGCGTTCACGTAAAATATTTTCGTTTGTACGGTCCGTACGCCATGCACAGTAATCCTGCGCCTGCTCCCAGGTAACACCTACAACCGGGTAGTCCTGAAAAGCAGGGTGCCTCAGATAATTATCAACATAAGGCTCATTGTATGATAATGGCCTGCGCCAAACCAATGTATCAGGTGTAGCATTGTAGTAAAGCTCGCGGTCATCAGGAAAGGTTATGTTTATCCAGTGCAGGTAATCCAGCCAATCCTGGTTGGATACCTCTGTTTCGTCCATATAAAAAGATGGTACGGTAACACGGCGCCTGGTGTTATTATTATCAAACATCACATCCTGATCGGCGCTGCCACCCATTACAAATGTGCCGCCTTCAATAGGCACAAGCCCCGGGCCCGGACTCGGGTGTGTTTGCCTGAAACGCATATAACCGCCGTTGGATCTGTCGTTATAAACAAGGCCTGTTTTTTGCGACCGCTGTTTTTTTGAGCAGCCTGCCACGGCCACACCCAGCATCAGTAACGCCAAAGCAGTTCTTGTAAATGTTATCTTCATATTATTCTAAGCAATTATCAATGGTAAAAGTAACAACTTCAACATCTAATACAATAATGGAGTTGGTTTTGTTTACCGCTTTTTTAACGTAAATAAGGCTAATTTAGTTACAACCTATTTAATGCTATTACGTATTATCAATTATTGTTTTTTGGTGATACCCCGGCATCAAAATTTATATATTTGACAATTAACAATCACTCACCCAGCTAAATGAAGCTCAGTTTATTTAAGGCATCAGTTTACGCAGCAGTTTTGTTGCCCGGTATGGCCTATGCACAAACCAATTTAAATGGTAGCACAGGTTCGGCTATCCGCACGGAGGTGCCGTTTCTGAACATTACGCCCGATTCACGTTCAGGTGCTATGGGTGATGCCGGCGTTGCTTTATCGCCAGATGCTAATGCAACCTACTGGAATCCGTCAAAACTCGCTTTTTTAGAGGACAATCATACCGTATCGCTATCATACAGCCCATGGTTGCGCCGCTTGGTGCCTGATGTAAGCCTGTCGTACTTAAGCTATGCGCATAAGCTGGACGACCGGAACAGCATCGGCGCCTCATTACGCTATTTCAACCTCGGCTCAATATCTCTTGCCGATGAAAGTGGTACCAGCCAGGGATCGTACACGCCTAATGAGTTTGCGATTGATGGATCATTTGCCCGTAAGTTCGGCGATAACCTGTCATTAGGTTTAACGCTGAGCTACATTCGCTCAAACCTTTCAAATATATCTTTCGTGTCGGGCTCGGCGCAAACTTCACGCGCGGCTAACGCGGTGGCTGCGGGTGTTTCCATGTATTACAAAAACCCTACGCAGCAATTCGGTAAGGACGCCTTGTTTGCCTTTGGAGCTAACATATCCAATATCGGTACAAAAATAGGGTACACGGATAACGGCCCGCGTTATTTTTTACCAACCAACATGAAACTGGGTATAGCCAATACCTGGTTTTTAGACGAAACCAACCAGCTTACCTTCGCATTTGACGTTAATAAGTTACTGGTGCCCACCACAACGGTTAACCCGGATGGCAGCGTTAACAATGGCGACGATGTATCGGTACCGGCCGGTATCTTTCAGTCGTTTACAGATGCGCCGGGCGGCTTTAGTGAAGAAATAAAAGAGATAACGGTATCACCGGCATTGGAGTATTGGTATAATAAACAGTTTGCGTTGCGCACAGGATACTTTTATGAAGCCGCCTCAAAAGGCGGACGCAAATACCTGTCAATGGGTGTAGGTTTCAATTACCAGGATTTTACTTTCGATTTCTCATACCTGGCGGCAAATCAGCAAAACAGCGCGCTGGCCAATACGCTGCGTTTCACATTATCTGCTAACTTTGGCGGCAAAAAATAAATTGTGGCTAAAATAAAAGTAGGTTTCGGGTTTGATGTTCACCAGTTGCGTGAGCAGCATCCATTTGTTTTGGGTGGAGTTAAGTTAGATCATCATTCAGGCGCATACGGTCACTCAGATGCTGATGTTATGTTGCACGCCATTTGCGACGCATTATTAGGCGCGGCCAACTTGCGCGATATAGGTTACCATTTCTCTAACAAAGATGAGCGCTGGAAGGGCATCAGCAGCTTAATACTACTCCAGCATGTGGTTAAACTGCTAGCTGACAAAGGCTGGGCGATAGGAAATATAGATGCAATGGTATGTTTAGAGGCGCCAAAAATAAATCCGCATATACCGGCCATGCAAAAAAATATAGCCGAAGCAGCGGGCATCAGCGAAGAAGACATCTCTATAAAAGCGACTACTAACGAACAGCTGGGCTTTATCGGCCGCGAAGAAGGTGTGGTAGCTTACGCTGTCTGTTTGATAGAGAAGATATAATAAACGAAAATGATAAAAACAGTAAAGGCGCTCATTGAGCGCCTTTACTGTTTTATAAGATAATAATGTAATACTATTTTTGCCTGAACCAGACTTGAACCGGCGCGCCTGAAAAATCAAAGTTCTCACGTAGTTTGTTTTCAATAAAACGGTAGTATGGCTCTTTAACATACTGCGGCAGGTTGCAAAAGAACGCGAACATGGGCGATACCCCGTTTATCTGCGTAGCATATTTTATTTTTACGTACTTACCCTTAATTGATGGTGGCGGGAAGTTCTCGATAATTGGCAGCATAACATCATTTAGCTTTGATGTAGATATTTTGCGCGCCCTGTTCTCGTAAACTTTATTGGCTACATCAATTACCTTAAGTACACGCTGTTTTTCGGTAACAGAGGTGAATATGATAGGAACATCAGTAAATGGTGCTATTTTTTGCTTGATCTGCTCCTCAAATACCTTAACGGTTTTGCTGTTCTTTTCAATCAAATCCCACTTGTTTACCACAATGACAATGCCCTTCTTATTCTTCTCGGCCAGGTGGAATATGTTGATGTCCTGTGCTTCCAGGCCTTCCACCGCGTCAACCATTAATATCACCACATCGGCTTCCTCAAGTGCCTTAATGGTGCGCATTACCGAGTAAAATTCGATATTTTCCTTGACCTTGGTTTTTTTACGCAAACCAGCGGTATCAATCAACATAAAATCGTGCCCGTACTGGTTATAGCGAATGTGGATTGAATCGCGGGTGGTACCGGCAATCGGGGTAACTATATTGCGTTGCTGGCCAAGTAAAGCGTTAATAATAGATGACTTACCCACATTAGGACGGCCAACTATAGCGTATCTTGGTAGGCTGTTCTCCTCGGGCAGTTCGTCGTCAAAATGCTTAATTACTTCATCAAGCAATTCACCGGTGCCGGAGCCGGTCATAGATGAAATGTTGAATATCTCACCCAGGCCGAGGCTATAGAATATCGTTGCGTCCGACTGTAGCATGGTGTTATCTACCTTGTTAACCACTACAAAAACCGGTTTGCTGCTTTTGCGCAACAGGGCAGCAATCTCATCATCAAGGTCGGTTATACCGGTAGTAACATCAACCATAAAAATTATCACGGTAGCCTCTTCAATGGCTATTACCACCTGCTCGCGTATGGCGGCCTCAAATACATCCTCTGACCGGGCTACGTAACCTCCTGTATCAATTACGGTGAACGTACGGTCGGTCCACTCAGCTACGCCGTAGTGCCTGTCGCGCGTAACGCCGCTAAAATCGTCAACAATGGCCTTACGGGTTTCTGTTAAACGGTTGTAAAGGGTTGATTTGCCTACGTTGGGGCGTCCTACTATAGCTACTATATTACTCATTTGCTTATCAATCAAGAATCGGGCTGCAAAAATCAAGATGCTATCATTGATTTTACAGCCAAATTCAATTACTATTTATTAGAAAGCGGAAATTTTAGGCAAAGATACCTTTTAGCGCTTACTTCCTGCTTCTTAAATCTTATCTCCTAACTATTCGTATCCAAACTTCTTTAAATAGTTCTTTTTGCTGCGCCAGTCGGGTATTACCTTTACAAACATCTCCAGGAATACTTTACGCTGGAAGAATTCCTCCATATCCAGGCGGGCATATTTGCCAACTATCTTCAGCATCTCGCCGTTTTTGCCGATCAGGATGTTCTTCTGCGAATCGCGCTCTACTATAATTTCAGCGCTGATGCGGTGGAGTGTTTCGCCCTCAACAAATGCCGTTACAATAACTTCGGTGCTGTACGGAATTTCTTTTTTATATTGTTTAAACACCTGGGCGCGTATCATTTCGGACGCGAAGAAACGATCGTTACGATCAGTCAATGCATCTTTTTCATAATAGGGCGGATGCTCGGGCAGGTGCTCCAATATAAAATCCATAATAGCCTTAAGGTTATGCTCATGCAGTGCTGAAATGGCAAATATCGCTTTCGGGTTAAGCTTTTGCTGCCAGTATTCAACCTTTTGCTTCACAACTTCCGCGTCGGACTGATCGATCTTGTTAATAAGTATGGCAAGCGGAGCTAACGAACCTTGGAGTTTCCTGATAACATCATCCTCATCATGTTTTTCGTTGATATCTGTAACGAGGAGTATCAGGTCGGCATCAACTATGGAGCCTTCTACCTGGTGCATCATACTTTCGTGCAGGGCGTAGTGTGGCTTGATGATGCCCGGCGTATCAGAAAATACAATCTGGTAATCATCCGTATTAACGATGCCTAAAATGCGATGGCGTGTAGTTTGCGCCTTGGGCGTGATGATAGACATTTTTTCGCCAACGAGGTGGTTCATCAGCGTTGATTTACCTGCGTTGGGTTTACCTATAATGCTAACAAAACCTGCCCTGTGACTCATAAAAACTTTTTTAAAATATTTTTGGACTGCAAAGAAACGAATTATATCTTTGCAGTCCAATTCAAAACAAATCTTAATTTTGATTTAGTATTTGAAAAGGCTTTTTCGAGGTTATGGCGGAAAAGAAATTATAAGCACAATAGTGCGGGATGGAGCAGTTGGTAGCTCGTCGGGCTCATAACCCGAAGGTCATAGGTTCGAGTCCTGTTCCCGCTACCGAAAAATTACAGGCCTTAAGTATTAACAACTTAAGGCCTTAATTTTCAAATCAGAAAACATTACGGAGTTATGCCCGTTATGTATAGTACCAAAACACAATAGTGCGGGATGGAGCAGTTGGTAGCTCGTCGGGCTCATAACCCGAAGGTCATAGGTTCGAGTCCTGTTCCCGCTACCTGTTAAAGGGGAAAAGTTATAATTAACTTTTCCCCTTTTCTTTTTATCATCCGCTCTTGATCATTCTATATTAACTATTTCAAAATCTTCAACCAGTTAAACTTTTTTGCGGTGCCGACTGCAGATTTTTGTGGTATACAAAAAGATACCGCTTTGCCGAATCTTTTATTTATCATAAAAATATACGTTATGAAACTACCTGATTTTGAAAATGTACAGGGACCTGTGCTAATGCTGAATATGCTAAAGTTTAAGGACAGGGCACATTATTTTGACGTTTATCTTCCGGCTTTCCAAAAAGTTACGGAACAGTTGGGCATTGCAGGTGTAAAACCCAGGCTGGTAAGCAATGTGGTAGCTAATATACTGGCACCGGAAAATGAAACGTGGGATGCTATTTTACTGGTAGAATACCCCAGCGCGCAGGCATTTAAAACAATCGCCGAAAGCGAAGTTTACCAGGAACTCGCTAATCCGCATCGTTTGGATGCCACGGCGGAGTTGCATTTGTATATGACCACGCCGTTTGAGCTTTAATGCTTAACTTGGGCTATGCATCAATTGATATTATCAAATTTTGCTATGCACATAGCACTCTCTCTTGATGAACAGGAGCGGGTGCTTGCACTTTTTCAGCAAAAGAATGTTGCCAAGCGTACTTTGCTTTTGCAGCCCGGTGAAATTGACCGCTATCTGTATTTTGTTAAAAAAGGTTGCCTGCGCATGTATTATGCCGATAAGGACGGAGTGGAGCATAACATTGGCTTTTATCCTGAAAACTGGTGGGCTTGCGATAATGTGAGCTTTTTTAAGCAAAAACCTGCTGCTAATGCCATCCAAGCATTGGAAGATAGCGAGGTATACTCTATATCGTTATCTCAATTGGAAAAACTGTTTGCCGAGGTGCCCAAGTTTGAGCGTTTTATTCGTATACTTATTCAAAACGGGTTTGACCTTTATCAACAGCGCATTACTTCCAACTTGTCTAAAACGGCCGAGGAACGCTA
Source organism: Mucilaginibacter roseus (assembly GCF_021215455.1). Taxonomy (GTDB): domain Bacteria; phylum Bacteroidota; class Bacteroidia; order Sphingobacteriales; family Sphingobacteriaceae; genus Mucilaginibacter; species Mucilaginibacter roseus. The sequence goes on along the minus strand of NZ_JAJPWV010000002.1, from coordinate 866,755 downwards.
TCTGGAGTTCCGGAAGCGCTATCCCGGGCTGGAAAGCCGCATTGCGCAAAAGCACATAGCCACTTACCTGGGCATTACACCGGCTTTTTTGAGTATGATGCGAAAAGAAAAGCAGCTATAGCTAATTGCTCAGGCGTTTATTACGCAGCCATTTCCGCACCGGTTCATCATACCATTTTAAAGCGATGTAAGCCAGTATAATGGCGCATATCAATATAGCCAAGGCATAAGGCCAGGCCTGTGCAATGGTTACGCCTTTGTTGTTACTTATCCACGCCACATAAAAATATACCAGCGGGTAATGCACCAGGTATAATGGGTAAGATATATCGCCTAAAAAACGGCATACTTTGCGCTCGGTTTGTGTTTGCACAACACCACTGGCGCCAAGGTAAACAATCAGCGGGAAAAGTATGATGATACAAAACGATTCATAAAGCCCGTTCATCCACAGATGTTCGGCGCCGCCAATGCGCGGCATATAAAGCGCAGCTGCCACCAAAATACTGCATAATAAAAAAGCGTGTTTGATGTGTGTTGGCTTAGCCACGCGCGAAAGCAGCAGTCCCGCAAAAAAAGGGTACATGGTACGGGTAAGGCCAATGCGTACCTGCTCTACATTCAATGTCCAACCGCCGCTAACGTCGCCGTAGGATATTGCAAGATGGGCAAGGGCAATGGCAGATATAGCCACCAAAATGCTTAATGCCGTATTGGAAAACTTTCTGATCCATAAGCCATATAAAATATTGGCGATGTATTCAAAAAACAGCGACCAGCCAACGCTGTTCAAGGGGTGCATTTCCTCCCAGCCGCGTATGTCCATTGATAGTGGAATGGGGAGAATGGTATAACCAATCAGCATAACCAGTAGCATCTTCCATAACGGCACCGTATGGATTAGCGGCCAAAGCGTTGAATCGGTAAAATAAAAGCCGATGGCACCTAACGTCATACCCAATATTACAAGGGGCTGGAGGCGCTCTACCCGGCGTTTGAAAAAGCTGCCGAACGTCATTTTAGGCCACCGGTCGTCATAAGCATAGCCGATCACGAAACCTGATAACAGAAAAAAGAAATCAACAGCCAGGTAGCCGTGGTTCACAATAATATCCAGGTGACCTGTACCCAGCGGTTCGGCCAGGTGAAAGGTAACTACAATAATGGCTGCTACGCCGCGTAAGCCGTCAAGTATGGGGTAATGTGGTTTGGTACTCGAAGTATCATTGCTCATGTATGAGATCGGGATAAAAATATAACAGTCGGTAAAAATAGATAATTACCCAAGCGCAGCGTCCTCGTATTGTATCAATGTTACTGCATTTTGTCTCAATTCAGTATTTAAGGCATTGACCCGGTGAACATAATTTGTATTTTTACTCCCGTTGAAAAAGGCCTGTGTATACATATTGCTTATGTTGCTGGCAACTGATGTGACCGAATTACACCAGTTGTTCAAATTGCCTATTCTCTTCCAGCATTACGCTGAGCATAAAGAGCGTAACACCCGGGTAAGCTTTGTTGATTTCCTGTCTATGCACTACTGGGGCGATGATATGGACGATAATGATGATGACCGCGATATGCAGCTTCCCTTCAAAAAGATTGATGCGCATATAACGCAAACCATTTTTTTGCCCGCAGTAAAATTGCTTAACGTAAAAGCACCCGAATTACCGGTAGTAACCGCTTACCCCGACTATACCCATCAATACTGTCCGGATAGGGCACTTGCTTCTCCTTTCAGGCCGCCTTGCGCCTAATTGCAATCTGCTTAATATTTCTTTCTTATTAACAGCGCATACGCTGCAGGATTAAATCCGTGCAGGTAATTTATGCTTTGTGTATGCGCTCAATTGCAATTTATTTAATAGCGTTATGCTTAATAAAATCATTCAGTTTTCTGTACAGAATAAACTGGTTATCGGTTTGTTTATGGGGCTGTGGATCATTTACGGAATTTACCAGGTAACACGCCTGCCCATTGATGCCGTGCCCGATATTACCAACAACCAGGTTCAAATTATAACCACTGCACCCGCCTTGGGGGCGCAAGACGTTGAACGTTTAATTACCTTCCCGATAGAGCAGGCGATAAGTAACATCCCCGGTATCAAGGAGAGCCGGAGCATGTCGCGCTTTGGTTTGTCGCTGATTAGTGTTGTTGTTGACGATGATGCCGACATTTACTGGGCACGGCAGCAGGTAACCGAAAGGTTATCACAGGTGGAGATAGATGAAAATGCCAGCAAGCCCGAACTGGCGCCGGTTACCACCGGGCTTGGTGAAATATATCAATATGTATTGCGGCCAAAGCCGGGCTATGAAAACAAATATTCGTTGGCCGATTTACGCACGACACAGGATTGGCTGGTACGCCGACAGTTGCTGGGTACAAAAGGCGTGGCCGATGTATCAACCTTTGGTGGAGAGCTTAAGCAATACGAAGTAGCGGTAAATCCATCGCAGCTTAAAGCCATGAACCTGAGCATTGCCGATGTATTTAACGCGTTGCAAAACAATAACCAGAACACGGGGGGCGCTTATATTGAAAAAGGGCCGACTGTGCTATACATCCGCAGCGAAGGTTTGGCCGGCAATATCGACGATATTGAAAATATCGTGGTCAGAAACTTGCCGGGCGGCGTGCCGGTACTTATAAAAAACATTGCCGAGGTAAAGCTTGGATCAGCCATACGTTACGGCGCGCTTAATTACCACCCGGTGGGCGAGGTAAGCGGCGCCATAGTAATGATGCTTAAAGGCGAAAATTCATCGGAGGTAGTAAAAAACGTGAAAGAGCGCGTTGCCGAAATTCAAAAAACGTTACCCGATGGCCTGGTGATCGACCCCTTTCTTGATCGTACCAAAATGGTTAATAACGCCATTGGTACAGTGGAGCGTAACCTTTTAGAGGGTGCGCTCATTGTAATACTGGTGCTGGTTATATTTCTGGGAAATTTACGGGCGGGGCTTATTGTTGCTTCGGTAATTCCACTGTCCATGCTGTTTGCCATCGTGATGATGAACACCTTTGGCGTAAGTGGTAACCTGATGAGTTTGGGCGCGCTTGATTTTGGTTTAATTGTAGATGGGGCGGTTATCATTGTGGAAGCAATACTGCACCATATGCATTTCTCAAAAAAATATGCGCAAATAAATCGGATATCTCAGGATGAACTTAACCAGGAGGTTACCGGCTCGGCTTCGCGAATGATGAACGCTGCGGTTTTCGGGCAAATCATTATACTCATCGTGTACCTGCCAATCTTGTCTCTTTCGGGCATTGAGGGTAAAATGTTTAAGCCAATGGCACAAACCGTAGCCTTTGCAATTTTAGGTGCCTTTATCCTTTCGCTTACTTATGTGCCGATGATCAGTTCAGTATTTATCAGCAAAAAAGTTGCGCATAAGCCAAATTTTTCTGACCGGGTGATGGATAAGATAGAACGTGTTTACCATCGCTGGCTGGAGAGAGCTTTGAAAATTCGCAAGGCTTTGGTCGCAATAGCGTTCAGCTTGTTTGCGATGGCGGTGCTGGTTTTTAGTCGTATGGGCGGCGAGTTTATACCACAACTGGAAGAGGGGGATTTCGCAGTTGAAACCCGTTTGCTTGTAGGTACTAACTTGAGTACTACAATAGGTACATTCCAGCAAATATCAAAGCTACTGCAGGACAAATTCCCTGAGGTTGAAAAAATAGTATCGCGCATTGGCAGTGCAGAAATTCCCACTGACCCGATGCCGATAGAGGGCGGTGACATGATCATTGTTTTAAAGGATAAAAGTGAATGGACGAGTGCTGCGTCGTTCCAGGAGATGGCATCAAAAATGTCGGCGGTGGTGCAGGAGGCGGTACCCGGTGTGACTATGGGTTTTCAGTATCCGGTGCAGATGCGTTTTAATGAATTGATGACCGGCGCAAAGCAGGATGTAGTGTGCAAGGTTTTTGGTGAGGATTTAAACCAGCTTTCGCGCTATGCTAACCAAATAGGCAACATCAGCAAAACTGTTGATGGCACGGCAGACCTATATGTAGAAAAGGTTACCGGTATGCCACAGGTGGTTATTAAGTATAACCGCGCCGAAATTGCCAAATATGGGCTCAATATAGTCGATATTAACCGCACGGTAAACGCCGCTTTTGCCGGTGCCGCGGCGGGCAAGGTTTACGAAGGTGAAAAGCGTTTTGACCTGGTGGTGCGTGTAGGTAACGAGGGCAGGCGCAGCTTAAGTGACGTGCAAAATTTATTAATTGCCACACCGGCAAGCAACCAGATACCGCTTTACCAGGTAGCCAGCGTTGCCGAAGTGGAAGGCCCTAATCAGATACAGCGCGAAAACGCACGCCGACGCATAACCGTTGGGTTTAACGTGCGTGGCCGCGATGTGCAGTCGATAGTAGAAGAGCTGCAACAAAAGATCAATAGTAAAATAAAACTCGCACCGGGTTACACCATTACTTACGGTGGCGCGTTCGAGAATTTACAACAGGCTAAAAAGCGTTTGAGTATTGCCGTCCCGGTGGCCTTATTACTTATTTTTGTGATGTTATATTTCGCTTTCTCGTCGGTTAAAGAGGGAGCGCTTATCTATACGGCTATTCCACTATCGGCCATAGGCGGTGTATTTGCATTGGCCATGCGCGGTATGCCGTTCAGTATATCGGCAGGTGTTGGCTTTATTGCCTTGTTCGGGGTGGCGGTGCTTAACGGTATTGTGCTTATATCTGAATTTAATCGGATAAAAAAAGAAGGCAAAATTACCGATACGCTCCAGCTGGTGATGCAGGGTACACGCAACCGGTTACGCCCTGTGCTGATGACGGCGGCTGTAGCCTCATTGGGCTTTTTGCCGATGGCGTTGAGCAATGGCGCCGGGGCAGAGGTGCAGCGGCCATTGGCAACCGTAGTTATTGGCGGGCTGATTACCGCTACCTTTTTAACCCTGTTTGTGCTGCCCGCGCTTTATTTGCTGTTTGATATAAAACCGAAAATCAAGCCTAACGCTGCAGTTGTTATAGTGGGCTTGATGTTGGCAGGCGGTTTCAGCGCACGTGCGCAAACCGTACCTGTAAACGCAGAGAAAGCGGTTGAAATCGCACTTCAAAACAACCTATTGGTTAAAGGCGCGCAATTCAGCGAGCAGGCAGAAAAGTTAAGGCAGAAAACCTACCTGGATATCCCGAAAGCGGAGATCAGCGCTGATTACGGGCAGATCAACACCGCTTTAAATGATACCCGTATTGGCATCACACAATCCATAAGCTTTCCAACAGTTTACAGTAACCAGAAAAAGGCGCTCAAAGCGGGTTTTAAGGCATCGCAGATGCAAACGCAACTGGTGCAGCAAGATATAAGGGCCGAGGTCCGCAGGTTATACTATCAATTAGTATGGCTCAACGAAAAGAAAAAGCTTCTACGTTATGCCGATAGCATCTATACGCTGTTTGAAGGTAAAACGAACCTGCGCTTTAAAGTAGGCGAAGCTAATATCCTTGAAAAAACCACTGCGCAAACGCATCGCCAGCAAATTGCCAATCAGCTTGAAATGGCTTTGGTCGATGAACAGATTGCCCTTAAACAATTTAACACCCTACTACAAGATTCGGTACAATACGCACCGGTTCCGGATAGCTTAAAAATCGTTTATAAACCTGTGGCTATTGACAGTGCCGGCCGCTTACCGCAGGTGCAACTCTACACCCATCAGGCCGAGGCTGCCCGTTACCGCTGGAAAACGGAGAAGTCAAAGTTGTTACCCGACTTTTTTGTGGGCTACAATAACCAGAGCCTGGTAGGTACACAAATATTGAACGGACAGGAAACTTATGTAGGTGCAGACCGGCGGTTTAATTACGTGGCGGCAGGCATCAGTATACCATTGTTTGCCGGTGCACAATCCGCAAAGGCTACGGCAGCACGCGCGGAGTGGCAGGTAGCCCAAACACGTATTAGCCAGGCCAGGTTGCAGTTAGAAAGTCAGCTTAGTAATGCACGCCAGTCTGTACAAAAATACGATAACAGCCTGCGTTACTATGAAAAGGATGGCTTGAAAAACGCCGGTTTTATCATCAGCACGGCCAACAAGCAGTTTAGCGGCGGCGATATTGATTACCTGCAATGGGTAATATTGGTTGACCAGGCCGTTAACATCCGTAGCCAGTACCTTGATCTGGTAAGCCAATATAACCAAGCGGTTATCGATCTCCAAAAACTAAATAATCAGTAAAACGAAACACATCATGACGAAAATATATAGCATGCTTTTAAGTGCCGCCCTGCTTTTAACCGCGTGCACAGGAAAAAAGGCGCAGCAAAATACGGCGAATGAGGAGCCTGAGGCCGACACCACCATAGTAAAACTTACACCGGCCCAAATAAAAAATGCAGGTATAGAAACCGGCAGGCCCATAATGGGCAAGGTTACGGGCGTGCTTAAATTGCAGGGGGCTATTGATGTGCCACCGCAAAGCACTGTCAGCGTAAGTTTTCCGTTGGGCGGTTACCTCAAACGCACGGACCTGTTGCCAGGAGTACACGTTAGGAAGGGGCAGGTATTAGGCGTACTGGAAGATATGCAGTTTATACAGTTGCAGCAGGATTACCTATCCGCGCGCGAAAAGTTCAGGTATGCCGATTCGGAATTTAAACGCCAGCGTGAGCTTAATGCCAGCAAGGCCAGCAGCGATAAGGTTTTTCAGCAAGCACGCGCCGAAATGGAAACTGAGCTGGTGCTGATGCGGGCTTTATCACAAAAACTGGAGCTTATTGGCATTAACCCGCGTACGCTTACTGCCGCTAACATCTCCAAAAGTGTGAACATACTTTCGCCTATTGATGGTTTTGTATCAAAAGTTAATGTGAATATTGGTAAATATACATCGCCAACTGATGTGCTTTTTGAGCTGGTTAACCCTAAGGATATTCACCTCGCGCTTGATGTTTTTGAGAAAGATGTAGACCAGCTGTCTATCGGCCAAAAGGTGGTCACTTATACCAATGCGCATCCTGAAAAGAAGCATGATGCGGAGATCATTCTGATCAGTAAAAACCTTAACGAGGACCGTATGGCCAACGTGCACTGTCATTTTGAGGATTTTGACGCAAGCTTGCTGCCCGGCATGTTTATGAATGCGGAGGTAGAGGTGAACGATGCCACCGCGCTTACCGTGCCCGAGGATGCCGTTGTTCGCTGGCAAAACCAGTTTTACGTTTATGTAAAAACAGGGGCCGATACATTCAGGATGACGCCGGTTAGCCCTGGCAACCAAAGCAACGGCCGCCAACAGATAAGCGGCGGGGCAGTTACCAATAAAACAGAACTCGTCACAAAAAATGCTTATGCGCTGTTAATGAAAATGAAAAACAGTGCCGACGAAGATTAATTAAAAACACAAAAGCCGCTTTATGCGGCTCTTTGTGTTTAATAGGGGTTTTCGTATCGTTAACTACCGCGCTTCAAAATATCTGATAATGTTCCAAACGGTAAATAGTATCAATAGTATTAAAATAAGTTCCATAATAAATTAAAAAGCAGGTAGGTAAGTAACCTACCTGCTGGCCCACCTCACAAACCAACTTCTAAATCTCTTTTCCGGGTACAAGTTTCTTTGAAACAAATACCAGCACATTTGCAACTACCAAAACTGAAATTAAAGCTACCATACCAACTTTTATTTATTGTGATTAAGCTAATGCAACACCTGTACCAAACGCATTTCAAGTTCGGGATGGAGTGTAATACGGGGAAATTGAGGTTAAAACAGTGGGGTTGTAACAAATTGTAGTGTATTTGCTTCCCCACTTTGAGCAAAAGTGCCGGTTTACTTTACTTATGGTATTGATATTTCGCTTTAAGCAATATTGGCAAGGTTTTGGGATATGTGTCTATAAATAACATTACCCAATGAGAGTACAATGGAGCAATAAGAAGGAAGAGTACAATCTGCCCGACTTTATACCGAATGAATTACTAAACGAAGAGCGCGCCATTAACAGCTATGGCCAATGCCTTAAAACGATTGATGAGCGCGGCGGAATGCGTATAGATGAAATTGTATGCAACATTCTCGGCCTGTCATTAGAAGTGCGCCTGGTGATGACCGAAAATACATTTGCCGATTTGTTAAAAAACTACCTGCGCCTAAAGGGAATGCTTGCAACGGATGCAAGGTTAAAAGTAATTAATTAGTATGCGGAGACTTTTACTTTTTATTCATTAGCTAATTAGTTATCTTGCTCATATTAACCTAAACTTATGAACAAGGGTACTTTGCTGATCATATGTATATTAACGATAAACTTTTGCAAGGGGCAACCCATACCTGTGACGGCATTTAAGATTGCTACACCCCCAAAAGTTAATTCCAAAGAATGGTATAAGTTATGCAGTTCCGCTGATAATTTATTTTCAGTGTCTATTAAGGGTGGCGATTTAACAATTGAAAGAGGAATACAAAAGCCCCAGAGAGAATTTGCTTTTTCTAACGGTAAATTGATAGCGGTGAATAATGGCGAATTTGGTGGTGGTCTTTATTTCAAGCCAAACGCTTCCTTTAAAAAGGATTTTTTGATCAATGGTAAAGAAAAGTTATTGGCTGACACAACCGTTGATACCAGACGTAAACAAATGTTTTCTATTGATAAAAAAGCAGATTCAGTAACCGGTTCTGTTTTACTTGTTGAATTTGGAAGAATAAGGGCAATTTTGCCTTTTAAAGATCATTGGTTGTATACGGAAGGTATGGCACATATGGGTGCTAACTATGGGACCCTTCACAAATTACATGTTGATGGAAATAACTTTAACACCCAAAAGCTTTTTGATCTTAACGGATGTCCTTCAGCAATGGCCATTCACAATGGTATAATTTACATTGCCACTTTTCAAGGTTTTTATAGAATACGTAATAATAAAGCGGAGTTAATTTTAGATGAGCTTTTTTGGCAGGGATTAGGTGTTACCTCAATTGCTGTAAAAAACGATAAGGAAGTATACGTTGGTATTTCGGGTGGCTATGTACAGATAGATCCAGACAAACGGAAAGCTGAATTTCATAAATACGATAAGCTTTAACAGTAAACATATTCAAGGCCTTTCCGCTTAAGCGGAAAGGCCTTGAATATTATCAGGCAACTCTTTACGGTATTATCTGCCACAACTCCGCATCGTATTGGTTTTCAAACCATTGTTCCAGCTTGGTGCCGGGCGTTTGGTTGCTTTGGGGTACGTTAAGGGCGAACAGACTGCGGCGATTGATCAGTTTAAAGTAGCCGTTGCCCATATCCTGCACACGCCATTGCTGGGCTATGTTGTTATTATCCGTCCATTGTATCAGGATATTACCTGCCGAAAGCGAACCGCCGGCATTGTCGAGGCACAGGTTTGAGGCTGCTGACTTGATCTTATAGTAGCCATTCCCCAAACTGGTAAATACCCATTTCTGTGCAATGTTGCCATTATCCGTATATTGCTGTATTTGCAGGCCTGCCGTATTGCTGCCGCTGGGTACATCTACACATTGCGAAGTTACTTTTGATTTAATGCGATAAGTACCGTTGGCAATGGGCATGGCGTAAGATGAACCTATGGATGGGGACGGAATAGGTATGCCTTTTTCTATCGGAATGCCAAAGTAAGGAATGTCGCCATCCCACGAGAATTGCTGCGCCATAACCCGCCTGTCCCAACCAGAGCCATCTGAGTTGGCCGAGTGATAAACTATCCACCACTGTATGTTATCCGGCGATTTTACGAAAGAGGCATGTCCCGGCCCGTAAACATTGCCAAAACGGGAAAATGCCGCGGTTGACTGTTTTACCCATGACGATTTCGCCATCAGGTTGCCATTGGTACAAGTAATGCGGCCCAGGCAATAATCGTTTGTCCAACTGCCGCTGGCCGAGTAGATGATATTTACCGTGCTGCCGCTGATGAGGGAAGTTGGCCCTTCGTTCACGGTTGGCGTGCCCACCTTTTCCCAAGCGTAATCCGGGCGCGATATTTCAACCCGCTCGCCGCTAATAGTATAGGGGTTACTCATTTTGGCAATGTACAGGTACTGCGAAACATTGGTTGTGCCTTCCCAGCCCGACCATACAAAGTACTGCTCGCCATTATAATCAAACGGGTGGCCGTCAATAGCCCAGCGATCGGTGGTAGGGGTGAGTTTGGCCTTGTAAGCATAACCACCGGCCAGCGGATCGCTGGCATTGGTGCCGCCTTCCAGCACATACATGCGGTGATTGTCGTTATTGCCGTTATCGGCAGCAAAGTAAACATACCAGCGGCCACCGCGGTAGTGCAGCTCGGGCGCCCACAGGTTTGATGAGTATCCTGTACCTGCCGGTGGCGTAAAAATATACGTTTTGGTTTGCTGCAGCAGGCTTTGCAGCGTGGCCGATTTGGTAATGTACAGTCGGCCGCCATCGGATCCACAGTAATAATAAAATCCACCGATATGAATAACCCATGGATCGTAATAGCTGCCGTTATCAATTGATGGCAGCGCGTTAGTAAAAATGGGCGACGCGGCATGTGTAGTTTTGCCGTTGTCTGAGGAGGATTGATTAGTTACCGGCGCTTCCTGTTTTTTACATCCGGTAAGCACAATGGCGGCGCTTGCCCACAGCGTGAGCATGAGGTTTAAAGCTTTTTTCATAAGATAAATAGGTATATTTTGTAAATTGGTTATTGGTTAAACGGTGTGATTGCTTATTGGGTTTCGGTTGTTGCAGATTCGATGAGGGTTGATTTACCAACAACTGTTTGTTAATGTGTAGCCAATGTAAGTTTTCAGGTTGTTGTATCCCGGCACAACATCCCCAGCTTTTTGCTGTTATAAGTTATTCGTATTTTTGTTATAGATGGATTTTAAACTTACCTCTGAATATAAACCCACCGGCGATCAGCCTACAGCTATAAAACAACTGGTTGAGGGCGTAAACAATGGCGATCAGTATCAAACCCTGCTGGGTGTTACCGGCTCGGGCAAAACATTTACTGTAGCCAACGTTATCGCACAAACGCAACGCCCTACGCTGATATTGAGCCACAATAAAACCCTTGCCGCTCAGTTATACGGCGAGTTTAAGCAGTTCTTTCCCGAAAATGCGGTGAACTACTTTGTGTCTTATTACGATTACTATCAGCCTGAGGCTTTCATCCCCACCACAAATACTTATATAGAAAAAGATTTGCAGATAAACGACGAGATCGAGAAGCTGCGCCTGCGCACTACCTCGGCCTTAATGTCGGGCAGGAGGGATGTGATCGTGGTATCCTCCATCTCATGCATCTACGGTATGGGTAACCCGGAGGATTTTGCCAATTCGGTATTTAAGTTTGCGGTGGGCACGCGCATAAGTCGTAATGCGTTTTTGCATCGTTTGGTAGAGATATTGTACGCCCGTACCACTGCCGATTTTAAGCGGGGTACCTTCAGGGTAAAGGGCGATGTGGTAGATATTTTCCCGGCTTATATGGATCATGCTTACCGCGTATCCTTTTTCGGGGATGATATTGAGGAGCTAAGTACTTTCGACATTACCACCGGTAAAACCATCGAGAAGATGACGCACATGGTGTTATACCCGGCCAACTTGTACGTTGCCCCGCGCGAGCGCTTCCAGCAATCGGTATGGGCCATACAGGAGGAACTGGAAACCCGTAAGAAACAGTTTATAGATGATGGTCGCTTTTTAGAGGCCAAGCGCCTGGAAGAAAGGGTGAACTATGATCTTGAAATGATACGCGAACTGGGCTATTGCTCGGGCATCGAGAACTACTCAAGGTTTTTTGATGGCCGACAGCCCGGTGCAAGGCCTTTCTGCTTGCTGGACTATTTTCCGGATGATTACCTGATGGTGATCGATGAGAGCCACGTTACCGTGCCGCAGATACGTGCCATGTATGGTGGTGACCGTTCGCGTAAAGTATCGCTTGTTGATTATGGTTTCCGCCTGCCTGCGGCGATGGATAACCGTCCGCTAAACTTCCAGGAGTTTGAAAGGCTTGCCCCACAAACGGTGTACGTAAGCGCTACGCCGGGCGATTACGAGCTCGAAAAATCAGAAGGTGTGGTGGTTGAGCAGGTGATACGCCCAACCGGGTTGCTTGATCCGGTGATTGATATCCGCCCGATAATTAATCAGGTAGATGATCTGCTGGAAGAGGTAGATCAAACAATAAAAAAAGGCGACCGTGTACTGGTAACCACTTTAACCAAACGCATGGCCGAGGAACTGGCTAAGTACATGGATAAGCTGGGCATCAAATGCCGCTACATACACTCCGAAGTTAAGACGCTGGAACGGGTAGAAATACTGCGCGGCTTGCGCCTGGGTGAGTTTGATGTGCTGATCGGTATTAACTTATTGCGTGAGGGTTTGGATTTACCCGAAGTATCGCTGGTGGCCATTCTGGACGCGGATAAGGAAGGCTTCCTGCGCTCGGAACGCTCGCTGATACAAACCATTGGCCGCGCCGCCCGTAACGACCGTGGCCGGGTAATTATGTATGCCGATACCATTACCGACTCCATGCAGATCACGATTGATGAAACCAACCGCCGCCGCGAAAAGCAGATAGCCTACAATACCGAGCATGGCATTACGCCTCGCACGGTAGGTAAATCAAAAGAAGCCATTATAGAGCAAACTTCGGTGGTCGACTTTAAGGGTGGGGTGCAGAAAGCTTATGTGGAGCAGGACACCGTTAGCCTGGCTGCCGACCCGATTGTGCAATACATGAGCAAGCCTGATCTTAAAAAATCAATCGACAATACCCGCAAGGATATGCTCGCCGCAGCCAAGAACATGGATTTCCTGTTAGCCGCCAAGCTCCGCGACGAAATGTTCGCCCTGGAGAAAATGATGGAAGAAAGGTTTGGGGGGAAGTAATCACCTGGCATTGGTCATTAGTCATTATTGAGGTATGTTAGATAGTGTCTCGTCCTCAATGACTAATGACCATTGACTAATGACCAGGCAGTAAAAACCGGCCTTCAATCATAAGCAAACATTTTTAGCGTTATTAAATTATATTTGTACGCACAATATTAATTCTCATGGGATTATTACGTTTCTTATTCATAGCCATAGCTGTACTATATGCCGTTCGCCTCATTGCGCGTTTGCTGTTACCTATGTTTTTTAAAAGTATACTTAACAAAGCACAGCAGCAGGCAAATACCCAATACCAGCAGCAACAGCAACCTCCGCGTAAGCCAGAGGGCAGCATCCGTGTTGACTACGTTCCGCATGAAAAACGTTCATCTGTGCCCGACAGCGAAGGCGAGTACGTTAGCTACGAGGAAGTTAAATAGCCTATGGTACCTGAGCAGCTTTTTAAGCGTCGCCCCCAGCATAACAATACGCCCGAAATGCTTATGCTCATCATTGTAAACTTTATAGTGTTTGCAGTATCTGTGCAGGTATTCGCCATGTGCAGCAAAATAAATTCGTTTTTTTGGGTAGTGCTTGGCTTTCTCGCCTTGTATAACTTCTACACTATTCGCCGTAACCGCGAGGAGCTTGACCGGGTGCGCATCATAGCTTACGTAGTAAGCTTAGTGGTGATGGTGGCATTGTTTTTTCTTTTCCGCAGCAGGGCAACCCCTTGTTAAACATTCGTTTCTAACTTTAATTTACAATCCGGGTCAAATTTTTATTTTTGAGCTTTAATACTCATTTAAACTATATTGATGAACAACTGGTTTAAGCGCAATGGTGTGCATTTGGCTGTAATAGCAGCTTTCTTAGTTATCTCGTTTGCCTATTTCTTTAGTCCGCTGGTACAAGGCAAAATGCTTTATCAGGGCGACGTATCGCAGGCGCAGGCCATGCAGCGCGAAATAATGCAGGTTAAAGAAAAAACCGGCCACGCCCCGTTGTGGACCAACCAGATGTTTGGCGGTATGCCATCATACCAGATATGGGCGCCTTACGCATCAAATATTACTACGCATGTAATTAACGTGCTTAAAACGGTATTCCCCAACCCAGTTGATACCGTTTTACTCTATCTGTTGGGCGGTTATCTACTGTTCAGCGTATTGCGCTTTAAGCCAATTATGGCCGCCGCCGGTGCCATAGCTTTCGCGTTTTCATCATACAACTTTATTTATATTATGGCGGGGCACGCCAACCAGGCGTATGCCATAGCTTTTTTTGCGCCATTGCTGGCGGGTATACTGCTGGTTTTGCGCGGTAAATATTTGTGGGGAGGCGTTATCACGGCATTTTTTATGGCGATGGAAGTACGCTCAAACCACGTACAGATGACGTACTACCTCATGCTATCGCTTGTAATACTGGTAGCTATCGAGGCTTACCATGCTATTAAAGCAAAACAAACCAAGCCGTTCCTGAAATCGATAGGTGTATTAGCGGCATCTTTCGTACTGGCAATACTAATTAACGCCGGTACGTTGTGGACAACTTATGAGTATAGCCAGTATACTATACGTGGCAAGGCCAACCTTACAGCCAAAAGCGATGGCAGCGAGGCTGACCATGGTTTAGATAAAAGTTACGCCTACAACTGGAGTGAGGGCGTGAGCGAGATCATCACCTTCCTGATACCAAACGCATACGGCGGCGGCGATCATACTCCGCTTGCAGAGAATTCAAAATCCGTAAGTTTACTTACCGAAAAAAATATTGATCCCGGGCAGGCGCAAGGTTTTTTGCAACAATTTGTTTATTGGGGCGATAAGCCGGGTACAGCAGGCCCATGGTATTTCGGCGCCATCGTATGCTTCCTGTTTGTATTTGGTTTGCTGGTTGTTAAAAACCGCATTAAATGGTGGATAGTAGGCGCTACGCTGTTAAGTATCCTGCTGTCGTACGGTAAAAACCTTATCGGTTTCTCTGATATCTTTTTTGATTACTTCCCGCTGTATAATAAGTTCCGTGCGGTAGAGTCGATACTGGTTATTGCCAGCTTGTGTTTCCCGATACTGGCATTTCTGGCTATTAACGAACTGGTTACCGCCCAAGATAAAAAACGGTTATTTAATAAACTCAAAATAGCCCTGTATATCACCGGCGGTATTTCGCTAATTATGGCCGTTGCCCCGGATATTTTCTTCAGCTTCAAATCAAGCAATCACGAGGCGCTAATCAACACCCTTGCGCAAGCGTTTGGCGGCGATAACGGCATGGCCAACACCGTGGCGTCAGCCCTGGTGCAGGACAGGATATCGCTTGCTAAAACCGATGCTATCCGTTCGCTCATTTTTATACTGATCACTTTTGGTATTCTGTGGGCATATATCAAAGGTAAATTGAATACAACTGTACTGGCCTTTGTTTTTGTAGCGGTTATAATGGCCGATATGTGGACAGTAGATAAACGTTACTTGAAAGACAGCAACTTTGTAGATAAAGCTGATTATCAAAACATCTATAAAGCCCGCGAAGTAGATAATATCATCTCCCGCGATACAACTTACTACCGGGTGATGGATTTAAGTTTGGCCGATCCCTTCCGCGATTCATATGCATCGTATTTCCATAAAACTGTAGGTGGTTTCCACTCGGCACGCTTACGCCGCTTTGATGAGCTGATGAATAACCAGTTCAGCAAGAGCATTAACTCTGACGTGCTGGATATGCTGAACACTAAGTACATTATTACCGCTGACCCTAAAACCGGCCAAACCGGTATGCGCACTAATGCCGATGCGTGTGGTAATGCCTGGTTTGTAAAAAGCATCAAATACGCTGATAACGCCGACCAGGAAATGCAGGCCATCAGCAGCTTTAACCCGAAAGAGGAAGCCATAGTTGATAAACAATACAAATCGTTCATCAATGAAAAGGAAGTAGGTATTGATCCTAACGCTACCATTAAACTGGTAAGCTACGCACCGGAGCACCTGGTTTACGAGAGCGGTTCAACATCAGGACAGATCGCTGTTTTCTCGGAGATATATTATGATAAAGGCTGGAAAATGCTGATCGACGGTGAAGAAAAGCCATACTTCCGTGCCGATTATCTGTTGCGTGCCGCGCAGATACCTATCGGTAATCATAAAATCGAATTCATCTTCCACCCAACATCATACTACACCGGTGAAACTATTTCGCTTGCCGGTTCGATACTGTTGGTGCTGGCTGTAGGCGGTGCAGTATTTGCCGAAACTCGTAAAAAGAAAACAGCCTGATTATAGTATATGAGGCGATAAAAATCACAAAGGGCGGCAATAAACATTGCCGCCCTTTGTGATTTTTGGTTTTGACAACTAACGTGTCGATTTAATTTAATCGTTTAGTCAGTTGCTCTTCTACCTTTTTAAATACCTGTATGGGCTTTAATCCGCGCCAGACGAACTCGTCCAGTTCACCGCCGAAGTTAATGTAATAATCGATGTTATTGCGTTTGAATTCCTCAATAACGTGTTCCCTGAAGTTTATGCCCGCTATCCAGCCGTCTTCTACATCCTGAAACCACTCTTCGTAATAACAATCGTCGGATGAATGATAGTTCAATATGTTTTCGCCGATCAGGATAAATTTGTTCACGCCCTCGTCCATCATTAATTCCAGTAACTCGCGTTTCAGCATCATGATATCGTTGCCTATGGCGTCATTCCATTCACCTATAAATTCTATGATGGCATAATTCCTTTCGTAATCCACAAAAAGCACCTTCAGGTATAAGGTGTTTGAGCCAAAGGTGTCCCACTGCGGGTGCAGCAGGTAATTGTATATCTGTTTATCAAATTCAAATTCGCTGTACTGGGTAGCGTAAAAAGGCGAATGTTCATCCTCCGCTGCCACATAATCATCGCGCCATTTATAATATGGTTCTATCTCGTGCATTTGCCTGTTTTGTTTTTATTGTTTTATGCCGGCTGCCTCAACTGCCTTGCGTACGCTGCCCTGCTGCTTTAACAGATCGGCTGCGGTAGCCTCATCAAGCCCGGTTTCAGCCATCACCATGCGGGTACCGCGGTCAATCAGCTTATTGTTTGATAACTGCATATCCACCATCTTATTACCCTTAACGTGGCCTAATTGTATCATAACGCTGGTGGTAAGCATGTTTAAAACCAGCTTTTGGGCGGTGCCCGCTTTCATCCGGGTCGAGCCTGTAACAAACTCAGGCCCGGTAACCACCTCTACCGGGTATTGCGCTTCGGCAGCTACCGGGCTGCCGCTGTTACAAACCACACAACCGGTAAGGCAACCATTAGCATTAGCCGTTTTTAGGCCACCTATAACGTAAGGTGTTTTGCCCGATGCAGCTATGCCTACCACCACATCCCTTTCTGTAATATTATAGGCCAGCATATCCTGCCAGGCCTGTTCGGCATCATCCTCGGCAAACTCAACGGCTTTACGGATGGCGCCGTCGCCCCCGGCAATAATACCGATCACCATATCAAAAGGTACGCCGTAGGTAGGCGGGCACTCAGATGCGTCAACCACGCCCAGCCGGCCGCTGGTACCAGCGCCTATGTAAAATAAGCGGCCCCCGTTGCGCATACGTTCCGCAACGGCGGTAACCAGCGCCTCAATTTGTGGTAAGGACTTTTCAACGGCTAAGGGTACGGTTTGGTCTTCGCGGTTTATATTTTGCAGCAGTTCGCCCACACTCATCTTTTCCAGATCATTATAGTATGAGCTTTGCTCGGTAGTAGCTTCCATTTATTGCAGATTTTAGATTAACAAAATTCGGTAAAATTCATCAAATACAGTAATACGCAAATTATACGCAGAACTTAATTTAATTATCTTTGTGTTAATATAATACTAATGAAACAAACCGCTTCCATAATATTCCGTTCTGCCTTTTTACTCATATTAGGGGTGGTTTTGGGTATTTACCTGGGCAGGGGCGGTGCCGGTTCTGAGCCTTTCGGGTTGTCGTTACAACATAACGATAAAATGTCGAAAGTATTGGAGCTGGTGCAGTATAATTATGTCGACTCGGTAAATGTAGATAGTATTGAGGGGGCTACGGTTAATGAGCTGCTGCAAAAGCTTGACCCTCATTCGCTGTACCTGCCGCCTAAGCAAGCCAGCGCCGTTAACGAACGTTTGGAAGGTGGTTTTAACGGGTTGGGTATTGAATACACTTTGCTGCGCGATACCCTTGTTATTACACAAGTATATACGGGCGGCCCGGCGGCTAAAGCCGGAATTACCGGCGGTACACGGGTAATAGCCGTTAACGGTAAAAAATTTGCCGGAACAGGTATAACCGACAGCGCTGCATCCGCCATTTTGCTGAAGAAAGGCAAACAGGCGCAAACTGTAATTATAAGTGCCCTGCTGCCTGATAATACATCCGCAGAAAAAAGCTTCACCATAAAACCCGGCCGCGTGCCTTTAAGCAGCCTGGATGCGGCTTATATTGAAGGGAACGATGTAGGTTACATCAAGATCAGTAAGTTTGCAGCTACTACCAACGCCGACTTTAAAAAAGCGATTGCCAGGCTTAAAGTGCAGGGCATGAAAAAACTGGTGCTTGACCTGCGTGGCAATGGTGGCGGTTACCTTACCGCGGCAACCGAAATGGCCGATGAGTTTTTGCCAAAGGATGACCTCATAGTATATACAAAAGGTGTGCATGAGCCACGTACCGACTACTTCGCTACCGATTCCGGTAGTTTTCAGGAAGGAAGCATGGCTGTGTTGATCGATGAATATTCGGCTTCGGCCAGCGAGATATTATCCGGTGCCCTGCAGGATCTGGATCGTGCGGTAATTGTAGGCCGTCGTTCATTCGGCAAAGGCCTGGTGCAGCAACAATTCCCGTTTGATGATGGTTCGGCGGTAAATTTAACGGTAGCCAGGTACTATACCCCGTCAGGCAGGTCGATACAGAAATCATATAGTCGTGGCGTAGCGAGTTACCGTAACGAGTTGGCTGAACGTATGCGTAAGGGGGAGCTTTTTTCGGCAGAAATGAGCTTTAACGATAGCGCCATCAATAAAAAATCGCCATACCGTACCAGCAGCGGCAAGCCCGTGTTTAGTGGTGGCGGTATAATGCCAGATATTTTTGTACCGGCCGATACAGCTCAATCTACACCGGTAATAATTGCCCTTACGGATGCGCAGCTATTTACCTCTTACGTCCTCGATAGGATGCAACCTCTGTTGCGCGCTTACCCTTTAGCTGATAAATTTGTAAATACCTATTTGCCGACCGATGCTGAATTGAATGATTTTATGCAGTATGCATCAGGCATAACCAGGCGTTTCCCAAAAGAAGAGCTTAAGGCCAGCGCCCCGGCCATAAAGACGCTGCTAAAGGCCTATGCCGCACGTTTTAAATGGGGAGACAGCGCTTATTTTCAGGCGGTGAACAAGGATGATAATACTTTCAACAAGGCTTTCACGGCCATCCGCTAAAAACAGTTGCACATTATAAACTTATTGTGCAATTTTGCATCGCTTATGGAGAAAGACGGAGGGATTAGACCCTGCGATGTCTTAGCAACCTGTACTTACAAGGTGCTACATTCTACTTAACCGCAAACTAAGTGGTTAGGAAAGATAAGCGAAAGTCATATAGTACACCCGACTTTTCGAGATAAGCTTTAGTATAGTATGCAGTTAGCAGTTGGCAATACGCAGTTATGTGTATCAAAACTTTACTTGTATGCTTATTGCTGGTGGTTAACTGTCCACCGCAAACTGTAAACTTAGCAATGGATATTAGAGAAGAACTTAAAAAACGCATACTGGTTATTGACGGGGCAATGGGTACCATGATACAGCGGTACCAGCTTACCGAGGCCGATTTTCGCGGTGAGCGTTTTGCCGCGCATCCGTCGGACTTAAAAGGTAATAATGACCTGCTTAACCTTACGCGCCCCGATATTATTAAGGCTATACATGCCGAGTATCTGGATGCGGGTGCTGATATTATTGAAACCAACACCTTCAGCACGCAGCGCATATCCTTGGCTGACTACCACATGGAGGAGCTGGGTTACGAAATGAGCTATGAAGGCGCCCGAATTGCCCGCGAGGTTGCTGACGAGTATACTAAAAAAACACCTGAGAAGCCCCGCTTTGTAGCAGGTGCTGTTGGGCCAACAAACCGTACGGCTTCCATATCGCCTGATGTGAACGATCCGGGTTACCGTGCCGTAAGCTTTGACGACTTGGCTGAGGCTTACTATGAGCAGGTACGTGGTTTGGTTGACGGTGGCTCGGATCTGTTGCTGGTTGAAACCATATTTGATACCCTGAACGCCAAGGCGGCCCTGTTTGCCATCCAGCGTTATGCGGACGAAAGCGGGAAGCATCTGCCTATCATGATATCGGGTACCATAACAGATGCATCCGGCCGTACACTTTCGGGGCAAACGGTTGAGGCGTTCTGGAATTCTATCCGTCATGCCAATTTGCTGTCGGTAGGGCTGAATTGTGCTTTGGGTGCTAAAGAAATGCGCCCATACCTCGAAGAATTATCTAACAAGGCTGATGTATTTATTTCGGCATACCCTAACGCGGGTTTGCCCAATGAGTTTGGCGCGTATGACGAAACCCCGCACGAAACCGCGCATCAGGTTGACGATTTTATAAAAGCCGGACTGGTAAACATAGTTGGCGGTTGCTGCGGCACCACGCCCGATCACATCGGCTGCATTGCGGAGCGTGCTGCAAGATTTGCACCGCGCCAATTACCGCAAATTGAGCCTCACCTGCGCCTGAGCGGTTTGGAGGCGGTTACACTGACACCCGAAACCAATTTTGTGAACGTAGGTGAGCGTACCAACATTACCGGTTCGCCAAAATTTTCCAAGTTGATTTTAGCCGAGGATTACGAAGCTGCACTGACCGTTGCCCGTCAGCAGGTAGAAGGCGGGGCCCAAGTGATCGACATTAACATGGACGAGGGCATGATCGACTCGGAAGCGGTGATGGTGAAATTCCTGAACCTTGTAGCCTCTGAACCCGATATTGCCAAGCTGCCTATCATGATCGATTCGTCTAAGTGGACGGTGATTGAGGCGGGTTTAAAATGCTTGCAGGGCAAAGGCATTGTAAACTCCATCTCATTGAAAGAAGGAGAGGAAAAGTTTAAAGAATATGCCCGTAAAATTTTAAGCTATGGCGCGGCCGTAGTAGTGATGGCGTTTGATGAAACCGGTCAGGCCGATTCATTGGAGCGCCGTATCGAGATATGCCAGCGTTCATACAATATACTGGTTAACGAGGTTGGTTTCCCTCCGCAGGATATCATCTTCGATCCGAACATCCTTACCGTAGCTACCGGTTTAGAGGAGCATAACAACTACGCGGTTGATTTTATTGAAGCTACCCGCTGGATAAAACAAAACCTGCCGCACGCCAAGGTGAGCGGTGGGGTAAGTAATATATCGTTCTCGTTCCGTGGTAATAACGTAGTACGCGAGGCTATGCACTCCGCGTTTTTATACCATGCCATAAAGGCCGGTATGGATATGGGCATCGTTAACGCCGGTATGCTGGAGGTTTATGAGGAAATACCAAAAGACCTGCTGGTATTAGTTGAAGACGTGCTGCTTAACCGCCGCCCTGATGCTACCGAGCGCCTGGTTGAATTTGCCGATACGGTAAAAAGCAAAGGCAAGGAGATTGTTAAGGATGAAGAGTGGCGTAAGGAATCGGTTGAAAAGCGCCTTTCGCACGCGTTAGTAAAAGGTATTGTTGAATACCTGGATGCCGATGTTGAGGAAGCGCGCCAGCAATACGCTCGTCCGCTGGAGGTAATTGAAGGGCCGCTAATGGATGGTATGAACATCGTTGGTGACTTGTTCGGCTCGGGCAAAATGTTTTTGCCGCAGGTAGTAAAATCGGCACGTGTAATGAAAAAGGCGGTGGCGTACTTGCTGCCGTTCATCGAGGCCGAAAAAGCGAAGAATGCTACGGGCAACGAACGCAGTAGCGCCGGTAAAGTGCTGATGGCGACCGTAAAAGGCGACGTGCACGATATTGGCAAAAATATAGTAGGCGTAGTTTTGGCCTGTAACAACTTCGAGGTGGTTGATCTTGGTGTTATGGTGCCCGCCCAAAAAATAATTGAAGAAGCTAAAAAGCAACAGGTAGATATTATCGGCCTCAGTGGCCTGATCACGCCGTCGCTGGATGAAATGGTGCATTTTGCCAAGGAGATGGAACGTGAAGGTTTTACCATGCCGCTGCTGCTTGGCGGGGCAACCACATCGCGCATACATGCCGCAGTAAAGGTGGCGCCCAATTATTCGGGTCCCGCCATACACGTGCTGGATGCATCGCGTAGCGTAACAGTGTGTAGTAACCTGATGAATCCCGCCTTGCGCGATAATTATGTTAACGGTATCAAAGAGGAATACGCTAAAGCCCGTGAGGCGCACCTGAACAAGCGCAGCGATAAACGCTTTGTAAGCATTGAGGATGCCCGCCGCATGAAGTGTAACATTAACCTGAACGGCGCCATACCTAACAAACCATCATTCACAGGTGTAAAGGTTATTGAATCATTCCCGCTGGAGCAGTTGCTGCCTTATATAGACTGGACACCGTTTTTCCATACCTGGGAGTTGCGCGGCAGCTATCCAAAGATATTTAACGACCAATACGTAGGGCAGGAAGCCAAAAAACTATTTGACGATGCACAGGTATTGCTTAAGCGCATTGTTGACGAAAAGCTGCTGCATGCAAACGGGGTAATCGGTTTTTGGCCGGCCAACAGCGTGGGCGATGATATTGAACTATATACCGATGAAACCCGCCAGCACGTCATCACTAAAATACACACACTACGCCAGCAGGCGGAAAAGGCTAAGGACGAACCGTATTATGCCCTCGCCGATTTCATCGCGCCAAAGGAAAGCGGTGTGCCCGACTATTGGGGTGGCTTCGCGGTAACCGCGGGTTTAGGCTGCGATGAGTTGGTTGCCGAGTTTGAAAATGACCATGACGATTATAACAGCATTATGGCTAAAGCCCTGGCCGACCGTTTGGCCGAGGCCTTTGCCGAAAAAATGCACGAACTGGTACGTAAAGATTACTGGGGCTATGCTAAGGATGAGGATCTGGATAACAGCGCTTTGATCAAGGAGGCATACCAAGGCATTCGCCCGGCACCGGGTTACCCGGCCTGCCCTGATCATACCGAGAAAACTACTTTGTTTGAACTGTTAAAGGCCGAAGACAATGCCCACATGCACCTTACCGAGAGCCTGGCCATGATGCCTGCCGCGTCGGTAAGCGGCTTCTATTTTGCGCATCCGCAGGCAAGGTACTTTGGTTTGGGCAAAATAAGCAAGGATCAGGTAACCGACTACGCTTACCGCAAAGGCATGACCATTGAAGATGCCGAAAAATGGCTGGGGCCGAATTTGAACTATTGATCCCCCCCGGGCCCCCTGAAGGGGGAGCTTTATATTATATTTAACAACTAACAGAATCTATATCCAAAAAATCCCCCTTTAGGGGTTAGGGGCTCCATGAAAATCACCGAACATATCAAAAACGCCAACGGCAAAACACTTTTTTCATTTGAGTTGATACCGCCTTTAAAAGGGCAAAGCATACAAGGCATATATAACGCCATCGACCCATTGATGGAGTTTAATCCCCCTTTTATTGATGTAACCTCGCTCCGCGAAGATTATATTTATAAACAACACAACAACGGCCTGCTCGAAAAGCTGAGTTACCGTAAACGCCCGGGTACCATAGCCATTTGCGCGGCTATCATGAATAAATATAAGGTTGATACCGTGCCACACATGCTTTGCGGTGGCTTTACTAAGGATGAAACCGAGAACGCGCTGGTTGATCTGCAATTTTTGGGTATTGATAACGTGCTGGTTCTACGTGGCGATGCTCGCCGTGGAGATGCCACCTTTATACCTACACCCAATGGGCATTGTTACGCCACTGAACTGTTACAGCAGGTGGTTGACATGAACAACGGCAAATACCTGCACGAAGATTATGGCGACATGATGCGTACCGATTTTTGCATCGGTGTGGCGGGTTATCCCGAAAAGCATTTTGAGGCACCCAACCTGAAATCTGATTTTCAATACCTCAAGCAAAAGGTTGATATGGGTGCGGAGTTCATTGTGACGCAAATGTTTTTTGATAACCAGAAATATTTTGAATTTGTGAATAAATGCCGTGAGCATGGTATCAATGTACCGATCATTCCCGGCTTGAAACCAATCACCGCGTCAAAGCAATTGGTAAGTCTTTCAAAAACGTTCTTTATTGATATGCCTGAGGATTTGGTGGATGCCATACAAGGCTGTAAGGACGAAAAGCAAGTAAAAGATGTGGGTATTGAATGGATGATAAATCAATGCAAGGAATTGGTTAACTTCGGCGCGCCGGTACTTCACTTTTACACCATGGGTAACCCTGGTCCTACAAAGCGCATTGCCGAGGCGATATTTTAACTGAATTATTATTACAACTATTTGATCTGAACCTTACACAATTTAATGAAAATTTACACCTTATTACTCGGCATGTTAATGCCCTTTAGTTTGCTTGCGCAGTCAAATTTTAAAGATGGATATATCGTCAAGAATACTGGCGATACCATCCGCGGAAAAATTGATCTTAGGGAATGGAATATCAACCCGGAATATATTGACTTCAAAGCTGCTGACGATACATCGCAACGCTACAAACCTGCCAACGTAAGCAGTTTTTATGTGCAGCCCGATTTTACTTATGTCAGTTATTCGGGCCGAGTGAGTAATAATCACAATCAGTTTCCAAATGTTGACAAGGAAAGAGATACAACCACCCTGCCGGCCACTGTTTTTTTAAAAGAGCTTGAAAGCGGCGACAGGTTATCATTATATGCACTTACAGACAATGTAAAACCGCGCTTTTTCTACAAAGAAAACGGGAAGCAACCGGTTGAACTTAATTATTACCGGTACTATTACCTCGATAGAAATCAAGAAATGGTATCGCAGGGCAGTGCTATATTACGTGAAGAAAAATTTTACGTCCAACAGCTGCTTAACCTTACAAGGGTACATCCGGATTGGGGAAATTACAGTTTGCAGGACTTTGAAAAAACAGCCTTTAACGAGCGCGACCTGTTGCGCCTGGTGCGCAAAATAAACGGCCAGAAAGAAATTAAAGGAGCACACGGGCAACCGGCAGCTCAATTTTATGTAGGGGCCGGAGTGGTGCTGGCGCGTACTACATTCCGTACTGTATCTTCATCAATAGCGTTTGATGATGTTTCGTCCAAGCCGGGTTTTAAGGTTGCTGCGGGTTTGAATTTCTTTAATAACCCGGTTACCCGGAAAGTGATATTCCGGGCTGAGCTTGCCGCTGAGTTTTTACAGGGCGAAGCTTTTCGTAGCGCACTTAATGCAGCCAATCAGCCTGAAACGCAGGTCTATCAAATCAAGCGCAATTTTATAAGCTTATCGCCCCAAGTAATTTATAATTTCTATAACGCCAACAATTTAAAAATTAACATAGGTGGCGGGGTGGCTTTTAGCTATAATAATTATACTAAGAACGGTATAAGTGATGACGCTATATTAAACGGCTCAGCTTATTATGCAACTTATGAGCTATCAAAGTTTATAGTTATGTTGCCTTTGCAGTTGGGCGTAATTGTTAACAAAAAAGTTGAGGCAGCGGTAAGTTACACGCTACCTCACCGTATTAATGCCGAACAATTAACCGGCGTTAAAATGTCAACCACTGCTCTCACTTTAAGATACGCATTCAATTAGCCTAATCCTTATTTAAATGAAAACCTTAATTACAATTTTAGCAACCCTGTTATGCCCGATACTCTGTGTTGCGCAGTCAAATTACCGCGAGGGCTACGTTATTCAAAATAACGGTGACACGGTTAAAGGATATATCAACGTAAAAGAATGGGATACTAACCCGCAATCTATCAGCTTTAAAAAGAGCGTAGCAGATAAAGGGGAAACCAAGTATACGCCACTAACCGTCAAAAGTTTTACGGCCGGCGACTATTCGTACCTGGCGTATATTGGCCACGTTAGCAATAACAAAAATGTTTTCCCTGATCTGGATACATACCGGGATACCACAACGCGCGTTGATACGGTTTTTTTGCATGAACTGATCAGCGGCTCAAAGGTTTCTTTGTATGATAAATTTCAGGATAACAAGCGCAGCTTCTTTTATAAAGAGGGCAATCAGCTGCCTGTAGAACTGATCTATTATAATTATTATGAGGATGGCTCTACTATCCGTACACTACCGGTTTACATATCGCAGGTTTTTGAACTACAAAAGAAATATAGCGGCGGCGATGTACGCCTTACTGATTTCGACAGGCTTAACTACCGTAAAGACGATTTGCTCAAAGTTTTTGAAAAAATTAACGGCGATGGCAAGCGCGTTCATAAATCTACAGGCGGGCACCAGTTTTTTGCAGGATTGGGTGGTGTGGTATCGCAAAACCGTTTTGTGGGCGATAACCAATTTATTACCGCCGGTACGGTAAACAGCTTTTCGCCAAGGATACATGCAGGTGTAGATATCTTTAATAACGTGGTTACCAAAAAACTGGTACTGCGCACTGAGGTTTCATTCTATTACAATAAACCTACTTTCGCAGGCGCAGACCCAATATATACCGGGGCTAAAAACAGGCAGTTTTACCAGTTTGAGCAATATAACGCTTCAATAACTCCACAGGTGGTTTTTAGTTTCTACAGTACTGCCGCTGCAAGAATATTTGCATCGGCAGGTATTGGCCTGAATTTCTCGTTTTATAAAAACAACCGTTTTTATGGTGATAACAATACCACTTCGTACTTAAATGTTCCGTATAAATTAGAGCGCTATTGGGCAAATTTCCCGTTGCAGCTCGGGGCTGTAATTGCCAAACGGTATGAGGTGGCTTTTACTTATATACCACGTGCCGCATATACCAATTATGTATTGTTCGGTGTAACATCAAGGGTGCTGGGGGTTAATTTGCGCTATCATTTGTAGAATAATAAAAGAGCCATACTTTAAAGTATGGCTCTTTTTTGTAAGGCTGTTTTTAAATCATCCGCCGAGGTAAAATGTATGCCGTCTATCCCAAGGTCAATTGCCGCTTTAACATTGCGCAGGTTATCGTCAATAAATACGGTTTCTTCGGCCTTTAAATTATACCTGTTTAATAAGATGTTGTAAAATTCCGCATGCGGTTTTCGTGTTTTCTCTACGCCAGACACTACCACACCGTTAAACTGTTTTAAAAACGGATATTCCTGCTCGGCAATCACGAAAGTTTCGGCACTCCAGTTAGTTAGTGCGTAAAGCTTAAACCGGTCGTCATTTTTTAGTTGATTAAAAATTTCAACGGTTCCTTTTATTTCGCCACCAAGCATTTCGGTCCACCGGCTATAAAACGCCCTAATGTTGTCTTCATGCTCCGGGTGTAGTTTTACCAGCAGCTCGGTACCATCTGCCAGGCTGCGGCCTGCATCCTGTTCCTCGTTCCAGTCAGGCGTGCAAACATTATCTAAAAAGTGAGTGATCTGCTCTTCACTATTGAATATCTTACGGTATAAAAGGCGTGGGTTCCAGTCTATCAAAACACCACCCAAATCAAAAATTATGGCTTTTATCATATCAATATAAAGTTATATGTACCGGGTAAATGTAAGCTTATTAATTTTTAACTTGCGTTAAGTGAAAGCGATGCTGTGCGGTTGGATGTCTCACTACAATGAAAAAACAACTAAACTATACACCATGAGTTTTCAAGATCAGCTCCGTTCACTTTTTGTTGATGAAAGCCAGATACCTGACGAGTTCAGGATTGAGGAAGTTCATCAGCGGGAATACCTCAGCAACGGCGAAATGAAACCCTGGGATGGCGACGTTACGGAAGTTTACTCGCCCGTTTGCCTCCCAACCCCCGACGGACTTAGACGCAAATTAATTGGCACCTATCCGGTTTGTACAGAAAAGGAAGCTATGGAAGCCCTTGATGCCGCTATTGCCGCATATGACAACGGTCGTGGCGAATGGCCTACCATGAGCCTTGACCAGCGCATTAAGTGCATGGAAAAGTTCGTGTACAAAATGATTGAGCAGCGCACGCTGGTGGTTAAACTGCTGATGTGGGAGATAGGCAAATCATACGCCGACTCGGCCAAGGAGTTTGACCGTACGGTGGAGTACATCAACGCTACCATCGACGGGTTAAAGGACATTGACCGCCAATCATCCCGCTTTGAAATGGCCGAGGGCATCATCGCCCAGATACGCCGCTCTCCTATAGGTGTGGTGCTGTGCATGGGGCCTTTCAATTATCCGCTTAACGAAACCTTTACCACGCTGATACCCGCGTTAATCATGGGTAATACTCTGTTGTTTAAACCACCTAAACATGGTACGCTGTTGCACTACCCTTTGTTAAGGGCTTTTCAGGAAGCTTTCCCGAAAGGGGTTGTAAATACCATCTACGGTCGTGGTGCCGATGTTACCCCCGGACTGATGCAAACCGGAAAGATCAACGTGCTGGCCTTTATTGGTTCGAGCAAGGTAGCGAATGGTTTAAAAAAGAGCCATCCTAAAATTAACCGGCTGCGTGCTGTTCTAAGTCTGGATGCTAAAAATGCTGCCATCGTTACCAAACATGCCGACCTGAAGTTGGCGGTAAGCGAATGTATATTGGGTTCGCTGTCATTTAACGGGCAGCGCTGTACGGCTATTAAAATGATATTTGTACACAAAGAGGTAGCCGATGACTTTTTGCGTTTGCTCAGCGAAAGTGTATCTAACCTGAAAATAGGCCTGCCCTGGGAAAAGGATGTAAAAATAACCCCGTTGCCCGAGCCGCATAAGCCTGATTATTTGAAAGAGTGTATTGAAGATGCATCAGCAAACGGTGCCAGGGTGGTGAATGAGAACGGCGGCGTAACGGCGGAGTCGTTTGTGTTCCCGGCGGTGGTTTACCCGGTTAATGATAAAATGAAGCTTTACCGCGAGGAGCAGTTTGGCCCGGTAATACCGGTAGTGCCGTACGAGTCGATAGAAGAACCGATACAGTATCAGATAGATTCGCCGCATGGTATGCAGGTGAGCATTTTCAGTAATGATGCCAAGGAGATATCATCACTGATTGATCCATTTGTGAACCTGGTGAGCCGTGTTAACATTAACGCACAATGCCAGCGCGGACCGGACGTTTTCCCGTTCACCGGTCGTAAAGACAGCGCCGAAGGCACCCTATCCGTGCATGATGCTTTGCGTTCATTCTCTATCCGCTCGCTGGTAGCTACCAAGCTCAATGATGCCAACAAGCAGATCATCAATGAAATTGTGCACGATAACGACTCGAATTTTTTGAGCACTAAGTTTATTCTCTAAAATTTTACAGGCTACGAAGAGCCGAAGCCTCCGCTCCGCGGGGGCTTTTTTTGTAATTACTTCGTTATAAGTGGTTTTGTTAACATTGCAATATTATATTTAGAGGTCGAAAAATTTGACACAACTATTGCTAAACCAACAATTAAAAACTATAATTGTCAAACAGACATATTAAACCTAAAAACAAATAATGAAAACACTTTCTACCGGTGACTACACCGTGTTTTTTGTGTACCTGATTATCGTATCGTTATACGGATTTTGGGTATACAAGCGCAAGCATAACGCTGATGCGACTTCAAAAGACTACTTTTTGGCCGAAGGATCACTTACATGGTGGGCAATTGGCGCTTCGTTGATCGCTTCTAATATTTCGGCCGAGCAGTTTATCGGTATGAGTGGTTCGGGCTTTAAAATGGGTTTAGCTATTTCAACTTACGAGTGGATGGCAGCCGCAACGCTTGTTATTGTGGCTATATTCTTTATCCCGGTTTACCTGCGTAATAAAATATTTACTATGCCGCAGTTTTTGCATCAGCGGTATAACGGTACGGTAGCCATGATTATGGCTGTGTTTTGGCTGTTGCTGTACATTGTAGTAAACCTGATGTCCATCCTTTACTTAGGTGCGCTTGCGGTAAGCGGTATTTCTGGCTTAAATCTCGAGCTTTGTATTGGTTTGCTGGCGGTATTCTCTATTATCATCACCCTGGGTGGTATGAAGGTAATTGGTTATACCGACGTTATACAAGTGTTTGTATTGATTTTAGGTGGTTTAGTGGCTACTTACCTGGCTATCGGGCAAATTAACGCAATATCAGGCTCTGCCGGCATAATGGGCGGTTTAAGCGTTTTACATACTGAAGTGAACGATCACTTTCACATGATATTTAATAAGGAAAACTCAAACTATATGGATTTGCCGGGCCTTTCTGTATTGATCGGCGGTATGTGGATTGTGAACCTTAACTATTGGGGCTGTAACCAATACATCACGCAACGCGCGCTGGGGGCTAACCTAAACACTGCACGCGGCGGTTTGCTATTCGCGGCTTTCCTAAAGCTGTTAATGCCGGTTATTGTGGTATTGCCGGGTATTGCGGCTTACTACCTGTATCAAAAAGGTATGTTCCAGCAGGAGATGCTGAGCGCTAAGGGAGTAGTTGATGTAAACAAAGCGTATCCATCGTTATTGAACTTGTTGCCTTCGGGATTGAAAGGTCTTTCATTTGCTGCATTAACCGCGGCCATTGTGGCCTCATTAGCGGGCAAGGCAAATAGTATCGCTACCATTTTTACGCTGGATATTTACAAAAAAGCCATCAAGCCTGATGCTACAGATAAGCAACTGGTATCATTAGGTAAATGGTCGGTAGTAGTATCAATGGTGTTAGGTGTGATATTATCACTCCTTATTGGCGATGCGTTGATGGGTGAAGGCAAGCAGGGCTTCCAGTACATACAGGAATACACCGGCTTTGTATCTCCGGGTATCTTTGCCATGTTCATCCTCGGTTTTTTCTGGAAAAAAGCTACGTCTAACGCGGCTTTATTCTCTACCATCGGGGGCTTTGTATTTTCAGTGATATTTAAGTTTTTACCGCAATGGACAGATCTTTCATTTATGGCGCCTTACGGTTTTGCTAAAGATAATGGCGCAGGCATTTATGAAATCCCTTTCCTTGACCGTATGGGTTTTGTGTTCCTGATCTGTATCATCGGTATGTACATCATCTCCAAAATTGATGCATCCAAAGGTATTAAGACTAACGGGTTAGAAATCGAATCATCGATGTTCCGTACTTCAAGGGCATTTACGGCCGGTGCATTGCTGATTGGCGGTATACTGGTAGCCTTGTACAGTATTTTCTGGTAGTAAAGTAAATTATGAAATAAAATAAGCGCCTGCATTAGCAATGCAGGCGCTTATTTTATTTTAAAGGAACGAGCGGTTTGTTAAACATGTGAAATAGGCTTGCAATAACAACCACCGCTATACACCCTATAGCATTCAGCCATAAATAGGCTACCACCTGGTAATAACCCATCACGCAGATGATGATTTCGGTAATAATTGCCGCCCAAAACACCGCCGGGCCTTTAATATGCTTTAAATAGAAGGCGACTACAAACACGCCTAATATGGTGCCGTACAGGTAGGAGCCCAGCTGGTTTACAGCCTCCAGTAAGTTACCCAGTTTGCTTGCATATAGTGCCATGACAATACTGGCCACCCCCCAGATTACGGTTGCTAAACGAGATGCATTTAAATAATTGCGGTCGCTGGCAGCAGGATTGATCACCCGCTTATAAATATCAACCACGCTGGTTGATGCCAGAGAATTTAGCGCGCTGGCGGTTGAGCCCATCGAGGCCAAAAACACAATGGCAATTAGCAGCCCTATTAATCCATGCGGCAGGTATCGGGTAACAAAGCTCAAAAAAACATAGTTGGTATCGTTAGTATCGGCTTTGGTATTGTTCTCCTTCATCAACGCAACGGCTTGCTTGCGTAGTTGAAGTGCCTGAGTATCGGCTTTTTTTAGTTCGGTTTTTGCTGCGGATACTTTGGCGGCATCATCACTTTCAAAAGCAGATACAAGGTTTTGAGCCGCTGCTTTGCGCTGTTCAAATACTTGCGTATGCTTTTGCTCAATAGCTTTATATTGCGGAGCATAAGCACTGTTTTTTATCTGGTCAACCTCGTAACTATTAAAAAATACCGGTGGCTTGTTAAACTGGTAGAACGCGAAAACCAGCACACCTATCAGTAGTATCAAAAACTGCATAGGTATTTTAATCAGTCCGTTCATAATTAACCCCAGGCGGCTTTGCGCTACCGAGCTGCCGGTTAAATACCTGCCTACCTGGCTTTGATCGGTACCGAAATAGGAGAGCTGCAGAAAGAAACCGCCGATGAGTCCGCTCCAAACGTTGTAGCTGTTGTCCGGATCAAACTTCCAGTCGATCACGTTCATGCGGCCAAGTTTGCCGCTTAGTTTCAGCGCGTCAACAAAGCCCACATTTTCAGGCAGTAGTTTTACTACCATTACTCCGGCAAAAAACATCCCTAAAAATATAATGCTCATTTGCAGCATTTGGGTGTATGATACCGCTTTGGTTCCGCCATAAACGGTATAGAAAATTACCAGTCCACCTATGGCCAAGGTGGTGTAGGTGGTATCGATATGTAAAATGGTTGACAGGATAATGGATGGCGCATATATGGTGATACCTGTTGAAAGCCCGCGCTGCACCAGGAAAAGGAATGAGGTGAGCACCCGCGTTTTCAGGTCAAAACGTTGCTCCAGATACTCGTAAGCGGTATAAACTTTTAACCGGTGAAATATGGGTACAAAGGTGATGCATAGCACAATCATGGCCAGCGGCAGCCCGAAGTAGAATTGCACAAAGCGCATCCCATCGCTATAAGCCTGCCCGGGAGCTGAAAGAAAGGTGATAGCGCTGGCCTGCGTAGCCATAACCGAGAGGCCTACCGTATACCAGGGCAGCGAGCGGCTGCCTACTAAAAACTGGTCGGTATTTTTATTACTGCCACTTTTCCATAGGCCATAACCAATAATGGCAAGCAGGGTAACGGCAAGTACTATCCAGTCGGTAAGCGTCATTCAAATATTTTGGTGGTGAGCCAAAATACAGAAATAAGAAGAACCAGCCAAACACCTACCAAGATGTAAAACTGGTTCCAGTTACGTATAAATGAGGGTAGTCCGTTATTATCAGACGTTTTCACGACCCCTTACCAGGAATTTTATAAATAAGGCAGCAGTTAACAAGCCGAAAACACCACCTACTGGTATGTAGATCAAGCCCCTGTCAACAATAGCGCCAACAAACATGCCGCTGATCAGTGCTACTACGTAATAAATGTAGTCGTATTTTTTTGCTTCCTCTTCTTGTTTATGTGAGTGGTGATGATGTGACATAATAAATCTCCGTTTCTTTACCCGCAAAAATATTGATTATATTTTCATTGGCAACATTAATTAAGTATTACTATGCGTTTAACCCGCAATAGCTTACAATGTTTTACACCTACTCGGTACGTAAACTTTTTATGGGGTTGGCAATAGCCGCTTTTATCGACTGGAAGCTGATGGTAAACAGCGCTATAATAACCGACAACAACGCCACTACAGCAAATACATACCATTCGATATTGATGCGGAATGCAAAATTATCGAGCCAGTTATGCATAGTGTACCAAGCTAACGGCCATGCTATCAGGTTGGCTAAAAGCACCAGTTTAAGGAAGTGCGCTGATAATAGCAATACAATATTTTGAACCGATGCGCCAAGCACTTTGCGCACACCAATTTCTTTAATGCGCTTTTCGGCAGAGTAGGAGGCGAGGCCAAGCAACCCAAGGCAGGATATAAAGATGGCCAGCCCGGTTAATATGCTTACTACCTGGCTTACCTGCGTGTCGGCACGGTAAACTTCTCTAAAATGTTCATCTACAAATTGATACTCAAAAGGCTGATCGGGGAAGAGTTTTGCCCATTTAGTCTTGATCAAAGTAAGTGCTTCGGCGGTTTTACCGGGATTGATCTTAACCGACATCTGGCTGTAGCCCCACTCCTTAACATTGAACATAAACATCGTCTCGATCTTGTGGTGCATCGAATTAAAATTGAAATCTTTAGCGATGCCGGTAATTACACCCAGCGAGTCAAAACCGAATTGTTGGCCCAGCAGCGTGCTCATTTTGGCCTTTGGTGTATCTTTTAACAGTTCTTTAGCCAGTGCCTCGTTAATGATATACTCCCTGCCATTGCCGGCGGTAGTAAAGTTTTTCCCGGCAACCAGTTTAATGTTATAAAGGCTCAGGAAGTTGTTATCGACAATCAGCCGTGTGGTAGCCAGGTCACGCCGCGGGCCGTTGTTCGGCACAAATTGCACGCCCGACTGATCGAGGTGGCTACCCAGCACATCCTGCGCGGCGGTTACGCCTGCAATGGCTGTGTTGCCGGAAAGCTCCTGTTTCAGAAAGTCATATTTTTCGTCTGTTTTATTATCAAGCGGGATGGTTACCATCTGCGCACGGTTAAAACCCGGATCGCGCTGCTGCATATAACGCAATTGTTTCACCACAAAAATAGTAGCGATCATTAAAAATACCGCGCTGCAAAACTGCCCTACCACCAAGGCATTGCGTAGTCCGGCTTTGCTTTGGCCTGTTGAGATTATAACACCCTTGAGCACCTTAACCGGTTGAAAAGAGGAAAGAAATAAGGCCGGGTATAATCCTGACAATAATCCTACTAAAATGGCCAATCCGGTTATTGATAATAACAAGGCCGGATTAGTAAACAACGATAATTCCAGATTGCGCTGGCTAAGCTGATTGATAAATGGCAGGGCAAGCTTGGCCATAATAAGGGCAAGCACCAATGCCAGCAAAGCCAGCATCACGGTTTCGCCCAAAAACTGCGCAGCAAGCTGGTTGCGCTGCGCACCTATAGACTTGCGGATGCCTACTTCCTTTGAACGCTCCGCCGAGCGGGCGGTAGTAAGATTCATGAAATTAACGCAGGCTATAACCAGCACCACAATAGCTATAAGGCCGAACAGGTTAGTTGATTTGCCATCGAACTTTTGATAGTTAATATGGTCAAGCCCCACATCGGTTGTACCTGCATGTACGTCTTTTAAGGGGGTGTAAAAAAGCTCATAATATTTCCAGTTTCCGCTTTCGCTCAGATATTTTTTAAGGAAGGCCGGCATTTTGCTTTGCAGATTGGCAATGCTCGCACCGGGAGTAAGTTCAACATAGGTAGTTAACCAGTTACCACCCCAACTATTAAATCGCTGTTGCCAGCGCTGGTACATGGTACTTAAAGTAAAAAGCCCTTCAAATTGTAAGTGCGAGTTTTGCGGTACATCAGCCAAAACTCCGGTTACGGCATAGCTTGTAGTGTCAGTTCCGTAATGGGTTATGGTTTTGCCTATCGGATCTTCATCTCCGAAAAGCTTTTCAGCAGTTTGCTGCGTAAGCAACACACTGTTTGGTTTTTGCAAAGCGGTGTGAATATCTCCCTTAACCAGCGGAAAGTTGAACATCTCTAAAAAAGTAGAATCAACCATCAGGCCCTGCTGAATAAACAGCTTTTTTGATTGATTGGTAAGCTGATATTTTTCAATCTTTCTAACCCTCGTAAAGTTTTTTACCTCGGGATAGTCGTTTTTTAAACTTTGCCCCATGGGCGCCATGGAGAGCGCCACTTTTTGAGATGCCGCCATACCCGGAGGCGCCTGTACCTCGCTTAAACGGTAAATGTTTTTGGTATGAAAGCTATCAAAGCTCTTTTCATAAAAAACAAAAAGCATGATAACGATACACGCTGCCATGCCAATTGATAAGCCAATGATGTTTATAGCCGAAAAGAACTTGCTTTTCCAGAGGTTGCGCCAGGCAGTTTTAAAATAGCTTTTTATCATGGTAAGGATGATTGATTTTGTGAGCTATTTTAAAACTGCACATGGCGTGCCTTTTGATTATATTGTTGATTTACAATATTTTAATTGTGCGTTGCGCTTTTGCGTCGTTCGTATCTGATACAATAAATGTGCGGTTTTGATACACCTACTGCGCTGCCGGTGGTTTACTTAACAGGTTGATAAACAACCTGTACGCACCCGGTACGCCTGCAGGTAACTCCCTGAAGAATGATAGCGAAGTATATACAAACCTGCCCTTGCCATAATCAGCACTAAGGAGTGAACCTTTGTTAGGCGACATTTTGGTGTCATTCATTGATATTGGCGTGCTGTAACGCTTATCAATACCTGCAGCAAAATATAAACCGCGCTCCTGTATCCAGCCGTCAAAGTCGGCCGTGGTTATTTTATTAGGGTAATTTAGTAACGGACTGGCTTGGTCGGTAATCGTAATCTTGGCGTCCTCTTCGGTAACGCGTTGGTTTACCACATCAAAAGGGTAAGGGCCAATGCTGTCCGTAACCATACGGCCTGCGGTATT
Organism: Mucilaginibacter roseus; assembly: GCF_021215455.1. GTDB lineage: Bacteria > Bacteroidota > Bacteroidia > Sphingobacteriales > Sphingobacteriaceae > Mucilaginibacter > Mucilaginibacter roseus. Next base: position 830,428 of record NZ_JAJPWV010000002.1, on the reverse strand, counting down.
GTATTGTACCACCAGGTTGCCGCCATTTTTTACATAATCGAGCAGGCGGGGCTGCTCAAATACCAGGCGCGGGTTTACGTTGAATGAGCGCACGCCGGTGATGATGGCGTCATACACAGCCAGATCGGTATTCATTACATCATCCTCGCTTAAAATATGCACATCGTAGCCCAGTTGCTTTAACGCTTCGGGTATTTTATCACCGGCACCGGGCAGGTAGCCAATATTTTTGCCCGCTGTTTTTATATCCAGATTAACCAGTCGGGCTTCAGCTTTAGGGAATAACGTAATGTTGGGTATGTGCTCATATTTTATGCGGTGTAAGCCTAACGACCACTCTTTACCTTCGGTATTAACCACGGCCTGTAGCTTGCTTACCACAGGATCGGCACTGGTTGGCGTTATGGTGAATGTTACCGTCCACTCATCGTTAACTTTTTTATCTACAAAATCAAATTTCTCCGGGCTGATGGTCCAGCCCGTAACAGGTTTGATGCTTATGGAACCCTCACCGTCCGGCGTAAAGTTTTTTAGTTTGAGACGCACCTGTTGGGGTTGCTGCCCGCTAAACAGGTAGACGGGATTTTCAATATTCGCGGTAACCGGCGGCACAACCTCAACCGGCTGATAAACCTCGCCGCGCACCGGGTCAGTGTATTTATAGATAACCGGTGAATCATACCTGATTTTTTTATTATTAATAGTGAACTCAAAGCTAACGGATGGGGCGGTCGGGTTTTCAGGATTACCCGCAAGTGTATCGTTGGGTAAGGTATACAAGCCGATGCCATGATCTGCCCCGAGCCAGTAAGGCTGCGATGTTGATTTAAATGGAATACGGTTCTTTACCGCGTCAAATGCTACGGTGCGTAGCTCGTTAACAGGCAAATTGGGCGTGCGTATGCCGGTGCTCACGCTGCGCATACGCCCATTATCAATAGCTACTGATGTTACCTGTACCGGGTTGCGGATGATGAATTGGTTGATAACGCCCATACTGTCTCCCACGGCGAAGGTTGGGTCGGTAGCATAGCTTTCAAACCAAAGGCCCGAGCAGGCAGCTATCAGTTGCTTTACCTGCTTTATTTTCTCGTTACGCCAATATACATCGCTAATACCTTCAACCTTGCTGAGCAAGTCAACCAAAGCATTTACCGACGCTTCCGGATGTACCGGGTTAAAGCCTTTTTGTATGCCCACTATGGCTGTATTTATTTCTGCCGGCGCTTTTACGCGCGCCCAGGTGGTATCAACACCGTCAAGTAATGTGCGTTTTGGCGCTTCGCCTGCAATAGTCTTAAAATATTCAAACGACTCGCCACGCTGGCTGGCTGCACCAAAACCCTGCGATTTATGGTTTGAGCGGCTTTGAGCGGCAATTTCACCATAGCTTTTACCCATAAATACATTATAGGCGCCTACATCTACCTTAAACTGATTTGAGTTAATGGTGTTGGTGTTACCGAAGTTGAATGTGTTCCAAAGCAGGCGTTTGGCTTGCCACACCTGTACGTATTTCAACTGTTCCGGAAAACGCTTAGGGTCGGCAGCAGCTGCGAATGCTTCCTGCGCCAGTATTGCGGAGGTAGTATGGTGCCCGTGCCCGCCCTCGCCTGTGGTCGGGAAGCGGCATATCATCACATCAGGCCTGAATTTGCGGATCACCCAAACTACATCACCCAATACCTTTTCCTTGTCCCAAATCTTCAATGTCTCTTCAGGCGTTTTTGAAAAGCCGAAATCGTTAGCGCGGGTAAAAAATTGTTCGGCGCCATCATAACGGCGTGCCGCCAGCAGTTCCTGCGTGCGGACCAGACCGAGTAATTCGCCCTGCTCAGTTCCGATCAGGTTCTGGCCGCCATCGCCACGTGTAAGCGAAAGGTAGCCGGTACGGTAATGCTTTTCGCGCGCAAGCCAGGCTAAAAGGCGGGTGTTCTCGTCATCAGGGTGAGCAGCAACGTATAGTACGCTGCCCAGCGTATTCAGGCCCTGCAGGTTTTGCTCAATGCTGGCAACGTCAGTAGCCGGCGACGATTGTGAATAGCTATATATGGATAATAATAGTAATGAGGCAGATAAAAGAATTCTCTTCATGGCGGTAAAAATATAGAAAGATGTACAGCTTTTATATTGATAAGCATAACAATCATGTTAAAATTGATGTCAAATTTTAGTTAATTAATCGATTGATTAAATTTATAACATTGATTTTCAACTATTTAATAATAGTTTACAATTTGATTACACTGTTTAATCAATCGCTTGATTAATTTTGTATCATCAAAATGGAAAAGGAAAAGACAGATAAGAAAGATCATATACTCGACGTAGCCGAAAGGGTTTTCGCTGACGTAGGGTATGATGCCGCTTCTACCCGGATGATCTCCGGTGAAGCAGGTGTTAATATGGCCATGCTTAACTATTATTTCGGATCGAAGGAAGGCTTGTTCCTGGCCGTGTTCGAGCGTAAGATAGAGCACTTTCGTACCCTAATCAATAACATAGGGAACGATGAGAGCATGAACGCGCTGGACAAGCTGGAAAAATGTATTGATAGCTTTATTGATAAGGTAGTGATAAATAGCTGCTTTTCAAGGCTGATGAACCGTGAGATGTGGCTGGGCCGCCGTGGCGAGCTTACCTATAAGCTGAGCGATATTATCATGAACAATGTAAACGAGTTCAAGCGCATTTTTGAAGAGGGCATATCTACCGGCCTCTTCCATCAGGGTACGGATATCGAGCTGGCTATCGCCACCATATTCGGCACAAAAAATTATATCACCAACAGTCCGCATGTAGCATCAAAATTGCTTAAGCACGATGTTAACGATGCCGAGTACATGGAAAATGAACTTAAGCCTCGCATAAAAAAATACCTCAAACAACTACTTAATGCCTACTTACTCATAAAATGACAACACATAACAACACCACCAACCCGCACTTTTTACACCGGCAGCTCTTTGTTTATGCCATCTTCGCGGCACTGCTGGCCATGCTTATATCAACAGCAGCCAACGCGCAGGAAAAGGTGCTAACCCTCAATGAGGCTATAGACCTTGGCGTAGCCAACAGTAAACAATTAAAATTATCAAAATCAAAAATCGATCAGGCGGTTGAGCAATACAACCAGGCCAAAGATCGGTCATTGCCTACCGGTAACGTTAGTTTTGGTTATAACCGCGCGCAAATACCGGCCAACCGCCTGCAATTTGGCGAGGAAAGCCTATCGCTGCCAAAACATGCCGATGCATGGTTGGGCATCGCTTCGCTTAATCAAACTATATTTTCGGGCAATAAGCTGAAATACGCCCGTGAATCTACAGAGTTATTAAGCCAGATAGCCCGCTTAGATGAAGTAAATGATAAGGATCAGATTGTTTACAACATCATCAACTCCTACTATAACCTGTACAAGGTATTACAAAGTAAAAAAGTGGTGGATCAAAACTTAGCCACTGTTGATCAGCAAATTAAACAGTCGCAACGCTTTTTTGAACAAGGTTTGGTTACTAAGAATGATGTATTGCAATTTCAACTGCAACGCTCAAACATCGAGCTGAACGGTATCGACCTGGAAAACAACCGTAAGATTGTTAATTATAACCTCGATATTTTGTTAGGCCTGCCTGAAACTACCGAGATTAAAATAGACCAGATAGATACTACCCAGCGCGCGGTGAATATGCTGGCCAGTTATATTGACACAGCTATCACCAATCGCCCGGAATTAAAACAAGCAGATTTGCAGGCACAGGTAGCAGATAAAAACATAGGTAGTATAAAAGGTAACTTATTGCCAAACCTTAATGCAGCGGCAAGCGCCTATTATGTTGATGCGGCAGCTAACCCGCTACCAAAGTCAGGCAATTACATTACGCCAATATCTGTAGGGCTAACTGCTTCCTGGAATTTTGGTGCGCTGTGGACCAACAAGCATAAAGTAGCCGAAGCCAAAATTCAACGTACGCAGGTTGACATTAATAAAGGTATTGAAATTGACCGTATCAAAAATGAGGTTAACCAAAGCTACCAAGGCTACATAGCAGCGCTATCGAAAATTAAGCTGCTGCAAACATCCATCGCTCAGGCGGGCGAAAACAACAAAATCCTGCAATCAAAATACCGCAGCAACATTGCTTCGGCTGTTGACCGTGCCGACGCGCAAACCTTGCTTTATCAGGCACAAATTAACCTGGAGCTGGCCAAAGCGGATGCAGGCCTGGCTTACTACACGCTATTAAAATCAACCGGAACACTAAACAAATAATATAACACCACCCAAGAAAATGGAACAGAATACAGACACTCAGGAACCTAAAAAGAAATCGAAAGTAGTACCTATTATATTAGGCATTGTACTGCTTGGCGGTATCATCTTCGGTATCAAAGAATATATCTACTTCAGCGCGCATGAGGACACCGACGACGCGCAGATTGATGCCGACATAAGCCCGGTTGTGGCCCGCGTTGGCGGATATGTTGACAGTATTTTATTTGAGGAAAATACCCACGTTAACAAAGGCCAGCTGCTGGTTAAAATAGACGACCGTGACCTTAAGGTGCGTTTAGAGCAAGCGCAAGCAGCTCAAAAGGGGGCAAGCGCAGGCATCGGCGTAAGCGAATCACAAATTTATTCAACTGCTGCAAACTCAGCCAGTGCTAAGGCCGAAGTAACATCAGCCGCTGCAAGGTTGGAGAAGGTGCAAAAGGATTACCAGCGTTATGCCAACCTGGTAAAAGACGGATCAGTAACACAACAACAATTTGATCAGGCGAAATCAGACCTTGAAGTTGCCCGTGCGTCTTATCGTGCGGCTCAGGAGCAATACAAAGCCGCATCGCAACAGGTAGGTACTACCCGTAACCAGTTAAAGGTTACCAGCAGCGGTGTTGACCAGCGCCAGGTTGATATTGATTATGCTAAGCTCCAATTAAGCTACGCGCAAATAAAATCACCTGCAAGCGGTACTGCTGCTAAAAAGAATGTACAGGTAGGCCAGCTGGTTCAGCCCGGTCAAACCCTATTCGCTATTGTTAATGATAACAGCTTGTATGTTACCGCTAACTTTAAAGAAACCCAGTTGAACGAGATCCGCAACGGTCAAAAAGTAAACATTGAGGTTGATGCTTACCCGGATATGGAACTGGAAGGTACTGTGTATAATTTTTCACCAGCAACAGGTGCTAAATTCTCATTGCTGCCGCCGGATAACGCTACCGGTAACTTTGTGAAAGTAGTGCAACGCGTACCTGTAAAAATCAAAATTAACGCAACTCCTGAACAATTAGCCAAACTGCGCCCTGGCATGAGCGTGAACGCTTCGGTTAACATAAAATAATAAACCATGGCTGAAACAGGCTTTAAAAAATGGATAATTACCATTACGGTAATTATGGCCTCGCTGCTTGAGCTGATAGATACCACGATTGTGAATGTGGCTATCCCGCACATACAGGGTAACCTGGGTGCTACGCTCGAGGATATAGCCTGGGTAGTAACCGGCTATGCGGTGGCCAACGTAATTGTGCTGCCCATGTCGGGCTGGCTGGGCGACAGGTTTGGCCGAAAAAATTACTTTTTAACATCGATCATTGTATTTACCATTGCCTCTTTTTTATGCGGTAATGCCACTACGCTTGAGGAATTGGTACTCTTCCGTATACTGCAGGGTATTGCCGGTGGTGGCTTGATATCAACAGCCCAGGCCATACTGCTTGAAACCTGGCCGCGCGAGCAGATTGGTACCGCAACTGCCCTTTTTGGCTTAGGCGCGGTAGTAGGCCCAACTGTAGGTCCTACAATAGGCGGTTGGATTACCGAGAACTATTCATGGCCGTGGATATTTTATGTAAATATTCCGGTAGGTGCATTGGCCGCCTTTCTTACTATCACTTACATTAAGGAGACGCCAAAAGTTATTGGTAAGCCGGTTGACTGGTGGGGAATTTTGTTACTCGCTATTTCAGTAGGCAGCCTGCAAACTATATTGGAGAAAGGAGAGAGCGAGGATTGGTTTGCTACAAGCTATATAACCGTGCTGACCGTAACCGCCATATTAGGCGCGATACTATTTGTATGGCGCGAATTAAGTACCGATCACCCGGTGGTGAACTTTAACATTATGCGGCATCGAAGTTTTGCCGTGGGGATGTTCACATCCTTTATCTTAGGGTTCGGTTTATATGGGTCGGTATTCGTATTCCCGGTATTTTGCCAGAATTTACTGGGATTTAATGCGCAGCAGACGGGTGAGCTGTTATTCCCCGGAGGTTTGTGTACCATTGTGATGATGCCGTTTATAGGTAAAATGCTTAATAAAGGGGTGCCTGCACAATTTATGGCCACCGCGGGCATGTTCCTGTTCTTTGTATTTACCTGGATGCTTAGCAACTCTACCCTTGCTACCGGCGAAAAAGATGTAATGATACCTTTGCTGATACGTGGTGTGGGTATGGCTTTATTATTCGTACCGCTTACCACACTTGCCATGGCCGACCTTAAAGGCCCGGAAATTGGCCAGGGTTCAGGTTTGAACAATATGATGCGCCAGTTAGGTGGTTCATTTGGTATTGCAGCGCTGACTACTATTATACACATCAGGCAAGGTTTTCACCGCAGTACACTGCTTGAAAATGTTAATCAGTATAACCCACAGTTTAACGAGCGTTTGCAAATGCTTACTCAAGGCTTTATGGCTAAGGGAAAATCAATGCTTGATGCTACCGAGATGGCCTACAGGGCTATTGAAGGCACCGTTATAAGGCAAACTATGTTGCTAACTTATGATGACGCTTACTGGATATCCGGTTTGATCATGCTGTTCTCCATACCGTTGCTATACTTACAGCCGTTTAAAAAGCTGAAGGCTGCAACGGATGCGCACTAAACAAGTTGAATTAAAAAACAAAAGCCGTTCCTGTACTTGAATACGGAACGGCTTCCCCAAAAAATTAACAATTAAATTAATTTCACCCCAGCAGCACAGTCGCAAGTATATAATGAAACCGAGGTTAGTTTAATCTTGCCATAAAATTAGTTTTTTTTGCCTGAAACACAAATTTATTTTATGCACATCGGGCTTTGTAAAATAAAAATGCCGCGAACCTAAAATTCGCGGCATTTTGTTTGATTAACTTTAGCTTAAAAGCTTAGAAAATAATTTTACCAGTTGCCGTAACTAATGAAGCAATACGTACGGCGTCAAAGATACGCTCTTCGGTAGTGCCGAGTTTTATTAATGAATCCTCGTGCGCGTTAACACACATTTCGCAACCGTTTACTGCTGATACGGCAAGGCTCAACAACTCAAAAAATTCTTTACCAGTTACAGGTTTCATCATCAGCTGCATGCGTATGCGTGCGGGTATCTGGGTGTATTTTTCCTTTTGCGTAAAGTGCCTGAAACGGTAAAATACGTTGTTTGAGGCAAGTAATGACGCACAGCCAATAGCCTCGGCAATTTCGGCAGCCGTAGCGCCTTGTTGCTCGCTGTATTGGGTGTAGTATTTTATAAGTGGCGTGTTGTTATTATTCGCAGCAATGCTCAAGCCTACCAAGCCGCACTCTTTAGCGCTTAAATGCTCGCTGGTTAGTGTGCTGGTAAAGTTAAGTTTAAAATCGCGCAGGTAGCGTGATTCGCCCTTTTCAAGTAAGGTAAGGCTTTCGGTACGGTAATCTGCATCCAGGCCTACTGTCTGCAATAATTCGTTGATTATTTCGGTGCTTTCGCTCATGGTATAATGAATTTATAGGGTCAAAAAAATCCCCGCATTATTCCTAACGATAGTGCGGGGACGATATGTAGTGTCAGTGTGTTACGCTGTAAGGGTTTCCTGACCTTTTTCCCAGTTGCAAGGGCAAAGCTCGTCAGTTTGTAAACCGTCAAGTACACGCAGTACTTCTTTTACGTTACGGCCTACGCTTAGGTCGTTAACGCAAACCCAACGTACAATACCGGTAGGGTCAATGATGAAAGTAGCGCGGTAAGCTATTTTTTCGTTAGGCTCTAAAATACCCAGGTCTTCAGCTAATGATTTTGAAGTATCGGCCAGCATCGGGAATTTCAGATCACGCAGATCATCGTGATTGTTTCTCCAAGCCAGGTGAACAAACTCAGAGTCAGTTGAAGCACCGATCAAACGGGTTTCGCGGTCACGGAATTCGCCGTAGTTTTTGTTGAACTCAGCAATCTCGGTAGGGCAAACAAAAGTAAAGTCTTTTGGCCACCAGAAGATCACGGTCCATACGTTATCATCATTAACAAGGAAGTCAGAAGTTATGGTTTCAAACTCTTTACCTTTTTCAAGGCTAACTACCGCTGTTTTAGAAAATGTAGGGAATTTCTGTCCTATGGTTATCATATTTGATGTTTTTATTTTGATGCAAATGTAGCCTTATTAGCACCCTAATCAAAATATCAAAAATTTATAGGATATAGATTTTCTTTATGGCCTTAGAGTAATTAAATAAATGATGTTTATTGTTTAGTTGCCTGATCTAAAACACCCTGATTTAGCCTTACATATTCATCATCATTCGCACTCTCTGCGTAAGCAATGCCTTGTTTTGCGGCTTTAATAGCAGCATCTTTTTTGCCTTGTTTTAGTAATATACGTGCTTCCCAAAGTTTAAACCAGGGTGCTTTTGGCTCTGCTTTCTGGGCTTCATAAACCCATTTAAGCGCCTTGTTCAAATCCTGATCGTTCTCGTAATAATATTGTATAGCATTGAAGTAAGGCTTCTTAGCACTTTTCATCAACTGATCAATGTTGGCAAGAATCTGGGCGTTATCATTAGTTTGCAGTTTGATAGCTATGGCTGTATAATCCCACAATAAATAAAGGTCGGCGTTTTTAGTATTTACATTGGCAAATGCTACGGTAAAGGTTTCGCGTTTTTCTTTCAGTGCGATCATCGGTACTTTAAAGCGCACCAGGTCATCTTCCTGCTTATAATCATAGGCGCCCCATTGTTTAACAGTTTTGTTTAAGATAACGGTCCATTCCTTCTCACCGGGGATGGTAAACAGTGAATAGGTACCAGCTGGCACCTTATTGCCTTCAACCAATACGTCTTCAGTAAAATTAATAGTTGTAGCCCAGTTAGCGCCCGTGCGCCACACCTGGCCATAAGGCTGTATGCCACCAAAAATTTTACGATCCTTAACATTAGGGCGGGAGTAGGTGAGCGTAATTTTACCAAGGCCAAAATCCTGAATAATGGTTTGGGTAGAACTTGCTTCGGGTATGCGGGGTTGCTGTTGGGCTTTTAAACTGATGTTAAAACACGTAATTAATACAAACGTAGCTATACAAGCTGATATAAATTTCATGGTGGTGAGTTAATAAATACTTTGTGATTAACGTAAAGTTGCCAACTAAGGTATGTATTAGAAATGAAAAGTAGATGAAGGTTTAATTAGAACGCTGTCCATTTAAAAATAAAAAGCCCCCCAGACTTGCTCCGGGGGACTTTCAACCTAAACCTTATCACAATTAAACCGGTAAGTTTACCAGTTCGTATATGTTATAACAATTACTGTACCAAAATTATTATAAGCGATTTTGCTTGTTAGTGCGCTTTATTTTTTTGTAATGGATACCCCAGTGTGTATTGCTTTGCACAATGTGTCAGCATTTTTGTACAGTTGTGCCACCTTATGCGGTTTTTGCCGTGCGTTTACGGCGCAAAAAGTAATCAAATAGGTACAAGCAGAGTATGGCGTCAAAAAATAAAAATGCCTTCATAACTCCGCTGTTTAGCAAGCCTGAAATTTGTATTTGAGGAATTTTGAATTCAGGCATTTTCCAGTCGATACCGCCTGCGCTCCAATTAACACTGAATAGCACATAAAGCATAATCGCCGAAATAGTTAATATGAAGAATGCGGCAATTCCTTTTATCACCCGCTGGTCAATAGTGGCCTTTAATGGTTTTAAAGCCTGCTCCGCGCGTATTTGTTCCATCACGTTAAATGTGAAGGCCATTGGTGGTTCATCCAGCTCAATATTATTACTAAACTCAGCATTCAGTGCCAAAAGCTCATTATACTTATGCCGATAAACTTCGTCCTGCTCAATGAGGCGGTTGATAGCCTCATGCTCTTGCGGTGTGCAGGTGCCATCAATATAGTTCCAAAGTTTTTCATCCATACTGTTCATATCAACTCCTTTGCTTCGTGCTTTAGCAGGCGCTCCAGCTTTTCTTTTAAACGCTGCCTCGCCCTGAATAGTTTAACCTTCACTGCGTTAGCTTCCATATTTAAAGCTAAGGCAATTTCTTCTAATGATTGCTCGCCTTTATAAAATAAAGTTATAACTGCGGCATCGTCAGGTAAAAGCTGCTCAATGGCCATGTTCAAATAAAACGAGCGCGACCGGTTCTCCGCATTATTACTGTCATAGCCTGACGGTTTTTGCTCTATCTGGATAAAGGTATCCTCATCATCAATTGAGTCGGTCGCTATCCTTTTTTTACGCAAATGCGTCATGGCTGTGGTATACACAATGCTATAAAGCCAGGTACTAAACTTTGATTGTCCCTGGAAACTCTGCAGGTTGCGGTAAGCTTTAACAAAGCAATCCTGCGCAATTTCCTCTGCGTCTTCACGGTTTTTTGCAAAGCGCAGGGCAAGGGTAAACACAAAGCGTTGATGCCGCCTGATCAGTTCAGCGTAAGCGGCCTGATCACCAGCAAGGCTTTGTTGTATAAGTTCAATATCGGTTGGCTTGTGTTGCATGTATAACAACTACTCTGACGCTGGTTTACAAAGCCAGGTTACAGCTTTTTTAAATTTAATATATAGCGGTCAATAAATAGCACAACTACTGTTGACAGCATATATGTATATATGCTAATTAAGCGAGGGCTAATTATGATTACGATTCATGTTTTCAGAATATAAGATTTAATTTTTTTTTAAACCCCTGTAACCTGTTTTAAAACGATGTGGTCATAGTTTGCAAATGCACCATTACGGTGTGATTAATAAACAAAATATTATCAACTTTATAAAAACTTAGTTATGGACGGAAGAATTTTAATCCCGATTTTAATTACACTGGGATTGTTTGCTTTAATTTTTGGTATTTACTATTTCCGCAACCGCGAACGTATGGCTATGATTGAGCGCGGCATGAACCCGCACATCAAACCACAATCAGCGCCTTATCAAAACTTAAAATGGGGCTTGCTGTTTATCGGCGCCGGTTTGGGTTTATTTTTAGCAAATATATTAACCCGCACCGTTTTAACCGGAGACGAGGATGAAAACGTAGCGATATATTTCGGTTTGATATTCCTTTTTGGCGGTTTAGGCTTGTTTCAATCATACCGTATGGAGAAAAAAGAAGTGTTGGATAAAGAGTAATCCCCGCGATATTTTAAGCGGTGCACCTGGCAAATCCGTGTGTGCCGCTTTTATTAATTAAACTTTTAGTTGTTTTTTAATTAAGCTGTTTGTTAACTTTATATGCTAATTTAAAAATCAATGAAAAATCTAATCTTATCGGCCCTATTACTCAGTGCTTGCACTGCCTTTGCTCAAAAGGAAAAAAAGCACCAAATAACTGAAAATACGCAAGCTGTTTACGCTGTTGCCGATGATGGCAAAACCAAAGACGGATTATACGCGGTGCGCAACACAAAGGATGATGGCGCCATAGTGCAGGGGTATTACAAAAACAATTCTCGTGCGGGCACCTGGTATTTTTTTGATAATCAAAAAAAACTATCGCTCCGTTATAATTACGATACCAAAAAAATGCTGTACTATGATAAAAAGCAGCTTGACAATGTTGAGGTTAAAATATTAAAAGGCAGCGACGAAGAAAAGAAGAATGCTTCAGCCCCTTTGCCGCTTTGCTCAACTGATTATCTTGCTGCTTTGCTGTTAAGCAGAATGCCCCAGATAACAAATGCGCCGGGCGGTGAATTAGACGTGGTTATTGACGCCCGCGTGGGTGCAGATGGTAACGCACGTTATACCGTAGGTTACAAAACTGAAAAAGGCGATTATGAGAAGCAGGTAATTAAACTGGATGACAATAGCGAGCAGTTATTGAGCTGGATACCAGCAAATTATAACGGTAAAAACCTCGATGCTGATTTTATTATGGTGGCAAAATTTAACAACGATCCAAATACTCAACGCCGTACCCGTTGGTATAACTAACCGATACTATACCGCTCATTGAGCAAATTTAAATGATACCTTACGTGCCCTGCTGTTGCATAAACCAGGGCACGTACTGTTATCAGGTTCCCGCTCGCAATACCACGCCTGGTTTGCTGTTTACCAGTAATTGAGCGGAAGAAAAAAAGGTTGGCATTTCGCACAGCTATAAATTCCTCAGCCAATTCCTGAATGTTGCGTGCGTTAAAGTCAGCATTTTCTACATACTCATCCTGCTCAAAGCCTGGCAGTTCGCGCTGGCCTCTTGCAAAACAAAACGCCCTAAAGCCAAATACCCTTTCAGTATCAATCATGTGGCCAAGCACTTGTTTTAACGTCCATTTTCCGTCGGCATAAGCAAACATGGCTTTATCGTTATCAAGGTTATAAAACAGTTGATAAACGATGTCTTTTTGAGCTTCGAGTATATCTAAAACATTCTCATTGTCCCTAATAAGATTGATATATCCGCCCGGTTGCGGCGCATACTCTTCGGGCTGTGGTTTACTGATCATTTTTTATGGCTTTTAAAACTATCCTGAAGGTAGTGCCTTTGCCCACTTCCGAATCTTTTACATAAATATGCCCGTTATGATAGTTCTCTACCATCCGTTTGGTCAGCGATAGGCCCAGACCCCAGCCACGTTTACGCGTAGTGTATCCGGGCTGAAAAACGGTATCGAACTTTGAGCGGGGAATGCCCTTGCCGGTGTCGGTAACATCAATGAACACCTGCTTTTTGCTTTCGCTGATCTCAATGCTGATCGTTCCTTTTTCGGCAATGGCGTTTACTGCGTTCTTTAACAGGTTTTCCAGCACCCAGTCAAACAACGGGATGTTGAGGCCGGCCTTTACTTCGGTATTGCCATTCATCTTAAAGGTGATACGATCACTCACCCGCACGCGGAAGTAATCCATAAAATCCTTTACAACATCGAAAACCACATGTTGTTCCAGTATTGGGCGGGAGCCGATCTTCGAGAACCTGTCTGCCACAATCTCCAGTCGTTTAACATCGTTTTCCATTTCGGCTATCAGCGGATCCTCTTCGGCATTAAATTTATCTTTGATCAGCTCAATCCAAGCCATGAGGGATGATATCGGTGTGCCCAGCTGGTGTGCCGTCTCCTTGGCCAAACCTACCCAAACCTGATTCTGTTCCGACTTTCGCGACGAGCTGAATGCCGTGTACGCCGTAAGTAGGAATATAGCAATAACCGACAGCTGTATGTATGGAAAGAATTTGAGCTGTGTAAGTAAGGCGGAATCCTTGTAATAAACCAGCCATTGTGAACCAAACACCTCGAGCCTGATGGGGTCGTGCTGCTCCTTCATATAATTAAGTTCCTGCCTGAAGTATGCCGTATCGTACTGGATGTTTTTATTTTCTTCAGCTTCGAGCTTGATGAAGGTCTTGGTGCTGTCCAGCCCCTTCTTGTATTTAAATTCGCCTTTATCGTCAACCACAAGGGCAGGTACGGTAAGGCTGTCGCGCACGGCAAAAACGTAGTTCAAAAAATCATTATCGTCACTCAAAAAAATCTGACGCATGCTTAAAGCCCATACCTGCGCGCGTGTACGCTCGCTTTGGGCAATGTTTTTAACCAGGTAGTTGGTATATAATAATGATCCGCTGGCTATCACCACGGCAAAGGCAAGTAACAGGTATTTCCAGCGGCGTTTTTGTTGGTACGGATTCATATTAAGGTGCACAAAGTACACAATTGGGTTGAAACGTAAAAGGGCGTATTGTATCAGCCTATAGCCATATTAAACGTGGCTATGCGCCAACTGTTCGCTTAATCGCGCATTAAAATTATCTTTGCGGCATCATGGCTGACAATAAAGTAAGAGTAAGATTCGCGCCCAGCCCAACGGGCGGTTTGCATTTAGGCGGTGTACGTACCGTATTGTTCAATTATTTGTTCGCCAAAAAACACGGCGGCGAATTTGTTTTACGTATCGAGGATACCGACCAAACACGCTATGTTGAAGGCGCGGAGCAATATATAATGGATTGCCTGCAATGGTGCGGCCTTACCCCTGATGAAAGCCCGGTAGTAGGCGGTCCGTATGCGCCATACCGCCAAAGCGAGCGCAAGCCGCTGTACCGTGAGTACGCCGAAAAGCTGGTGGCCGAAGGCCATGCTTACTATGCCTTTGATACGCCTGAAGAACTGACTAAAAAGCGTGAGGATGTACCCAACTTTCAATATGGCCATGGTCACCGTTATGATATGCGTAACTCGCTTACTTTACCTTTACATGAGGTAGAGAAGTTATTACATGATGGTACGCCGCACGTTATCCGCATAAAAATGCCCGAGGATGACAGCATCAGCTTTAAAGATATGATACGCGGCTACGTAAGTTTTGAAACCAACCAGGTTGATGATAAGGTATTGCTGAAAGCCGACGGTATGCCAACATACCACCTGGCTGTAGTGGTTGACGACTACCTGATGAAAATAACCCATGCCCTGCGCGGCGAGGAGTGGCTACCATCGGCACCGGTACACCTGTTACTATGGGAGTACCTGGGCTGGAAAGATAGTATGCCGCAATGGGCGCATTTGCCATTAATATTAAAACCCGATGGCAACGGCAAGCTAAGCAAGCGTGATGGCGCGCGTTTAGGCTTCCCGGTATATGCCATGAACTGGACTGACCCCAAATCAGGGGAGTTAACACCGGGTTTCCGTGAGCTGGGCTTTTTGCCTGAGGCTTTCATTAACCTGCTGGTTATGCTTGGCTGGAATGATGGCACCGATCAGGAAGTGTTCTCGCTGGATGAACTGGTTGAAAAATTCAGCATGGAGCGAGTAAGCAAAGGCGGCGCTAAATTCGATTTTGAGAAAGCCAAGTGGTTCAACGCCGAGTGGATTAAAAAGTTGACTGCTGAACAATTAAAGCCATACGTAATGCAGGTGTTTGCCGCTAAAGGAATTACTATTAGTGATGATGCCAAATTGCTGAAAGTAATAGAGCTGGTTAAAGATCGTTGTGTACTATTAACCGACTTTTATGCTCAAGGTGCTTACTTTTTTGAACAACCCAAGGAGTATGATCTCAATGCGGTTAAACCAAAATGGACTGAGGCTAAAACAGACTTTTTTAACGAATTAAAAGCTAAATATATTGCTTCCAGTACATGGCAGGCCGCCGACCTGGAAACGGAATTCAAAGAATTCACTACTGAAAAAGGTTTTAAGATAGGTGATGTGATGCTGCCTTTCCGCATTATGCTGGTTGGCGGTAAGTTTGGTCCGCATGTTTTTGATATAGCTGAGATGCTGGGTAGGGATGAAACGGTGGTAAGGATAGAGAAAGCTTTGGATGCGTTTACGGCGTAACCCCTCCCAACCCTCCCCGGAGGGGAGGGTTGGGAAAAGCATCAATAAAACAAATTGCAATAAATTAATCTTGTTTAGAGTTAGGTATTAGCATTTGTATAAAGTCGTTAGAATTTAGATTTTAGCGTTTAGAATTTAGAGCTTCATTCCATTATGATCCTGCAGGCAGAGCATTTAATTAAGAAATACAAGCAGCGCACAGTTGTTAATGATGTATCGTTCAATGTAGCGCAGGGCGAGATTGTGGGGTTACTGGGGCCAAATGGTGCCGGTAAAACCACATCTTTTTATATGATAGTGGGGTTGATAAAGCCTAACGAAGGCCGTATTATCCTTGACGATCAGGAAATAACCGGCGACCCGATGTATCGCCGTGCGCAAAAAGGCATAGGCTACCTGGCGCAGGAAGCATCGGTTTTTCGTAAGCTTTCTGTAGAGGACAACATCAAGGCCGTGCTCGAAATGGGTAAAACGACCAAGGAACAGCAACGCGATAAGCTGGAAGAATTGATTGACGAGTTCAGCTTACACAAAGTGCGCAAAAACCGTGGCGACCTGCTATCCGGTGGTGAACGCCGCCGTACCGAAATTGCCCGCGCGCTGGCTGCGGAACCTAATTTTATTTTGCTTGATGAGCCCTTTGCCGGCGTTGACCCTATAGCGGTTGAAGAAATTCAGGCGATGGTATATAAACTGAAACACCGCAATATCGGTATCCTGATTACTGACCACAACGTGCAGGAAACGTTGTCAATTACAGACAGGGCCTATTTGCTGTTTGAAGGAAAAATATTAGAGTCGGGCGTGCCCGAAGTATTGGCAGAAAATGAAATGGTAAGAAAAGTGTATCTTGGTGCGAACTTTGTGCTTAAGCGCAAGAGTTTTGCTATTTAACCAAAGATAGACACCTATGTCCATTTTTAATTCTGTTATATCCTGGTTCATGAAAAAGCGTATCCACCAGATAGAGCTTTTTATGAAGTATCCCAATGAAGTACAGGAAGAGTGGTTTGAGAGCCTGATAATGGGCGCTGAAAATACCGAGTGGGGTAAAAAGCACCATTACAAATCCATTGAAAACCTTAACGATTACCGCGAGCGCGTACCCATACAAACTTACGACAGCCTGAAGCCATACATAGAGCGTATGCTCAAGGGTGAGCAGAATGTTTTATGGCAGTCGGAAGTGCGGTGGTTTGCAAAATCATCGGGTACCACCAGCGACAGGAGCAAGTTCATCCCCGTAAGTGAGGAAGCTTTGGAAGAATGCCACTTTAAAGGTGGTAAGGATGCATTAACTATATATTATAATAACCGGCCCGATGCTAAGCTTTTCAGTGGTAAATCACTCACCATCGGTGGTAGCCAGCAGGTAAGCCAGTTTAGCCCCGAGACATCTTTTGGTGATCTTTCGGCGGTTATCATGAAAAATCTGCCTTTTTGGGCAGAGTTTGGCCGCACACCTGATCTGGACATTGCGCTACTGGATAACTTTGAAGAAAAGATAGAAAAAATAGCCAAAACCACGCTCGATGTAAACGTTACCGGTATCGGCGGCGTACCTACCTGGAATATCGTGCTGTTTAATCGCATCCTCGAACTTACCGGTAAGGATAACATGCTGGAGATTTGGCCTAACCTGGAATTTTGTTTCCACGGCGGTGTTAGCTTTACCCCTTATCGAGAGCAGTTTAAAAAGCTGATTCCTACGGATAAAATGTATTACCTGGAAAGCTATAATGCTTCTGAAGGTTATTTTGGTATACAGGATCAGGTACAGCATGGCGATATGCTGCTGATGCTGGACTACGGTATTTTTTATGAGTTTTTGCCCGTTGAGCACATGCATGACGACGACCCGAAAACCCTCACACTTGACGAGGTGGAATTGGGTAAGAACTATGCGCTGATTATCACGACCAATGCAGGGTTATGGCGCTATATGATAGGGGATACCGTAAAATTCACCAGCCTGTCGCCTTATCGCATACAAATATCAGGGCGTACCAAGCATTACATTAATACCTTCGGCGAGGAAGTGATTATTGACAATGCTGAACGCGCGCTTGAGGAGGCTTGCAAAAACACCGGTGCCATTATTCGTGATTATACTGCAGCGCCGGTTTATTTTGATGGCAGGCAATGCGGCGCGCACGAGTGGCTGATTGAGTTTGTTAAAGCTCCTGCTGAGTTTGAACGCTTTGTAGATATATTAGACGAAACCCTGCGGCAGATCAACTCCGATTATGACGCCAAGCGCTTTAAGGACATGGCTCTGCGCCGCCCGATAGTACGCCGAGTGGCCGAAGGTACCTTCTTTAACTGGCTTAAAGAGCGTGGCAAGCTTGGCGGCCAAAACAAAGTACCCCGCCTGGCTAATGACCGTGAATACGTTGATGCTATTTTACGGATGCTGGAATTGGCGTGACACCTTTCCTAAATTCTTCCAGAGGGGAAAACCTTTAAATTAAATGTTATTTCGAACGAGGTGCGAGAAGAATTTGCCGTCTTTTTGTAAATGTGGGCATATTTCTCCTTCGTTGAATGACACGGATTTTAATATGCTGGGATTAAACCAAGCTATCAACAATGTGCTGGGTAGTGCAATATACTGCTTTCTGCCGCCGATTATCACATTAATCAAATTGTTAACAACCCCAAAATGTGGAGAAAATAATTGCTAAATCAGGTTTAACTTTTTTGCTTTAACGCAGTCTTAATAATCAGATAATATTGATTTGCTGATATTTGTAAAAATTTATACACCATGAATTTTGAATTTGCTTACCTGATTGTGATAGCGCTACTGGGCTTAACCGGTATATATTATCTCAGTCCGTATGAGTTAAATGTTACCGAAGAAGAGGATAACGAATAGTAGTTCCTTTAAATTTTTTTCTGTCCGGGCGCGGTGTACCCGGCATAAAACTGTATTCTCTGCTGAGTTTAATTAATGGCAAAACGCGAAGTTGATATAGCTGTAATATCTGATGTGCATTTGGGCACGTATGGCTGCCACGCCAAAGAACTTTTGAAATACCTCAAGAGTATTAAACCTAAAGCGCTTGTGCTCAACGGTGATATTATTGATATATGGCAGTTCAGTAAATCATACTGGCCTGAGGCACACATGAAAGTAGTACGCCGTATACTAAAGTTTGTAACCGAGGGCGTGCCGGTGTATTACCTTACCGGCAACCACGACGAAATGCTACGCAAATTTGCCGATTTTAACCTGGGGGCCTTTCAACTGCTTAACAAAATGGTGCTGGATGTGGATGGCAAAAAAGCCTGGATATTTCACGGCGATGTTTTCGACGTTACCATGCAGCATTCCAAATGGCTGGCCAAGCTGGGCGCAATAGGTTATGATTCGCTTATACTGCTCAATAGCTTTACCAATTGGTGCCTTAAACTAATGGGCCGGCCAAAAATGAGTTTCTCACAAAAAGTTAAGGCTAAGTTTAAAGATGCGGTAAAATTCATCAACCACTTTGAACAAACCGCGGCTGATTTGGCTGTAGACAAGCAATATGACTACGTGATCTGCGGGCACATCCATCATGCTGAGATCAGGCGTGTGAATTCTACAGAAGGTACCGGCTCTGTTTTGTACCTCAACTCGGGCGATTGGGTGGAAAGCCTAACCGCGCTGGAGTACTACAACGGCGAATGGAAAATATTCAGATATAAAGCTGAAGATTTTACAGAGGAAGTAACCGCCGATGATGATGCTGATAACGAGGATCTTTCAGAAAGGTTGAACGTTAATGTACTGCTGGAAAAATTCAGGCAGGAGCAACACTAATTGCTAAGCACCAATTTGTTTGTTACCTTAACCCCGCATTACTATGAAAATACTTTATGCAATACAGGGAACAGGTAACGGGCACATCAGCAGGGCGCGCGAAATTGTCCCGCTTTTGCAGCAGCATGGCGAGGTTGATCTGCTGGTGAGCGGCACCGAGGCTGAGGTAAGCCTGTCGCAACCCTTAAAATACCGTTTTCACGGCTTCAGCTTTATATTCGGCAAAAAGGGCGGGGTCGATAAATGGGCCACATTCAAAACCATGAACCTGAAGCAGCTATGGAAAGATATTCATCAGCTGCCGCTTAATGATTATAACCTTATTGTAAATGATTTTGAACCGGTGAGTGCTTGGGCATGTAAGGTGCAAAAACTGCCATCGGTGTCATTAAGCCATCAATGTTCATTTATTTCAAAAAATACACCGAGGCCACCTAAATGGAACTATGCCGAGTGGTTGTTTAAATACTATTCGCCAACCACGCATCATATCGGTTTTCACTTTGAGCGTTATGCTGATTTTATACATACCCCTGTTATCCGCAGCGAGATAAGGGCTATGCAAACCAGCAACCTTGGGCATTATGCCGTGTATTTACCCGCTTACCAGGATAAAACATTAATAAAATACCTCAGCCAGGTAAAAGAGGTAGAGTGGCAGGTGTTCTCTAAACGGCAAAAAACGCCTATGCGTGAGGGTAACGTGCAAATATTCCCGGTGAACAACGAGGCATTCAATACAAGTTTAGCCTCATGCGAGGGGTTGCTTACAGGCGGCGGTTTTGAAGGTCCTGCCGAAGCTTTATTTCTACAAAAAAAAGTAATGATGATACCTATGCGCGGGCAGTTTGAGCAGCAATGCAATGCCTTGGCCGCTTCAAAGATGGGGGTACCGGTAGTAAACGCCATTGGCCCGCAATTTAGCGGGGCACTGAGTGAATGGGTTAACCACGGCAAAGTGGTGCCGGTTAACTTTCCCGACGAAACGGCGCAGATAGTAGCCAATATGGTTAAACAATACGGCCGGTAACTCAGGCAGATATATTGGTCACCTTACCTAATAGGCTACCAACTATAAACGTTACGTGGTCAATGTCAAATGGCTTTCTGATATAAGCATCCGCTCCGCAGCTTTGTGCAATGTTTTCAATGTTGGTTGCGGCGGACATCAGCACAACGGGAATGTGTCTTAACGCAATGGTTGATTTAAGCGTTTTGCAGCAATAGCTGCCTTTATCGGCGCCCAGCCATTCGTCAATCAATATAATATCCGGATTGAGTTGATCAATGTAAGCCAGCATGGAGCTGTCCTTGGCTGTTATAACCTCATATCCTGCATCGTCCAAAACATATTTTAATATGTCCAGAATATCCTTGTCATCTTCGATGACCACTACTTTTGCTGCCATAATTAGGGACTGCAAAGGTAGTGTTAATTTATTTATAATTAAAAATATTTTATATATAGAAATAAATTGAACTGATTGGCTATTTTAAGCCGTTTGCAACTGCCGGAGCAAGCAAGGTTACCCATTCGGCATACATCTTGGCGGAAGGATGCAAACCGTCGCTCGCTACAAGTTCAGGATCATTAGCTGCTTTGCGCGATATTGGCGTAATATCGATATACTTTACACCAAATTTTTCTGCTTCCTGCTTGTTAATGGCATTATAGGAGTCTATCTCGCGGGCTATTTTTTCTTTGTCGGAATTTTGGGCGTAAGGGGTAACGCCGTAATCAGGTATCGAAAGTACAAATACATGCGCCTTGTTATTGTTAGCGTAGCCGATGGCGGTGTTCAATAACGTTATAAACTCCGTGCGGTAAGTATCAATATTATAACCCCGGTATTGATTGTTAACTCCGATAAGCAACGTAACAATATCAAACTTTCCTGCAGGCGATTGCTCTTTTATAGCACTGATTAACTCATCCGTCGTCCAGCCGGTACGGGCAATAATCTGTGGTTCTTTCAGGTTCAATCCGCTACTTTTCAGCGCTGATACCAGTTGATGCGGAAAGTTTTTATCGGCATCAACCGCCTCGCCTATGGTGTATGAGTCGCCAAGGGCAAGGTAGCTCAAGCTTTTACCTGCGGTATCAGTTGGGTTATTCTTCACGGGATTGGTCACTTCTGTATTGGGCTGACTTTTGCTACATCCGGCAATGCTCAGCAGTGTTATAATTATTGCGAGTATCTTCATATAATCTCCATACCAAAAAGTACGGAAATATGCTTTTGAAGGATTTGTTTAACCTGATTTAAATCAACCTGCTCGCCCAGTTCCTGCTGCATGGAGGTAACGGCCTTATCGTCAATGCCGCAGGGTACAATGTTTTTAAAATAATCAAGCTGCGCGTTAACATTAAAAGCCAGGCCATGCATAGTTACCCAGCGGCTGCAGCGTACACCCATAGCGCAAATTTTTCTTGCTTTGTCATTATCGGCATCAAGCCAAACGCCGGTGTACCCGGGGTAGCGTTCGCCTTTGAGGCCAAATTCAGCCATGGTGAGTATAACCGCCTCTTCAAGGGTACGCAAGTAAAGGTGTATGTCGGTAAAAAAGTTGTCCAGGTCAAGTATCGGGTAGCAAACTATCTGCCCGGGGCCGTGATAAGTTATATCGCCACCGCGGTTAATAGGGTAGTATGATGCCTGCTTTTCTTTAAGCTGCTCGTCGTTCAGCAGCAAATGCTCGGGTTTGCCGCTTTTACCAAGCGTGTAAACGTGGGGGTGTTCGCAAAAAACAAGATAGTTGTTGGTTAATGTTTCATCCTGATAATTGTCACCGGCTACCGCCATGCGGTTGCGCAGTTCCATTTTAAGGTTTACGGTTTCGGCAAAAAGCGTTTCCTGTCTGTCCCACGCTTTCTTATAGTCAATCAAGCCCCAATCCTGTAAAATAACTTTTTTATTCTTCATTGCCTGTCCTGTATAACATAACCTACCATGTAATCCTCATATTGCTGATAGCCCACCTGGTAATCAATATTTACGTCGCCTTTGTTTAGTTGCGCGTTAACCACGCCGTGCCCTTCAAAATTGAACGGCTCCAGCAAAATATTATCTAAAAACGAAACGGTTTTTTGTCCGTAGCATTTGTACACAGCCTCTTTAACGCACCAGCAAACGTATAGCTCTTCTATCTTGCGGTTGTCGCTTATAAAATCAAGCTCTTCGGGGCGCATAAACTTATGTGCAATGCGCTCCACCTTTTGCTTTACCTGTTCAATATCAATACCCACCTGGTATTTGCGGCTTATCATTACGGCAGCGTAATCAAACGAGTGGCTGAACGATATGTAGTAAGGATGGTTTACCAGGTAAGGTTTTCCGTGTACATCAACCTTGCAATCTATATACTCATCGGTGCTAAGCATGGTTCGCAGCAGCACGCGTGTACCCAGCCAGTGCAGGTGCCGCTTACTGTTACCAAGGCTATCAAAAACAGCCTTTTCATCATCTTTTAATTGCAGCTTAACGTACAGGTCATCGGCCGCTTCCTCAATTTTCCAGAGGGCGAATTCAGTATCATCATCAATACGTTGCCGGTAAGCTATGGCCATAAATGTAAAGGTGCAATTTGCAAGGCAAAATTATATCAAATAATTATCATTTAACAGCCTAAAAACTTTCATAAAAATGGTAAACCGGTGTAACATTCCCGTTCAGGATTCCGTCATAGCTTACAAACACTATCACAATTTTTAATACAATGAAAAAGTTATATACAGCCGTATCATGCCTGCTGATGCTTGCCGCGACAGAGGCCTGCTGCAAACAGCAACTGGGCGACAAGGTAGCCATAGGCAAAAAAGCAATTCATCAATCGCCGCATGCCAACGCGCACATTAGCAAACCGCAATAAGTTTGTTGATATTATGCCGTTTGCTGTTTGGTTAATTAATTTTATTTTAGCCGGGTAACACACCCTGTCATGATATTATCAGATAAACGCATTCTCCAAGAAATTGATAATGGCAACATTATTATTGAGCCCTTTAAACGCGAATGCCTGGGTACAAACTCGTATGATGTGCATTTGGGTAAGCATTTAGCAACTTATAAGGATAGGGTGCTTGACGCCAGGGTGCATAATGAAATTGTACATTTTGAAATACCAAAAGAGGGTTTTGTGTTACAGCCCAATACGCTTTACCTTGGCGTAACTGTGGAATATACCGAAACGCATCGCCATGTGCCTTTCCTCGAGGGCAAATCAAGCACTGGCCGTTTAGGCATTGATATACATGCCACTGCCGGTAAAGGAGATGTTGGCTTTTGCAATACCTGGACGCTTGAGATTTCGTGCGCACAGCCGGTGCGTATCTATGCCGGTATGCCTATCGGCCAGCTCATATATTTTGTGGTTGAAGGTGAAATTGAAACCTTGTACAACTCAAAAGGTAATGCCAAATACAACAACCCAACCACCCGCCCGGTTGAAAGCATGATGTGGAAGAATAAGTTCTGACGAGCATCAGCGTAAACGCCTGCATTGCAACATTTTCAATGTAACTGGTACTTCATATTGTTTTTGTGTATTTTAAGCGCACAATTTAAACCTATGAAAATTAAACCGGTTATCCTTTCACTGCTTATTACGTGTTCAATTTGTTTTGCATTTACTTCAGACGATGATCCGATAGCGAAAATTGTACAAAACCTGGAAGAGTGGCTGGAAAAGCGTCCGCAGGAAAAAGTATATCTCCATTTAGATAAACCTTATTATGCCGTTGGCGACACCTTGTGGTACAAAGCCTACGTAACCGTTGGTGAGGAACATCGTTTGTCGGCACTAAGCGGCATACTAAATGTTGAGCTGATCAATGATCAGGATAGTGTTCGCCGCCGCGAAAGAATATCATTGAACAGTGGCCTGGGATGGGGCGAGTTTGTTTTGTCAGACAGCTTGCTGGAGAGCGGCAGCTACCGTATACGCGCCTATACCAATTGGATGCGCAACGCCGGCGAAGCTTATTTCTTTGATAAAACGATAACTATTGGCAATGCCATGTCAAACAAAGTGTTCACCAATACCACGTACTCCTATAGTACTGTTGGTGGACAGCAGCGTGTGGATGCCGTCATCAATTACCGGGAATTTGATGGCAGCCCCTATGCAAACCGGGAAGTAATTTACCGCGCGGAAGCGGGCGGGCGCGTAATGGCCAAGGGCAAAGGCAATACCGATGGCGAGGGTAACTTAAAAATAAGCTTTGAGCCCAAACTTACCGGCCCCCTAAAAGTAGGCAACCTGGTAACAACCATAACCATTGATAATAAAGAAAAAATCACAAAAAAAATCCCGCTGAAGGCTGTTTCGGGCTTAGTTGACGTACAGTTTTTCCCGGAGAGTGGTTACCTGGTTAGCGGGCTTACTTCAAAGGTAGCTTTCAAAGCTACAGGAGCCGACGGTTTGGGCAAAGATATAAAAGGTGTTGTAAAGGATGCGCAAGGCAATACGGTAGCTAATTTTGCAGCTGAACATCTTGGGATGGGCGCCTTCACCTTTACACCCGCTGCCGGCAAAACTTATAAAGCAACTATCACTTTTGCTGATGGGTCAACCAAAGATGTACCGCTGCCCGATGCGCGCCCATCTGGTTATGTAATGAGTATTAACAACAGCAACCCGGCGGTACTGATATTTAAAATAACATCGGCCAGGGTTACCGAGCAAAACCTGATTTTTATTGCACAGTCGGGCGGTAAAGTGCGCTATGCTGCCAAGCCCAAAGGGGCTGATACCGCCTTTACGGCGGTAATACCTAAAACCCGCCTTACATCGGGCATTACGCAATTTACACTGTTTTCGGGAACGGGCCAGCCACTTAACGAGCGACTGGCATTCATCCAAAAGGCGGATGACCTTAAAATAAAAGTCACCTCGTCAAAAGAAGCTTACGCCACCCGCGAGAAAATAACTTTAAATATCGACGGGCGTTTTTCAGCAGACAGCGCCGGGGTGAGCAACCTGTCTATGTCGGTGATAGATGAATCTAAGGTTAAGGTTGACGAGGATGAAGAAAATTCTATTTTCGCCAGTATGCTGCTCACCAGCGATTTAAAAGGTTATGTAGAAAAGCCTAACTACTATTTTCATGATTTGAGTGATAAAACCCGAGCCGACCTTGACCTGCTGATGCTTACCCAGGGATACAGCCGCTTTGAGTGGAAGCAAATTCTGGCCGGCAATTACGGGCCAATGATCTATAAACCTGAGCAAACCATTGATGTTGCCGGAACGGTTACCCAAAGTAAAAAGCCGGTTGCCGGGGCAAAGGTAATGTTGTTTAACAATACCGGCGGGCGGGCTTTTATGATAGATACCGTTGCCGACGCCAATGGCAGGTTTATTTTTAAGGGATTGGTGTTTACCGATAGCCTTAAGTTTATGGTGCAGGCGCGCACGCCTAAAGGCAAAAAGTATGTTGATGTGGCGCTTGACGAAAATGCCACCCGTCAGGGCGTTACCATCAATAAAAACAAGGGCGATGTCTCCATAAATAACGATGGCGATATGATGGGATACCTGCGCCAAAGCACCGCTTATTTTAATGAGAAGGTAAAGTATGGCATGGCAACGCGTAACAATATGCTGGCCGAGGTAAAGATCACCTCGCGTAAAGAGCCTGTAGTTAAACACTCATCAAACCTGAATGGCGCCGGCAATGCCGACCAGGTGTTAACCGCCAAAGATCTGCAGGCCTGCTCAACGCTTGAACAATGCCTGCAGGGTAGGCTGGTAGGTGTAATGTTTAGGAATGGTATACCCTACAGCACGCGCGGCGATGGACAGATGACGGTGCTTGTTGATGGTATGGAACAGGGCGAGGACGCACTGCGCAACGTTACGCCTTTTGATGTAGAGACGATTGAAGTGCTGCGGTCAGGCGGTAAAACAGCAATCTATGGTTTTAGGGGCGGTAATGGCCTTATATTGATTACCACAAAACGCGGGGATGGCGGAATAAAATCATCTTATGTTGGTAACCCGCCGGGGGTAATTATGTATACGCCGCTGGGTTATTACGTTGCCCGTGATTTTTATTCGCCACGGTATGATGTGCCATCAAAGACTAGCGGCATGGCTGATATGCGCAGCACCGTTTATTGGAACCCCAATATTTACTGCGACGGTAAAAAGGCTACCGAAGTAAATTATTTTAATGCCGATGGTAAAGGAACTTACCGTGTAGTGGTTGAGGGTATTGACGACGCCGGGCATATAGGCAGGCAGGTATATCGCTATAAAGTGCAATAACATACAGCGTTTACCATTTTTTGAGTAAATTTGCGGCCATTATGCCAACAGAAGTACAGGAAGAAACGTTCACACTCGAGGAGTTACTGGCCGGACTTAAAGAGGTACACCGCCTTATTTTGTGGAACGATGATGTGAACACGTTTGACCATGTGATCCATTGCATGATGAAATACCTCGACTACTCAGAAGCGCAGGCCGAAAAGATAGCCTGGAAAGTGCACAACGAAGGTAAGTGCGCCGTGTTGGAAGGCTCTTTTACCGAGATGGAGATATATCGTAAAATATTACAGCAGGAAGGCCTTTCCGTTACTGTTGAATAATAAAGATGATAAAAAGCGAAAGCCCTGAATATTGTTCAGGGCTTTCGCTTTTATATAGGCAGCTGTAGGGTTATACAACGTAGTTCCAGCCGTAAGTATCTTCGGTTCGGCCGTAGCGAATGTCGTCCAGTGTTTTTAATACTTTTTGAGAAAATTCACGGGTTAACGGATCGCTCAGCGTAAATTCTTCACCATTGTAATTGATAGAGCCAACCGGAGCAATGGTAGCGGCCGTGCCGGCACCAAAAGCATCAGTAAGTGAGCCATTTTTAGCGCCTTCAATAATTTCGGCAACGGCTACTTTACGCTCTTCAACCGGTATGCCCCAGGCTTGTGCCAGTTTGATAACCGTATCGCGGGTAACACCTTTTAAAATGGTATCTCCGGTGCTTGGCGTTACCAGTTTACCATCCAGGATAAACATCGCATTGGCCGCGCCCATTTCTTCAATAAACTCGTGGTTGCTGCCATCCGTCCAGATGATTTGGTCAAAGCCTTCTTCAACGGCTTTTTTAGCAGGCATCATCGAGCTGGCGTAATTACCGGCAGCCTTGGCAAAGCCCATGCCGCCTTGTGCGGCGCGTGTGTAGTGCGATTCAATTTTAACCCTTAACGGTTTTGAAAAGTACGGGCCAACCGGACCGGTCAGTACCATGTATTTATAGGTAGTTGATGCTTGCACGCCCAGGTAAGGGTCTGTAGCGAACATAAACGGGCGAATATAAAGCGCGTGGTTGGCTTTGGTCGGGATCCAGCCGCGGTCAATATCAACCAGGGCGGCAATGCTTTGTACAAAAACATCCTCAGGGATGGTTGGCATGCAAAGGCGCTCGGCCGAGCGGTTAAAGCGCTCCGCGTTTTTATCCGGGCGGAAGATAACCACTTTGCCATCCTCATGCTTGTAAGCCTTAATACCTTCAAAAAAAGCCTGGCCGTAATGTAAAGCTGAAATTGCCGGACTCAACGAAATATCACCGTAAGGAAGTATCTGAAAGTTCTTCCACTCGCCATCGGCATAATCCACCATCAGCATGTGGTCAGAAAATGTTTTGCCGAAGGGCAGGTTGTCAAAGTCAGTTTCCTGCAAACGCGGCTGCGTTGTTTTGGTGATCTGTATATCCAAAGTCTCAATCATGGCTCTAAAAAATTATTCCGGTATGCAAGTTAGGAATTTTATTCCTTTTTAAGCGGAAGCGATGGTCAAATCATTGTCAGGGTAATAGTAACTCGCCCCTCAAGGCGTGCTCTACCCAGGCTTTGCCCCAGTTGTCCATCTCCTCATTCGTCCACATATTTGGGAAGAAAATACGTTTTTGAAAACGCGGCGGCAGGTATTTTTGCCAGTTGGTGCCGCCTGTGGCGCTGATCTCCTCCGGCTCGCGGTGCAGGTAGCGCACGGCTGATTTATAGTGTGATAGCGGCCAGTTGATATTCACATTCACATCAAAGCGGCGCAGTTCGTGCTTCAATGCATCAGTTAATTGGCCTTGCTGCTGTAATTGCAGGGCGAGGGTGTAAAAGTTAGTAGTAGCGGTGTTTTGCGCCAGTTCGATGAAAGTTTTAGCGTACTTTTTTTCAAACTGTTTTAACGTGAGCGTTTTTTTGCCGGTGGCCAGCTCAGTAGCGCCGAACTTCCAATATATGTGCTCAAACTGCTCTTCAAAAGGGGCGTGTGCCAGCTCGTCGCGCTTGTCCTTCGCTACAAGGTTAATGAAGTTGGTGGCATAGATTTCGATCATGCGGTACTGGCCTGATTGAAAGCCACTGGCAGGTAACAATGACATCCGGAATTTCAGAAACTGTTCCTTCTCCATGCCATCAACCATTATCACAAATGAGTGGGTAAGCGCCTCAAAGTAATTGTTGATTCGCCTAAGCCGCGCGGTAAAAAACTCGGCGGTTATTTCAGCACCCTTTTCGCTGATCTGCTTGCATTCATGTAACGAGAGTTTAAAATACAACTCCGTTATCTGGTGGTACATGATGAAGATCTCCTCATCCGGAAAAGGCGTTTTAGGGCTTTGCAGGCTAAGCAGCGTATCCAGGTGAATGTAATCCCAATAGGTTAAAAAGTCGGCATACAGCAAGCCGTCAAGGTAAGAGGTCATGTCCTGGCCCATGGCTTCATATTTTTCCTGAAGCAGGGCAAGCCGCTTTTCTATTTCGGGAGAGATCATGCCTCAAAATTATAAAAAGTATGCGGGTTACCTATAATCCAGGTATCGATAACCGTTTCTAATGATTATAATCCCGGTTTTTTGGCCATGCCAATAACATTTACGTCTACCAGCTCCAGCGATTGAACCATGTGTTCAACCGTTTTTTTGTACTTTTTAAAATGCGGCGTTTCAATATGCAATTTGTAGGCGGTGGTGTCGGCATACACTTCAAGTATTGTAATGTTTGATGCAGACTTCTTATCCGCAACAGCATAATAAGTAAGTACGCCCGGCTCTAACTTAACAGCAGTGATCATTTGCTCCTTTAACGCGGCATTGTATTTTTCTAACTGCTTTGGCTCTACCTTTATTTTGGCAAGCCTAACCATTTGTTGTGCGGATGCCATCGTATTAACTAAAAACGATAGCGCAACCATAATGATAATGATGTGAATACTGCGATTTACGTGCATGTGCTGATGAATTAAATAATGGATATTTGTATAACGTTAGTAATGTTAAATGTTAATAGCCCGGCTAATAAATAAAAAGTAGCTAATTGATGGCTTTTGCAGATTAATAAAATTAACGCCATATTTGTAGTGTACGACAAAGGCAATGGTGTTCTGCCTATTTGAACCGCTTTAAAAAGCTGATGACGCCTACCACAAATAAGTTATATTCATTTATTTGCAAGTAGGCTATGTTAAAAAATCTTTTCTCCGGGCACCTTTCAACGCTTAAATATGTATTACGCTGGTCGCTGATCACCATACCGGTTTCGGTGGCGACAGGTTCTATGGTCGCATTGTTTTTATGGCTGTTAAACTGGGCTATACATTACCGCTTTGCGCATACATGGCTTTTATATCTGTTGCCCGTTGCGGGTGTGGCTATACATTTTTTAT
This sequence comes from Mucilaginibacter roseus, assembly GCF_021215455.1. Lineage (GTDB taxonomy): Bacteria > Bacteroidota > Bacteroidia > Sphingobacteriales > Sphingobacteriaceae > Mucilaginibacter > Mucilaginibacter roseus. The sequence continues at coordinate 800,429 of NZ_JAJPWV010000002.1, read as the reverse complement.
ATAAGATGTATGGCGCATCGGCCGAGCGCGGCAATAACCTGGTGATTGATGAGATACATGAGCCGGGCGCGGGGGTGCCAAAGCGTATGGCGCCGCTTATTTTGATTACTACCGTAATAACCCACCTGTTTGGTGGCTCGGCCGGGCGTGAGGGTACAGCCGTGCAGATAGGGGGCAGCATTGCTAACCTGTTTGCCGGGTGGTTTAAGTTAAACAACGCCGATAAACAGGTAATACTAACCACCGGCATTGCCGCTGGTTTCGGTGCGGTTTTCGGTACGCCGTTAACGGGCGCGGTTTTCGCGCTGGAGGTTTTAACTATCGGCCGCATCAGGTACAACTCACTATTGCCCTGCCTGATAGCCGGTATGTTTGGCGATCTCACCGTATCAGCGTGGGGCTTACACCATACGCAATATCATATTGATGTTGTAGCTACAAGTCAGCAAATTTACGGGCATAATATCCACTTGAATTTGCTGCTTTTGTTCAAGGTTTTGGTGGCCGCGGTTTGTTTTGGCTTGGTGGCCTATTTATTTTCATTCACCGTACATCAGGTTAAAATCATCGCAATAAAAGGCATAAAAAAAAGCTGGCTGATACCGGTTTGCGGCGGAGTGATTATTATAGCGCTCACGCTACTTTTAGGCAAGCCCGATTACCTGAGTCTTGGTGTCGACGCCGAATACCCGGGAGCGGTTACCATCGTATCTGCATTCCATCAGGGCGGGGCAGAAGCCTTTAGCTGGCTTTGGAAGCTGGTTTATACCTGTATTACGCTTGGCACCGGCTTTAAAGGAGGAGAGGTTACACCTTTATTTTATATAGGCGCTACGCTGGGTAATACGCTGGCATCAGTACTTGATGCCCCGGTAAGTTTATTTGCAGCTTTAGGTTTTATAGCCGTTTTTGCCGGGGCTACCAATACGCCGCTGGCCTGTACTATAATGGGTATCGAACTGTTTGGCAGTGAGCATGCCCTGTTATTTGCAGTCGCTTGTTTTGTGGCTTATTACTTTAGTGGCCCGTCGGGAATTTACAGCGCTCAACAACAGCGTGGTTCTAAAATAGGGGCGAATAGTTAGCACGCCGCAAACACTTTTACCGGTATTGGTTGTTATATGAAAATACAACCCAGAGCGCTATGCAGATCAAAAAAATCATCATCGGAATTGACGACAGCAAATATGCCGAACACGCGGCTAAATATGGTTTTGATTTGGCACGTAAGTTTGATGCTGTCGTTGGCGTGGTAAATATTATTGAGCCTGTTGTTACGCCGATGGATACATCAGATAATTTACTGGGGGTGCCGCTGGCCAACGTGGGCGGACCGGAAGAGATTGATCTAATCAGATCGCAGGCGGATAGTTCAGAAAATTTGATCCGCCGCACGGTTGATGCTATGGCTGAGGGGGTACAGGTTACTTACTTTAGCGAGTACGGCTCAACTGCGGATGGTATACTGCAATGTGCCAAAGAGTTTCATGCCGACCTCATTGTTGTAGGAACCCACAAACGCTCTGGCCTCGACAGATTGTTAATGGGCGATGTAACCGAAGGCATAGTGCGCCGGGCTACTATACCTGTGTTGGTAGTACCGTTTGAGGAAGGGAATTTGTCAATTCGCTGCGCTGTCATTGGTTAGTTCCCTTCGCTGTCATTGGGCATTTGTAATTGGTTTGGATATTCAATAATTGCCCAATGCCTAATGACCAATGCCCTTAATAAAGCAACCTGAATTTTATCGTCTGCTCAATCGCTTTCAACTCGTTTAGTACCTGCGGATCATAGCCGGTATTTACGTCGGTGATAACATAGCCTATCTGCGCGTTGGTTACCAGGAATTCACCTACTATGTTGATGTTGTGGCGGGCAAATACATCATTAATTTTGGCCAGTATGCCCGGTACGTTTTTGTGGATGTGTATCAGCCTGTGTGCATTGCTTACCCGCGGCGGTTGTAGATCGGGAAAGTTGCAACTGGTATGCGTTTTTCCCTCGTTCATAAAAGCAATCACCCGTTTCGGGATGAAATCATCGTTGCGAGGGTTGTGCTTAGGGTCGTCAAATATGATGATGCCGTTATCGCAGGCTACTTCAGCCAGCTTGCGGCTTTGTACTTTACCAAAAATACCGATCACTTTTAACCGCCCGGCATTCTGTAATTGTTCAGGCGTAGGTTGGGTATCTTCGCTACAAAGCAGTACGCCGGCCTCGTGCAAGTAAGTGTCCTCAATAGTATCCTTGTGCCGAATATTGTAACCTTCCTTTTTTAATTGAGCTAATGCCTCTTCATCAACATTACCTACCACAAGGCACTTTATACGATTTTTAGGGTACGATATTGCGCGCGGCAGCTTGTTGATATACAAAAACTCGTCAAAGCTTGGGGTAATATGGTCGGCTTTTTCGGCTACCGATTTACGCTCGATGTTCTCCGTGAAGGCGAAGAATTTTTTGATTAAGCCCGACTCCTTTAGTTGGAAATCAGAATAACCATCACCTATGCCGTAAATATCACCGGGTAAATTAAGCTCCTTAAGCAGAATTACTTTACCGCCTTCTTTCGACAGCGGGTTTTCACGATCATACCCTATGATGTTGCCCTCATCATCAAACACAAAGGTATTGGCGTAGATATTTTCCTTTTTGATATGATACTCGGTAACCACCGGTGTAATAAACTCCTTAAAACCACCGGACACGATGAGTACGCCGTCCGAATGGTTTTTGAAGAAAACCGTATTGCGTGAAAAGGAGCGCGATACCTTCTTTTTAAGATGGCTTACCAATAGTTTAAGATGATCGCGATTTGCTTGCAGCAACTGCACACGGCGCTGTAAGCTCTCGCTGAAGGATAGCTTGCCTTCCATGGCCAGGTTGGTTAACCCTTCAATCTGCTCATAAATGCTCTCCCTGTCCGGGTGCGATTTAAGCGATATGCGGGCAAGTTCATCAAGGGCTTCCACCTGGGTAAAGGTGCTGTCAAAATCTATTATAAAGTAATCCATCAGTTACAAAAGGCAAAGCGCAAATGTGCAACTTTTAGGGTTTACTTCATAGTGTTAAGGCTACAATAAGCATATTTAAATGCTTAAGTATGACATTGAATTTCAGGTAAAACGTTATACCAATCGGCTTATTTTATGATTGCGGCAATGCTTCTCTGCTGTTACTCGTTTAACCGTTGCGGGCGGCGTTTTTCGGGGGGCAGGGCCTGGTACTTTTTGTACGAATCGTTAATGTAGATAGTTAATGATTGCTGATCATTATTTTTAATATCATCATATTTGGGGCGATACAGTGTCATGAAGTTTTCGAGATCTTCACCTTTTAACGGAACTACGGAACTTACAAATTTAGGATTGAAGGCGCGGTCAATTTCCCGCTCCTGTACCTCGCGTTTAAAGTATTTTTTTAACCGGCGCGCGTTGCGGCCCTCGCGACTAAACCAGCTTGATGGCGAAAGCGGGTATACCTTACTTTTTTCATACACTTCGGGGTATTCGGCTTCCGGGTCAAATGCCTTGCGGGTGCCGGATATATTCACCGTGTTCAGGCGGATACCTTGTGGTGTTAATCGTATTTTCTTGGGCGAAAGATCGGTAATGTAAACAGTGTCGGCCGCATAAGTAGGCGCGCTAAACACCACCAGATGGCCTGACGCTGCCGTTATTTCAAAGTTACCGTTCTTGTCGGTAAGCGTCATTTGTTTGTTGGTCAGGTCGTGTACAAAAACTTCAGGTAAGCGTGTGTTGCCGCTGCCCTCGTAAACGGTGCCTTTTATTTTGTTTTGGGCACTTACGGTAATGGTAGCAAAAATAAGTAGTAGCGTAGCGGCAATAGGTTGCAGTTTCATAGTTATTAGTAGTTACCTTGTAAATATAACCTGTTTGCCACGTATTGGTTTGTTATTTAACGTTTTTAACAGTTTGACGACGGTTGATTGTTGTCATCATTGTCAAAAATTCCGTCTTGGACATATTCCACAACAATCTCAATTATTTTTTGAACCCTTGAGTTACAATTTTCAAAATGAATATTATCTAAGATTTGAATACCATAGGTTCTTATTACTTCACTTATTAATGCATGAACAAAAGATTGTGTTGCAGAACCTACTTTATCAAAATCAATTTTGATTCTACCATTTTTGTCAAGTTCTGGTTGGATTTTATTAATTCTTAAATCTCTTGCAATATCTTTATTCTCTGCAAAGTCATTGGTATATTTATAGATGAAAATGGTTTTCATACAAATTTTGGCTTTTTGTATTTGCTCTTGTTTTTTTGTTTAATATTCAAATGGTAAGCGCTTCTAATCATTTCTAATAACTTCTCGAAATCTTGGTTCATGTCGAGTGATATATCAATTCCTACTGCTGTTCCATTCCATTGAGCAACATTTGATCTAAAAGTGGCTCTATCAAAGGCTGGATCAGGAAATAAATTAACATACTCGTTAGGCGGTGTTTTATATAACTTGAAAAGGAGTTTCCACTGTATAGTAAAAACAAATCTCTACTTACCTTTGCGATACTTTTAGTGAAGAAAAGGCCGGCACCAGCATTAAACTCAGTGCCTCCTACTTTATTTGTAGTTCCGGTTATTCCGGGTCTTAATGCTAAATCTACTGCCTCCTTATCATTTTTCGTTGCGTAGGATTTATTCATAGATGCCTTGATGCCGATTCCTCTGTCCGCAACGCCAATAGAAATGCGATTTGATTTTTTAAAATATTGAGCTGAAACAATAGCCCCAATTTCTGATTCTGAATGTTCAAGTACATTTCGAACTAATTCACTTATAACATACTTGATTGGAAAAGCTTGCTCTGGGGTTGTATGTAAAAGAGGAACCATATCAATTATAAACTGATTCAATTCATCAGATGTTTTTATTTGCCTTGCTGGAATAAACCTTCCTGAAGATTCATGCTCATTAATTTGTAAACCATGATGTGGTTTAAGATGATTTATCAATCCCATCCTTAACAAGTAAGGTCTTGATTTGGCTGAGAAATCTTCACAATTAATAAATCCACCAGTAATTTCCATCTCTTTAGCTAAAGCTACGATCATGGAAATAACCAAAGGGTGAATTGATATCCATTTTTGATTGGAGGTGACATTCAACACCGAAGTGTTTAAAGGATTGAACTTACTTGTAAAAGATTCAATGTTTCCTAAAAATGCACTATTAGGTACGTGGATGTCCAAGATTAAGATTCTAATTAAGTCATTTACAAGATATAAAAATATAATAGGAATCACTTGTATAATTATTTACATCTCGTCAACATCCGCCGTTACCACATCTGCACATTTACCCGTATCTTTGCAGCTATATTAATTTGACTCACATAAAATTATGCTTAAAGGATTTTTCAACGTCCCTAAGCCGCAGAACGAGCCTGTATTAAATTACGCTCCGGGCAGTGCCGAGCGTGCTTCGTTAGAAGCCGCGCTTAAAGAGGCGCGCGCTGTTGTGGCCGACATACCTATGTACATTGGTGCCCAAGAAGTGCGCACCGGCAAAACCCTTGAACTGCGCCCGCCGCATGATCATCAGCACCTGCTGGCTACCTTTCACGAAGGTGACGCGAGCCACGTAACCGCAGCCATTGATGCTGCCTTGGCCGCCAAAGCTGATTGGGAAAACCTGGCCTGGGAACAGCGTGCCGCCATATTTTTAAAAGCCGCCGATCTAATCTCTGGTCCGTACCGTGCTAAAATAAACGCCGCTACCATGTTGGGCCAGTCAAAGAACGCCTACCAGGCCGAAATTGATGCCGCCTGCGAGTTTGCGGACTTTTTGCGCTTTAACGTGGAGTACATGACGGAGATTTACGGTCAGCAGCCCCCGGTATCGCCAAAAGGTATCTGGAACAGGGTTGAACAACGCCCGCTTGAGGGTTTTGTGTTCGCCTTAACGCCATTTAACTTTACCGCCATTGCCGGTAACCTGCCTGCGAGTGCCGCCATGATGGGTAACGTAGTGGTTTGGAAACCTGCCTACCCGCAAATTTTCGCCGCTAACGTTATCATGCAGATTTTTATCGAGGCTGGCCTGCCTGCCGGCGTTATCAACCTTATTTATGTTGATGGCCCTGTGGCGGGTGATGTTATCTTTAACCACCCGGATTTCGCGGGCATACACTTTACCGGTTCAACCGCGGTATTCCAGCATATATGGCAAATAATTGGTACCAACATCCATAAATACAAAACCTACCCGCGCATAGTTGGCGAAACCGGCGGTAAGGATTTTGTGCTTGCCCATGCGAGCGCTAACCCCGAAGTAGTGAGCACTGCTTTAGTTCGTGGCGCGTTTGAGTATCAGGGACAAAAATGTTCAGCCGCTTCTCGCGCCTACATCCCGGCTTCGCTGTGGCCTGCTGTTAAAGAAAACGTGCAACGTGACCTGGCCTCAATTAAAGTTGGCCCGGTTGAGGATTTCAGCAACTTTGTGAATGCCGTTATTACCGAAGCATCATTTGATAAGCTGGCCAAATACATTGATGCCGCCAAAGCTGATGATAATGTTGAGCTGATTGCCGGTGGTGGTTATGATAAATCAAAAGGTTGGTTTGTTGAGCCTACTGTACTGCGTGTTAACGATCCGCATTATGTTACCATGTGCGAGGAATTATTTGGCCCGGTATTAACTGTTTATGTATATGAGGACGATAAGTTTGAGGAGATATTGGATGTAGTTGATACTACTTCAATATATGCCCTTACCGGTTCTATCATATCTCAAGACAGGTATGCTGTAGCACAGGCTACACAACGCCTGCGTAACGCCGCCGGTAACTTCTATATTAATGATAAACCAACCGGTGCCGTAGTTGGCCAGCAGCCATTTGGCGGTGCCCGTGGTTCAGGTACTAATGACAAGGCCGGTTCAATGATCAACCTGCTGCGTTGGGTATCTCCACGCACTATTAAGGAAACGTTTGATCCACCGAAGGATTACCGTTATCCTTTCTTAGGATAATAGTTATTCTGATAAAAATAAAAACGCCCTTGCCATATCGGCAAGGGCGTTTTTTATGCTAGGTTACGAGTTGATTATTTTTTCAGCTTTAATCTCGAGATAATATACTCGCTCACCTTTTTCCCCTGAATAGCTCCCTGGTCAACACTGTTCCTGTAATGTATCCCGCCGTAAAAACGACTGATCGAAGCCTCATCTGCCGCCTGTACAAATGATTTAAAATTGCGTTTCATGCCGATATAGCGCAAGTCGCTGGTATCTTGAAAGGCAAAGCTATTGCCAAACAGGTGCGTAAGCATCACCGCCGCAGCCCGGGTAATGGTACTGTGCCCGCTCGGATATTCCGGGAAGGGCGGGGTTTGCAGACGCGGAGTCCACTCGGCATCAATCTTATCGTTGATAACCGTTACCGGGCGCACGTAGTTGGTTTCGTACTTGGTATTCCAGCAGCAAATAAAAGCATCATACATACCTATAGAAGTCAGGGCGTATGCTTGCGCTGTTTTTACGGCATCAGCTTTATTTTTTTTGCAGGCAATGGCGGTAATACCTATCCAATGGCCGCCGGGCGTTATCTTTTTGTTAGCAAAGGTCATGTGCCCGGCATGTTCCAACACAAAGGGGTTATCATCCCAGTAGCGGGCAATATCCTTTTGCTCGTCAGTCAGCTTTTTGCTGGTTTCGTATACCTCCAAATTCTGTTTAAAATAAGCACTGTTCTTATCCTCGCTATACGATGGTGGCGGGGGAATGCTCACCCGGTCAGACGAATCCAGCACAAAAGTCTTCATAGTTCCCCAGCAATATTCTACGCCGTCCAGGTAATCGGGTGGGGTAGGGTGCCATTTACCCGGTGCCTGGCTGCCCAAAAACTTAGGCTTGCCGCGCGTTTGCAGGTAATTATCTTTCATCAACCGCTTGATGATCACCTTAGCCACCGTATCGCCAAACGCAATGGAGCGGGCATAAGTCGAGTCGTCCATTACGCCTTTAAAACGGCTATGCAAGCCCTCTTCATAAGCCTTTAATGAATCGACAGAGAATGTAACCTTACGGGCTACGCTAAAAAATGCCTGAGTAGCAGCAAGGGTAAAGTTATAGGTCTTGCCCTTGTCGGGCTGGGGCATGGTGCCAAAGCCCTGTAACTGTTCTGTTAACGATAAATAATCAGGCTGCTCAAAGCGTATAGCCTCATACGAAGCAAGGGAAGCATAAGCATAAATACGGCTGGCTACGGGCGGCGTAAACACATCGTAAATAATCAGCTGCGTTAGTTTATCTTCGTTTTGATGTATAACATTGGCATCATCCAATTTTGCAGCGTTTTTCTTTTCGTTCTGACAAGCATACAGGCAGGTTGCGGCTAACACTACGGCTATAATTATTCTACGGATCGTCATTCTATATTAATGTTATTTAGTTGATAGCTACATTGCGGCTTTGCCCTTTATTATTGGTGATGCTAATGGCAGATACTTTCGGACCAACGGTTAAAAAGCGCCCGGACTGTGACAAAAACGATGAGCCGTAATAAAACTCCTGCTTTTGCTGTTTGCCATCTCGGTAACTGATCTTCGCGCTCCTGTCATCAGCTTTTATAGCAACGTTTTTAGTTGGTTTATTTAATTGTAACACCTGCAATTTACCGCGGTGCTGGCTGGCTGCCAGCAGATATCCGCCTTTAGCATTTTGCAGCTTGGCCAAGGCCTTGCCGTTGCCGGGCAGATAGATGCCGCTCTCCAAGATGGATAATGGTTTGAAATTGCCTTTGCCATCTCCTTTTAAAAGTAAGCCGTTAAGCGCATCATAACGCCCTGTTGACACTTCGGTACCATAGTCATTGCCGTTTATAACTACATCAAGGTTACCATCGCCATCAAAATCATCGGCCACCATTCCGTTAAGTACCGATATTTGTGCCATTTGCGGCAGCGGGATAATGGTGAACTTGCCATTACCATCATTACGCAAATAGCACGACTGCATGGTGTTGGCACTTAGTTTAATGGCACCTTCAAGCTGTTCGGGTGTAATCAGCTCGTCCATAGTCGCGGTGGCGAAAGAGCGGTAATTGGTATACCGTTTTTTAAAGCTGATATTTTGTTTGAGCAGGTCATCACGCCCAACAGCAGGATATTCCCGCTTTACACCATTCGAGTCGGGAAAATAGATAGATGGTATTACGCCGAAACTGCCGTTCTTATCAAAATCCTTGGCGATCACCGATACCGGGTACTTTTCGCTCGCCTGGTAAATGGTGTTGGTGCCGCCGTTGCCCACAATGTAATCCATACGGCCGGTGTGCCTGAAATCGCCGGCTACAATGGTATTCCACCAGCCGGTTTTGTTTTCGATACCCGATGATGCGGTTACATTTTCAAACTTGCCGCCTTTGTTAGCTAAAAAGGTTACGGGCATAAACTCACCGGCCAATATCAGGTCGGGTTTGTTATCGTTGTTAAAATCGCTGAACAGCGCATCGCAAACCATGCCAATGTTGAGCAGGGCAGGAGCTACCTCTTTGGTAACATCCGTAAATTTAACCTGCCCGTTTTGGCTGTCGTTACGTAAAATAAAGCTCGATACCGGTTTAGGATAATTCCATGGCGATACACGGCCGGATACGAACAGGTCGGGCTTGCCATCCTGGTTGTAATCGCATGCGCGAACGCATAGCTTGCTGGTAGTATTTGCTGGCAGGGCATTAGTAGCAAGGGTGAAATTGCCCTCGCCATCGTTTACGTAAAACCTGTCCTGATAGGCGGCGCTTTCGGGGCCTTCGTGGTAACCGCCGCTGCTGGCGTAAAGGTCAAGATCGCCATCGCCATCAGCATCAAACAAAAGCAGCCCCTCATCTTTATAATTGCTTTTTAGATCAACTGCCGGTTTGGCGAATGCCCGCTGTATGAATTTGCCATCAGCCTGTTGTAAAAGTACCTGCGCCGGGTTGTATAAGCTGCCGCCGATAACCATATCATCAATGCCGTTACCATCTACATCGCCTACCGCCAGCGCGGGACTATACTCCGAAAATTTGTGCGGCAATAGCTTTTGTATGTTGAAGTCAATAAAATCAATATCCTGATTGGTGTATTTGATGCCCAATGAATCGGTTACATCATTAAAAAGTGGGGATGAAGTTTGCCTGTAACCCCAGGCAAAGCTTTGTTTAGCATCAGCCTGTTTTACGGTAAGCTTTGAATCAGCCTTTACATTTGTGATTTTTTGATATTGGTCGACACCCGGCCACTTAATAAGCACCGAATCAATCTTGTTTATTTTACCCAAGCCAAAATGAGCGCCACTTTCCAGGCTCGATATATAGCCACGGTAAGGCGTATTTTCACAAACCTGCGTTTTGCCGTTATCGTAGTAAATTTCTGCAACAGCGCCTAAGCCATTCCTGTTGAATTTATCCCCTTTAAAGCTGATTTTCAGGAAGTGCTGATCGCTTAACTTATCCTTGTTATCGCGCGATTTGTTGCGGTAAACCGATGCTTCATCATTTATATTATTGATCACTACGTCAATGTCACCATCATTATCCAGATCGGCATATATTCCGCCGCTCGAAAAATTTTTCACCTCAAAGCCCCAATCCTTTCTTACATCCTGAAAGGTTAGATCGCCGTTGTTGAGGTAGGCGTAGTTATGAAGTTTGATCTGTGGTATTTGCGCCAATATCTCTTTTTTTGATGCCACGGAATAAGCGCGTTGGCGATAAGCCATAAAATCATGGTCGGACACGTCCTTCGGGAAGCCGTTGGTGATGATGAGGTCGCGGAATCCGTCGTTATTATAATCAGCAACCAGCGGCGTCCAGCTCCAGTCGGTTTGCGCAATGCCGCTTAAAAAACCAATTTCGGCGAATGCCGGCGCACCAGGCTTGCCTTTTTCTATTCTTGGGCCAAGATTTAATTGTAATGTATTGCGCACGTATTGGTATTGCGTGGTATAGCTGTCGAAATTCTGATAGGTTTGGTACATATTAGCTCCAAGCATCATCTTTTTGCGATAGTTATCCTCGGGGTTCATGTCCAACTCAATTACATCAGGTAGGCCATCATTGTTTATATCAATCACATCCTGCCCCATGGCATTGTAAGCTGTATGCTTAAAATATTCCATGGAACGGTCGGTAAAGGTGCCATCATGATTATTGATGAACAGAATGTTGCTCGAGATAAAATCGTTAGAAATATAGATGTCCTTCCAGCCGTCGTTGTTGATATCTACCGTTGACGCGCCATGCCCGTAACCATCGCGTGTAACACCGGCCTTAACCGTTACATCAGTGTACACGGGGTGATTAAACTTCGCATTCCAATCATTGCGATATAAGCGTCCCGACTTACGGTCGGGTTGATAAAAAGCCTTACCGAATATGCTGGGATTATAAGTAGCAGTGGCGTTGTTCACAGTGAGGTACATATCCAGGTCGCCATCGTTATCATAATCAAAAAAGCTGGCCATGGCCGACTGCTCACTCATGTTCAAGCCATATTCAGCCGCCATTTCTTTAAAGCGCGGAACGCCGTCGGCGCTTTTGCCTTGATTGATGTACAGCAAATTGGTGCGCAGCTTAGGGTTAGCTAAAATGGCGCTGCATACATATAAGTCAAGCCATCCGTCGTTATTGATGTCAATAACCGCGACGCCACGCCCCCAGTGGCCCATGCCATCTACATTGGAAGTTTTGGTTACGTCATCAAACTTCAGGTCGCCACGGTTGAGGTATAGTTTATTGGGCACCATGTTGCCGGTAAAATACAGATCGGGCAAGCCATCGTTATTGAAATCTCCCACACCTACACCGCCGCCATTATACACGTTCACCACGTCCATTGGGTTAATGGAGTCGGTCTCGGCGATATCATTGCGAAAGTGTATGCCGGTATGGCTAGATGACATATCCTCAAATAGCGTATCCGGCTTTTGGCAGGCACAAAACAGGAGCAGCAATACCGCTAAAAGCGAGTTGTAAAATTTAATCATGTACGTTTATAATTAGGGTGATATGCCAGGCGGCTACCTCTCCAAAATTAAAAGGTATTTTTAAATAAGCAAGTGATTATTAAGCCAAAAGAGGCCCCTCTTTTGTGGAGAGCGGCCTCTTTTGTATCAAGGTTTTAGTTTGTTAATAACCCGGGTTTTGTGTCAGGTTAGGGTTGAGGCCGATCTCATATTGAGGGATCGGGTATAACTCACGACCTGTTGGTATAGTAACATTGTATACTTCTTGTATAAAAGAGGTTGCAACGCCTGCCCTGCGCAGGTTGTAAAAGGTTGAGTACTCGCCTGAAAGCTCGTGACGGTATTCATGATAAACCATCTTCAGCGGATCGGTAACTACCTTGCCTTCACTGATGAACGTAGCTGGCGCGCTGCCGCCAAAAGCACGGTCGCGAACGCGTTTCATAGTGGCTAAACCGCCTGATACATCACCCGTACGAATCTGGCACTCAGCCTTACTCAGCAATACCTCGGCATAGCGCAGCAATATTTGATTTTGTGCGCCGAAGATTGTACCATCGCCGGAGTTGCCGTTAAGCGTAGGGTCACGCCACATTTTTTCGTTGTAATAACCGCTGCGCAGCTGTGTAGCGTCAGAGCCTACCCACGGGCGTGCAACTGTACCGCAGGTGTTGATAATCTTGCCGTCGGTACCAGTGTATTTAGCTTTTGTTGCAGCATCGGTGCTTGCAAAACCGGCAATAACCAGCGGATACGATTTTATACCGCCACGGCCTTTAATGCCAGGGCTTGGGTTTTCGTCGCCAGGGCCAATTACGGTTGCCACTTTACGCAAATCGCCTGCCTGAAATCCATCGTACAATCCTTTATTAGCATAATCATAACCGAAGTTTGATACCTCTTCAGGCATGCCGAATGAACCTATCCACGCAACCTCGTTACTACCGCCCCAGCTTTGGGTACCTGCTACAATAAACTGAACCTCGAAAAGTGATTCGGCGTTGTTTTCCTTATCATATTCGTGCACGTCAATAAAGTTTGGCAGCAGTGATGACTTTCCTTCAATCTGGTTAAAAGTTGCCAGTGCTTCGCTATACTTTTTAAGCCACATTTGTGCGCCCCCCAAATAGCCCAATGCAGCAGCTTTTGTTGCACGGCCTAAGTCGCTGGCCTCATAGCCTTCGCGCCATGGCAGCAGATTTACCGCTTGTTGTAAGTCGCTTTCAACCTGTGCAAAGACTTCATCCTGACTGCTGCGCGGGCGCAAGCCATCATTAGCGCCGGTGGTAAGTTCCAGCGGTACACCACCGAAACTTGCTGCTAGGTAATAGTAGGTCATGCCGCGTAAAAAGTAAATTTCACCGGTTAAACGATTGGCAAGCGCTTCGGTTAAAACACCGCGATCTTTCATTTTGGCAATAATTGGCAATGCCGAGTTAGCACGTGCGATACCTATGTAAGCGCGTTGCCAGAATACCTGAATAGCGCCAAATGTAGCTGGTATGGCGTAGGTGTTATAAAAACGGTCGTTACCCCAGTTGAAAAAATCGTGTGTTTGAAAATTGGCATAATACCAGAGTGATTTTTTTAACAAATCAGCATTCTGATAGGTGTCATAAATGCCATTAACCAATGCTATGCCGTCTTCGGGCTTATCAAAATATGCTTGTTCAGTTCCAAAGGATGTGTCTTTTTGATCAAGAAAACCTTTTTGGCAACTTAACGGAAGTAGTACCACCAGTCCGACTGTGAGTACATATAAATATTGTTTGATCTTCATTCTTTCAATTCTTTTAATGCCTTCACTTAAAATGTTACACTAATACCCAGTGTATAAAATCTTGATAGGGGGTAAGTGCCAACATCAATGCCTGCTGCTGTTGGGCCGGCTGCTGCTACGGTTGCCGTTGGATCACTGGCATCAGTACCGGTTGGCTGACCGATTTCAGGATCCAAGCCTGAGTATTTAGTAATGGTGAACAGGTTTTGTGCTGAAAGCGATATCCTCACCCTGTTTACAGTTAATTTCTTAGCTATATCACCAGGTAAGGTATAACCCAGGGTTACGTTTCTCAGGCGCAGATAGCTACCGTTTTCTACATAAACACTTGAAGGAACGTTGCTTGCGCTGATGTCGTCATTGTAATTAACACGTGCATAACGGTTTGACGGGTTAGTAGGTGTCCAGCGGTTTTCGTAATATTTTACGCCAACGTTTTGAACGCCGACAAAAGGTGATGCCTGAAAGCTTTCAAGATTACGTGCAGCGTAGTTGAAAATTTTGTTACCATAGCTGCCGTAAAAGAAAGCATTAAAATCAAACGCTTTGTAAGTCATATCAAGATTGAAGCCCCCATAAAATTTAGGGATCGGGCTGCCCAAGCTTGTACGGTCGTCAGCGGTGATCTGGCCGTCGCCATTAATGTCTTTGAATTTACGGTCACCCGGAACAGTTGGTTGCGCTGCTGCACCCTGGTAATGTCCGTCCGGAGCTTTAGCGTTTAACGCATCAATTTCAGCCTGAGTTTGGAAGATGCCAAGGCTCTCATAGCCGTAAAATTCACCCACAGGCTGTCCGATGTAAGTGCGGCTAAACTGGTTCCAGCCGTTACCGGATGCACTGCTTAATACTACAAGGTTCATCAAAGAGTTAACGCCTTTGTTGATGCTCAAAAGTTTGTTGTTAACAGTTGTAATATTTAAGCCCAATCCGTAATTAAAATCCTGTGATACTTTTTTGCGATAGTTCAGGGCAACCTCAAAGCCTTGGTTACGTATGCTGCCGGCATTTTGGGCTTGTGTGGTAACACCTGACTGCGAGGCTATCGGTACTTTCAGCAAAAAGTCTTTTGAATCTTTACGATACCAGTCAACTGTAACGGTCAAATCGTTGTTGAGCATGGCGAAATCTACACCGATGTTGGTTTGGCGTGAGGTTTCCCAGGTCAAACCTAAGTTATCAAGATTTTGATAAGCCAAACCAGTTTGATAAGTGCCGCCAAATGGATAGCCTACGTTAGATGCCGAAGTAGCGGGACCGCCTGAACCATAGCGTGCCAGGTATTGAAACAGCGGTATATTTGCCTGGCTGCCTACCTCACCATAACCAACCCTGAATTTCAGATCGGAAAGGAAGTTTACATCTTTCAGGAAATCTTCCTGTTTTGCGCGCCAAGCAAACGATGCGGATGGGAAAACACCGTATTGATTGCCTTGATAAAATCTGGATGAACCGTCTCTCCTGACTGTAGCGGTCAATAAATATTTGTCATCATATTTATAAGTTAAACGGCCAAATTGTGAAGCTAATGTGTAAACCGTTTGGCTGCCAAAAGCCACCAGGTTTTGTACCTGGCTTAAGTCGCGTATGCCGTTGCTCGGTAATTGATTACCATTACCGCCAATGGTTCTGAAGTTGTTTTTCTGCTCAGAAACACCCGCCAATAAATCTAATGAGTGCTTTCCGAACATTTTACTATATGATATAGTATTCTCCCACAGCCACTCGTAAGTGTTGTTTGCACTTTGTGAGTAAGTGTTGTATTGGTTATTACTGGCAACGCCATATTGATCGCGCGTGCGAACATCAGAAGGGGTGAAATAATAACCAGAATAATCGGATGTATTGATACCCAGGTTAGTTTTTACTTTTAAACCGTCAATTATAGTAGCTTCGAGCGATGTGGTGCTCAAAAAATAATTGGTTTGATTTTTAGTGTCAAGTGTTTCAATAAAGTAAACCGGGTTATTCCAGCTTTTGGTATAAATATTTATTGGGTTATAAAAAGCATAATTGCCATTGCCGTCAGTAGCTTCTTTGGTAAATTTGTTGGCGCCGGCTGTAGGTATCAATGCCGCTAATTGCAGCAAGCTTCCTGTACCAAACGGGTTAGCGTTGTTTTGCCTAGAGTATTTCGCGCTGGCATTAGCCTTTAACCACTTATTTACATTGTAGTCTACATTTAAACCTAAGTTTATGCGTTTAAAGAATGAGCCGAGTACGATGCCTTTCTGATCAAAATAACCGGCTGAAAATGCAGTTTGTACCTTTTCGTTACCGCCGCGAATTGCCAGGTTGTAATTTTGCCTTGAACCTGTGCGATAAACGGCATCCTGCCAGTTTATATTGGTTAAAGCAGCCGGGTCGCTCCATTCGGGCAACTTATCTATCGGTGTTTCATTGGCCAGGGTTGCCCATTGTTGTGCGTTAAGCACCTGATATTTTCTTGGCTGAGCCTGTATTGAACCGTTCAGATCGAGGCTAACCTGTACACCATCTTTACGTCCGCGTTTGGTAGTGATGATTACTACACCGTTAGCAGCACGCACACCGTAGATAGCCGTTGCTGATGCATCTTTCAAGATGTCCATAGAGGCTATGTCATTCGGGTTAATGTTGTTCAAACCACCGGTGATCGGGTATCCGTCAACTACGTACAAGGGGTCATTACTACCCAAGCTACCTACACCACGTATTTGTACGCTTACCCCCGCGCCTGGGGCGCCATCGTTATTGGTTACCTGCACACCTGCCGCGCGGCCCTGCAAGGCTTGGTCAAGCTGGGTAACAGGCACTTTGGCAACCTGATCCGCACTAACGGAGCTTACCGAGCCGGTAAGGTCCTTACGCTGGGTGGTGCCGTAACCTACAACCACAATTTCCTGCAGCGACTGGCTGTTTGATAGCAGGGTTACATTTATGGTGCTGCGGCCGTTAACCGGAATTTCCTGTGTGGCATAACCTACATAGGTTACCACCAGTACCGCATCATCAGGCACGTTCAGGCTGTAGGTACCGGTTGGTGTGGTGGTTGTACCTGCGGTGCTGCCCTTTACGCGCACGCTTGCACCGGGAATTGGTCCTGCATTGTCAGAAACGGTACCCGTAACACGTTTGCCCTGAGCATGTGCGCTTAAAAAGGCGAAAGCAGTAAGTAACACAGACAGGTAAAGCCTGAGGCACTTACTGTTCCTGAAAAACAGTAAATTTCTTTTCATGTGATTGTAATTTGATTAGAGGACTGGTTTATAATAATTGTATAAAACAAATTTAACCTACGGCGATAAAGGGGTATAGTATTAAATTACCATTTTTCGATGCTTTTTAATCGCTTTCTGGGCAAAATGTACGGATTTTAGAAATTTCTGCAATCGATGCCAAAAACTGCTTGATAATTGTCTGTTCAACAAATAATAATGATTACGGCCTGTTAAGGCATGTTTTATAGGTATAAACTTATAAGTATAGGCTAATATTAAATAGCATTACATCAACCAATACTTATTTATCAATTGTTTATATTCGCCATTCCAAATATCTGTCTGCATGAAAAAATATGGGCTTATAGGATACCCGCTTTCCCATTCGTTTTCAAAAAAATATTTTACCGAAAAGTTTGAGCGCGAAGGCATAGCCGATTGCGTTTACGAATTGTACCCAATCGAGGCAATCAGCAACTTTAACGAGTTTTTACACCAGCATCCCGACTTATGCGGCCTTAATGTTACCATACCTTATAAGGTTGACGTGATGCAGTATATTGACTGGCTGAATGCTGAAGCCAAGCATGTAGGTGCGGTGAACACTATTCGTATTGATAAGGAGTCGCCGATATCTGTAGCCTTTCAGGGAGAGGTGGGGTTTGGCGGTGACGATTTCAGGCTTGAAGGTTTTAATACAGATATATACGGGTTTGAGGAGTCACTTAAGCCGTTGTTAAAGTCACGCCATAAAAGCGCTTTAGTGCTGGGTAATGGTGGCGCGGCAAAGGCGGTATTTTATGTGCTCGATAAATTAGAGATTCCATATAAAATAATAACCCGCCGCGAGCAAGCCGGAACAATACTTTTTGACCAGCTCACGCCGGAAATGGTAGCCGAAAATAAGCTCATTATTAATACAACACCTTTAGGCACATCGCCCAATGTGGATGAGTGCCCGCCTATACCTTACGAGGCTATAACGGATGACCATTTACTATACGACTTGATCTATAATCCTGAACAAACGCTTTTTATGCAAAAGGGTGCCGAAGCGGGTGCTGACGTAAAAAACGGCCACGAGATGCTGATACTACAGGCAGAACGGGCGTGGGAAATATGGAATTCAACCGAACGCTACCCATGAGGATCATCGCAATAATAAGTGTATTGTTACTCCTGCTTTCTGCTTGCAGCAACGAGGCTGATTACTCGCCGAAGCCGCGGGGATACTTTCGTATATATTATCCGGAGAAAGTGTACCGCCAATACAACGAGAGCTGCCCCTACAGTTTTCAATACCCGGTTTATGCCGATATAAGTGCTGACCCCAAAGCCGTTAACAAGAGCTGCTGGATCAACATGAACTTTAAACAGTTTAACGGTATACTACATTTGAGTTATCAGCCCGTAACCTCAAAAAAGATATTTAATGAGTTGGTAGAAGACGCGCATACCTTCGCTTTTAAGCACACAGTTAAGGCAACATCTATTGATGAAGGGTACATTAATTACCCCGACCGCAAGGTGTACGGCCTTTATTATACCATTGATGGTAACGCGGCTTCATCAATCCAGTTCTTTTTAACCGATAGCACCAAACACTACCTGCGTGGCGCATTGTATTTTAGCAGTGAGCCCCGGCTCGACTCGATACAACCTGTGCTCGATTTTGTAAAGAAGGATGTTGACGTAATGATAAAGAGTTTTAAGTGGAAATGATTGGCGCTGCCATTCCATCAAAATTTATATTAACCGCAACCTTTTCAGGCTAATTTAAATACTTTTGCTGGCATGGCTAAAGTTCAGGTTTTTGTAAACAACCCGTTTCAGGAAAATACTTATCTGTTATATGATGATAGCGGCGAGTGTGTTATTATCGATCCGGGTATGTATACCGGTGCCGAGCAAAATGCAGTGGTAAATTTTATTGCCGAAAATAATCTTAAGCCTGTACTGCTATTAAATACCCATTGCCACATTGACCATGTGCTGGGCAATAAATTTGTTTTCGATCAGTACGGCCTCAAACCAAAGTTTCATATTGGCGAAAGCGTGGTACTTAACCATGCCCCGGTGAGCGCCCAGCAAATGGGCTTCCGTTACGATAATTCGCCTTTGCCTGATGAATACCTGCCTGAAAGCGGCGTTATCAATTTTGGTAATACGGTGCTTGAATTAATATTTGCACCCGGGCATTCGCCTGCGCATCTGTGCTTTTTTGATAAGCACGACAATATACTGATAGGGGGAGATGTGCTTTTCAGGGGCAGCATTGGCCGTACCGATTTGCCGGGCGGTAACCATGCGCAGCTATTAAAAAATATTCGCGAAAAACTTTTTACCCTGCCTGATGATTGTACGGTATACCCGGGTCACGGACCGGAAACTACCATTGGGTTTGAAAAACATTACAATCCCTTTTTTAACGATTAATTAGTTTAACACTGCTGTAATAAATTGAATACCTCGGTATACATAGCCAAACGCTACCTTTTTTCGCGGAAAAAGGTGCATGCCATTAATATCATATCAGGCATATCCATGCTTGGGGTATTTGTGGGCAGCGCGGCGCTGATCATCATCATGTCGGTATTCAACGGGTTTGAAAAAGTGATCCTGAACCTGTACAGCAATTTTAGTCCGGAATTAAAGATTGAGGCCAAGCTGGGCAAAACGTTTAATCCCGATACAATTCATTTTAACGAGTTGCAGAAAGATCAGCGTGTGTTTTCCTACACGCGTGTATTGCAGGAGAAAGCCTTATTGCGATACGGCACTAAGCAGTTCATCGGTACTTTAAAAGGAGTGAGTACCGATTTCCTGAAAAATACCGATCTGGACAGCACTATCTTATCCGGATCATTCACCCTGCGGATGGATGGACGGGATTATGCCGTTATAGGCACAACCATACAGGCAAGCCTTGGTGTAAATGTTTATGACCCTAACGCTAATTTGCAGATATACTCGCCCAGGCGTAATGCAAGTGCATCGGCCAATCCGCTTAACGAGTTTGTGGTACGCAATATAACACCGGTGGGTGTATTTGGCATACAGCAGGATTTTGATGACATTGTAGTTGTTCCGCTCGATTTTGCCCGCGATCTGCTGGATGAGCCAAAGCAGGTATCATCATTAGAGATAAATTTTAAAAAAGGAACAAACATCAATGCCGTTCAGCAGGAGCTGCAGGAAAAAATCGGGCGCAACTTTTATATAAAAAACCGCGCCCAGCAAAATACCGAATTATATAAAACGTTAAACTACGAGCGATGGTCGGTGTTCATGATATTGACCTTTGTTTTGGTTATCGCGTTGTTTAATATTGTAGGCTCGTTAACCATGCTGGTTATTGACAAGAAAAAGGATATTGCCATACTTACCAGCCTGGGTGCCGGCAAAAGGCTTATACAGGGCATATTCTTTTTTGAGGGTATGATGATCTCGGTAGCAGGCTGCATAGCGGGGCTTGTTATAGGGCTCATTTTTTGTATATTACAGCAGCAGTACGGTTTAGTGCGCATCAATGGCTCGTTAATGGTTATTGATGCTTACCCGGTAGATATAAAGGTTATGGATTTTGGCCTGGTGTTTTTAACTGTTATAGCCATAGCGGTAATAGCGTCAGGCATAAGTGCCAGGTTAAGTGTTAAAGGATTAAGTGAAATAAAACAGGATCTATAAATAAATGATGCAATCATCATCTGTTAAATATGTGTTTTTGGCTTGTGCCATTTTACTAACGGCGCTGGCATCATGCAGCGGCGATAAGCATGACGGTAAACCGCATATGTATAAAGGGCTTTACAGTTTCGGGCCCGAGATAAAATCGTTCAGCGAATGTGGGCGCGAAAAGGAGTTTTGGGTTACCGATAGTTCGTCCCAACTGGAGCTACAGTATTCGCAGCTTAATTTTGAAAAGCCTTACGAGCCGGTTTATGTAGAGGTTGAAGGCATTAAAATGCCGTCAGACAAGGATGGGCTGGGTGCCGAATACGACAGCACGCTGGTGGTACGCAAGCTGATCAAGATAACCAAGGTAATACCACAGGATATTTGTCATTAAGCATCGCAAGCAATCATCTTTATTTAAACGTTAAAACAAATTAGCAGCTTGTAGCTTTTTACTATAGCTTTGAGCTTTAACCATGCGGCTTCAGCCCTACAAACTTCTTATCATG
The DNA here is from genome assembly GCF_021215455.1 of Mucilaginibacter roseus. GTDB lineage: Bacteria > Bacteroidota > Bacteroidia > Sphingobacteriales > Sphingobacteriaceae > Mucilaginibacter > Mucilaginibacter roseus. Next base: position 779,290 of record NZ_JAJPWV010000002.1, on the reverse strand, counting down.
GAATCAAAACGTCAGCAAAAATTTGCAGGAGTAATACAACAGGATCTTGCCGCGATATTTCAGCGTGAAGGCGCAGCTTACCTGCCCGATACGCTGGTAACCATAACTAAAGTACGTGTAACGCCGGATTTGGCCATTGCACGTGTGTTTTTGAGCTTTTTTAACAATAATAACACCCAGCAGGCACTGCAACAGGTAAAGTCGCATGCTTCAGAAATACGCTATAAACTGGGTGCACGTATAAAAGACCAGGTGCGAATAATACCGCAGCTGGAGTTTTTTGTAGATGATACCAACGAGTATGTGGAGCGTATGGATAAGCTTTTTGATAAGATAAGCAAAGAGCCCCGCCAGCCCGACACAGAGTAAACTTTTTTAGCCATGGGAAAAGCATCGGTTACATTGGCAGCACACTTGGCAATGGCTGAGGTGCCGGTTTCGGTTGTGGTTGATTTTGATAGCGGAACAGACAAACTTTTTAAGCTTGATCTGACCGCGGCGAATACGAAGCTCACGCCGGAAACGGTTGATAACACAGATGCTTTTAACGATTGGATAATTACGCAGCTCGCCAACGCAGAGTGCCGCTACGCAATTGGCGGCTACCTGGAAAACCGTACCGTTTACAGCCGGAAACAATTGTTTGGCGCAAACGATGATGAGCCGCGAAGTATTCACCTTGGGGTGGATATATGGGCTGCCGCCGGCACCGTTGTGCGTGCAGTGCTTGATGGTACAGTACATAGTTTTGGCGATAATGCCGGTAACGGCGATTATGGCCCAACCATTATTTTACAGCACATTGTAAATGGCCTCACACTGTATAGTTTGTATGGCCATTTAAACCGGAAGGCCCTGCAAAAATTACAGGTAGGGCAGCAGGTACACGCAGGGCAAAAAATAGCAGAGTTTGGCGTTGCGGATGAAAACGGCTATTGGCCGCCGCATCTGCACTTTCAGTTAATGCTGGATATGCAGGGCATGCATGGCGATTTCCCCGGCGTGTGCAAGCCGTCAGAAAAGTCATCATATCTGGATATCATACCTGACCCCAATTTGCTGCTTAACTTTTTGCCAGAGGATTACAGATAGCTCAACCACCATTGTTTATGCGTCATTTTATACCTCATGTACCAGCGGCATGGAAAGTATAGGATGATTATAGCCAGTAACCACATCAAATAAACAAAATACAGAGGTGCTCCCTCTTTGGGCGGAGCACCATTGGTAGCGGCTTTTACTGCCAGGTAAGCAATAAAGGCCATAAGGCGCAATAGGTACAAATGCAGTATGTAGTAAAACATCGGCACGCGGCCAAACACCACCATAATTTTGGTAAAGCCATTTTCAGCATACTCAAATGCGGCTAACAGCAGGTTGCATACACCAAGGGTAATCAGCAGGTAATCTAACGATGGCGGGTATTTTTGTACGTTGATGAACGAGAGTATGGTTCGGTGCCATACGCCCTGATCGGTCCACAGGTTTGGATCGCCATAAATATTGAAAAACCTTAACACCACAAAAACAACCAGTGACGAAAGGCCGATAGTTACCAGGAGTGATCGCCTTTTTGCCGGGTCAAGCTTAAAAATAGGGCCGAATACATAACCCAAAGCCATAACACCAATCCAGGGTATCAGCGGGTAAAGTATAAACGCTTTGATATACCCGGTGATCTGTAAAATGCCCTGCACATGCAAAATGCCCCAAATTGTTCCCCATGGGGTAGGTAACTGCGATACCTTGATGCCATCGAGCGCGTTATGCCCGAATATCATGATCAGGGCAAAGGCGGCTATCACACTGCGCGGTAGGTAGATCAGTCCGGCCAGTACAATCATGCTGACGCCCAGTGCCCATATCACTTGCACAAAAACAAAATCGAACGCGATGTTGAGCGCCCAGCCAAAACGTATAATAGTAAACTCTAAAAAAATAAGCCACAGGCCACGAGTGATCAGAAATTTAGCGGCTTCCCCTTTTGTTTTGCCCCGGCTAAAGGACAGAAATGCTCCGGTACCCGCCAAAAACACAAACGTTGGCGCGCAAAAGTGGGTAATAAACCGGGTAAGGAACAGTGAAGTTGAAGCTTTGGTAAGATCGGTAGGATCAAATTGCTGCGGCATAAAAAAATCGCGTGCATGATCGAGCGCCATGATCACCATAATTAAGCCGCGAACAATATCAATAGAGTCGATCCTCTTTTTAGGCTGAACAACAAAATCGGTCATTGTAATAAAGTTTATGCAACTTACATAAAACTATCTATATACGGGGCGTAAATTTAATTAATAGCGGTACGATATGTAACTTCGCGGTTCAGATGCAAAGAGAGCAGATTTCGGTATTCGATATATTCAAGATAGGCATAGGTCCGTCAAGTTCGCACACATTGGGGCCGTGGCGCGCGGCACAGCAATTTGTACAGCTGCTCACTGATGCTGGCGTGTTGCCGCAAGTAGTGCAGGTTAAGGTGCTGTTATATGGCTCGCTGGCTAAAACCGGTAAGGGCCATGGTACCGATATTGCCATACTGCTCGGCTTGAGCGGTGATGACCCGGTTACTTTTGAGGTTGACCAGGTAGAGCCAAAGGTAAATGAGATCATTGAATCGCGTCAGCTGGTGTTGGGTGATGTAAGGCCGATCAGTTTTTATAAGGAGGATGACCTGCTTTTTCTGTTCAGCGAAAGCCTGCCGTTTCATCCTAACGCGGTAACCTTTCAGGCGTTTTTGAGCAATGGCAAGGCCATGTCGGCCACCTACTATTCAATAGGCGGTGGTTTTGTGGTTAAGGAGGGTGAAGACAATAATGCAAGGTCTGAAGTTGACCTGCCCTTCCCGATAGATACTGCCCGCGACCTGATGGTTTGGTGCATGAAAACCGGCCTTAAAATTTCTGAGGTGGTGATGGAGAATGAATTAGCCTGGCGTACCGAGGCAGAAACGCGTACAGGTGTGCTCAATATCTTCAGGATAATAAAAGAATGTATTTACCGGGGTTGCCATACCGGCGGATCGTTACCCGGTGGCCTTAATGTAGCGCGCCGTGCAGCCAGCCTAAATAAGCGCCTTACCAAAGGCTTGCCTTACAATAATTATGAAGAATGGGTGGAGGTGATCAGGCAGAGTGGCAACAGCTTCCAAAATATACTGGACTGGGTAAGTTGCTTCGCGTTGGCGGTAAACGAGGAGAATGCCTCGTTCGGCAGAGTAGTGACGGCGCCAACCAATGGCGCGGCAGGCGTGATACCCGCGGTGCTGCAATATTACATTGCTTTTTGTGATGGTTTTAGTGAAGAAAAGATTATCCGCTTCATGCTGACGGCATCAGAAATCGGTAGCATTTTCAAAAAGGGTGCCACCATATCAGCCGCTATGGGTGGTTGCCAGGCCGAGATCGGCGTATCATCAGCTATGGCTGCGGCGGCGCTAACTGAATGTTTAGGCGGATCGCAAAGGCAGGTGTTAATGGCCGCCGAAATAGCAATGGAGCATCACCTCGGCCTAACCTGCGACCCTATTGCCGGGCTTGTTCAGGTACCTTGCATTGAGCGTAATACCATGGGCGCTATCAAGGCCATCACGGCATCGCAACTGGCCTTGCAAACCAATCCGGACAATGCCAAAGTAAGCCTTGACGCGGTGGTGAAAACCATGTGGCAAACCGCGCAGGATATGAATTCTAAATACAAAGAAACCTCAGACGGCGGACTGGCAGTAAATATACCCATCAGTTTGCCTGAATGTTAAGCATCAACATAAACAAGTAAAGCACCGCCATGATCAATATATTCCGATCGTACAACCCGATAGTGATAGCGTGGCTGGCCGTGCTTGTTTTTGTTTTGCGCATAGGTTACCTGATTAACACACCCGACAAACTGGAATTTATCTTTGTTGAGTCGTTCTCAAGGCTACTGGTGCCCGTATCATATGAGTACGCTTTATCGCCCTTTTTTAACGTATTGCTGGCCACGTTGCTGGTGTTTATACAGGCTTTGTTGCTCAATACTATGGTTAACTACTTCAACCTGCTCAACAAGCCATCCTACATGCCTGCGCTCATGTACATCACGGTATCAGCGCTGTTTACGCCCTTTTTAAGACTAAGTGCGCCATTGATCTGTAACTTCCTGGTGATATGGTTAATGTATAAGCTATTCAGTTTATATAAGGGCAGCGAGGTTAAATCAACCTGCTATGATCTGGGGTTGATTGTGGCGTTAGGCTCGTTGATCTACCTGCCTTTCAGTTGGTTGTTCCTGGTGGTATTTATCGCGCTCATTATTTTCAGGCCATTTAACTGGCGCGAGTGGGCTGCGGTAATTATAGGCTATGTTACGGTTTTCTTCTTTTTAGCTGTAGTTTATTTTTACAACGACAGGTTGAGCCGTTTTTCGAGTATATGGCTGCCGCTTGGCGGCAAATTCCCTACCAGCATCAGCATAACCAATTATACATATGTGTTGCTGGTGCCTGTGGCGGTGATACTGGTACTTTCAGCTTACAAGTTGCAGCAGGGCTTTTTTAAAAGCTACGTGCACATCCGCAAGTCGTTCCAGTTACTGGTTGCATTTTTTTTAGTTGCAGGTTTGGCTTTTTATGTAAAAACCGAGTTTCAGCTTAATCATTTTTTGCTTTGTGTTGTGCCTGTGGCCATTACTTTTGCCTATTATTTTTTGCACGCAACCAGTCGCTGGTTTTACGAAACGCTGTATTTTTTGTTGGTTGCAGGTATAATTTACTTCCAGTTTAACACTTTTTAACTATAATATTCGTCCTAATTTCAGTGGTTATGTTAGCTTTGTAACATGAAATTTGGAGTTGTTATATTTCCCGGGTCTAATTGCGACGAAGACATCATCTACGTATTAAACCAAATACTGGGTCAGGAGGTAGTTCGCCTTTGGCATAAAGACCACGACCTGCAAGGTTGCGATTTTATAGTACTGCCGGGTGGTTTCTCTTTTGGCGATTATTTGCGTTCAGGCGCTATTGCCCGTTTTTCACCAATTATGCAGGAAGTTATCCAGTTTGCCGCTAAAGGTGGTTATGTAATGGGTATATGCAACGGTTTCCAGATACTGACCGAATCAGGCCTGCTTGAAGGTGCTTTGCTGCATAACAAAAACCGTAAGTTTATTTGCCACAATACTTTTGTATTGCCTCAAACCCAAAACTCACTGCTTACCGCGCAGATAGACGCACAGCGCGTACTTAAAATTCCGGTAGCGCATGGCGAGGGTAATTACTTTGCCGATGCCGATACACTTAAATCAATTAATGATAACGACCAGGTATTGTTCAGGTATTGTGACGAAGCCGGTAACATAACCGATGATGCCAACCCTAACGGTACGCTTGAAAATATTGCAGGTATTACTAATAAAAACCGCAACGTGTTTGGCTTTATGCCACACCCTGAGCGCGCTGCCGATACGGTGCTTGCCAATGAGGATGGCCTGGCTATTTTTGAATCAATACTTTCAATGGTGAAGGCCTGATGGCTAACCTGGTTATTGATATCGGGAATACGCTTACCAAGGTTGCCGTTTTTGAGCAGCAACAACTGCTTGAAACCGGCCACTATGCCGATGCTGATACCGCTTTATTTGATGAGCTCCTTAGCAAATATAATGTTGACAAGGCCATTATATCATCAGTAAAAAAAGATACACCTTACTGGCTGGCTGTATTAAGCACAAGGGTAACGGTTGTACACTTTACGGCAAGTATGGCCAAGCATATCACTAACCATTATCTTACGCCGCACACATTAGGGCTTGACAGGGTTGCCGCAGTTAACGGCGCTGTAAATTTATTCCCCCGCAGAAACAGCCTGGTTATTGATGGCGGAACCACCATCACTTATGATTGGGTTGATGGCGGCGGAAATTATTTTGGCGGCAGTATATCGCCGGGGCTAAATACCCGTTATAAGGCTTTAAACCATTACACATCGGGCTTGCCGCTGGTGGAGGCCGACGGTAGTTTTGAGATGGATTACGGAAACAGCACGCAAACCGCCATACAATCGGGCGTGCAAAATGGCTTAAAATACGAGCTTGCGGGTTTTATTGAAACCTACAGCAAAAAGGATAAACAACTGAACATTATACTAACCGGTGGCGATAGCGATTTTTTTGATACTCTGCTGAAAAATAGCATCTTTGCCCCCCAAATTAATATTGAACCTAATTTGGTTTTAATAGGATTGAATGCCGCATTACTACAACATAATGATTAGATATACCAGGTTATTTGCTACGCTTGTTTTGGTTATAAGCGCACTTGGCGCAAGCGCACAAAACGGATCGACCACGAGTTCACCTTACTCAAAATACGGCATTGGCGATATTGACCCGAACTGGACGCCGCAAATGGCCGGTATGGGTGGTATTGCCACCGCAACCAATTCCATAAGCGGATACTCCACTATAAATACTATCAATCCAGCTTCTTACGCAGCCATAGGCTTGACAACTATTGATGTGGGCGTTTTTGGCAGCAGCCTAAAGCTTACGAGAGATGGACAAGGATCCCAAAAGAGCAGCAATTTCAGGCTTAATCACCTGTTGTTTGCCTTTCCGGTAACCAAGCGTTCGGCCATAAGCTTTGGTTTACAGCCATACAGCCAACGTGGTTATGAGTATACCCAAACCCAGTCAAACTTTGGCACCGGCGACCCTGCCGACACCAACGCAGTTAATTTTAAATACAGCGGCGAGGGCGGTTTAACCAAAGCTCATTTTGGTTACGGTTTCGGCATCGGCAAGCATATTATGCTGGGTGCTAACGTATCGTACATTTTTGGCAGCATGAAAGATTATGGTGTAACATCAATACCGGATCTTTACGGTGCATTTAATACCCGTGTTGAACAAAACAGCAGTGTGCAGGGCTTCAATTACGATTACGGCGCGCAATTTATGTTCAACCTGAGCGAGCGTAATATTATAACATTCGGCTATTCAGGTTCGGCGCCAACAAAGCTTAATATCGAGAACAGCACTTATGTGTCGCATTTTACTACCGGTACCGATGGCAGCGAAAACCTGCCGTTGGATAGCGTAGTAAAAGAAGTAAGCCCTAAATCAAAACTTAAACTACCTTCAATAAACAGGTTCGGCGTATCATTCAAAGCGGGCGACAAGTTGCTTTTAGGCGCTGATTATACTATGGGTAAATGGTCAGAACTATCGGCTACAGGCGATGCTTATCAAACCATCAACCAGGGCATGAAGGATAGCAAAACTTATAACTTTGGCGCGCAATTTACACCTAATGTTAATAAGTTAAATAACTACTGGGCTTTGGTTGATTATCGTGTAGGTTTTATGTATAATCAAACCAACCTGCGTGTAAACAATACCGACATTAACCAATATGCCGCAACGTTTGGTTTAGGCCTGCCTTTGCGCCCAAGCCAAACCAGCAGCAGTTACTATAAGATCAATATTTCGGCAGAAGTAGGTAAGCGCGGCGCGCTTACTAATAGTCTGGTAAAAGAAAACTACATCAATATACGTTTAGGGTTTACACTTAACGATAAGTGGTTTACCCGTTACAAGTTTGATTAATATGTTTTTTAGTCCGCGGAAAAAAACAGCTGCTTTACTATGGTTTGCAATTATTTGCGGCAGTTTGTTTTTTGCTTCGTGCGAAAACGATCTGAAAAAGATAAAAGAGCTTTCGCAGCAGGATATTAAGCCGCAGGAACTAACTACTAATGCCGAAATTACTTATAGTGATTCCGCTCACGTTAAAGCCGTAGTATTTGCCCCTGTACTAATCAATCATAAAATTGATACACCTTACTACGAGATGCCCAAAGGGGTTAAAATCGTATTTTACGATAAGGAATTGAAAGTGATCAACACCCTTACCTCCAATTACGCTATCAGTAAGGATGATAACAATCGTTTTGAGCTTTACAAAAATGTGGTATCAAAAAACGCGCAGGGCGATGTGTTCAAATCAGAGGAATTGATATGGAATGCTAAAACGCAGCTCATCACATCAAGCCAGCCGGTACAAATACTATTTGCGAACGGTAATATCTCCAACGGAACCAATTTTGAGAGTAATCAGGATTTCAGCCATTACACCATGAACCAGACAACCGGTATCTGGAATGTCGACCAAAAGGCAATAGAGTAATAAATAATTTCAACGTCAATTTTGTTTGATAGAATTTTACTAAAAATTGTATCTTGCGCCCTCTTTTTAAATAGTTAATAATTATAGAGTTTATATGGGAATTATGAGTTTTTTGCGTGAGAAGATGGGGGTGATACTCGTCATCGTTATCGGTCTTGCGCTTTTTGCTTTTGTTGCAGGTGAGGTTATTCACTTTGGCGGCTCTTTTTTTAGGGGCGATGCCAATACTATAGGTGTAGTAGCCGACGAAAAAATATCTGTGCAGGAATTTAATCAAAGAGTTGAGCAAAACACGGAGCAGTATAAACAGCAGTCAGGCCAAACCAGCGTTAGCCCGCAAATTTTGGGCTACGTTCAGGAAAATACCTGGAACCAGATGATTAGCCGTTCTATCATCACCAGCCAGATAGCTAAGCTTAACATTACTGTTGGCGAAAGCGAAACAAAATCACTCATTAGCGGCAATAACCCAAGCCCGCAAATTGTGCAGATGTTTGGCAACCCGCAAACCGGCCAGCTTGATCGTGCTCAACTAAACAACGTGCTCAGCAGCGTTAACGCCGCTAAAGATGGCGACCCGATGAAAAAACAATGGCAGGAATTTGTTGCCCAGATCATCGAATCAAAAAAAGCCGAGAAATATGTATCGCTTGTAACCAACGGTCTGTATGTAAACTCACTTGAGGCTACTGATGACTATGAGGCTAAAAACAAGCTTGCTAATTTTCAATACGTGGCGCTTGATTATGCATCAATACCTGATAACAAGGTTACCGTTACTGATGCCGATTATCAGGAATACTATGACGCGCATAAAAAACTTTTTGTAAACAAACAGGAATTGCGCAGCTTTAAATATGTAGCTGTAAACGGCGCTGCCTCTAAAGAGGATAGCACGGCTATTAAAGCCCAAACTGAAAAACTGGCGCAGGATTTTAAAACCAGCAATAACGATTCATTATTTGTTCAGTTAAACTCTGATACCAAAACACCTATCGTTTACCGTAAAAAAGGCCAGCTTGATCCGGCGCTTGATTCGGTAATGTTTAGCGCGGCAAAAGGTTATGTTTATGGCCCATACCTGTCAAACGGTAGCTACAACATCGCTAAGCTTATTGATTCACGCGTTGGCCCGGACTCGGTTAAAGCCAGCCATATCCTTATCTCAGCTCAATCAGCAGGTGGTGAAGAAAAAGCTGCTGCTAAAATCGACTCATTAAAAAAACTTATTCAGGGTGGCCGTTCATTCGATGAGTTGGCTAAACTTTTCTCTGACGATAAGCAGTCGGGCGAAAAAGGTGGCAGCCTGGGCACATTTGGCCGTGGCGCTATGGTGCCTGCTTTTGATGAAGCCGTATTTAATGGCAGCAAAGGCGACCTGAAAGTAGTTACCACTCAGTTTGGTGTTCACCTTATCCGTATCGAAGATCAAAAAGGCAGTGCCAAAGTGGTTAAGGTAGCTATTGTGAACAAGCCAATACAGCCAAGCGAAAAAACCCGTTCAACCGCGTACAGCAAAGCTCAGGCCTTTTTGGCAAGCGTTAACAACGGCGATTTCGATGCAGAAGCGAAAAAAGAAAAACTTACCGTACAGCAAGGTACTGATGTTACCGGTGTAGCAGCAGGTATACCAGGCTTAGATAACGCCCGCGATCTGGTTCGTTGGGTATTTAAATCAGAAGTTGGTGATGTGTCTGAGCAGGTTTTCACCGCCGGCGATCAGTATGTTGTTGCCCAGCTGTCGCAAATTAAACCTGAAGGCCAGTTACCGCTTGAGGCTGTGAAAACTTCAATACTACCTGTAGTACGTAACAAGGTAAAGGCAAAGCAACTGATTGAGAAAATGCAGGGCGCTGTTAACGGTGCATCAAGCATTAACCAGGTAGCGCAAAAAGTTGGTGGTAAGGTTACCCCGGCTCAAAACATAGTAATGGCTAACCCGGTAATACCTGGTGTTGGTGTTGAATACAGCGTTATCGGTTCAGTATTTGGCTCGCAGCCTAAAAAGGTATCAAAACCGGTAGAAGGTAAAAGCGGGATATACGCTTTTGTAGTTGATGGTTTTGTTAAGCCTGCTCCGTTGAGCAACCTGGTTAAGCAAAAACAACAGCTTGCTCAAATGGCGCTACAGCGTTCGCAAGGGCAGTTATTTGAAGCCCTGCAAGATAAGGCGAATGTAAAAGATTACAGAGCCAAGTTCTTATAATCGTATTTTAAAGTAATTTTGTATCCGGGAATGATTATCGTTCCCGGATTTTTTATTTTAAGACAAATGGAAATTCAGGAAAACATTATAAATAAAGTAGCCCAAAGCGGGCTGGTAACGCTTGATCCAGCAGAGTTTTACCAGCAGGGCGAACGTGTGGTTTACGATATCAAAGACAATCTTTTTCACGGGCTTATCCTGAAAGAGAAAGACTTTCGTGACTTCGTAAAAACGCACGACTGGAGCCAGTATCAGGACAAGTTTGTGGCAATAACCTGCACTGCCGACGCCATAGTGCCGGCCTGGGCTTATATGCTGCTGGCCAACCGTATGGCACCTTACGCGCGTGAGGTTGTATTCGGCAATGCTGAAGTACTGGAAACGGTTTTGTTTGTAAAAGCAACCGCCAATCTCGACGTAGAAAAATATCGCGATCAGCGTTTGGTTATTAAAGGTTGCGGTGATGTGCCTGTTCCTGTTGCGGCATATGTTGAATTGGCAAAAAAGCTTACCCCGGTAGCCAAAAGCCTGATGTTTGGTGAGCCTTGTTCAACAGTGCCTATCTACAAACGTAAGGACTGATTTTTAAAGGACGGCAGGTGCTTTGTGCTAAGCCCAAAAACAGGTATGTTAAACTATTGTTATCAGTTTCTGTCAAACCGGTAACGGAATGGCCTAACATAAGCCATCCATTACACAAAAACACGCTGATGAAGAAATTGATCATGATATGTTACCTGCTGCTTATAGCCGGTACCCCAATTTACGCCCAAACGCTCGATAATCTGGACAAGGCGGTATTTGGTGTTGGCGAGCAGCTGGATTATAAACTAAAATACGGCATTTTTACGGCCGCTGAGGCAAATCTTAAAGTTGAAGAAAGCCCGCAGAAGTATGACGGAAAGCCGGCTTATCACATCATAGCCGAGGGCAAAACCGCTGGTACATTCAACGTATTTTACAAGGTGCGTAACCGCTACGAAAGCTTTGTTGACAAAAATACGCTGATGCCCTACTTTTATACCGAGAACCGGAAAGAAGGGAGCTATAAGCATACCGATAAGGTAACCTTTAACCACAAGGACGGTAAAATAAAGGCGGATAAGGGCGAGTTTGAGTTCAAAGGCCAGATGTTTGATTTTGTATCGGCCTATTATTTTGCCCGCTCGCTGGATATATCAAAGATTAAGGTAGGGCAAACGATTGATATGCCTTATTTTTTGGAAGACGGTATTCATAAGCTCAGCATAACTTATATGGGTAAAGAGCAGGTGAAATGTTCAATGGGTACCTTTAACTGTTTAAAGTTTAACCCAACCATTATACCGGGCAAAATATTTAAAAAGAATAGTAAACTGTATCTTTGGATAACCGACGACGCCAACCGCATACCGGTACGTGCGCACGTTGAAGTAATTGTGGGTAGCCTTACCATGGATTTGACCGGGGCTAAAGGGCTTAAATACCCGCTAAATCCTGTTAAAAAGTAATAGTAATGATGATTGAAGTTGGCAATGTGCTGGTGCATGAGGATGTGATTAAGGAGAATTTTGTTTGCAACCTTAATAAATGTAAAGGGGCATGTTGCATAGAAGGCGACTCAGGCGCGCCGCTGCTAAATGAAGAACGCGCTATTCTGGATGAGATTTACCCGAAGGTGAAGCCTTATATGACAGCGAAAGGTATTGCTACCATAGAGCAGGAAGGTACGTATGTTACCGACTTTGAAGGTGATTACACCACTCCATGTGTTGATACTAATAAAGAGTGTGCCTATGTGATTATGGAAAATGGCATCACCAAGTGCGCTATTGAAAAAGCTTACGAAGCCGGGGATATCGACTGGAAAAAACCCATATCATGCCACTTGTACCCTATACGCATAACCGCTTATCCTGAGTTTGATGTTTTGCACTATGATCGCTGGAATATTTGCAGCGATGCCTGCACATTTGGCGATCAGCTAAAGGTACACGTGCACGAGTTTTTGAAAGGGCCGCTTATCCGCAAGTACGGCGAAGAATGGTACAAGGAACTGGAAGAAGCTGTAGCAGCAGAGATATAATAAAAAAGCGATGGTAAATGCCATCGCTTTTTTATTACATATATCGGCTCACCTTTTGGCTTCGGCCTATTAAAAAGTAGAGCAAGCATCCTAAAATTGGTGCAAGCAATACAATTACTATCCAAAGTAGCTTGGTGAACTGATCTTTAAAGTCAGATTTTATAATATCTATCAGCGTAATCAGCGGGATAATCACGATAAATGAAATCAGTATAATCTCCGGAGTGCCTAAATTTAAAAATGCGAGTGCCATAGGTTTATTGATTTTAATGTGATGTATATTATTAAGATACAATCAGGTACGTATTGTTACAATGGTTTAACTAAATAATAGCGAGTAGGCAAAGTGTACCATGATTTACAATTAAATTAAATATTATTGTAAACGCATAAGCTACATCGCAATGAAAAAAGCTCTGATAACAGGTATAACCGGGCAGGACGGCGCATACTTAGCCGAATTTTTGCTCAAGAAGGGTTACGCTGTACATGGGCTTAAACGCAGGTCGTCTTTATTTAACACTGCACGTATCGATCATTTGTACGCCGATCCGCATGAGCCGGATGTGAAGTTCAGGCTGCACTACGGTGATCTTACTGACTCTACAAATTTAATCCGCATCATTCAGGAAGTTCAGCCCGATGAGATATACAACCTGGCCGCGCAAAGCCACGTAAAGGTGAGCTTTGATACGCCGGAGTATACAGCAAATGCCGATGGCATAGGCGTGCTACGCATTTTGGAGGCGGTGCGTTTGTTAGGCCTAACACAAAAAACCAGGATCTACCAAGCCTCAACATCTGAGCTTTACGGCATGGTACAGGCTGTACCGCAAAGCGAAACAACGCCGTTTTATCCACGGTCACCTTATGCTGTAGCCAAATTATACGGTTACTGGATAACCGTTAACTATCGCGAAGCTTATGATATGTACGCTTGCAATGGTGTTTTGTTTAATCACGAAAGCCCGGTGCGTGGCGAAACCTTTGTTACCCGCAAAATAACCCGCGCCGCAGCTCGGATAGCAATGGGGCTGCAAAGTCATCTGTATATGGGTAACTTGTCGGCACAACGTGATTGGGGCCACGCTAAGGATTATGTTGAGGCTATGTGGCTAATGTTGCAGCAGCCCCAGCCGCTTGATTTTGTAATTGCTACCGGCGTTACTACTACCGTGCGCGATTTTATACGGCTTGCATTTGCCGAGTTGGGTATTGACGTAGAGTTTAGCGGAAGAAACGAGAATGAGAAGGGGGTGATAATTGATTTGGATGAGGATCGGCTTGCAGAATTAAATATTGATCAGGCCAAACTTAAGTTCGGCCAAACGGTTGTAAAGGTTGATCCGAAATATTGCCGCCCAACCGAGGTGGAGTTGCTGATAGGGGATGCCACAAAAGCCCGCGAAATATTAGGCTGGATACCAAAGTACGATTTGAATGCGCTGGTTGCTGATATGGTACAGGCCGATCTACTTGAGGTTAAAAAGGATGAACATTTGCAAAAAGGTGGATTTAAGACATTGAATTATTTTGAATAGCTATAACAACATAAGGCTCAAATGAAAAAAATATTTACGCTTGTATTCTTCATTATATCATCAGTTGCCCTAACAAAAGCGCAGTCGGTTTACCAACCGTACTCATACCAGTTCTATCAAAAATTGAATGCCGATGTATATTCAACTAAAACAATGGTACACAGTGCACTTAAGCCTTTTTTAGTTGATGATAGCCTGCTGCGCCGCAGTTACGATTCGATAATGAACTACGGCAGTGACGGCGAACATGGAGCCGGATACCGTAAATTATTTACCGAGCATCAGATAGACGTTAAAAACGATAACAGCACTTTTTACGCTGATCTGTTGCCCGACCTGGTTGTTGGCCGTGATTTCAGGCAATTTAAGCGTACTACCCGTATCACATCGGTAGGCTTACAGGTTGGCGGCACCTTTGGCGACAAGGTATCATACAACGTAAGCGGATTTTTAAACCGGGCATTATTTCCGGAGTATTTAACCACCTACATCAACCAGGTAGGTATTGTACCCGGCCAGGCGTATGACCGCAGCCCAAACAGTGATACAAAGGACTGGTCTTTTATCACGGCAAATATATCTTATACGCCGGTTAAGTACCTGAATATATCTGCCGGCCGCGACCGTACCTTTATAGGCGATGGTTACCGTTCGTTATTGTTATCTGATTATGCATCGCCGGCTGCTTATTTCAGGCTGACGGGCACTTTGGGCAACGTGCGTTATATGGCCATGTGGTCAAACTTTAGCGACCCGATGAACCCCAACCTGAACGATTACACCCATAACCGACGTAAATGGGGAACTTTCCACTTTTTAGACTGGAATGTGAGTAACCGTTTATCATTAGGATTTTTTGATGCCATAGTATGGGCGAATGAGGACGAGGCAGGCCATACACGTGGTTTCGACTTCTCGTATATCAACCCGATCATATTTTTACGCCCGATTGAGGCATCAAGCGGCTCACCGGACAACGCCGTTATAGGCTTTACAAGTAAATATAAGTTTACTGATAAGCTGACTGCTTACGGCCAGTTTATGCTGGATGAGTTTGAAGCGGATAATTTCTTCTCCGGAGATGGCAGCTCGCGTAATAAATTTGGCTGGCAATTAGGTATACGCGGAGCGAACTTGTTTAATGTTCAAGGGCTTAACTACTTGCTCGAAACCAATACCATTACGCCGTATACCTTTTCTGAGCGTTTTGCCGCCATCAACTACACCGGTAATAGCGAGTCGCTTGCGCATCCGTGGGGCGCTAACTTTAAGGAAGTGGTTGGTCTGTTAAACTACTCATACAAAAGGTTTGACTTCTCCGGCGAATTTGACTTTGGCCGATATGGTTTGGATGTTAACGGCCTTAACTACGGTAAAAACCTTTTTGACAATTACCGCGAGCCAGCGCGACTTACCGGCAACTGGACAGGCCAGGGTTTAACAACCAACATGTACCTGCTTGAGGGTAGGGTTGCTTACCTTCTCAATCCTAAATATAACCTGCGTATTGAATTGGGCGGCTTGGTACGTGATGATGTGAACGATCAGTTTAAAAGCCGAACCGGCATGATCACCATTGGCCTACGTAGCTCGTTCCGCAGCTTTTATAATGACCTTGCCAGCTTTAAAACCCGTAATCCTATAATGGCTAACTAAAACTTATAAGTTAAAGCCGTGTATGCGGCTTAATTGTTTGTCCAACTCAACTGCTGCGCTTATCAATGCCAGATGGGTAAACGCTTGTGGGAAGTTACCCAGATGTTCGCCGCGTTTACCCAACTCCTCGCTAAATAAGCCGAGGTGATTGGCGTAGCCCATCATTTTTTCAAAGTTTTCTACAGCACGGTCAACCTCGCCGCTTTTGGCCAGTGCCTCAATAAACCAAAAGGAGCACATATTAAACGTTCCTTCCTCACCATCCAGCCCGTCAATTTTTTCGAGATGGTTGCGGTAGCGGTATATCAACACATCCAGGCGAAGGTCGCGATCTATTACCTTCATGGTTGATAGCCACCGCGGCTCCATAGGCGATATAAAGTGCGTAAGCGGCATCAGCAGTGCGCTGGCATCTACATTATTAGCACCCTTATACTGCACCCAGGCTTGCAGGTCGTCATTCCAAAAGTTGTGGTAGATGTCGTTATAGATTTCGTCGCGTACGGCTTTCCATTCACTTTCCGGATAAGGAAACGAACGGTGCTCGGCTATCTTGATCGCCCTGTCCATAGCTACCCAACACATCAACCGCGTGTGTAAAAATTCACGTTTCATGTTGCGTATTTCCCAAATGCCATGGTCTGGCTCCTGCCAGCGTTCAATAACATGTTCCACCTGTTTTTGGATCACGCTCCAAAATTCAAACGTTATAGGTTTGTATGATTTGTTGTAGATGTAAATGGTATCAATCAGCTCACCATAAATATCCAACTGCGTTTGTTCGGCTGCTTCATTACCTATGCGTACGGGCTTTGAGCTTTTGTACCCATCCAAATGGTCAAGTTCCTTTTCTGATAACGTTCGGGCGCCGTCAATACCATATAGCAATTGCAGGTTATTGTCCTTGCACAGTTCATATATCCATTCTAAAAACTTGGTGGCTTCGTCATTCATGCCTAAACGTAAAAAAGCATACATGGTAAACGCCGCGTCGCGTATCCAGGTAAAACGGTAATCCCAGTTACGGTTGCCGCCAATGGTTTCAGGTAAGCCAAACGTCGGCGCTGCCACTACTGAGCCGAATTCGGCAGAAGTAAGCAGTTTTAAAGTTATTGCCGAGCGGTAGATCACCTCGCTGTAACGGCCTTTGTACGCTGCCTTATTGAGCCATTTGCGCCATTGATTAATAGTATCGCCGTAAGTATTTTCAATGTAATGGCTAATGTCCCTCAGTTGTTCCTCGTCGCCTGATTTTATTGACTCGAGTACTATAACCGCGCTGTTTGATTCGCTGATGGTGATATCGGCACAGCCACTTTGTTGATCAATGGTCAGATCAAAGTCAGCGATAAGGCGCAACTTGGCGTTGCCGTCATTAATGCTGGTAAATATCAGTTCGTTATTGCTTTTGGCTTCAATTTCATGGTCGGCCTTTGCATAATCAAACCGGGGGACGCAATTTATCCTGAAGCTGATATTACCCCTAACCGTTTTTATTCGCCTTACTATAGCACATACCGAACCCTTCGCAGCATCGGTAATCGGCATGTAATCGGTAACCTCGGCAATACCGTCTTCAGAGAAAAATCGGGTGAGTAAAACAGCGGTGCCGGGAATATATAACTGGCGGGTGGTGTAGTCTTCCAGTTGTGGTTCGATGGAAAAATAGCCCCCTTTGTTCTCATCCAGCATGGCCGCGAATATGGTAGGCGAGTCAAATCTCGGGAACGACATAAAGTCTATCGATCCGTTGCGGGATACCAGTGCAACGGTTTTCATGTTGCCAATAATCCCGTAATTTTCTATCGGCTGGTAAGGGCGCTTGTTATGCTCCATGCGGTTCTGCTTGTTTATAAGGATAACCGCATAGCGCGTTAAAGGTTTAGTGTTACAACCTTTATGCATGTTTAACAACAAAGGGGCGGTTGTTACCGCCCCTTTGCTTTATGATGCTATAGTATGTGTAGTATCTTTTTTAATACCCATCAGCCTTACCTGGGTTGAAATTGCGGCGGCATCGTAACCGCATTCGGCCCATAGCTCGGGTTGCTCGCCGTGTTCAATTACGTTATCAGGCATGCCCAGGCGTTTTACTTTGGCGCTGTAGCCGTTATCGGCCATAAACTCCAGCACCGCGCTGCCCATACCACCTTCAAGGCAACCATCTTCAACAGTTATTACCTTATCAAACTTTTGGAAAACGCTGTGCAGCAGGCTTTCGTCCAGCGGCTTAACAAAGCGCAGGTCATAATGTGCAGGAAAGTAACCTTCGTTATTCAGATCATTAATTGCCTTTGTGGCTTCGTTGCCAATGGTGCCGATAGTCAAAATAGCTACATCTTCACCTTCGTTAACTAAACGCCCTTTACCAACCGGAATGGCTTTCATGGGGCGCTGCCAGTCAACCATAACACCGTTGCCGCGCGGGTAACGTATGGTGAAAGGGCCCATGTTTTCCTGCTGGGCAGTGTACATCAGGTTCCGCAACTCTTCCTCGTTCATGGGCGCAGATACGGTCATGTTCGGTATACAGCGCATATACGCCAGGTCATAAGCGCCATGGTGGGTAGGCCCGTCGGCACCGGCAATGCCGGCACGGTCAAGACAGAACACTACGTTAAGTTTCTGTATGGCTACGTCATGCACTACCTGGTCAAACGCCCGTTGCATAAAGCTTGAGTAGATATTACAGAACGGCGTTAAGCCCTGCGTTGCCAAACCTGCCGAAAAAGTAACGGCATGCTGCTCGGCAATGCCCACGTCAAAAGCACGTTCAGGCATAGCCTTCATCATCAGGTTGAGCGAACAGCCTGATGGCATAGCCGGAGTGATACCCATTATCTTAGGGTTTTGCTCAGCTAATTCAATTATAGTATGGCCAAACACATCCTGATATTTAGGCGGTTGTGGCTTTTCGTAATATGTTTTTTTGATCTCGCCGGTAATCTTGTCAAACAAGCCGGGGGCGTGCCATTTGGTTTGATCTTTCTCGGCCAGTGCATAGCCTTTACCTTTTACGGTAACGCAATGCAGGAGCTTAGGGCCCGGTATATCGCGCAGATCGCGTAATACCTTTGCCAGATGCTTAACATCATGCCCGTCAATAGGGCCAAAATACCTGAACTTAAGTGCCTCAAAAAAGTTGCTCTTTTTGAGTAGGGTGCCTTTAATGCTCTTCTCCAGTTTTTTAGCCAGCTTAAAAGCATCCGGCCCAACTGATGATAGCTTGGAAAGTACGCTCGCCACATCATCCCTGAAACGGTTATAAGGCTTTGAGGTAGTTATATCGGTCAGATATTCTTTCAAGGCACCCACGTTAGGGTCAATAGACATGTTGTTGTCATTCAGGATCACCAACAGGTTTGAGTTTTCAATACCTGCATGGTTCAGCGCCTCAAATGCCAGGCCGGCGGTCATGGCGCCATCGCCAATTACGGCAACGTGCTGGCGGTCGGTTTCACCTTTATAGTGAGATGCCACGGCCATACCCAAAGCGGCGGATATGGAAGTAGAGGAGTGGCCCACGCCAAAAGTATCATATTCGCTTTCACCGCGTTTGGGGAAACCGCTTATACCTTTATACACGCGGTTGGTATGAAAAATGTCTCGGCGGCCGGTTAATATTTTGTGGCCGTAAGCCTGGTGGCCAACGTCCCAAACCAACTGATCGTAAGGGGTGTTCATGATGTAATGAAGGGCAACGGTAAGCTCAACTACACCCAAACTGGCAGCAAAATGCCCGCCGTTTACTGATACTACATCAATAATATATTGGCGAAGTTCCTGGCATACCTGCTCAAGCTCATCTTCGCTAAACTGCTTTAAATCAGAAGGATTGTTGATTTTTTCCAACAAATTACCTGCCGGTACCTGCATCGACATCAATTACAATATTTAACCTGCAAATTACGTGAAATAATATGATAAAAACAGGACAAGCCGCAACATATAATTGTTTTAAATAATTCGGCGCATATTGAGCAAACGCATCAATTTAATTAATTTTGAGCAGGTTATGACCGAAGAATATTTTGAAATTAAGTTACCTCAGTTTGAAGGGCCGTTTGATTTGCTGCTGTTCTTTATTGAGCGCGACGAACTCAATATTCACGATATACCCATTGCCCGCATAACCAACGATTTTTTACAATACATACATCACCTCACCAGCCTGAACATGGAGGTGGCCAGCGAGTTTATTTTTGTGGCCGCTACACTGATGCGGATCAAGGCTAAAATGCTGCTGCCCCGTTACGAAACCGACGAGCAGGGCAATGAAATTGATACCAAGGAAGAGCTGATACGCAAGCTGATAGAGTATAAGCGCTTTAAGGACTTATGCGAGCAATTGCGCCCGCTCGAAGATGAGCGTTTTAAGCAGGAAAAGCGGGGTAATATAAAGGCCGATGTTGAGCGCATGGAGAAAGCTGCTTTACCCGGCGAAGAACTTACCGAGCTTACCTTGTACCGCCTGATGGTAGTTTATGAGCGGGTTATTAAAAACTTTATGAGCTGCAGCGAAGAGGTTAAACATACCGTAGTGCAATATCCTTACTCTATTGAGCGGCAAAAAAAAGCGATTGATGACCTGCTCCGGATCAACCAGCGGCTGGATTTCAGGGCGATGGCGGCAAGCTCAGAAAATAAGGTGCATTTTGTTTATAATTTTTTGGCCATGCTGGAAATGTTGCAGCAGGAGCTGATTGATATACAGATTGGCCTCGGATATAATAATTTTTGGATATCGCCCAAAAGCGGCGCAGACGCGGTATAGCTTAAAGGTTTAAGCCGTAAGCGGCTTATATCAAATCTAAAAGCTCATATCTAACATCTTATACCTAACTTAGGGGCGTTTTTTAGCTAACACATGAAAAGAGATAAAGTAATTTTTAAACTGCTGGATGAAGAACAGCAACGCCAGGAAGAAGGCATTGAACTCATAGCGTCAGAAAATTTTGTGAGCCGCCAGGTTATGGAAGCCGCCGGTTCGGTAGCAACCAACAAATATGCCGAAGGCCTGCCGGGCAAACGCTATTACGGCGGTTGCCAGATAGTTGATGAAATTGAAACCATTGCTATTGAACGTGCCAAGCAATTATTTAATGCCGAGTGGGTTAACGTTCAGCCGCACTCAGGTGCGCAGGCTAACGCAGCGGTAATGCTGGCCTGCCTTCAGCCGGGCGATAAAATATTAGGTTTTGATCTTTCGCATGGTGGCCACCTTACACACGGTTCGCCGGTAAATTTCTCGGGCAAGTTATACGAGCCCCATTTTTACGGTGTTGATAAAGAAACCGGTTTAATTGACTATGCGCAGCTTGAAAGGGTAGCGCTTGAGCAAAAACCAAAACTGATTGTTTGCGGTGCTTCGGCTTACTCGCGCGATTGGGATTATGAATTTATCCGCAGTGTGGCTGATAAGGTTGGTGCTTTGGTACTGGCTGATATTTCGCACCCATCAGGTTTAATTGCACGTGGATTACTGACCGACCCGCTGCCGCATTGCCATATCGTTACTACTACTACCCACAAAACGTTACGCGGCCCTCGCGGCGGCCTGATCATGCTGGGGAAGGATTTTGAAAACCCATGGGGCCATAAAACTCCAAAAGGCGAAGTGCGCATGATGTCGTCATTGCTGGATATGGCTGTTTTCCCGGGTACGCAAGGCGGTCCGCTTGAGCATATAATCGCTGCTAAAGCCGTTGCTTTTGGCGAGGCGCTGAGCGATAGCTATATGAAATACATTGTGCAGGTTAAAAAGAATGCCCAGGCTATGGCCAAAGCTCTTGTTGACCGCGGTTACCAGATCATTTCGGGCGGTACTGATAACCATCTGATGCTGATCGATCTGCGTAACAAAAACATCACTGGTAAAGCTGCCGAAAATGCTTTAGTGGCTGCGGATATCACCGTGAATAAAAACATGGTTCCGTTTGATGATAAATCGCCGTTTGTAACCTCAGGTATACGTGTTGGTACTGCTGCCATTACCACCCGTGGGCTCAAAGAAAAACAAATGGAAGAAATTGTAGAACTTATAGACGCGGTAATTGTTGATCCTGAAAACGAACATTCTTTAAAGAAAGTACGTAAAAAAGTACATAAATTAATGGCGGATTACCCTTTATACCGCGAAAAGGGAATAGAATAAACCAATAAGTGACAAATATTAAACTATTGCCAGACAACGAAGAGGAACGTTTATCAGCCTTAGCGTCATATCAAATTCTGGATACATTGCCAGAAAAAGAGTTTGATGCTATTACACGCCTTGCATCATATATATGCAACGCGCCTATAGCGCTGATAACACTGCTTGACGAGCAACGGCAATGGTTTAAATCAAAGGTTGGTATTGATGGTACTGAAACCCTTCGTTCTGAAGCGTTTTGCAGCCATACCATTATGCGCGATGATATACTTGAGATCAACGACGCAACAACCGATGATCGCTTTAAAGACAATATTTATGTAACCGGTGTGCCCAACGTAAAATTTTACGCAGGCGCACCGCTTATTGATCCAAACGGTTATCGTTTAGGGGCACTTTGTGTTATTGACAGCGTTCCGCATCAGCTAACCGATGAACAAAAGGAAGCGCTTAAAACACTGGCAGATGAGGTAATGTCTCATCTTATCCTTCGCAAGCAAAAAAAAGAGCTCGAACAAAGCCTTAAATCTCACCAGGAATTTTACATCCTTTTTGATACCTCATCTGAGATGCACTGCATCATGGATAAGGATTTTAACCTGCAACTGGTTAATAAAGCCATTGAGCCGGTTTTGGGTTATAAACCCGACGAAGCCGTAGGCAGGCCGATATGGGATTTTTATGTAGAGGAAAGTAAGGAACAATCACTTGCCGTGCTGCGTAATGCCTTGAACCGGCAAAAACGTTCGGTTGAGGTGGAAACGCAGGTTAACACTAAATCAGGTCAAAAAAAATGGATAAGCTGGTCGCTTACCTTTAACGATGATAAATGGTATGCCAGCGGCCGCGATGTTACACACCATAAGCAGGTGAGCCGTGAATTGCAGGAGCTATCGCTTGTAGCCAGCAAAATAAGCAACGGCGTTGTAATCAGTGATGCTGATGATCGTGTGGTTTGGGTTAACAGCGCATTTGAAACCATAACCGGCTTTAACCAGGCCGATGTGGAAGGCGAACGGTTGCGGAGTGTGATATTAAAACAGGGTGAAGAACATCAGCTCATTCCGCAGTTGGATGATCTGATAGAGAAAAAGCAATCTTACGAGATTGACCTGTTAATGACCAAAAAGGATGGCGAAGACCTGTGGATAAAGGTAGCCAACTCCATAATATATGATGCTGATGGCAATGTGGAGAAATACATTCGCGTAATTATCAACATCAATACCCGCAAACGTGCCGAGCATGATCTGGAAATACTTTCATTTGCTGCGCGTAAATCGCCTGGTGGCATCCTGATACGCGACGATAATGGCCGTGTAATGTGGATGAACGAAACCATGGAAAACCTAACGGGCTACACCTTTGCCGAAATGGAAGGTAAGCAGTTTGGAACCATGCTGATGGGTGAGGAGAGCGACATGTCGGTTTTCATGGCGGCAAAAAAAGCTATTGACGAAAACAGGCCGTACGAAGTAGAAATCAAAATATACCGTAAGGATGGTACGCCGGTTTGGGTTTGGATATCAAACAACCCGCTGTTTGACGAAAACGGAGCTGTGCACAGGCATGTGGGCGTAATGGTTGATATAAGCGAGCGTAAAAAAACCGAGCAGCAGTTAAAGCTGCTATCGCTTGTAGCAAGCAGTATTACCAGCGGTGTTGTAATAAATGATAACACCGGCAACGTAGAGTGGGTAAATACAGGGTTTGAAAAAATAACGGGTTACGCGATAGATGATGTTCGCGGGCGCCACCTGGGCGACCTGGTTAAGGGCGAGCTGACCGACATTGGCATTATTGAACGCAGCCGTGAACTATCTAAAAACAAGCAGTCTTTCGAGGTCGACCTGCTTATTTACCGTAAGGATGGCCAGCCGTTATGGATCTCAGTAATCAACTCCGTAATACTTGATGACCTTGGCCGGGTTGATAAATACATTGAGGTAATTATTGACATTACCTTGAAAAAGAAGGTAGAGCTGGAGCTTATTGCCGCAAAGGAAGAGGCCATACAGCTTAACCGGGCTAAGGATATGTTCATATCTGTACTAACCCATGAAATGCGCACGCCACTAAACGCGGTTATCGGCATGTCGCATTTACTGATTGAGGATAGTCCGTCAGAATCGCAGAAAGAGAACCTGAACATCCTGAAATTCTCCGCAGAAAACCTGCTGAGGCTGATTAATGATGTACTCGACTTTACCAAGATAGAGACCGGTAACGTAGAACTTGAAAAGGCTAACGTGAACATGCGTGAGTTGTTGAAAAGCGTTACCAGCTCCGTGCAATACAAAGCGCACGAAAAAAATATTTACATAGAGTACCGGGTTGACGACGCTGTACCTAATTTTATACTGGGTGATGCCACGCGCTTGAGCCAGATACTGCTTAACCTGGCCGGCAATTCAGTTAAATTTACCTCAACCGGTGGGGTAACTATTGATTTAAAGGTAATTGAGCAAAACAGTAAAACCGTACGCATCCGTTTTGCCGTAATTGATACCGGTATCGGTATTGCCAACGATAAAATTAGCACTATTTTTGAATCGTTTAAGCAAGCCGAGGCTGATACCACCCGTAAATACGGTGGCACCGGCTTAGGTTTACCAATAACAAAACGGTTGATTGAACTGCATGATTCGCGTATAAATGTAGATAGTACGCCGGGGCAGGGATCAACATTTTGGTTTACAATAACGTTTGATAAAGCGGAGAGCGAAAGAAATAACATGGATAACGCAGCGGAAGCAGGATTGAATATAAATGTGTTGGTGGTTGACGACAACCAGATAAACCGTTTGTTAGTTAACAAAGTGCTGAAGAAGTGGGGCGCCACTGCTGACTTTGCCGAGAACGGCCAGGAAGCGGTTGAAAAGATCGAATCTTCAGCCCAATACGATGCTGTTTTAATGGATATCCACATGCCGGTTATGGGTGGTTTGGAGGCTACGCAGGTTATACGCTCAAAAAGCGAAGCTTACTTTCAGCAGCTGCCTATTATAGCCTTAACCGCATCCATGCTTAACTCCGAAATTGAACGTATTAGCCTGGCGGGTATGAATGATTATATATTAAAGCCTTTTGAGCCCAAAACACTTTATACCAAGCTGAGCCGTTACCAAAAGCAATAGCGGCAGTGTGCTTTGTTATGTGATTTATTCCGCATCATTTATTTGTTAAGCCGTAAGGTAACCCTCGCCCGCTACCGAAATCTTTATATCTTTGCCGATTATCACTTTCTGGCATAATGAAGATATCATATAACTGGCTCAAAAATTTCATAGATACAGATAAAACTCCCGAAGAAATATCGCGGATACTGACCGGCATTGGTCTTGAGGTAGAAAGCCTGGAGAAGGTGCAGGCGGTTCCGGGCGGTTTAGAGGGGTTGGTAATAGGCCATGTGAAAACCTGTGCTGACCATACCAACTCAGATCACCTGCACGTAACTACTGTTGATGTTGGCGGCGCCGAAGACCTGCATATTGTTTGCGGCGCAACAAATGTTGCTGCCGGTCAAAAAGTGGTGGTTGCAACTGTTGGTACTACTGTATACCCATCATCAGGCGAGCCTTTTACCATAAAAAAATCAAAAATACGCGGCGAACTTTCTGAGGGCATGATCTGTGCTGAAGACGAGATCGGTTTGGGTGCGTCGCACGAAGGAATCATGATTTTAGCCGATGACGCCGTTGTTGGCACTCCGGCTAAGGAATATTTTAAGCTGAATGACGATTACCTGTACGAAATAGGTTTAACTCCTAACCGTGCGGATGCGGCATCGCACCTGGGTACTGCCCGTGATATAGCAGCTTTTTTAAAGATCAGCCTGCAAAAACCGGACGTATCAGCCTTTAAGGTGGATGATAACAGCCGTATTATTAGTGTAAGCGTTGAAAACAGCGAGGCCGCGCCACGCTATAGTGGTGTAAGCATTAGCGGTGTTGAGATGAAGGAGTCGCCAAAGTGGTTAAAGGAAAAACTTGCCGTTATTGGCATTCGCTCAATCAATAATATAGTTGACGTTACCAATTACGTATTGCATGATCTGGGCCAGCCTTTACACGCCTTTGATGCGGATAAGATAGCCGGTGGCAAAGTGATCTTAAAAACCACAGCCGAAGGTACTGTGTTTAAAACGCTTGATGGTATTGAGCGCAAACTCTCTGCCGATGACTTGATGATTTGCAGCGAGACCGAGCCTATGTGCGTCGCCGGGGTTTTCGGTGGCATCGACTCGGGCGTTACCGAGGGAACTACCAACGTATTTTTAGAGAGCGCTTACTTTAACCCGGTATGGGTACGTAAAACAGCCAAACGGCACGGGTTGAAAACCGACTCATCATTCCGTTTTGAGCGTGGTACCGATCCGGATAATACCGTTTACGCGCTTAAGCGTGCCGCGTTGCTGATACAGGAAGTAGCCGGCGGTAAAATATCGTCAGACGTAGTGGATATCTACCCTGCGCCTGTTGAACCTTTCGCTGTTGAGTTATCATATAAAAATACCACCCGTTTAATAGGTAAGGACATTCCGCATAGCGAGATAAAAAGTATTATTGAGGCGCTGGATATTGAAGTGGTTGCCGAAACCGAAGAAGGGCTTTCATTAAAAGTACCGCCTTACCGCGTTGATGTTACCCGCGAGGTTGACGTGATAGAGGAAGTGCTGCGTATTTACGGTTACAACAATATCTGGATACCAACGCAGATCAGGGCATCGCTTAACACATCGCAACGCCCCGATCGCGATACGGTACAAAACCTGCTATCGGATTTATTGACCGCTAACGGTTTTAACGAGATATTATCAAACTCACTAACCAAATCGGCTTACTCTGACGATCTGGACAGCGCGGTTAAAATATTGAATCCATTGAGCAGTGACCTGGACGTGATGCGTCAAACTTTGCTGTATTCAGGCCTGGAAGCTATTGCTTACAATCAAAACCGTAGAAATGCCGATCTAAAGTTATATGAGTTCGGCAAAGTTTACAGCATAACAGAAGATAAATACAACGAAGTGCAGCGTTTTTCGGTGTTCATCACCGGAGCCAAAACCGGCGAGCAATGGAACAGCAAAGTAACCGCAGTATCATTCTATAACCTGAAAGCCGTTGTTGACGGCATAGTTGAAAAACTGAATGTTAAGGATCTGGCAGTAGCTGATGTAGATAGTAATGAATTTACTTATGGCCTACAATATAACCGTGGTAACAAAACGCTGGTTAAATTTGGCGCGGTAGCGGTTTCGGCGCTAAAAAAGGCAGATGTGGATAAGGAAGTTTTCTATGCTGATTTCAATTTCGATATGATTTTAACGTTGGCACGTAAAAACACCATCGTTTACCAGGAGGTATCTAAATTCCCGGCAGTAAGGCGCGACCTTTCTATGTTGGTTGATAAGGCCGTTACCTTTGAACAGATCAGGCAGGTAGCACAAAAAACCGAGCGTAAGCTGCTGAAAGAAGTTAACGTGTTCGATGTATATGAGGGTGATAAACTACCGGCAGGCAAAAAATCGTACGCGGTAAGCTTTATTTTGCAGGACGCCGAAAAAACGCTTACCGATAAAGCTATTGATGCCATAATGCAAAAATTAATTCTTAATTTAGGTAAAGAGGCCGGAGCGGAGATTAGGAAATAATGTTGGGGAAATATTGAATTAAGGAATTATAGAATTATTGATTCGATGTATCCGGTAATTCAATCCCTCAATAATTCATTAAATCAATAATTAAAAAGATGCCACAATTAGGCGAACAATTAAATTCGATTATTGAAAAAACCGAAAGGTTAATGGAACTTTGCGCTGCACTGCAAGAGGAAAATGACCTGATGCGGCTTGAAAATCAGTCGTTAAGTGTGGCGCTTACAACCAGCAAAAACAAGACCGCGGAGTTGGAAGAGAAGCTTCGTGTATTGAAAGTGGCCAAGTCGTTTTCAGATACAAATGAAAAAAGCCTTGACATTAAGCAAAAAATTAACGACTTTGTGCAGGAAATTGACAAGTGTATTGTATTGCTGAAAAAGTAATGCAAAAATGTGAATAGCTCAAATGGGAGAAATCTCCATAAAAATAAATATTGCTGACAGAGTTTACCCTTTAAAGGTAAACATGGAGGAAGAGGAAATTATAAGGCGGGCAGCGAAATTGATTAACGACCGTATAAAAGAATACCAGGAAAATTATGCGGTAAGAGATAAGCAAGATCTGCTGTCGATGTGTGTATTGCATTATGCAACATCATCATTAAAAGCAGAGAAAAAAGTCACGGCGGAAGATACCGAAGTGGCCGATAAAGTTTATCAGCTTGATCAGTTACTGACTGACTTTTTCTCAAAGTAGTAATAACGTTCTTTACATAATCATGAGCGAATTAAGATTTAGCCGCGGTTAAATCTTGAGTTTCACTATTAAAAACTTAACGCTTCAATATCAGCGTGCCAATGGAAGCATACGTTACTTCGTGTATTTAACGATAGCACCGGCCCAATTATCTGATAAGAGGTTTTTCAATACATGACACTTAAGATTTAGTTGCGGTTTTTTTATTTTATAAACTTAAAGAATGGATTTTTTATATGTTATTATCGGGCTGCTGATTGGTGTCGGGGTTGGCATCGTCATCGGCCGTTTTTTATTACGCAAACTGTTTAAAGATCAGGAAGTATCTGCTCAAAATAAGGTTAAAAAGATATTAAAGGATGCGGAGAACAATGCGGAGATATTAAAAAAGAACAAGCTGCTTGAAGCCAAAGAGAAATTTTTGGTAATGAAAGCCGAGCATGAGCAGGAAGTAAATCAAAAAAATAATGCCCTTTCTCAACGTGAAAACGGTATCCGCCAAAAAGAGCAATCGCTTAATTCAAAACTTGAGAATGCTAACCGTAAGGAGCAGGAGTTAGACAATACGCGTAAAAACCTGGAGAAGCAAACCGAGATTGCTGTTAAGAAGCAAGAGGAAGTTGATTTGCTGAAACAGGAGCATGTTAAGCAACTCGAATCTATTGCGGGCTTGTCTGCCGAAGAAGCCAAGAACCAGTTAGTAGATAACCTGCGCGAAGAAGCACGTAGCAAGGCCATGGCGCAAATTAAGGATATTGTTGACGAGGCCAAACTCACCGCTACCAAAGAGGCTAAAAAGATTGTTATCCAAACCATACAGCGTACTGCTACTGAGGCTGCAATTGAGAATACGGTATCTATCTTCAACATAGAGAACGATGAGATCAAGGGCCGTATCATTGGTCGCGAAGGACGTAACATACGTGCGCTTGAGGCGGCTACCGGTATTGAGATTATTGTTGATGATACTCCGGAGGCGATCATATTGTCAGGCTTTGACCCGGTAAGGCGTGAGATAGCCCGTTTGGCTATGCACCGTTTGGTTACCGACGGCCGTATTCACCCTGCACGTATTGAGGAGGTGGTTGCCAAAACCAAAAAGCAAATTGAGGAAGAAATCGTAGAGATAGGTGAGCGTACCGTAATTGATTTGGGTATCAACGGCCTGCACCCGGAGCTGATCCGTATGGTTGGCCGTATGCGTTACCGTTCATCGTACGGGCAAAACCTGCTGCAGCACTCGCGCGAGGTAGCTAACTTCTGCGCTACCATGGCGGCTGAATTAGGCTTGAATGTAAAGCTGGCCAAACGTGCAGGCTTACTGCACGATATTGGTAAAGTACCTGATGATAACCCGGAACTGCCGCACGCTATTTTGGGTATGCAATTGGCTGAAAAATATAAAGAGCATCCTGAAGTTTGCAACGCCATAGGCGCTCACCACGATGAAATAGAGATGACCTCAATGTTGTCTCCAATCATCCAGGTATGCGATGCAATATCAGGCGCACGCCCTGGTGCACGTCGTGAGGTGGTTGAAAGCTATATTAAACGTTTAAAGGAACTTGAAGACCTGGCCTTATCATATCCGGGTGTTGAAAAAACATTCGCTATACAAGCCGGCCGCGAACTGCGCGTAGTGGTTGAAAGTGAAAAGATAACCGACGCACAATCAGAAGTATTGGCGGCTGATATCTCCAACCGCATACAAACCGAAATGACCTATCCGGGCCAGATCAAGGTAACAGTGATTAGGGAAACGCGTTCAGTTTCATACGCAAAATAATAACAAACCCTCTGCCTGGCAGAGGGTTTTCGCTTTTACTACGGTGTCTAAAAATAAAACAGTACAAAAATCTTCTCCGACGGTAGAGCCCCGGCGCAAAGTCCACCAGCTCTTTGCAGCTTACGAGGCTGCCCATCAGCATCCGGTTAATAAAGTCATTAGCTATATAGCCACACCTTTTTTGTTTTTCGGTTTATTCGCACTGGTGTGGGCCATTCCATTTCCGCACATTGCTTTCTTAGGCCAGTATAACGGCTTTGTTAATTGGGCTTCCTTTGTGCTGGCTATAAGCGTATTTTGTTATTACCGGTTGTCGCCGGTGCTGTCATATTTCATTTTGTTTACTTACTTCGCGTTCAGCTTTTTTATTATCAAACTCGAGCATTGGGAACAAGCCGGTGGGCCTGCATTTTACATAGTTCCGCTGATAGTAACCGTTGTAAGTATCACTGCTATCATGCTTGCTGAAGGGTTAGAGCAGGCTAAACCCAGTGCTTCAGTGAGGCTACGAAACCTGCTTATAGGGCCTTTATATTTATGGCACCTCATACTAAAGCCATTGCGTCTGAATATTTAGGTTGTTAATATTGAATTAACATTTATACTAAATTAACGTAATGTACCTGTAACATACCGCTAACATTGGGTTAATAATTTTGCGCTTGATTAAAATCAGATCAAGTGAAAAAATTATTTACATTAATTGTTACCCTGCTCACGATAAACCTATCTGCAGGTAACTTATTTGCTCAGTCGGCCGGTAAAATAGCCGGTAAAATCATCGATCAAAAAACCGGGGAAACCCTCATTGGCGCTACAGTAGTGTTGCAAGGGTCAACCAAGGGCGCTGCTGCTAACGTTGAAGGCCGTTACTCGCTCGCTAACGTTGCGGCGGGCCGCTACACCGTAGAGGTTAAATATGTAGGTTATCAAACCAAATCAATATCCGATGTCGTGGTTAAAGCCGGCGCTACAACTAATCTGGATGTCAGCCTATCTGAGTCAGCCAGCAACGCCCTGGGCGAGGTAGTGATCAAAGCAACTTACCGACAGGCATCTGTAGCATCGTTATACGCCGCTCAAAAAAATAATGCATCTATATCTGATGGTATTTCATCAGAGGTAATCAAAAGGTCTCCGGATAGAAACACGGCCGACGTTTTAAAACGTGTAAGTGGTGCCACCGTGCAGGATAACAAGTTCGTGGTTATCCGCGGTTTGAGCGATCGTTATAACTTAGCTTTATTAGATAACACTGTACTACCAAGTACCGAGATCAATACCAGGGCTTTCTCTTTTGACATCGTTCCGTCATCACTGGTTGAAAACTTAACCATCACCAAAACAGCCACGCCTGACCTGCCTGCCGATTTTGCCGGTGGTGCCATCAATATCTCTACAAAAGATATTCCTGATCAAAACTTTATTAGTGTAGGTATAAGTGGTGGTTATAATACGGCGTCAACGTTTAAAGATTTTAAATCAGGCGCACGTAACGCTACCGATTATTTCGCATTTGATAATGGCGACAAATCACTAAGTAAAAACTTCCCGAACTTTACTCAGATAGAAAACGGACTTACCGCTCAGCAAAACGTTGCTGTTGCACGTAATATTCCGCTTAATCTGAAAACGTATACCAACACCGCGTTGCCAACTCAAAATCATCAATTTACTATTGGCCGTGTTAAGGATTTTGAAAATGGAAACCGTTTTGGTGCCATAGTAGGCCTTACTTACCGTAACTCGCAAAACATTGTAAATGATCTGAAGATCAACTATCTGGATTACCGTAATTATAGCGATGATATCACCAAGTTTTCTACAAGCGTAGGTGCGCTGGCTAACTTTGGTTACACCTATGGTAAAAGCAAAATTACCTTTAAAAACATCTATAACCGCGTATATGATGATCAGTACCTTGCACGTACCGGTGAGAATACCGCCCGCGGTGCTGATATTCGCTATTTTGCTTACGATCTGCTTCAAAAATCGTTGTTCAAGTCAACATTAGAAGGTACTAACCCGCTTGGCGATAAAGGCTCAAAAATTAACTGGACCTTGAGCTATGCCAACGTGATAAATGATCAGCCTGATCAGCGTAAGGTAGGTTATGCCCGTAACATAAGCGACAGGAATGATCCTGATGCCCAATTTATGGCTGACGTTACTACCGTTGGTAAGGATAATACTACCTTATTTTCAAAGCTGAATGAGAATAATTACAACGCCGCTGTTAATTACTCTCTGCCGCTAAAAATGTTCAATCAGTCGGCAACGTTTAAAGCCGGTTTAAGCAGCTACTATCGCGACAGGAACTTTGATCTGCGTTTCCTTGGCCTGCAAATTCGTTCAAGCAATGGCGATGAGATCAATAACTGGATCAGGACCTTGCCGCCAAGTCAGTTGTTTGACAAAGCTTTGCTTAACAATAACTATTATGAAGTGCGCGAGCCATTTGGTAACGTCGACTCATATAAAGCAAACTCTTTCACCAATGCGGCTTATGTCATGTTAGATAACAAGTTTGGTGAAAACCTGCGTGTAGTTTGGGGTGTACGTGCCGAGAAATTTAACCTGGAGCTTGATCCGAAAGGATTGAACGCTGAAACGATCAAAAAGGATTACCTGGACGTTTTACCATCGGCTAACTTTACTTACAGCCTTAACGAAAAAACAAACTTAAGAGCATCATATTACCGCACGCTTGCCCGTCCGGAATTCAGGGAGCTGGCACAATCTCAGGTATATGATTATGAGTTACTGCTTATCCGCCAGGGTGATCCAAACCTAAAACGCACCTTGATTGATAACTTTGACTTACGTTATGAGCTTTATCCTTCAGCAGGTCAAATTATTTCGGTATCAGCCTTCTACAAAAGGTTTAACAATGCTATAGAGGCCTACAATAACGATGTTACCTCAACCCGTATGATATCTTACTTTAACCCTGATAAAGCCTACTTATACGGTGCTGAATTGGAGTTACGCAAAAGCCTCGAATTTTTATCATCAGCTGATTTGTTAAAAAATACCACTGTTTACACAAACGTAGCTGTTATTAAATCAAGGGTTGATAACCCATCTAACGGTGGTGTCAATTTCCTTGAAGCCGGCAGACCGATGGTTGGCCAGGCGCCATACGTTATAAACGCAGGTTTACAGCATAGCTTCCTGAACAATAAATTTAACTTCAATGCTTTGTATAATCGTGTTGGCCGCAGGCTTTACCTGGCAGCAGGTACTTATGTGCCAAGTGTTTGGGAAGCGCCCCGTAACGTGGTTGACCTTCAGTTGAGCACTAAAATGCTTAAAGGTAAAGGTGAGTTAAAATTCAATGCTAACGATATATTGAACGCTCGTTACAACTATTACTTTGATAACAATACCAGTAAAAAGTATGAACCAAGTGCTGATGAGACATTACGTTCATACCGTGTAGGAACCAACTACTCGTTTACCTTCACTTATAACTTCTAAAATTAAATTAATGTAAACACAGCATGAGTATTATTAACACACATTTTAACGTGCGGTAATAATGAATTTATGTTGTGTTTACACTTTTGAGGAAAGAAACAGAAACGATAAAAATGAAAAAAAAATTATTACTTGTTTTACTGAGCGCGGCCGTTGTGGTAACAAGCTGCTCTAAGAGCGATTCAGATGGCGAACTGATTATACCTCCAATTACTGGTGGCGAAACAGGAAACGCGGTTACTGTGCAAGGCGATATTACAAGCAATACCACCTGGACTGCAGATAAGATTTACCTTTTAAAGGGTAATGTTTTTGTAACTAACAATGCCACGTTAACCATTGAGCCAGGTACAATAATTAAAGGTGACAAAGCAACTAAAGGTGCTTTGATTATTACCCGCGGTGCAAAAATAAATGCTACAGGTACTGTAGATAAACCAATCGTTTTTACATCAAACGTAGCTGCAGGTGCACGTAAAGAAGGTGATTGGGGTGGCTTGATCCTTTTAGGTAAAGCTAAAAACAATGGTGGTACATCAATCTCTATCGAAGGCATATCTGATGCTACCGATAAAGGTAAACACGGCGGTACTGATGATACTGATAACTCTGGTACTTTAAAATATGTACGTGTTGAGTTTGCCGGTATCGCTCTAAGCCCTGATAACGAGATCAACGGTATTACCTTTGGTAGCGTTGGTTCAGGCACTACAATTGATTATGTAGAGGTTTACCGCTCAGGTGACGACGCTTTCGAGTGGTTTGGTGGTTCAGTAAACGCTAAACACTTATTAGCTATCGATACCTGGGATGATGATTTTGATACCGACAACGGCTTTTCCGGTAAAATTCAATATGCTTTAGCCCAGCGTTTAGCTGCTACTGCTGACGTATCAGGCTCAAACGGTTTCGAGTCAGACAACAACGCAAACGGTACTAACGATGCCCCTCAAACTAACGCTGTATTCTCAAACGTTACCATATTAGGTCCGGTTGAAAAAGCAGACATGAGCAACATCAACGCTAACTTCCAGCACGGTGCTCAAATCCGTCGTAACTCTGCTATCAGCATCTTTAACTCTGTAATTGCGGGTTACACTGAAGGTGTTTTTTATGACGACGCTCGTCCGGCTAACAGCACTATCAATTCATCAAAAGCATTGTTAGATGGTACATCAGTATTCTCAGGTAATATTGTAGCTGGCAGCAATGGTAAAAGTAATCAAATCAAAGCTTCAAGCGCTGCGCTTGCTGCGGTTACTACCCTGCTAACTGCTGATAATAGCTTCTTGCCAGCATCTTATGCTTCAGATTTTTATACTGATCCATATAAGTTCTCAGCTGATATAGCTGGTGGTACAAGAGCTGGTGTTCCAAACTTTACTCAAAAATCAGGTTCAGTTGCGTTAACAGGTGCAGTTTTCACCAATGCTAAAGTAAACAACAGCTGGTTTGATAAAGTAGCTTTCAAAGGTGCTTTCGGTACCGAGAACTGGGCTTCTGGATGGGCAAGCTTTGATCCTCAAAGCCTTCCGTACACAACTCCTGGTGCTGTTAAATAATCAAATAGCAACTACATAGAAAAGGGTTGGCAATTTTGCCAACCCTTTTTGTTTTATGAGCTTTTTGCAAGTTTGTCGAGCATCTCCTGAGGTACCTTTTCCAGGTCGAGTACAAGGAAACCGTCAAGCGAGTCGGCAAACTTAGGATCGATATTAAAGCAGATGATCTTGGCATTTAAACCAATATACTGGCGAAGCAATACAGGTACCTTCATGCTGCGTACTTCGATGTCAGATATAATGCTATCAAGCATCTTGAAATTATCCTCGCCGCCTTTTAATATATCAGTATCAACGCTCGAAAAATCAACCTTGAATTTTTTACGCGGCTTTACGTACTGCGCCAGTTCATGATCAAAGTGATTGCGGTTGATATAATCAACAATGAGCGATTTAGAGAGATTTGAAAAGGAGTTACTGATGCTTACCGGCCCGATCAGGTAACGGTAGCGCGGGTTTTCAACCAGGTAGCGGAAGATTCCCTTCCACATTAGGAACAGCGGTATGGGCTTTTGCTGGTATTCCTTGCGGATGAATGACCGGCCAAGCTCCAGGCTTTTACGCAACACCGGCATTAATTGCGACTTTATTTTGAATAGCTCAGCCACATAAAAACCTTTTTTGCCCATGCTGTAAAATATCTCATCGCCCAGCCCTATGCGATATGCGCCAACAATCTTTTTGGATTCAATATCCCATATAAACAGGTGATGATAATAGATGTCATATTCGTCAAGGTCTATCTTTTTGTTGGTGCCTTCGCCCACTTCTCTAAACGTTATCTCGCGCAGGCGGCCAATCTCCCTAATCACACAAGGC
Organism: Mucilaginibacter roseus; assembly: GCF_021215455.1. Classification (GTDB taxonomy): domain Bacteria; phylum Bacteroidota; class Bacteroidia; order Sphingobacteriales; family Sphingobacteriaceae; genus Mucilaginibacter; species Mucilaginibacter roseus. The sequence goes on along the minus strand of NZ_JAJPWV010000002.1, from coordinate 743,502 downwards.
ACAGTTGATGGCGGCGCAATAAACAATTCGTAATTGCCTTCAGCCACATAGCGGTATTTTTCGCGCAATGCCGCAACTTCTTTTTCGAGCACGGCTGCATCGGTCTCAGCCACGATCTCCTCGGGTGTCTTACGTATCTTAAACAGGTTGCTTGGGCTAAACAGTTTTTTCTCCTCAGCCAATCCTGCACCTAAGGCATAGGTTTTGGCGCGTAAAAAACTTAATACTTTGGTGCCGTTATTATTATCAGGTATATCAGCATATTGAATAGGTTTGCCAATGCGCAGCTTAATGGTATGGCCCTGCTTGTTGAATAACTCCGACGGTAACTTTGCCGTGCGCAGGGTAGGGTGGATGAGGCTAAGCAGGTTAAATATTAAACCATTATTCCCGTGGAAATAAATAGGCACCACAGGCACTTTGGCTTTCGCTATGATTTTACCTACTACGGGATGCCACAATTTATCAGTCACCTCACGCTGGTCTATCTGGAACGTTGACACTTCGCCTGCCGGGAAGATGCCGATAGGGGTGCCATTAGTTAGCAGTTCAAGCGTATTCTTTAACCCGCTGATGCTCGACGAGTGGTCGATGTTTTCGAACGGGTTTACCGCGATAAAATAATCTGCCAGGTTAGGTATCTTTTTAAGCAGAAAGTTGGCCATTATTTTGGCATCAGGCCTAACGGTACAAAGCATTTTTAGTAATACCATACCCTCAATGCCACCATAAGGATGGTTGGCAATGGCAATAAACCCACCTTCGCGGGGTATGTTTTTAAGATCGGCCTCGTCATATTCAATGCTAACGCCGCAGCCTTCCAATATGGCGTCAACAAAATCAGGTCCTTGTTTGGGTTGGGCCTGGGCAAACAAATCGTTCACCTGGTTTATTTTCATCAACTCCATCAGCAAAGAAGCAAGTCCGGGCATTTTCAGCTTGTCCAGCTTGGTTGCTTTTGCAAATTCGTCGGTAGTTATTATTTTCATCAGTTAACGTAATCAGGTAATCGTGCACAAAAAAAATTAAATATCCGCAATTTTCTCTAATATTGATAGCGTAGCCCACTCAATATGGCATATTTAAATAAGCAACTGGCAATAACTAAAAAAACGTGGAACGGGCTGGTTGTATTATTTGCAATCATCATTGTTGTATATTTCTCGAGAATATATACTTTTAATGTTACTGCTGATATTATCGATGATAAAGCTCTAAAGGATCTGGTTAAGAAGCTGAACAGAGCAAATGCAGAGGCTAATTACCCCGTTGCCGCAATTAAAAAATTCAATCCCGACACGCTTTCACTATCCGGGTGGAAAAAGCTCGGTTTAACGGAAAGGCAGGCTACGGTTATCATGCACTATCGCCAAAAAGGCGGCAGGTTTTATACCAAGACAGATGTTGCCAGGCTTTACAGTATATCAGCCCGAAAATATAAACAACTCGAGCCTTTTATTGATCTGCCCGAAGGCAAGTCTGGTCATACTCACAAGGCAAAACTTATTGTACCGCTTGAGTTAAACAGCGCTGATACCGCTAAATTGAAAACGGTTTATGGCATTGGCCCCGCTTTTGCAAAACATATCATCAAGTACAGGGAATTGCTGGGTGGTTTTCATAGCAAACGGCAACTACTCGAAGTTTATGGTATGGATAGAGAGAAATACCAGGAAATTGGTGATCAGCTGAAAGTGAATCCGGCATATATTAAAAAGATTGATGTTAACCAGGCAGAAGCCGAGGAATTAAACCGTTTGCCATACCTTAATTACAAGCAGGCTAATGCCATAGTACAGTACCGGTTGCAGCATGGCGAATATTTATCGGCAGATGATTTGGCAGATATTGCGATATTAGACGCCGCAACTATAAATAAGATTAAGCCATATTTAGTATTTAAATGATAGCGCAAAAAATAAAGCAAGCCATACGTGATATACCTGATTTCCCGAAGGCGGGAATAGTATTTAAAGACATCACACCTATATTAAAGGATGCGGAACTATGCGTTGGGATTACTGATGCCTTTGTTGAGCAACTTAAAGACAAGCATATAGATGCCGTTGCAGGTGTGGAAAGCCGCGGCTTTTTGTTTGGGCTCACACTGGCTAATAAACTGGGTGTGCCGTTTGTGCCCGTGCGCAAGGCAGGTAAGCTTCCGTATACGGTAAAGCAAAAAGTTTATGATCTGGAATATGGTACCGCCACCATTGAACTGCATACCGATGCGTTTGAACCCGGCGCACGGATATTGATTCACGACGATTTATTAGCTACGGGGGGCACTGTAAGCGCCGCCAGCGAGTTGATACAGGAAATGGGTGGCGAGGTAGTGGGTTTTACCTTTGTGGTAGGCCTTGGTTTTTTAAACGGCCGCGAACGTATAGCGCCCGTAAGTGATAATATTATTGTATTGGCCGAATACTAAAATGCAAGTGCTTATAAATCATAAAAATAAAACGCAGCAGGCATTTTAAAAATCAAAACTTTATATCTACCTTTGTCGTCCCTGAAAGGAGGTATTTAAGAGCATATGATCATTATCAACGTTAAAGAAGGCGAATCATTAGATAAAGCGTTAAAACGCTTCAAAAAGAAATTTGAAAAAACTGGTGTTTTAAGAGAACTTCGCAGCCGCCAGGCTTTCGAGAAAAAATCAGTTACTCGCCGTACGGTAGTTAAAAACGCTATCTACAAACAAGGCTTAAACTTAGATACTACTGCGTAATTCTTTTCAGTCGATCAAGAATTTTTCAGTTTTTCTATAAAACATATTAAAAACTATTTGTACATTCAATTTACACGGATGCGCAAATAGTTTTTATGTTTTTAGAGCGTTTTATAAATTATTTACAGTTTGAGAAAAGGTATTCGCCACATACGGTTGCTGCGTACCGCTCAGATCTGGAACAGTTTTTCGCTCATCTAACCATAGGAGGGGGCACGCCTCAAAGCCCTTCCGAAATTTCACATCATGACATCCGCGCCTGGATGGTTACCCTCATGGACGAGGATAAGCGCAGCGCGCGCAGCGTTAACCGTAAAGTAGCCACTTTACGCAAATACTTTAAATTTTTATTGCAGGAGCAGGTAATTGACGTTAACCCCGCCGCCAGGGTAAATACGCCAAAGGTGCCTAAAACACTACCTGTGGTGGTTGAAGATTATAAGCTTGCCCGCATGCTGGATAATGAAACCGTTTTCGACGGGAGCTTTGAAAGCCAGCGGGATAAATTAGTGATCGAGTTGCTTTTTGGAACCGGCATCCGCCTTGCGGAGTTGTTGGGATTAACAGATGCAGATTATAACGCCCATGAGGGCACTATAAAGGTTTTGGGTAAGCGTAATAAACAGCGTATAGTACCTGTAAACCGTGAACTGTCCGTTTTGCTTGCTGGTTATATAGAGTTAAAGAAAATTCAAAATTTCGATAACAATTTGTTAACGCTGATCGTTACAAATAAAGGAGCAAACGCGTATCCGAAACTAATTTATTTGATAGTGCAAAAATACCTCTCCTACATATCAACCCAAAAAAAGCGCAGCCCGCATGTGCTGAGGCATACCTTTGCAACTACGCTTTTAAATAAAGGCGCGGACCTTAATTCTATTAAAGAATTACTGGGCCATGCCAGCCTCAGTGCAACGCAGGTGTATACGCACAACTCAGTTGAACGATTAAAGTCTATTTATAAACTCGCCCATCCCAAGGCATAAAAAGGAGGAACCATGAAAATCACAGTGCAATCAATTCATTTCACCGCAGACAAAAAATTGTTAGACTTTATCCAGAAGAAAGCAGATAAGCTCGACACCTTTTACGATCATATTGTAAGTGGCCAGGTTTATCTGAAACTGGAGAATGTTGAAGACGAAGCAAACAAAATAGCCGAGATAAAATTGCAGCTTCCGGGCAGCCAGTTGTTCGCCAAGGAGCAATGTAAAACGTTTGAAGAAGCAACCGACCTTGCCATTGAAGGCTTACGCAAGCAAATAGAAAAACACAAACAAAAGAAAAATGCAACCGAAGCGGCGGCTAAAAAAGCCATTTTAACCAACGCTGAGTACGAAATATAATTTATAAAATACTGTAAATCAAACAGCCAATCGGCAGGTATTTTACCTGCCGATTTTTTTTGTGAAAAAATTTGCAGGCGCATTTAAATTTTGTAGATTTGCAGTCCATTTCGGGAGGGTGCTTTTGCACAACGTGTAACTCGAAAAAGGACGTTCATTAAAATAAAAAAATAAAGTTTGTAATTAATAAACCATTGATATCTTTGCACCCACAATTGCGGGAAGATGCAGAGAGGACAAAGGTGAAAAGTATAAGCCTCCTTAGCTCAGCTGGTAGAGCAACTGACTTGTAATCAGTAGGTCATTGGTTCGATCCCGATAGGAGGCTCTTTTGTTAGTTTCAAAATTTGAGAATAACAAAACGGGGGGATACCAGAGCGGTCAAATGGGACGGACTGTAAATCCGTTGCTTCGGCTACGAAGGTTCGAATCCTTCTCCCCCCACATTATTGAATTCTAAAAATCTAAATGCCAAATCCAAAAGGTAACACTTCGGGTTTGGAATTTAGATTTTAGAGTTTAAAAAAAGCGGAAGTAGCTCAGTTGGTAGAGCGATAGCCTTCCAAGCTATAGGTCGCGAGTTCGAACCTCGTCTTCCGCTCAAGTACATAGCATGCAGAAGGCGGTTCGCAGTAAGCAGTTTAGCTGCAAACTGAAAACTGGTAACTGTAAGCTGAAAGAAAAATAAGCCGACGTAGCTCAGGGGTAGAGCACTTCCTTGGTAAGGAAGAGGTCATGGGTTCAAATCCCATTGTTGGCTCAGGTATTATATACAAAAGTTAAATTAACCTACAAATTAATATAAATCATGGCAAAAGAAAAGTTTGACCGTAGTAAGCCGCACTTAAACATCGGTACTATTGGTCACGTTGACCACGGCAAAACCACCCTTACAGCTGCAATTACTAAAGTTTTAGCTGATGCGGGTTTATCTGAAGCTCGTTCTTTCGATTCAATCGACTCTGCTCCTGAAGAAAAAGAGCGTGGTATAACAATCAATACTGCACACGTTGAGTACTCAACTGCTAACCGTCACTACGCTCACGTTGACTGTCCAGGTCACGCGGATTACGTGAAAAACATGGTTACCGGTGCTGCTCAGATGGACGGTGCAATCATCGTAGTTGCTGCTACTGATGGTCCGATGCCACAAACCCGTGAGCACATCCTGTTAGCTCGTCAGGTAGGTGTACCTGCACTTGTTGTTTTCATGAACAAAGTTGACATGGTTGATGATCCGGAATTATTAGAATTAGTTGAAATGGAAATTCGTGAATTATTATCATTCTACGAATATCCAGGTGATGATATTCCAGTTATCCAAGGTTCTGCACTTGGTGGCTTAAACGCTGATCCGAAATGGGTTGGTAAAATCATGGAGTTGATGGATGCTGTAGATAACTACATTCCAATCCCTCCACGTTTGACAGATCTTCCATTCTTGATGCCAGTTGAGGACGTGTTCTCAATCACTGGTCGTGGTACAGTTGCTACTGGCCGTATCGAGCGTGGTGTAATCAACTCTGGTGATCCGGTTGATATCCTGGGTATGGGTGCTGAGAACTTAAAATCAACCGTTACTGGTGTTGAGATGTTCCGCAAGATCCTTGACCGTGGTGAAGCTGGTGACAACGTAGGTTTATTGTTACGTGGTATTGAGAAAACTGATATCCGTCGTGGTATGGTTATCTGTAAACCAGGTTCAGTAACTCCTCACACAGATTTCAAAGCAGAAGTTTACGTACTTTCAAAAGCTGAAGGTGGCCGTCACACTCCATTCTTCAACAAATACCGTCCGCAATTCTATTTCCGTACTACTGACGTAACTGGTGAAATTTCACTTGCTGAAGGTGTAGAAATGGTTATGCCTGGTGATAACGTAACGATCACTGTAAAACTGATCAACGCTATCGCAATGGAAAAAGGCTTACGTTTCGCTATCCGTGAAGGTGGCAGAACAGTAGGTGCTGGTCAGGTAACTGAGATCTTAAACTAATCTCTCCTTATCCTGCAATAGCAGTAAAAGGTTAGGTTAATTATAAAACAAAGTACTCGGAAGCAATTCTGAGTACTTTGTTTAATATAACAAAACTAATCACACGGGAATAGTTCAACGGTAGAATAGAGGTCTCCAAAACCTTTGATCAGGGTTCGAATCCTTGTTCCCGTGCTTATACAGAGAGAGCAAACACTAAAATGGCTAACGTAACTGAGTATATAAAAGAGTCGTACATAGAGTTGACCGAGAAGGTAACCTGGCCTACATGGAGAGAGTTGCTTAACAGCGCTATTTTGGTGTTGGTAGCAGCTATCATCATTTCAGCGGTTATTTTCGGGATGGACCAGTTAATTGGTTACGTTCTGAAACAGTTCTATAGTTCACTGGCTTAATTTTTTGAATAGGATGAGTGATCAGTTAAAATGGTACGTGGTTAGAGCCATCAGTGGTAAAGAGAAAAAGGTTAAGCAATATATTGATGCCGAGGTTAGCCGTTTAGGTATTTCACATCTGGTACCTCAGGTGCTTATACCTACTGAAAAGTACTACCAGATGCGTGATGGAAAGAAGATCGCTAAAGAGCGTAACTACTTTCCGGGTTACGTTTTAATGGAAGCCGCTCTGGATGGTGAGCTTGAACACATCATAAAAAATATAAACAGTGTAATAGGCTTTTTAGGTGATAAAGCCGGAAATGCCATACCGCTACGCCAATCGGAAGTTAACCGTATTTTAGGTAAGGTTGACGAGATGACTACCCAAACCGAAACCATCAACGTGCCATACTATGTGGGCGAAAACGTGAAGGTGATGGACGGGCCTTTCAACGGTTTCAGCGGTGTGATTGAAGAGGTGAACGAAGAGAAGAAGAAACTAAAGGTAATGGTAAAGATATTCGGGCGACGTACGCCGCTTGAGTTGAATTACATGCAGGTAGAAAAGGAATAAACACAAAAGAGATCAAATACCGTAAAAAGCAATTCTTGCGGGGTTTGATCTCTTAAACATATTAAAGGAACGAGAAAAGAGAGCGAGTCTCAAACCTCACAATCTCACTACTCCTCCGCTAAAGATCTAAATGTTACATAGCTTCCACTTACTAACATTGAGTAATTAATTAAAGTAGAACAAAAATGGCAAAAGAAGTCGGTGCGTTAGTAAAACTACAAGTTAAAGGCGGCGCTGCAAATCCATCTCCTCCAATTGGCCCTGCATTGGGTGCAAAAGGTGTGAACATTATGGAGTTTTGCAAGCAGTTTAATGCACGTACCCAGGATCGTCCTGGTAAAGTGTTACCTGTGGTTATTACTGTGTACGTTGACAAGTCATTTGATTTTATCATTAAAACCCCTCCGGTAGCTATCCAGTTGCTTGAAGTGTCGGGTTTAAAAAGTGGTTCAGCTGAGCCTAACCGTAAAAAGGTAGCTACAGTAACCTGGGAACAGGTTGAAACCATTGCTAAAGATAAAATGACTGACTTAAACGCGTTCACAGTTGAATCGGCCATGAAAATGGTAGCAGGTACTGCGCGCAGCATGGGGATCAACGTATCAGGTACGGCTCCCTGGAACAATTAATTTTTAAAATCAGTTTAAGACAGTGGCAAGATTAACAAAAAATCAAAAAGCGGCACTATCCAAAATTGAGGCCAATAAAGCATACTCATTACAGGATGCTTCTGCTTTGGTAAAGGAAATTACCTTAACCAAGTTTGATGCATCAGTAGATATAGATGTACGTTTAGGTGTTGACCCACGTAAAGCCAATCAAATGGTGCGTGGTATAGCTACCTTACCTCATGGAACCGGTAAAACTGTACGTGTACTGGTACTTTGTACTCCTGAAAAAGAGCAGGAAGCAAAGGACGCAGGTGCAGATTACGTAGGTTTGGATGATTATATTGCCAAAATTGAAGGCGGATGGACTGATGTTGATATTATCATCACAATGCCAAGTGTTATGGCTAAAGTAGGTCGTTTGGGTCGTATATTAGGCCCGCGTAACCTGATGCCTAACCCTAAATCAGGTACCGTAACTACCGAGATCGGTAAAGCGGTAACTGAGGTAAAAGCTGGTAAGATCGACTTTAAGGTTGACAAAACCGGTATCATCCATGCCTCAATAGGAAAGTCATCTTTCCCTGCTGATAAGATTTATGAGAACGCTCTGGAAATTTTACAGACTATCTCTAAATTAAAACCATCAGCAGCAAAAGGAACATATTTCAAGAGTATCCACATCTCTTCAACTATGTCGCCAGGAATCGAAGTTGAAACCAAAACAGTAGCGGGGATCTAATCATGAATAAAGAAGAAAAATACGAACTTGTTCTTGCCCTCACTGAGCAAATCAAAGAGTACGGTAATTTCTATATTACTGATACTGCTGATTTAACGGTTGCAAAAATCAATGATATCCGCCGTAAGTGTTTTGAGAATGACATCAAAATACAGGTAGCTAAAAACAGCTTGATCAAAAAAGCTATGGAAGCTGCAGGTGGAGAATTTGATCCGATATATGATGTATTAAAAGGTTCATCATCTATACTTTTCTCAAAATCAGCAACAGCTCCGGCTAAGTTGATCAAACAATTGAGAAAACAAGGTGCTAAACCGGTATTAAAAGCAGCATACATCGATTCAGCTGTATTCATTGGTGATAACCAACTTGATACTTTGACCAAACTAAAGTCAAAAGAAGAGTTGATTGGCGAGATCATCGGATTACTGCAATCACCGGCCAAAAACGTTGTTTCAGCCCTTCAATCAGGCGGCAACAAGCTGGCAGGTATTGTAAAAACATTACAAGAGAGAGAAGGTTAACGAACACCTTATTAAAGTTCGCAATTAACAAACACAAAGCATTAAAGTAAAAATTTAAATAAAATGGCAGATTTAAAAGCGTTTGCTGAACAGTTGGTAAACTTAACAGTAAAAGAAGTAAACGAATTAGCTCAGATTTTAAAAGACGAGTATGGCATTGAGCCTGCTGCTGCAGCTGTTGCTGTTGCTGCTCCTGCTGCTGGTGGCGATGACGCTGCTCCTGCTGCTGCTGAGAAAACTTCATTCGACGTTATCCTGAAAGAAGCTGGCGGTCAGAAATTAGCTGTAGTTAAATTAGTTAAAGACTTAACCGGTCTTGGTTTGAAAGAAGCTAAAGATCTTGTTGACGGTGCACCAAAAGAATTAAAAGCTGGTGTATCTAAAGAAGAAGCTGAAGCTCTTAAAAAACAATTAGAAGAAGCCGGAGCTGTAGTTGAGGTTAAATAATTTAACCTAACACACAATAGCATCAGACTCCGACCGTTTTAGGTCGGGGTCTATTGCTGTTTATACAGGTTTTAGATTTGAGAGAGCAGATATGGGTATACAGATAGGTCTCAAATCGTTATGAATCAGGAAAGAAAACTCATATCTGACAGTATAAGTAAACTAAAATTTTAATCCCTTGGCAAACACAAAAAATCAAAGAGTAAACTTTGCAACCAGCCGTAAGGTATTGGAATACCCGGATTTCCTGGATGTTCAGTTACAATCTTTCCGGGAATTTTTTCAATTGGAAACAACTTCAGACAACCGTTATAAAGAAGGGTTGTTCAAAGTATTTGCCGAAAACTTTCCTATATCAGATTCAAGGAACATCTTCGTTCTTGAATTTCTTGATTATTTTATTGATCCGCCACGTTACGATATACAGGAATGTATTGAACGCGGATTAACTTACAGCGTGCCGTTAAAAGCAAAGCTTAAGTTATCATGTAATGACGAGGAGCATGAAGATTTTGAAACAATAGTACAGGACGTGTATTTGGGTACCATCCCTTACATGACGCCTAAAGGTACTTTTGTTATAAATGGTGCCGAGCGCGTTATCGTATCGCAATTGCACCGCTCACCAGGTGTGTTTTTTGGCCAAAGCCGCCACACCAACGGTACTAAACTTTACTCAGCCCGTGTAATTCCGTTTAAGGGATCGTGGATTGAGTTTGCTACTGACGTGAATAACGTTATGTATGCTTACATTGACCGTAAAAAGAAATTCCCGGTTACCACGCTGCTTCGCGCTATCGGTTACGATTCAGACAAGGACATCCTTGAGCTGTTTGAACTGGCCGATGAGGTTAAGGTGAGCAAATCAGGCCTGAAAAAATTCATTGGCCGTAAGCTTGCCGCGAGGGTGCTTAAAAAATGGGTTGAAGACTTTGTGGATGAGGATACCGGTGAAGTGGTATCTATTGACCGTAATGAGATCATCCTGGAGCGCGAAACCATACTGGAAGACGATCATATTGACATGATAATTGACGCGGGTGTAAAAACCATCATCCTTAACAAGGAAGATGCGGCCACCAGCGGCGATTATACCATTATATATAATACTTTACAGAAAGATACTTCAAACTCAGAGAAAGAAGCGGTTGAACACATTTACCGCCAGTTACGTAATGCTGAACCACCTGACGAGGAAACCGCTCGTGGTATCATCGACCGTTTATTCTTCTCTGATAAACGATATGATTTGGGTGATGTGGGTCGTTACCGCATTAACCGTAAGCTTAAGTTAGATACTTCTGAGGAGATCAAAGTATTAACTAAGCAGGATATCATCGCCATTGTCAAATATTTGATCAAACTGATCAACTCTAAAGCTGAGGTGGATGATATCGATCACTTGTCAAACCGTCGTGTACGTACCGTAGGTGAGCAGCTTTATGCTCAGTTCGGCGTAGGTTTGGCGCGTATGGCCCGTACCATACGTGAGCGTATGAACATTCGTGACAACGAGGTGTTCACACCAACCGACCTGATCAACGCGCGTACGCTATCATCAGTGATCAATTCTTTCTTCGGTACCAACCAGCTGTCACAGTTTATGGACCAAACCAACCCACTGGCAGAGATTACGCACAAGCGTCGTCTGTCAGCCTTAGGTCCGGGTGGTCTGTCTCGTGAGCGTGCCGGTTTCGAGGTTCGTGACGTTCACTACACCCACTACGGTCGTTTGTGTACTATCGAAACTCCGGAAGGTCCGAACATCGGTCTGATCTCATCTTTGTGCGTTCACGCCAAAATCAACAACCTGGGCTTTATCGAAACCCCCTACAAACGTGTGGTTGAAGGTAAGGTAGCGGTTGATGAGCCTGTTGTGTATTTGTCAGCAGAGGATGAGGACGGTAAAACCATTGCACAGGCAAACGCCATGTACGATGATAAAGGTAACTTTGATACCCCACGTGTTAAAGCACGTTTCGAAGGTGACTTCCCGGTAATTGAGCCTGAAAGGCTGGATTATATGGACGTTGCGCCGAACCAGATCACGTCTATAGCGGCATCACTGATTCCATTCCTGGAGCATGATGACGCCAACCGTGCATTGATGGGTTCGAACATGCAACGCCAGGCCGTGCCGCTTTTACGCCCTGAGGCGCCAATTGTAGGTACAGGTTTGGAAGGCCGTGTAGCAAAAGACTCTCGTACGCTGATCAACGCCGAAGGCGATGGTGTTGTGGAGTACGTTGATGCTAACGAGATCCGTATTAAATATGATCGCAATGAGCTTGACCGCCTGGTTTCGTTTGATGGCGATTCAAAATCATACCGCTTAACCAAGTTTAAGAAAACTAACCAGAGCACTACCATGAACCTTAAGCCTATTGTTAAAAAAGGCGAAAGGGTTGAAAAAGGCCAGGTGCTTTGCGAAGGTTATGCAACACAGGATGGCGAGCTGGCATTAGGCCGTAACCTAAAAGTGGCGTTCATGCCTTGGCAAGGATACAACTTTGAGGATGCGATCGTTATTTCAGAGCGTGTGGTATCTCAGGATATATTCACTTCGTTACACGTTGAGGAATTCGAGCTTGAAGTTCGTGATACCAAACGTGGTGAGGAAGAGCTGACTGCAGATATCCCTAACGTATCTGAAGAAGCTACCAAAGACCTTGACGAAGACGGTATCATCCGTGTAGGTGCTGAGGTTAAGGAAGGCGACATCCTGATCGGTAAGATCACTCCTAAGGGCGAATCAGATCCTTCTCCGGAAGAGAAACTGTTACGCGCGATATTTGGTGATAAAGCCGGCGACGTTAAAGATGCTTCGTTAAAAACTCCGCCGTCAATCAGCGGTGTGGTAATTGATACCAAGTTGTTCTCACGTGCTAAAAAGACTTCAAAAGCTGAAGAAAAAGCACAATTAGAGAAATTAGATACCAAGCATGACAGGGCTTTAAAAGAGCTTAAGGCTACTTTGGTTGACAAGTTGTTCGAGATTGTTAACGGCAAAACATCACAAGGGGTTTACAACGTTTACAAAGAGCTGTTTGTAGCTAAAGGCGTTAAGTTTACCCAAAAGATACTTGCTGAGCTTAACTACGAGAACATCAACCCAACTAAATGGACCACTGATGATGATAAGAATGATCAGATCAAATTACTGCTTCATAACTACAACATCAAGGTAAATGAGGAACTGGGCGCTTACCGTCGTGATAAATTCGCGATCAGCGTAGGTGACGAGCTTCCATCAGGTATAGTTCAGATGGCTAAGGTTTACATCGCTAAAAAGCGTAAGCTTAAAGTAGGTGATAAAATGGCTGGCCGTCACGGTAACAAGGGTATTGTTGCCCGTATAGTACGTGATGAGGATATGCCATTCCTGGATGATGGTACTCCGGTTGATATTGTACTTAACCCACTGGGTGTACCTTCGCGTATGAACCTTGGGCAGATATATGAAACTGTGTTAGGTTGGGCAGGTAAAGAGTTAGGCGTAAAATTCGCTACCCCGATATTTGACGGTGCAACCCACGAAGAGGTAGAGGAGTGGATTAAGAAAGCTGGTGTTCCCGAGTCAGGTCAAACTTACCTGCACAACGGCTTAACCGGTGAGCGTTTTGACCAGCCGACAACCGTAGGTATCATCTACATGCTTAAACTGGGCCACATGGTTGACGATAAGATGCACGCCCGTTCAATCGGTCCGTACTCGCTTATCACACAACAGCCATTGGGTGGTAAGGCACAATTTGGTGGTCAGCGTTTTGGTGAGATGGAGGTTTGGGCACTGGAAGCATTCGGTGCAGCTAACATCCTGCAGGAGATACTTACCGTTAAATCGGATGACGTTATCGGCCGTGCCAAAACTTATGAAGCCATTGTTAAAGGTGAAAACCTGCCTACACCATCAGTTCCGGAATCATTCAACGTATTGGTTCACGAGCTGCGCGGCTTAGGTTTGGATATTACGCTGGAATAATTAAAGAGTTATTGAAGGACTGAATTATTGATTTAATTCAGTCCTTTAAAATATTCAGTAGTTCAATAATTAATTCCTTCAATAATTAAAATCAAAGGGGACTATGTCTTACAAAAAGGATAATAAAATCAAAAGTAACTTTACCAGCATTACCATCAGTCTGGCCTCTCCGGAGTCTATACTGGAGCGTTCAAGCGGTGAGGTTTTGAAGCCGGAAACCATCAACTACAGGACTTACAAGCCTGAGCGCGATGGTTTATTTTGCGAACGTATCTTTGGTCCGGTTAAAGATTATGAGTGCCATTGCGGTAAATACAAACGTATCCGTTACAAAGGCATTGTGTGCGACCGCTGCGGTGTTGAAGTAACTGAGAAAAAAGTACGCCGTGAGCGCATGGGCCACATTAACTTAGTGGTTCCGGTTGCGCACATCTGGTACTTCCGTTCGTTACCAAACAAAATAGGTTATCTTTTAGGCTTACCAACCAAAAAGCTCGACCTTATTATTTACTACGAAAGATATGTAGTTATACAGCCAGGTATTAAAGAAGGTGACGGCATCCAGAAAATGGATTTCCTTACTGAAGAAGAATACCTTGATGTATTAGATACATTACCGAAAGAGAACCAATATCTTGACGACAAAGATCCGCAGAAGTTTGTGGCTAAGATGGGTGCTGAAGCGCTTGAAGAATTGTTAAAGCGTATTGACCTGGATTCACTTTCATACAACCTGCGTCACCAGGCTGCAAACGAGACTTCACAGCAACGTAAAAACGAAGCTTTGAAACGCTTGCAGGTTGTTGAGGCTTTCCGCGATGCTAAAAACCGTATAGAAAATAACCCGGAGTGGATGATCGTTAAGATCGTTCCGGTTATTCCACCTGAGCTGCGTCCGTTAGTTCCATTAGAGGGTGGACGTTTCGCTACGTCTGACTTGAACGACCTTTACCGTCGTGTGATCATCCGCAACAACCGTTTAAAACGTTTGATCGAGATCAAGGCTCCGGAAGTAATCTTGCGTAACGAAAAACGTATGCTACAGGAAGCTGTTGACTCGTTGTTCGACAACTCACGTAAGGTTAACGCGGTAAAAACTGAAGGTAACCGTGCCCTGAAATCACTTTCAGACATCCTGAAAGGTAAACAAGGCCGTTTCCGTCAAAACTTATTAGGTAAACGTGTAGATTACTCTGCCCGTTCGGTAATTGTTGTAGGGCCAAATCTTAAATTACACGAGTGCGGTTTACCGAAAGATATGGCAGCCGAGCTGTTTAAACCATTCATCATTCGCAAAATGATTGAGCGAGGTGTGGTTAAAACGGTAAAATCAGCCAAAAAGATCGTTGATCGTAAAGACCCACTGGTTTGGGATATATTAGAGAATGTACTTAAAGGTCACCCGGTATTACTAAACCGTGCGCCTACGCTGCACAGGTTAGGTATACAGGCGTTCCAACCGCGTTTGGTTGAAGGTAAAGCTATCCAACTGCACCCATTAACCTGTACCGCGTTCAACGCCGACTTTGACGGTGACCAGATGGCGGTTCACGTGCCGCTGGGTAACGCTGCTATTTTGGAGGCTCAGGTATTGATGCTTGCATCACACAACATCCTGAACCCTGCTAATGGTACGCCGATCACCGTACCTTCTCAGGACATGGTACTTGGTTTGTACTACATAACCAAAGGCCGTAAAACTGACGAGAAACGCGTGGTAAAAGGCGAAGGCCTGTCATTCTATTCTGCCGAAGAGGTTATCATCGCCTACAACGAGAAGAAGCTTGACCTGCATGCTTTTATCAAAGTAAAAGCAAACGTTAAAGAACGCGACGGCAGCATCGTAAATAAATTGATTGATACTACTGTAGGCCGCGTACTGTTTAATCAGCACGTACCTGAAGAGGTAGGTTATATTAATGAGCTGCTTACCAAAAAATCACTTCGTGATATTATTGGTGACGTGGTTAAAAACACCGGTATGGCACGTGCTGCCCAATTTCTTGATGATATTAAGGAGTTAGGTTTCAGAATGGCATTCCAGGGTGGTTTATCATTTAACCTGAAGGATATCAATATTCCGGAAGAAAAAGTTACGCTGATTGAACAAGCTTCGAAAGAAGTGGAAGAAGTTATGGGTAACTATAACATGGGTTTCATTACTAACAATGAGCGTTACAACCAGATCATCGATATCTGGACACGTATCAACAACCGCTTAACAGCGAATGTAATGAACATCCTTTCTACCGATAACCAGGGCTTTAACTCAGTGTACATGATGCTTGATTCAGGTGCACGTGGTTCTAAGGAGCAGATCCGTCAGCTTGCAGGTATGCGTGGTTTGATGGCTAAGCCTCAAAAATCCGGTTCAGGCGGCGAGATCATCGAAAACCCGATCCTTTCAAACTTTAAAGAAGGCCTTTCTGTATTAGAGTACTTTATCTCTACCCACGGTGCCCGTAAAGGTTTGGCGGATACGGCGTTGAAAACAGCGGATGCCGGTTACTTAACCCGTCGTTTACATGACGTTGCCCAGGATATGATTGTTGGAGAGGTTGATTGTGGTACCCTGCGTGGTATTTACACAACAGCGCTCAAGGACAATGAGGATATCGTAGAGCCATTGTACGACCGTATATTGGGCCGTACATCACTTCATGATGTTACCGATCCGCTTACTAACGAATTGTTAATATCAGCCGGTCAGGACATTACTGAAGAGATTGCTAAAAAGATTGAAAATTCTCCGCTGGAGGGTATCGAAATACGTTCGGTATTAACTTGCGAAAGCAAGCGTGGTGTATGTGCGCTATGCTACGGCCGTAACCTTGCAAGCGGTAAACGCGTGCAAAAAGGCGAGGCTGTTGGTGTTATCGCGGCACAGTCAATCGGTGAGCCGGGTACACAGCTTACACTTCGTACCTTCCACGTGGGTGGTACCGCGTCAAACATCGCGGCTGAATCTCAGATCAACGCAAGGTTTGATGGTGTTATCGAATTTGAGAACGTACGTACAGTTGAGTATGAAACAGAAGAAGGTCCTGTTGATGTAGTGTTAGGCCGTTCAGGCGAGTTCCGCATTATTGAGGAGGGCAGCAACAAAGTGATCATGACCAACAACATCCCATACGGTTCATACCTGTATATTAAGGATGGCAGCAAGATCACCAAAGGCGACCGTATCTGTTCATGGGATCCGTACAACGCGGTTATTATCTCTGAATTTGCCGGTACTGCAAGGTTCGACGCTGTATTAGAAGGTATTACTTTCCGTGAGGAGTCTGACGAGCAAACCGGTCACCGTGAAAAGGTAATTATTGACACCCGTGATAAAACAAAGAACCCGGTTATCCAGATTGCTGATAACAAAGGCGAGATCATCAAAGGATATAACATCCCGGTAGGTGCACACATTGCGGTTGACGAAGGTGATAAACTTAAAACCGGTCAGGTTATCGCTAAAATTCCTCGTTCAACTGGTAAAACCCGAGATATTACCGGTGGTTTACCACGTGTAACGGAATTGTTTGAAGCACGTAACCCATCAAACCCGGCCGTAGTTACCGAAATTGACGGTGTGGTAACTTTGGGTGGTGTTAAGCGTGGTAATCGTGAGATCACTATTGAGTCGAAAGACGGACAGGTGAAAAAATACCTGGTACCACTTTCAAAACACATCCTGGTACAGGATAATGACTTTATAAAAGCAGGTATGCCGCTTTCTGACGGTTCTATATCACCTGCCGATATTTTGGCCATTAAAGGCCCTGCAGCAGTGCAGGAGTACCTGGTAAATGGTATTCAGGAAGTTTACCGTTTGCAAGGTGTGAAGATCAACGACAAGCACTTTGAAGTTATCGTTCACCAGATGATGCAGAAAGTGTCTATCGAAGATGCGGGTGATACCCGTTTCCTTGAAAAAGAAGCTGTTGACAGCTGGGATTTCATGATGGAGAACGATGAGATATTTGACAAAAAGGTTGTTGTTGAGCCGGGAGATTCAACCACGCTTAAAGCCGGTCAGATCATTTCGTTACGTAAACTGCGTGATGAGAATTCGGCCCTTAAACGCCGTGACATGAAACTGGTTGAGGTGAGAGATGCCATTGCGGCAACATCAAGCCCGATACTGCAAGGTATCACCAGAGCGTCATTAGGCACTAAGTCGTTTATCTCGGCTGCATCGTTCCAGGAAACTACCAAAGTACTGAACGAAGCCGCTATCGCCGGTAAACGTGACAGTATGCTTGGTTTGAAAGAGAACGTAATCGTTGGTCACCTGATTCCGTCAGGTACCGGTTTACGCGAGTACGAAAACATCCGTGTTGGCTCTCAGGAAGAGTTTGACCGTTTGATGGCTTCAAAAACCGAAGACGTAGAAGCATAAAAACTTCGGCGAGCAAATATTTATCAAAGCCTTCCGTTATAACGGAAGGCTTTTTTATTTTAGGCCGTTGCAAACCTAAAAGTAAATTATCCGTTAACTTAAACTATTATGTTCAGTTTTTTTAAGAAGAAGGCGTTGCCTGAAGTGCGGTTTGACTGGCTGGGTACCGATATACACTCCCATTTACTACCCGGCATAGACGATGGCTCGCCCGATCTGCAATCGAGTATTTCCTACATCACATCCCTCAACCAATTGGGCTTTCAGAAATTTATATGCACACCGCACATCTTTATGGAAGTGCACCCTAATAATCTCAATACCATTACAGGCGCTCTTGAAAAGGTGCTGGCTGCGGATGAGATCAAACGGCTTGGTGTGAGCGTTTCTGCCGCCGCAGAGTATATGGTTGATAATGATTTTGGCCCGCTAATGAACGCTGGTGACGGTATGATGGAGCTACCGGGTAAGCATTTGCTTATCGAAATGTCATACCTATCAGAAACGCCGGATATTGAAAGTTACATATTTGAATTAAACGTACGCGGTTATAAACCGATACTTGCCCATCCCGAGCGCTATACTTTTTATCACCGTAAACCTGAAAAGATAAACCGGTTTAAGGATATGGGCTGCCTTTTGCAGCTCAACCTGCTATCGGTAACGGGGTATTATGGTCGGGAGGCTAAGCATACGGCATTGAAGTTACTTAAAGAAGGGGCCTATTCGCTGGCCGGTACTGATTTTCATCACGATAAACACTTGCAGGGCTTTTTAGATGCCCGCATCTGGAAAGATGTATATGATGAGGTTAAAGGATATGGCTTCCGTAACCAGGAATTATTTGGTTAAAATTGACAATTATTCAGCCGGCTGCCAAACAATCTACGGTATTTAACGTATTATACCTCAAAATATCAGGCTTAGTGATAGTTTGCAATTTTGATAATAAAAGGCTGTTAAAAATAAATTTCTTTTCATTTTTTTTCTATTTTAGTAAGAAAATTTAATTTAATATCTATCTTAGCACGGTAATACTGTGGTTGTTATAGTAGTTTAATAAATTCATAATAATTATTTTTCTATATAGTAATAAACCCAAGCTTTATAACTCACTTCAATCTATATATGAACAAGAAAATCACTAAAATTTG
This sequence comes from Mucilaginibacter roseus, assembly GCF_021215455.1. Lineage (GTDB taxonomy): Bacteria > Bacteroidota > Bacteroidia > Sphingobacteriales > Sphingobacteriaceae > Mucilaginibacter > Mucilaginibacter roseus. The sequence goes on along the minus strand of NZ_JAJPWV010000002.1, from coordinate 724,628 downwards.
CTGTATTGGAGCAGGATATGTTGGTGGGCCTACAATGGCAGTAATCGCGCAAAAATGTCCGCACATAAAAGTTACCGTAGTCGATCTGAACGAAGCCCGCATTGCCGCCTGGAATGATCCAAATACAGAAAATATACCTGTTTATGAGCCCGGCCTGTCAGAAGTAGTTGCAGAAGCGCGTGGCCGTAACTTGTTCTTTTCAACCGAAGTGGATAAGGCTATTGATGAGGCCGAAATGATATTTATATCAGTAAACACGCCTACTAAAACCTATGGTACCGGTAAAGGTATGGCTGCTGACTTAAAGTACATCGAGCTATGCGCACGCCAGATTGCTCGTGTGGCTAAGGACGATAAAATTGTTGTTGAAAAATCAACCCTGCCGGTTCGTACCGCAGAGGCTGTTAAAAATATTTTACAAAACACCGGTAACGGTGTGAACTACCAGATACTGTCAAACCCGGAATTTTTGGCCGAGGGTACAGCTGTTGAGGATTTACATGCGCCTGACCGCGTATTGATTGGTGGCGACACCACACCCGAGGGGCAGGAAGCGCTTAACGCACTTGTTGAGGTTTACGCCAACTGGGTGCCACGCGAACGTATCTTGACCACTAACCTTTGGTCTTCTGAGCTGTCAAAGCTTACCGCTAACGCTTTCCTGGCACAGCGTGTATCATCAATTAATGCACTGTCTGAACTTTGCGAGCGTACCGGTGCTGATGTAACTGAGGTAGCCCGTTCAATCGGTACGGATAGCCGTATTGGCCCTAAGTTCCTTAAAGCTTCAGTAGGCTTTGGTGGTTCATGTTTTCAAAAGGATATTTTGAACCTTGTATATATTGCCCGCTCATATGGTTTGAAAGAAGTTGCTGATTACTGGGAGCAGGTGATCATTATGAACGATCATCAGAAAAGCCGTTTTGCTAACAACATCGTAAAAACGCTTTACAATACGGTATCTGGCAAAAAGATCGCTTTCCTGGGTTGGGCATTTAAAAAAGACACTAACGACACCCGTGAATCTGCCGCTATTTATGTAGCTGACGCTTTACTGAATGAAGAAGCAGGCATTGCGGTTTATGATCCTAAAGTACCGGAATCTCAGGTGTTTTTTGACCTGGATTATTTAGGTACCCGTAGCGCTGACAAAAACAAGCAACTGGTTACTAATTATACCGACCCTTACGAAGCTTGTAAAGATGCGCATGCTATTGCTATCCTTACCGAGTGGGACGAATTTAAAACATACGATTGGCAGCGCATTTTTGACAATATGAAAAAGCCTGCATTTTTGTTTGACGGCCGCAGCATAGTTGATTCTGCCGCCTTAACCGATATTGGTTTTAAAGTATATACTATCGGTAAATAAGCAACGGCTTATTGCCGCGATAAATTTTTGTATCAAACTAACTCCAGTCTGATTTTGCCGGTAAAAAGCTTGTTTAAAGGCTTTTTTACTGGCTTATAATAATTTGACTATAAGCGTATAGGTGTGGTGGTTTTTGCTATGGAAAAAAAGTGTTAGTATTGTAAAATGATCATTTTAATTTATGTATAGAATTTTTCGCGAGTGCAGGGTAATCATTGCATTTCTGTTGCTTAGCTATAGCTTCACATCCTGCGTATCTTATAAAAATGTCCCTTATTTTCAGGATCTGGATACAACCCAGGTAAAAATAGCTTTAGAGCAATACCGGCCGCAAATAGTACAGCCTAATGATGTATTGAGTATCAAAGTTACCTCGTTAAGCACTGAAAGCAACGCGTTGTTCGGCGATAACATGACCGAATCTCGCATGGGCGGTGGTAGCAATAATAATAATAACGCCAATACCTTACAATACGGCGGTTTCCTCGTAAACGAGTTGGGCGAAGTTGAACTGCCAACCCTTGGAAAAATTAAAGTAAAAGGACTAACCACTACCCAGGTTAAGGATACTGTAACCGCTTTGGCAGCACGATACGTTAAAAATCCTACTGTAACGGTACGTATGCTTAGCTTTAAGATATCCGTTACCGGTGATGTTACCAGGGCCGGTACCTTTCAGATCACGAATGAGCGGGTAAGCGTGCTTGAAGCCATAGCGCTTGCGGGCGATTTACGTGTTACAGCTCGCCGTGAAAATGTGTTGGTGATCAGGCAAAACGGCGATCAGATGCAGTTTGCCCGTTTGGACCTGCGTTCCAAAAAGGTATTTGAATCGCCATATTTTTACTTGAATAATAACGACGTGATATACGTTGAGCCAAACATTAAGCGTTTGGAACGAAACGAAAACTTATATCAAAACACTACGCTGATAGTAAGTCTATTAACAACCATATCATTATTAATTTACCGGTTTAGGTAATTAAGCCACCATCACTAACTATGCAAGACGGAACAGTAACTGCCCAAAACGTGCAAAATACTGACGAAGAATCGGTTGATTTTAAGCAAATATTATTCAGATATCTATACCACTGGCCGTTGTACCTTGTTGCAGCGGTTATTGCTATTTGTGCCGCTTTTTTTTACATGCGCTACACCCCACCGGTGTATCAAATGCAAACCTCTTTACTGATCAAGAACGACTCAAAAAATGGTGGTTCAGCACCCCAGATGGCTTTGAGCGAAATTGATCTGTTCTCGAACAATAAGGTGGTTGAAAACGAGATTGAGATATTAAAATCAAAAGCCCTGATGGAAAAGGTTGTTACCAACCTTAACCTGGGTATTGAATATTATTCAACTAATGACATTATTGAAAGGCCATTATACAAAAACGGGCCAATTGAAATGTATGCCATTGAGTTTAATCCTAATTCGCGTGCCTACGAACTGATGTTCACTTACCTGGGTGGCAATAAATTTGTGGTTCAGAACAAAGAGGGCGAAAAGTTTAACGGTGAATTCGGCAAAATATATCATAAGTTTTTCGGCTCGTGGAAAATTGATAACACCAAGGATGCTCAGGCATTCAAAGGCCATGAGATCAAGATCAAGATTGCTAAGCCCTATCTTATTGCCAATCGTTTATTAGGTAGCTTACTAATTACCCTGCCAAGTAAAAACGTAACTGTATTGCAAATTACACTGGAGGATGTTATACCGAAAAGAGGTACTGACATTTTAAACAGGTTGATTTTTGAGTACAACAAGGCCGCGGTTGAAGATAAAAACCTGGTTACTGAAAGCACGCTTAAATTTGTTCAGGATCGTTTAGATTCATTAGGCAGTGAGCTTAACATAGCTGAGCGCAGGGTAGAGGAATTTAAAAGCAGCAAGGGTTTAACCAATATATCATCAGAGGCTGATATGGTATTGAAGAATATTCAAACCGTTGATGCTAAATTGAATGAGGTTAATATTCAGTTAAGCGTTATAGAGGGTATCGAGAAATACGTTGCAAATGCTGACCAAGCCTCTTCAGTGCCTACTACGCTTGGCCTTAACGACCCCGTATTGTTAGGCTTGATTTCAAACTTAACTGATCTGGAAGCTAAAAGAAGCAGCATTTTGGCAAATGGTACGGCTAATAACCCATTATTAGAGCCGCTGCAGGTACAGATAGAAGCCTCAAAACGGGCGATAAGCGAGAGTGTGCAGGTAATGAAAAATTCATTACTGCTTACCAAGCGCGATCTTACTTCAACTACCAGCCGTATGGAAGGTGCTATTCGCCAGATACCTAAACAGGAACGCCAGTTTATTGACTTGCAGCGCCAGCAAACCATTAAGGATAACCTGGTGACCTACCTGTTGCAGAAGCGTGAAGAAGCTGCCTTATCGTACGCAGCAACCATTGCTGATAGCCGTGTTATTGATGAACCGTATGTTAACGATTCACCTATAAAACCCAAAGCGCAAATTGTTTACACATTGGCTTTGGTGTTAGGTTTAGTAGTGTCAACAGGTTACGTGTATATTAAAGATCAGCTTAACAATAAGATAGCCAGCCAACAAGATGTAATGGATAAAACCAAAGCACCTATACTTGGCCAAATCATGTTTAGTGATGGTTTTGAGCCGGTAGTGGTTAAGCCTAAAAGCCGTAAGGCAATTGCCGAGCAGTTCAGGGCCTTCCGTACAAACCTGCAGTTTGTGTTCGGCGCCAAGCAGGAGTCGCACGTTACGTTGTTTACATCCAGCATGTCCGGCGAGGGTAAAAGCTTCGTGGCGCTTAACCTGGGTGCAGCTTTCGCAATATCCAACCGTAAAACAGTTGTATTAGAGCTTGACTTACGTAAGCCGAAAATTTCAACCAGTTTAGGTATCGATAACTCTTTTGGTATAAGCAACTACCTGATCGGTAAAGCCACTAAAGAAGAAATTGTTAAACAAAGTGAGGTTCATCCTAACCTGTACATTATCAGTTCGGGGCCGATTCCGCCAAACCCGGCTGAGTTACTTGAGCAACAGGCAATGGACGAACTGATCGCTTATTTAAAGCAAAATTTTGATGAGGTTATTATTGACTCGCCTCCGGTGGGTTTGGTTACCGATACATTAATACTTGCCCGTCTTGCCGATTTGAGTTTGTACATTGTAAGGCATGGTTACACGCAAAAGAACCAGGTTCAAATGCTGAACCAGCTGTACGAAGAGCGTAAACTGCCAAAGTTAGGTATCGTGATGAACGCTATTCAATCATCAGGTAGTTATGGCTATGGTTATGGTTATGGCTACGGTTATGGTTATGGCTATGGTTACGGATATGGCTACTACTCAGATGATAGCAACCGTACTAATATGTCATTCAAGAAAAAATTAGCAAAATTTTTGAGCCGCTTTTAAATTGCGATAATTAACAAATGCATAGCATTAAATATGCATTTTATTAATAAAAACGTTGTTTTGATGACTAAATGCAAAAAATATAAACTATTTTTTGCATTTAGTCATTTTTTTTGCCTTAATTTGTATCAAGATAATAAATGAGTAGTTATATTACTCATTTACGATGTTAAATAAAGTGCGTTAAAACATCTACGTAGCACGCTTTAATTATATGCTCGAAACGCTGATTACATCGAAAACACGAATTAAATTGCTTTTGAAGTTTTTCCTCAATAGCGATACCAGGGCCTATTTGCGTAGCCTGGAGTCAGAGTTCGGTGAATCAAGTAATGCTATACGTTTAGAGCTAAACCGGTTTGAAGATGCCGGCCTGTTGGTATCTTCAGCTTCTGGAAATAAAAAATTATATCAGGCAAACCGCTCTCACCCCTTTTTTAACGAACTGAATAACATAATATTCAAGTTTGTTGGCATTGATGAAATAATTGAAAAAGTATTGCGCCGCATAGGCGATCTGCAATCAGCTTACATTACCGGCGATTTTGCTCGCGGCAGGGATAGTAAAGTGATAGACCTGTTGCTGGTAGGTGCCGAGTTAAACCGGGCTTACGCAGCTAAGTTGGTTGAAAAGGCAGAGAAAGTTATAAAGCGCAAAATTAGATTATTGATAATGGAAGCTGACGAAGTGGATAGTTACATTTCCACTAACGAAGCGCTATTGATATGGGAGCGGTAATAAAACAGATACCAAGAATATCCGATTGATAAATGAAACTGAATTTTAAAAACAACTTTATAGGCTATTTTCAATTTTACTATAATGTTATAGGCAACAGGTTGCTTTTAAATACCGGTTTAGGCATTATGGTAAGCTTTCTGGACGGTATGGGCCTGGCTATGTTTATGCCCCTGCTGCAATCAGTGAGTGATACCGGCGAAATGAAATCGTCAGGCAAATCAATGGGTAAACTGCACTTTTTAACAGATGCTATTACCTCACTCGGTTTCCAGATCAATCTTAATTCTATACTTGTTGTGCTGGTATTGCTGTTCGCTGTTAAAGGCGGACTTAAGTTTTTTCAGCAAAACGGGCAGGTTCAGCTGTGGTTCTACTTTATGCGCCGTATACGCTTTGCATTGCTTGCGCAGTTGCAAGGTTTAACCTATCGTAACTTTTTAAAATTAGATACCGGCCGTATCCAAAACACTTTAACCGGTGAGGTGGGCAGGCTTAACCAAACGGTTAAGTTTTATTTCAACGCCATCCAAGCAGCGGTGATGTTGTTAACCTATGTTGTGCTTGCGTTTTTGGCCAACTACCAGTTCGCGCTGATTGTGGGCGTAGGCGCGGGTATATCAAGCTTATTGTACAGACGGATTTATCGCTCAACCAAAAGCGCGTCATTAAGCATCTCAAAAACGGGTAACCAGTTCAACAAGCTGATTACGCAATCTATCTATTACTTTAAATACCTTAAATCAACCAACTATTTCGCACGGTTTTCTGATCACATCAAGGGCGTTATACGCGATTCGGAAGAGTTTAACAAAAAGATGGGTTACAACGCCGCTATTACTAATAGTGTTAAGGAGCCGGTTATTATTATAATTGTGGCCGGGGTAATATACCTGCAGGTAAGCTATATGGGCACCATGTTAAGTACCATCCTGTTAAGTTTGCTGCTTTTTTACAGAGCGCTTATGTCATTGGTACTGGTGCAAAATTTTTGGCAAAGCTTTATCCAGAACAGCGGTTCGATGGATTCAATTGCTACGCTTTATACCGAAATGGCAGAAGGGCAGGAGCATGAAGAAAATAAAGCTTACAAAGGTTTCGAGCAAGGTATACAAATATCAAACAGCTCATTTTCATACGATAAGGTTAAGCAGATACTGGACCGCGTAAACATATCAATACCAAAAAACAAGACTGTTGCTTTTGTAGGCGAAAGTGGTTCAGGTAAAACTACGCTGGCCAATATTTTGGTAGGTTTATTAAAACCTGATTCAGGCGAACTACTGGTTGACGGCGATGTGCTTAACCAGTATAACCTTAATAGCTTCCGTAACCGTATAGGTTATATATCGCAGGAAGCGGTGGTGTTTAACGATAACATATATAATAACATCACCTTTTGGGCTGAACGTACACCTGAAAACCTGGCGCGCTTTAATAAAGCGGTTGAGCTTGCTTCGTTAACCGCGTTTATTGATAGCTTGCCTGATAAAGAGAATACGATGTTGGGCGACCATGGTACGTTAGTATCGGGCGGGCAAAAGCAGCGTATATCCATTGCACGTGAGCTGTACAAGGATGCTGATATCCTGATATTGGATGAGGCTACCTCAGCGCTCGACTCTGAAACAGAGCGCGTGATACAGGACAATATTGAAAAACTGCATGGTACTTACACCATGATCATTATAGCACACCGCTTATCAACCATAAAAAATGCTGATACTATTTACTTGCTTGAACAAGGCAAGGTAGCCGCCAATGGCACGTTTGACGAAATGGTTGAAACGTCTGAACGTTTCAGGCGCATGGTGGAGTTGCAGGAAGTTTAAGACCCGGTTATAATATTTGCAGATGAATAAGAACGAAAGAATTTTTGGACTGGACCTGATGCGCTGCATAGCGATACTGTTTGTGCTGTTCAGTCATGCTCGGTTTTACCTGCCCATTGCCGATCAGCAAAGTATTACTGTGCTGGGCTTTTGGGGTGTGGAGCTTTTCTTTGTACTTAGTGGTTTCCTGATTGGCGGTATACTCATCAAAACGTTTGAAAAGGAAGCTACAGGTGGTTCTCTCAAAACCTTTTGGGTACGCCGGTGGATGCGTACGCTGCCTAACTATTATCTTTTCATTTTTATTAACATTGCCTGCGTGCTTTTACTTAAGCCGCCGCATATACGCATCCAGCATTTGAGCTGGTACTTCGTGTTTCTGCAAAACTTTGCCTGGGTTAAACCATCATTCTTCAACGTATCATGGAGTTTATGTATCGAGGAGTGGTTTTATATGTTCTACCCGCTGGCTGTGCTCTTCTTCAGATACGTATTTAAGTTCAGCATACGTAATGCATTCTTAACTGCAACGCTGCTGTTCATTATAGTGCCAATTGGTTTCCGCTTTTACTGCTTAACGGTTAAACACTATTATTTCTGGCAAACCAGGATGATCGTAATCAGCAGGCTTGATGCCATGATGACCGGTGTTTTTGTTGCCTTCCTGAAATTTTATCACCGTAAAACCTATGAGAAACTGGTTGGCCCGGGCGCCATCATAGGCGCGGTTATAGCCGCCGGCCTGTTTGTTTTCTATTTAAATAATAACGCTATGGAAGGTGTTAACCCGGTTATACAGGTATTCTTCCTTACCGTGATGACCATTGCATTCGCCTTGTTTTTACCGGCTTGCAATAATTTAAAAACAAAAAGTTCAAACTTTGTTTATACCGCTATATATAAAATTTCGCTATGGTCATATTCAATCTACCTAATAAACTTTCCGGTAGTATACGTACTCAACAAGGTTGAAGAAGAATTCGGGCTAAAAGGCGGTATATATTCACTCATATTCTTTGTGCTGTTTTTCGCGCTTAACTTAATTATATCAAGTTATCTGTACAGGTTTGTTGAAAAGCCGTTCCTTACGCTGCGCGATAAATATTTTAAAGAAGAGAAGCCGGGTACTGCGGTGCCCGCCACACCTATAATCAGGTAATAAATTAGTGGAGATAAGTGAGAGGTGATAATAATAGTATAAAACAATTGTAATCAAATTGAATAAATTCAGATGAGAAACTTACAGATCACTACACGCTGGTTAAACAAAGAGCAAAAAACGCTTAAAACTACGTTGGAAGAAGCCAGTGTTCCGGAATTAAGGCAGGGTGAAATTTTAGTTGAAATGCTTGCCATACCTATGCACGGAAGCTTTTGGCTGGCCTCGCACCCGGATGGTATACACCCTCGTCGTGATGAGTTTATGATTGATGATGAGTTTGTTTTTGGTAACGGCGGTGTTGGCCGTGTTATCCGCTCAAATGCTGACGCGCGCGAAATAGCCGAAGGTGATTATGTAACTGTTTTTGGCCATGTACCTTGCGAGCATTACGATTGTTACGCCTGTACCGTTTTACACCGTTATACCGAGTGCGATTATGGTGAAAGCACCATTATAGGCCATGGTAAACACAGCTACGATGGCTCATACGCTAAGTATGTGGTGTTACCTAAATATTCTTATGAAATATGCTATCGTAAACACGAAAACCCAACCATACAGCAATTAATGCCATTTATGTTCGGCTTCTTGATTGCCGATGTGCGTAACGCGCTTACCCGCCATGCCGATTCATTACGTATGCGCAGGTTATTACTGGTAGGGTCGGGTTTTTCAGGCTTGATTGCCGCTTACATACACAACCGCACCTGTCCGGAGTCAAGAATTTTTGTGCTTGATTCATCAGAGGAGCGTTTGGCAGTAATTAAAGCTATTGATCCGGAATCAATCGAAACTTATGTACTACCTGAAGAGATAGTAGGAGAGCTGAATAACAAGCAGCAAAGCCTTGGTTTCAGGCACGAACTGAACAGCAGCATTGAAGACATTGCGAAAAAAATGAAAGCGCATTTTGGTGGCCGTGGCTGTAACTTACTGTTCGATAGCTCATCAGGCAATACTGCGCCTATATGGGATAACAAAAACATCCTGAGCCCGTCAACGCACTGTATACCTTTCGGTTTCGGTTCGCATTACATCCTGTTAAATAAAGATCTGATCCAGTTTTCAGGCTTGAACATTATGATGTCTCGCGGGGTGGGTAACATCCGTAACCGTAAAGAGGTTATTGAGTTGATTAAAGCCGGTGCAAGCGCGTTTATAGAAGAACATTTGATTGAGCCGGCAATACGTTTGCAAGGTTTGGAAGAAGGAATAAAATATATTGATGAAATGCATAACCCGCCAAAGCCGTTGCACCAGGTTGGTCATGCTTATATAATTCCGAATCCTAACTTCAATGGGTAATGAGGATTGACTTGTTACTTCTGATGTACAATCGTCCGGAGCACACGTTAAGTACGCTTGAAGGATTGGCAGCCAACGGTATACCACACGTTAAAGCCTACCTGGATTACTCGGATAAACCCGAAGTGATCGAGAACCAAAAAAAGATACTTGACATTGTACACAACTTTAAAGGACTGAACATTACGCTTACGCAGCGTACCGAAAAGTTTGGTTTGGCAAAAAGTGTACGGACAGCGATGAGCGACGCATTTGCCGATGGAGCTGATGCCGCTATATTGCTTGAGGATGATTGTGTATTAAGACCGGGAGGCTATGAATTTTTCAGGCAAGGCCTTACCGAACTTAAGGAGAACAAGAAGATACGCAGCCTTTGCGGCTACCTGTTTCCGAATTGTAACTTTATATTTGATCCGGAAGCCGATTTATTGTTGCTCAACCGCTTTTCAACATGGGGCTGGGCAACCTGGGCCGACAGGTGGCAGCAATATGAGGTTGACCTGGCTAAGGTGGTTTCATTATTTGATACCATCGGTTTTTTGATAGAGGATTTTTCAAGCGATATGGCCATCCTCTCGAAATCCGAAAAATTTTTGAAAGGCCAAGTAGATATATGGAGTGTGAGCTGGATTTTGCTGCACTACCTCACATCAACCTTTGCAGTTTACCCTAAGGAAGCTGTAATTGACAATATCGGGCTTGATGGTAGCGGCGCCAATTGTGAAGATACCGAAGTATTTAAAACCGGTAAATCAAACGCAGTTATTAACCAGTACAACTGGAAAGGGCTTAACTACTTTTTAGAGAACGAGGAAATTATTAAAGAATTTATGGCCGTTAATGGCCTTAAAACATATCCGAAACCATAATGGAGAACGTAACAGAATCAGCAATCAATGTAAATGCCGCGGCTCTTGAAGCTTTTGCACAAAAGCTGCTGTTAGCTGCGGGTTTTGATGAGCTTTCGTCGCGCACCGCTGCCGAGGGTTTAGTGCAGGCATCATTGCGTGGTGTTGATTCGCATGGAATACGTTTATTGCCCCATTATGTAAAGGCTTTAAAGGCAGGGCGCTTAACACCGTCGCCGAAGTTCGAGTTTGAACAAACAGGACCGGCAACAGGAATCATTAATGCAGACCATGCACTGGGTTTCCCGGCAGGACAAACAGCTATTGACAAGGCTATGGAAATAGCCGCTGTACAGGGTATGGCAGGGGTAACCGTTACCAATTCATCGCACTGCGGTATGTTGGCGTACTACACTATCCAGGCGGCTAAGAAAGGATTTTTCGCCCTGGCAGTAACTAACACTACTCCACGACTTATTCCTACAGGATCAAAAAAAGCATTTTTGGGCACTAACCCATTTTGCTATGCCTTCCCGTTGCAAAACGAAGAGCCGCTGTGTTACGATGCTGCAACTACGCAGATCACCGGAAATAAAATACAGCTGTACCGTCAATTAGGGCTTGCTTTACCTGAAGGCGTAGCTGCTGACAAAGATGGCAACATTACTACCGATGCTAAAATCGCCGAATTGCTGGTGCCGTTTGGTGATTACAAGGGTTTCGGCATTGCTTTGCTGGTTGATATATTGTGCGGTGTGTTGTGCGGCATGCCTAACGGCGATCAGGTTAGTGCTATGTACGGCTCCGATATATCGGGCAAGAGGCTGCTTGGGCAGTTTTATTTGGTTTTTGATATCAACCGTTTCAGGCCGTTACATGCATTTGCGCAGGAATTACAGGAAGAAATGGAACGTTTGCGTGCTTTACCATCTGTTGATGGTCGCGCTATCATGGCACCCGGCGATCCGGAGAAACTGATCAGCGCTGAACGTTCTGCATCAGGCATACCTCTGGAGCCCGAAATTTTTGCATCGTTACAATCGGTTGCTGATGAATTGAATGTAACCGGAATTCATGAGATAATTTTAAACTGATATACACATTCTTGACATGGAGAAGAAATCAATAGTACTGGCCATTACACCGGCAAGAGGAGGTTCAAAAGGCGTTCCGCGTAAAAATATTATCGATTTAGGTGGCAAGCCACTTGTTGCGCATACCATTACACAAGCTAAGAAAGCCGCGTTGATCGACGAATATATTGTTAACAGCGAAGATGAGGAAATCCGCCAGGTAGCTGAAAAGTGGGGCGCCAATACCATGACCCGTCCGGATATGTATGCCCACGACCAGATATTGCAGGAAGTTGATTTACTGCTGAAGTGGACTGTTGAGCAATTTGAAGAAGCTAACCCGGATAAGCATGTCGATATCGTGGTATTGTTATATCCAACAGCACCGCTGCGTAATGTATCGGCCATTGATGCCGCTATTGATTTGGTGAAAAATCAAGGATATGATTCGGCATTAAGCTTATACTATGATACCCGTTACTTGTGGAGCGTAACCGACGAAGGCACAACCGTTGAGCCACGCAATTACGATCCTAACAAACGCATGCCTCGCCAAAAGGAATCATGGAACCAATGGGCAGAAAATAAAGCCATCTACGCCACCAAGCGTGATATATTGTTTTCCATTGGCCGTATCGGCCCAAAATGCGGTTACGTAGAAATGGAAAAATGGCGCTCAATAGACATAGACGAGCCCGTAGACCTTGAAATGGCCCGCGCCCTTTATCAAGCTAAAAAGGACATACTGGATTCGTAAACGACAACATACAGCAAGCAACTACCCATACAAACCATGATCATCGGAAAAGAATATAAAGACAAGTTTCTTCCCCACTGGGAGAAATGGAAACGCGTTACTTTCCGTGGATATAATTATGGTGGGATAATTGCAAATGAGCTATCTCATTTACATCATATAGATGGAGAAGGTAAAAAATTCTCGCTAAAGGCTGAATTTAAATCTCTACTTAAAAATATACTATATAAAAGTCAAAACATACCTATATCGATCACTGAACGAACAGGCAAGCAATCAAACAACCTAATTATAGGCTTTGTAATGGATGATGATAACCGTGGGGATTATTTAAAGCAATGCGATAACGTTTTAAATCAATTAGATGATTATACAATAAGAGTATTTACTATAGATAAAGACTTCAAAGTAAAAAGGAAATTTGCCTTTTGCGCTATAGTAGCTAAGTTTTCATTAATTATAAAAACTCTGACAGCTGTTCCAATACGTCAGTCTTTTAGGGTGCAATCTGTTGCAAAAAATATAAAGCTGCTTGCTAAATGCCTTTATTATTATGATTTAAGTCGGTTTATTGATTCGATTAATTTGTTGGAGAATTTGAATTTGCTGATTGTATTTTCAGACATGAAGCAGTATGGAAATATTTTTGTTCAATCGGCAAAGCAAAAAAAAATACTTACTGCTACAATGCAGCATGGAATTTATGTTCGACATAGAGATCACCAATACTCACAATCGGCTATTAATTATCTTAATTCACCTGCTGATTATTTGCTTGGATGGGGCGATAGTGTTGCAAGCGTGTTCAACGCTAATGGAAATTCTCGTAAAAATGTATTGCTATCAGGTAGTTCAGTAAAAGAATATCAAATAAGTAACTATTATACTGCTGCCAATGATAGTGTAATGGGACGTACAAATAGTTTTGTTATATTATTTTCACGCAGTACACTTAGACAGTCAAATGCGGATATGTTGCGTATTGCACAAACTGTGGCTAAGCAAACAGGGTATATGTTTAATGTACTAATGCATCCTACCAATAAGCTAGAGCATTATGCATTTGATAAATGCAGCAATTTAATAGAGGTTTACCAAAACTCATCAATGTTGGTAAGTCTTATTCAAAGTTCTGATTTTTGTATATGCCACTCAACTACGGTATATTTTACATCATTGTTAAAACGTAAAGCGTGTTTTAGATATAACGATGAGCACTTTATTGATTACGGAGGACTTGATGATATGTTTAATAATGAAAATGAGCTTTTAAATAAAATTACAAAGAATGATTATGTACTCGAAAACGAAAATCTTGAAAAGTTAGAAGCATTGCTTGAACATCAATTCGGAAGCCGAGAGCATACATATAAAAATAGTATTGAAACGCTGCTAAAGCAAGCTGTGAAAATTAAAAGTATCTTGTAAGATTGATTTACTATGAACAAAAAAGCCAGAATAATTGCATTTTATTTACCACAGTTTTATCCAATACCTGAAAATGATAAATTTTGGGGTAAAGGGTTTACCGAGTGGATAAATGTAGCGGCCGCCAAACCTCTTTATAAAGGGCATAAACAACCTGTTATTCCAGGTGATTTAAGTTTTTACGATTTACGTTTGCCTGAGATTCGAGAAGCACAAGCCAAACTGGCGAAGGAAAATGGAGTAGAGGCATTTTGTTACTGGCATTATTGGTTTGGCCGTGGCCGTCGTATTCTTGATCGTGTTTTTGATGAGGTAGTTCAATCTGGTAAACCCGATTTCCCATTTTGTCTTGGATGGGGTAATGAAACATGGTCAGGTATATGGCATGGTTCACCAGGAACTGTGCTTATAAAACAAGAATATCCTGACGTAAAAGATTTTGAAGATCATTTTAATACGGTATTACCTGCTTTTCTTGATAAGAGATATCTTACTGTAGATGGTAAACCATTGTTTCTAATATATCGCCCGGGTGATAAAGATTTTAATATTCAGCTTTTTGTTGAAACATGGCAAAGGCTTGCAAAGCAAAACGGGCTTCCGGGAGTTTACTTTGTAGGTGTGCTTAATGGGAAAAAACCGTCGGAGGTTAGTATGGATGCACTTGTATCTAATGCGATTAGCCCGGTTGTTACGCAAGTTGAGAAGAAAAAATACGGAAACATACAAATGAAAGCCCGTAGAAAGTTTCCATTGTATAATTCGTTCTTTTTACCACGCCGTATATCATACAAGGATTTTATTACTCAGCAAGAAGCAGACGGGTTGCCTGAAGGTTATTTGCCTAACATAGTACCGCGTTGGGATAATACGCCGCGGAGCAAAAAAAGAGGTGTGGTACTTATGGATTCCACAGCTGAGCTTTTTGAGGTGCATGTTAAAAGTGTTATTAAGTCAATTCAAAATAAACCAGAACAACAGCGTATAGCATTCCTTAAATCATGGAACGAATGGGCAGAAGGTAATTATATTGAGCCTGACCGTGAAACGGAAAATGCATATTTGGAGGTTTTGAAAAAGTGTGTAGAGATTTGATATATGAAAGTTTTATTAACATCTAATGCTAATAATCCGTATATAACAGAGCTTGTTGAAGGGCTGGCGGCTAAAGTAGAAATTGTGAATTCAGTTACAGAATTTTGGAATTCTGAAGCTATGTTTGATGTTATTCATATACAGTGGCCTGAAGAGTTGTTTAAATGGCTTGCTCCTTCAAAGCAACAATTAATTGAATTTAAAAACCGCATGATTATGTGGAGAAGTCGTGGCGCTAAGATAGTAGTTACACGACATAATGAATTGCCTAATAAAGCAGATGCCGAAAGGTTTAAAGAGTTATATGATTTTTCATATTCAACAGCGGATGCGGTAGTTCATTTGGGCGAATATAGCCTTGAAAATCTTGTAAGTAGAGGCTCAGGAACTTTAAATTCGTTAATACCACATCATATTTATACAAGTTACCCAAATTTTGTGGACCGTAAAGAAGCACGTAAAGAACTTGGTATAAAAGAAGATGCAAAAGTGATTTTGTGTTTTGGTAAGATCAGAAATAAGGAAGAGAAAGAATTTATATTTAATGCTTTTTCGAAAATAAATATAAAAAAAAAATATTTACTGATACCGGGTTTTTTTGAGAGACATTCTTTTAAAAAACATCCGGTAAGAAAAATATCAATACGGGTAAAACACATCCTAAGAAAAATGTTTTCAGATCAATGGCTGGGTTTTAAATTTGTTCATCACCGAAAAGTTCAGTTTTTTTTTAATGCGGCTGACGTTGTATTGATCCCCAGACTTGAAAATTTAACATCAGGAGTAATTTATTTATCATTGGCGTTTAATAAATATATAGTTGGTCCTGCAAATGGAAATATTACAGAAGTTTTAAGAGCATTTGATTTCCCTACTTTTAATGTTTCCGATGAAGAATCGGTAGTTGCTGCTATTGAAAAAGGATTATCGGCGAACACAAGTTCAACTATATCTGAAAAAGATAAAGAGCGATTCTTATTATCATACTCAATCAAACAACATATTGATCTATACACAACCCTAACCCAATAACTTTTCCCATGTCATTATCCACCCCATTTATCACCATAATCATACCTACTTATAACGATTGGGACAGGTTGATGTTGTGTTTGGAGGCGCTGGCGGGGCAAAGTTATCCAGTTGATAGTTTTGAAATTATTGTTGCTAATAACAACCCGCATGATAATGTGCCTGACGGCTATAACTTGCCTGCTAATTGTAAAGTAATCGCTGAAGGAAAACCGGGCTCGTACGCCGCGCGCAACGCGGCGCTTAAAATAGCAAAGGGCGAAATATTGGGGTTTACTGATTCTGATTGTATTCCTTATGCCAACTGGATAAGTACTGCGGTAGAGCATTTTAACAATCGGCCAAATAGTTATCGGATAGGCGGTAGTGTGGAGCTATTTTATCAATCCGCAAAACTTACTAAGGCTGAATTGTACGAAAGTGTTTTCGCTTTTAACCAGGAGCGTTATGTAAATGTTGAGGGCACCAGCATTACCGCTAACATGTTTACTAAAAGGGAAGTTTTTGATGCCGTTGGCGTTTTTGACGATACGCTCATGTCCGGTGGTGACTATGAGTGGGGCGTTCGGGCATTAAAGGGCGGTTTTGGAATAGATTATGTTCCTGAACTGGTCATAAAGCATCCGGCCCGGCATGATCTGAAGGAAATAGCTAATAAAGCCCGCCGTGTAGGTGGTGGACAAGCCGGTTTCCAAGAAAATAAAAAGATAAGTAAACTGGGTCACATGTTGCAGTTTGTAAAGGAAGTAAGGCCAACCGGCGGCGATATCAGGTACATATTAAAAAAAGGAAAAAACCTCTCTTTAAGCCAAAAGCTTGATGTTTTTTTTGTGCGGTATTACCTCAAGGCCGTGCGTTCGGCAGAGCGATATAGAGTATTAACAGGCAAAAATGCCAGCAGATTTTAACATGAAGTTCTCGGTCATCATACCAACATACAATCGCCCTGATTTTTTGAGGGAGGCATTGGCCAGTGTTGCAGCGCAAACCTATAAAAATTATGAGGTTGTTGTTGTTAATGATCATCAGCCTGATGCGGATGCTGTGAATAAAGTGTGCGGTGAGCTTGATAATGTTAAGGTGATACATCACGAACAGTCTATGGGTGGCAACGCCGCGCGTAATACCGGCATAAGCCATTCAGATGGCGAGCTCATCGCGTTTTTGGATGATGACGACCTATGGTTGCCAACAAAGCTCGAAGAGCATCTTAAAGCACACCAGGCAAGTGCAAATGTAGGGCTGGTTTATTCAGATTGCATACTGTTTAATGATGAAGATGGCAAAACCAGCGAAGCGAAGCGTGACCTGCCCGCTGATGTGTTGAATGCTATGCGCCAAGGCGATTTTTGCCCGATTACGACTACCTGTGTTACAGTGACTAAGCAAGCGGTAGAAGAGAGCGGACTATTCGATGAAAACCTGGTTTCTTTTCAGGACTGGGATATGTGGTTTCGCATCGCTCATCAGCATAAATTTGCGCATATAGATAAATCGCTGATCAAATTCAGAGAGCATTTTGGCGAACGCACATCAAAATCAATAGAAAAGCGTTTAAAAGGTTTGGGGCAGGTAGTGCAAAAATGGAAAGCCAAGGTAGATATGTCGGCGTTCCAAAACATTTTTCTGCGCAGAACTTACTACTTTTATGCCTGTGATCTGATAGCGGCAAACAAAAAGCTGAAAGCATTGTCTTACTCGTCAAAATTGCTTAGTCCGGCTTTATTGTCTATTGATTCACTCAAAAGGTTTATAAAGATATTGGTTGGTGTAACGCGTCCGGCGCGTACATCTCAACATAAAGTGTAACATGACGCTAAAAAAGAATTTAGCTTTTATATCGGTTTTCTTACTGATAGCAACGTCGGGCATTCCCTTCTTTCAAGGGCAGATGGGTTTTATCGCTATCGGTTTAATGTGCAGCTTAACAAGTTTTTTGTTGTATACTGACAGGAAGGTTGATAAGCGATTCCTGTTATTTATGACAGTTGTGTTGCTGGTGCAAATATTTCAGGGAGCGTCAGGCGGTCAATATTTCTGGTCAACGTATTTTGGTTTAATGCTCCGTTTTTTTTGGGGGTATATGGTTATCCGTACAACCAAGATGGATTTTTTGAAGTTGTACGTCAAGCAATTGTATTTCTTTTCATACATCAGTATATTTTTCTATCTGGCTATGGTGCTTGTGCCCAATTCCGAAACTATCTTCGGTAAGTTATCAGCGCCGTTCGCATTCTTCCCCTTCAGTTCAACGCTTGAAAATTCCGATCAAACTTTTCATATCATCATCTATAACTTTCATGGATACCGGTACTTGTATCAATCTAACGAATCGTTACAAATGATACGTAATTGTGGCCCGTTCTGGGAGCCGGGAGCGTTTGTAGGGTTCCTCATAATGTCATTGTTTTTCCTCTATATATCCGAGGGAACTATAAAAAACAAAAAGGGGCTTATATTCATCATAGCCATGGCCACAACATACAGTACCACAGGTTACCTGGCGTTGATGTTGTCGCTTTTTGTATTATTAAAGGCGGAATTTAATAAGTATAAAGTGGTAATAATCCCCTTGTTAGCGGCTATATCCATGTACGCGTTCTTTAATCTATCCTTTCTTAATAGTAAAATAAAAGACCAAAGTGCCAAGGACTCAGATAAGTCCCGTTTTGGCTCTGCGGCAAGAGATTTGGAGTTCTTTTTTGATAGTCCGTTTTTTGGGCAGGGGCGTAATGCCGAAAGTGCTTATGGCCAGGCAACATCGGGCGATGCTACAACCAATAACGGGTTAACCAGTACACTTGCTGGTATGGGTATTGTTTATATGGCAGCCTTTTCATGGATGATCATTTACTCACTCAAACGGTTAAGCAAGTTTTACCAGCGACGATCGGTTGTGCCGCTTTATTTCATTTTTTTGCTGATCAGTTTTTCTGAAACATATTATACCATACCTTTTTTCATGAGTCTGGCCTTTTTGTACGTCATTACAGATTATAAGATAGGTGCCACCGTAAAGAAGGGTTTTAAGATAGCTCCGGTAAAAGTTTCGTATTCATAACAAGAGAGGTAAGTATATAAGTAATTTTATATGAAAGTAGCATTAGTAGTTCCAACGTTTAACAGGAGCCAGATATTAATGAATCTGGTGAGTTATATCGAAAATCAAACTGTAAAGCCCGAGCTTTTTATAGTGGTTAATGATGGGTCTACCGATAATACCTCTGAATTGCTTGCCGCCCACCCCATCGTTACCGAGCTTAAAGGTGATGGCAATCTCTGGTGGACCGGTTCAGTTAACCTGGGCATCAAGTACGTATTAGATAATCATCCGGAGATTGACACCATCATCCTGCAAAACGATGATGTAATTATTGCTGACGACTGGCTGGAAACCTTAATTAAGGTTGGTGAGCAAAACCCGAAAGCTCTGGTGGGTTGTGCAGCCGTTGACTATCGCGACAAGCAATCCATAACATACGCCGGCAAATACACCAACAGCTGGTTCGCTTTCAACAAATTTGTTTATAAGGGTAAAAAGCTGGATGAAATTGACCGTGAACTGCCTATATATCCCTTTGATCTTATTGGCCGAGGAATACTGATACCGGTTGAAGTATTTCATAAAATAGGCTTATTTGATGCAGAACACTTTAAACATCGTGGCGATACCGAACTGCCGCTAAGGGCACGCAAAGCAGGCTACAAGCTTATATTGTCCTTTAAGCCCCTTGTTTTTGAAATGCCTGATAAAACGCACGGCGTTGATATTAAACAGAGGTATACTGTTAAAGATATCAAGCCATTCTTTTGGGATTTCAGATCATCAACCTACATTAAATATCGTTTTTACTACTCCAAGATAGTGGCTGATAATCCACTACAGTTCCTGACGTTTTTTACCTTCAGTTTAATGGCGCATTCGCGCAAATTTCTCAGGAGATTTAAGCTGGTATGAGCAGTCCGCTACGTTATTTAAGAGGGTTATCGCAATCGCTTAAAAAGCTGAGCCCCTCACTACATACCAAAGTGCTCAATGTCGCAAATCGCTCGTCTGAGCTATTTATGCTTAAAATTACCGATAAGGGAAAAGGCAACAAGGTAGACTACAGTAGTGTGCTTTTCAAAACCGTAAAGGTAAGGTTCAGCGGTAACAACAATACAGTTACACTGGGCAAAAATGCTAAGCTGCTTAACGTAACCATTCATGTTAAAGGCAGCGGGCATAATTTGTTTATCGGTGAGAATTGTATTATCCAAAATAGCAAATTTTGGTTTGAGGATGATAATAGCCGGATAGCGGTTGGCGAGGGCACAGATATGCGTGGAGCTGCTATAGCGGTAACCGAGCCATCAGGCAATATTACCATCGGCGATGGCTGCCTTTTCGCAGCAGGGCTCGACATCCGTAACGGCGATTCTCATTCTATATTAGATAAAACAACCGGCAAACGAATTAATTACGCGAGCGACATTAGCATTGCCGACCGTGTTTGGATAGGCCGTGATGTATCTATTTTAAAAGGAGCCCGCATAAGCAGCGAGTCGGTAATCGGTACGCGTTCACTGGTTCCGGGCAAACAATATCCGGCTAATGTACTGATAGCAGGAGTGCCGGCCAAAGTAGTCAAAGAAAATATAACCTGGGATGCCAAAAGAATATACGATAACGTATGACACCGCTTATCCAATTATTGCATTGTTTTGTTGAAAAAGCATGTAATTGATTAATTTATTATTAAAATTTTATTTTTTTGATTGTATTATTAAAAAAGTATTATTTAATGATTACTTTCGTAGAGTCGAATATTATATATCTGCCTGGGTGATGTAGTGTGATAAGTTTAAATACAGCATCATTTGATAAACCGAATATTCAACACTAAAATGATTTGCCTTAGGTCAATCATATATATCGATATAAACAATTAAGTTGTAATTAAATAGCTGATGCTTTTCAACTCCATCCAATTCGTTGTTTTTCTATTTATTGTATTAATTGTATACCGGTTGTTAAGCCAAAAAGGCCGGTTGTATTTTTTACTTGCCGCAAGTTACTTTTTTTACGCTTGCTGGAGCTTTAGCTACCTCGGGCTTATATTCTTTACCTCGTCATCATGCTTTTTGGCGGGCTTGCTTATTGAAAAGGCACCCGATAGGCGGCGAAAAAAGCTCTTTTTAACGTTGAGTATAGTCATCAACTTTTTAATACTGTTTATATTTAAGTATTTCAATTTTGTAGTACAGGCCGCCCAGGATATATCAACCTACTTTAACCACCCTGCTCATTTTGATTTTTTGGATATCCTGCTACCGGTAGGTATATCATTCTATACATTCCACTCCATCAGTTACGTAATTGACGTTTACCGCGGAGAGGTACAAACTGAAAAAAATATTTTCAGGTTCCTGCTCTTCGTTTCCTTTTTCCCGCAGTTGGTTGCCGGCCCTATAGCCCGTACGCGCGATTTGCTGCCGCAACTGCGCCATCTCGATAATTACAAGTATGAGAACTTCAGGAAAGGTTTTGTGCTTATTTTTTGGGGACTATTTAAAAAGATGGTGGTGGCCGACAGGCTGGCTATTGCTGTTAACCATGTGTATAACCATGTTGACCAGGCTTCATCCGTATCACTTATCATTGCGACCATATTTTTCACTTATCAGATCTATTGCGACTTTTCGGGTTACTCCGATATTGCCTTAGGTGTATCAAAGCTGTTTGGTATTGATTTGATGCTCAACTTTCGCTCACCGTATTTTTCAAAAACAGTTACAGAATTCTGGCGCAGGTGGCACATATCGCTTTCGACTTGGTTCCGCGATTATTTGTACATCCCGCTGGGGGGTAACAAAGTATCGCAAGGCAGATGGATATTTAACACTGTATTTGTATTTGTGATAAGCGGTTTATGGCACGGTGCAAATTACACCTTTTTAATATGGGGTGCTATACACGGTATAATGCTGGTTGTTGAGCGCTATGTGTATGGCCGTAGCATTCGCGATATTCAACCCGGCGTTGATTTTAAAAACATCATCCGCTGGGGTATAACCTATATTATCGTCATGATCGGCTGGGTATTTTTCCGGGCTAATAATATATCAGATAGCTTTGCCGTGTTTGGTAAAATATTCGAGTTCCGTAACGTAATGCCTGACGTAAGGAGCCTGTTTGTGCCGGGCGGCGCCGAAAGTTTAATCGGGTTAAAATTCTATGATTTTGTGCTGGCCATATTCTTTATCCTGATGCTGGTAACCGTATCATTTGCCGTACGCAAAAGCGGTATTATTAATGCCGTATTAAACCTGTCGGCAGTACCGCGCTGGGCTTTCTATATAGGAGTTACCTTCCTGGTGCTGTGGTTCGGAAAATTTGGTGTTAACGAGTTTGTTTATTTTCAGTTTTAAGCAATGGAGAAGAAGATATTAAGCAGGGCCGTAATTTATCTGGTAACCGTTGTAGTTATATGTGAGTTGCTGAGCTTTGTTATACCGGCAGAAAGCGTAACGGTGCAAAAAAATATGATCAACGCCGTTTATGCGCGGCGCGATAAGATTGAGTCGCTGGCCTTTGGCCGTTCACATGGCGGTTCGCTTGATTATAATATATGGGACAAAACAGGTAAAAACCTGTCAATGGGTGGGCAGGATATCGCATCTATTAAATATAGCCTGGATTACCTATCTCCGGAGTTGCCTCATTTACAGGAAGTTTTGATTTGTATTTCATACTCATCGTTGTATTTTGATAACGAGGCCCTTTCAAACGGAAACCTGAATGATGCACGTAAGGGATTGTATGCCGCCATCCCATCATATAAACTGATATCAGCGAACGATTATAATAATATGGTGTTCGGCAAGCTATTCGCTTTTATACAAGCCGATTATGGTTTTCGTAAGTTAGTTAAAGCGGTAAAAGAGAAAGAAGAGCAAAAAAAATCAAAACAAGTGGGCGATATTTTGGTTGATACAGCCAAAATGCTGCAATCGGCCAAGGTGGACGCCTTTGATCATAGCAAGGATAAAAAGCTTGCATTGCAGTACAACCCGGAAATACGTGAACAATATTTAAACTACCTGAAAGAGATAGCACTCGAACTAAAAGCCCGCAATGTAAAATGTATTTTTTATACGCCGCCTTTTTACAAGGCGTATACCGATAATTACCCGCCAAAGGATATTGAAGAGACAGAACGTGTAATGACTGATCTTTGTAAGCAGACGGGTACAACTTATTACGATTTTTCGGCTTATAGAACGATGGCTGATAATATGGCCCTTTACAGCAATGCCGATCACCTCAATCTTGCCGGTAAGGAGCAGTTTACCAAAACCTTTAAACAGGTGCTTCGCGATGGTAAGGGTCCGGCTGATTTTCCGGGCCTGAAGATATTTAAATAAGGGCGTTAACTTTTACTTAACCTGCCTTGGGTTGTACTTCAAAAAAGTGTTAATTAATTGTTGTGTTAATAAAATTTTATTTTATTGCGCTGATAATTAAAAAAATAGTATTTTTATGCGCATTTTAATGCAAATATCCACAGCGCGAAAAGTGGTCATTTGTTTATAAAATGCGATGTCGGGCTTTAAGCCGGCATTTATCTTTTGAAAAACGTAACCCGCATCGCTAACCTATGAGTAGATGGAAGTATATTAAAACAGTAAAGTTATCTGACTTATCCCTGCAACGGATAAAAAAGGTAATCATGAACCGTTTAAAATATATTCCGCATTCATTAGCCTGGAAGCTTAATACCGCTCCGGCCAAGCAAAGCAAGCTTAATTTGGATAAATACCGCGATCTGCATAAAGGCAAGCGTTGTTTTATCGTGGCTAACGGCCCCAGCCTTAAGGTTACAGATCTTACTCGGCTGGATGGTGAGTTTACCTTTGGTATGAACCGTATTTATCTATCCGGTTTCGAGCCCACTTATCTGGTGGTTACGGATATTGAAACCATGTTAAAACAGTTTACAGATGAATTCAGGGAGCGCAAAGGCCCTAAATTTTATAACTGGCGTACCCGCAACTGGTTTAAAAATGTACCCGATCTTACTTTTATTAATCTCGATTATAACGCGCGCTTTTCTACCAATCTGAATGAGTCCGGGTGGGGTGGGCACAGTGTAACGTTTCTTTGCCTTCAGCTCGCTTACCATATGGGTTTTAGCGAGGTGATACTGATAGGTAAGGATCATAGCTACAAAGGGCAGGGTGTACCCGGCCAGTTTGTTGCCGCCACTGATAAGGAAGAAAATCATTTTATAAAAGATTATATACCTAAGGGCAAAGGCTGGAAGATACCTGATTACAAAGGCGAGGAGCTGGCGTATGAACTGGCGCGCGAAGCATTTGAAAAGGATGGCCGTAAGGTATATGATGCTACGATAGGTGGAATGCTCGATATTTTCGAGAAAAAGGATTACAACTCATTGTTTACTAAAGAACAACCGGCATAAGCTGATAATATCATAGTTCAAATAAATTATTAATGAAATACGTAGCTGAGATTCCTGTACGATTAGGAAGCAAACGGGTCCCAAAGAAAAATCTTCGCCTGATAAATGGTAAGCCGATGGTAGGTTATGCTATTGAAGCCTGCAAGGGTTCAAAATATATCAGCGAAACCTATATCAACTCTGAGGCAGACATCATGAAGAAATTGTGCGATGATTATGGCGTACAGTTTTACAAACGTAAAGATGAGCTTGCCGAAGACCATATAGTTCAGGATCAGTTCAATTACGATTTTTTATTGAACGTTGAAACCGAAAACCTGGTAATGGTTAACCCGGTATCTCCACTGGTATTACCGGAAGATATTGACAACGCGATTAAGTATTACGAAGAAAACCAGCTGGATTGCCTGATCTCTGTCCGCGAAGAAAAGCTGCAATCGTTCTTCGATGGCAAGCCGCTAAATTTCAGCGATCAGGCGTTGTTACCGATGACTCAAACCCTGAAACCCGTTCAGCTTTGTGCCTGGACAGTGTGCATATGGAACGCTAAAAAGTTTATTGAGCATTACGAAAAACATGGTTATGCCGTATTTGTAGGCAACTATGGCTTATATCCGTTTGACCCGGTACGCTCTATTAAAGTAAGCACCGAAGAAGATTTTAAACTTGCAGAATTATATCTATCAGCAAAATCAGCTAACGCTGAAGTAACACCCGAATATTATGAATAAAGTATTGCTTTCACCTTCATCTTTTGGCGAATGTGGCCTACAGCCCATTGAACTGCTTGAAAATGCAGGTTATACCGTTATAAATAACCCATACAAACGTAAACTTACAGAAGCCGAAGCTATTGAGCTGGCTAAGGATTGCGTAGGCATAGTAGCCGGTGTTGAGCCGCTTACCGCCGCCGTAATGGATGCCCTGCCTGAGCTGAAAGTAATTAGCCGTGTAGGTGTAGGCATGGATAGTGTTGACCTGGAGCATGCCGCAAAAAAAGGCATTAAAGTGTTAAATACACCTGATGGCCCCACCCGTGGCGTTGCTGAATTAACCCTTGCCATGACGTTTGCCATGCTGCGAAAAATTCCGCAGGCTGATGCTGCCATGAAGAACAAGCAATGGAAAAAACAAACCGGTAACCTGATCATTAACAAAAAGATTGGTGTTATTGGTTTAGGCCGTATTGGCCGTATGGTAGCAGGTTTGTTCAGAGGGATAGGCAATCCGGTTCTCGGGTTTGATCTTTATCCTGACACGGCATGGGCCGAACAAGCCGGTGTTGAAATAGCCGATTTTGACACGGTAATTTCACAAGCCGATATTATTACGGTACACGTTCCGGGTAATGCGGATAAATCAGCGGTGATAGGCGCTAAAGAATTTGAGAAAATTAAGGACGGCGCGTTCCTGGTTAACATAGCTCGTGGTGGTGTTGTGGATGAAGAGGCTTTATATAACGCCCTTACGTCAGGCAAACTTTCATCAGCTGCGGTTGACGTTTATAACAAAGAGCCATATGATGGTCCGCTTTGCGAGTTAGATAACGTTATACTTACGCCGCACCTGGGTTCATACGCTACCGAGGGTAAGCTGCAAATGGAAATTGACGCAGCTCAAAATTTAGTTGACGCATTAGGATAATGGTATGAGCAGCTTATCGGGCAAGTTAAAAGCTGATATAAAGCAGTTGCGTGGAAAGGACAGAAAACCTTTGCCGGTACTCTTTTTAACAAAAAAGAATTATCGCATTGTTATTCTGTACCGCATACTTAATCATTTCCACAAAAACACTTTAGCATCGCTGTTATTATTGCCGTTGAGCTTATACTACAGGCTAATGACCAACAGGTACTGTGTTGACCTGCCCGTTGATACGCCGATAGGCGAAGGTTTCAGGCTTAACCACTGTTATTGCGTAGTTGTTAACCGTAAAGCGGTTATAGGTAACAATGTTTATGTAGGGCATAGCGTAACTATCGGCTCAAATGGCGACAGGTACCCGGTAATAGGTAACAACGTATTAATAGCGCCCGGCTGCCTGATAATAGGGGATGTAAAAATTGGCGACAACGTAATTATCGGCGCCGGTAGCCTGGTGGTAAAGGATGTTGAAGCCAACTCAATAGTTGGTGGGCACCCCAGTAAATTTTTGCGGGTAAAAGAATAGCACACACACACACACACACACAAAGAAAATAAATTATTAAAATTAGTATGAACTTAAAAGTTGGTATTATTGGTTACGGTGTAATGGGTAAAACCAGGCACCAGGCTATTGACGAACTGAAATGCGGCAAGGTTATCGCGGTATCTGAACCGAACAACCAGCCCGAAATTAATGGCTTACCCAATGTTGACCATGACGGGATCATCAAGCATCCTGATATCGACATTGTATTTGTTTGTACACCGAATTTTTTAAACAAGGAGCTTACCATACGCTCTTTAAACGCCGGCAAGCACGTTTTTTGCGAAAAACCGCCTGCATTTACAGAGGCTGACGTTGCCGAGATCCGCGAAGCCGAAGAAAAGAGCGGTAAAAAACTAATGTACGGTTTTAACCACCGCCATCATGACAGCGTTATCCGCATGAAGGAACTGATTGACAGTGGCGAGTATGGTAAAGTATTATGGTTGCGCGGCCGTTATGGCAAAAGCGTTACTGCTGATTACTTTAATCAATGGCGTGCTAAAAAAGAGCTGGCCGGTGGCGGTATCCTGATGGACCAGGGTATTCACATGCTTGATTTGTTCCTGTACCTTTCAGGCGATTACGATGTGGTTAAGGCCGAAGTATCGAACCTGTACTGGCACATGGATGTAGAGGATAACGCCTTCGTTATCTTAAAAGATACCAAAACTGGCAAAGTAGCATCACTCCACTCTACCATGACCCAATGGCGTCACCTTTTCTCATTAGAGATATTTCTTGAAAAAGGCTATATGGTACTGAATGGTTTGATCACCTCAACCATGTCATACGGTGAGGAAACCCTATCAGTAGCCCGTAACCGCTCAACGGCTCCTGCCGCTACCTGGAAGGATGAGGTTACCACCAAGTACACCAACAACAACAGCTGGCGTTACGAGGTAGAGCATTTCTTCGATGCAATCGAGAAAGATCAGCAGGTTACCATCGGTACATCTGACGATGCTCAAAAACTTATGCGAATTATTGACGAAGTATACAAACAAAAAGACTTTTAATAAAACAATCAATCATGGATAGAAAGAACACCGTAACCGAGCACTTAGTTAGCTACAAACAAAAGATCGTTGATCTGCTTGACCTGATCGATCCGGCAGAACTTGAACAAGTAATAACTGTTTTTATTGACACCTTTAAAAACGGTAAAACGGTATATGTTGCCGGTAATGGCGGCAGCGCGGCTACTGCATCACACATGCAGGCTGATTTCCGTTTCTTCGTACGTTATTTCTCAAAATTCCGCCCGAAGATTTTAGCACTTACTGACAATGCTCCGTTAATGACGGCTGTTGGTAACGATACTGACTTTAACGATATTTTTGTTGAGCAAATGCGTGGCGTATTCGGCGAGGGCGATACCCTGGTTGTAATTTCAGCAAGCGGTAACTCTGAAAACCTTGTTCGCGCGGTTGATTTCGCTAATGAGCAAGGCGGTAACTCTATTTCATTTATCGGCTTTAAAGGCGGTAAACTGAAAGAGAACAGCAAATACAAGATATATACGCCAAACCAGGATAAAGATTACGGCCCGATCGAGGATATTCACATGATCATCAACCACATCATTGTGAACTACCTGGCTAAGGACGAAGAATTTTTAAGCCTGTAAATAAGCAACCGCCGTATAAATGGATAATCAAATAGCTAAGCAAAGCCTTGATACCGCTGTTAAGGCGGCAACTAAAGCCGGGCAGGCCTTAAGAGAATTACTGGGCGCTGATATTAAGATAAATAGCAGCGTTGGTAAGGATATTAAGCTTGAGGCCGACCTGGTTGCAGAAAAGGCCATACTGGATACACTGCATGCCGAATCAGCCTTTGGTATACTGAGCGAAGAAGCCGGTGAGGTTTTGAATGCTGACGGTACGCAGGTTGATTCGCAATACCAGTGGATCGTTGATCCGCTGGATGGCAGCCTCAATTTCTCGAGGGGTATTGATATTTTTTGTACCTCTATCGGTTTATGGAACGGCAGCGAGCCGGTATTAGGTGTGGTGTATGATTTTATGCACGACAGGCTTTACACAGGCATAGTAGGCGAGGGTGCATGGCTTAACGGTGAACCGATCAGCGTAAGTGCTATAGCTGAAAAGAAGGATAGCATACTGGCTACGGGCTTCCCGGTTTATCTGAAATTTGATACAGCGGTTCTGCAGGATTTTGTTAAAAACATTCAGGATTATAAAAAAGTGCGGCTATTTGGTTCGGCAGCAACATCACTGGCCTATGTGGCCAAGGGTAGCGTTGAGGCTTACGCCGAAAACAACATCGCTATTTGGGATGTGGCTGCCGGGCTCGCACTTGTATTGGCCGCCGGCGGCAAAGCCGATATCAGCAACGGTACAGGCAAAAACTTCCTTAACGTTTACGCTTACAACAGTTTAATACAACAATAACACATGATCGTTGATTCACTCGAAAACCTGGAGTTTTACAAGAATATCCACGAGGATATTTATCTGGGTTTAAAATTTATTAAAGGCCTTGGCGCTGATGTTGAACCGGGTACATACACCGTTTCTCCAACGGCTAAAGCTATTGTGATGGAGTACGGCACCTCGTATGAAAACGACTTCGGTTACGAAACCCATCGCCACGTTATTGATGTACAATACTGTATTGTAAATACCGAATTAATACGCTGGGCGCATGTAGATACGCTTACACCCTATATCCCCTACGATGAGGAAAAGGACAGGCGTTTTTACCACAACAACACCGGTAACTTTACCCCGGTGTTAACAGGCAATGGCATATTCGCGGTGTTTTACCCGTCAGACGGGCACGCGCCGCAGTTATGCGTTAACGAGCCGGAGCAGATAAAGAAGGTGGTTATCAAAATTAAGTGCTGATAAAAAATATGGCAAAAAGTCATTATCTCCCCGCGCTGGATGGCCTCAGAGGCTTGTCGATTATGGTTGTATTACTCGGCCACATCGGACTAAATATTCCGGGCGGGTTTGGTGTGAACGTATTTTTCTTCATCAGTGGTTTGCTGATCACTAACCTGCTGCTTATCGAGTACGACAAAAACGAGCGTATCGATTTTAAGAATTTCTTTATCCGCAGGTTGCTCAGGCTATACCCGCCTTTGCTGTTGATGATACTGGTTACCTGCATAGTGCCACCACTCAATAAAGGAATTACTACGGATAAGGTTTGGCCGGCATTGTTTTATTACCAAAACTACTATTACATAGCCAACTTTGAGGCATTCCATTCCGGAGCGAGTAAGTCGTACTTTGGCTTTATCTGGTCATTAGCTATTGAGGAGCACTTCTATCTGCTGTTTCCATTCCTGTTCGCGTTTTTTGTAAAAAACAAAAAGGCGCTTATTGGTATCACTCTTACTATAATTGTTTCGGCTTTGGTTTTCCGGGTAATAGGTACTTATCGCTACGGTGTAAACCCATTTGCGTTTGAGTATTGCTACGCTGCAACAGAGTGCCGGTCAGACGCTATTATGATGGGCTGCCTGGCCAGTATATTGATATATATAGACCGGGATAACCGTTTTTTAAAGTTTGTATCATCGGTACCTGTATTTGTGATCGCTTTTATAGCTATGCTGCTAAGCATCGTAATTAAGGATCACCTTTTTAAACAGACTATAATGTACACCATACAAAGCCTTAGTTTCATGATCATGATACCGGCTATCTTGTATGATAAGAAATATGAGTTTTTAAACAGATTTTTTTCTACTAAACCATTGGTATTTACAGGCCGTTTAAGCTACTCGCTCTACCTTTTTCACCTGGTGTTTTACAGGCTCGAACTGGCCTATATCTCTAATGGTAAAAAGGATATACTGTATTACACGTTGGGTATACCCGGAGCATTTCTGTTAGCTACTATGAGTTATTACCTGGTTGAAAAGCCGGTTATGGGGCTAAGACGGAAGTTCGGTTCGGTAGCCGGTAAAAATACCGATACACCTGCCGGCACTGCTGTTCCGGAACATGAACCGCAGGTTGCCATTAAAAATTAAACATACGGACAGTTTCACCCTGTTCATAAACAGTAAAGCGGCATGGTTTAAGTGCCGCTTTTCAAATAAATATTAACGTTACTATGCAAAGCTTAATAAGGAAAGGTAAAACTATAATGCAGACCGATGGCCTGAAAGTATTTTCGGAGCGTTTGGTTAAATATGGCATTGTTAAGCTTAAGCGTGCCTTCCAAAAAAAGGATGAGCAAAATATCGAGAAATGGAGAGCGCTGAAAGATAAATATAAAGGGCAGCGTGTGTTTGTAGTAGGCGCAGGCCCAAGTATCAATAAAACGCCCTTGTATTTATTAAAGGATGAATACACCATGTGCTTTAACCGCATTAACCTGTTGTATGAGCGCCTTAACTGGCTGCCTGATTTTTACCTGGTTACTGATGATTTAAAGCTTAAAGAAATTTATAAAGAGATAGACGAAGAAATATTGCCGGTAGTTAAATATGCGTTTTTCCCTGATCTGCATCCCTCAAACGTCGATTTTAAAAGCTATCTGCCCGAGTCAGAGAAAATACACTGGCTGTATATGGACAAGCCGGAGTATTCGCTCAATTTACCGGAATGCGGCATTAACAAAACGGTAGTTAACGGCGGTTTGCAAATACTGGCTTACCTTGGTTTTGAAGAAATTTATATGCTGGGCGTTGACATGACCTTTGCCAAACGCAGCGTTGAAAAAATAAGCGAACGCGATTGGGTAGGTAAAAAAGATGATGACCCTAACCACTTTGACCCACGTTATGACGGTAAGGGCATGGCCTACCGCAACCCTACGGTTGAGGATATGATTGAGAACTTTAAGGCCGGCCGCCAGTTTTTTGATAAGCATGGTAAGAAGATATACAACGCCTCATTCGGTGGCGTGATGGAGGAGTACCCGCGTGCCAACCTGTATAATGTACTTGGCCTTTCAGAAGAAGAGCAGTTTAGGTTATTTGTGGATATGGTGTTGCCGGGTAATACTTTTAAAACGTTTGATGAGGCTTTCGCCGGTTATGTCACGCTTGTAAGTGCCGACGAGTTCACTACCGAAACAGGTGATTTTATCTGTAGTGCCGATATTGCCCCGGCCATGATCAATAAAGCGGTGTTTACACATATTCCGTTCGGACCGTATCAAGACAAATACGTATTCAAAAAACGATAATATTATATAGCAACAGATGAAGATATTATACGTTAGTTTAAAGTTGTTTGATGATTATAATAAACTTACGTAGTTAATCTTTGTCTCACTATAAAAACGTATCGTGATGAAGCATAAAATTTTTGCAATAAAATATCTGTTCCTGTTGGCTGCAAGCACTCCTGCTTTCGCGCAGTCAACCTATTACGTATCTGCCGATGGTAACGATGCTAATGCCGGTACATCCTCAAGTGCTCCTATAAAAAGTATTGATAAAGCCAATCAACTGGTGTTAAAACCAGGTGATGTACTATCTTTTAAAAAAGGCGACGTATTTAGTGGACAACTTAACATCAAACAATCAGGTACCAGCGCAGCGCCTATAAACATAAGTTCATACGGTAGCGGCAGTAAGCCGGTTATTGATGGCTCGGCAGTAGTTAGTGGTTGGAAACGTTCATCGGGAAACATTTGGGTGGCAAGCCTGAGCAATTACAACGGCAGCGCGATAAACCTTTTCGCAAATAACCAGCCATTGCCTTTAGGCAGGTATCCTAACAGTGGTTATTTAACTATCCGGTCGCATTCTGGCAAGACCCAGTTAACCAGCAAACAATCGTTAAATGGCGACTGGACCGGCGCCGATGTAGTAATACGCAAAAACCTGTGGCAGATTGATACCGACAAGATCATTAGTCAGCAAGGCAATACCTTAACTTTTAAAGGTACGCCTACAGCGATGAATGATAACTGGGGATTCTTTATCCAGGATCATCCTAAAACGCTCGATCAGGATGGCGAATGGTATTATCAGGCATCCACTAAACAAATCATGCTTTATTCATCGTCTGATCCGAACGGCAGAAATATTGAAGCTTCGATATACACAGCAGGTATAAACATTGTTGGCCAGTCTAACATCGTCATCAAAGATATAGCCATTGCTGAGCAGCGCCAGTTTGGTATTAATGGTAAAAACCTTAGAGGGCTAACTGTAAAAAACGTAACCATAAGTGATGTCGGTCAGGATGGAATTTCGATATTAGGCCGCGGTAACAATGTAGTTATTGATGGTTGCACTATATCGGATATCAATAACAATGCGGTGGTGGTTTACGATCACTCCGGTTTTAGGTTCTTGAATAATACGGTTAAAAACATTGGCCTGGTTGTTGGTCGCGGTACCAACAGTTCTGGCAGTTTTGTAGGCCTACGTTACAATGCTAAAGCAGGCAGCGCCATCATACAGAACAACACCATCGAGAATGTGGGATATATTGGTATCGATTTCCGTTCGGCAAATGTTACTATCCAAAACAACCTGATCAAAAACATCAACCTCACTAAAAGTGATGGCGGTGGTATATATACCTATAGCGGGAAAAATCCCAACAACTATACTAACCAAAAAATAGTATCAAACATAATATTAAACTCCGTCGGATCGTATGACGGATCGTACAATG
Organism: Mucilaginibacter roseus; assembly: GCF_021215455.1. Lineage (GTDB taxonomy): Bacteria > Bacteroidota > Bacteroidia > Sphingobacteriales > Sphingobacteriaceae > Mucilaginibacter > Mucilaginibacter roseus. The sequence continues at coordinate 691,301 of NZ_JAJPWV010000002.1, read as the reverse complement.
CCAACCAAAACGCGCATGGCATTTACCTGGATGACAGATCGCACGATATAGATATCCAGAATAATACTATTGCTAATTGCACCGGTTCGGGTATATTTTTAAATGGGGCAAGCCGTATCAACATCCAGAATAATACCTGCTACGGCAACGGTACGCAACTGCTGGTAAGTACAACGCCGGGTGCCGATCCGGTAAATAATACCATTTTGAGTAATATTTTAGTGGGTAAAAAGAAACAGGTAATGTCATTAAACCGTAGCCGGTTGTTACGTACGGCCGTGGCTTTGGCTAATTCAAACAAGCAGATGCAGGATATAAGCGACGACACTGCCCGGTTTGAGTATAATGCCAGCGCATCACCAAAAACAATAAACCTGAACGGTACTTATAAGGATGCAAATAACAAAACCTACACCGGTAAAGTTACCTTGCAGCCGTATTCATCAATTGTTTTAACTAAGTAAATAACAATATAGATAACCTGATAAACAGTATAAAAAGTATATGGGTAACGAGTATGATCTGATTTTAATTGGCGGAGGTATTGTAGGCCTGGCCACAGCATTTAAAATAAATTCACGTAACCCCGATCTGAAAATACTGTTGCTTGAAAAGGAAGACCATGTGGCCGCGCACCAAACCGGCCATAATTCGGGTGTTATCCATTCAGGTATATATTATAAACCCAATTCATACAAGGCGCGCTTGTGCATATCTGGCCGCAGGGAGCTGGTTGAGTTTGCCAAAGAGCACCGTATACCGCATGATATATGCGGAAAGGTGATCGTGGCAACTGATCCGTCGGAACTTACCCATATGAACCGTGTATTTAACAATGGTTTGGCCAATGGGGTAGAAGGCATTGAAAAAATTGGTATCGACCGTATAAAAGAGATCGAACCATATTGCAGCGGTATTGAAGGTATTTGGGTGCCTTGCACCGGTATAATTGATTTTGCGAGCGTTGCCACTAAATATAAAGAGATTATTGAGGCCCGCTTTCCGCAAAGCAGGGTGCTTACTGGTTACGAGGTAACAGGTATCGACCGCCAGGGCGATGTTACCACAGTAGCTACACCAAGGGGTATATTTAAAGCAAAAAATATAATAGCCTGCGCCGGTTTACAGGCCGACAGGATTGCACAGAAAACGGGTATTGATACCGATGCCCGTATTATCGGCTTTCGTGGCGATTATTACGATCTGTCTGAAAAAGGGATGAGTAAGGTGCGTAACCTGATCTACCCGGTGCCAGATCCTAAATTCCCGTTCCTGGGTGTGCACTTTACCCGAATGATACAGGGCGGGGTAGAGTGTGGCCCGAACGCGGTGTTCGTATTTAAACGCGAAGGATATGGCAAAACTGATTTTTCGCTGCGCGATACTGCCGCCGCTTTCGGTTTTAAGGGAACCTGGAAATTTTTTGCCAAACACTGGAAGTTCGGTATTGATGAGTATCAGCGTGCTTTCTCAAAACGCTTGTTTTTGGATCGCCTGCAAAAACTGATACCAAGCCTGCAAATGGACGATATTGTACCGGGCAGGGCGGGCGTTCGTGCTATGGCGGTGAGCAGCAACGGCGAAATGATAGATGATTTTAAAATTGAGCAGCAAGGTAACATGATACACGTGTTAAACGCGCCATCGCCTGCCGCAACGGCCTCCTTAGCCATCGGGAATGAGATTGCCGGTATGGCCAGCAAACAATTCGGGTACAATTAATATTATTATTTATTATTTTGACAATAAAAAGCTTTTTTATTATTATCTTCACATAATTTTTTACTTAATGATGTGAAAAATAAAATTTAACATCAATCTAATACATCCTATACAAAACAAGTTATCACTCTACTAAACATAATATGGGCAAAAAAGCATTAATTACAGGTATAACAGGGCAAGACGGTGCATACTTAACCGAATTGCTGCTGAGTAAAGGTTATGAAGTTCACGGTATTAAACGCCGCAGTTCATTGTTTAATACAGACAGGATTGACCACCTGTACCAGGATCCGCACGAGCTTAATCCGAAACTGGTTTTACATTACGGCGACCTGAGCGACTCAACCAACCTGATACGCATTGTACAGGATGTACAGCCCGATGAAATTTATAACCTGGGTGCCATGAGCCACGTAAAGGTGAGCTTTGATACCCCTGAGTATACCGCTAATGCCGATGGTATTGGTACCCTGCGTATACTGGAAGCAGTACGTATTTTAGGTTTAACTGAAAAAACCAAGATCTACCAGGCTTCAACCTCTGAGCTTTATGGTTTGGTACAAGCTGTGCCACAATCAGAAACTACGCCTTTCTATCCACGCTCGCCCTATGCGGTAGCAAAATTATACGGTTACTGGATCACGGTTAACTATCGCGAAGCTTACGGTATGTATGCCTGCAACGGTATCTTGTTCAACCACGAAAGCCCGCTACGTGGCGAGACCTTTGTAACCCGTAAAATTACCCGCGGTACCGCTAAAATAGCGATGGGCTTACAAGATAAACTTTACCTGGGTAACCTTGACGCGCAACGCGACTGGGGCCACGCTAAAGATTATGTTGAGGCCATGTACCTGATATTACAACAGGAAACTCCGGAAGATTACGTTATTGCTACAGGTGTAACTACCCGCGTACGTGAATTCGTGCGTATGTCGTTCGCTGAAACCGGTATCGAAATTGAATTTAAGGGTGAAGGCTCTGACGAAAAAGCTTATGTAGTAAGTTGCAGCAACCCGCTTTACCAATTGCCTGTTGGCAAAGAGGTGGTAGCGGTTGACCCTAAATACTTCCGTCCGACTGAGGTGGAGCTGTTGATAGGTGACCCAACCAAATCAAACCAGAAACTGGGCTGGAAACCGAAGTATGACCTGGCTGGCTTGGTTAAAGAAATGATGGCTGCCGACCTTGAACTGTTTGAGCGTGAAAAATTGCTTAAAGATTCAGGTTATTCTATCAAAAACCAGTACGAATAAGCTATCGTATCAACATCTGAAATTTAAATGGATAAGAATTCCAAGATCTATATAGCAGGTCATCGCGGCATGGTTGGATCAGCCATTTACCGTAAACTGCAAAAAGAGGGCTATACCAACATTATAACCCGTACATCAGCCGAGCTTGACTTGCGCGATCAGAAACAGGTGGCCGATTTTTTCGCTACTGAAAAACCTGATTACGTGTTTTTAGCTGCCGCGAAGGTAGGGGGCATTGTGGCCAACAATACTTACCGTGCCGAGTTTTTGTATGATAACCTGCAAATCCAGAACAACATCATACATAATTCGCACTTAAACGGTGTTACTAAGCTGATGTTCTTAGGTTCAAGCTGTATCTACCCTAAAATGGCGCCTCAGCCATTAGAGGAAGATTATTTGCTAACCGGTCCGCTTGAGCCTACGAATGAGCCTTACGCTATAGCCAAGATAGCGGGTATCAAAATGTGTGATGCTTACCGCGATCAGTACGGTTGTAATTACATTTCGGTAATGCCTACCAACTTATATGGTTATAACGATAACTATCATCCGCAAAATTCGCACGTGTTGCCGGCGTTAATCCGCCGTTTCCACGAGGCTAAGGAGTCGGGTGCGGCTACGGTTACCATTTGGGGCACAGGCTCGCCTAAGCGTGAGTTTTTGTTTGCCGATGATTTGGCCGAGGCCTGCTATTACCTGATGGAGCATTACAATGAGCCGGGTTTGGTAAACATAGGTACCGGCGAGGACATCGCCATAAAAGACCTGGCTTACCTGGTGAAAGATATTGTTGGTTTTGAGGGCGACATCGACTTTGATACCACCAAGCCCGACGGTACACCACGCAAGTTGATGGATGTTGGCAAACTGCATGGCTACGGCTGGAAACATACCATAGAGCTGCCTGAAGGTATCAAGCTCGCATACGAAGATTTTAAAAGCAAACTTTAACAGCTTTGAATGATAACGATAGCCTTGCCGATAAACGGTGAGGCTATTTTGTTTTATACTTGGCGGTATTAACCCGGCTTAGTACTTTAGTGTTATGGAAGAACAAAACGACAACCAATTAAACATAGAGCTATCTGAAGAGATGGCCGAAGGCATATATTCCAACCTGGCTATCATTACCCACTCAACATCAGAGTTTGTACTCGATTTTATTCGCATAATGCCGGGCGTGCCAAAAGCCAAAGTAAAATCGCGCATCATATTAACACCGGAACATGCCAAACGCCTGTTAACCGCTATTGAAGAGAACGTTGCCAAGTTTGAAGCCGCAAACGGCCGCATACGCATACCCGAGGATAATCCCGGCTTCCCGATGAACTTCGGCGGGCCGGTAGGGCAGGCTTAATGGTCAATAAATTATTTTATTTAGTATGAAGCTAAAGCTGGTTTTGATTTTAAGCGGGATTTGGTTCAATTCCTTGGCACAACAAGTTCCCAAGCGAGCTTCTTTTGAAGATACCATAAAATTTATTGAGCATGAAGTGGTTGATCTGACCGCTATTGGCGAGTTATTTCGTGTTAACGCTTTCGTTGAGATATACAAGCAGCCTGATTTGTATCAGGATTCAGTTTTAACGTTTTTAAAACAACATCATACTTATCAGCAAAATGTTATTGCTGCCTGCTCTATGATTGGCCTTCCGCGTGAGCAGTACTTGTCTTTATTATTATCCTATTATGATTTATATAACCACGGTTATATCAATGAAGAATTATTAGAGGATATTGTTGTTAATCCCGCTGATTCGAGGTATAAATTTATAAGCAATTACAATAGTGACAAAACGAAGCAATTGGCATTGCTGATACAAAAGGATAAAAGGTTGTCAAAAAAATTTAAAAAGGAGATGGCTAAAATAGCCAGTGGTAAAATTTATAAAGACCTCAAGGGAGGCGGCTTTATCCCGGATTAACTAAAATAAAAAGGCTCACTGTTTAGGTGAGCCTTTTTTGTATCTGTTTACCGGATGCTTATTCCCAAAGGTTGGCAGGGTAGGTGCCGTTCTCAACTAATTCAGAGATACTTTTTTGTACGATCGGTTTATCTTCTTTATAAGTAACACCAAACCATTTATTAGCGGTTGGGATTACTTTAAATGATGCCGTACCTGATTTTATCAGTTCGTCAGCTACCAGCGGAATAAAGAATTCAGCTTTCGGGTTGTTCTCGTTAGCATGAGCAAACTTCACAAACATTGGCTCGCTTTGCTTAAATACAGCCGGTGTAAAGCCCCAGAAGTTCATGGATACACGGGTATCATTCGGTAGCGGATATTCTACTCCCCCTTCTTCATACACTACGCTGCCATCTTCTTTAAAATATACCTGCGTACGCTCATTGATCTCAACCATGTTGCCATCCTCAACCTTACACACACCGCGTGATACTGAGCCATGCTCTGAAAGGGTTTTGTCTATCTGGTAACCGATCAGTGAATAAGTATCATCGCTAACCTCAGTTGTCAGGAATTTTGCCATTTTTTCAAAGGCATCATAACCATAAAAATCATCAGCGTTAATTACGCAAAAAGGTTCGGTAACCTGATTGCGGGCAGCTAACACCGCGTGGGCGGTACCCCATGGTTTAGCACGCTCAATCTCTTTATCAATACCATATTGCTTTAGGTCGAAATTTTGAAAAACGTAATCAGTTTCAACGCGGCCTTTTAGTTTCGGTTCAAATATGGCTTTAAATGGCTCGGCAAATTCTTCGCGGATGATGAAGCTTATTTTACCAAAACCGGCTTTGATGGCATCGTATATAGAGTAATCAATAATAGTTTCGCCGTTGGGGCCAAAGCCATCAATTTGCTTCATGCTGCCATAGCGGCTGGCCATGCCTGCTGCAAGTATCAGTAAAGTTGGTTTCATGTTGTTTTTATGTTATTGGAGTAATGTTAATTATTGATGAATGCTATTTTGAGCGTTTGGTTTTAAAAAAATGCAGATGCGATCAGTTTACGTTAAAATAAGTAACAATAATAAGCAGTAAATATCGGTAATGATAAGTGATAGACGCTTTTATTGATAATTTAACACGTTTACCGCAATAATAAAAAGTATTTAATAATAATCTCATCATTATTTCAAAATAATGCGGAAGCATTGCTTTTTGCCGGCTTTAGCCAACATCTAACATATTAATGCTGTTTTTTGTACGTAATTTTACGGCGATGGGTTATTCGAGTTTACAAGCCTGCGTTGCCGACCTTGAGCGCAATGGCCACCTGATACGTATTAAGGAAGAGGTTGATCCGTACCTGCAAATGGCAGCCATACACCTGCGTGTTTTTGAGCACGAGGGGCCTGCTATTCTGTTTGAAAATGTTAAAGGCAGTAAGTTTCCGGCAGTGTCAAACCTGTTTGGTACGCTGGAAAGGTCGAAGTTTATTTTTAAGGATACACTGGAGAAGGTAAAGACACTGGTGGATATCAAGAACGACCCCATTAAGGCCATTAAAAATCCGTTTAAATATGCTAATGTGGGTTTAACCGCACTCTCGGCTTTGCCTATGAAGGTAGGGCAGCGCTCGGCACCCGTCAGCTTTGGCCGTACCCAAATAAGTGAGTTGCCGCAGGTTGTGAACTGGCCTATGGATGGCGGCCCTTTTGTGACCATGCCTCAGGTATACACCGAGGATATTGAAAAGCCCGGCATCATGAACGCCAACCTGGGTATGTACCGCATTCAGCTTGCCGGTAACGAGTATGTGCTTAACAACGAGATAGGCCTGCACTACCAATTACACCGGGGCATAGGCGTGCACCAAACCAAGGCCAATGCCAAGGGGCAGCCACTAAAGGTGAGCATATTTGTAGGCGGCCCGCCATCGCACCCGGTGGCGGCAGTAATGCCATTGCCCGAAGGCTTGTCAGAAATGACTTTCGGCGGGGCATTGGGTAACCGCCGGTTCCGTTATTTTTATGACAGCGAAGGCTTTTGTATTTCGGCTGATGCGGACTTTGTAATAACCGGCACGGTAATGCCTCATGACAATAAACCCGAAGGGCCTTTCGGGGATCATCTCGGCTATTACAGCCTTACGCACCACTTCCCGCTGATGAAGGTGCACAATGTTTACCATCGTAAGGATGCAATATGGTCGTTCACGGTAGTGGGCCGCCCGCCGCAGGAAGATACCAGCTTTGGCGCGCTGATTCACGAGATAGCCGGATCGGCCCTGCCTAAGGAAATACCCGGGCTTGTAGCTGTAAATGCTGTAGATGCCGCCGGTGTGCACCCCTTGCTGTTCGCTATCGGCAGCGAGCGTTACACGCCGTATCTAAATGAGCGCCATCCGCAGGAAATATTGACCATAGCCAACCATATTTTAGGTAAAAACCAGTTGAGCCTGGCCAAGTACCTTTTTATTGCCGCTAAGGAAGACGACCCCAAGTTGGATATACATGATATAGGCGGTTTCCTGAAACATGTTCTGCAACGTGTCGACCTTACCCGCGATCTGCATTTTTATACCAAAACCACCATTGACACGCTTGATTACAGCGGCAGCAGACTAAACAGCGGCAGTAAGGTTACCATCACTGTGGCGGGTAACATTAAGCGTGAGCTTTGGAACGAACTTCCTGCCTGGTTCACGCTGCCAAGGCCATTTAGTGGCTTTAAAATGGCAATGCCGGGCGTGCTCGCCGTTGAGGTGCCCAAAAATATTACCACCAGCGATATGCCGCTGATGTTGGAGATACTGGAAGAAGCATTAGGCGATAAAGAATTGAGCGGCCTACCGCTGATAGTACTGTGTGATGATGCAGCTTTTACCGCCCAAAATATCAACAATCTGGTGTGGGTTACCTTTACCCGCAGCAACCCGTCGCACGATATTTATGGTATCGGCAGCTTTACCGAGCACAAGCATTGGGGTTGTACTGGTCCGCTGATTATAGACGCGAGGATAAAACCACACCATGCACCGGTGCTGGAACGGGATCCGGCTACTGAAAAACTGGTTGATAAAATGGGTGAAAAGGGTGGAGCTTTATACGGGATAATATAGTTACACTATAAGTCCTTTGTCATTTCGAACGAGGTACGAGGAGAAATCTGTCGCTTAACTATGAACGCAGACAAATTTATTGCTAATGCTTCGAAATGACATCATATAATGCGTAAAACTTACTCCTGCACAAAATTAGCCAGCTCGACAGAAGTTTCGTAGCTGGCATTTTTATAACGCGTAATCTTATCGTCAAGGCAAACAGTATCAATGCTGCCATCGGTATTGGTAAGCAACAGTTTTACCCTAACGTCGGGCTCATAGGCGTTATCAGTTTTTTGTAAGCTTTCAAGCAAGTCGTTCAGTTTATCAAGCGAGGCTTTGTCGCTAATGGTTTTGCTGCGCCATTTGTCTGCATAGTAAGTATCAAATTTTTCGCAGCTGATCTTAAACATGGTTTCGGTTTGGTAAGATATCGCTTCAACTTTAGCGGCTTTGAGGGTGTTCTCGGGCTTTGAATGCTGGCAAGCGCCAAACAAGCCCATACATGCAAAGGCTGCAAATAATCTTCTCATAAATCCTGGTTTTAAAAGCGAAAGCAATTTATCACTTTCAATAAATATCAGGAAAAATATCCTTTCTAAAAGGCCGTCCTACTTGATTTTTAAAAAATTTATGTGCTTGATGATGAGTTGATTTATATGTTAAGTTTCGTATATAGAAAATTTTTTTCATAAAAGGCGTTATTATAACATCCAATAACCAAAAGTATATCCATACACACTAATTAACCATCACTTATGCGTTTAAAACATTTAACACCAGCATTGGCGCTGTTTGCGCTTGCAGCATGCAGCAAATCGTCGCAGAATGACGTACAACCCGAATCCGTTGCAAACATAACCGATAGTACAAGTAACGAGATAGATTATTTTGCTGACGGTAGTTTACCCCAGGTTTGTGTTGATATGACGGACACAACCGACGATAGCCGCTTGCAAACGGATGCCGTATATGTAGGTAATCACAAATGGGCGAACGGAAAAACGCTAAAGATTTTTTTTATTAACGGCGGCGACTTTTTACAAGGTAAAGTAATGAAGTATGCCCGTAAATGGGCCGACCACGCTAACATTCATTTTGTGAAGACCGGTAATAAAGCCGAGTCAGACATACGGGTCGGCTTTAAGGTTAACAATAACAAAGGTTCATGGTCATACATCGGTACCGATGCCAATAATCATAAAGGTGAGCAAACCATGAATTTTGGTTGGTTTGACAGCAAAACAGAGGAGAAGGAGTTCAGCCGTACTGTAACCCATGAGTTTGGCCACGCCATAGGCCTGGCACACGAGCAAAGCAGCCCCGTGTCAGAAATTAAGTGGGACAAGCCAAAGGTATACGCTTATTACAAAAAGTATTATGGTTGGGGTAAAAAGAAGGTAGACCAAAACGTATTAAATAGATATCAGGATTCGGATGTGCGGAACACCAAGTTTGATCCGGCGTCAATTATGCAATACCCGGTTGATGCCTCATTAACACGCGATGGCATGTCAATAGGGTACAATTATTATTTATCCGCCAAGGACAAAAACTTTATAGGCCGGATCTACCCCGATTAAATATCTTAACAACGAAGGCGGATAACTATCCGCCTTTGTTGTGTTCTTTAATTTTTAAAGCTATTTATTTTGCAGACCGAATGTAGATCATCGGCTTACTGCCTGCTTGCGTTCTTAATACGTTTTTATAGCTGTAGGCAGTTTGCGTAATACCCGGTGACGCCTTTCCGTTTGTGCCTTGTTGGTCACCAAAATAAACCTGCGTTTGGTCGTTAATCGCCAGGTCATTGTGTTTAAATTTAGTGATGTTGTAACCGTTTATTACAATAAATATTCGGTTGTCTATCATACCACCTAAGTGAATAACATTACGTGAGGTGTATACGGTATCTGAACTGCGGGAAATGGCCAGCGGGCCATGCTCTACAAAGTCAAGCAATTCATTGTTAGAATTGACATAGTACGAAACGGCCTCAAATGAAAGTGAGCTGTTGTTTTTTACGATATAGCTCGAGGTGCCGTTACCCACCTTAATGGCATGTGTGCTAACCGAACTGCCCGCGGTAAGTTTCACGGTATAATTACCGGCTTTAGTGTAGGCATGTGTAGGGTTCGCATCCGTTGATGTGCTGCCATCGCCAAAATCCCATAAATAACTACTCCCGTTTTGTGAGGTGTTATTAAACGTTACAGATTCAGTCAAATAAAATGTTGTTCTTTCGGTTGAAAAACCCGCTACCGGGTCTTTTTTACATGATGATGCCGCGATAAGCACTACGGCCAACAGAGAGCAGATTTTTTTCATATCAGTGATAAGGATTAAATAAGGCTTACAAGATATGAAATTAATTGCAAGTTGGTTTTTTATCTTTGAAATAATTAATCGCCTGCTTAAAACAAGAACGCCGCCTTATTAAGGCGGCGTTCTTGTTTTTTTACTGATACTGTATGTAAATAGGTATCGGTTTATATTTCATTAGCTCGGCAGGGGTAAGCATACGCTTAGGCTCCTTTTTGATGTCGTTTTTGTAGAATAGCTTAAAGCCCGTGAATTGCACCGGCTCAGGGTATATCCAGTGGCGGTACGTGCCCAGTTTAAGCGATGGTTCGCCCCAGCCATCCATATCCATCACCACCTGTACTTCCGGGCGGGTTTTAATATCTTTTGTATTGGTAACCATTTTACGGGTAAAGCGGTGTACAACCAATATTTTGGGCGGCAGGTTGTTCTTTTTTACCAGGTCGGCCAGGTAGTTACTCACATAGTTTATATCGGCAGCATCATAAGTGCCTATGCGTTTGCCCGGCTTGCTGCCATCCTTCATGGAGAATTCAGGATCCATACCAAAATGCACGTTTGGCATAGCCAGGTATTTCTCCAGCAAAGGTAATTCTGTTTTAATATCGCTCAACGCTACCTGTACATCTAAAAATACCAGGGCGTCTATCTTTTTTGCCAGGTAAAGCACGGTGTCAATCTGCTTGAACGGCATACGGTAGCGGTACTTACCATCTTTGCCGCCGTCACCTTGTGCCACCACGGCAATGTAATGCAATGCAGGCACAACAGGTGTTTTAGGGTCAGCTTTTTCCCAGTTCTTTACTTCGGTTTTTAGCTTGGCCAGCATCTGGTCGGCAGGCAGCTCACCTAAAATGCCCATCTTTTTTGAGAACAGGTTACCATAAAAGGCAACCACGCGTTTAAAAGGTAATACGGCTCCGGGCAGCGGGTAGGCCGCCTTTTTTACCGGCCAGTAACCATTGGTATCGCCATTGGCCAGGCGAACGTTTAGCGAATCATACAATGCCGTATCCAACGGTGGATAGGTTGATTTTTTGGTGGTATCACCATCCTCGCTTTCCCCTTTAGCTGCGGTTAAGCCGGTTTTTGATGCCGGTTTGCCGTTGCCGGTGCAGTTAGATAATAACGTTAAGGTTGATAAACAAAATAATAATAACAGGAAGATGTGCTTTGCTCTCATGGCAGATTTAAAGGCAGTTTTTAGTTCAATTAAGTTGTAAATATAATGGAATGGCCCGGCTGTCAAGCTTTTATTTTACAAAACTTGCCAAACACGCCAAGCGGCAGTTTTGGCCCGGCGGTAGCTTGCAGATATAGTTCGCCGGTTTCAAAATTCTGAACCTGCGGATAGGCGCTTTTAACCAGGTTTTCAATAATTACGGATGAAAAACCCAGCGAGTAAGTGTTCAATATCAAAAAGTGTTCTTCGGGGTCGAGCAATTGTACCACGTCGCGCATCATCTCTTTAATGTGATCTTCCAGCTTCCATTTTTCACCGTTGGGGCCATGCCCGTAAGCCGGCGGGTCAAGGATGATGCCATTGTATTTTTTACCACGTTTAAGCTCGCGTTTTACAAATTTAAGGGCATCCTCAACCACCCAACGGATGTTGTTTAAACCCGAAATTTCCTGGTTCTCATTAGCCCAGGTAACTACCTGTTTAATGGAGTCAACGTGTGTGGTTTCGGCGCCCGCCGCGTTAGCAATAAGGGATGCGCCGCCGGTGTAAGCAAACAGGTTAAGCACCTTTGGGTTAGGTGTTTTAAACTTTTTAATGTTGCTGCTGATGTAATCCCAGTTAACGGCTTGCTCCGGGAATATGCCTACATGCTTAAATGAGGTTAACCCAAGACGGAACTTGATAGCAGCTTCAGGGTTTTTGTATTCAATATGCCAGCGGTCTGGTGTTTTGGGGCTCTTCTTTACCCAATCGCCCGCCGTTGCCGAACGGCCTTTGAATTTGATATGATGGCGTTTTTGCCATTCGCTTTCGGGCAGTGCCTTATCCCATACCGCTTGAGGTTCAGGGCGTATAAGTATCAGGTCGCCAAAGCGTTCCAGCTTCTCAAAGTCGCCGCAATCAATCAGTTCGTAATCTTTCCAGTGCGTAGGCGTAAGTAGTTGGATCATTATTATTTTTGCAGTCCGAAAGTCGGAAAGACCGAAAGTCCGGAAGTTTTTAGTTGCCTGAGAATAAAAGTTTAGGGGCAAAAATACTATATCTTTTTGAAGTGCGGAAGAGAGCGGAGTGCTAAAGTATTAAAGCCAGTAAGTAAATCGCGACGCTCATTACTTACTGGCTTCCGGACTTTCGGTCTTTTCTGTCTTTCCGACAACTACAGCTTTTCTTTTGCCGCTTCCATAAATCTGCTGGCAAACACAAAGTCGTTTAGCTCCTGGTTATCGGTATGGGCAATTTCTTTGTTTGAACCTTCCCACCATTTCTGGCCCTGGTGCAGAAACAGTATATGGTCGCCAATACCCATTACGGAGTTCATATCATGCGTAACTACAACGGTTGTAATTTCATACTCCTTGGTTAGCTCGGCAATCAGTTCATCTATCAGGATGGATGTTTTAGGATCGAGGCCGGAGTTGGGCTCATCCACAAATAAATACTTGGGTTGCATGGATATGGCGCGGGCAATGCCTACACGCTTCTTCATACCGCCTGAAAGCTCGGCAGGGTACAACTTATTCTTGCCTTTCAGGTTCACCCTTTCCAGGCAAAAGTTGGCGCGGTCAAGCTTTTCGCTTCTGGATTGGTTGGTGAACAGGTTGAGCGGAAACATGATGTTCTCTTCAACCGTCATGCTATCAAACAAGGCCGAGTTTTGAAAAAGCATACCTATTTCCGTACGGATAGGAACACGTTCTTCAAAGCTCATTTCCGTAAAGTTCTGTTCGTTGAAAAACACCTGTCCTTTGGTTGGCTCGTGCAGGCCAACAATGCATTTTAGCAAGGTTGTTTTACCGGATCCGGACCCCCCTATGATCAGGTTGTTTTTACCGGGTAAAAATTTAGCGCTGATGCCTTTTAGTACCTCATTGTCGCCGAATGTTTTAAAAATGTCCTTGATCTCGATCATAGCATTATACGGGATATAATAAGGTCAGCAAAAAGGATCATGATACAGCTCCAAACCACACCTTGTGTAGCCGACTGGCCAACCTCTAAAGCGCCGCCCGAGGTGTAAAAGCCCTGGTAGGCACAAACCGAAGTTATAATAAAACCAAAGGTGAATGATTTTACCAGAGATGCCTGTAAGGTGATGGGTAAAAAGCCATCGCGTAAGCCTAAAACGTAATCGGCAGGGGCAATGTCGCCGGATGCGGCGCAGGCAATGTAGCCACCGGCCAGGCCAAGGCATATTGATAATATATTAAGCATAGGCACCATGGTAATACCCGCAAATATTTTAGGAGATATTAAGTAGCCAGGGGCGTTAACACCCATAATTTCGAGCGCGTCTATTTGTTCGGTAACACGCATGGTGCCTATTTGCGAGGCAATGCTTGAACCTACACGGCCAGCCAGTACCAACGCTGATATGGTGGGACTGAACTCCAGGATGGTCGAATCGCGCGAGATGCTACCCGCTATGGTTGCAGGTACCAGCGGACTGGTAAGCTGAAAAGCCACCTGTATAACCGCTACGGCACCAATAAATAGTGATATTACACTGATGATGCCCAGCGAGCCTAAGCCTATGGAAACCATTTCGCGCATGATCTCGGCCCAGTATACACTGAACTTCTCGGGCTTTCTGAAACTTAATCTGAGTAAGAGTATATATCTGCCTAAACTGGTAAACATTAGTATCTGTATAAATCGGGTTAAAAGTACATTTTTAATATCAAACTGTTTGGTTGGCCCTTTTGCTGACAGGGAGATTGAGCAGCCGTACTAAAATTATGTATTAAAGCCGAAGAATGTAAAAATTGTTTGGTGCGCTGAATGAATTATACCGATATATGTAAACATACCGAGAATTGTTTACATATAGATTATGATTACAAGTTTTGAAAATATACATCAGTCGGTTACCAGCTTAGTTGATTTTGCGCTTTACTGGCGTTTTAAAGGCGAGACAATTCCTGACCGCGACCTTAAATTAATTGCGCCGTTAAACGCTCAAGGTGCTACATTTTTAAAAGATTTTTTGATAAAAGCCCAATTACACGCCAATGAACCGTTTAAAAAAGACTTTTTTGAAACAGAAGAGCATATCATTATGATGGACGATAATGCGGCGCGCATAAAGCAGTGGTTATATGGAAAAGGTGTACAACCGGATGAGCAGGTATATTTGTTATGGAATAGCAAAGTTGCAGCTGTTGTGCCGTTTAGTGTGCTTGTTGAATACTTTGAAGATTTTTACTACCCATCGTCAGACGATCTGACGGTGTTTGATGGACAACTAAACTGGGCTTTATTGTTTCATCATGCGGAAGTATTGTTTTGGGGATCGGGCCGACCAATTCCTATATAGCTTACCATAACTGGCATCCTCTACCATTTGTAAACGTTATTTAATCTTTGATTATTTTTTAACTTCACATAAAACCATTTCAAAAACGGCTTGTTGCATTATTTAGAAAGCGAACCCACCACACGCTAATCAACCTTACAATTTATTAGAAGTTCCTGTTTCATTTTGAGCTGATTCACCCTGTTAGGCGTGTTAATTTTTTGTTTGCGTTTTTTTTACAACATCTACCGTATATGAAAGAAGTATTGTTATTAAGTGATGGCTCGATCCATAGCGACCGCGCCCTGCGTGTGGCTGCCAAAATTTCGCGGCTTGCCGAAGTGCCTTTAGTGCTGGCCAACGTGGCCGATGTTAAGGCTGGTGTTAAAGTGTTGGTTTCGGGCAGGTTTGAGGAGGCGACGGAATCGCGGGAAACAGAGGGTAACGTCTACGGTGAAGAAATAGACGCCCACGGCTTAAATGAGCAGGAGCTGGCTCAACTAATCAATCAAAGAGCTTCATCATTACTGATAAGCGGTATTAGCGACAGTACTACCCTTTGTTTACACAAAATACTTAGCCGCATTACCTGCCCCATGCTGGTACTGCCCGAATATCATACCTTTAATGGCTTTAAACGCATTACCTACATGGCCGATTTGCGTTACTGCCAATTGCCTATTGTGCGTTACCTGGCTAACATGGCTAAGGATAATGATGCCAGCGTGCACATTGCCCACTTACCTGCCAGCGGCCTGCCCCGTATGGATGAAAACTACGCCCTCGAAGTTTTTAACGATGGCATACGCCGCTATGTAAAATACGATAATCTGAAATTTAGCAACACCACCGAGCGCGACCTGCAAAAAGCGACGGATGTAATTATCAATACGATGAAAACAGACCTGCTGGCGTTGGCTAACCATCAATACCACTTTAGGGAAGTGCTGCAGGGCAAGCTCAACGGCGAGGCAATGAATGCCCTGCGCGTGCCGGTGCTGGTGTTTCCGGGATGATTTAGATATCTACAGATAAAATTTAATCCAAAAGACTAAATCAACTATGGTGAAAAATAAGAATTGATGAAAAGCGAAGCGCTTAATGTCTTTAAGTTCTTCAAAAAAGTATTTCTTTAAAACGTATGTTAACAGGTATGATATTACTGTAAAAATCATACCTGTTGCAATTCCATAAATCACTATGCCCCAAATTCCTAATAATGCATCCGGTGATACATATAAGTTCAGGAATGGCAAATATAGAAATACTAAAGCCAGCAAGTTATTTATAACAAGTAAAGCAATGTAGATGACACTGGCAGCTTTAGAAGGCTTTTGGGTCGACTGCATGTTCAATTATTTTCTTATAAACGCTGATACATCCGCCTCGTTCCCTTTAAATGCGCCGGATATACCTGCCTTTAACCCGGCCATAGCCGAGGCAAAGTGCCCTGCCTCCGCAATGCCCGCACCCGTGGCGCGTTTGTAAAGAAAGCCGGCCATATAGGTATCGCCGCAACCGGTGGCATCTTTAAATTTCAGCGGTTTATAAACCGGGATATTATGAAATTCGCCATCAGCATAAATTATCGAGCCTTGTGTACCCAATGTAATTACTACCTCTTTAACGCCCAATCCGGCCAATTGCTTTGCACCTTCATGTATATTGGTAGTACCGGTAAGTACGGCAACTTCATGCTCATTCACTTTCAGTATATGTACGTAGGGTAGCAGTGTCAGTTTGTCTTTCCAATCAATGGCGACAACATTGGTACCGACAACTTCGCGCAGCAAACCCTGTGCATCCAGCGAAAGGGTTCCTTTTGCTGACAGCACCTCAAAAATAGCCGCGTCCATATCATCAGCCAGTAAAGGCCCTAAATGATAATAGCGGGCATTGGTATCAGCTACATCAGCAACCGTAAAAGCATCCGCCTTTTGCAGCACACGCTGGGTGCGATGGTCCGAGTTTCCGGCATAGCTGTTCTCAAAGTAAACGGTATGTTCGCTGGGCAGTGCGGTAAGGTTAATACCTGCATGCCGTAACCCCTCTGCATAAGCAATTTGCTCCTGAGCCAGGGCGGTAATCAGTTTATAGTTCACCGGCATCTGCCTCATGGCATGCGAAAAGTAAAAGGCCGTACCGCCAGGCATATAAACTTCGTGCTGCGGGTTAACCACCTTATCGTGCGTAATGTGGCCAATGCAGCATATATCGTAAATAGTATTATCTGTGCTCATGAAATAAGGTTGAAACGGTAAAGGTAAAATTAGTATTAACTTTAAGCTATATCTTAGCCCAACTATTCAACCAAAAAACGTTAAATCAACATGAAAAACGCCATCATTACCGGCGGTACCAAGGGTATGGGCCGCGCCATCACTATAGCATTGGTTAAGCAAAACATCAATGTATCCATCTGCTCGCGTAACGCTGCCGAATTGGATGCGTTTAAATCCGAATTGCTTACCATCAACCCCGAAATACAGGTGTTCAGTACTGTTGCCGACTGCAGCATCCTTGCTGAACTGAAAAATTTTGCCGAATTCACCGAGAAAAACATGGGCTTCGTCGATATTTTGGTAAATAATGTGGGTATGTTTAAGCCTGCCGCTATACTTAATGATGATGATGAATCATACCAAAAACAGATGGATACCAACCTGCGCCCGGCCTATGAATTATACCGTTTCTTCGGTAAACGCATGGTTTCTGTCGGTAAAGGGCACATCTTCAATATATGCTCTGTAGCCGGGCTTGACCCTATACCCGAGGCAGGGGTGTACAGCGTAACAAAGTATGCTTTGGTAGGTCTTAATAAGGTAATGAAGCTCGAAATGCAGCCACACGGTGTAAAGGTCACCGCAGTAATTCCGGGGTCAACGTATACCGACTCATGGAAAGGCGCACAGGTTGATACCAACCGGATGGTTTTACCCGAAGACGTTGCATCGGCCATTACAACTATTTTAAATATGAGTAACGGCGCGAACGTTGACGAGATCATCATCAAACCAACCTTCGGCCAGATTTAGAGACAAACTAACTGACAAAGCAATGGAAAAGAAACTTTATCGCGATGAGCTCCGCAAAAAAATAGGTGGTGTTTGCGCTGGCTTAGCCGACTACTTCGGCGTTGATGTATCAATAATCAGGGTGTTATTTGTAATAACCTTTGTTGTAAAAGGCTTTGGCGGCCTGCTATATGTAATACTTTGGATAGTGTTACCAAAACGTAACGAGTTTTTAGATCCAACGGTAAATTACAATGTACCGCCGCAGGATCCATACAATCCGTTTAAAAGCAGCAGTCAGCCAAACTTTACTATGCCCAACTTTGATGCTGCCAAGCCATTCGGCAGCGTGCCGCCTGTAAAGAAAAGCTCAAGCGTAGGCGTAATAACCGGCGCGATACTGATCATAATTGGAGGCGCCTTTTTGCTGGATGAGTTTAACCTGATACCTGATGTTGATTTTGATGTGCTTTGGCCTTTACTATTGGTAGGCGCGGGTGTCGCTTTCATCTTATCGGGCGCAAAAAAACAGCCATGGGAGCAAAAGGACTGGAATCAGCCCGCACCTGAACAGCCAGTTGCAGCAGAGCCTGAAAAAAAGGAAGAGCAAAACTTTAATGATAACCCTCCAACTGTATAAGCCATGAGAAACGATAAACTGATGACAGGCTTAGTGCTTGTTTTAATAGGGGTAGCGTATTTATTATCGCACTTTGGATATGTAGATATACACTGGATGAACTTTTGGCGCCTGTGGCCTATATTCCTGGTAATTGCAGGTGTTAACCTCATCTTCGCCAACAATAGATCGGGCACGGCAACGGCTATCAGAGCCATAGTTTTGGTAGGTGGTTTAGCGGTGATATTATTTGCCGATACCGGCAGCCGTTACTTTTGGGAGCCGCGCAACTTCCGTTACCATTTGGATGATAAAGGCTGGCATCGTAATGATAACAACAATGATGATGACGACGATGATGATAACGATAACCGCCGCGACATTGTTAAGGTAGAAGGTAACAGCAACTTTAAATACAATTACTCGCCTGATATTAAGATCGCCCAATTAAACATAATTGGCGGTGGCGCATCGTACAAGTTAAGCGATACCACGGAGACAGAACTGTTTAGTGCCCAAACCAAAGAGTTTTTGAATCGATATGAGTTTACCAACAGCAAAACCGATTCGCTTGCGGTATTGAACTTTAAAATGCGCGACCGCCAGGGAAAAAATAACTTTAACTGGAGTAGCGACCATGCAAATGAGGCTGACTTTAAATTGAACGCTTTACCGGTTTGGGATATCTATGTAAAAACAGGCGCGGCAGAGATTAATTTTGATCTGTCGAAATTTAAAGTACGCAAATTGGATCTCAATGGCGGTGCGGCATCGTTCACCGTAAAGTTGGGCCAACCGCTGGCTATCACTAACGTAGAGGTGTCAACAGGAGTGTCAGAGATTAATCTAAAAGTGCCTGAAGGCGCTGCATGCAGCATCACAACTGATTCCGGCTTATCATCAACAGATATAAACGGCTTTACCAAGGTAGATGATAACCGCTACGAAACTCCAGGCTTCGCATCAGCCAAAAACAAGATGTACATCAAAATGAAAGGCGGCATATCTGACTTTAATGTAAGTAAATATTAATTCCTTTTCACAATTGCTATATAACAATCGCTAAGCCGGCCGTAACAGGTCGGCTTTTTTGTTATTTTTAAGATTAGATCAATTACTTTTGCCGGGTAATTGATCTACTAAATGAAAAAACACCTCGATATAACGGTTACCGGTAAAGTGCAGCATGTTTTCTACAGGGCATCAACCAAGGCCGTGGCCGATCAGCTGGGTGTTAGGGGCTATGTTAAAAACCAACCCGACGGCAGCGTTTTTATTGAGGCCGAGGCCGACAAGCTTACACTTGATATGTTTATTGACTGGTGTAAGGAGGGGCCGGAGGATGCCGCCGTTGCCGCCGTTGAAACCCATGAGGGCGAATTGAAAAACTATCGTAATTTTGAGGTTGTAAAAAAATCAGGCGCGCAGGCGCAGGGTTAAAAACTATAGTCATTGTCAACTGCTAAAAAATTTGCCGGGCAAACCGCTGTTTATGGCTTAACCACCATATTGCCACGCATACTCACGTTTTTTTTAACGCCTGTTTATGTAAAAACCTTTACCACCAGTACCTATGGTATTTTAAATACCATGTACAACTGGACCACGCTACTTAATCCGTTGCTGGCCTTTGGTATGGAAACCACCTACTTCAGGTACCTGAACAAGCATCCCGAAAAAAAGCAGAGCGTGTATGATAACTCCTTCGGGGTAATTTTGCTAATGATTGGTTTGTTGTTGTTTGTTACCCTGCCTTGGGTTAACCACCTGGCCGCCTGGATAGCTATTGATGATAAAACCCCGGTATCTGAATATGCGCTTTATATAAAACTATTTATTACCGTAATGGCGCTTGATGCCATTTGCGTAGTGCCCTTTGCCAAAATACGCGGCGAAGGCCGGCCGGGCCGGTATGGCTTTATAAAAGTAGCCAACATACTGATCTTTGTTGGACTTAACCTGTTCCTCATTTTTGGTATACCTTTCATAATTGATAACGGCTTACCCGGTGCAAACTGGATGGCGGGTTGGTACCGCCCGCATTGGCTGGGTTATGTATTTATTTCAAACTTGGTTGCCAGCAGCGTAACCGTGCTGATGATACTGCCCGAGCTGCTGCATTTTAAACTGCGGTTTGACAGGCAGATGCTGCGCGAAATGCTGGGTTACAGCTGGCCTGTGCTGATTGCCAATTTTTCATTCATTATCAATGAGAACCTGGATAAACTGCTTTTGGGGCAGTTGCTGCCTATTGATGTTGCCAGCGAGCAGGTAGGTATTTACACGGCTTGTGCCAAAATATCGGTGTTCCTGAACATTTTTATCCAGGCGTTCAGGCTGGGGGCGGAGCCCTTCTTTTTCAGCAGTGCCAAAAACAAAAACTCCGGGCAAATATATGCCCGCATCATGAATTATTTTGTGATCGCTATCTGCGTCATCTTTATAGGTATTATAGCCAACATTGAGCTGCTTAAGTTCTTCATCAAGGCGAAGGGTGCTATACAGCGCGACCTGTACTGGTCGGGCTTGCGGGTGGTACCTATTCTGCTTTTTGGTTACCTGAGCCTGGGTATATACATGAACCTTTCGGTATGGTATAAGCTGTCTGATCAAACCCGCTATGGCCTGTACATTTCGGGTATCGGCGCGCTTGTAACCATTGTTCTGAACGTGATCTTCATCCCATCATACAGTTATATGGCTTCGGCCTGGATATCACTATTGGCTTATACGCTGATGGCTGTACTGTCATATGTATGGGGGCAAAAAAACTACCCTATTCCGTATAACCTCAAAAAAAATCTGGCTTATATATTAAGTTCGGCGGCAATTGTTTACCTGTCGTTCGTGGTATTTAGCCGTAACATTTTTGTGGGTAACGGCTTGTTGCTTGCCTATGGCGCAACCGCCTTTTATTTTGAACGTAAAGAATTATTGAGCATATTTAAGAGATGATCGTACGAGTAATTAACAAGTCGGCCAATGCGTTGCCGGCTTACGAAACTTTGCATGCCGCCGGTATGGACCTCCGTGCCGACCTGCAGGAACCTGTAACATTGCAACCGCTTGAGCGCCAGCTGATACCAACAGGGTTGCATATTGAACTGCCTGAAGGCTTTGAAGCGCAAATACGCCCACGCAGCGGCCTGGCGTTTAAGCATGGCATCAGCATAGTAAACTCTCCGGGTACGGTAGATGCCGATTATCGCGGCGAGATCAAGGTATTGCTGGTAAACCTATCCAACCAGGATTTTGTAGTTAACCCCGGTGAGCGCATTGCGCAAATGGTAGTTGCCCGTCACGAAAAGGTAGAATGGCAGGAAGTTGAGCTGCTGAATGAAACAAGCCGCGGTACAGGCGGTTACGGACATACCGGTATCGGGTAGTCAGGTTATATTTCAAAGATGAAAAAGTTGTTGATTATGATACTGCTGCTGCCTGTTGCGGCCGTTGCCCAAAGTAAAAAGGGGGCAAAGGCTAACAGCGTGGTGATGGTTGTGGGCAAGCCCATGACCTCGCTGGACAGCATTATGGTAAAGCAGCTTTTTTTTTCGGCCATCCGCGAAAAAACTATTGAGAACTTCACCCTCGCGGCTGATCTGTTTAACCGTTGCCTGCAAATTGATCCGGCTAATGACGCGGCCATGTATGAGCTTGCCGCCCTGCGCAAAACCCAGAAACGTGAAGCGGATGCCCTGGTGTTGCTGGAGCGCGCGGTTACGGTTAATCGCGAAAATGAGTGGTATTGGGTTGCACTGGCCGATAGTTATCAAAAGACCAATGACCTGGACAAACTCGAGAATGTGTATGACGAGTTGATCCGCATCAATCAAAAGCCCGATTATTACTTTGATAAGGCTAACGCCTATTTTTTATTAAAAAAATACGACGCGGCTTTAAAGGTTTATAACCAGTTGGAAGGATTGACCGGCTTAACCGATGATCTGCTCATCAATCGCCAAAAGGTTTATCTTAAGCAAAATAAACTGGATAAAGCTACCGCAGAGCTGGATACCATGATTGCCGGCAACCCGAATGAGTTGCGCTATTATTTGCTTCAGGCCGAATTGTATAACTCAAACGGTTTTAGCGATAAGGCTTTGAAGGTGCTGGAACAGGCTGCCAAACTTAACCCGAACAATGGTATGCTGCATTTGGCGTTAGCAGAAATTTACCGGGATAAAAAGGATATTGACGGAAGTTTTAAGCAGCTATCGGTTGCGTTTGCCAGTGCCGATGTTGACGTTAACCAAAAGATCAAGATCATTCTTAGCTATCTGCCCAAACTGCAGGAGCCCGCGGCAAGGGCCAGCGCGCTTGAGTTGAGCCGAATATTAGCCAATACCCATCCTGACGATGCAAAGGCGCAGGCCTTGTATGCCGATATGCTGGTGCAGAATGAAAAGTATGCCGATGCCAAGCCCTTGTTTCGGAAGGCTATCCAGTTAAGCAAGGATAATTACGCCGCCTTTGAACAACTGGTGCGTATTGAGCTATCGGAAAATAAGGTGGACGATGCCATTCGTGATGGCGAAGAAGCCATGACCTACTTCCCTAACCAGGCCTGGATGAACTACCTGCTGGGTACGGCTTATTACCAAAAAAAGAATTACTCCAAAGCGTTAAGCTATCTTAAAAATGCAGCGTCCCTTAACACGGACGATAATAACCTGGCCGGATTTGTTTATTCCGTTTTGGGTGATTGCTTTCATGAATTAAAGAACGATAAGGCATCGGACGATGCTTACACCAAATCGCTCACGTATAACCCCGATAATGCGTACACGCTGAACAATTATGCGTACTATTTATCGTTAAGAGGAGAGCAATTGGATAAGGCTGCGCAAATGGCCAAACGCGCAAATGAGCTGCAGCCCAATACCGCCTCGTTTGAAGATACTTATGCCTGGATACTGTTTAAACAAAAAAAATACACTGAGGCTAAAGTATGGATGGAGAAGGCGCTGGTGCACGATAAAAATAATAGTGCGGTACAAACAGAACATTATGGCGATATAATGTTTTATTTAGGCGATACCGAAGCTGCCGTGCAAAACTGGAAAAAAGCAAAGCAAAACGGCAGCAAATCGGCAGTGTTAGAGCGAAAGATCAATGAAAAAAAATACGTGGAATAAAATATTTGTAGTAGCCTTTGGTTTGCTGGTGTTTGCAAGCTGTAAATCAAAAAAACAGGTAGTAGTAAACCGTAATGCAACAGCAACGGTAAAACCGGCAAGCGATGTAGAAACCAGGCTGGCTGCTATCCGTTCAAAACAGCTTACTTTCAATACCTTTTCGGCCAAGGCCAAAACGCAGTTAAACATCAATGGTAATGATCAGGATGTAACGCTGAACATCCGCATTGCCCGCGATAAAAAAATATGGGTGTCGGTAACCGCAATATTAGGAGTAGAGGTGGCGCGGGCACTCATAACGCCAGACAGTATACTGGTGCTGAACAAATTTCAGGGCGTGTACCTGAAAAAGCCATTTAGCTACATTCACAAATTTGCCAGCAAGCAAATTGATTATACCACACTGCAATCATTATTGGTAGGCAACGCCATACCTAAGCTGCTTAACGAAGATATTACATTTGAACCTTCGGCAAACAATATTACCGGTTCAGGCAAGCTGGATGAGCTGATGTATAAGCTTGTTTTAGGGCCTGATATGCGGGTAACGCAAACCAGTTTGGCTAACGAGCAGTTGCAGCAATCGTTACAGGTTACCAACAATGTTTTCATCCAAACGCCCGATAATAAAGTAGTGCCATCGCAAATTGATATCGCATCTGTTGTGAAAAAACAAAAAATACAGGTTAATTTGCGTTACAATAAAGTTGAGTTTGACCAGCAGCTCGATTATCCTTTCAGCATTCCTGACAAGTATTCGCCCGCTGCCGATTGATCCTTTAAATAAGCTTAATGAAATTATTTAGACTATTACTACTCTTTATCAGTACCTGCGTAGCCGTAAATACCTTTGCGCAAAGCAGTGCCGAGCTTAAGCGCCGTAAAGAAAAGCTCAACGATGAGCTGGCCGAACTTAACCGCGAATATGATAAAGTAAGAAAAGATAAAAGCGTTTCTATTAAGCAGCTCAACATCCTGAAAGCGCAGATAAACCTGCGCGAGGATAAGATCAAGACCATCAATAGCGAGGTGCGTAATTTGGATAACCAGATATCAGAAAATACCAACACCGTACATACCCTGCAAGGCCAGCTGGATCAGCTGAAAAAAGATTATGCCGGCATGGTACTGTTTGCCTACCATAATAAAAGTGCCTATAACAAACTGATGTTTGTTTTCGCGGCTAATGATTTTAACCAGGCATACAAACGGCTTAAATATTTGCAGCAGTTTGGTAACTATCGCCAAAGGCAGGCCGAATCTATACAAGGCACGCAAAAGGACCTGGGCGTTAAGATCAATGAGCTTGATCGTACTAAAAAAGAAAAACGCACATTATTGCAGGATCAGGAGAAGGAAAAACAGAACCTGGACAGGCAGCGCTCAGACCAGGCCGTTGTGATAAACAAATTATCAAAACAGCAAGGTTACCTGAAACAACAGCAGCGTACCAAGAGCAAGCAGATCAGCTCAATAAACAGGCAGATATCATCAGCTATCCGTAGGGAAATTGCCGAGGCAAGGCGTAAAGCAGAGGCCGAGGCCCGCGAACGTGCCGCCGCCGAGCGTGCCCGCGCAGCGGCAGCCGAAAGGGATAATAAACCGGCGCCGGTTGCGGCAAACAGGCCAAAAGAAATTACTAAAAGCTCAAGCAATAGCGAGGTGTTGAACGCTACACCGGAAGCCGCCCGTTTATCAAACGATTTTTTGGGTAATCGCGGAAGTTTACCATGGCCCGTAGCCAACGGCACAATAACTCAGGGCTTTGGTACGTATTATATAGAGGGGATTAAAACCGAGAACACGGGCGTGGATATACGCACAAGCGGCGGGGCAGCAGTAAGAGCTGTATTTAGCGGCGAAGTGAGTAACGTAGTTAACGTTAGTGGTACCTACCTGGTAGTGATCAGGCACGGTGAATACTTTACGGCATATTCTAACCTGCGTTCGGCAAGTGTAGCAAGGGGGCAGAAGGTTAGCACAAAACAAACCATAGGGGTTGTAGCAACTGACGGTGCCACCGGCGAAACGGAAGTGCACTTTGATTTATACAAAGGCCAAACCCCGGTGAACCCTAAAATATGGCTTGCGCCTGATTAATTGGGAAACCATATAAGATAGTAATTGTATATATTTGTACGCTAATTGAATATCATGCACAATTCAGTTTTTTTGTTTTTGAATATTGGTACGGGCGAACTGATGCTGATATTTTTTGTAGCCCTGCTGTTATTCGGTGGCGAAAAGCTGCCGGGACTGGCACGCAGCCTGGGCAGGGGTATAAGGGATTTTAAGGATGCATCAGAAGATGTGAAGCGTGAAATCAATAAGCAGATCAACAGTTTTGACGAGGACAAGCCAAGCAAAACAAAACAGATTGCCGCTGCCGAACCCGCTGAAGAAAATATTGCTGTTGTCGAAATAAATGAGCATACCGACAACCATGTAGCCGAAAATAACGTACATGAAGAAGTAACAGCTACTGAAATTGCCGCTAACCCTGTTGAAGACAGCAGCGCTGATGAAGAACCTGAAGTAAAAAAGCCTGATTTTACCAGGCCGGCCAATACATTTGAGTACAAAGGCTGATACAAGGACGAATTATTTTAATCATACATAAAATTTAGAGATCATGGGATTAGGAACACCGGAAATTATTGTAATCGTTGTGGTGATCTTGTTGCTGTTTGGGGGTAAAAAAATTCCTGAACTTATGCGAGGTTTAGGCAAGGGTGTTAAAGAGTTTAAAGATGCGAGCAACAATCCATCTGACGACAATGTTACCGCTACGCATACCAACGAGCATACTAACACTACCAAAGCTAACTCGTAACGTTTGCTTAAGTTGTTCGCCCACATGGCGAGAAAAAGGTATTTAAAACTTATCTGTTGATAATTGTATATTCAACGGATAAGTTTTTTATTTTAGCCCCATGGCTAATTTCTATTCCTCTTTAACTGAAATAAAAAGTAAGTTAAAAAGCGGAGAGGCAACGGTTGAAAAACTTGTTGCCGGGTATCTTGATCAGATTAACACTTACGCGCACCTCAACGCCTTTAACGAGGTGTTTGCTGATGAAGCCGCCGCGCAAGCCAAACAGGTTGATGCGCGTATAAAGCAGGGTACTGCCGGCAAATTGGCCGGTATGGTTATCGCCATAAAGGATAACATTTGTTACGAAGGCCATAAAGTTTCAGCTTCCTCAAAAATTCTTTCTGATTTTACTTCCATATTCTCATCAACCATAGTTAAGCGGTTGCTTGCTGAGGATGCGGTGATTATAGGCCGTTGCAATTGCGACGAGTTTGCCATGGGCGCCGCTAACGAGAATTCATACTACGGGCCGGTACAAAACTTTGCGGATACTACACGTGTTTCGGGTGGCTCCTCCGGCGGTTCGGCAGTGGCGGTACAGGCTAATATGTGCCATGCCGCTATCGGCACAGATACGGGTGGCTCGGTGAGGCAGCCGGCATCATTTTGTGGTATGATAGGCTTTAAGCCTACCTATGGCCGTATCTCTCGTCATGGTATTATCGCGTATGCTTCATCATTCGACCAGGTAGGGCCAATAACCCGCTCGGTTGAAGATGCCGCCTTGTTGTATGAGGTAATGGCTGGTGCCGATGAGTATGATAGTACGCTTTCTCGTCAGGCGGTTAATGCTACACCGGTAATTGCCGATGCTTCAAAGAAGCGTATTGCATACTTACAGGAGGCTGTATCAAGCCGGGGCGTAGACACCGAGGTTAAAGCCGCGCTGGTAAATACAATTGACAAGCTGCGTGCCGAAGGCCATACGGTTGAGCCTATCAGTTTTGAATACCTGGATTACCTGGTGCCAACATATTACATTTTGGCTACAGCCGAAGCATCATCAAACTTGGCGCGTTACGATGGGGTGCACTATGGCTACCGCAGTCCGGAAGCTACCGATTTGCAATCCACCTATAAAAAATCACGATCCGAAGGTTTTGGCAAAGAGGTAAAACGCCGCATTATGCTGGGTACGTTTGTGCTTAGCGCCGGTTATTACGATGCTTATTATGCCAAGGCGCAAAAGGTGCGCAGGCTCATCCGCACTAAAACCGAAGAAATACTTAATCAGTACGATTTTTTATTGGTACCTACCGCGCCCGAACCGGCTTTTGAGATAGGTAAAGGCGAAACAGACCCGGTACGTTCATACTTGGCCGATATATTTACGGTGCAGGCCTCACTGGTTGGCGTGCCGGCCATATCATTACCCGTAGGCAATAATAGTAAAGGATTGCCGTTAGGGTTACAATTGTTAGCCAGGCATTTTGCTGAGCAGGAGCTATTCAACTTCGCTGAATATTTCCTGAAGCTATAAAAAATTAATACTTTAGTAAATTGTGCAACTGTGCGCCTTTACTAACCGTATAAAAATCCCTAACGAATGAAGAGATTATTTACGTTTTTTATCTGCTTTTTATCTATCCAGCTTGTAAAAGCTAATTCACTCGACTCCGGCAGGTATAAATTTTTAAGCATAGCATCAACAGGCTATCATCAACAACGAGATACCATTATTGTGCCAATAGCCGCACAGGTAATTCCGCCCGCTAACCAGGAGTTCAGCATATTTAAGCGCCGCCTTGATTCTGTTCAGAAAGATATACAGCTTGATTACAACGAGTACGTACAAAGCTATATAGATGCCTATACCCGCCGCAGAGGGGGGATGGCAGATGTGATTGGCAAATCACAATATTATTTCCCTATCTACGAAAAGGCTTTTCGTGATATGGGCGTTCCCGAAGAAATAAAATTCCTTTCCATTGTAGAGTCAGAGCTTAACCCTAACGCCGTGTCGCGAGTAGGCGCTACCGGCCCATGGCAGTTTATGTTCGCTACCGCGCGCCTGTATGGCTTATCAATGGATAATTATGTTGACGACCGTAAAGACCCGATACAGGCCAGCTACGCTGCGGCAGCTTACCTGCGCGATGCCTACCAGGAGTTTGGCGACTGGCTGCTGGCCATAGCCTCATATAACTGCGGCAAGGGCGCGGTAACCCGTGCCATTGAAAAAGCAGGAGCTAATGATTTTTGGTCGATACGCCCGTACCTGCCTGCCGAAACGCGTGGCTATGTGCCCGCATTCATCGCCATGGCCTATGTAATGAATTATTATAAACACCACAACATAACACCGCAAGCCTGCAACTTCTCCATAAAAACCGATACGGTGATGGTAAACAAGTTTGTACCGCTACAAGGTATTGCCAAAGTGCTTGATGTTGATATGAAAGAACTTTGCCTGCTTAACCCTGCTTATAAAAAGCAAATTGTAAATGGTACAGCGCAGGCACCACGCCGCTTGGTAATACCGCAAGCGGCAAAAGAAAATTATGCTGCTTTATACGAGGCCTTGAACGGCGCAGGCTTTAATGCCCCGGCAAGGGTGCGTTACGCCAGTAACACCACCAACGATGGCGGTGAAGATGCTGAATCCGCACCGGTGAAAGCAACCCGCCACAAAGTACGCCGTGGCGAAACTTTAGGCGCCATTGCCGACCGTTATGGCGTAGAGGTGCAGGATATTAAGGTATGGAACAATTTGCGCAGCAATCGCGCCGTAATTGGACAGGTGTTGCGTTTAACTGCACCTGAACAGGCCGCCCCGGTAAAGCCATCTAAAAACATAAAGGAATTTGTTACCTACAAAGTAAAGCGTGGCGATACGCTTAGCGAGATTGCCGCTAAGTTTGAAGGTGCCTCAGTTGAAAAAATAAAAGAGCTGAACGGCCTGCGCAAAGGCCGCATACAACCCGGAATGACGCTTAAGATAAGCGGCGTTTAAATATAAGGCTCTCATTATCAATGGGTCAAAATAATACTTGCGGCGCTCGCTAAAAGTATTGTAATTTTGACCCATTGACCTTCAATTTGAGATGATGAAAAAACCCAACCGTAAACAGGATGCCCTGGATTACCATGCCAAGGGCCGTCCCGGTAAGATTCAAGTAGTTCCAACCAAACCAACCAATTCTCAGCGCGATTTAACCATGGCTTACTCGCCCGGAGTAGCGGAGCCATGCTTGCGTATAGCCGATAATACCGAAGATGTTTATAAGTATACTGCTAAGGGTAACCTGGTAGCGGTAATAAGCAACGGGACTGCTGTATTGGGTTTGGGAAACATTGGTCCTGAAGCCAGCAAGCCGGTTATGGAGGGTAAAGGCCTGCTGTTTAAAATATATGCCGATATTGATGTGTTTGATTTGGAGTTGAACGCCAAATCGGTTGATGACTTTGTTAATATAGTAAAAGCGCTTGAGCCAACCTTTGGCGGCGTAAACCTTGAGGATATATCAGCCCCCACCTGTTTTGAGATAGAACGCAGGCTGAAAGCCGAGATGAACATCCCGGTGATGCACGATGATCAGCACGGCACGGCTATAATATCCGGTGCTGCGTTGATGAATGCCTGCCAGATACAGGGCAAAAAGCTCGACAAGATAAAAATGGTAGTGAATGGCGCCGGAGCGGCGGCTATTTCCTGCTCTAAAATGTATCTTTCATTAGGTGTAAAAAAAGAGAACCTGGTGATGTTTGACATCAACGGTTTGCTTACCCCTGATCGTACTGATCTGGATGATATACGCCTTGAGTTTGCCACCAACCGTACAGATATTAAAACTTTGGCCGAAGCCATGAAAGGTGCTGACGTTTTTGTGGGCCTTTCGGCAGGTAATGTGGTAACACCGGATATGCTAAAGGCGATGGCTAAAAACCCTATCGTGTTCGCTATGGCTAACCCTGAGCCGGAGATCAATTATGATTTGGCTGTTGCCGCCCGTAAGGATATTATTATGGCTACCGGCCGTAGCGATTTTCCTAACCAGGTAAATAATGTTTTGGGTTTCCCATACATCTTCCGTGGCGCGCTTGATGTTCGCGCAACAGCTATTAATGAGGAAATGAAGATTGCCGCGGTACATGCTATTGCCGAAATGGCTAAAAAGCCTGTGCCCGAAGAGGTTAATCTGGCCTATAATTTAACTAACCTCAAGTTTGGTAAGGATTATATTATCCCTAAACCAATGGATCAGCGTTTGATCACCGAAGTATCTGCCGCGGTGGCGAAAGCGGCTATTGAGTCGGGTGTAGCCCGCGCAGTAATAACTGATTGGGATGCCTATGCCGAAGAATTACGTAACCGCTTGGGTGGCAATGATAAAGTACTGCGGAATCTTACCAGCAAAGCCAAGCAAAACCCTAAACGCGTAGTTTTCGCCGAAGCCGATACCTACAAAATATTGCGTGCCGCGCAGATTGTGAAGGACGATGGCGTAGCCCAGCCTATTTTATTGGGTAACGCCGAGAAGATCAAACAGATCATCCGTGATAACGACCTTGATTTGGATGATGTGCAGATCATCGATCCGCGCGAAGGTAAATGCGAGCGGTTTGAAGAATATGCCCAATATCTTTATAAAAAGCGCCAGCGCCGTGGTATAACCTTGCTGGAGGCACGCAAAGCTATAACCGACCGTAACTATTACGGTGCCTGCATGGTACAGTTTGGTGAAGCCGATGCGCTGATCTCCGGCCTGACGAAAAATTATGCAACTACTATAAAGCCTGCGTTACAAATCATCGGTATAATGGACGGCGTTAACCGGGTAGCCGGTATGTACCTGATGATTACACCGAAAGGGCCGGTCTTCTTTGGTGATACCACGGTGAACGTCGATCCAACGGTTGAGGAACTGGTTGATATTACCGTGCTGATTGAGCGTACCGTACGCCAGTTTAGCGTTGAGCCAAGGGTGGCATTACTGTCCTACTCTAACTTTGGCTCAAATGATGGTGATGTGCCCGAAAAAAGCCGTAAGGCAGTGAAAATGCTGCACCAAAGGTATCCGGATATGATAGTTGATGGCGATGTACAGGCCAATTTTGCCTTGAATGCAAACCTGCTGGCAGATAATTTTCCGTTCTCAACCCTAAACGGTAAACCGGCCAATACACTGATATTCCCTAACCTTGAATCGGGTAATATAGCTTATAAATTGCTGCAGGAGCTTGGTGGCGCCGAGGCTGTGGGCCCTATATTGCTGGGTATGAAAAAGCCGGTACACGTGCTGCAATTAGGCAGCTCGGTGCGTGAGATTGTGAACATGATCACCATTGCGGTTATTGACGCGCAGGAGAAAGAAAAAACGGCCGCCCAAACCTCAATAAAACGCAAATAAATGTACGCTTACATAAGTGGAAAGCTCACTTTTAAAAACCCGGCTTTCGTAGTGGTTGAAGCAGGCGGTGTGGGTTATCACATCAATATTTCGCTGCATACTTTTTCACAACTGGAGCATGAAAGCGTTAAACTTTTTACGTGGCTGCACGTAAAAGAGGATGCCCATACATTGTATGGTTTTGCTGAAGAAGGAGAAAGGCGTTTGTTTCTGCATTTAATATCTATATCAGGCATAGGGCCAAACACCGCGCGCATGATGCTGTCGTCCATCACCCCGGATGAGATACAGGCAGCCATTGTTAATGGTAATGTTCCGCTTATTCAACGTATAAAAGGCATCGGGCCAAAATCGGCGCAACGTATTGTGCTAGAATTACAGGATAAGCTGCGTAAAGAAGGCCCGGATACATTAACGCGTGTGGTAGTTAGCAAAACAGTGAAAGACGAAGCCCTTACGGCGCTGGTAACCCTGGGTTTTGCACGTAACGCTGCCGAAAAAGTGATTGACCAGGAACTAAAACGTACAAACGAAGAACTTACTGTAGAGCAGCTGATAAAGTTTGCTTTAAAAAGTTTATAATTAACCGGTGCAGGCTTGTTATTGAAGAGTTTGCACCGGTTTTTTCTTTTCTCCCTTAATAAAGTTAAACCTGAGCATTTTTTATGGGCATTGCTATTTAGTGAGTTTTAAAAAGTGTATAAATTACCGATTATTTAAGCGTTACTTTTGAAAGGGACTTTTACCGGAAAAATTTTTCTTTGCGTTGCTTTGTGCTGCTTTTTAGGCGGACTTGGTAACGTATTTGCCCAGCAAAAACCGGTTAAAAGAGATAGCGCTAAAGTGCGTGTTCCTATCAAGGCGCCGCAGTCGCGTACAAAAAGGTCGCGCGAGGGTTATTTTCTGCCAGATCCGCCTAACCTGGACCGCAGTGTGGAGTATGATCCGGTAAGCAACCAGTACGTACTTATTGAGCGTGTGGGCAATTTACTGCTGCGCCCGCCGCGTTATATCAGCTTTGCCGAATATTTGCGGCTTACGCAAAAGGAATCCATCCGTCAAAACTTTCGTTCATCTGCCGATCAGTATGCTTATGATTCGCAGCAGGAAGGCTTTGTGCCACGTATTAAAGTGCGTGGGCGAACTTTTGAAAAAATATTTGGCAGTAACGAGATCAGTATCAAGCCACAGGGTTCGGCAGAGATGATCCTGGCCGGGCAGATCAACAAAAACCAAAATCCGTTATTTAACTCGCGCCAGCGCAGTCAGTTCAACTTCAATTTTGACCAGCGCATACAATTAAACGTTACCGGTAATATTGGCGACAGGCTCAAGATCACCACTAATTATAATACCGATGCCCAGTTTCAATTTGATAACCAGTTTAAGCTGGACTATACAGGTAGAGAGGATGACATTATACAAAAGATAGAGGCGGGTAATGTGAGCATGCCGCTTAATACCTCGTTGATTACCGGTAGCCAGGCCTTATTTGGAGTTAAAACCAAACTTCGTTTCGGGCGGTTAGATGTTACCAGCATTTTTTCGCAGCAACGATCGCAATCGCGTACCATTACCATAACCAACGGGCAGCAGCAGGGCGAGTTTAGAGTAACGGCTGCGGATTACGAAGCTAACAAGCACTACTTTTTGGCGCAGTACTTTCGCAGTAATTACAACAACGCGTTGCGCAACCTGCCGCTCATCAGCTCAAATATCAACATAACTAAAATAGAGGTTTGGACAACCAACCGTACTAATAATACCACCGACTCACGCGATATTTTGGCCTTCCTTGATTTGGGTGAGAACCGGCCATATAATACAACGGTTGTACAAGGCGGTACATCAGCTTTGCCTGCGGCTTTTACCGGGCCCGGCTTTCCGCAGCAATCAAACAACCTGCTAAGTCAGTTACCCGCCGCAGCAAGGCAAACCAACTCTAACGCAGTAAACAGCTTGTTTTCCGGAACCGGTAACACAGACAATTACGCCAAGCTCACCTACGCCCGTAAGCTAACTGATCGGGAGTTTACCCTGCATTCGCAATTGGGTTATATATCGCTTAACTATCCGCTAAATAACGATGAGGTGCTGGCCGTAGCTTACCAATACACTTATAACGGCCAAACGTACCAGGTGGGGGAGTTTTCGAGCGATGTATCGGTTGATCCTAACACACCGCGGGTGTTGTTTGTAAAGTTGTTAAAGAATGAACTGCTTAAACCCCGGTTGCCGTCGTGGGATTTGATGATGAAGAACATTTACTCGTTGGGCGCTTTTCAGATCAGTCCAACCGACTTCAGGCTGCGTGTTGCCCGTTTGGATGACAAAAGCAGCGTTGAAGAATATGTGGCGGATGAGGGACAGAACCTGAACCAAAAATTGTGGCTGAGCATTACCGGCCTTGATAACCTGAACATACAGAACGACCGTGAGCCGGATGGTTATTTTGACTTTATTGAGGGCGTTACCATTGATTCGCAGCAGGGGCGCATTATGTTTCCGCAGGTTGAGCCATTTGGTAGCGACCTGGCCGCTAAAATACTACCAGGCGAAACAGATATTTCCCGGCGTTACGTTTATCAACCGTTATATGATTCAACCAAAGCCATTGCGCAGCAATACTTTCCGCAGCTTAACCGGTATGTTATTAAAGGAACTTACAGCTCGCAGGGTGGGGCGGAGTATTTGCTTAATGCTACTAATATTCCGCAAGGCTCGGTAGTGGTAACGGCAGGTACGCTGGTGCTTACCGAGGGTACGGATTATACGGTTGACTACAGCTCCGGCCGTTTACGGATGATTAATCAGGCTTTGCTATCATCAGGGCAGCCGATTAATATAAAGCTGGAAAATAACGAGTTATTCGGAGTACAGCAAAAAACTTTGTTTGGTACCCGGTTAGATTATTTTGCCAGCGAGAAACTGGTTTTGGGTGCTACCATGATGCACCTTAGCGAGCAGCCTATTTCGCAAAATGAGGCGGTTGGGTCGGAGTCTATTTCTAATACTATTTGGGGTTTTGATGGTAATTATTCGTCCAAGTCGCGTTTGCTTACGCGCTGGGTGGATAAAATTCCGTTCATCAATACCAAAGAAGAATCGTCGTTCAACGTAAGCGGCGAATTCGCGCAGCTGATGCCCGGTACCCCAGGCGCGCTTACCTACGCGGGATCAAAAAACGGTACATCGTACCTGGATGATTTTGAGAACAGTAAGTCGGTAATTGATGTGAAGAGCTATATCAACTGGCAGATATCAGGCACGCCGCAGCTGTTTGATGAATCGGCACTTACCGATGATCTGCGTTATGGCTATAACCGTGCAAGGCTGGCGTTTTACAACATCGACCCGATATTTTACAACAGCGCCGGTACGCTAAACGTTTCCCGTGCCGAACTATCGAACCACTACGTAAGGCAGGTGTTGGAGACAGAGGTGTTCCCATACCGGCAATCGGTTACCGGGCAGCCGTTGCTGTTGCCAACCTTTAATCTTGCATTTTATCCTAACCTGCGCGGGCAGTACAATTACACAACAACAGGTATTAATAACGATGGTACGCTGCAAAACCCGCGTTCGCGCTGGGGCGGTATCTTCCGCAAGCTGGAAACTAACGATTTTGAATCGCTAAACGTTGGGTATATAGAATTTTGGATGCTCGATCCGTTTATCTATAAACCCAACTCACCTGGTGGTGATTTATATTTTAACCTCGGCAGTATCTCAGAGGATATTTTAAAGGATGGCCGTAAGAGTTTGGAGAATGGCTTGCCTGTAGATAATGATTTCAGTAAGGTTGACGAAACCGTATGGGGACGTGTAACACGCCTGCAACCTGTAATTAACGCTTTTGATACCGACCCCGCCGTGCGCGCCCGCCAGGACGTGGGTTTGGATGGATTGAATGATGGCGATGAGCGGAACAAGTTTGCCCCTGTGGTGCAGCAGATCAACGGCCAGCTAAGTGCTCAGGCCGCCAACCAGTATTCGGCCGATCCATCGTCAGATAATTTTCAGTACTACCAGGGGCCGGAGCTTAACCAGGCATCAGTACCTATTATGGATCGGTATATCAAATTCAATGGTACCGAGGGTAACTCCAAAACTACCGAGCAATCACAAAGCGAACTGGGCGTAAGTACATCCGCATCAACGCCATTGCCTGATGGGGAGGATATCAACCGCGATAACAATATGAGCCAAACGGATGAGTACTTCCAGTACCGGGTATCATTACGCCCGGCAGATATGCTGGTTGGCCAGAATTTTATAACCGATAAAGTAACCTCGCAGGTAAAATTAGTTGACGGAAACACACAGTCGGTAACGTGGTACCAATTCCGTATACCGATTAACGAGTATGAGCAGGCCGTAGGCAACATTCAGGATTTTAAGGCCATCCGCTTTATGCGCATGTTCCTTACCAATTTTGCCGATACCGCGGTGATGCGCTTTGCCACGCTGCAACTGGTACGCGGCGAGTGGCGCGCTTTTAACCGCGAGAATAATCCGCTGAATATTATTGCCGATCCCGGGATTGCCAACCCAACGCTCGATAACCGGATTATTGATGTACAGGCCGTTAACCTGGAAGAGAACGGTAACCGCACGCCGATACCTTATGTGGTACCGCCGGGCATTAACCGTCAGCGCAATTATAATAACTTAAAAACTAATACGCTGCTTAACGAGCAGTCGCTATCCTTACATGTCGACCGTTTGCGGGATGGTTACTCAAAAGCGGCGTTTAAAACTTTTTACAATGATCTGCGCTCCTATAAAAAACTACAAGCCTTTGTGCATGCCGAGGGCGACCAGTTGAGGGATAATGATATCAGCGCATTTATCCGTTTAGGGGTGGATTACCAGGATAACTATTACGAGTACGAGGTGCCGCTTAAAATTACCCATCCCGGCACCCGCGATCCTGGTGCGATATGGCCAGAGCAAAATCAGATTGACCTGGAGCTGGCTTTGCTTACCCGTGCCAAGCTGGCGCGTAATAATGCCGGTGTGCCGCTTAACGCTATTTACACTTATGTAGAAAACGGCAAAAAGGTACTCATCAAAGGCCAGCCTGATTTGAGCCGCCTGCGCACCATTATGCTGGGTGTACGCAATCCGTTTAAAACTAATGATAATGATGATGGCCTGGATAAAACGGCCACCCTGTGGTATGATGAATTGCGCCTGACCGATTTTGACCAGCGTGGGGGATGGGCGGCAGCCGTGCGCTTTAACGCCAAGCTGGCTGATTTTGCCGATGTAACCGTATCGGGCAGTAAAAGTACCGTAGGCTTTGGCGCGTTGGATTCGCGGGTGAGTGAGCGCAGCCGCAGCGATAACCAGTTGCTTGATGTAGCGGCCAACGCCGAGCTGGGCAAGTTATTTCCGCAAAAAAGCGGCATACGCATACCGGCATACATCAATGTATCTACCCAAAAAGGTACGCCGCAATTTGACCCGGCTTTGGGTGACGTTGAGCTGAAGGACAGGCTGGCCGCTGCCAAAAGCGAACAGCAGCGCGACTCGATACGCAAAGTGTCCGAAAATTATACCGTTCGTAAAAGTTTTAACTTTACCAATGTGCATAAGGCACGCACCAACCCATCGGCGCCGGTACACGTTTGGGATATTGAGAATTTTAGCGTGAGTTATGCTTATACCGAATACCAGCATCATGATTACGTAACCGAGCTCGATCTGCAAAAAACTTACAGGTTTGGCCTGGCTTATAATTACAGTAATCAGCCCAAGTACTATGCACCGTTTGAGAAGCGCATTAAAAGCAACCTGCTGGCGCTGTTTCGGGATATTAACTTTAGTTTGCTGCCGTCAAGGTTAAACTTCAGTATCAATTTCGACAGGTTTTACTCGGAGAATACGCTACGCTTGAATAACGATCCGCTGAATGGCATCGCCATACCATCAACCACCATCCCGACTACCTTTAATAAAAACTTTAACATCACCCGTGTATATGGTATCGGCTGGAACATATCCAAATCATTACAGATGGATATTGATGCTACCAACCTCTCGGTAGTGGATGAACCTGCCGGGCGTATCAACGGCCTTAAGCGTGACACTTTATGGGAGAACCTGAAAAGCCTGGGGCGTACCACCAACTACAGCCATACACTCAACTTTAACTACACCACGCCAATAAGCAAAATACCGGGCCTCAACTGGACATCGGCCATATTACGTTACAGTACGCACTTTAACTGGCAATCGCAACCGGAGTTTTCTTTGCGCGACCCGCAATTACAGGTAGGTAACAGTATACAGAACGCGCGTACCGTACAGCTTAACCCAACGCTGAACTTTGTGAGCCTGTACAACAAGTTTCCATTTATACGCAAGGCCAATAACCCGAATAACAAGGGTAACTTTTGGATAGGATTGCTTACAAGTCTGAAAAGTTTGAGCGGTACCCTAACCCGTACCGAGGGCACATTTTTACCCGGCTATATGCCGATTACAGATGTCTTCGGGCAGGATCTGGGTTACGGCGCGCCGGGACTGGCTTTTGTGCTGGGCAGCCAGGCCGATATAAGGGCTAAGGCAGTTGCCAACGGATGGCTATCTACCGACTCGCTGCAAAATCAGCTTTACGTGAAAACTTTTAATGAAGACATCAGGTTAAAGGGCACCATTGAGCCGATAAAGGATCTTCGTATTGAACTGATCGCTTTCCGAACCAGGGATCGGAATTTTCAAACCAACTATAAGTTCCAGCAATCAACCAGCCAATTTGAGGAGCTAAGCCCGGTTACCACGGGTAGCTATAGCGTATCGTTCCTGTCGCTGGCTACAGCATTTAAAGGTACCAGCGGTATTGATAACGTGTCGAGCGTATTCCAGCAATTTTTACAAAACCGTTCGGTAGTGTCTCAGCGTTTGGGGCAGGCTAACCCTAACTCCGCAGGCGTTACGGGCGGCTATGCTGATGGTTACGGACCAAACTCGCAGGATGTATTGGTAACTTCTTTCCTGGCGGCTTATACCGGTAAGAATGCTTCAAATTATAACCTTAACCCGTTCCCATCAACCCCAATACCCAACTGGCAGATCAATTACAGTGGTTTAAGCCGTGTGCCGCTGCTTTCGGATGTGTTCGACTCGTTCGACCTGCGGCACGGTTATCGTTCATCATACAACGTAAACGGCT
The DNA here is from genome assembly GCF_021215455.1 of Mucilaginibacter roseus. Classification (GTDB taxonomy): domain Bacteria; phylum Bacteroidota; class Bacteroidia; order Sphingobacteriales; family Sphingobacteriaceae; genus Mucilaginibacter; species Mucilaginibacter roseus. The sequence goes on along the minus strand of NZ_JAJPWV010000002.1, from coordinate 652,337 downwards.
ATACTACGCTGCTGCAATACCAGGAGCAGAACGGCGCAGTAGCATCAAGGGATATAGATGCCGACTTTTTGCCTTTCTACCAGTTTTCACAAGTAACCATATTTGAGCAGTTTGTACCGCTGGTAGGTATGGATGTACGCTTTAAAAACAGCATGACGGCTAACTTTGAATACCGCAAAAGCCGTACGCTTAGTTTGAGCTTGCTCAATAGCCAATTGGCGCAGCTGAATGAAAACATTGTGGTGCTGGGCTTCGGTTATCGTACCACTAAATTTAAATTTCCGTTCGGTTTGTTCGGCAACTCGCGGAGTAATAATGATGTGAACTTTAAGCTTGATGTTGCTCTGCGCGATAATAAAACGCTCATCTATCGCGCCGATGTGCAGTCGGCAGAGGTATCATCAGGCGCGCAAAATATCACCATACGCCCGGCTATTGATTATGTGATCAATCAACGCTTTAACCTGAATATTTTTTACGATTCAAATATCACCCGCCCTTATACCTCGCAAAGCTTTAACACTTCCTTTACCAATTTTGGTATCAATTTAAAGTTGTTGTTACAATAACGAGCCATAAATTGAGATTTTGCTGAACAGCACTGCCATAGTTTTGTTATCACTAAAAGCTATAACATGGAGGCTACCGCTAAATTTATTCCCGAGCAAAAAGAGGGAGAACATAATGATGTTGTTGAGTTCACCGGTTTGAGTTCGCCCATAGAGGCGCACAAACATTTTTTGCTCGTGAAAAACCGCTTAAAGGATATAAGCAATTGGCACCAATATGTAGGACAGGCGGGTTCAACCTTCGCCATTACTGATACGCAAGGTAACGCGGCCTACAAAATAGCCGAAAAGGGCGATGTGTTATGTATAGATATGCCCGGTCCGGGTCCGGCCGGGGGCGACGGCTATGATTGGGTGCGCATTGAAGAAGTACATGAGCACGAAGATGAAACAGGCAACACGGAATATTATGTAATGACCGTTCGTCCGGTGGCTAACCCGCGCAACCAGGAAGCGGTAACGCATTTTTTTAGTCACGATTCAACCAACACCTTTATAGTGGAACGCAGCGGCAACAAGGTTAGTGCAGAAGTACATGGCCGCAACGAAAAGCCCAATACCGACGGAAACCTGTTGGATAAAGCACGTAATTTTGTAGTAGGACTAACCGCACGCCATGGACTGTCAGCCCCGCACTGGCAAACTTTTGTTGGAAATTTATTGAAGGTTTAGTGATTTATTAATCAATTGTTGCCGATCTTTTCGGCGGGCTTTTTGGTTTGCACCAGTATAACACCATTTGCTCCGCGAGAGCCATATATTGCAGTGGCAGAAGCATCTCTTAGTAATGTAAATGATTTAACGCTCTTTTCATCGATATTCTGTAATTCGTCGACAGACCGTTCTACCCCGTCAATCAAAACCAATGCGCTTGTCCAGCCGAGCCAGGTGCGTTGTGGTATGGTCATTTTACTGGCGTTGATGGTTTTGTCGCCATCCTGAACTTTAACCTTACCATAAAAGGTCATCATTTTTTTTGATGTATCTATCAGAAGTGAATCTTCCGCGCTTATTGATGTTACAGTTTTACCTTTCTCTATTATTGAAATGGATGCTTTTGCCATTTTAACAGAATTTTTATCATGCTTTGGTTTTTTTGCAGATAGTTTTAGCGAGCTATTTTTTTTGTTTTGATTTATCAATGCTGCGTAGTAACCATCTGCCTCGTTTCTTAGCGATGATGAATTGGTTTGCAGCACTTTTAAATATGCTTCAAAGGTATCGCATCCCTTACACTTGTTAATAATGCTTTGCTTTCTAAGGGCTAATACCTCAATAATCGTATTTTCCTGATCGCGGAATTGATAAGTGAAAATACGGTCGATACTAAAGTATCCTGCTTTCTTAACTCTTAAATTAACACTGAGCTTTTTATTCCTGGACGGGCTTGGCTTAACAACTAAATAGCCATTGTTATCGCTTTTGTAGATTTTGTCGCCGTTAATTTCTTTTACTTCTACATCAGCCAAACGCTTACCATTATCCAGGTCATAAAAAATAACCGCATAGGTTTCCGGCGCAACTTGCTGCAGCAAAACCTGATTACGGAATGCCACGAGTATTACTGCCAGTAATAGCAAAATAAAAAGAAATTTAAGCAGGTTAATTTTTGCTGAGCGTGCTTTGTTCATCATCATGATACGGTTTTTTAGGGATGCGAAATTGAATTGATTAGCTATGCGATATTGCGGTATGCCGATAACTTTTAGCAGGTGGTATTGATAAGCCTTTTTATCGATGCCGGTATTTACCACATTATCATCGGCGATGTATTCCAGGTTTTGTTTGATGCTATGCCGGATAAGCCAGGCAAACGGATTATACCAGTTAATGATGCAAAGCAATTCGGCCAGTATTATGTCAAGTGTATGCAACTGCCTAACATGAACATACTCGTGTAGTATGATCTCTTCCAATTCAGCCTCGGTATGCAGGTTTTTGTTAAGGTATATGCTGCTACCGAACGAGAATGGGGTGATGTTACTATTGGTATGATAGATATTCGTATTGCCCTCACTAATAACTACTGATGTTCGCTTTATTTTACGCAGGGCGATTACTTGCACCATCATCCTTAAAAACATTATGGCCGAACCTGCCACTAAGATGTATATTACTACCTGCCACCAGTTGATGGTTTGTGTGGTACTTATTGAAGCTCTGGTTATATTAGCCGTGGTTATGGAGTTTACCGTAGGTACATATTGAACAATTGATCGTCGTCCGGTATTGGTTGTAAGTTTTGATACATCTACAAAAGGCATAACAAAACACAGCACTGTATATCCGGCCAGGTACCATCGGTTAAGATTATAAAACGTAAGTCGGCGCAATACCAACTGGTAAAACAAGTAAATTACGGAAACACTGATAGACAGCTTCAAAAAATATTCGAACAGCGCAGGCATATGGTAAGGTTTAGTGGTTGTCGCCTTTTTCAATCATATTAATGATCTCTTTCAATTCATCCGTGCTTATTTTTTCTTCTTTGGCGAAAAACGCGATCAGCTCTTTGTACGAACTTTTAAAATAATCCTTTACAAAGCCCTTCATAAATTTGGCTTTATACTCTTCGGCTTTTATAAGCGGGGAGTAGCGATACGAGTTAGCCAGCTTTTCGCTTTGTACGTAGCCCTTTTTTTCGAGATTTTTGATGGTTGAAGCAAGGGTAGTGTAGGGTGGTTTAGGCTCAGGCATAGCATCCAGAAAATCCTTTACAAAAGCCGGGGCTTTTTGCCAAATCACCTGCATCGCTTCTTCTTCCTGTTGTGTAAGTTTCTCCATGATAGATTACTAATAGATCGTAAATCTACGAATATTTCGTAATTATCCAAATGCTTTTGATTTTTATTTCAATAGGAGAGTAGCAGCAAACAAAAAAGGCTTGCCATTTGGCAAGCCATAAATATATTCAGTGTTAAGTACTGTTACAGTTTACGTTTTACTTCAACGTTCTCGTAAGCTTCCACTATGTCGCCTACTTCAATATTGTTAAAGTTTTGGATGTTCAAGCCGCACTCGTAACCCGCGTTCACTTCTTTCACATCGTCTTTATAACGCTTAAGTGAAGCCAGTTCGCCGGTGTAAATTACCACACCCTCGCGGATGATACGGATCTTACTGTTACGGGTGATCTTGCCATCCAATACCATACAACCTGCGATGGTACCCACTTTGCTGATCTTAAAGGTTTCACGTATCTCAACGTTAGCCACAATCTTCTCTTCAAAGGTTGGCGCAAGCATACCTTCCATCGCAGCCTTGATCTCGTTGATCGCGTCGTAGATGATAGAGTATAGCCTGATATCGATCTGCTCCTGCTCGGCCAGTTTGCGGGCACCACCTGAAGGGCGTACCTGGAAACCGATGATGATCGCATCAGACGCTGAAGCCAGCAATACGTCAGACTCGGAAATCTGACCAACGGCTTTTGATATGATGTTAACCTGTATCTGCTCGGTAGAGAGTTTCAACAACGAGTCAGACAATGCCTCGATTGAACCATCCACGTCACCTTTAACAATGATGTTAAGCTCCTTAAAGTTACCAACTGCCAAACGACGGCCGATCTCATCAAGCGTGATGTGTTTTTGCGTACGCAAACCTTGCTCACGTTGCAGCTGCAAACGCTTGTTGGCAATTTCACGTGCTTCCGGCTCGCTGTCCATCGCGTTGAACTTATCACCCGCGGTAGGGGCACCCTGCATACCCAACACCTGTACCGGTGTTGACGGGCCTGCTGATTCAACACGCATACCACGCTCGTTGGTTAACGCCTTAACACGGCCGCTGTAGCAACCTGCCAGTATCGGATCGCCCACTTTAAGGCGGCCTGCCTGTACAAGCACCGTAGTAACAATACCACGGCCTTTATCAAGGGCGGCCTCAATAACGGTACCTACGGCACGTTTGTTAGGGTTGGCCTTCAGCTCAAGTAACTCGGCTTCAAGCAATATTTTTTCAAGCAGTTTATCGACGTTCAGGCCTGATTTAGCTGAAATCTCTTGCGACTGGTATTTACCGCCCCATTCTTCAACCAGTATATTCATGCCAGCCAGTTGCTCACGTACCTTATCGGCATTGGCACCCGGTTTATCAATTTTGTTGAAAGCGAAGATGATTGGCGCACCGGCAGCCTGCGCGTGGTTAATGGCCTCACGGGTTTGCGGCATCACGCTATCGTCAGCAGCTATCACAATAATAACAATATCTGTTACCTGGGCACCACGTGCACGCATCGCGGTAAACGCTTCGTGACCCGGCGTATCCAGGAAGGTGATCTTACCTTTATTTTCAGGCAGGGTAACCTCGTAAGCACCAATGTGCTGAGTTATACCACCGGCCTCACCGCCAATTACGTTGGTATTACGTATAAAGTCAAGCAAAGATGTTTTACCGTGGTCAACGTGCCCCATGATGGTAACAATCGGCGCGCGCGGAATCAGATCTGCCGGATCGTCAACCTCTTCCAGGTTGGCTTCCTCATCCTCTGGTTTTACAAACTCTATCTGGTAACCAAACTCATCAGCAACAATGGTTAATGTTTCTGCATCCAGCCTTTGGTTGATGGATACGAACATACCCAAACTCATACAGGTTGAGATGATCTGCGTTACCGCAACATCCATCATGGATGCAAGCTCATTAGCAGTTACAAACTCGGTTACTTTAAGTACCCTTGATTGTGCTTCCTGCTCCATTGCCAGTTCCTCGGCGCTGGCGGCAACATCATCACGTTTTTGGCGGCGGAATTTAGCACGCTGTGCAAATTTGCCCGATTTACCTGCACCGCTAAGGCGGGCAAGTGTTGCCTTAATTTGATCTTGTATATCTTTTTCAGATGGTTCCTCTTTAGGAGCACCTGGCTGAGCATTACGGTTACGGTTATCAGGCCTGTTACCACCCGGATGGTTACCTCGGTTCCTGAAATCCGGACGGCCGCCTTGCTGGCCTTGCCCTTGTCCGGGGCCTTGCTGGCCACCTGGTTGATTAGGGCCACCGCCTTCCTTGCGTTTTCTTTTGCGCTTATGGTCAGCCGCACCCGGGTTTGACGATGATGCCACCGGGTTACGTTTCGGCTCGTTAACCGGCAATTGTATTTTACCTACAATGTTTGGCCCGGTAAGGCGCTGTGCCTTGGCACGTATAACGTCGTCGCCCTCTGCTGCCGGTTGCTCCGGCGCAGGTTGCGCCACCGGTTTAGGCTGCTGTGGCTGCGCCGGTTTATTTTCGGCGGCTACCGGTGCCTGTTTAGGTTGCTCCGGAACGGCCGGTTTCTCTTCCTTAACAGGAGCTGCGGCAGGTGCTTCCGGCTTAACTTCCGGTTTTGCTTCGGCCTTAACTTCAGGAGCCGGTGCCGGTTTTGGCTGCTCTGCAGGTTTTGGTGCCGCAGGCTGCGGCTTGTTCAGGCTGTCAAGGTCAATTTTACCTACAACCTTTACACCCGGCAGGTTATCGCTGCGCTCGTCTGTTTTTTCAGGAGCAGCGGGCTCAGCAGTTTTTGTCTTTTCTGGTTGTGCAGTAAAGTTGCCGGCGTTTTTAATCAGTATCTCTTCGTTTTCAAACTCTTTGGAGCGACGAGGCTCTGCAGGTTTTTCAGGAACGGCAGGTGTCTCCTCTTTCCTGATCTTGCCTATACTGATCTGCTTGGCTTCTTCCTTAATGATCTTGTCAGCAGCAAATTCCTTTAACAATGCGGTATACATGTCACCATCCAGCTTAGCCATAGGTTGTTTTTCAACTTTGAAACCTTTGGTAGCAAGAAAATCGACAATGGTACCCATACCAATGTTCAGTTCCTTTACGGCTTTAATTAATTTTATGCTTTTGTCTTCTGACATTTATTATTCTTTCTCTGCTTATAATATTTGCAAAAATACGATTTTATATCGGCTTAATTGATTTTATTCAAATTCCGCTTGCAATATTGACAGAACTTCTTTTATGGTTTCCTCTTCAAGGTCAGTACGTTTAACCAGTTCGCCAACGCTAAGGGCTAAAACTGATTTGGCTGTATCTAAACCAACGCGTTTAAACTCGTCAAGTATCCAGCTGTCAATCTCGTCTGAGAATTCTTCAATATCAACGTCCTCTTCCAGTTCATCAGCTTCGCGGTAAACATCAATTTCGTAACCGGTTAACTTGCCGGCCAGTTTAATGTTATGGCCGCCACGGCCTATGGCTAATGAAACCTGGTCAGGTTTCAGGTACACGGCAGCGGTTTTCTTTTCATCGTCAAGCTTAATTGAAGTTATCTTGGCCGGTGAAAGGGCGCGCTGTATGTATAACTGAATGTTGTTGGTAAAGTTAATCACGTCGATGTTCTCGTTCTTCAACTCACGAACGATACCATGTATACGTGAACCTTTCATACCTACGCAGGCACCAACAGGGTCAATACGGTCGTCATATGATTCTACCGCTACCTTGGCGCGCTCGCCCGGTTCACGAACAATCTTTTTAATGGTGATCAAACCGTCAAATATCTCCGGTACCTCTTGCTCAAACAAGCGTTGTAAAAACTCAGGGGCAGTACGCGAGATTATAATTTTGGGGTTGCTGTTCATCATATCAACCTTTAAAACCACCGCTTTTACGTTGTCGCCTTTTTTAAAGTAGTCGGCAGGTATCTGCTCTGTTTTAGGTAATAAAAGCTCGTTGCCTTCATCATCCAGTATCAGGGTTTCTTTTTTCCACACCTGGTAAACCTCGCCGGTTACAATTTCGCCTACGCGGTCTTTGTATTTTTTGAAGATCTCGTCTTTCTCAAGCTCCAATATTTTTGACACCAGTGTTTGGCGTGCGGCTAAAATAGCACGGCGGCCAAAGCTTTCCAGCGTAATCTGCTCTACGTGCTCATCACCAACCTCGTAATCCGGGTCAATGTTTTTTGCCTCGGCAAGCTCAATCTCCAGGTCATCATCCTCACTAAAGCCATCCTCAACTATCTGGCGTGTACGCCATATCTCCAAGTCACCATTGTCGGTGTTTACAATTACGTCGCAATTTTCGTCGGTGCCATACTTCTTTTTGATCATGCTTCTGAAAACGTCTTCAAGCACGCTCATCATGGTAGGGCGGTCAATGTTCTTAAAATCTTTGAACTCCTGAAAAGAGTCAATTAAATTAATATTGCTCATTTATTTATTTGAATGATATTAAAACCTTGGTTTCATTTATTTCATTTATCGGGATTACGCTTTCAACCAATTCAGCCTTTTTCCCTTTTTCTTTTACTTTTTCTTCAATGGTCACTGTGTTTTCGTCAGCGGCCAGTAGTTTGCCTTCGCGCTTGGTACCCGCGGTTGTTTTGATTGATAACTGCCTGCCCATGTTTTTGGCATATTGCCTTAGCAAGGTAAGCGGCATATCAATACCCGGCGATGATACTTCAAGGTTGTAAGCCGTTTCAATGGTGTTCTCCTCTTCCAGATGGAAGCCAACATGGCGGCTTATCTTTACACAATCATCAATGCCGATGCCGTTATCACCATCAACCAGTATTACCAGTTTCCCGTTCGAGTGAAACTTAATGCTTACAATGAACAGGTCAGGGCGGTCGGCTATCTTCTCTTCAACAAGTTCTTTAACCCTTTGCTCAATATTCATGTACGTGTATTCCGTTTTTATCGGTAAAATAAAAGAGGGGGCTACCCAGCCCCCTCCGTATTTCAAATGCAAATATAAGTATTTTTATTTGTATTTCAAGTACTTTCTTATAGTTTAAACGGTATGTCGTGATAGGGATGGCTGCCCGGCTTGTTCTTCTTGCTTACAATGTCCCACAGGCTGCCGCCTTCGGCGTAATGATAGTAGCGAACAAAATATTTTTGCCCTTTAACAAATGCGGTGTCCGGTACAAATTGCACTTCATCCTTTACAATTTTGTACCTTCCGGGTTGTTCGGGCTGGTCATCAATCAAATCTTCATCGGCAGGCAAACGGTAAACGGGCAGCAGATTTTGCCATACCCTGCCGGATGTGTCGCCCGCTATATGCTCTAATGCTTCGGCCGGTACACCTTGAATGCTGATCTCATTTTTGGCGCTCACTTTTACCTTAATCTGGTCTTTGTTGGCAGCCGTACATCCGCAGAATAGCACCAGTAATATTAATCCGATTTTTTTCATGACGATTAATTCATTACACGGCCGGTAAGATCCACCCGCCGGGCGAATGGGTTAATAAACTTATTGGCCAGCGCCGCGAATTCATAGCGGGTAACCGGGCGGTTCATGTCAAACGTGGTTTTAAATTTATAGGTTGTTTGCCAGTTTTTTTGCATGATCTTTTTCAGCGTCTCCGGGTCGGTAAGGGTAACATCGCTGATGAACGACATGAGGTTGCCAACGGTGAATCTTTCGCCCGGTTTATTTTGATTGAACCAGATGAACGCGCGGGTATAGTATTCATTCAGTAATGGCTTGATGTCGGCGGTATTGATGGTTGAATCAGGCTGAAAGATCACGGCTACACGGTCTCCTTCCGGCTTAAATACGGCTTGGAGCAAACCCGTAGCGCAAACTTGTTGTACGGCACGGAAATACGGATCGCTAAAAGGAATATCGCTGATCGGAAAAATATAACCTTTATGATCCAGCACCTCACCCTGAATAATGCGGGCGTGCAGGTTTTTGGTAGTTGTTTTAAAGAAGGCTAAAAAAGCGGCTGTTGCCCCCGCACTTTGCCCTAAGGTCATTTGCACAGCCGGGTCGGCCGTTGTGCCATTGGCCAGGTGACTTACGGATAAGCCTTTTTCGGTGATCACCAGGTTCTCCGCGTCACGCGCCACAAAAGCGGTAAGCGGAATACCATACGCCGGGAAGGGCGGATAGTTCACCTTGTTCTTATCATCGCTGTAAGCCTGCATTGGCAGGGCATCACCAACCGTTATATAGGTACGATACAACTTATTTGGGCGCGAATACGGTTGATAAATATCATCAACGGTAAACTTCAGGATGCCGTTTGCCCGCTGGTATTCGCGGATAAAGGGTATGTAAGGCAGCTTATCGGGCGTGTTGTATTCCTCTAAACTGAAGCTCTTGTAACCCAATACGGTTTGCAGATAGTAAATAAGTCCCAACGTATGCAGGCGTGCTTTTTTAAACGTTTGGGCACGGTTTTCAGGCGTGAGTTGCTCTACCGAAACGGTGTATTGGTTAGCGCACCAGTTGATGAGGTATTTATCATTTGGTAGCTTACTATTGGCCAATAGTTTTTTTACATCCGCGCCTTTAAGGCAACTGTATGCCGCGGGATCATAGCCCTCCGGTTTTTTTATAGTTCTATCAGCCGCCCGTCCGTTATCCTTTACTATGGCAGCAAAGCTGATATCCTGAATTTCGGAAGTTGCGTTAGCCGGAGCCAGCGCCTCGCCGGTTTGGGTGCGGCTATCGGTACCGGCATCAAACTTTACTCCCACTGCGGTAGCGGCATCAGCCAGTTCGGTAGCATCAATCAATACACGAGCTTTAATGGTGACCGGTTCGTTTTTTTCGGTAATGGTGACCTCCCAGCCGGTGCCATCTTTTTTAAGGTTGGTGTAGGGTGTGTTGAGCTTGTACGTGAGATTTTTAACGGTATCGGCTATTTTTTTAAGGATAGCCGCGCCGGTGTAAGGTTCATAACGCAATACGGCGTTCAGCGTGGTATCATAGCCGGGGGTCTTTTTGTAAAATGTGGTGATATGCCTGCGAAACTCTGCCCATATACCCGACTGAAAGTTCCGGTTCGCATCGAGCACGCAAATGCCGCCTGCCGTCATGCTGCCACCCAGCCAGGGGCCGGTTTCAATCAGCATGGTTTTTACGTTGCTGCGCGCGCATTGTATGGCTGCCGCTGTACCGCTGGCACTACCGCCTATAACCAGAACATCGGTTTTAATGGTTTCAGCAAAACAAACAGCACATTTCAGAAAAACACAAAGCAGCAGTAACTTTTTTATCATCAGGCTTAAATAACAAAATACAAAACGCTAATTTGGGCAAAACCTTGTTGAACTGAAAAATTAATACATAATATATTCTACCCATGCTTACCGACGAACAAATGCGCTACCCGATAGGTAAATTTCAGCCCCCGGCATCGTATACGGATGATGACCTTTATCGTTGGCTGAATGATATACGCATGCTACCGGGGCAACTGCGGCAGGCGGTTATCGGTTTAAATGATGATGACCTGAACACCCCGTACCGCCAGGGCGGCTGGACGCTGCGGCAGGTGGTGCACCATGTAGCCGACAGCCACATGAACTCCATTACCCGCATTAAACTTGCCCTCACCGAAGATAGCCCAATCATAAAACCATACGAAGAAGCATACTGGGCATTGCAAGCAGACTACCACCTGCCGGTTGAGCCATCATTAAAAATGCTGGAAGGCATCCATCAGCGCATGATTGCCCTTTTTGAGAGCTTTACCGAAAATGAGTGGGAGCGTACCTTCATCCACCCGGAAACAGGTGCCGCTAACTCGCTGAAGAAAACGTTAGCCACTTACTCATGGCACGGCCGTCATCATCTGGCACATATTACCGAAACGAGGAAGAAGTATGGATTTTAATAAACCAATAAACCAAGCTTTCTACATCAAAAAGCTTGGTTTATCACTCCCCCTTTAGGGGGGCGGGGGGGCTTCTACAAGCCGAAAATATTATACTCAAACCTCAGCAAATACATATTTTTGCTATTACGCACCATATCATTATATAATGGTGTGCGGTAGCTCAGATCCAGCCGGCATACACTGTTAAATATGAGCTGTACAGCCGGCGCTATATCCAGGTAACTTTGCGCATGGCCCGGGTTGGTTTTACCCAGCAGTTCAACATATAGGTTGAGGTTTACCTGGTCGTAATTCTCATACTTTTTAGGCAGTAATAAATATCCCGCTGATAGGGTATAGCCTATGCTATTACGCGCATAGCCATCAGCAAAGTTATATCCGCCACGGTTATCGAATCCGCGCAGGTAACTTGCCGAGCCGGATAAAGCCAGCTTGTGCATCAGTTGCGTAAATACCAAGCCGCTTTGCAGGCCGGAGTTATCGCCCTCCAGGGAGATTTCCTGGTTTACCAATGGATTTTTGATACTGGATGCCTTAACAAACAGGGCTCCCCTAAAATGCCGTTGCACGGTGTCAACCGATAAAAACCGGTACTTGGCGTACACACTTCCGCCCTCAAAACGCTGCCCCTGTTGGTAAAAGTTTGACATATAGGCTGAGCCATGAAACATAAAGTATTTGCTCGCGCCGTACATTAGTTCAATGGTGCTGCGGTTTTTATATTCAGGCTCAAAAAAGCCCTGGTTTTCCACCCGTATGCCTAATGATCGTGCGGCCATGTTGCTGGCCGGTTCGGTGTTTACGTATAACTCCTGGGCGTAGGTTGTTATGGTGATCGCTGTTAGTATGGCGATGAATAGTAGTTTTTTCATGACCCCTCCTAAATCCTTCCCTTTGGGGAGGACTTGATTATGTTGTTAATTATTGTCATTTCGAACGATAGTGAGAAATCTATCGCTTGGTTATTAACCCCTACAGATTTCCCCTACGTCGAAATGACAGGATTAAAAAAGAAGACGAAGACCGATCATAAACTAATCCTCCGGCCTCTTAATTTTCGGGTAGCAGGTGGATGCACTGTCTTTCAAAGAAAATTAAACAGCCGGCGACTTTTGCTTCTTTTGTTCGCACAAAAGAAGTTGAGGACAGGATGAACTGTGCTTTGATTAGCAGTAAGTGCTATAATCATCTTCAGTCTGCTCTTGGCCGCAGAGGCCAGTTACTTTACCTTAGATGCAAAGTAACCAAACATCAAGGCAGAAAAAACCTTCATCCGCACATGGCCATACTCCCCGGCCCGGTTTTCTGCCAGGCCCACGCTCTTTTTCTTTTCTCAATTTTTTACTGTCATTTCGAATGAGGTACGAGGAGAAATTTGCCTGCGTTCATAAGCCAGCGACAGATTTCTCGCTATCGCTCGAAATGACAAGCTGAGGGCTTATATCGCTACGCAATAAATCTTCTTACCATCAGGTGCGGTGGGTTTTTGCGGGGCGTACTTTTTGTTGGTAGCTACGGGCGCAAAGCCTTTGTCTAAAAAGGTGATACCTATCGGGCCATTTAGGTCTTTATCGCCGGCGTTTACCAGGTGGAAGTGTTTGCCTGAATACTCGAACATGTTATTGCTGAGTTTGGTGCCGGCAAAGTTGTATGTAGCTTTCAGGTTGTTTACCGAAAAGCCCGCGCTTTGCACCTTGCTGCTTAATTTGTCAAAATCAACAGCGGCGTCCTTTTTAAAGGTTACGATGAAGATGTTACGGTTAAGGTCAGGCTTTACATCGCCGACAAAGCTTAACGAGCGGAGTGATTTTTCGGTGGCTTTTGAGCACATGGAGCAGGTGAGTCCGCTTACCTGTACTTCGGCTTTGGTGAATTGGGCTTTGGCAATGCTTATAGAGATAGCCATTATGGCTATGAATATTTTTAAGATTTTCATATCGTTATTAAAAAAAATTTAATGTAAAAAACTATGGCACGCGGTTTAAAAACGCATGTCAAATCGGAATTTCAGATCAAAATTTGAATCAGATACGCAGGTTGCAGTTGATCAGGAAGATAGAGTTTTTGGACTTGGGCTCGTCCTGCGGCGGGCCGCGGTCAAATAGTTTTTCAAATAATGCCCTTTGTGCTGAAAGGAAGAACTCCTCAAACGGCAGCGCGGCAATATCAAATGAAAAAACTTTGCTTAAAAGCGATTGTGGCTTTTCGGCCTGGTGGGCATCCTTTACCTTAACATCTACCTTTTTATCCTTACAGCACTTCATTTTTGAAGCCGCTGTTTCGGTGTGGCATTTTTTGGCAGGCTGCTCTATTTTAACAGATGCTACCGTCTTACCGCAATAATGAAAATTCAGGGCAAACCCGGATACCGTAGCAAAGTACAGCAACAGTAAAGTTATGACACCTGTTTTTTTCAGCATAACACAAATCTATGTGCTTTTATAATGATATGCAAGTGTTTAACATTTTATAACACTCGCATATCGTAATTATAATGGTAGTAGTTAGGCTACCGTTCCTTCTTTTAGTTTCTCAGCGTTCTCCGCAAATTGCAGCGATTCCAGTATGTCCTGAATGCCGCCATTCATCACCTCGGGCAGGTTATAAATGGTTAGGCCGATGCGGTGTTCAGTTAAACGGCCTTGAGGGAAATTATAAGTACGCACTTTTGCCGAACGGTCACCCGTGGCTACCATTGTCTTGCGTTTCTTAGAGGTTTCTTCCAGGTGCTTTTGCAACTCCATTTCGTAAACACGTGAACGGAGTACCTGTAAGGCCTTATCGAAATTTTTTAACTGCGATTTCTGATCCTGGCACTGCGCCACAATACCGGTTGGTATGTGCGTTAAGCGTACAGCTGAGTAAGTGGTGTTAACCGACTGCCCACCCGGACCGGATGCGCAGAACAGATCCTTACGGATGTCGTTCATGTTCAGGTCGATGTCAAACTCGTCAACCTCAGGCAGTACTACTACTGATGCTGCTGAAGTGTGTACACGGCCCTGTGTTTCGGTATCAGGTACCCGTTGCACACGGTGCACGCCCGACTCAAATTTCAACGTACCGTAAGCATCCTCTGCCAGTACGTTAAACACGATCTCCTTATAGCCGCCTGATGTACCCTCGGTATAGTCAACCAGTTCGGTACGCCAGCCGCGTTTTTCGCAAAAGCGCATATACATGCGGTAAAGGTCGCCGGCAAAAAGGGCAGCCTCATCACCACCGGTACCGCCACGTATCTCAATAATGGCATTCTTTGAATCTTCCGGATCTTTCGGGATCAGCATCAAACGGATCTGCTCCTCTTTTTCTTCCTGTTGTACTAACAAGGTATCCAGCTCTTCTTTGGCCATCTCCCTGAATTCAGGGTCCTTTTCAGTAGCCAGTATCTCCTTATTGGTTTCAATATTGCTCATGATGTTGCGGTAGATGAAATACTCGTCAACAATCTTGTTCAAATCCTTATATTCTTTGTTAAGCTGGGCAAAACGCTTCATGTCAGCCATGGCATCAGGGCTGCTCAGTTCACCTTCTACTGTTTTCCAGCGCTGGTGTATAGCTTCTAATTTATCTAACATAAAATTATCAGTCGGTTAGCAAGGTAAAAGGCCTCGCTAAAAAGTGCACAAAAGTACAGTTTTTTTGGCGGATTTTATTCAGCGAAAGGTAAACGTTACGGGTTAACTGTCGGCTTCTCAAAATACTCAAGTCGCAGGCTTTCCCCGTCAAAAACAGCGTATGAGTTGTAATTAAACCACTCGCCAAGGTTAATATAACGGCTACCTTTATTCAGCTGAACATCCAGCGGCAGGTGGCGGTGGCCAAAAATAAAGTAATCATAATAGGTGTGCTCCAATACCTGGTTGCTGAAAGTTACCAGCCATTCATGCTCGCCAGGTTTCAGGTCTGGCTGTTTTAAGTTAGTATCACGGCTATGTTGCGACCATGCCCCGGCAACGCCGATGCCAAAGTTTGGATGCAACCGTGCAAACAGCCATTGGCATAACCTGCTGCGAAATACTTTTTTCAGTATTTTATAACTGCCATCACCCGGGCCAAGCCCGTCTCCATGGTGCAGATAGAATTTTTTGCCGTTACGCTCAATAACCAGTTCATTGCTGATAATGGTGGCGCCCAACTCTTCGGTGAAATAGCTGAACATCCACATATCATGGTTGCCTTTAAACAAGTATAGCTTTATGCCGGCATCGGCCAGTTCGGCCAGCTTACCCAAAAAGCGGATGTAGCCTCTGGGCACAACAGTTTTGTACTCAAACCAAAACTCAAATACATCGCCCATTAAAAAGAGTTCGGCGGCATCGTGCTTAATACTGTCTAACCAACGGATGATACGCGCTTCGCGGATACGGCTGGGGCCGTAACTATCGGTACCTAAATGAAAGTCAGACGCGAAGTAGAGTTTGTTGCGTAAAGCCATGCTGTGGCAAAAGTAAGTTATTACAGCGATTTTTTGCAGTTATACCCAAAACGCAATAGATTGTTTTAATGGTTAAATAACATTTCATTTTAATTTCATGTAGCGCCTGTACTTTAGCCTGCGTATTAGCATAATAAGTTTCACTTTAAAACTAACAAATATGCTGGCTGTAAAGAATTTAGTAAGCAAGTCAACCATATACAGGCATTCAACCATGCTAATGGGTACCCGTTTCGAGATCACCGTTGTTGGTGAAAATCCAGGCTGGGCTACTGAGCGTATTAATGATGCCATTTTCGAAATAAACCGTGTTGACAAACTGCTGAGCACCTTTGGTGATGACAGCATAGTGAACCAGGTTAACCGTAATGCCGGTGTAGCGCCGGTAAAGGTTAACGGCGAATTGTTCAGGTTGATTGATCGCTCGTTACAAATAGCGGAACTTACTTATGGCACTTTTGATATTACTTACAGCGCCGGGCAAAAAACCGTTGCAGGTGTTAGTTATAAAGATGTGGTGCTTAATGCTGCCGAGCAAACCGTGTTTTTAATACAGGAAGGTATGCGCATCAGCTTTGCTGCAAACAGTAAAGGTTACGCTGCTGACAGGGCGAAGTTTGTATTACAGATGAGCGGTGTAAGCAGCGGTGTTATTAACGCCGGAGGCGATATGATTGCCTGGGGAACACAGCCGGATAGCGAACCCTGGACGGTTGCTGCTGCCGACCCGGAACAAGCGGATAAACCTTATGCTCAGCTAAATATCAGTAATCAGGCCTTAGCTACATCTGTAAATGTTGATGCTGTAAATACTAAAAAGAACATTACCGCCATTAGCAATAAAGGTTTTGCATTGAGCGCTATAAAGAGTGTAACCATTGTGAGCCCAACTGCTGAACTGGCTGATGCTATGGCAGCACCGGTGATAAGCATTGGCGTTAACGCGGGTTTATACCTAATTAACAGGCTTAACCAGGTGGCATGCGTAATAGTTGATGACCACGATAGGGTATATACCTCAAAAAGCATTACGCTTTAAAAAGCAATTTCAACCAAACAATTTATATACAATTAAATTAATTAACCGCTGTATTAATTATAGCGGTTTTATGTTTTTTATGCACTGGTAAATTGTTATTGTGTGATATTGCGAATATTTTTACTATCCTCTGTTAAATGATAAAGTGGCTATATATAATACTGTTGTTCCTGGCAGTTCCGCTATTATCATCTGCTGCAAAAAACTACCGGGAAAATTCAGCCAACAATAATATCGTTACGGCATCCGTTGCTACTTTTTATCAAACCCGCGGCGATACAATTATCAACAAGCGGTCAAAAAAACAACAAGACGAAGAGGAAAAGAATAAAATAAAGGAAATTGCGCGTGCAAAAAAGCAACTTAAACCTGAAAAGGTAGGCGCAGATACAGGCCAAACCAAAAAGCGCAAACAACGCAGGCCTGACGGTATGGAGCGCCCACCGGAAATTATCAGGCGTAACGGCGGTTAATTGAAAAAACGGCAAATGAAGTATTTAAGCTTATTTATTTTTTCGTTTTTATTTGCTGTGGCCAACGCCGCTGCAACCGAGCCGCGCTTTTATTTGCCGCCTGGCGCTATTGCTGCTGCCGATAGTGATAGCGTTCCGGTACGCAAACGGTCTCTGTCAGTAGGTATAAATTATGGTAACGATGCCATATTTTTTGGCCGTGTTGGTCCGGTTAAATATCCATATGTAGCAACTGATGTGGTTTACAATGATAAATCGGGCTTTTTTATTTACGGCTCGGCGCTTAAGGTTTTAGGTTACGATCCGCTGTTTGATGAGGTTGACCTCGGCGCCGGATATTATTTCAAGTCAAAAAATAAGAGATATTCCAGCAACATTAGCTACACGCGCTTTATATTCAATAACGATGCGCGTATTATAAAATCGGCATCAACAAACGATATAAACTTCAAGAACTCGTACGACTGGAAGATACTGAAAACGAGTGCTACGGCTGATTTTCTGTTCGGTAAGTCAAATGATTTCTTTTTAACGGTAAGCCAGTCTAAATATATTGAGCCCGACTGGAGCATTTTTACCGATAACGATTACCTTACTATCAACCCGTCTGTAAACGTTATTTTGGGTACACAAAACTTTGTAAACCGTTACTCTGAGGATAGGTTTTACGCTTATAACCGAGATAAAATATTTAACGCGGCTATGCTTACCCGGAATAACGGACGTTTTACAGTACTCAATTATTATTTAAAAGTTCCGGTGGCTTATAACACGCCGCATTACACCCTCGAGGCCGCTTACCGGTACTCCATACCCGTAAATGTTGAAAACGCGTTGCAGAACAGGCACGCATCTTTTTTTAATTTAACGTTTTATTACCTGTTTTATTAAAACTGATGAATGTACTCATTATAGAGGATGAACGCTCGCTGGCCCGCGAGGTGGATATTTTTTTGACCAACAGCAACTATGTTTGCGAAGTGGCTTATAATGGCCGGTCCGCGTCCGAAAAAATATCAGTAAACCTGTACGATTTTATACTGATCGATCTCGGCCTGCCTGATTATGATGGTTTGGATCTGCTTAAAGAAGCCAAGCGTAACAACCCCGAAGCAGCCTGCATTATACTTACCGCGCGTGCCGAAGTGAACGACCGCATAACCGGCCTTGATTTGGGTGCTGACGATTATGTGCCCAAGCCATTTTCGCTGCTTGAATTGCAAAGCCGTATGCAGGCCATTACCCGACGCAAGTTTGGTTTAAAGCAGAATACGGTTACCTTAGGCGATTTTTTGATCAACCTTACTGAGCGTACCATCAGCCATGAGGACAATGTGGTTAGCAGCATCACCAAGAAAGAGTTTGACCTGATAGCCTATATGCTGCTGCATAAAAACCGTACCCTTACCCGCACCCAGCTAAGCGAACATATCTGGGGTAGCGTGGTTAATGATGATTACGACTCTAACTATATAGATGCGCATATAAAAAATATACGTAAGAAGCTAAACGCTTTTGCTCCGCCTGCCTGGCTTGAGACAGTGCGCGGCCTGGGCTATAAAATTGTTGTTAACAGTTAAACATTATCCTGTTGAAGCTTAATACAAAACTCACCCTTTTCAATGCCATCTCTAAGTTGGTAATTGTGGTGTTTTTTGTTTTGTTACTGCCACTGCTTATTAACTACATAAGCCTGGGTTACACCGATGGCAAACTGGTTGAGCAAAAGGATAAGGTATTGCAGATAGTTAAAACCCTCGGCATAGGTAACTATATTACCGATGGCGAAAGCTACGGCAGTTATACGTTATTAAAAGAAGAATACATCAGTCTTGACGAAGTGCCTGCAGACGAATACCTGGACACGATTATGAACGAGCGGCGTATTGTTGAGGGTGATACCATTGAGTACCGCATTTTAAGCCACACTTTTAAAGCCGATAAAAAGAATTACCTGTTAGAAGTCGGCAAGAGCGCAAGCACGTTGGATGACACTACCGGCCCGCTGCAAAAAATTGCCTTCCTGGTGTTGGTGGGCATGATATTGCTAACCATAGTGGCCGATCAGGTTTACTCTAACTACGTGTTGCGCCCGCTGCGGCAGATCATTAAAACAAGGTTAAACAGCAGTCGCTTTCCGTATACCGGCAGTTACCGTAAGGTGCGCACTTCAACTGCGGATTTTCAATATCTCGACATCAGCATACACCGCATGATGGAGACGATTACCAATAAATTTCAAAAGGAGCGAGAGTTTATATCAAACGCCTCGCACGAACTGATGACACCTATATCCATCCTGCAAACAAAAATTGAAAACATGTTTGCGGAAGAAGATATTGCTGATGATTTAAAAGTGCGCCTGCTCGAAATGCAACGCATACTCAACCGCCTGAAAAGCATCACCAAAACCTTGCTACTGATATCCCAAATTGAGAATGAGCAGTTTATTAAACAGGATGAGGTAAACCTGAGCGAAATGCTGCACGATGTGCAGGATGAAATATCCATCAGGCTGGAGCAAAAGGAAGTAACACTTACTGTTAACGTGCCGGCAGATGTTGTGATGCACAAGGTTAACAAGTTTTTGCTTTTCAACCTGCTGTTTAACCTGGTTAATAACGCTATTAAGTACAACGTTGAAGGTGGCAGCATAAATATTACAACGCATAAAAATACTTCAGGCTTAATATTAAATATTGCGGATACCGGTATTGGTATTGGTGATGATGAACTGCCGTTTATATTTGACAGGTTTAAAAAACTGAAACGGGCTTTACAGCAGGACAGCTTCGGCCTTGGCCTGCCGATAGTAAAATCTATTGCCGATTTTCATGGTATAACCATTGAGGTAACGTCGCAAAAAGGGCAGGGTAGCACCTTCATCTTACTCATACCGGCGGAAGTATTGAAATAATAAGATACATGCGCTTGTACTAAAAAGAGTGCATGTGTGCAAAAATGACATACGAGCTGAATATTATAATGCGCTTTTGTTTTCCTAAATATTAAAAAATTATTGTAATGGTATTTGCCGGGGCTTAATAATCACAATAAATATTATTAAACCTTTTTGGCACTGCCTTTGTCATAACTGCATAACCAAGATCATACATATACAAAAATGAAAACGTTAAAATTAAGAATAGCCAAATTTGGTATAGCCGTGGCTACCGTAGGTGTTATAGCATCGGGTTGCGATTCGATGACCAAAACTCAAAAAGGTGCCGCTATTGGCGCAGGTGCAGGTGGTACCATTGGTGCGTTTATAGGTAAAGCCGCAGGTAATACTGCGTTGGGTGCCGTAATTGGTGGTGCTGTTGGTGGTACTGCTGGTGCTTTCATTGGCCGTAAAATGGACCGCCAGGCTGCAGAGATCAAACAAACCGTACCGGGCGCTACTGTAACCCGCGAAGGTGAAGGTATCATTGTGAAATTCGACTCAGGTATTTTATTTGATGTTGACAAAACGGACCTAAAATCAGCAGCCCGTACTAACCTGGAGAACCTGGCTACTTCATTAAAGAATAACCCGCAAACCAATATTTCCATTATTGGCCATACTGATAGTACCGGTACTGCAAGCTATAACCAAACGCTGTCTGAGCGCCGTGCTGCTTCTGTAAAATCGTACCTGGTAACCAACGGTGTGTCGGGTTCACGTTTAAGCACTACCGGTAAAGGTAAAAACGAGCCCATCGCGTCAAACGCTACTGCTGAGGGCCGTGCGCAAAACCGCCGTGTAGAGATTGTAATTGTGGCTAATGACGCCATGAAACAAGAGGCTAAACAAGCGAGCAACTAAGCTCAGTTCCCCACAAGAAAAGATTAATAGTAAATAGTTGAAGCCCTGCCACCTGAGGCAGGGTTTTTTATTGGGTTTAATTTATCCGGGAGAGTGGATTTTAGAACATTATTTCTATCTTACCCTAATAAACCAATTACATTATTCCTGATGAAAATTAACCTAAACCGAAAGATCCCTGAAGTTTTATTCGCGTTATTATTGACTCCGGTTTTATTTATGTCGTCGGGATTTAAACAAACCGGTTATGATAGAATTGATACTGCCAAAATTGATGGTATACCGCGTGAAGTGTTGACCAGTCAGCAGATGTATACTGTAGAAGTGACGCCTATCAAAAAAGGCAAATACAAAAACAAAAGAGTTAATTTTCGTGCAGAGCTACGGGATGTATTTCAGGTGTATAGGTATGCTAAGGACACATCAATATTAGAATTAGATTGGGTATTGTGCCCTGATGGTAAATGCCCGGAAGCAAAGTATTATGAACCAGGAACAGCGGAATATGCGCAGCTTGATGTTCTGATCAAAAACGCTAAGGCTGCATTGTCAAAACAGGAGCGTGCCCGTAAAAAGTCAGCTAAATAGTTTGCGTTGATTAATTACTGTCATTTCGAAAGAGGTACGAGGAGAAATCCGTCACTTGGTAACTTCACCCCAACCCTCTCCTTTAGGAGAGGGAGTTAGAAAAATGTCGATTATCTTGGCAGGCAGATTTCTCGCTATCGCATCGAAATGAAATGGATGGTATTTTACTTACGCTATTGCGATTACTTTATCTTTCAACACCCCAAATATTCTGTCTGTCTTTTGGTTGCGGATGGCTACTTTGCCGGTAAACCTGCCAAAAGAAGGTAATATGCCTTGTTTAGCGCCGAACGCAAAGCAGGGCAGGGTAATGTGCTGCCTGCCGAGTCCGGTTAATGATACGCCCGGGTGTATGTGGCCGCAAAAAGAATAAGCGGTAGTTTGTTCCAGTTGTTTGCCGGTAAGCGGATGGTGCAGCATCAGGAAAGGGCCAACCTGCAGTTCATCATGCAGTTCGATATTCAATTCGGTGTAGTGCTTGTCATGTATAATATCGTGATTGCCTCTTATCAATATAATTTCAATTTTAGCGTGGCGGCGGCGCCACATAGCAAACCAATCCCAGTCGGCATTCATATCGCTATGAAAAAGGTCGCCTAAAAATAATATCTTTTCCGGCCGATATTCATCAATCAGGTCCGACAATACAGCTAGGTCATCCTGTTCCATATCTCGCGGAACGGCAATGCCCGCCTTACGGAAATGCCCCACCTTGCCCAGGTGAACATCGGCAGCTATCAGGGTTTTTTGCTGTTGCCAGTAAATGGCACGCTGAGGAAGTAAAATCAGATCTTCGCCTAAAATGTTAAAAGGCAATCCCGCACAAATCGTCATAACAGATGCAAAGATAAGCAAATCCCTAAATGCAAAAAGCCGAGACTAAGTACCCGGCTTTTTGCATTTATAAATATTAAAATCGCTTACAAAATATCCTTTATATGCTTGTAATTGGCTTTGATAGTGTCGAGCACCTCGTCCATTTGTCCGTTGAGCACTAATTTACTCATGGATAGCGCCATGCCTTTTACCTGCTTAAACTCGATCTTTGGCGGCATGGCCAGCGCGTTAGGGTCTGTCATTACGTTGATCAATGCCGGGCCATCATGGGCGAAGGACGCTTGTATGGCCGCTTTAACTCCCGCAGGTTCATTAACAGTAAAGCCCTTCATGCCCATGGCTTGCGCTACCAGCATAAAATCAGGATTATGCATATCAGTTTGCCAGTCGGGCAAGCCTGCTACTTCCATTTCCAGCTTTACCATCCCTAACGACCGGTTATTGAATACGATGATCTTTACCGGTAATTTATATTGTGTGATGGTTGCCAGGTCACCCAGTAGCATAGACAGGCCACCGTCGCCACACAGGGCGACTACCTGCCGGCCCGGAAAAGCCAGCGCCGCGCCGATAGCCTGGGGCATGGCGTTAGCCATGGAGCCGTGGTTGAACGAGCCCAGCATTTTACGCTTGCCTGTCGCGTTGATATAACGCGCACCCCACACGCACGACATACCGGTATCTACAGTGAAAATAGCATCGTCGTTAGCCAGTTCATCAATACAGTGGGAAACATATTCCGGGTGGATCTTATCGGTTTCACCGGTGTCTTCCACATAGGTGTGCATCTTTTTTTTAACCTCCCCGTAAAACTCCTGTTGTTCCTTTAGAAATTTATCATCGGTGCTTTGGTTAACCAACGGAAGCAAGGCTTGCAGGGTATCTTTTACTGATCCGCATAAACCAATATCAACATTGGCACGGCGGCCTATGCGCTCCGGTTTGGTTTCTACCTGCACTATGGTACAGTCAGACGGGATGAAATTAGCGTAAGGAAAATCGGTGCCCAGTAGCAAAATCAGATCCGAATGGTGCATGCTTTGGTAGGCCGATGGTAAACCCAGCAAGCCGGTCATGCCTACCTCATTAGGATTATGGTGCTGTATATCCATCTTGGCACGGAAGGAGTAGGCTACCGTAGCATGCAGTTTTTGGGATAGTGCAACTACCTCATCATGTGCGTCGGCAGCACCTATGCCGCAAAATATGGTAATTTTTTTATGCTGGCCAAGAACAGATGCCAGGTTGCTCAGATCAGCATCCGATGGTTTGATAACCGGAACCGGATTAAAGTTTTGTGTGGCGGTGGTTATTTCTTCGGCATCCATTCCGGTAATGTCGCCAGGCAAGCCTAACACGGCAACGCCTTTTTTATGTAATGCAGCCTGTATAGCACCCTGCAACATACGTGGCAGTTGTTTGGGCGTAGTAGCAATCTGGTTGTAATGACTACAATCGGCAAAAAGTTTTAGCGTATTGGTTTCCTGGAAGTACTCGGTGCCAAACTCGGTAGTGGCTATAGTTGATGCAATGGCAATAACCGGCGCGCCTGAGCGGTGCGCATCATACAATCCATTAATGAGGTGTACGTGGCCCGGTCCGCTGCTACCCGCGCAACAGGCAATGCCAGTTAACTCAGCTTCGGCAGCCGCCGCGTAGGCACCTGCTTCTTCATGGCGCACGTGTACCCATTGTATCTTTCCTGATCGCCTAACGGCATCATTTACCTCGTTCAAACTATCGCCGGTAACGGCGTATATGCGTTTAATGCCCGCGTTTATCAGCATTTCAACCAATTGGTCGGCTACTGTTTTTGCCATAGTTTTATTTGTTAATGTTTAAACACTTACATAGCAACCAATGGTTTAAGTAGGAGTTTTAAAAAAGGTGAAAAGCTTTAATGGTTTATTCATTTATTAAGAGACTGTGCTCTAAACATCGTCAGTCTGCTTTTGGGCGCAGGGCTCAGTTACTTTACCTTAGATGCAAAGTAACCAAACATCAAGCCGGAAAAAACCTTCAGCCCCACAGGCCATACTCCTTGGCCCGGTTTTCCGGCAGGCCACCGCTTTTTTATTTGATTCTATGACTGAGTTAAATGTAAAATCACAAACTGTAAATAAGCTCAATGTCCGGCATCAGTAATGCCCGGAGTAGCACAGACTCTGCCAAAGCATAACCTTTCACCGGGCAGGACGTAGCCGGCGACTTTTGCTTCTTTTGTTCGCACAAAAGAAGTTGAGGACAGGTAATTAACCGTGTATTATTATAAGTCTACAATCTTAGTTATAAATTGCTTTTTATCATCTAAACCCTTATATTGTATGCCCCTTTAAAATAAGGGCATCTATACATGACCGAAAGACAAATCAATATAGCCTTTAAAGAGTATACTTCTGTTGATGAACTATCCGAAGCCGATAAGGCATTATGCCTTGAAGCTGTAAAAGCGCTGGATACTTCGCACTCACCTTATTCGCACTTTAAGGTAGGGGCGGCTTTGCAGTTAAAAAGCGGTAAAGTATTACGCGCCAGCAACCAGGAAAATGTGGCCTATCCATCTGGTTTATGTGCCGAGCGGGTAGCGCTGTTTAACTGGGGTGCCAACCATGCCGATGATGCTGTGGTTACCATGGCCGTTACCGCGCAAACCAATGACTTTGAATTGCTAAAGCCCATAACATCGTGCGGGGCTTGCCTGCAGGTGATGGCCGAATGCGAAAAAATGCAAAACAGCCCATTGCGTGTGCTGTTGTATTGTATAAACGGCCCGGTTTGGGTGGTTGAGGGAGTGCAGAGCTTTTTGCCTTTCCTGTTTTTTGAAGACCGTTTAACACATTAACCAATGAAAATTAAGCTCGTATTACTTTTATTTACTACGCTTTTTACTATTAACGCCAATGCTCAAAAAGGCTTTCCGTTTGATGCCGAGGTGCGCCAGTTTAAACACCAGGATAGCTTACAAATGCCGGCGCCGGGCGGTATATTGTTCGTAGGCAGTTCGTCCATTAGATTGTGGGATGACCTGGAAAAGCGTTTTGAGGGTAAGCCGGTTATAAAACGCGGACTTGGCGGCTCCGAACTTTGGCAATGGGTAGAATATTACACACCTTATGTGTTGTTTCCGTATCAGCCAAAAAAAGTTTTTATATATGCTGGTGAAAATGATATTGCTTCAGGCCGTACGGCGCAAAACGTAGCCGGTAGTTTTGAAAAGCTGTGGACAATGATCCATGATAAGTTGCCCAATACCGAGATCTACTTCCTGTCAATAAAGCCAAGCCCAAGCAGGGCTAAATTTTTAAATGAAGTGATATTGGCCAACAACCTGATCAAGGCTTATGCGGATAGCAAGCCTAAAACTAAATATATTGACGTTGCTACGCCTATCCTCAACAAAAAAACAATGCGCCCTGATTCTTCGCTATTTAAAGGCGATTACCTGCACCTGAATAGCAAGGGGTATGACAAGTGGGAAAAAGTTTTAAAAAAATACGTGAAATAGCCTTAGTTTAGGCAAATGATGAAATGCCGTTCGTTACTTATTGCTTTAATGATTTTGCTTGCACCCGGTATCGGCAGGTCGCAATCGTTTAAAAAAATATCAACCGATCTGGTTTTTACCGATGCCCCTTTTAAGCAATGTCACGCATCAACCATAGTACAAAATAATGCGGGCGAGCTGTTGCTGGCCTGTTTCGGCGGCACGCAGGAGGGCAAGAACGATGTTTCCATATGGATAACCAAGCTTAGTGATGGCAAGGCAAGCGATGTAAAAATAGTAGCCGATGGCGTGGTGAACGACACGTTGCGTTACCCGGCCTGGAACCCCGTGCTATTTAAGGATAAAGCCGGAAAGATTACGTTGTTTTACAAAGTTGGCGCTAACCCCCGGGAGTGGTGGGGGATGTATAAAACCTCAACCGACGATGGCAAAACATGGTCGGCGGCCGTGAAGTTGCCTGCCGGTATTTTGGGGCCAATAAAAAACAAACCCATACAGTTACCAAATGGCGTGATCCTGTCTCCATCGAGCATTGAGGAGATGGGTGAGAATGGCCGCTGGAAAGCGCATATTGAACGTTCGGCAGATAATGGTAAAACCTGGGATAATATCCCGGTAGATACCGCCGGAAAATTCGATGTGATACAACCCAGCGTATTAACCTATCCCGGTGGCAGGTTACAGATACTTTGCCGTAGTAAGCAGGGCAAGGTAGTACAAGCCTGGTCGACCGATGGTGGAAAAACCTGGAGTAAACTTTCGGAAACAACACTGCTCAACCCTAATTCAGGTACAGATGCGGTCACTTTAAAAAGTGGCAGGCAATTAATCGTCTATAATCCGGATGTGCCGGGTAAAGACTGGTTTAACGGTCGCGGGAAATTACGCGTTGCCAAGAGTACCGATGGGCAAAAATGGACAGATGTTGCCGAATTAGAGAATGGTGACAAAGAGGAGTACAGCTATCCCGCCATTATACAAACCAAAGACGGCCTGATCCACATTACCTATACGTACGACCGAAAGAACATAAAGCATGTAGTGCTTCGGGAAAGCAGTAGGTAATATAATACTTACTCTATCAATATATTATCGCCAAATTTTTGCGAAACGGTGGTATGTTCCTTGCCGTTAATGCTAATCACCAGCGAATTATCAAAAGAGATTTTCTCTATCAATTGTATTTTGGTACCAATGCCAATGTTGAGCTTAGCGAGATATTGCAAAAAGGCGCTGCTGGTATCGCGCACTGCCGCTACCTCGCAGGTGCTACCGGCCTTCATGGCTGCAAGCGTAACCGAATAAGGCTTGGCCATTTTACCGTTAGCTTTTGGTATCGGGTCGCCATGAGGGTCATACTCCGGGAACCCTAAAAATTTATCGAGCCTATCGGCCAGGGTATCGTTATTTATATGCTCCAGTTCTTCGGCAATATCATGTATTTCATCCCAATGGTAGCCAAGTTTCTCTAACAAAAAAACTTCCCATAAGCGGTGCCGTCTAACTATCAGCACGGCATCTTTTAAACCCTGAGCGGTTAGTTTTACTCCCTTTTTCTTGTCGTACTCAATTAATTGCTTTTCGCTTAGTTTGCGTATCATATCAACCACCGAGGCGGGGTTGTTGCCTAATGATTCGGCTATGGCAGTGGGGGTTATCTTACCATCCGCCTGTGCTAAACGGTAAATAGTCTTTAAGTAATTTTCTTCGGACAGGGTATACATATCTACAATACGGTTGTACAAACATACTTATTACTTTAAATAAATAAAATTAGTCAAACCTAATTTTATTTATGTCGTATGTATAATTAATTATATATGTTTGTGCAAAATTAGAATGTATGAGGCTATTAGTACTTAATATTATATGTGTATTACTTCCTGGTTTGTTATTCGCGCAGGTTGGTGCTGTTAAAGGTCGCATCATGGCTGATACCGCGGGCCTGCCTTTTGCATCGGTAGCAGTAAGCGGCACAAAACTGGGTACCCGGGCTGATGCCAATGGCTATTTTGAGTTGAAGGGTATTCCGGCGGGAAATCAAGTGATCAATTTTTCAAATGTAACCTTTGAAAGCAAGCGCGTTAAAGTGAATGTCATTAACGGCGAGCAACAAACTATCAACGTAAGCCTTAAGCCGCTGGAAACTAAATTAAATGAGGTAATAGTAACCGGCGTTTCACGGGCAACACAATTGCGTAAAAACCCGGTTCCGGTGGCCGTGCTGTCAAAAAGTACATTGGAGCGGCAGGTGAGTACTAATATAATTGAGAGCGTGGTAAAAGGTGTGCCAGGCGTTAATGCAGTTACTACCGGGCCTAATATATCCAAGCCCTTTATACGCGGTTTGGGCTATAACCGGGTGCTTACATTGTACGATGGTATTCGCCAGGAAGGCCAGCAATGGGGTGATGAACATGGTATCGAGATAGATGCTTACGGCCTGGGCAGGGTTGAAGTGGTAAAAGGCCCGGCAAGTTTAACCTATGGGTCGGACGCTTTGGCGGGGGTGATCAATATGATACCATATATACAGCCGGATAGCGCTGGTTTAAAAGGTGATGTTACCACTGAATACCATACCAATAATGGTATGGCTGGCACATCAATTGGTTTGGCTTATAGCAAAAGCGACTGGAAATACAACTTGCGCGGCACTTATAAAATGGCGCATGATTACCGCAACCGTACCGACGGCTACGTATACAACAGCGGCTTTCGCGAGCTAAATTTCACAGGCATAGCCCGTACCGATAAAAACTGGGGTTACACACAAATAGCCGCCACGCTATACCATAATTTACAGGAGATACCCGATGGCAGCCGCGATTCGCTTACCCGCAGGTTTACCAAACAGGTTGCTGAGAACGATGATATTAAAAACCGTCCGCTGGTTAATGATGATGAGCTGCGTACCTACTCTATAGCCCCCCTGCATCAAAGCATAAAACATTACCGGGTGTACTCGCAAAGCCGGTTTAAGGTGGGCGAGGGCAGCATCAATGCGCTGGTTGGCGTTCAGCAAAATATCCGGCAGGAGTATACGCATCCAACCGCGCTTAAACAGGCCGCGCTGGATATAGTGCTAAATACTTTGAATTACGAAGCCCGCTATAACCTGCCGGTATTTGCCGGGATAGAAAGCACCATTGGCGCTAATGGCTTTTACCAAACCAACCGCAATAAAAGCGCTACCGATTTTCCGATACCTGATTATAACCTGTTTGACATTGGCACTTATATCTTCGCTAAAAAAAGCTGGGGCAAGGTTGATGTATCGGGCGGGTTGAGGTATGATAATCGTCATATTAAATGGAATGATTTTTATGTAGGCACCGATTCGCAAACGGGCTTTGGCAAGCAGGTGCAGACCGGCACGCCCGATGCAGTTCTGCAATTCCCGGAGTTTGATAAAAACTACACCGGCATTTCCGGGAGCCTGGGTTTAACTTATAATATCACCGAGCGACTACTGGTAAAGGCTAACGTAGCCCGAGGTTATCGCGCACCAAATATTACTGAGATCGGCTCAAACGGGCTCGACCCTGGCGCGCACATTGTTTATCTGGGCAACCGTACCTTTAAACCGGAGTTTAGCTTACAGCAGGACGTAGGATTTATTGCCTACCTGCGCCATATGGACATAATGGCCGAGTTATTTAATAATAATATCGACAACTATATTTACCAGGCCCGCCTTACCGATGCTAACGGTAACCCCGTTGTTATTGTGGAAGGTAATAGCACCTATCAATACCAGCAATCAAAGGCACGGCTATATGGTGCCGAGTTTACGCTCAACCTGCATCCCGAAGGGTTAAAGTGGCTCAACTTTAACAATAGTTTGGCTTATGTGCGCGGCATAAATAAAAATGAGGCGTTGATAGAACAATCAAACGGCGCGGCAAAGTACCTGCCTTTTATACCGCCGCTGCACTTACGTTCGCAGTTACGTTTCAAGCTGAATGGTGAATATGGCGCGTTCTCCAAAATTTATGTAGGTATCGAGGCTGATATTTATTCAGAGCAGGATAAGTTCTACGCCCTCGACAACACCGAAACCTACACACCCGGTTACACGCTTATCAATTTAAGCGCGGGTACTGCCATCAAAACCCGGAGCGACAAAAAATACCTTGAGCTTTTTTTACAGGCTGATAATGTGTTTGACAAGGTGTATCAATCCAACCTCAACCGTTTAAAATACTTTGAGTACTATCAGTCATCACCAAACGGCAGGATGGGTATTTACAACATGGGCCGCAATGTAAGCGTAAAAGCGATTTGGCATTTTTAATACGGAGAACCATTCTATACGTCTTCATCACATCAAACCTTAAAATTTAATTAGCGTTTAATGTGGAGAACGTATTTTTACACCATGAAAAACTACAAAATATTATTATCTGCCGCGGCTTTAGCGCTGGCCTCGTGCGGTGCCGGTAACAGCAAATCGGGCAATGCCGATACAACTGCAAACAATGCCGATACTACTGCACAACAGGATGCCCCGAAAACCATCTATGCCACCATGCAAATAGCCGATACGGTGAAAATGGGCGAACCGGTTAATTTAAAATTTACGGTATATAATCCGGCTGATACAGCATCAAAATTCTTGAAATGGCATACCCCATTCGAGCCACCTTTAAGCAAATATGTCGACATTAAAAGCGAGGACGGGCAGGAAGCCAGCTACAAAGGCGCTATGGCCAAACGCATGATGCCGCCACCTGCCGACAGCTACATCAAGCTTGCCCCGGGCGATAGCATCTCAGCTACGGCCGACCTGTCAAAATCATACGCTATTGAAAAACCAGGCAAATATACCGTGGTTTACAACAGCACAGGTGTAAGCGGACTAGTGGTTAAGGATAGCGTGAGCTTTGTGTATGCCCAGTAGTTCAGAACTGCAATGAGGGTGTATGTATTGGATAAAACAAAAGCAAGCAGTATAAAAAGGCGGTTATTGATACGCTCGCTTGCCATTATTTTGCCGGGTGTTTTAATGGTAATGGGTTATCAATATTATACCGCCCCTACAAGCGAAAAAGGCTTGCAACTTTTGGTTTCTCTTTTTGTGCTGTCATTTTTATTGATCGCTATGTACGTAATGGTCAGTAAGATTATGGCGTCCTATATGTTGTTAAAAATAATAGTTAGTGATAACGGGATTGAGGTTAAGGTCGTTACCGGAAGCAGGTTTTTGCCCTGGAACAACCTTGCTGTTAAGCAAAAAGCCGGTGGTTCAATTATATTGTGGGATACAACAGTTTCCGCCTTTGACCGTATGATGAAAGGGACCGGAAAAATAATGATACCTTATGGAATTCTGGATCGCGAAAAGCTGCTGGCTGATATATTAGCATATACCGGTTCGGGCAGATCCTGATGTGCTGTTTGAAAATCTTTTCTTTGATAATTGCCCAAAGAAAGCCAACTTCGCAGTCCGAAAAAACGACGCTTATGGTAACCCATTTCAAAAAAATTGCCACCGAACTTGCTATTGCCGAAAAACAGGTAAGCGCCACCGCCAACCTGCTTGATGAGGGTGCTACCGTGCCCTTTATATCGCGCTACCGTAAGGAGCTGACGGGCAGTTTGGATGAAGTTCAGGTAGCCGCCGTGCGCGACAGGTTGCAGCAATTGCGCGATCTGGATAAGCGTCGGGAAGCCATCCTGAAGTCTCTTGCTGATATGGGCAAGTTAACGCCCGAACTTGAGGCTAAGGTAAATGAGGCTGAAACCATGGTATCATTAGAGGATATCTATCTGCCCTATCGCCCCAAGCGTAAAACCCGGGCAACCGCTGCACGCGAAAAAGGATTACAGCCACTGGCCGACGCCTTGTTGGAGCAGACCCGGTTTGATGTTGAAGCGGAGGCAGAGAAATACATCGATACGGAAAAAGGTGTAGCTGATATAAACGAAGCCCTCGCCGGGGCGCGCGATATTATTGCCGAGTACATTAGCGAGCATGCCGATACCCGTACCAAAATGCGTGAACTATTTATTCAAAAAGGTACTATACAAAGCAAAGTGGTTGACGGCAAGGAGCATGACGGAATTAAATACAAGGATTACTTTGATTGGAGCGAACCGGTAAAAACAGTTCCGTCGCACCGTTTACTGGCCATGCGCCGCGGCGAAAAGGAAGAGATACTTTGGCTGGATATAAAGCCTGAAGATGATGAGGCCACCGCTTTGCTGGAGAAAGCTTTTATAAAGGGTAGCAACCCGGCATCGCAGCAAGTGCAACTGGCCCTGTTGGATAGCTACAAGCGTTTGCTGAAGCCATCCATGGAGACAGAAATTCGTTTGTACACCAAAAAACAGGCTGATGAAGAAGCCATCCGTGTATTTGCGGAGAATGCCCGTCAGTTGTTACTGAGCGCTCCGCTGGGGCAAAAGCGCGTTATGGCCATTGACCCCGGTTTCCGTACGGGTTGTAAGGTGGTTTGTTTGGATGAGCAGGGTAAGCTGTTAGAGAATACAACCATCTACCCGCATACCGGCGCAGGCAATGTACGAGAAGCTGAAAAAACGGTTAAACATTTAGCGGAACAATATCAAATACAGGCTATAGCCATAGGCAACGGCACCGCAGGCCGGGAAACCGAGGTTTTTGTGCGCGGCTTAAACTTGCCGGGCGTTACCACTGTAATGGTGAATGAAAGCGGCGCTTCTATCTACTCTGCTTCAGAGGTTGCACGGGAGGAATTTCCGGACAAGGATGTTACTGTGCGTGGCGCGGTATCTATCGGCCGCAGGCTGATGGACCCATTGGCAGAGCTGGTAAAGATCGACCCAAAATCAATCGGTGTAGGGCAGTATCAGCACGATGTGGATCAGAATAAACTGCAAACCTCGTTGGATGATACCGTTATCAGTTGCGTAAACGCAGTAGGGGTGGAGCTCAACACGGCATCAAAACAAATATTAGCATACATATCGGGCCTTGGCCCGCAGCTGGCGCAAAACATAGTTAGCTATCGCGATCAGAACGGTGCCTTTAAACGCCGTGACCAACTGCGTAAGGTAGCCCGTTTGGGCGACAAGGCCTACGAGCAAGCGGCCGGTTTCTTGCGTATACGTGATGCGGTAAACCCACTTGACGCGAGCGCTGTACACCCCGAACGGTATGCGCTGGTTGAGCAAATGGCCAAAGATCATAACTGTAAGGTTAAAGATTTAATGACCGATGATAAGCTACGCAAAAGCATCAGCCTGCAAAAGTATGTGTCGGATACGGTGGGTTTACCAACCTTGAATGATATTATGGCCGAGTTGGCCAAGCCGGGCCGAGATCCGCGTGAGCAGTTCGAGGCATTTAGCTTTACCGATGGCGTTAATGCTATTGATGATCTGAAAGTAGGTATGAAATTGCCCGGCATTGTAACCAACATTACGGCCTTTGGCGCCTTTGTTGATATTGGCGTACACCAGGATGGCTTAGTGCACCTGAGCCAGATCACTAACCGCTTTATAAAAGATCCGAACGAGGTATTAAAGGTGCATCAGAAGGTTGAAGTGCGTGTTACCGAGGTTGACGTTAACCGCAAGCGTATTTCGCTATCTATGAAGGATGACGAAAAGCCTGCTCAACCGCGTCGTAATGATAATAACCGGGCGGCATCCAACCAAAAAAATAAGCCACACCCGGAAACGGATATGGCTGCTAAGCTTGCTGCTTTAAAAAGTAAGTTTAAGTAAACGTTTTATTCCAGCGTTATCTGGCGTTTAATGCTTTCTTCAAGTGAAATAAATGTCTCGGTACGCTGGATGCCGCTTACGCTTTGTATGTGCTCGTTAAGTACTTCACGCAGGTGGTTGGTGTCATGGCATACAATTTTGGCGAAAATGCTCCAGCTGCCAGTGGTGTAATGCAGTTCAACAATCTCGTTGATCTTTTTTAACTGTGCCACAGCTTCCTGGTATTGCGAACCTTTTTCAAGGTAGATACCCAGGAAAGCGGTAATATCATATCCTAATTTTTGCGGGTCAACCTCCAGGCTCGCACCCTTTATAACGCCCATCTCTTCAAGCTTTTTCATACGTACGTGTATGGTACCGCCTGATACGATAAGTTCCTTTGCAATCTCGGTATACGGAGTAGTTGCATTCTTCATTAAGATTGATAATATCTGTATATCGAGATTATCAATTTCTAAATTTTGGGCTTTTCTGTGGGGCATAAATTAGAAAATCTATATTTTAATACAAGTTTAATTAAAATCTGAATAAAAATAAAATTATTTTATTGAAATATTTGCAAGAATTTAAGTTGTCCCTTAAATTTGTATTAAGCAAATGAGAAATGCTTGAAGTTCTTTAAAAGAAAAAATACTGTTGGGTGGTGAAATTTTTGGCAGACACACCTCCTTGTCCCGGTGGCGGAGATCATAGGAAACCCGAAGCGGGCTAACTACTCTGTGGAGGTTCGAATCCTTCCCCAACAGCATCCGATGGCTCGGATAATTACTGTAGGATGGTGAAATTTTGGCAGACACACCTCCTTGTCCCGGTGGCGGAGAACCTGGGAAACTCTTAGTAATAAGAATAACCACTCCGTGGAGGTTCGACTCCTTCTCCTACAGCTCTTCTCATAATTTAGGTTTATAATTGGTTAGTAAAGGCCCCTGCCCATCAGGGGCTTTGCTTTTTTATGAGGTTTTTACCTTTAAACCCGCCCTTCCAACCCAAACACCTCCGCCAGTAACTCGTATGATCTCACCCTGTCCTCAAAATTTTCGCAAATGGTTATCGCTATAATCTCATTAACCTGATATTCCTCTGCCAGCATGGTAAGTTTTTGTTTGATTTCGTTGGGAGTGCCGGTAACTATGCGTTTGGCATGATGGATAAGCCGGTCAACCTCGGGCTGATTGTATACCACATCCTTTACATCATCATACGTTAGCGGACCAATGGGGCCGCCTTTTTCAAACTGTAAAAAGCGGTGCTCCATAACCGCGCGGTGCTGCATTAGCTTTTCTGCGTCCTCTGAACAAAAAACAAACAACGCCACGTTTGCTTGCGCCTCAGGCATATCTTCGGATGGCTGAAAGCGCTCACGGTAAAGTTTCACCGCCGCCGCGCCGCCATTAGGATTGATAAAGTGCGCATATGATAGGCCCATGCCAAAATGCGAGGCAAACAATCCGCTTTGCCCGCTTGAGCTAAGCAGCCACATACCCGGCACGGTTTGTACCTGTGGTATGGCGCGTATGCGTGCTTTTATTGTTCCCGGTTCGCCACGGTCATGAAAATAGTCAACCAGATCGGCAAGCTGCTCTACAAAATCCTGCTCCTTAAACTGGTTTGATGGGTTAAGTATGCTGGCGGTAATACGGTCGGTACCCGGTGCACGGCCCATGCCCAGATCAATCCGCCCGGGAAACAACGCTTCCAACATTCTGAAATTCTCGGCTACTTTTAAAGTACTGTGGTTAGGCATCATAATACCGCCTGAGCCTATACGCAGGTGTTTAGTAACACCCGCCAGATGGGCGATCAATACCTCGGGTGTCGACCCGGCCAATATGCCGGTGTTATGATGTTCTGATACCCAAAAGCGGTGATAGCCCAGTTTATCGGTAAATTGTGCTAATGCTATAGTTTCCTGAACAGCCTGCTCGGCAGTAGCGCCTTTGCGAACGGGCGACTGATCAAGAACACTCAAGGTGATGTTATTTGTACTCATATAATAGCTTTAGAAAGCACAAATCTATGAGGCGCATCGTCGAAAAACGACTTGACAGCTGATTATGGCATTGTTGTTACTAAAGGCTATTTATTTGCAGTTTTGGTAATTTCATCATTATAATGCTTAAACATTCCTAAGCCATAAACAACACCAAGTGCGAGGTACGGATTTTTTGAGACATTGCCCTGTAGTTTAAAACCAATACTGGCGCCAAATGCCGTAGGCTCACCAACAGGTATAATATGATAAATACGAAAGCGCCGTTTCCTGCCCTTAAACCAGTTCACGTTAAATTCAAAAGGTAAGCCGGGATAATAGGCGTAAGTTATGGTTTTGCCACCGTCGGCTTTAGGATATTTACGTACGCGGTAATTGAATGAGGCGCCAGCCGAAAAACTTAAGCCTCGTGTATTGGTGAGGTATCTTCGGCCGTATAGCATGCCATATTCCTTATAATATCCCTGATCTTCAATGGCAATTATTTGTAATTTTCTTAATTGAGGATTTCTGTCAGCCAGATCGGCAATGGCGTTATATCTTAGGGTGAACAGATTTTTTTTGTGCTGATAATTAATATTGAAACCACCGTAAATACCTGTAGCCCCTAAAAAGGACCACCCAAAATGAAAATCGCTATAAATAACAGGGTTGGTTTTTGTTTGATTTAAACTTTGAGCACTATCAACTTTCAAGCTATCCTGAGCAACAACGTTTACCGTGATGTAGAGCAGTGCAAATAAGGTAAGAATAACTTTAGGTTGCATATGAATGTGATATGCGTTAAATATAAAGAGTAACGGTTATATAAGTTTAAGTCTCTCTATAAAAATTTGGTGCATAAAAAAGCCCGCTTTAAAAATAAAGCAGGCTTTAAAATTGTATTTAGTTTGGTTTGGAGGTCTTATTTGGTAACGTACATTACCTGTTTAACCGCCTTAACCACTCTGTCGGCATTTGGCAGGTACTCCTGTATCAGGGTAGGAGCGTATGGAAGTGGCACGTCGCCACCCATAATACGTTGAATAGGCGCATCTAAATAATCAAACGCGTCTTTTTGAACTTTAAAGGCAACCTCAGTCGCGATAGAACCTAACGGCCAGCTTTCTTCAACAATTACTAAACGGTTGGTTTTCTTAACCGATTCAATAACGGTAGCGTAGTCAATAGGGCGAACGGTGCGCAGGTCAATAACCTCAGCATTGATGCCTTCTTTAGCGAGTTCTTCGGCAGCGGCGTTAACCACTTTCATAATTTTACCGAAGCCTACCAGGGTAACATCAGTACCTTCTTTTACTACTTTAGCTTTACCTATTTCAATGTAGTAGGTTTCTTCAGGCACTTCGCCTTTGTCGCCGTACATTAATTCTGACTCCATGAAGATAACCGGATCCGGATCAAGGATAGCTGATTTTAACAAACCTTTAGCATCGTAAGGGTTTGATGGTACAACCACTTTTAAGCCAGGGCAGTTGGCATACCAGTTTTCAAAACACTGGCTGTGCTGTGAGCTAAGCATACCCGCGTTGCCGGTTGGGCCACGGAAAACGATTGGCACAGAGAACTGGCCACCGCTCATGCTCATCATTTTTGCCGCGGCGTTGATAACCTGGTCAATAGCTACAAGCGAGAAGTTGAAGGTCATGAACTCGATGATCGGCTTTAAGCCATTCATGGCCGAGCCGATACCGATACCTGCAAAACCCAATTCAGAGATAGGCGTATCAATAACGCGTTTCGCGCCAAATTCATCAAGCATACCCTGGCTTACTTTGTAGGCACCGTTATATTCGGCAACCTCTTCACCCATCAGGTATATTTTATCATCATTGCGCATTTCTTCCGACATTGCCTCGCGAAGCGCTTCTCTGAATTGTATTTCTCTCATTGTACTTTGAAAAATGATTTTTTTACGGACGCAAATATAATCGATAATGTTTGAAATGCAATCTGCCCGCATTTTAATAAAGTCATTTTTACAGGGCGTGTTTATAAGTTTGTTACATTAGGCAAACAAAACTTTATCTGCATGAAATTTCCTTCGTTGAAAAATTTAGCCGAAAGTGCCGCCAAAACCGCAAAGCGTTTCCCTTTTGAATTGCTTTTCGCGCTTACGGCAACAATAGCTACCACTGTAAATATTGAGCTGAATACCATTGCCCGCGAGGCCGAGAACTGGTGCCTGCGCCTTACCATGATGGGTAACCTGGGTTTGTTGCTTAATCTTTCGGCTACCCTTTTTGCGGAGGCGCATGCACTTGCCCGGGCCAAAAAGCTGCTGCTAAATTTGCTCGCATCTATCATAGCAGTTGCCATATTGTTCCTGCTTGATCCTACCGAGCGCGAATCAGACTATACCCGTTTCTTTTTACTAAGCATAGCGCTGCACCTGGTGGTGGCCTATTCGGGTTTTACAGAAAGCGGGCGAATACAAGGTTTCTGGCAATTCAATAAAACCTTGTTTCTGCGATTTTTGACCTCGGCACTGTACTGCGTGGTTTTAGGGCTTGGTATTTCGGCAGCTGTAGGTGCAGTAAATTATCTTTTCGGGGTTAATTTTGAGTTTGATACCTACCGCATCATCTGGACCTGGATCGTGTTCATGTTCGGTACCCTGTTCTTTTTATCTGGCGTGCCTACAGATTTTACCGCTTTAGATGGCGACTTTAGTTATCCGAAAGGATTAAAAGTGTTCACCCAGTATGTGCTCATTCCGCTGGCAACCATTTATGTAGCCATATTATTAGCTTATGAGGTTAAGATTTTAGCGAAGTGGAATCTGCCCAAAGGTAATGTGGGCTACCTCATTATGGGGTATTCGGTATTCGGCATACTATCGTTATTGCTGGTTTACCCCATACGTGAGCAAGCCGAAAACAAGTGGCTTAAAACCTATGCGCGCAGTTTTTACTTTTTAATGTTGCCCTTGCTGGTGCTGTTGTTTGTAGCTATAGGCGCAAGGGTTTTTAAATATGGCATTACCGAGTTCAGGTATTTTTTGATAGCATTGGCCTGCTGGCTGTTGTTTATCACCATCTATTTTTTGCTGTTTAAAAAACAGAATATAAAATTGATACCGATAACCTTAAGCATCCTTGCCCTGCTATCGGTGTATGGCCCGCAGGGCGCTTTTTCGGTGTCTGAGTTTTCTCAGCGGCGCATCCTGGCAAACATTATGGAGCGTAATGGCAGTTACCGCGATGGTAAATTCATCCCCGTAAAAAAAATAAGTAAGCAAGATGGTAACCGTGCGGTAGCGGTTTTGGAATATTTGGTTAACCGGCACGACATTACTTCACTGCAATCTTATTTTAACACAAATCTGCAAGCCGTAAGCGATTCGTTAGGTAAACGAAACAGTAAATGGAACAAGGGTTTCGCAATGGACCGGTACGAGTTAAGGATGAATAAATTAACGTGGGTGAAAAAGCAGTTAAACCTGAACAAATTTAGCGGCAGGTATTACGACGGTGATGTGGTAGAAGTTGATTTACCATTTGTAAATTACATTTTTAACAATAAAGATGAAGTGCTGGTTTTAAAAGGATATGATTATATAATTGATTTGAATGCTTATACCGATACAGCCGGTGTGATATCAAGAGGAGCGGATTTAACCATCAAACAAAAATCTAAATCTTACAAGTATTCAATATGGATAAATAATGAACTGATCACTTTTGACCCCAATGAGTTGATTCCTACATTGACTGCCAGGTACCCTAAAAAAGATGATGAGGGAGTTGATACAAATATTGAAGCGGTTGCCATACCGGCATCATTATTAACGCTTTCAGGCCAGTCAAAAAGTTTTGAGGTGAAACTGGTGTTGAGCAGATTAAGTTACAGCTATGAAAATAAAAAGATAACCCGAATTGATCTGAGCGGTACCTACTTGATCAAACGCAAATAAAAAAGTAAAGGGTCCGGTAAATTTTACCAGGCCCTTTACTTTTTTATAATTGCAGTGTATGGTGGCAGTTTTCAATTTCTAATCTCCGATGACTACTCACCACTCACTACTCACCGCTCACCAACTTATTTCCTTTCGCCCTTTAACGTAGCAGCTATTTCTAACGCTTTTTGGGCATTAACAATGCCGCCTGTTTTTGATAGGGTGGTAAAGTCAACCTTATCGGTTTTGCTGCCTGGTTTTAACACCATGGTGCCGTTAAGTGGCGTGGCCGATTGCAGGATAACCTGTTTCAGTTGTTTGGCGCTCAGTTTAGGATAATACTCTAACACTAAGGCCGCAACACCTGCTGTAATTGGCGAGGCAAAGCTGGTACCGTCTGCCGTGTTAAACTCGGCATCCTTGTCAACCGACGTTACCTTTACGCCGGGAGCGAAAACGTCCACATTCTTTTTACCATAGTTGCTGAATGATCCGGCCAGTTCCTGGTCGTTTTTAGCGGCTGATGCGCCTACTACAATCACGTTGTCCATATCTGTAACCGAGCCATCCTCAAAGGTATCATTCGGGAATTGTGGTTTTGCATCAACATCCTGGTTATCGTTACCTGCGGCCTGCACCAGCAATACGTCTTTTGATGCTGCGTATTTAAAGGCCTCATCCACCCATTTTTTATGTGGCGATAGTTTTTTACCAAAGCTCATGTTAATAATCTTGGCACCGTTATCAACCGCGTAGCGGATAGCTTTGGCTATATCCTTGTCGTATTCATCACCATTCGGAACGGCCTTTATACCCATTATGCGCACATTATCGGCAACGCCATCAATACCGTAACCGTTGTTGCGTACCGCACCGATCAGGCCTGCAACGCCAGTACCATGCGATGCATCCGGGAATTTAAGGATGTTGCTGCCGTAAGGCTTGGTGTCCCAAACATCCGGGTTATCACCTACTATGCGCTGGCGCGAAGTAAGGTCAGGGTTGAGGTCGTTATTCAGTTTGGTAAGATATTCGCTAAGCTCCTTAATAACACCCGCGGCATCATCATCCCCGCCTTGCTGGGTAAAGATTGACTGCCATATGGCTTTGCTCTGCATAATGGTATCATTAGCGGAAGTGATCTTCTCCAGGTCGCCTTTTTTAAATGAACCTTCGGCATTCAGTTTAAGTTCGCGTTTAATGTAACCGCTGGTAGCCATCAATACGTTCAATACCGGCGATAACTGATCGGTCTCCGTTTTAGCTTTAGCAACGGTAGTATCGTGTGTTGCCTTTACCTGTTGCCAGTAGGCAAATTCTTTTTTATCAGTAGCGTTTGCTGCGGTAATGCTTGCGTATTTACCTTTCAGGCGATTGTATTCACGCACTTCCTCAGTAGTTTCGGTATAATCGGCTTTGCCGCCCGGGCCGCCTAAAAAGTTCCAGCCGTGTACATCATCAACGTAACCGTTTTTGTCGTCATCCTTGCCGTTGGCGGCTTTTTCTTTCGGGTTTACCCAAAGTATGGGTGCCAGGTCCTTTTGTGCGGTATCAATACCGCTATCAATGGTGGCTACTACCACCGTTTTACTTTTTTTGCCTTTTATCAATTCATAAGCCGGGGTAAGGCTTATGCCAAAGTAACCATCGGTCTTCAGGTCGAGCAGGTGCCAGTTCTTTGGCAATTCGGCCGCAGGCGCAGCGGGTGCCGCCGGTGTTTGGGCATGCGCGCCAACCGTAAGCAATAAAGCGCTGGCAAGCAAGGGGGCGGCTATCGTCTGTTTAAAATTAAGCATGTATAACTGTATTGTTTTAAAGTGTATGATCTATAATGACTGGCGGGCAATGATTGTTTATAAGGAAGAATACCTCTATGCGCGGCCATGTTTGCGGTGTTGTACTAAATTTATAGTTTTTGTCGTTTATATGTAAACAGTAAACGGATTAACAACAAGGTTGCGTATAATGTTGTATCTTTATCAAAGGTAATTTTTTAATCCGATTTCGGCCATCAACCCTCCGCCGTATTCTTGCCCTTTAATATTTGTTTATTATCAGGTAGTTACAGCTGCAGGTTGTTAGCTAATGTTCGGATGTGGAAAACTAAATAAATACCACATTGATTTTAGTTGTTAAATTCAATGCAAATAAGCCTTAAAAAGCAACATTTTAATATGATTGCTTTATAAGCGAGATGTTCTGCAAACAAATTAGTGAATGGAAGAAGAATTTGAATTTGGTTTTACTGAGGATCCCAAGTTCTCGGTAGAACGTTACGAAGAGATGATTCGTAACCACGACCAGTACTTTTTTGATGCCCAGGCGTTTGAGAACATTATCGACTACTACATCGAGAAGAACGATCCGCCGAAAGCATTACAGGTAGTGGAGTATGCCCGTAACCAGCACCCGTTTGCCGCAGTGTTTTTAATTAAGCAGGCACAATTGCTGATGGTTACCAACCGTGCAAGCGATGCTTTTGAAGCCCTTGACAAGGCCGCCATGCTCGAAGCGTCTGACCCGGATATCTACATCATCCGCGGTAATTTGTACGAGAGTATGGAGCGCTATAGCGAAGCCCTCGAGAACTATGAAAAGGCACTTCAACTGGCTGATGATACTGATGAGGTATTATTGCATATGGCCTATGTGCATCAAAATATGGGTGAGTATGAGCAGGCTGTTGTGTACTTAAAACGCTGCCTTGAGCAGAATATGGAAAACCAGGATGCCTTGTACGAACTGGCTTTTTGCTATGATGTGCTCGACAACCAGGAGGAAAGCGTACAGTTTTATCAGCAATATATTGATAACGAGCCTTACAGCTATGCTGCCTGGTATAACCTGGGCAATGCCTTTACCAAGCTTGGCTTGTTTGAAAAGGCTATTGATGCTTACGATTACGCCATCCTGATTAAGGACAGCTTCGCGTCGGCTTATTTTAATAAAGGCAACGCGCTGGTTAACCTCGAAAAATATGCTGAAGCTATTGAGGTTTACCGCCAGACCTTTGAATACGAGCAACCCAATGCCGATACTTACTGTGCCATTGGCGAGTGCTACGAGAAACTGGAGCAGATGGATGAGGCCCGCGCGTTCTACAAAAAATCAGTTAAAATGGATTCCAAGCTGGCTGATGCATGGTTTGGGATAGGAGTAACGCTTGATTTTGAGGAACGCTATTTTGAGGCGCTGCACTTTTACAAAAAGGCACTCGACCTTGACCTGTCAAACGCTGATTACTGGTTTGCCATTGCCGATGCCGAGTACAAACTGGGGCATGTTGAGGAAGCAGAGAAAGCATATGAAAAAGTGGTGGAGCTTAACCCGGTTGATGTAGATGCCTGGTTAGATTATTCGTCCATATTATATGAGCAGGAAAAACTGGCAGAAGCGATAGAGGTGATGACACAGGCCATCAAAAATAATCCTGACGCGGCCGAGCTATATTACCGTATGGTAGCTTACCTGTTTGCCCAGGGCGATTATAATGAGGCGCTGAACCAGTTGGAACTGGCGCTGGCCACTGATCCGGAGAAACATTACATCCTGTTTGATTATTTACCGCAACTGCAAAAAAACAAGGTGATCATTGATATCATCAGCAGGTATACAAGATAGTTTTTTGATTAATGCTTTATTTTTTCAGCGGCCGGATAACCCGGCCGCTGTTTTTTTATAAGCTCAGGTAAGGTGTCCACCAGTTAGAGATCAGGTTTTCGCTAACCTCAGTAGGGGTACCGGGCGATGGCATAAACAAGCTGATGCCTTTTTGCGCGGCATAGTCGATCACCTTTTCGGCCGGCTCGTACCAGGCATGCGGAGCAAGATTAAAAGTGCCCCAATGTATTGGCAGCATTACCTTGCCTTTTAAAGCTAAATGGGCATTGGTGGCATTGTCAGGCCCCATGTGTATATCGGGCCAGTATTTGCCATAGGCGCCAACCTCAAGCATGGTTAAATCAAACGGACCAAACGCATCACCAATATCCTTAAAACTGGGCGATGGCCCCGAGTCGGCACCAAAGTAAATATTATGCTGCGGCCCTTTTATCACGAATGATGACCAGAGCGTTTCATCACGGTTTAACATTCTTCCGGAGAAATGTCTGGCAGGCGTTGCCGTTATTTTAAGGTGATCAAGCTGCGTACTATCGCCCCAGTTTAATTCGGTAACGGTTTTAACTCCCCATTTGCGCAGGTATCGCTCAACGCCTAATGAGCATATAAACGGAATGTTTTTAGTGGCCAGGTATTCAATGGTGTTCTTATCCAGGTGATCATAGTGATCGTGCGAGCTGATCACGGCATCAATATGCGGTAACTGGTTTAACGGTAGCGGGGCATCAAAAAAGCGTTTGGGCCCTATGCGTTGCGTGAATGATACCCGCTGGCTCCAAACCGGATCAGTAAGCAGGCGTTTACCATCAATTTCGATGATGATGCTGGAGTGGCCTATCCAGGTAATTCTCAATCCGCCGGCGGGCGGTGTGTTGTATAGGGATGCATCCGTATTAAATGGCCCTAATGTTTTTTTGGGTACGTTTTCTTCTTTATTGGTGATGTACTCGCGCAGTATCGGCAGCATGCGGCCGAGCCCGGCGGCATCAGTAGGTATAACGTTGACAAATTTTTTGCCTTCTTTTTTAGCGGGTTGTATGCCCATGGTGTGGTGTGTTAATTATAAACACTAATATGGGGCTTTGTAAATCAATCGCTTTGTAAAAAAGTAATGCATTTGTCGCAA
This sequence comes from Mucilaginibacter roseus, assembly GCF_021215455.1. GTDB lineage: Bacteria > Bacteroidota > Bacteroidia > Sphingobacteriales > Sphingobacteriaceae > Mucilaginibacter > Mucilaginibacter roseus. Next base: position 608,169 of record NZ_JAJPWV010000002.1, on the reverse strand, counting down.
AAGTTTTTTAGCACTATGGGCAGTTCTTTAGCTATATAAGGATGTGTGCCGCCGAATACATGATCACCACCGGTGATGACGTAAAGTTGCGAATTGGGCTGCGCAGCATGTAGTTCTTCCGCGTGCGACAGTGGTACGGTTGGGTCAGCATCGCCATGCGCAATTAACCAGGGTTGCGTGATCTCCGTAGCCCGAACAATAATATTCAGCCGCTCCGGATGCTTATCCAGGTCATCCAGCAGCGAAGCCTTTACCGGCATTTGCTGCCCGGTGCGGTAATTAGGGAAATGCATTACGCCCAGCAGTTTCCATTGCTTCTCGGCCTGGCGTGGCCACAGGTTACGAAAGGTAGCCACCGAAGCCATGGTGATCAGCTTTTTTATGCGCGAATCTTCAGCCGTTTGTATGATGCTGATGCCGCCGCCCATGCTATGGCCAATCAGGTAAACTTCCTCAGTACGTTTAAAGGAAGCGCCGCTGGCAGCAAAGTCGAGCACGTGTTTCAGGTCATCCAGTTCAATCGAAAAAGTGTTTTCGCTAAAGCTGGTAAGGTCGGCAAATTCGGTTGGCTCCTCAGCCGTAGTGCCGTTATGCGAAAAGTTGAATTTTAAAAAACGATAGCCATTTTGTGCGAAGTAACGCGCCACCAGGTCATGCGTGCCCCAATCCTTAAATCCCTTAAAACCATGCGCAAAAATAACAAGCGGTGCTTCCCGGTTATCAGTATCAACGGTAATATCAAGCGAGATGGGGCGGCCCTTAGCGCCGGGGGTAACAAAATGGTCCTGTACTATCATTTGCAATAAACGGTTGTATTATTGTAACGGTATGCAAGTGGTTTTGTTTATGCCGCAGGTTTATGGCCGGCTGATCCGCACCACCAGGCCCAGGCAATAAGCAACGGTTGCAATACAATTAAACGAACCCATGCCAATAGGGGCGTTACCGTTACGTTGCCCAATTGCATAGGTGCGCGTACAACCATATCAATATGTACAGGCAAAAAGGCAATCAGCATCAATATGATGCCGTAGGAGGCTAACTTTCTCGTTTGTCTGAATATCAACATCAAGGCAAAAAGCACTTCAAATATGCCTGCCAATAAATTTAAGGTGACTGGCATTGGCAGGTATTGCGGTATAATTTTTATGTATGATGCCGGGTGAATGAAGTGATTTATACCCGCGAGCAGATAGCCTAGGATCATGATTATTAGCGCTGCCTTTTTCATTTAGTAATTTTTTGTGATTGAGAATTAACCCGCTTACAAACATCAGCAGGCATAATAATAAATTAGCATAGGCAACCTTAGCCATAATTAACAGGTACTTACTAACAAGGATAAGTGATAAGCCGCAAATGCAAAATATTGTTTTGCCATGTTGTATGTGCGAACTGAAAAATGTTTATTTGCGACCCCGTAATCAAGAACTGTAGGTTATTTATACACATTCTAAATACGGCTGTTTGACAAAGTGTTGACATAAGGGGTATTTATTCCTGTTATTTTTGTTGGGTTAAATTTAAAACTGCTTTGAAGTATTTAAAGGTTATAGCTTTTACGCACAAACAGATCGAGCTGAAGGAGTTGGGGAAATTGGTGATATGCCAGGAGGATCTGACTGTGAAACTTCAAAGGGTTAAGGTTGAATTTGGCATTTCCGAATTATTTTACCTGGCTACCTGTAACCGTGTAGTATTTGTTATGGCTACCTCTCAGGAAGTTGACAGGCCTTTCGCCGAAAAATTCATCGGTTCGCTCGAGATGGGCTTATGCTCACACTATATGGGTACCTTTATGGATGCCGCCGTTATTTACGAGGGGCAGGATGCGTTGAACCACCTGTTACGCACCTCATGCTCATTAGAAAGCTTGGTGGTTGGCGAAAAGGAAATTTTAGCCCAGATACGCAAAGCTTATGAGCAGGGCAGAGAAGGTGGCCTTACCGGCGACTACCTGCGTATGGTAATGAATTGTGTGGTTAAAACCGCAAAGGAAGTTTACACCCATACCAATATCTCTAAAAATCCGATATCGGTAGTGTCATTGGCTTACCGCAAATTAAAGGATCTTAAACTTTGCTCAAACGCCCGCATTCTTATCATAGGCGCAGGCGAAACTAACCGCAATATCAGCAAGTATCTTCAAAAACATAAATTCAGCAACTTTACAGTATTTAACCGTACGGTAGCCAATGCAGAGCAATTAGCGGCCGATCTGGGCGGTGAAGCTTACGGGCTGGAAGAGCTGGCTAACTATAAAAACGGGTTTGACGCTATCATCACCTGTACCTCTGCAACACTGCCTATTATTACGCCGGAGCTTTATGCATCATTATTAAATGGCGATACCGGCCGTAAAACCATAGTTGACCTTGCCGTTCCGAATGATACCGCTGCCGAAGTACTGGAGCAGTTCCCGGTAAACTTTATCGAGGTGCATTCGCTTAACGAGGTGGCTAAACGTAACCTGCAGGAGCGCTATCAGGAACTGGTACATGCCGAAGCCATTATTGACGAGAACATTGGCGAATTTAACTTGCAGCTTAAGCAACGCCGTGTGGAAATTGCCATGCGCCAGGTGCCCGAAAAAATAAAGGAAATTCGCAGTACTGCCCTTAATACCGTTTTTGTTGACGAAGTGCAAAGCCTCGATCAGCAATCACGAGAGGTATTGGAAAAGGTGATCAGCTACATGGAAAAGAAATATATCAGCGTACCTATGGTAATGGCGAAGGATATATTGATCAACGAAAACTGATCGTTATCGTAAAACCCCGGTAAGGTTTCCATCCCGGTCAAAACACAAAATATACTTATTCAGCAATGCGGCCCCGCTGCTGTCAGTCACCGTAAAGTGGTGATCTAACTTATAGCCAACAAATTTAGGCTTCATCGTATTCATAATAGCAATTTGTTGTTGCCTGAACCCGGCCTGTTTTTTCTCATAATATCCGCTTTGCTTACGCGCCGTAAACAGCTTAAAATTCTCGCCCATTTCCTGAAAACGCAATGCCTCTATCTGCATAATGGAATCCTCAAGCCTGATATAAGCACTGTCATTACGATAGGAAAGTACGATACTATCTATACTGCTAAAGTTAACCGGCTTGTACCCCGGGGTGTCGGCCAGGTTTTTAGCTACCCACTTTTTAGCATTGCTGTTTATTGCCGCGGCCGTGTGCTCATCCACTTTTTTATTGGAGCAGGCGGCCGCAAATAACGTAATCAGCAATAAGCAAAAGTTTAAGCGCATGGCGCAATTTAGCTTTTTCAGTAAGTATTGAGGCTTAACATATTGTATTATTTACGATGTAAATATTTTATCTACATTGCAATATGGTAAGGTCAAGGCTTTTTTGGGCGGCTGCAATTATGCTTGCTTTAATTCCCGTTTTATGCATCGATATTTCAGAGCATTTGCTGGCCTGGAATAAGGATGTGCGTGAGGAGATGATCAACGTAGTACAAAATGTATACGATTTGAGCCGCGAACAAAAAGCGCACATTCTGGATAGCATTCTCGAACGCAACTATTTATTGAATATGCTGATCTATTTCAAAGGCTTTTTGGCGGTGGCATTATTAGTTGGCGGCATCTGGCTGCTTGTAAAGTATAAACGTGTAACCGGCAAAATAGCTAAGCCACTTGCGTTTACCATTGTGTTAATGGTTTTGTTTATCGGAGCGAAATACGTATGGGCGCTAACGCTCAGTCCTCAAAACAAGAATATAAAGTTTGTAGAAGTTGATAATGCGGAAGTTGATCTTAATAAAATTGTAACCGACAATTTTAAAGGGAAAGTAGTTTACGTTGATTTCTGGGGAACAACCTGTGGCCCGTGCCTGGCTGAGTTCCGTGATTTTACAAAGCCTTTAAAAAACAGGTACCGTCAATCAGGCAAGATAGGCTATCTCTATATCTCACAGGGGAATAAATACCTGTGGCGGAAGCAGGTAGATAAATATGATGTTGAAGGCATGCATGTTTTTGTAAGCAGCGAACAGTACGCTAAACTGTTTAAGGATGCGGTGCACGACAACTCGAGGCGGATACTGATGCCAACTTATGTAATTGTAAACGCTGCCGGTAAAATAGTTGAAACTGATGCCAAAAGGCCAAGCGACAACAAAGCGTTGTTTGCCCAGTTAGATAAATATGCGCGGTAGTTGTAGCTATTGCTTTCACTTGCAGGCTTTTCAGTCACTTCAATTTCATATCGTTAATAATTAAGTAAATCAAAGCCTTAAAAAACTAAATTTGTGGTCGCTAATACAAATATCTTTTGGATAGGACACTCATTATAGGAACCCGCGGAAGCGAACTCGCGCTATGGCAAGCCAACTTTGTTAAGGATAGTTTGGCGGCAATTAACATTAAGGCCGAATTAAAGATCATCAAAACACAGGGCGACAGAATACTGAACCTGAGTTTTGATAAGCTGGAAGGTAAAGGTTTTTTTACCAAGGAACTGGAAGAGGAATTGCTTGCCGGTACTATTGACCTGGCTGTGCACTCACACAAGGATTTGCCTACCGAAAATCCTCCTGGCTTGATCATCGCGGCCGTATCTGAACGAGAGGACCCTGCCGAGTTATTACTTATCCTGAAAGATTGCGTGGATGTACGCCAAAAGCTGTCGGTTAAGTACGGCGCTATTGTGGGTACCTCATCCAACAGGCGCAAGGCGCAACTACTGGCCGTTCGCCCGGATCTGGAAATTGAGGATCTGCGTGGCAATGTGCCAACACGTATTGGCAAGCTGCGTGATGAGGACTACGATGCCATTATGCTGGCCAAAGCCGGTGTTGCCCGTTTAGGTTTAGACCTGAGCGAGTTCCATGTAGAGGAATTAACGCCTACCGAACTGATACCCGCGCCTGCGCAAGGTGCGCTGGCTATCCAGATCAGGGAGAACGACCCGGAATTATTTAATGCCTTACAGGCACTGCACCATGCAGATGTTGCCGAAGAGTTAGCAGTAGAGCGCAAGGTACTTAAGCTATTTGGCGGTGGCTGCCACCTGCCATTAGGCTGCTATTGCCGTAAGGATGATGGCAAATTTCAGGTCTTTACCTCGAAGGCTGATACCGGCGAGGGCTTCCCCGACCGTTTATTTGTAGAAGCTGATACCACCGAAGGCCTGGCCGAAAAAATTGTGGCCCGTTTTGATGCAGGGCGTAAACATCCGGCTAAAGTGTTCATCTCGCGAGAGGTGAGCGAGAACAGTTATTTCCGCAAAGCATTATCAAAAAATAATATAGAGATCGAGGCCCGTTCGCTGATACGTACTGTAGCGGTGATCACCAAGCTCGATCCATTCATCCTGCGTAATACCGACTGGGTATTTTTTACCAGTAAGAACGCGGTTGAATATTTCTTTAAGCTCGACCCGCAGTTACCTAAAAAGGTAAAGTTTGGGGTAATGGGTTCAGGGTCTGAGGATGCGCTGCGCCGCCATGGCTACTTTGCCGAATTTACCGGCGAAGGCACCGACACTGCTGATGTTGCCGCGGAGTTTGCCGCATTAGCTAACGGTACTACCGTAACTTTTCCGGGTGCTGCAAGTCCGATGCGCAGCATTCACCAGGGTTTATCGGCCGATACTAAGATCATCGACCTGCCGGTTTACGAAACCGTGCTGGAAGAAGATGTGGAAGCGAGCTCGGCAGACGTAATGATATTTACAAGCCCGTCAAACGTTGATGCTTACTTTGTTGATAACCTGCTCGATCCGCATCAAAAGGTGATCGCCATAGGAAAATCAACCGGAAAGAAATTTGACGAAATGGGTGTACGCTACACGCTGCCTTTCTCGCCCGACGAGGTAGGATTAGCGGAAGCGGTGTTTGGGATATAGTCCACAGTCCATGGTCCATAGTCGATAGACCATAGATATTTTATTAAAAAAAGAAAACCATGGACCATCGACTATGGACCATGGACTGAGTTACATGTTACAACGACCAAGAAGAAACAGGAAAAGCGAGGCGATACGCCAGATGGTACAGGAAACACATGTGAGTGCGGCAAACCTTATTTTTCCGTTATTTATTGTTGAGGGGGAGAATCAGAAAACTGAGGTGGCTTCGATGCCTGGCATTTACAGGTATTCAATTGATAACTTACTGCGCGAGGTAGAGAGCTGCATGAAACTTGGTTTAACGTCGTTTGATCTGTTCCCGAATATTGAGGAAGCTTTAAAAGATAAATACGCTACTGAAAGCCACCGCGAGGGTAGTTTATACCTGCGCGCTATCAGCCAGGTGAAAAAGGAGTTTCCGGAAGCTTGCGTAATTACCGATGTGGCTATGGACCCTTACAGCAGCGATGGCCATGATGGAATTGTGGAGAATGGCGAGATACTGAACGATGAAACGCTGGAGGTATTAGGCAAAATGGCCCTTGCCCACGCACAAAGCGGTGCCGATATTATTGCCCCGTCGGATATGATGGACGGTCGTGTTGGTTACATACGCCGGGTGCTGGACGAGAACGGCTTTAAGCACGTAAGCATCATGTCGTACTCAGCTAAATACGCCAGTGCGTTTTATGGTCCGTTCAGGGATGCCCTGAACTCCGCGCCAAAGTTTGGTGATAAAAAAGGCTACCAGATGAACCCGGCTAATCAGCGCGAAGCATTGATTGAGGCGCGTTTAGATGAAGCTGAAGGCGCCGACTTCCTGATGGTTAAACCGGCATTGCCATACCTTGATGTGATCAAGTTATTAAAAGATAACACGGAGTTGCCCATAGCGGCCTACAACGTAAGCGGCGAATACGCCATGGTTAAAGCTGCTATACAAAACGGCTGGCTTAACGAACAGCGCGCCATTACCGAGGTACTGCTAAGCATCCGCCGCGCTGGTGCCACCGCTATTTTAACCTATCACGCTAAAGAAGTGCTGGAGAATAAGTGGCTGTAATGTTTTGATGTGCGGATGTGTAAATATGCAGATGTGTGGATAAAATAGAAATGGCCTGTCACCCTGAGCTTGTCGAAGGGTGCGTGCGAGGGGAAATAACAAAGCGGAGAGTGCTTCGACAAGCTCAGCATGACAGTCGTAAGTCACCCTGAGCTTGTCGAAGGGTGTGTGTGAGGGGAATAAATAAAGCGGCAAATGCTTCGACAAGCTCAGCATGACAAAGGACTAAAAGCCATGTCATTGAGAGGTACGAAGCAATCTCCGCAAACCCACCCAACCCTCCCAAAGGGAGGGCTATAATAAATAATAAATAAAGTCCTCCCCTTGGGGGAGGGTTTAGGAGGGGTTCGCAATAATAACACAAACAAACAAAAGCTTTAAGCCTTATGCTTTCAGCTTTAAGCATATAAACTATGTTCGATTCAATAAAGAAGATATTTTCAGACGACGAGGGAAAACCGGTGAGCACTACTGCTAAGCCGGATATAAGCAGGGAAAAGTCTGCCGAATTGTATGAGAAGGCCAAGACCTACTTTCCGGGCGGGGTAAACTCGCCGGTAAGGGCATTTAAATCGGTTTATGGTACGCCGCTTTTTATACAAAAAGGTGATGGCTGCCATGTGTGGGATGCCGACGGTAATCAATTCATTGATTTTTGCTGCTCATGGGGACCGCTGATCCTGGGCCATAACAACGCCAAGGTGCGTGAAAAGGTTGTTGAAACCATCCAAAATGGTATGTCATTCGGTGCGCCTACAGCTTTGGAGAATGAGCTGGCCGAACTTATCCTGAAGAATAACAAATACATTGAAAAGATCCGTTTTGTAAGCTCGGGTACTGAGGCGGTTATGTCGGCCATCAGGCTGGCACGGGGTTATACCAAACGCGATAAGATATTGAAATTTGAAGGCTGCTATCACGGCCACTCAGATTCGCTGTTGGTTAAGGCAGGCTCGGGCCTGGTAACCTTTGGCGAAACATCATCGGCAGGTGTGCCCAAATCATTTGCTGATGAAACCATCGTGGTATCATTAAATGATAAGGAAGCGCTGCAAAAGGCCTTTAAAGAATTTAAGGATCAGATAGCCGCTGTTATTATTGAGCCTATCCCGGCCAACAACGGTTTGCTGTTGCAACACAAGGAGTATCTTCAGTTTTTACGTGAAATATGTACCGCCAACGGTACCATGCTGATATTTGACGAGGTGATCTCCGGTTTCCGTGTAGGCTTTGAGGGCGCTGCCGGTTACTATCAAATTCAACCGGACATCATTACCTATGGTAAAATTATTGGTGGTGGTATGCCGGTAGGCGCTTATGGCGCATCGGCACAAATTATGGATCATATATCACCGGTAGGCAGCGTTTACCAGGCAGGTACGCTATCGGGCAATCCGGTAGCTATGGGCGCGGGCATCGCACAAATTACCGAGCTGCTGCGCATGGGCTTTTACCGCGATTTGAACAACAAGGCGCAGGAATTTGCCGAGGCGATACAACGCTTTGCTACCGCGCGTAATTATAAACTAAAGGTGTTCAGCATTGGGTCTATATTCTGGTTCGCGTTTACGGATAAGGACATTCGTACTGCCGAAGACATTGACCCGCAAAGCATGGAGAAATTCAAAAAAATGCACCGGGAGCTGTTGAACAGGGGCGTTTATTTTGGTCCGTCGGGCTACGAGGTAGGTTTTATTTCATCGGCCCACACAAAAACTGACCTTGAAAAAGCTAAACGTGCTATATTTGATAGTCTGGATGTCGTGTTCAGGTCTAATAATTAATAAATTAGCAGTACCAATTGTATACAAACGCATATAAGAATTGTAGAAGATGAAAAGGTCATTAGTCATATTTTACGCGATAATAACTTACGCGGTAGCTGAACTGATCTGGTGGGGATATATGCTGGTTAAGCTGCAGCCAGAGCGCAGCGGCATGATCATGGGTGAGGGTTGTATGTTTGTGGGCGTGTTCTTTTTAGGCGCGTTCTACCTGCATAAATCCATGAACCGTGAGCGCAAGTTGCAGGAGCAGAAAAAGAACTTTTTGCTATCGGTAACGCACGAGCTGAAATCGCCGTTAGCCTCCATCAAGTTATTGCTGCAAACCATACAAAAGCGCGACCTTACAAAGGCGCAGGTGCTTGATTTTATTGATAAATCATTAAACGACATCGAGCGTTTGGATGATATGGTGGAGAATATGCTGCTGGCCTCAAAAATTGAGAACAGCTCGTACACCTTCCCCAAGGCGAGCTTCAACCTGTCAAACCTGGTTGATAATATTGTTAACCGTTTACAGATCAGCAAATGCGATTGTAATCAGCAGATCATCAATGCCGAGATAGAGCCTAAAATTGAAATAACCGGCGACAAGTTTGCCCTTACATCGGTAGTTACCAACCTGATTGAGAATGCCGTAAAGTATTCAAGCCCATGCCAGTCGGTAGATGTAAAATTATACAGAAACGACGGACAAATATTTTTTGAGGTGGCGGACAACGGCATTGGTATAGCCGATACCGAAAAGGCCCGTATATTTGACCGTTTTTACCGCGTTGGCAGTGAAGAAACCCGCAACACAAAAGGCACAGGTTTGGGGTTATATATTGTTAAGCAGGTGCTTGATAAGCATCAGGCCAGCATAAAGGTAAAAGACAACAATCCAACAGGCAGTATATTTGAAGTTACTTTTGGATTAACCTAAAACACATAACATGCAACACAAAAAACGTATATTATTAGCAGAGGACGAAGAACACCTGCTCGAAGCCATAAAACTTAACCTTGAGCTTGAAGGTTACAAGGTATCAACCGCTAAAAACGGTAAAAAAGCGCTGCAACTGTTTAAAGAGGAGCGCTTTAACCTGATTATACTGGACGTAATGATGCCCGAGATTGACGGCTTTGTGGTTGCCGAAACCATCAGGCTGGAGAACAGCGAGGTGCCAATCATGTTCCTGACCGCTAAGAACACCAATGAAGATAAAATATCAGGCCTAAAAAAAGGCGCTGATGATTACCTGACCAAGCCTTTTAACCTGGAAGAGCTGATACTGCGCGTTAACAACCTGGTGAAACGCAGCCTGAAAGGTGAGGATCTGAAAGAGTTTAACAGCTACAAAATTGGCGAGAAAATTATCCACTTTAATTCGTTCGAACTGGTTAACGAAGATGGCTCAATCACCGCCCTTACTAAAAAAGAAACCATGCTGCTGAAATTGTTGATTGAGCGCCGCAATGAGGCTGTATCGCGTGAGCAGATATTGGAGACCGTATGGAATTACGACGTATACCCGTCAACCCGTACAATTGATAACTTTATACTGACCTTCCGTAAATATTTTGAGCCTGATCCCAAAAATCCGGTTTATTTCCACTCTATCCGTGGGGTAGGTTATAAGTTTACCGAGGATCATCACTAATGTTCACTAACAAAGCGCGTATAATGGTTACGCTTTTGTTTTTGGCTTTGGCCGCTGTGTTTGCGTATTATGAAACCTACCAGCTTACTGCGGTTGCGGTAATGTTTGCCGGCTTAGTTGTTTGGGGATATTTTAAAGAGGGTACGGTGATTTTAGCCGCAAAACAATTTCATCATAAGGAATTTGATAAGGCTGAAAAGTTGTTGTTGCAAATACGTAACCCCGATTACCTGAGCAAAAAAAGGCGTGGATTCTACGAATTCATATTCGGTAGCATCAGCCTGCAAAAGCGCGATTATGAAGAGGCCGAAAAGCATTTTGAAATAGCCGCCCAATACCCGCTGCGTACGGTTAATGATCATGTAGCTGCCTTAACGCATGTGGCTACCATAAGCTACCGTAACGGTAACTATGAAAAGGCCACCGCTTTTTTAGGCCTGGCCGAAAAGCATCGTGACAACATTACCGCCAAAATGCGCGAAGTGCTGAATACATTAAAACAAGAGTTAAACAATAAAAAGAGATAATACCCATCATTATCATAAGATAAGTAAATCCCCTCGTCTTGGAGAGGATTTAGGAGGGGTTAAAAGGTATGAAAGATTCGTTATTTATAAAGGCAGCTTTTTCTGAAAAAACAGAACGCCCACCTGTGTGGATGATGCGCCAGGCCGGCCGTTTTATGAAAGAGTATTGGGACATTAAGAACAAGTACTCGTTTTTAGAAATGTGCAAAACGCCTGAGATTGCCGCTGATGTTACCATGTTGCCGGTTGATCTGCTGGGTATTGATGCTGCTATCCTGTTCTCAGACATACTGGTTACCGGCGAGGCCATGGGCGGCAATTTGAGCTTTACCCAGGGTGTAGGGCCAAAGTTTGCCAACCCGGTACGTACCGCTGCTGATATTGATGCGTTGGAAACCGACGTAAACCACCGCCTGCAATACGTTGCTGATGCCATTAAAGTGATTCAGCAGCGTTTGGATGGCAAAATTCCGCTGATCGGTTTTGCCGGTGCGCCGTTTACCGTAATGAGTTATTTGGTTGAGGGTGGCTCGTCAAAGGATTTTAAGCTGACCAAGCTTTTGCTGCATAATGAACCCGAGCTGGCGCACCGCCTGCTTTCAAAAATAGCAACCGTAACTGCCGATTATCTTAACTTACAAATTGCTGCCGGTGTAAATGCTGTACAGATATTTGATAGCTGGGCGCTGGCTTTATCGTGGGATGATTACGCCGAGTTCTCTCACCGTTACATCACCGAGATCATTAGTAAACTAAACCGTAAGGATATTCCGGTAATATCGTTCTGCAAAGGCAGTTCAGTTTTCGCGCCGCTGATGGCTGAAGCCAAGCCTGATGTGGTATCTATCGACTGGAATGTTGATTTGAAGGACATTAAACAACGTTTACCGCAAGGCATCGCCGTACAAGGTAACCTTGACCCGCATATTTTGTATGCTGATAAAAAGGTGATCAAAGAGCGCATTCACCGCCTGTTTGAGCGCATGCGTGGTGAAGATGGCTTTATATTTAACCTCGGCCACGGCATTATGCCCGATATTCCGTTTGATAACGTGAAGTACGCGGTTGAGGTGATCAAGGAGTTTAGATATTAAGCCCCCTAACCCCCTAAAGGGGGAATGGATGTTTTGATGTGCAGATAGAGGGCTTTACCACCCTGAGCCTGTCGAGGGCGAGCGGAAGGCACTAGCAAAGCGGCGAATGCTTCGACAAGCTTAGCATGACAGGAATACTAAATAACGTCACTTCGAGGTACGAAGCAATTCCTCGGGCGATTTTCTTGGAGAATTGTCCTGAAAAGATTGCTTCGTACCTCGCAATGACGTTTGTGATGAAATAATAAAGTACTGAAAAATAAAAGCAAAACCTCTCATAACCCAATCCTCCGGCCTCTTAATTTTCGGGTAGCAGGTTGTAGCACTATCTCTAATAGAAAATTAAAAAGCCGGCGAGTTATTCGTAGTTGTTTGTTTTTTTTATTTGTACTCATGAGATCGCTAAAGCTAAGTTTTGTTTCTTTTGATCGCTCAAAAGAAATTTAGGACAGGTAATAAATATGTTTAACTGGGGAAAGGCCACATGTACGAATATATAAAAGCCATACACATCATATTTGTAGTCTGCTGGATGGCGGGGCTGTTTTACATTGTGCGCCTGTTTATCTACCATACCGAGGCACAGCAAAAGCCCGAGCCGGATCGTCGCGTTCTGTCTGAGCAGTTCGAGATCATGGAACGAAAGCTATGGTATATTATTGCCGTGCCATCTATGGTACTTACCCTGCTGGCTGGTATCAGTATGCTGATATTGGCTCCCGCCTGGCTGCAGCAGGGCTGGATGCACATTAAACTCACCTTTGTTGTAGGATTGATCATTTACCACCACATCTGCCAAAGCAAAATAAAGCAGATGCGCAAAGGCATCTTTAAATGGACATCTACCCAGTTACGCCTCTGGAACGAGCTGGCCACAATATTCCTGTTCGCCATCGTTTTCCTGGTAGTGCTTAAAAGTTCATTAAATTGGATATTCGGGGTTATCGGCATCATCGTTTTTGCGCTAATCCTCATGTCAGCTGTGAAGATCTATAAGTATCTTCGCGAAAAAAAATAATATCTCTATTTTTTTCTTACCCCTTGCAACCATTCTGCCCAAACATTCATCTTACCTTTAAATGATGCTTTTGGAGCCAACCTTTACAATTGATGATGTTATACAGCGATGCCAAACGGGCGACCGTAAAGCGTGCGAAGTGCTGTATAAACAGTATGCTTCAAAAATGCTGGCGGTTTGTATGCGCTACGCGGTTGACAGGATGGAAGCCGAGGATATGCTGCAGAACGGCTTTATTAAGGTGTTTAAAAACCTGGTGAACTACCGCGGCGAAGGATCATTTGAGGGTTGGATACGCCGCATTATGGTGCACAGCTCAATCGAGTACTACCGCAAGCATCATAAAATGATGCAGGTGGTTGATATCATTGAGCATGGGCATGAACAATCAGTTAACCCGGTGGCGGTGGCTAATCTGGATGTTAAAGACCTGATGGGCATGATACAGCAGTTAGCGCCGGGTTACCGCATGGTGTTCAACTTGTATGCTATTGAGGGTTATACGCACAAGGAGATAGCCGAAATTGTAGGCATTACCGAGGGGGCATCAAAGTCGCAGCTATCAAGGGCGCGCGCTATTTTAAAGGAATTAATTGCTAAAAGCGATGGAAAAAGGTATGAATATGCAGGATAAAGAATTGGACGACTTATTCCGGGACAAGTTGAACGGTTTGGATATAGCGCCTTCCGCTCATGTTTGGGGCAACATAGCAGCCGGGCTCGACGGTAAAAAGAAGAAACCGCTTCGGGCTTACATCAGCGCCGCGGCCGCAGTAGTAGTAATTGTTACTGCAGGTATATTGTTGATGCAGCGTGATGTGAAACCGGAAGGAAATACGCAAAGTATTACAAAAGTACAGCCTGCAAAAAAGATAGTTGATAATACCGAACAAGCAGAAGAGCTTGCTCCGGTTCAGAATACTGAAAAGGCTGATGTGGTAACGCAACCGCAGGCAAAAGGCGCAGATAAAGGAAGTCCTGAAAACGAAAAACCTGCGCCTGTAAAGCTAGCCAAAACCCGGGCAACGCCTTTAAAACCGATAGCCGGTATCAAGGCCAGGCCGATCATGATAGCGGCTGTTACCAATCAGCAGGAGATAATAACAGAGCCGGTGTTGCCCGATGCAGATGTGAAGCTTAGCGAACAAACAATTTTACCTGAGCCCGAACCATTTAAAACCAAGCCTGTTGTAATTGCTTCGGCAGGGCTGCCTCAAACGCTGAAAACGTTTGCTGATGAGCCGGTAAAAAAGAAACGCAGGGGCTTTGGCGGTTTGCTTAATGCCATCGTATCAAAAATTGATAAACGTAAGGATAAGATAATTGAATTTGAAGACAACGGTGACGGGCAAAGGCTTACCGGCATTAACCTCGGCATTATAAAAATTGAAACAGAAGAAGAATAGATCAACCTAAAATAACTATAAATAATATATGAAACGCCTGATTTTTACCCTGATAACTGCCGGTTTTACCACGGCCCTGTTCGCCCAAAATAATGCCGACAGCGTGTTCACCACCACAACTACCATAACCACAACTACTACCGCTAAGGGTACCGTTACTGATACTGTTATACGCAAAAAGCGTAAGCTGAAATTCAGTTTTAGTACCGAAAACCGCGATACGGTTTATAAAGAAGCATCCAAACATCCGGGATGGTCGTTCACGCCAACGTTTTCACGGGTGGACATTGGCTTTGCCACGCTGATTGATAACGGCAGCTTCACCCTGTCGCCGGAGAATGAGTTCCTTCGCTATCGCTCATGGAAGAGCAGCAACTTTGGTTTCGACCTGCTGGAGTTGGGCTACCGTTTTAACAGTTCATTCAAAATATACGCATCTGCCGGGTTCGACTGGACCCGCTTTCGCCTGCGTGAGAACGTTACGCCGTTGCGTTTCCAGGATCAGCTTACTTATAGCGTAGATGACATTGATTACGATAAGAATGTATTTTCATCAACCTACCTGCGCATTCCGTTAACATTTTACTGGAGAAGCAAGAACGATAACGCCGGTCACCGTTTCCACATAGCAGCCGGCCCTATAATGGGTATATTGATTGATGGCCACGTACGCCAAAAAAGCCTGGAGAATGGCGATCAGCACTTCCGTGCAGGCTTTAACCTGGCTAAGGTAAGGTATGGTGGCTTTTTACGTGCAGGCTACGGCGGCATAGGTTTCTTTGCCAAATATTATGCTAATGATATGTTTGAGGATAGTCCGGCGCAAAAAGGGTTGAAGAACTTCTCATTCGGTGCTACTGTTGGATTTTAAACTGAATACAGATTATACTCATGAGGCTGCCCACAGGCGGCCTTTTGTTTTATGTATATTTGCCGGTGATGACTGATAATTCATTTTTGCAGGCGGCAAATGTAAGCATGCGTTACCCCGGCGTACATGCCGCGGGTGTAAACAATGTCGACTTGCATATAAAACCTCATGCCATTACGGCTATAGTAGGCGCGAGCGGCAGCGGTAAAACAACTTTGCTAAGATTGCTTTACGGCTTAATGTCGCCTGATTCAGGGTTGATCACTTTTAAGCGCGAACGCATCTGGGGACCGGAAGAAAAGCTGATACCAGGGCACGACAGTATGAAAATGGTGACCCAGCATACCGATGACCTCAACCTGTTTGCCAAGGTGGCCGATAATGTTTCTATCCTGCTGCCAAGCACTAACCTAAAAGCCAAAAAGGAAAAGACCGAGACGGTACTCCAACAGCTCAATATGCTGCACCTGGCCGGTAAACGCATAGCCGACCTGAGCGGAGGCGAAAAGCAGCGGGTAGCTATAGCCCGCGCGCTGGTAACCCAACCCGAAGTATTGTTTTTGGATGAACCCTTTAACCAGGTAGACACATCATTTCGCGACGGTTTGCAGCGAGACATCAGGCAGATAGTTAAAGATACCGGAATCACGGTAGTAATGGTATCGCATGACCCGGCTGAAGTGCTGTCTATGGCCGATGTATTGGTGGTGATGAAGGATGGCGAGATCATTGAGCAAGGCTCGCCGCAGGAGTTATACCAAAATCCGGGTAGCCTTTATACCGCAAAACTGTTAGGTAACTGTAATGTACTTACCGCTGAGAAAGCAAAGCTGCTCCATATATCCGCACAAAAGGAAACTGTAGTTATTTACCCCGATGAATTGACGCTGACCAACAGTTGGAGCCATCGCGACTGGACAGTTAAGGAGATCCTCTTTAAAGGTTTTTATGAAGAGCTGTTGCTCGAACGTGATGGTGTAGTGATCCACACCTATAACATTAAAAAAGGAAGCCACCATGTGGGTGAAAAACTGCATGTAAAAGCAAACAGGTGGCTTGAATATTAAGCCACCTGCTGTAAAATCTATTTCTGCTCTAT
Organism: Mucilaginibacter roseus; assembly: GCF_021215455.1. Lineage (GTDB taxonomy): Bacteria > Bacteroidota > Bacteroidia > Sphingobacteriales > Sphingobacteriaceae > Mucilaginibacter > Mucilaginibacter roseus. Next base: position 591,800 of record NZ_JAJPWV010000002.1, on the reverse strand, counting down.
CACCCGTACCTTTAAAAAGCTCGGGCTGTTTGTTGATGTATGCAGCCTATGGGTAGACTTTTTGAAGTCGCTATCCTTAGCTTTCATAATATCCTGAAACTGCTGCGTGTTCCTGTCAATAAGCGGGAACCAGGTACTTTGTACCTGCACCATAATGCGGTGTCCCTTTTTAAACGTGTGCAATACGTCCTGCAACTCAAAGTTTACAGGCGTAATCTCACCGGGTTTAAAGGGTTCGGGCTTTTCAAAGCTGTTGCGGAATTTGCCGCGCATCGCCTCGCTGCGCACCATTTGCTGATAGCCCGACATGCTTACACCCTTTCCGGTAAACTTATTGCTGCTTGCCGAGTCCGGATAAACATCAATTACCTTCACAATCCAGTCGGCATCGGTACCTGTGGTTGATACCTTCAGATTAGCCCATATATCGCCTGCCAGGGTAACATCATCGGTCAATACATCGGTTTGGTAAACCAATACGTCAGGGCGTTGGGCGGCAAAGCGCTGATCGGCGGTCATGTACTCGCGATTCATATCCATACTGATGCCGTTGATGAATGGCACCGGTTTGTTCGGATCAGACACGAACTCCTCAAAAATTTCTCTTGTATTAGGCGGAGGGGAAAACGATAACTTACCGCCGGGCAGAAAATAAAGATTTTTTTCAGCAGCTTCTTTCGGTGGCCAGGTAGTATAAGTGTTCCACTTGTTAGCGCCGGTTTCAAAAGCGTTTATCTTAGGCAGATTAAAATTGCCGGTGCCTTTAAGGTAATGGCTAAAAAATTTAAATTCTATGCTTTCGCGATAAAACGGGCCGGTTTCGCCGCCAAAATCCACATCACCTAAATGATCGCCTGCTCCGCGTGCCCAGCCGCCATGCACCCACGGGCCAATGGCCCAGTACACCGGCGTTTTCGGGTTATTTTTGGCTAACACTTTATAAGTATTGATGCCGCCATATAGATCCTCAGCATCATACCAGCCGCCCGTAACCAGTACGGCTGTTTTTATATCGTGCAGGTGAGTGAGCACGTTCCTGTCCTGCCAGTGTTTATCGTAATTGGGATGATCCATCATCTCGTTCCACAGGCGGATGGTGTCCTTAAAATACTTTACGTTGCTGTTACGCATCGATCCCATGTCCAGAAAGAACTTGTAGCCATCCTCAGTACCAAAATCTACACGGCTACCACGGCGCTGTGTCGGCTTATCATCCTGGCGGTTGGTGAAGCCCGGGTAAAAGCCAAAGTTGGCCACCAGCATAAACGCGCCGTTATGAAAAGCATCATCACGATACAGGTCAGCAATAGGTGCCTGCGGCGATGCAGCCGCCAACGCCGGATGACGGCTCAACAAGGCCGTTGTAGTGTAAAAGCCGGGATAGGAGATACCCCAAACACCCACCTTGCCGTTATTGCCGGCAACGTTCTTCAGCAGCCAGTCGATAGTATCGTAAGTGTCGGTACCTTCGTCAACATCCTTTTTGCTTTTGTGCTTTTCAAGTTCGGGTGTCATCTCCTCATATATGCCCTCGCTCATCCAGCGGCCGCGTACGTCCTGGTAAACAAATATGAAACCGTCTTTTAAAAATAACGGCGAAGGGCCAAGGCTGCCCCGGTATTTATCTGTGCCGTACGGAGCTACGCTGTACGGCGTACGATCCATCATGAAAGGATATTTCTTCGATTTGTCTTTCGGCACATAAATCGAGGTAAACAACTTTACCCCATCACGCATGGGTATCTGGTACTCAAATTTTTGGTAGTTGGCCTTTACGTATTCGGCATCGGGGTTAACAGTTTGAGCATTTAAGCCCGGCATGCCAAACCCTAAAAGCAGCAGGCATAAAGCTATGATGTAGCGTTTTTTCATGTATAAGAGGTGTGTTAATAGCATGTTAAAAGTAAACAAAAAAGGCGACCTTATGGTCGCCTTTCATTTATCTCAATATGTAAATATTACTCGTTGATCGCTTTTACGCCCGGTAATTCTTTGCCTTCCATATACTCCAGCAAAGCGCCACCACCGGTTGACATGTAGCTAACCTCATCGGCCAAACCGAATTTGGTTACTGCTGCGGCTGAGTCGCCACCACCAATCAGCGTGAAAGCGCCGTTTTCAGTAGCTTTAACTACCGAGTCGGCAACTGCTTTGGTGCCTTTATCAAAGCTTTCCATCTCGAAAACACCCATCGGGCCGTTCCATAAAACGGTTTTTGATTCTTCGATCACCTTGGCAAATGCTTCTCTTGATTCAGGACCGATATCCAGACCCATCCAGTCAGACTTAATGGTATTATTTGGCGATACCGCTGTTTGGGCGTTATTATCAAATTTGTCAGCCACAATACAGTCGGTAGGTAAAATAAGGTTAACACCTTTAGCTTTGGCTTTTTCAACCAGTTCGTTAGCCAGGTCAAGCTTGTCGGCCTCTAATAACGACGTGCCTATTTCACCACCTTTAGCTTTAACAAAAGTATAAGCCATGCCACCGCCGATGATCAGGTTATCTACCTTCTCCAGTAACGATTCGATCAGTTGTATCTTGTCAGAAACCTTAGCGCCACCCATAATTGCGGTGAACGGGCGGGCTGCATTGTTCAATACTTTTTCGGCATTGTCAAGCTCGGCAGCCATCAGGTAGCCAAAGTATTTAGCGTCAGGGAAAAATTGTGCAATAACCGCTGTTGAAGCGTGCGCACGGTGAGCGGTACCAAAGGCATCGTTCACATAAACATCACCCAGTTTTGAAAGCTTTTCAGCAAAGTCTTTGTCGCCTTTTTCTTCTTCTTTGTAAAAGCGCAGGTTTTCCAGTAAAAGTACTTCGCCTTTTTCAAGCTCGGCAGCTATTTGGGTAGCTTGTTCGCCAATGCAATCATCAGCAAATTCCACTTGCTGGCCCAGCAGGTCAGACAAATGCGCTACAATATGCTTCAAAGAGTATTTATCGGTCGGGCCATCTTTTGGTCGGCCCAGGTGCGACATCAGGATAACCGCACCGCCATCATTTAAAATCTTTTTGATGGTAGGTAATGCCGCGGTGATGCGGGTATCGTCGGTAATTTTAAAGTCGCCATCAAGCGGAACGTTAAAATCAACCCTAACAAGGGCTTTTTTGCCCGAAAAACTTATCTGATCAATTGTTTTCATATTCAAACTGGTTGTAAAATTCAGCAGTGCCGCAAAATCAGCAATTTATTTTAAATACGGAACGTAAATGTTAAAAAGTGGGCAGCTTTTTGGTAAATTTCATAGTGGTTTAACAATGGAAAGAATTGATCACTGCTCTATGGCGCGACAACAAGATCTACCTGATGCGCAAATACATTACATGGTGCTGCCCTATGCCCGGTACATCAAACTCGGGTGAAATTATCTCGAAGCCGACATTGTGATAAAAAGCTAGGGCTTTTTTACGGGCATTACACCACAGGTAACTTGCCTTTTGGCCGCGCAGGTAAACAATGGCAAAGTTTAACAACTGGTTACCTAAGCCTTTACCGCGATGTTTCTCAATGGTGGCCATGCCCCGCAGTTGATAACCTAATCCGTTAAAATCGCCGTAGCTTTGCGGATGAAACGAGGCAATACAAGCCAGCTCTTCATTAACATACCAGCCTAAATGAAAAGCACCGTCAATCTTATCCGTCGGGAAGATGCACTCATGTAATTGCAGCATACCTTCGCGCAATACCTCGTTACGTACGCCTAACAACTCCTCAACCGCTATGAATTTTATCATGATTTCAGCGCGTTTATTTTTGCAACCAGATCGGCAAGGCGGCTCGAATAGCCCATCTCATTATCATACCAGCCAACCACTTTTACCAACCCGCCAACTATCGAGGTTAGCTGTGCATCAAATATGCAGCTATGCGGATTGTCTAAAATGTCTGTTGATACAATAGGATCTTCGGTATACTCTAAAATATTCTGCATTGATCCGGCGGCGGCTTGCTTAAACGCTGCGTTGATCTGCTCAACGGTTGTATCGCGCTTTAGGCTGCAGGTAAAATCTGTAAGCGAGCCGTTAAGTACGGGTACACGTATCCCAGCCCCGCCAAGCTTACCGTCTAAATGTGGGAATATATTAGTTATGGCTTTCGCAGCGCCGGTTGTGGTTGGTATAATGGATGCTGATGCCGCACGTGCACGCCGCAGATCCTTATGCGGAGCATCATGCAGGTTCTGATCGCCCGTCATGGAGTGAACAGTGGTGATATAGCCGTCAACAATGCCCCAGTTATCATCCAAAATTTTCACCATGGCTGCCACATTATTCGTTGTGCACGATGCGTTGGACAGGATAGGGGCAGTGAGATCGATTTGCTCATCATTTACGCCAAGTACTACGGTTGGTACCGTTTTATCGGTTGGCGGTGCCGATATAATCACTTGTTTGGCGCCGGCCTGTAAGTGTTGTTCTGCTCCGTTTCGCGAAGTAAATTTCCCGGAGGATTCAATCACCAGGTCAACATCAAGTTCAGCCCAAGGCAATAGCGCGGGTTCACGCTGCGCGAAAACTTTGATAGGTTTATTGTTGATAATGAGCTTATCAACAGTATGCTCAACCGTACCCTTAAAGCCCCGGTGCACCGAATCATATTTGAATAAATGGGCAAGGGTTTGGGTATCTGTTAAATCGTTTATAGCGACAACCTCGATGGCGGATGTGTTCAGAATGTTTCGCAGAAAAATGCGACCTATACGCCCAAAACCATTTATTGCGATCCTCATGTCCTTTACACTAATAAATTAAGGGTACAAAGGTACGTAACCGGAATCGGGGATAAGTATACAGTAAGTAAATTTTCTACCACACACCAACCTTCTGCAAAGTAGATGGAGCTAAAAACACTCAGCTCTGTCGAGAAATCCACCAACAAAGTCCTCCTCAAGGAGGATCAGGAGGGGTCGAGTGTGCTATTGGTTAATAGCCTGCCAAAGCAGATCCTTCAGCTTATCCAGATTTTTTTGCGCGACGGATGAAATAAATACATAAGGAATGTCTTTTGGTACCTGTTGTTTCATTTCCTCGGTTAGTTCGTCGTCCAGCATGTCAGACTTGGTGATGGCCAGTACACGTGGTTTGTGCATCAGTTCAGGATTGTACTCTTGTAGTTCGTGCTGTAATATTTCGTACTCCTGGGTAATTGTACGTGTGGTATCCGCAGGTACCATAAACAATAGCACAGAGTTACGCTCTATGTGGCGAAGGAAACGGAAACCTAAGCCTTTACCTTGCGATGCCCCCTCGATGATACCCGGAATATCGGCCATTACGAATGATTTGTTATCGCGATACGATACGATGCCCAGGTTAGGTACCAAGGTAGTAAAGGCATAATCGGCAATCTCCGGCTTAGCGGCCGAAACGACCGAAAGCAGCGTTGATTTACCCGCGTTAGGAAAGCCCACCAAACCCACGTCAGCCAGTAACTTCAATTCAAGTATGTTCCATACTTCCTGGCCTGGCTCGCCGGGTTGCGCAAAGCGCGGAGTTTGTTGTGTTGATGACTTAAAATGCCAGTTGCCTAATCCGCCGCGACCACCGGGTGTAAGTACCTTGGTTTCGCCGTCGTGCGATATTTCAAATATTACTTCGCCGGTTTCGGCATCCCTGGCAATGGTGCCCAGGGGTACTTCCAATATCTCGTCGCGGCCGGTTTTGCCGGTACACAACGCGCTGCCTCCCGGATCGCCGTTGCCGGCTATTACATGTTTACGGTATTTAAGGTGCAGGAGCGTCCATAGCTGGGCGTTGCCTTTTACAATAACATGCCCGCCACGGCCACCATCGCCACCATCAGGGCCACCTTTTGCGGTGTGCTTATCGCGGTGTAAATGTGTTGAACCAGCGCCCCCATGCCCTGAGCGGCAGCATATCTTTACATAATCAACAAAATTAGAGCCCTGAGCCATGGTATTGCAAGTATCTTAATCCGGAAGACCGGAGGTCCGAAAGGCTGAAAGTCCGGAAGCCCGAAAGCGTGATTTACTTTCTGACTTCCGGACTTACCGACTTTCGGAATAAATATTAATATTTTTCAGTTACCGCAACAATGGCGCTGAAGATCTCATCTATTGAGCCTATGCCGTTGATGCTGGTAAATTTATCCTGGTTTTTATAGTAACCGGCAACCGGTGTGGTTTTATCGTTGTACTCTTTTATGCGCTTGCGGATGATGGCCGGGTCGGCATCATCAGGACGACCTGAATCTTTACCGCGGAGTAAAAGGCGGCGTTCCAATTCATCATCATCAACCTCGAGGGCGATCATGCCTGATATAGCTGATGCTTTTGATTCAAGCAAATTGTCCAGGGCTTCGGCTTGTGCCACTGTACGCGGGAAACCATCGAAAATAAAGCCTTTGGCATCTTTGTTCGCATCCAACTTATTTTCAATCATGCCGATAACTACGGCATCCGGCACTAATAGGCCTTGATCCATCAGCTTTTTGGCCTCCAAACCAAGCTCGGTGCCCTGCGAAATTTCGCCACGCAGCAAATCGCCGGTTGAAAGGTGGATCAGTCCGTATTTGTCAATAAGTTTTTGTGATTGAGTGCCCTTGCCTGCGCCGGGAGGGCCGAACAAAACCAAGTTTAGCATGCTTATAAAATTTAAATAGCCTTTCTGTACGATTACGGAAAGGCTATATTATTATTTGAGTGAACTTGAAGGGAGTCGAACCCCTAACCTTCTCATCCGTAGTGAGATGCTCTATCCAATTGAGCTACAAGTCCGTATTATTTATCCCTTTTGATTGGGACTGCAAAAATACGTTTCTTTTTAATCGATGCAAATTTTTTTTAAAAAATAAGCGGTTGAAACGGCTATCTGCCTCATAGCAAGAGCGATTATTGTTGTGTAAAGCTAATATTTAGATGCCACAAATGGTAAGTAACGGTGGTTACTGTTTATTTTGCAATTTAGCTATGGCAGATTTGTGTATGTACCAGTTGCCTTTATAATGTTTAAATTCTTTTAAAATTGATTTTTGAGGTGACGCAACCGTTCTTAATAAAACATGTTTATCTGATTTATAAGGTCTGATATAAACGTTTCCTACACTATCTGCCTCAATCATAAAGAAGTCATACTCATCAATCGCTGTGGTCATATGTTTTATTTGATTGTCACTCATATAATCCGGACAGTTACTTTGTAATACCAGCTTATTACTAATATCAAAAAATTCCATGATAATGAATTTGCTGTGCTTTACAGCATAAGGCGGGCAATTGAATCCCTTCACCCTTACTCCTGCAAAGTATATTTTGGAATTAGGGTAATTGCCGGAGCTTTGGTAGTGTATGTAAAACTGTTTAAAAAGGCTAAAGTCAGTTTTATCGTATTTTTTTATCAGAGCATCAGTAGCATCTTTATAAGTTATTGGCTTAGTACATGAACTCCAAACAGCAATTAGCAGGAGTAAAGGCAGGTATTGTTTTAAAGCAATCATGAAACTTAAATTTAAATTTAATTCCGCAATCAAACTTCCGCAATCCGCATTCTAAATCATTCCCATCAATTCCTCATCGCTGATGATCGGTATATTCAACTTATTGGCTTTCTCCAGCTTGGCAGGACCCATGTTGTCGCCTGCTACAAGGTAGTTCAGCTTGGCCGATATGCTGCTGAGTATCTTGCCGCCGTTTTGCTCAATAATATCTTTCAGTTCATCGCGCGAAAATTTCTCGAATACGCCCGAAATAATGAAGGTTTTGCCGGCAAGCTTGTGGCTGGTCAGGGTGATCTCTTTTTCCTCGATGGCGAATTGCAGGCCTGCATCCTTTAACTTTTGTATTTCCTGCTGATGTACCTCGCCGCTAAAATATTCAATCAGGCTGAGGGCGATACGGTCGCCAATTTCTTCGGCGGCTATCAATTCATCATAAGTGGCCTTACTTAGCGCATCAATATTTTTAAAATGCAGCGCCAGCTTTTTAGCAACGGTGGCGCCAACATAACGTATACCCAAGCCAAACAACACCCGCTCAAAAGGCATCTGTTTTGATTTTTCGATGCCATCCAGCATATTGGTGATTGATTTTTCGCCGAAGCGCTCCATCTGCTTTAACTCATCTGAATGTTCATGCAAAAGGTAGATGTCGCTTATATGGCGCAGCAAACCTTTTTGGTAAAGCGTCTCAATGGTTTCATCGCCCAGGCCATCAATATTCATAGCCTTACGGTTGATAAAGTGTTGCATTTTACCAACAATTTGTGGAGGGCATCCTTCATCATTAGAGCAATAAAATGCAGCCTCACCTTCTTTGCGTTCAAGCTGGGTGCCACAGGCCGGGCAAGTAGTAATATATGCTACCGGCGCAGCATTCTGATGCCGCTTTTCGGTATTAACGCTGATGATTTTGGGGATGATCTCGCCACCCTTTTCCACATAAACGCTATCACCCTCATGCAAATCAAGCCTTATTATCTCGTTGGCATTGTGCAGCGTGGCGCGTTTTACTGTAGTGCCGGCAAGCAATACCGGCTGCAAATTGGCCACCGGTGTAACCGCGCCTGTGCGGCCTACCTGGTAGCTTACACTAAGAAGTTCCGTTTCAACACGCTCGGCCTTAAATTTATATGATATGGCCCAGCGCGGCGATTTAGCGGTAAAGCCCAATTCCTGCTGCTGCCCGTAGTGGTTTACTTTGATTACGATGCCGTCAATATCATAGCTCAGGTTAAAGCGTTCTGTATCCCAGTAGTTAATAAATTCTAAAACCTTGTCGATATTATTGCACAGGCGACTATGATCGTTTACATTAAAGCCCCATTTTTTCAGCGCTTCAAGGCTCTCCCAATGTGTTTTAAACAAAGTTTTATCGGTATATAATCCGTACAAAAAGCAATCTAACGGGCGTTTCGCCACTTCGGCCGAATCCTGCATTTTTACGGTGCCCGATGCAAAGTTGCGCGGGTTAGCATAGGGTACTTCGCCGTTTTCAATGCGCTCATTATTCAGGCGTTCAAAGGCTTTCCGGTGCATAAATACTTCGCCGCGTATTTCAAAAAGTTCGGGGTAGTCTACCTTATTCAACTTTTTGGGAATGGTATGTATGGTGCGTATGTTGGTGGTAACGTCATCACCCTGTACACCATCTCCACGGGTTACGGCGCGCGCAAGCTGCCCGTTTTCATAAGTTAAGCTCATGGACAGGCCATCGAATTTTAACTCACACACATACTCAAAATTATCGCCGATAGCCTTACGTATGCGCTGATCAAAATCAAGCAGTTCCTGCGCGTTGTAGGTATTGCCTAAAGAGAGCATTGGCCAGCGGTGCCTAACGGTAACAAACTCCTTTGTAACTTCGCCGCCTACTTTTTGGGTAGGCGAATCAGGATCGGCAAACTCCGGGTGCTGTTTTTCGAGTTCGGCCAGTTGCTTTAATTTCTGGTCAAAATCGTAGTCTGCAATGGTAGGCATTGCCAGCACATAATAATTATAGTTGTGTTGTTTAAGCTCAGCGGTGAGCACCTCGATTTGCTTTTTTATCTCGTTGGATGACATAACAACGAAGATACGGTTTTGCCCTGTTCGGCTATATAAATTTACTGTGGCACAGTCAAAACTTATAATTTTTGCTTTTAAATAAAGTGTTACAAAAACCTTTAAAGTGTAAAGGTGTTATAGTTGATAGCAGTGAAAATGCAGTTTTGACGTGCTAATGGCATAAAAATTGCTTAAAGCACAGAAATTAATTTATCGTTTACCTTATTATTCAACTTATGAAGAAAATTTTTCTTTTAGCCGTAATTGCAATCGCACTTTCCGCTACGCAATCTTTCGCTCAATCAAGCTACAAAACAGGCTTAGGTTTAGGCATTGATTTTGGCGATGGTTCAACTTTGGTTGGCCCAAGCGTTAAACATTTTTTTAACGGTCATGACGTTATTCAGGGTGATTTGTTATTTGGTAATGATGCTACCTGGATTGGTGGTTTTTACCAATACCACCAAGCCTTCAGAGAGGCTACAGCGCTAAAATGGTATTTAGGTATTGGCCCGCAGGTAGCTTTATATGATGGTGGTTCAACCTTCTTTTTAAGGCCAACCGGTGGTTTGGATTATAAAATTCCAACAGCTCCGTTAAGCCTTACTTTTGACTGGCGTCCGGCTATCCGTTTAAGCGATGGTTCTGACTTTGAAGCCGCTCGTTTCGGCCTTGGTTTCCGTTATACTTTCTAAGAATCGTTTAACATCGTTCATAAAAAAAGCCGCTTAAAGCGGCTTTTTTCGTTTTTCATAAATTGTATTTAAGGTGTAGGGTAGGTTAAAATTTTAAGCGGACTAACTTTACGCATCCGGTAACAGTTCATAGCGGTTTCGCCCAGTTGATTCAACAGCCGGTAGTTTACCACCGCGCCTACGGCTGCACCGATGAATGGTATCAGTTGCGCCATCTTGGCCAGGTCAATATAATCCCGGTATTCCTGCTGAAAGGTTCGCCAGTCAAATTCCTGTTCATCGTCAGGCAGGCCCTGGCTGTAACCCTGCCAGCCGGCTATTTTTTGATAAACCTCATTGCGTCCTTGCTGACTGCTGAATGCCAGTTGGAAAATATAAAGTATATATAACCGCTCTTTATAATCGTGCACATCATACCCGTAAAGTGTAGCTATTTCAAACAGCAGCTTTATTTTTATGCCGATCAGTATCGGGAAGTCGGCTAAACCCATCAATATTCCGTCCGCGCCGGTAACGGCACCCTCAACCGAGGCGGTGCGTTTATAAAACTCAATTTGCTCCTTTACAAAAGCTTCGCGCATTTGCAGTGAAGCATCAGCAAGCGGGGCTTTGGTAACATATTTGGCGCCAAACAGCACCCCCTTTATCATCTTCTCGATAGCTGTAGTTATAGCAGCGTGTACCTTTTCAGGTATAATATTGTTTATTTTGGTTTGCAGGCCCTTGGCTATCCTGTTGCCCAGCGAGGGCTTTTTTTGCATGCGGTGCTGCCAAAATTCTAATTGTATATATGCCTGTTCTTCATAAGTTGTCATAGTTATAAAATGTATGTTAAGGGTATGACAATTAATAAGGCAAGCTTGTTACGGGGAAAATTTAAAATCCCTCTCTGCATTGCTTTGCAGAGAGGGTGCGCCGGTATTACCAGCTATAGAAAAAACCAAGGTTTAGGTAATTGACTAAATTAGCACTGAAAGTATTGGATGAGCCGGTGGTATAGCCCTTTGATTTGGAATGACTGTAAGATATATTAGCTACATTGGAAGTTATACCCAAATGTTTAGTAGGATAGAACGCGAAATCAAGTCCAACACGTCCGGTGTAACTGTTGGTAGTGGTTACATTGTCTGATTCTTCATCAAGATTTAAGGTTTGCCTGTCGCGAGAATATTGGAAGGACGGACCTGTACGTATGCCGATTTTATCATTAAAGAGGATGTATTTACGTAACTGTACGCCGGCAAATAAACTCGTGAATTTTTGAGTGTAAGCACTTAGGTCGTTTTTTCGGCTATTTTCCTGGAAGCCGTAACCAGTAAATACGGCAATGTCCAGTTTATCAGCTATAAAATAGCTGTAATTAACAGTTGCGTTATACACATTAAATTTAACCTTGTCGGTTGTAGTGGTTGCGCCGTCAAAGGAGGTGTTCTTACTATCGGAGTTTTGAATAGCGAATGAAACGCCAACATTTTGTGTTCCCTTTTCGGTTTGGGCAAAGGCAGCTGAGGAAGCAACGCATAACAGCATTGCAGCAATCATTTTTTTCATGAAAATTGTGTAGTTGTGTTAAGTTGAAATTGTGTGTTTAATTGTCAGTATGACGGGGCATAGAATAGATGGTTTAACGCCTATTTGTGATTTTTTATAAAAGCTTAACAGTCTATGATATAAAATAAATTTCTTGCCTTTAAACCTTACTGATCTGTATCTCTCCAAGTATAAATCTTATCTTTAATACATAACCCAAACCGTATGTCAGCATTAAAAACATTTTTTTTAATTACAAGCTTGTGCTTGCTCAGTAACTTTGGTATTTCGCAACCAAAAACCAGCGCTACTGATTCCTTAAGCGGATATATTACGCTCAATATCGATGTGACTACCCTTAAAGATACCGCCGGGATATTTAAAGTTCGCTTTGGCGGTGAAACTGTGTTCCCGTTGATAAAAGATGGCAGAATTACAGTCAAACATTATCTAAAGGAGCCAAGAAGAGCGTATTTAACATTTTATCCGCGAGATAGCATTAACGTTGATCCAAATCGGTCAACAGATAATATAGTGGCTCGATATAACGACTATTACACTTTCTTTTCGCATCCGGGCAACTTTAAGATCACGGTCAACAATTTTATAAACGCCAGCCGGATTGAGAACCCAAGCCAGTATCAAAAAGATTATGAAAACATGGAGTTGGAACTTAGAAAGTTTGAAGAAAAATTTTGGCAACTAAATGCAGACAAGTATGTAAAGTTACAATCAGTTACCGGTAACGTAAAAGATTCATTATCGATGGAAATGCAAAACTTATCGACAGAAGCATACAGGAAATATTACGATAATGTAGTGCTTACGTATATTAAAACACATCCTGATTCTCCTACGGCTTTGCATTTATTGGAAGAATATTCATACAAGTACGTGGTAAATTATGATGCCTTAGAATTATTGTATAATAATTTTACAGACAGGATAAAGTCTCTTCCCAGTGCCCGTACGGTATATAATACTGTTGACCGGAATAACTTTCAAAGTAACCTGATCGGCAAAATCGCGCCTGATTTTAGTTTGAAGGATGTTGCCGGAAAAGATGTGGCATTAAAGAGCTTTAGGGGCAACGTTACTTTGATAGAATTTTGGGCCAGCTGGTGCGGACCGTGCAGGGCAAACAACCCTGGTTTGGTTAAGGTATACCAAAAATTTAAAGCGAAGGGCTTTAAAATATTAGGTGTGTCATTGGATCACAAAAAAGATGACTGGCTGAATGCTATTAAAGAAGACGGGCTTAAATGGACTCATGTGTCTGACCTGAAATTTTGGAACGGCGAGGTAAGCAAAATGTATCACGTAACCGCGATTCCGATCAACTACCTTATTGATAAGGATGGCAAAGTACTCGCCAAAAACTTAAACGAAAAGGCATTAGAACAACAACTTGAAAGGTTGTTGTAATAGCGGAATTTTAAACAAACAAAAAGCGATGCAGTTGGATGCATCGCTTTTTGTTACGAAATATGTTTATGATTTCTTTTTAGCGCCGGTGTCGGTTTTAACCCGTTTATCACCGGTTTTTGTTTCTTTCTTTTCCTCGGCGTCTTCAGGCTGATCTGCTTTTTTATCACCCGGCTTTTCAACTTCGTTAGTCAGCATGGCTTCCTTGATGTACTTTACCGGTGCGCTGCCGTAACTTAAAAACTTTTCGTTAAACTCTTTCAGGCGGTATTTATCGGCCATTTTTTTCTTGTACTCTTCGCGCAGTTGTTTAATGTCATGATAACCGGTAAAGTAACTGGTGAGTTGTACGCTGCTAACAGTTACGCGCTTCCATTTACCCTCAGCTTCGGCTTGCTGCTGAAACGCTTCTTTGGTAAGCAGTTTTAACGCCTGGTCGCGTGTCATGCTGCCTGCGTGTACGCTGTAATCCAGTATGGCATTGCAAACTGCGCGCAGATTCCATTTACACCACATCAATCGCATTTCGGGTTCGTTGTTGCCGTAGCCGGCATCCAGCATCATTTCCTCACCATAAACTGCCCAGCCTTCAACCATAGCGCCGTTGCCCATTACCGCTTTTATAAGGCTCGGTGTTTTGTTCGCGTAAACCAATTGGGTATAATGGCCCGGTATAGCCTCGTGTATGTTGAGTATTTGCAGGGTGTAGTTGTTATACTCGCGGAGGTAGCTTTCGGCACGTTCTTTATCCCAGCCATCTAAACTGCCTACGTTGTAATAGGTATTGCCATTTTTTTCGTACGGTCCAGGGGATGATACCGACGCACCAGCTACACCGGCCATATAGGCAGGCTCCCGGCGTACAATAAGCGGCTTGCTTGGGTCCATAGTAAGCAAATCTTTCTCTTTAACAAACGCGCTTAGCCTGGGTATTTGCTTTTCAATGGCTGATTGAAATTGTGCCGGTTCAACGTGTTTTACGGAAAGTGCTTCAATCACCTCGCCCACAAGCGCCAGCGAGTCCGACGGTATTTTTTTATCGCCCAGATACTTTGGCCACAACTCCTTGCTAAGCTTAATCATCTCCTTATGCAGCAGTTTTTTACGTTCAACCGCCGCATTAAACATTTGCTGTGAGGTAAGGCTTGATTCTATCTCGTAAGCGAATTTTTCGTCGTACAATGATTTGCCGAGCCTGAAACTCCTGCCTTTATCGCTGCGGATGGTTTTTAGCCAGGCGGTAAAGCCACGTATGGCAGCAACGCTGGTTTTGGCACGTTCGCGCATCAGTTTTTGCTCCGCATCCGTAATGCTGCTTTTGGTGAGTGAATCAATAAAATCTTTTTCAATTACACCCGCACCGCCGTTAAGCTGATCTATCGCCAGGTCAGTAAGTTCCGGAACGGGGCTTTTAACCAGCTTCTGCGCATCTTTGTAATAAGCCGGTATGGCTTCCATCTTTTGATAAAAGCTCTTTAGCCTTTTAGCAAGCGGCGCATATTTCTCGTTCAAAATATAAGCAAAGGTGCCAATAACGTTATACGACGTTGGATCCCATTCGAAAGCTTTAAGCGAGCCGTAAGTCCACTGCGTTTTCCGTAAATAATTTTGGATAAGGTAATAATCCATACGGTTGCTTGCGGTAAGCTCGTTTTGTGGGTAATGGCTTAACGAGTCGAGGTGGTTTTTGGCAAAGTCAACCAGTTTTTTCTTCTGTTCGGCGGGTGTCAGCAAAACACTATCATACATATGGTAGCCGACTGATGTAGCCCAATCGGGGTTAAGCTTCCAAAGCTCGTCTAAAAACTTGCCCTCGTAACGGGTGAATGATTCGTTGTTTTTTTCCTCGTCAGAGAGTTGGCCACCCATGCCATCCTTTTTGCAGGCAGTAAAAAAAGTGAAGCCGCAAACGGCTGTAACCAATAGTTTATAAAGGGTGCGGGTATTGATCATCATGCGCATAAACTTAAGGCATTTACTTTAAATAATACAGCGCAGCTGTTACAAACCTTAAAATTTAAGCCAACTTTAAAGTGGGCTGCTTGTTAAACATTAAAAATTTGATGGTATGAGCGAGCAGCATAACACTTTGATAAATGAACTGGTTAACTTTTTAAGCGGCAAGGGCGCGCATGTAAGCTTCGCCGAGGCGGTTGAGGATTTACCGGCTGACCTTAGAGGCAAAAAGCCCGACAACATGCCGTACAGCATTTGGCAATTGGTTGAACATATACGCATTGCGCAGTGGGATATGCTGGAGTTTAGCCGGGATGCCAGCCATCAATCGCCAAAGTGGCCTGATGAATACTGGCCTGAAGAGGCGGAGCCTGAAAGTGATGACGCCTGGAATCAATCGCTTGCGCAAATTGAAAATGACTTGAACGAGTTTATAAGCCTGTTGAAAAACGCGGATAATATTTATGAACCATTTGCACACGGCAGCGGACAAAACTTATTGCGCGAAGCCCTACAAATAGGCGACCATACAGCCTACCATACCGGCGAAATACTGGCAATCAGGAGGATGCTGGGCGCATGGAAGTAAGACCTCACCCAACCCTCTCCAAAGGAGAGGGCTTTTAAAAAAGGTAATGACTAAGTAAGACTGATATGCGACAGTGCCGTTAATAATATATATTACCGGCCTCTTAATTTTCGGATAGCAGGTGGATGCATTAACTTTGATAGAAAATTAAACAGCCGGCGAGTTATTTGCCGTGTTTTTATTTTTTGTAGTGCTCATGAGATCGCTAACGCTTAGTATTGCTTCTTTTGTTCGCACAAAAGAAGTTTATAAAAAGTATTAAGAATCCACTACTTTACCTTACCTACAAAGTCCACAATACCGTTAACCAATTCAGGCTTCAACGGTAAATCCGGATTATTGTATGTAGCCATGTTCTGCTTGGTATCTGCAGGCGCGGCTTTAAGCACATGGTTCATCTCGGGGATTATAAGCAACTGCGCGTCTGACTTGGCTTTCTTTAACTTTTCGGCCTGTGCTACCGGCACCTGCAAATCCGTTGTTCCCTGTACAATCAGCACGGGCATTTTAAGTTTTTTGATTTCGCGTTGCGGATCATACCTGCACCACGACATGATGTAGTTTTGAATGCTCGGGCGCGCTACTGCATACAGCGAGGCGTCAACGTTCGGTGTGGTTTTGCCGCGTTTCAGGCTGTCGAGCACGCGTTTAAATCCATTGGCAATGTAAGCCGGCTGACTTTTCATTTGCTCGGTAAGTATTTTTTCGGCAGGGTCTCCGGCTCCTGCAACTGATATAAAGGCTTTAACCGGCGCGTCATTAGCGGCAAGCATACCTACCAGTGACCCTTCGCTATGGCCTAAAACAATTATTTTTGAAAACTCGCCCTTATCATTTATATCATTAATCAGGCCCATGGCATCTTCTACCATATCCTCAAACTTCAGCTCCGATTCCTTGGTCGTACTAACCGACTGGCCGATCAGGCGTTTATCATAACGTAAAGTAGCTATACCTTTTTTACCCAGTTCATTAGCCAGTTGTAAATAAGCATTTGTGTTTAAGCCAAGCTTAGCGCCATTACCATCACGGTCAGTTGGGCCTGAACCTGCTATAATGAGCACCAACGGCATTTTTCCTTCGGTTTTAGGCTTAACCAGTGAGCCCGCTATACTGCCCGAAAACGTTTTCAAAGTGTAAGGCGACTCCATGAGGGAGGCATCAATAACGCTTTCTTGTTTTTGTGTATCGCCCGGCGTTGGCTCGTAAGGGCGCAGCAATAAACCCATGTATTGGTTTTGCGCGTTTACGGCAACATTGAGGGTAAACGTAGCCTTTTCAAAGTTAGCCTTATAAACCCCTACGTTATTTTCCATCTTCAAAAAGTCAGCACTTTTTAGCATGCCCAGTTGATTTTTTAACTGGATGGTAGTACTGCGAAATTGCTCGGCAGTAAGTGCTGCTTTCATCTCGGAACCAAAACGCGCGTACACGCTGTCCGGATGGCCGGTATTGTATTGCCTGATAAAAAACTGTGTGGCTTTTTTAATGTGCTCGGGCTCTGCCTGCCCAAATGCTGTTAAGGTGGTTAAACTCAGTATTACAAGGGTTAAATATCTTTGAAATGCAGTCATACAAATTTGCTATTGCTAAAAAGCAAAGCTAATAAAACACCAATTTATGCCGCTATTTGCGGCAACATATTTTCGGCTTTACCGTAAAAAGGTTATTATTGTGATACCATCACCGATTTTTATTGCCAGATGGTTTAAGCTAGTTTTCTTTCTGCTGATTAATGGATAAACTGACCCGGGCCTTACTGCTTTTTGTATTGAGTTTTGCTTGCATTGAAAGCCGGGCGCAAACGGGTACAAAAGTGATAGAGGGCAAAGTGCTTACCGAAGCCCTACAACCCGCAGACGCGGCAACGGTAAAACTGCTAAATCACCCCGACTCGGCACTTATTGCCACCACCATAAGCGATAAAAACGGTTTTTTTGAATTCAGAAGCATAAAGCCGGGTAAATATTTCATCTCTATAAGTAAGGTGGGGTACAACCGTTTTTACACGGTTCAATATGTAATAGGCGAAAATACAGGAAATATAAAAACGCCGGATGTTAAGTTGATCCCCCTTAATTACCAGCTTAAGGAAGTAAAGGTTACCGCCAAAAAGGACTTTGTAGAGGTTCGTCCGGATAAAACGGTAATCAACGTTGAAAAAAGCATTGTGTCGGCAGGTAATAACATGCTGGATGTTTTGCGCAACGCGCCGGGCGTAAAGGTATCAGGCGAGGATGTGCTATTCAAAGGCGGGCAAAAAGCATTAATTGCTATAAACGGCAAAGTTACTCAGCTAACCGGCGAGCAACTGGCCGAGCTGTTAAAAAGCTACCAGAGCAGCATGGTAAATTCTGTTGAACTGATTGCTAATCCATCCGCCAAGTACGATGCCGCAGGCGGCGGACTTATCAATATCGTGTTGAAGAAAAACCGTGATTTGGGCTGGCGCATAGGTGTATCGCAAAGCGTAGCCGTAGGCGAAAATTATAAGTTTAATTCGGTGATAAACCTCAATTACCGATCAAAAAAAGTTAACCTGTTTGGCAGCTATGTGTTTGCAGCCAATGAAATACCGCGTTTCTGGGATGTTGACCGTTTGATCAATGTTGGCCCCAACGTATCTGATTACCGAATGCGTTACAAGGGAACTACTAAGCTGAAAAGTTATACCTTTAATACCGGCGCGGATTGGACTTTATCGCCCAAACAGAATCTGGGCTTTATTGTACACGGTTATGCCACACCGGCTGATATTGACAAGCGCAATACCACTTACATTGCCAACAATGGCGTGCCGGATTCAACAATCACCACCCGATCAGGAATAGACAGGACGATCTATAATTTGAATTATAACATCAACTACAAGGGTTCATTCGGTGCAGATAACAAACATGTGCTATCGGCTGACCTGGACTTGTCTGACTATAACCGTCGCTCAGACGAAAACCTGCGTAATGATTTTTTTAACCCGGCTGGTGCCGTAGTGCGCGACCCGCTTTTTTACGATGTTTATTCGCCTGCCGATATCAATGTGTATTCGGCAAAGGTGGATTATACGCGGGTAGTTTCACCCAACACCAGTGTTGATGCCGGTGTAAAAGTGAGCAAGGTAAACAGCGATAACCGTATTGATTTCAGTGAGCAGGTAAACGGTACTTCACAATTGGTACCCAACCTTACCGATCATTTTGTTTACAAAGAGCGTATTGAGGCCGGATATATAAACCTGCATACCAAGATCGGCTCAACAGACGTTACTGCCGGCCTACGTGCTGAGCAAACGCATGCTAACCGCAGATCGTACAATCCAAACCGGGTGGCCGATACTTCGTACTTCAATCTATTCCCGAGTATTCAGCTCATACGTAGCGTAGGAGAGGAGCATCAGTTTACGCTGTCATACAATCGCCGTATCGGGCGGCCAAACTATCAGGATCTGAATCCCTTTGTAGCATATATTGATCCTTATGCCTTCAGTACTGGTAATCCATTTTTAAAACCACAATATGTTAGCTCGGTTGAGTTGGCCGATACCTATCTCATCAAGTTCAAAGCGGCCTTAAGTTTTAGTGTAACGAATGATTTTTATACCACCATTTACGAGCAGAACAACGCTACCGGGGTTTATACTACCACTAAAAGCAACGTGGCCAACCGGCATGTATATGGCCTGGAAATAACTGCTCCCTTTGATATTACGCCATGGTGGCAAATAACTAATTATGTTGAGCTAAGCCACAGTCGATACTTTTACAAGGAAGCCGGTGCTGCTAATAAACATGCTTATGATTTCCTGACGCAGGTAAACCAATCATTCAGTATAACGGATAAGTTTAAGGCCGAGGTTAACGCCAATTACGAAACGCCTACGTACTTCGGCATAAAAAACTATCGTGAGCAATACTATTTCAGCGCCGGTATGAGCCACGTAATTCTGCACGATATGGGTACCATCAGGTTGGCCATGAGCGATATTTTTAACACGCAGATTGACCGTTACGATACGCGCTTTATGAACCTCAACATGCGTGGGCGCGAAAAACCGGGAACGCGATTTGTTACCGCAACCTTCACCTACCGTTTTGGCAACAACTCGTTAAAAGCGGCCCGTAAACGTACCGGCGGTTCGGCTGAAGAAGTATCAAGAATGGGGGGCAGCAGTAATGAAAATTAAGGAACGCGCTGTTCTTTGTACTTACCTTTTATCTTTTTTACAAAGTAGCGGCCTAACGAAGTAGCGTTAGCGAATTTTTTAAATGCCGCCGGCTTAAAGTTAAAGTATTGCCAGATGCCGCCATTATCTCTGAACTCCAGTTCGAGCACCTGGTTTTCGGCATCATAACCAACACTTTCAAGGGCTGACGATTCTACATGGACGCGTTTCATAACTATCCATCATACAATCAAATTACATACCACGCTAAATTAGCCCGCCTTACCGGTAAGCATACTGAACAGGATGATGCCCAGCACCAACAGGGTGACGAACATGTAGCGGTAATCCTTTTCGGCGGCAAAGCCGATGGCTGAAAATATAAGCCTCACCACCGGCGTGGCTATCAACAGTATAATACCAACCTGAACAATGGCACGGCCGCGCAGTTCAAACACACTGCTGAAAAGATTGCCGGGCTTCACATAGTCGGGCACGCCTTTAAACGTAGCGTAATCAACCATCTCGTGCCCATGGCGGGTAAGGTATATTATTCCGCCTAAAAAAGCTATGCCTATTGATGTGAACACACCTATGCGCAACAACTGGCCTATTATTACTTGTATCTTCATCTGTTTAAACCCTTCCTAATATTCCGTTGTAGATCATCTGTATAGCCAGTATTAAAATTATGCCTGCAAACAAATATTTAAGCCATGCCGCTGATGCGGTGCGCACTAGTATTTTAGAGCCACTTAAAGCACCCAGTACTACGCCAATAACCACCGGCATACAAATAGCCGGATCAATATAACCGCGTTGCAGGTAAACCACAGCACTGGCCGCGGCGGTTACACCTATCATGAAATTACTGGTAGTGGTTGATACTTTGAAGGGTATGCGCATAACTCCATCCATCGCAACCACTTTTAAAGCGCCCGAGCCTATGCCTAATATACCTGATATGATGCCGGCTACTATCATCATCCCGAAGCCACCCACTACGTTAACAACCCGATAAGCTACAAAGCCGCCGGCTTCCGGGAAATTACCATCAAGTTTCAGTTTTTCGGCCAGGTAGCTTTTTTTAAGGTTTACTTCGTTTGATTTTTTCTTGAGGGATATAATAGCTGAACAGATAAGTACCGTTCCAAAAAGTATCGCTATAAAATGCGCCGGAATAAACGCCGCCAATACCGCACCGGTAAACGCGCCGATGGTAGTTGCAATCTCTAAAAAGATGCCCAGCCGCATATTGGTAATGCCTTCTTTTACATAAGCCGCCGCCGAGCCCGATGATGTAGCAATAGCCGATACCAGCGATGCGCCTATGGCATAATGTATATCAACGCCAAGCGCGAGGGTAAGCAGTGGTATCACCACAAAGCCGCCGCCAAGGCCTGTTAATGAGCCTAATAAGCCGGCGGCATAAGCTCCCGCCAACAATATCAGGGTAAATGTAAGTACAGTCATAGTCAACTCTTTCGAGCCGTAAAAGTACAGTTTTTAAAGCAGGGTGGATGTTAGAATACCATTAAAAAGGCAGTTTGAACATTTATTAAGCGCGATGATGCGTATCTTTGCGGCTTAATTTTTTTAGGAAATAACATACCCCTGTTATGAAGCATATTTTAACACTAACGTTAAGCCCTACAATAGATAAAAGCACATCAGTTGATAAAGTTATTGCAGAACATAAGTTGGATTGCGCCGAACCTAAGTTTGAACCGGGCGGCGGCGGTATTAATGTATCACGTGCTTTAAGGAGATTAGGCTTAACTTCCACTGCGGTGTTTACCTCAGGTGGGCTTAGCGGTAAATTATTGCAGGAGCTATTGCATAAGGAGCAGATTGAGCAGCACCCGATAGAAACGGTTAACCTTACCCGCGAGAACTTTATCGTGGTAAACCGCGCCACTAATGAACAGTTACGTTTTGGTATGCCCGCGCCCGCGCTGGTAGAAGGCGAAGAAGAGAGGGTTTTAAAAGCCGTAAAGCAAATGGCTCCCAAAGCCAGCTACATTGTGGCCAGCGGAAGCATACCCAAAGGGGTGAGCACCGACTTTTTAGCCCGGATAGCCCGCATCGCCCGTCAGGAAGACGCAAGGCTGGTGGTGGATACCTCGGGCGAAGCGCTGGAGCAGGCCATTGAAGAAGGCATCTATCT
The DNA here is from genome assembly GCF_021215455.1 of Mucilaginibacter roseus. Lineage (GTDB taxonomy): Bacteria > Bacteroidota > Bacteroidia > Sphingobacteriales > Sphingobacteriaceae > Mucilaginibacter > Mucilaginibacter roseus. Next base: position 569,774 of record NZ_JAJPWV010000002.1, on the reverse strand, counting down.
GCTTAAGCCCAACCAAAATGAATTGCGAAAACTTACCGGTATAGAAGCCGAGGATAACGACGCGATTGAGGAAGCAGCCCGTATCATTGTCAACAAAGATAAATGCGGTATAGTAGTAGTATCAATGGGGCCACAGGGCGCCTATGTAGTAACCCGGGATTATGCTGAGTTTGTAAATGCACCATCAGTAAAAAAACGCAGTACTGTAGGCGCCGGTGACAGTATGGTGGCCGGTATGGTGTACGGCTGTGTTAATAATTACGATTTAGGCCATATGGTACGTATGGGTATAGCCTGTGGCAGCGCTGCTACCATGAACCACGGTACCGAACTATTTAAAAAAGAGGACGTTGACCGCTTGTACGAGTGGTTAAATAAGCAGACTACTAACTATTTAGTTTAAACTATAATTTTAGGTATGGGGCGCCGTTATTATGTAAATTTATATAATGACACGCCTTGCCTTAATTATCACCGTAGTAGTACTATCAACAGCATTCACCTCATTTACTGATGACGCAGCTTTTATGCGCGACCAAAAACGTAGCGCGCGTGTTAAGCAGGCTTATAACGATAAGGAAAAGTTACTGAACGAAAAGCTTAAGCCTTATGGCTTGTCGCTCAATGGAATCAATATTTTGATAACTGCTTTCAAAACTGAGCAGCATCTTACGGTTTATATTAAAGCGCCTGCCGAGGCAAAATATCGTAAATTTAAAACCTACAGCGTTTGTTCTATGTCGGGCGTGCTGGGGCCCAAGCGCCGTAGTGGTGATGGGCAGGTACCTGAAGGCTTTTATTATATAGATAGGTTTAATCCGGCGAGCGCTTATTACTTGTCGTTAGGCTTAAATTATCCAAATGCTGCTGACAAGATCAGGAGCGGAAAGGCTAATCCCGGCGGAGATATTTTTATACATGGCAAATGTGTTACCGTTGGTTGTTTGCCCGTCACCGACGATTATATCAAGGAAATATACGTGCTGGCATTACAAGCCTACCAAAGCGGGCAGCATAAAATCCCGGTCTATATATTTCCGTATAAGTTCGACAGTATTTCAGCTGACCGTATCTCCTCACCCTATGCTTCGGATAAAAACATCATCGCTTTTTGGGATAAACTCAAAAAGGGATATAATCAGTTCAACGCAAGGCAACAGGAGTTGGCGATAAGGATCAATCCCGCTGGAGACTACATTTTTAACTAAACAAAAACGCCCTGCTTTTTAGCAAGGCGTTTTTGTCTGTTGTGGTTTCATCCCTACAAAGGCACAAACCGTATTGATTTAAGCAAAGGCGGGTTTTTAACTGCCGCAGTTTGCTTCACTTCAATGTAGTAATCGCGCAGGGCAGGGGTAACCGCTTTTGTTAAAGGTATGGTAGCCGTTGCTGCCTGGTTGCCAGCTGCAAAGTTTATGCTTCCGCTGCCCAGCTTAACACCGCCTTTACCGTTGTAAATGGTGATGGTATAGCTTGCTGACGTACCATTGCCTACACCGTTAAATTGAAGCGCTTTAATGCCTGTGCCATCAAATTTACCCGCTTTAAAACTGCCCGTTGTTGCAGGGAACACCAAGTATTTTGTGCCGTCTGCCTCTTTGCTGGTAAAGCCTGTAACGGCGGTAAACTCGTCGGCTTCAACAACGCTGCTGCGCAATGCCGCTGTGCCCGTGCCTGATAGTGGCCTTACGCCATTGGCTCCCGCATCGGTGTAATTAGCCTGTATGGTGTAAAGCATATCCTGCTTTTGAGCATCTTGCGCGCTCGGTGTTACACTGCCGTTGGCCGGTAACGATTTGGGTTTGTTATCATCTGCCAGCGAACGAATCCAGCCCACAATCAGCTTGGCATCGTCCTCTTTTAACGATGGGTGCGCAGGCATAGCAACCTCACCCCAAACGCCAGCGCCGCCCTTTATAATTTTGCTGACAAGGTGCGTATTGGCATTTCTTGAATCCTTATACTTTTGCGCCACTTTAACAAATGACGGACCGATTGAGGTTTCGTTCTCTTTATGGCAGGCTTTACAATCCAAAGTAAGCATAATGTTTTTGCCAATGGTTGTAGCCTGTACCACCTGGTGCCCAAGGTTGGCACCGGCCATATCACGTCCCTTAATCATGTTAGCGGTAACATAAAGGTTTGAAAGGTTAACCGGCGCGTCTTTATCCTGCACGCTTACCTTGTAGTTAACCGGTTTACCGGGGAAGTAGAAACTGCGGTTGCCGCTTACATTAACCGCTACAGTTGGCTGCACATTACCGGCATAAACCGTTATGGTGTTGCTGGTTGTTGATGCCTTTTTGGTATCTATAACGTCAACGCTTATATCATATTCGCCTGCTTTTGCCACCACGTGTTTTAGTAAAGGTACTTTGGTGGTTTTTTTCACCGCACCGATATGCCAAACGTAAGTAAGCGCATCCTTTTCAGGATCGGTAGCTTTTACTGTTACGGTTATAGTTAACGGCGTGCTGCCGCTTGTTTTATTAACCTTGAAGGTGTTTATGGCAGGCGGACGGTTTCCGGCCAGGTAGTCAATGCGGGAAATAGCCGCATCCGGGTTTTTATTAAACCAGCCGTTACCGTACTCCAATACATAGATGCGGCCATCTGGACCGGCTTCCATGTCTATCATGGAGTTAAACTTCATGCCATCAACAAAAGGCTCTATCTTGTCCACATCACCTGCAGGTGTTTGCGATACGGCCTTAATCCAGCCGCGCACAAAGTCATAAATAATCAGCTTGCCATCATAGTAAGATGGATAGCGGGTAGCTGGCAGATAGTCTGTGCTATGGTAAACAGGGCCGGTCATAGCCGTACGTCCGCCGCTGCCCAGTTCCGGAAAATCTGGTGATTGCGCGTAAGGATACCAGATGTAAGCCGGTTGCGCAGGCGGCAACTCATTTAAGCCTGTATTGTTGCGCGAGTTGTTCATCGGCTTTGCCGGATCAGCCGGTGCCGCATTCTCATTAGTTTCGTAATTGTGGATGTTGTAAGCGTAATTGTCACCTACAAAAAACGGCCAGCCAAAGTTACCGGCTTTGCGAGCCTGGTTCACTTCATCGTAACCGCGCGGGCCACGGGTGCCTATGCTGTCCACGTTGGCGTCCGGGCCAACTTCACCCCAGTACAAGTAGCCTGTTTTTTTATCAATTGATATGCGGTAAGGGTTACGGTTACCCATTACGTAAATCTCCGGGCGGGTTTTGGCTGTGCCTTTCGGGAACAGGTTTCCTTCCGGGATATCGTAGCTGCCATCGGCATTAAGTTTTATCCTTAAAATCTTTCCGCGAAGGTCATTGGTGTTCCCTGCCGAGCGGCGCGCATCATACTGCTCATGGCCGGGGCGGTCATCCATCGGTCCGAAGCTATGGGTTGGATATTTCTGGCCGGGTTCATCAAAAGGAGTAGAGTTATCACCTGCAGATACATACAGGTTATCATCCTTACCAAAAGCAATAGAACCACCGGTATGGCAGCAGATTTCCCGCTGTGTTTTAACTTCCAGTATCACTTTTTCAGAACTGTTATCCAAGGTGTCGCCCTTAAAAACAAAGCGCGATAAACGGTCTATCGACTCATCGCCCGCCGGGCTGTAATACATGTAAATAAAGTGATTGCTGGCATAGTTCGGGTCTGCTGCTATACCTAATAAACCCTCTTCACTATTTACGTTAGGAACTTTTGTTTTGAAGTATACATTGAGGTAGCCCACCTGTTTAACCGTTTTTTTAACAGCATCAAACTTCATCAGTTCGCCTCGGCGTTGGGCAACCAGTATATCAAAGTTTGGCAGGATGGCCATTTCAGTAGGTTCATAGAGTGTTCCCTCGGTAAGCACACGCTTTACAAAACGGTTAGCCTCGGGAGTGCGCTGTGTTTTGGCTTTACTGTAATCGATTGCATTAGCATCACCAATAGCATATTTTATGCCCCCTAAGATATGTTGCAGATACTGCGGATCAGCGTATGATTCGTCAGTGTGGCCAAGCTCGGTGTAGAACGCACGGCCGCCGTCAAAATTATGATACCAGGCCATCGGGTGTTTGTCGCCATTCTCGCCGCCTTTGTAGCTTTTTTCGTCGATGGTGATCAATACCTTAACATCGGGGTTCAGCTTTTTAAAGTTATACCATTCGTCAGTACGGGTCCAGGTATCAGGCAGCTGTTTGGTTGATGGATGATTTTTATCAACCACATTCAATACAGCCTGTTGCGGTGCCGGGTGGCTTTTAAAGTAACCGCCAACTAACCTGCCATACCAACCCCAGCCATACTCGGTATCGCTTGCGGCATGAATGCCTACAAAACCGCCTCCGGCCTGTATGTAGCGCTCAAAATCAGCTTCCTGATATTGGTTTAAAACATCGCCGGTGGTGCTTAAAAATACAACCGCTGCATACTTTTTCAGGTTAGCCTCAGTAAATGCGTTTGCATTGGTGGTGGTATCCACATCGAAATTGTTTTCGGCACCCAGTTTCATTACGGCTGCAAGCCCCTTTGGAATGGATGAATGGTGGAAGCCCGCTGTTTTGGCGAAAACAAGCACCTTTGGCTTAGGCGCCATCCTACCGCATAAAAACAGCACGATGCAAATGCCCAGTGTGGCAAAGCCCGATAAGCGTAAATAAAACGTACTTTTCACAGTTAAAATTGGATTTAAAACAAATAAACCGGTAACTAAGTACCGGTTTATTCTGTATGGTGTAATGTTGGTTAATTCACTATGAGTGTGCCCTGCATCACGTAAAAGTGTCCTGGTACGGTACAAACATAAGTATATTTTCCGGGTTTGCTTGGCGCCTCAAAATAAATGGTTTGCGAACCGCCCGGCCCAACCAGCGTGGTATTATATAATACCTTTGGCGTGTTAGGAATATGGCTTAACTTAACGCTTGACAAACCGAGTTTCATGGCCAGTTCACCAACGGCAACTGCTTGCCCGTCAGGTACCACTACAAAGTTGTGCGGCATATCATCATTATTGCTGAAGGTTAACTTGATCTTGCTGCCCGCTTTAACGGTAAGCTCGCTCTTATCATACTTCAAGCCTGGTTTTGTACCCAGGGTGATGGTTTGATCAATAGTTGTCCATGAAGCAGGTTTAGTAGTTTGATTCTTTTTTAAACCGGTACCTGCCGGAGTTTTAGCTGTTGAAGCTTTAGCCGGTGTGGTGGTTGGTTTGCCCATGTTCATGTGGTCATGGCCGGCCATACCCATTTTAGGTGTACGCTTAGGTACGTTAAGTTTAGCGCCTTCCGGAATGTTGTTTAACGTGTAGTACGCCACAGAGTGCAACACTTTAGCCGCGCTATCAGCTGATACGATCTTGTCGTCAAGCGTGATCTCGTGTACATATTTTTCGCGAAGGCCATCAACCACCAGGCGAACTTTTGTACCATCAGCTGATACGATAGCCGCGTTAACCACGTGCTGCTGCTCGCGCACGGTGTTACTGCCGTATACCGGGTGATATTTGTAGATAAAGCCGGTTATCGCGTAAGCATCCGGATCGGCAGCTGCTTTTTTATTGACAGGTTTGGTAAATTCAATCTCGAAACCATCAGGCATGGCCTTAACGGCTTTCATTTCAAACGGCGTACGTTTACTCCATACCACGCGCTCTAAGCCAAAGTCTTTTTGGCCTTTTGAACCCCAGCCACGGTTGGTTTGGCCTACAAACAGCGAGCCATCATTGCCCCAGGCTAAACGCAGAACGCCTGATTCAAAACCTTCGCGGAAGGTGAAGGCAGCGCCTTGGTACTCGCCTTTTACCTGCTCCAGGTAAACACGATTAAGGCGGCTCTGACCTTGGTCGCCAATAATTACCTGCCCGGCAAACGGACCAAAACGGTCGTCGTTAGGTATCTGTATCATTGATGATGTTGAGGTACCCAGTATAGAGTGCGGCAACCAAACGGTTGGCAGTTTCATGCCCGGTACTTCTTTAGCTACCTCAAAAAATGTTTTGTACGGGCGGTTCGGATCATCATCCTCGATTTTGCCCTGATTAAAGCGCGGGTCAACACGTGAGTATATATCCTGAGTACGTGCCTTAACCGGCGACTCCGGACGTGCAGCCCAGTTTAAACCGGCAGGGTGGCCTGCAAAATCACCTTTATTTAATTGCATCATGTGGCCCGAGCCTACCCAGTCGCCCTGGTTTTCAGAGTAAAAGTATTTGCCATCTATCAAACCCTGGCCTGCAGGTGAACGTAAACCAGTAGCAAACGGCATCATTTTGCCATCAGGCGTGATCTCCATTGTCCAGGCTCTCCATGGCACGTGGCTCTTACCTCTCCACCACTCAAAGCCGTCAAAACCAACGTTGGCGTTAACCATAAAGTTACCGTTAGGCATAACCACCGGGCCGTATGAATACTCGTGGTAGTTACCGGTTAACGGCCAGGCGAATACGGTTTCGTAAACGTCGGCTTTACCGTCGCCGTTCTTGTCAACCAGTTTGGTTAACTCGCCACGCTGTACGGCGTATAACGCGCCATCCTTATAGGCAAGGCCTAATAGCTCGTGCATACCGGTAGCAAACTTGCGGTAGTATGGTGTGGTGCCGTTAAGCATGTACGGGTTTTCAATAATATAAACATCACCACGGCGGGTTGATGCGGCCATATCGCCGTTAGGCAACAGGGCTAAACCGCCAACCTCCAGCTCAACACCTTCGGGTATCGGCAGGGTAACAATGCGGTAAAAATCTTTTTCGGTAGCTCCGGCTTCCTTATTTTGTGCTTTAGCTGTAAACCCAACAACGGCAGTTACAGATAAAGAGAGTAATATATTTTTTACTATAGCTTTCATTTAACAGTGTTTGTTGAGATTACCAGATAATTGAGTATTTAACAGATGCGCCTTTATCAGCATCCTTTACCGGGATAAGCAACTCCTTACCGTTGCCTGCATTGCGCAGTACCGGTTTGGCGCCTTTATCAAACTGTACATAGTACTCGTAGTTGTTTACCGCGTACATGCCGTTACCTGCCTCAACAATATCGCTGCCTGATGCGGCGCGCAGGTAAAGCTTATCTTTAACCGGGCCATTAACTGTAACCACGCGGGTTAAGCTGCGGCCACCATCTTCGCTGGTTAGTTTATCATCTACTTTTAACTGGCTTACTTCGTATTTAAAGGTTGGGTAACCTTTGTCGTCAAGCTCATAACCGCGGCTGCGGAATGCCTGGTCGGCGTTCAGTGAATCAGGCCATGCGGTGTTATCAGCTGATAATACGGCTAAAGATGGCGCATCGGTTAATGGTAACTTACTGCCTATAACGGTAGTATTACCATCGCCACGGAACAACCACATTGGCGTACCATCAACAAAGCCGCCCTTCCATACCTGGAACAATGCTCCCGTACCTAAATCATAAGAGTAGCTGATGTTGCCGGGATAGCCTACGTTAATAGCGTGGGTAACACGTTTTTTATCGTTGATGTCAACAAAACTGCGTAGTAATACCGGCTCATCGGTAACGGTAACAAATACCTGTTTCTCGCTAAAGGTACGTTTTGAACCATCAGTTTCTTTAGTATCAACAGATGTGCTGTATTTGATATTTTTAAAGGCTACAGCACCATGGTCTCCTTGCAGGCGGATTGGGCCGGTAGCAGCCTCATTAGGGAAGGCTGAGCCACGGGTTGGCGCCTGTAATTCTGCGTTTTCAATGATGTTAACACCATTTAGCACAATTTTAACAATACGGGCATTTGCAGTTTTTTTACCCGAAGCGTCAAACTTTGGCGCCTGGAAAACAATGCGGATATTTTGCCAAAGGCCCGGTGCGCGGCTTACGTTGATACGCGGTACTACGCCCTCGTAGGCAAACTGGCCTTGCGGACGGCTTTCGTCCCAACGTGGGTATACAGCACCCAGATCCTGGTAGGTAAGTTTATCTTTACCCCAGGCATCGCTCAGCTGAATTTCATAACGGCCTTGCAGGTAAATGCCCGAGTTTGAGCCCTTAGGCATTAGAAAATCAGCGCTCAGGTCGATGTCGCCGTGCTCAAAGTTTGTAAAAATGTCTTCATTCTTTCCCTTGCCCGGGATAGTAACCAGAATGCCTTGTCCATCTTTCTTCTCAAGCGACTCTTCCTTGTTGAAATCGCTCTTCACCGAACCGGCAACAGACCAGTTAGCAGATGGCTTTTTAAAAGCCGACAGATCGCTCAGAGGTATCTGTGTGTTCTGCGCGTAGCCGGTAAAAGGTATAGCAGCAGCAGACAGAAACAACAGAGATGTTGTTTTTAGTAAAAGGTTTTTTCTCATAATCCGTTTTTATCGAGGTGGGCTAATATAGAGATTTTGAAGATACCTGAATAGCCTGATTAACTTGTTTTTAAAATTTACCCTAATGTCTAAACAAATTGTTACAAAACAGCTTGTATTCTTCATAATTTGATAACATTATCTAACCCTGATCATCGCCAAAGGGCAGCCATAAACAATATTAAATTAATGATGAGATTACAAGTTGCCCATAGTTTTGGGTATGATTTACCTCAGAAGAACAAGGGTTGTATTTTTTTCGGAGATACTGGATAAGGATCATGACGGGGCAGTACGCACCATGTACCAGCTCATCAGCCGTATTAATGCGGAGCGTTATGAATTTCTGTTTATATGCGGCACCGGCCCTGATGAGCTTTATGGTTTTGAATGTTTAAAGGTACCGGCATTTACCGTACCGGTAAACAAGAGTTACAAACTGGCTTTGCCGGCGCTTGTGCAAAATAGCTTGAAAGAAAAGCTGCGCACATTTGATGCCGATGTAGTGCACATTTCAACCCCGTCACTCTTGGGTGAATTCGCGCTCAAATATGCCCGGCAGGAGCAATTGCCCGTGATCACCATATATCACACCCATTTTATATCATACATCGATTATTACTTTAAGCATACCCCTTTCCTGATAGATTTTATCCGCTCAAGAGTCATAGAAAGTCAGCGTAACTTTTACAATGGCTGCGATATGATCTACATGCCATCCGAAGGAATAAGCCGCTGGCTGGGCGATATTGGCGTAAACGCCGGTAAAATGAAAAGCTGGAAACGCGGTATTGATACCCGCCTTTTTTCGCCCGCCAAAAATGATGCTGAACTGATGCGCAACATGACGGGCAATAACGCCCCGGTAATATTGTTTGCCAGCCGTCTGGTTTGGGAAAAGAACCTGGAAACTTTGTTTGATATTTATGACGGCTTAAAGGCTACCAGCATACCGTTTAATATAATAATTGCGGGCGATGGTAAAGAAAAATCCGTATGCGAAGAGCGTATGCCCGACGCGTTTTTTACCGGCAGGGTAGATCATGAAACACTTTCGGCCTTGTATGCATCCGCGGATGTTTTTGTGTTCCCTTCGGTTTCCGAGGCTTATGGCAATGTAGTGCTCGAGGCAATGGCATCAGGACTGCCATGCGTTATCGCGGATGGTGGCGGCTCGGCTGATTTTATGCAGCAGGGCATCAATGGATTTAAGTGTAGCCCTTATGATGCCGGTGAGTACATCAATAAAATTATGCTGTTGCTTAATGATGATAACCTGCGTTGGAACATTATACAGGCGGGTTTAAGTTATAGCAGCACTTTCGACTGGGATGAACTCGCTGACGTATATTTCAATGATCTCAATCAACTGGCCAAACAAAATCACGGCCAACTGCTGCCCGCCGAATGAAATATCTGAAGTTTTTATTGATAATTATTGTACTGATATGTGCCTGGTTCTTTATTCGCCATACCGATTTTAAAAAAGTAGGACAATCACTGCAACAGGTAGGTACACATTTTTTGTGGTTATTGGTTGCCAGCGCATGCTCCTATACTTGTGGTACTATAGCCTGGCGGTATTGCATGGGTGCTGATGGACGGTCTGTTAATCTTTTTCATCTTTTTTGGGTACGGCATGTGGGCGAAACGGTAGGCATCATTAACCCCGCAAGCATAGTAGCCGGTGAAGCGCTTAAGGTTTACCTGCTTCGCGATAGTACAATTGAAAAGCAGACGGTGATCACCTCTGTACTATTATCGCGCGTGCTGATGATGGCTACCCATTTGCTATCGCTGTTGCTTATAACCATCCTGGCTTTTGCGTTTGTACCGGCGCTGCATTTTTCGTTTAAAGTTGCATTAGTAGTGCTTTGTATAGTTGCAGGCATTATAGCATTGATATACCTATTGCTTTTATTTTTTAAACAACTGCATAAAACCCGTATAGGCAACTGGTTGGCGACACGTACCGCAAAGCTGCGGATCAAAATCGCGGAAGTAAAACGTGCCTTACCTGACTTCTATCGTAACAACAAAAAGAATATGCTGATGGCCTGTGGCTTTTTTATGCTGCACTGGGCTTTGGGCTCGCTCGAGCTTTATATCATATTACATCTGCTGGATACCGGTGCCGGATTTATACCGGCCATGTTTGTTGATATGAGTGTGATCGTTTTTAAATCGGCAGGGGCGTTTGTGCCTGCGCAAATTGGGGTTGAAGAATACGGTAACAAATTAATGCTCGCCGCCATCGGCCTTACCGCAACCGAAACATGGGTTACTGCTTCGTTATTGCGGCGCGCGCGCCAGGTGTTCTGGATATTGGTGGGACTGGTGGCTTACTTTTTTATAGACAGGAAACGAACAACTACACTTTATCAAAATGGAAATCCTGTTTGTGAGTCATAAACATCCGCCGGCTACAGGTGGTATGGAAAAACAAAGCTACGAGCTGGTGCGGGGCATGAAAAAGCATACCCGTGTGCATACCATTATTTATAAAGCAGGCACCAGCAAGCTGCGTTTTTTTATGTCGCTTAACCGGCGTATTGTAGCCATGTGCCGCAAGTATCCGGATATCAGCGTTATTCATTATAATGATGGATTGATGGCCGCCATATGTATGCGCCACAAGGGATATGAACATTTAAAGCGTACGGTTACCTTGCACGGGCTTGATGTAGTATTCCCGAACCATACCTACCGGCGCACGGTGCTGCCCGAGTACAAAAAGTTTGAGAAGGTATTTGCGGTAAGCAACGCTACTGCCGATGCCTGCCAGCGGTATGGCATACCGGCTGATAAGATTAAGGTAATAAGCAACGGAGTAGATGCATCCATTGCTGATTGCCAGCCAAACACGCGTCAATTGCGGGACATAGCCAAGCAGCATGGCATCGATCTGAATAATAAAAAAATACTGGTTTGCATGGGGCGAGCAGTAAAGCGTAAAGGTTTCGCGTGGTTAATAAAACACGTGCTGCCTGCGTTGAGCGATGATTTTATGCTGCTCATGGTTGGCCCGTTTAAGCCACGCGCGCCATTGGCCGATAAGGTGATACGCTCTTTGCCTCCCAAAATGCGCAGGCAGGTAACCTCGTTTTTAGGCTGGCCTACTGATGAAGAGGAGATTCGCCGCCTGCTGCAACGCGCTGGTGCAACTGATAGGGTAAAACACCTTGGCCGTATGCCTTTTGAGGATATATTACAATTATTAATAGCCGCCGAAGCCTTTATTATGCCCAACATTCCGGTTAGTGGCGACCTGGAAGGTTTTGGCCTGGTATGCCTGGAAGCCTGCCTTTGCGGCACTAAGGTCTTTGCCTCGAATATTGAAGGCATAAAAGATGTAATTACCAATGGGCGTAATGGTTACCTTTTGCCCGCCGCTGATAAAACTGCCTGGATAAATGTGCTCAACGACCTTGCAGTTATACCATCGCCTTATCCGCTGCAGGCGGCTGAGATAAAAGCTTACACCATGCAGCATTTTGGTTGGGATAAGATGGTGAAGGAATACCTGGAGTGTTTTAAGGAAATTACAAAGACGCAACCCGAGGCTTGCCTGCAAGATTAATTTTTTCATGAACTAAGGTGTTACTCACAAGAAATTTGCGCAATGTTGCTAATTCATCCGTATTAATCAGGTCAACGCCGCAGCCCAACAACTGTTTCCACACGCTTTCCTTTTCGGGCGATGCCCACAGGCGCACCTTTTTGCCCATGCTGTGTGCTTTGGTTACATAGCTGCATAGCAGTTTGCGTTCTTTTTCGGGCATGGTGCCGTTGCCATCCCAATTTAATAGTGAACTGTATTTGCAGCTGGCCATCTGGTAAACGTTGGCATCGCATTTATCCTTGCCTACATCGCGCAAATCTTCATCAATAAATGCCAGGCGCTGTTTTTCATTTTTAATGTAGCGGTAAGGTTTATTGCCCGATAGCACAATAGTTACCTGCCGTTGGTGTACCCTGCCGTTTTCGTAGCTGGAAAGGATGGAGCTATATTTTTTGAGTAAGGGTTTAAGCGCTTGATAAGTATCCTCGGCGCCGGTTTTAATATCGATCATCAGCGTAATCGGGGTATCATACCCTTCAAAAATATTACCTTGCCTTTTAATGCGTTCGGAAAGTGGTTTCAGGTACAAGTTTTCAAGCGTGCGTTTGCCCTGGAAAAAGGGGAAGAAGTGCGCCACTACCATTTCGCCGTTAATGTAAAATATATCGGCCTCAATGTGGGTATAGCCATTGTCAAGCGCGTCAAACAGCGGGCGTTTGTGCCAATAATCGTTATGGGCAAAGCCGTTTTGAAGAGGAGCATTTTGTGCGCGGGCGAGGAGCGGGCCGCAAATGAGTAGAGTTAGTAAGGCGGTTTTAAGGAATTTTACTATCAAATTTGCCGTTCGCATATTAAGTTAAATTTCTTAACTCAAAGCTATGGTTGCACTGTGTGTAAATAATAAAATCAAGGTTAAATAAACTCTAAATCAGCGCTTTTAAGATTAAGGTTTTGTAATTATCTTAAATTAAAGCAGCGCCTACTGGCAAGAACTTATTTTGCAAGTTGATGTTATTAGTTTTATTTGTGTAATGCTCAGACAACTTGCTAACAAACCGGAAAACGATTTTGAATGGATTGACATTTACGATCCGCAGCATGAGGAAATTCATTCAACGGCCGAAAAGTATGGCCTGCATGAGGAATTGTTAGACGATAGCTTACAGCCCGACCACCTGCCCAAATATGAGCAGATGGAGCACTACGCCTTTATCATCTTCAGAATACATACCGATAATCGTGCTACCGAGGCTGATACCGTGCAGCAACTTACACATAAAATAGCCATTTTTTACGCCAAGGATTTTATTGTTACTATTCACCGAAAACCGCACAAGGTGATAGACATGCTGGGCGAACAGGTAAAAAAGGGCAAGTGCCACAGCTCCTTCCATTTGCTGAATAATATTATCAAGGCTTGCTTAATGACGTATGATGAGCCTTCAAACCACCTCTCTCGGAGCCTGGAATATTATGAGGAACAGATTTTTTTGCGGACACGCAAAGCGCCTTTGTTAAAAGGTATGTACTTTTTAAAACGCAAGGCCGATTTGGTGCGGCGCATGCTCATGCTATCCTACGATATAATTGATACCATTGATGCCGAGGACGGCGATGTAAGTACACGCGATACCCGCGATATGTACGTTCGCCTGCAAAATATTTACGATGCCCTTTCTGAAAACATAAACCACCTGCTTAACCTTTATTTCAATGTTTCCGCGCAGCGTACAAATGATACTGTGCGCATACTTACGGTGTTCTCGGTGTTTTTTATGCCGTTAACTTTCATCGTCGGCATCTATGGTATGAATTTCGATTTTATGCCTGAGCTCCGTGCGCATTATGGCTACCCGATGGTGTTGGGTGTAATGGTAATCATCACCCTGCTTATTTATTTCTGGTTCAGGCGTAAGGGGTGGTTGTAAAGAGCGTGGCTATTTAGCTACTTTTACTACTTTAAAGCTATATCAACAATTCAAAATATATTTATTTATAAATCAACGACGTATCTTTCTTTGTCGAGATGACAGAAAATTTTTCATCCCAGCCTTATCCTTAAGGATAGGGCAGGAATAAACCTGCTACCTCATCCCTTCATCCGGCTGCACATCACCTTGATTTTGATCGCGGTTTTGCTTTTTGTTGTTTTCGCTCTTGCGACCGGTTGAGCCAAAGCGGTAACCTATCGAAAAAGATATTACACGCATAGAGAAACGCCTTGACGACTCCTGGTAATAAGGGTACGGACCAATAAGGTTATTGATCTCCGAACGGAAACGGCGGGTGTTGAATACGTCGCGCACGTTACCGCTAATATTTAGCTTATCGGTTATATCATATTTTATACCTGCATCTAAACCGTACATGGCCTTCATTTTACCCTGGGCAATTACCTGCGGGCCCTGGTAATCGTACCGCAACTGCACGCCTACTTTTTTAATCGGTTTTATGTTACCGGTTATGTTGGCATTCCAAGCATAACCTGATGTTTCGCGCAGGCCAAGATCGGCATCGCCGTCAATCTGGCGGTAATAAACGTTTACGTTACCGGTAACATCAAATGCCTGCGAAAAGTTCCATTTGGCTATCAACTCATAACCGGCGTTACGCGCGCTGTTAACATTCTCAAAACGGGTAAGTGTGCGGCTGCTGTCCAACGCCACGCTGATGCGCTGAAAGTTTTGATTGGTAAGTCGGTAATATAATGATGACGTTAGCGTAAGCGCCTTCCAGTAATTTATGTAGCTTAATTCAAATGAATGCGTGTCTTCAGGCCTCAATGTCGGGTTGCCCTGTTGGTAATTCAACGGGTCGCTCCTGTCTAAAAATGGCGATAACTGGCGTTCCCTTGGCCTGCTTACCCTGCGGGTATAGCTTAATTGCAGGGTTTGCGCGTCGGTTAGTTTCTGACTCAGGAAAATACTCGGGTACACCCTGAAATAATCCTGATTGTTGCGTACAGTAGCGGCACTGTCTTGTAGCGAAGTACGAATGTTGGCGTCCTCCAGCCTCACACCGGCCTGTATGCCAAACTTACCAAACTGGCGCTGGTAGTTGGCGTAAACGGCATGTATGTATTCCTTATATAAAAAGCGGTTGGTTTGGCTCAGGTCACGCTGAAACATACCTTGGGTAAAGGCGGTATCAACCAAATAATCATTATCATTTTTGGCAATAGTACTGCGGTAACCTGCCTCAAACCGGCCTTTGTTATCGGCAAAAGGCAGTACATAATCGGCTTGGATGTTCCAGTTATTCTCTTTTTCCTTATTATAGTTGTTCTGCAAAAAATTTCTTGCTGATACAGGTTCGTAGTAACGATACGCTGTGTTCAGGTAATCGTAATTATCCTCATCGCCGCGCGAGTAGCCCAGATTGGCGGTTAATTGCTCACCCTTGCGTTTAAATTTCTGATCGAGATCAAGGTTAATATCAAAGTTGGTACCGCTGCCATTGCTTACGTTATTTTGTACGGTTTGTTGGGTAAGCGTGCGTGACTGGCCAAACAAGTCAGTTGCGCCGGTTTGGAAACGGTCGCGTTTGCGAGTATTTACATTACCTGACAAGCTGATTGTAGTTTTTTCGGCCGCGTTCCAGTCGATACCTGCACGGATATTATGCGAATCGAACACAAAACTTTGATCCTGAGTTTGATTTTGAAACAAGGTATCGGCACCAATAAAGGTTTGCCTGTTGGTATAACCGTTACCAACCCTTTTACCATGGCGGTAGCTGTAGTTGGTATACAGGTTAAATTTCTCGGTTTGATAACCCAGGTTAAGGTTGCCGTTATAAGTATCATAGTTACCTGCGGTAAATGCGGCTTGTCCGTTAAATCCAACACGGGCGTTCTTTTTAAGGATGATGTTAATGATACCGGATTGCCCTTCCGGATCATATTTAGACGACGGGTTAGTGATCACCTCTATGTTTTCAATAGAGCTGGCGGGTAATGATTGCAGAATATCGCTTACGCTGCCGCCCGTTAAAGCTGATTGTTTGCCGTTGATCAGCACGCGCACGTTGCTTGAACCACGCAGGTTCACGTTACCGTCCACATCCACCTGTACCGATGGCACATTGCTCAGCAGAT
Source organism: Mucilaginibacter roseus (assembly GCF_021215455.1). GTDB lineage: Bacteria > Bacteroidota > Bacteroidia > Sphingobacteriales > Sphingobacteriaceae > Mucilaginibacter > Mucilaginibacter roseus. The sequence continues at coordinate 553,829 of NZ_JAJPWV010000002.1, read as the reverse complement.
CAGTAGCCGAACCACCCTGGCTCACCAGGCTTTGGTCTACACTAAAGGTTTTTTTATCTACCCCCAGCTGTATAGTGTTAGGCTGCGCCTTAACCACCACCTCTTTTAACAAGCTGTTGGTGCGTGCAAGCTTTATTGTTCCTAGGTTAAATACCTTTTGCGCAGCGCTAATGATAATACTATCCTTTGTAAAGCTGGCGTAGCTTACAAAGGTGATACGTACCTGGTAGCTGCCATCGGCAAGGCCGTTGATAGCGAACTTTCCATCCAACCCGGTTTGTACACCTTTTACCGGCTGGTTGGTAGCCTTATCAAATAAGCCAACGGTTGCAAACTCAACAGGTTTGTTGGTTTCAGCATCGGTAAGCACACCGGTAACCGAGCCGGTTTGCTGGGCATATAAATTGGTGGTAGCAGTTAGTAATAAAATACTCACAATCCCCTTTATCAACATTCTCATGCTGCAAAAGTGCCCTTTTTAATAGGGTAGGGCGAGGATAGTATGTAACTTTATTATTATGTAACTTAATTGATAGGATAGTTTAATAACTACGCCTCAACAGCATCATACACAATTACTTTCTCCCAAAGGTGGCTATGGTTCTTTATAAATTCCTGATGGATGGGATGATCCTGATAGGTTTTCTGTCCTTCCAGATCGGCAAAGAACATCAGTTCGGATACACCCCAGGTATTATCAACCACGTCGCGTTTTTCGGTACTGGCTACCACGCCAACATGTATCTGTTTAATAGTTTCAATTTTAGCTAAGGCTTTAACACCGGCCACCAGTTTGTCGCGATCCTCTACTGACCCCGGGTTTTTAAGCCAGAAAAATACATGGTGAACAATAGGATATTTACTTTTTGCCAATTCTAAGGGTAATGCCGATGCCGCTGTTGATGCTGCCATAACTGCTGTTGTTGCTATAAAATTTCGTCTGTTTGTGCTCATGGTATTGTATAATGAGAGCCTAATTTAGCATAAAGTTTGAAAAAACATCCACCTCTCCTAAACGGCAAAGCCCTCATGAGCTCCGTTAAAGATAACTAAAGCGAATAATCCTACCTAAGTGGGAGTACCTAATTTAGAGGACTTTTCTTTTTAGCCATCCCTTGGGGAGGGTTGGGTGGGTTGTCACATGCAGCCCCTTTATCTGTCGCTTTTGCACAGCACGCCTCAACAGTTAGCTGGGTATGTTTGTATAAACAAAATCATCTAACCAATAAACTTACTGTTATGCAAAAAATCGCGCCTTTTCTTTGGTTTGACAATAATGCCGAAGAAGCTATGAACTACTATCTGAGCGTATTTAAAGATTCAAAACCGATCAGCATTATGCGCGCTACCGAGGGTATGCCCGGTGCGCCCGGCTCAGTACTGGTAGCTTACTTTGAATTGAACGGCGTGGAATTCGCGGCGATGAACGGCGGCCCGCAGTTTAAGTTTGATGAGGCCATCTCATTCGTGATAAACTGTGAGGACCAGGAAGAAGTGGATTATTACTGGAACACTTTTATTGGCGATGGAGGTACCGAATCGGCCTGCGGCTGGTTGAAGGACAAGTTCGGCGTATCATGGCAGGTAACCCCTACCCGGCTGATTGAACTGATGCAGGATAAAGACCCGGTTAAGGCACAACGCGTAGCTCAGGCCATGATGGGCATGATCAAGATTGATATCGCAGAGCTGGAAAAAGCCTACGCCGGTTAATAATGAACAGCAAAGAAAAGCCTTTTATAGCCACTACGGTTGACGAATACCTGGCTTCGCTGCCTGAGCCTGCCAGGAGCGCCCTTGCTAACTTGCGTGCTGCTATCCGCGAAGCTGCACCCGAGGCAGAAGAATGCATCAGCTACCAGATGCCCTCCTATAAATACAAAGGTATGCTGGTGCATTTCGCTGCTTTCAAAAATCATTGTGGCTTTTATGGCGTAAGTAAAACGCTCATCGATCAGTATAAAGATAGGTTGCCCGGCTGTAAAATAAACGGTACCACTATTCAGTTTAAAGCCAGCCAGGGTTTACCGGCTGCTGTGGTTAAAGAGATTGTTGCCATACGTGTCAAACAAAACGATGATAATTCCGAACATGGCCGCAAGCAATACGGCAAAAAAGATTAATATTTTTTTGCTAAAAAAATTATCAAGCTAAAAAACAATCCGGTATTTTTGTGGCGATGTCATTATACATTGCAGCATTAAATTCGGGCAGTAACGGCAATTGTTATTACGTTGGTAACGAGCATGAGGCCGTGCTTATTGATGTGGGTATCTCCTGCCGCGAGGTGGAGCGCCGCATGGCCAGGCTTGGGCTGCAAATGACTAAGGTAAAGGCCATATTTATCTCCCACGAGCATAGCGACCATATCAGCGGCTTGGCCGTACTTTGCCGCAAGTATAAGCTGCCGGTATACATAACACCGGGTACCATGCTGCATGGGCGATTGATGCTTGATTGTGTGATGAACTTTACCGAGCACCAACCGGTTGCTATCGGTAGTTTGACTGTAACCGCATTTACAAAACTACATGATGCTGCCGAACCGCACAGTTTTATTGTGGCTGATAGAAACATCACCATAGGCGTATTTACAGATTTAGGTGCCGTATGCAGCAACCTGACCAAATACTTTAAGCTTTGCCACGCCGCTTTTTTAGAAGCGAATTATGATGAGCAGATGCTGGATAGCGGCCGGTACCCTTACTTTTTAAAGCGACGTATTCGAGGTGGCAAGGGGCACCTTTCTAACGCGCAGGCGTTACAGCTTTTTATTGAGCATAAACCATCGTTCATGTCGCACTTACTATTATCGCATCTATCTAAAGACAATAATTCACCCGAGCTGGCGCTTGAACTTTTTAACCAGCACGCCGGTGATGTGCATGTGGCCGTGGCCTCGCGCTATGTTGAAACAGCGGTTTACCGGGTGGATGGAAATAAAGGCGCTCACCATAGCATTTTGCAATCGGCGCAAATGGCGTTAGCACTATAGCTCCGCACAATACTAAGCCTTTTGGTCAATTTTGAACATTAACATAATTTCTTGCCGGCGTTTTTACAATAACAAGAAGCGTAGTTTAAAGGCGGGCGTAAGTTAACTTGTAACAACTCCTTTACAAAGTATTTGTAGCTAAATTGCGTAATATTATGCCTTCCCAGGCAAGTGCACGGCAGCAACCGGCCTTGTTGTTACTTACAGTTGATTAAATACTAAAAAAATGACCAGACCTCTTAAAAGCCTCTTGCTTGCAGCGTCGGTATTGGCGGCATCGCTAACCGTTAATGCGCAGCAGGCGCAGCCTAAACTCGTTGAAAAAATCACCCGCAAAGGTACCGAGTTAGTTATTCCTTATGAGAAATACGTATTGCCTAACGGCCTTACTGTAGTTTTAACCGAAGATCATTCAGACCCTATTGTACACGTTGACGTTACTTACCACGTTGGCTCAGCCCGTGAGGAGATCGGTAAATCAGGCTTCGCGCACTTTTTTGAGCACATGATGTTCCAGGGATCTGACCACGTGGCCAATGGCGATCACTTTAAGATCATCACCGCGGCAGGTGGTACCCTTAATGGCTCAACCAACCGCGACCGTACCAATTACTATGAAACTGTACCGGCTAATCAGCTGGAAAAAATGCTTTGGCTGGAATCAGACCGTATGGGTTTTTTGCTTGATGCCGTTACCCAGCAAAAGTTTGAGGTGCAACGCGCGACGGTAAAAAACGAACGCGGACAGAATTATGATAACCGTCCTTACGGTTTGGTAGGCGAGTATTCATCAAGATCATTATACCCATATGGCCACCCGTATTCATGGTTAACCATCGGTTACATTGAGGAGCTGAACGCGGTTAGCCTGGCCGATTTAAAGAACTTTTTTTTACGCTGGTACGGGCCAAACAACGCTACCATCACCATTGGTGGCGACATCAATACCAAACAAACGCTGGCATGGGTAAGCAAATATTTTGGCGGCATACCAAAAGGGCCGGAAGTTAAGAACGTTAACCTGCCTGCACCGGTGTTAAAGGCTGACCGTTACGTATCTTACACCGACAATTACGCCAAGTTGCCTTTGCTGTCCATTAGCTACCCGGGTGTTAAAATGTATGTCAAAGATATGTCAGCGCTTGATGTGCTTTCAAACATCATTGGCCAGGGCAAAAATTCCATCTTCTATAAAAATTTTGTAAAGACCCGTAAGGCTGCCCAGGCTTACATGGGCTCATCAAATACCGAGCTTGCGGGTGAGATCAGCATCCGTGTTATCCCGTTCCCGGGCCAATCGCTGGCTGATATGAAAAAGCTGGTTGATTCATCACTGATCGAGTTTGAAAAGAAAGGCGTTAGCGATGATGACCTGATCCGTTTCAAAGCCAGTGCCGAGGCTAACTATATCAACGGCCTGCAAAGCATCAGCGGCAAGGTGTCTGAACTGGCAGCCGCGCAAACCTTTACCGGTAACCCCAACCAGATTGGCCGCGAGCTGAACGATATCCGTTCGGTAACCAAGGCTGATGTTATGCGTGTGTATAATCAGTATGTAAAAGGCAAGCCAGCGGTTATATTAAGCGTATTGCCAAAAGGCGGCGCCGCACAAGCGGTAGCTCCTGATAATTATACCATTGACAAGTCAGGCTATAAAGCCCCTGATTATGGCTACAATGGTTTGAAGTATGTTAAAGCTAAAGATAATTTTGATCGCGCCAGGGTACCAGGTACAGGTGCCAACCCTGCCATCAAAGTTCCGGCTATATGGACGGCTAAAACCGCTAACGGCATCCGCATGGTAGGTACTGATACCAAGGAGATACCAACGGTAACCATTTCTATGTCGATAGATGGTGGTGGCTTGTGGGCTATCAACAATCCGCAAAAAGCAGGTTTGGCCAACATTGTTGCCCGTATGCTTAACGAGGATACTAAGAATTATACTGCCGAGCAATACAATGCCGAGCTGGAAAAACTGGGTAGCGATATCAGTGCCTATGCAACTAATGATAACATCTCGATAGAGGTGTCATCACTAACTAAAAACCTCGACAAAACCGTTGCGTTGCTACAGGAAAAACTGTTCAACCCTAAGTTTACGCAGGAAGCGCTCGATCGCAACAAAACGCAGATAATGGAAGGGTTTAAACAGGCTAAAACTCAACCGGCAGGTGTGGCATCAAGCGTGTACAATAAAATTTTGTACGGGGTTGACAACGTGCGTACCTTCTCTACTCAGGGTAACGAGCAAACCGTGCCGGGTATAACCTTGCAGGATGTGCAGAACTACTATGATAGCTACTTCGTTCCATCATTAACCAAAGTTGTTGTGGTAGGCGATATCAGCGAAGCTGCGGTGAAAACCAAGCTGGCCTTCCTGAACACCTGGAAAGATAAAAAGGTTGATTTACCAAAACCTGCGGGCGGTAAATCATTTGATAAAACTACGCTGTACTTGGTTGACGTACCTAACGCAGCGCAATCAGAAATACGCATTGGTTACCTGAGCGGCCTTAACTATGATGCTACCGGAGACTATTATAAACTGGGCATAGCCAACTACATTTTAGGTGGAGCATTTAACAGCCGTATCAATATGAACCTGCGCGAAAACAAGGGCTGGACTTACGGTGCCCGTTCTGGTTTCGCATCGGGCAAATTTGGTGGTAACTTTACTGCAAGTGCGGGTGTACGTGCCTCATCAACTGACAGCGCTGTAGTAGAGTTTATCAAGGAGATCAAAAATTACAATGCCGCCGGTATAACTAATGATGAACTTGCATTCACCAAGCAGTCGATAGGCCAGAGCGATGCCCGTAAGTATGAAACTAACGGACAAAAAGCCAACTTCCTGTCTATGTTGATGGAGTACGATTTAAAGCCAACGTTTGTGGATGAGCAGAACAAGATTCTTTCCGGCATCAATAATTCGGAGATCAACGCATTGGCAAAGAAATACCTCAACACGGATAATATGGTGATACTGGTAGTTGGCGATAAAGCCAAAGTATTATCAGGTCTGCAAAAATTAGGTTACCCGATTGTGGAGCTTGATGCAGATGGCAAAACGCTTTAAGCAGAACTAAATAGAACAGAGCCCTTCAATGTAAATTGAGGGGCTTTTTAGTAAACAATCAATTTTAAACAACTTGATGAATAACGATATTATATTGACTGATTATCATTTTATAATGAAATGGATGTCAATTTTGTATTATTAGTGTAGTTATCCAAAACTTATTAGCAAATTTTGTGGTAATGTATTTAAGGCGTTTACCATATGAAGATAGTTATCATAGGCGGGGGGTTTGCCGGTTTAAAACTGGCCCGCGAGTTAAATAACAAAAAAGGGTTCGAAATAATGTTGCTTGATAAGGTAACGTTTCACCAGTTTCAGCCACTTTTTTACCAGGTTGCTACTGCCAGTTTAGAGGCCAGCAACATATCGTTCCCGCTACGCAAGGTCTTTCATAACAGCAAAAATGTACGCATACGTTTTGCCGAGGTTGAGGAAATAAAACCGGAGATAAATACGGTGGTAACCGATATTTGCAACTTTGAATACGACCTACTGGTTCTGGCCACCGGTACGCAGACCAATTTTTTTGGTAATCAGCAAATACAGTCGCATGCCTTCCCAATGAAAACCACTTTTGAGGCGTTGCGGTTGATGAACCGCATTATTAATAATTTTGAGGATGCGCTTGAAGTTAATGATGATGCTGAAAAGAGCCGCATAATGAGCATTGCGATAGTAGGTGCCGGGCCAACAGGTGTGGAGCTTGCCGGCGCCCTGGCTGAAATGCGTAAGAATATACTACCAAAGGATTACCCGGAGCTCAACTGGGATTTAATGCACATTTACCTGATCGACCATAATAAGAACCCGCTTTCGGCTATGAGCGAAAAGTCAAGCAACGAGGCACGCAAGTATTTACAGGATTTAGGCATTATACTTAAACTCGGTGCCGGCGTTGAGGAGTTTGATGGCGAGCGGATAGTGGAAGACAACGGTGAGATAATCAATGTGAAAACGGTGATATGGGCGGCTGGCGTGCGCGGTAATCTGCCCGAGGGCATCCCGCCCGAAAACGTTGCGCGGGGCAACCGGGTAAAGGTTGACCGGTTTAATAAGGTAATAGGCTCAGGTAATATTTATGCCATTGGCGATATCGCTTATATGGAAACCGACCAGTACCCGAACGGGCACCCACAGTTGGCCAGTGTGGCCGGCGATCAGGGTGAGCACCTGGCCAAAAACCTGATCCGGTTAGCAGCAGGCGATCCGCCTGTGCCTTTTGAGTTTGATAACAAAGGCGTAATGGCTACAATCGGCAAGCGTAAGGCGGTTGTCGATCTCGAAAAGCCGAAAATTCACTTTAAAGGCCGCATTGCTTGGTTTATTTGGATGTTTTTACATTTAATGCTGATATTGGGCATCAAAAACAAATTACAGATATTTATCAATTGGGCTTACAAATATTTCACATCCGACCAAAGCCTGCGCCTGGCGCAACGCATACGCGGTAAAGGCGAGGAGTTACAGATTTTCAGGCCGCCCAATCACGCTTCAGTTAACAAAGTATAAATGGAATTAGGTATAAGCACCTTTGGCGAAGTTACGCCGGATAATAAAGCAGGCGGCGCGGTAAATGCGCGTTTACGTGTTCAACAACTGCTTGAAGAGGTAAAACTTGCCGATGAAGTTGGACTGGATGTATTTGCGTTTGGCGAACACCATCGCCCGGATTTTGTAATCTCGGCGCCCGAAGTTTTTATGGCAGCTGCGGCATCTATTACTAAAAACGTAAAGCTCACCAGCTCGGTAACGGTATTAAGCTCGGCTGATCCGGTACGTACCTTTCAGAATTTTGCAACCGTTGATTTAATCTCCGGCGGAAGGGCTGAAATAATTGCGGGCAGAGGATCGTTTATTGAATCGTTTCCGCTGTTCGGCTTCGACTTGGACGATTATAACGAGCTGTTCAGTGAAAAGCTGGATATGCTGCTCAAAATAAATGAAAGTGAAAAACTGAACTGGGAAGGCAAATTCAGGGCACCTGTAAAAGGGCAGGGCGTTTATCCGAGACCTTTGCAACAAAAGCTACCGGTTTGGATAGGCGTAGGCGGCACACCTGCCTCTGCCAAGCGAGCGGGTGCTTTAGGTCTACCCATGATCATCGCGATCTTAGGCAGCTCGCCCCGGCATTTTGTAACGTTTGTTGAGCTTTATCGTGAATCAGCTGAAAAGGCCGGTCATGATGTAAGTAAATTGCAGTTGGGTATAAGTTCACAATTTTATGTGGCTGATAGTACGCAGCAGGCGCAAAATGATTTCTATCCGTCATACGAGGCGTTAATGAACCGTGTTGGCAGGGATAGGGGATGGTCGGCCATGACACGTGAATCATTCAATTACCTGCGTGAGGAAGGTCCGCTTGTAGTTGGTGATACACAACATGCTGTTGAAAAGATACTGGAACAATATGAACTGTTTGGCAATACCCGTTTTTTGGCACAATTGGTAACCGGGCATACACCGCATAAGCAGGTGTTAAAAAACATTGAGTTATACGGTACCAAAGTAGCGCCCGAGGTACGCAAGCATATTGCCAACGCTTAACAAAATTCGTTAGCTTCGGCCGGATTGTCAATGCTCTCCATGCCTACTTCGTTAGCCTGTAAGTGATGTTTGGCAAGTAGTTCATCAAACTTTGAGCGCAGCATGGTATCAATGTTCAGGTCTGGATCTAACCGGAGAGAATGAATGCATAGCGTCTCGTTGGTTTGCTTATTATAGTAGCGGTAATGTATTTGATCTGAATCCATACTAAAGCAACGTATCAGGTTGTAAAAAGTTCATCACATACATATTACATGCAGCAAACAAAATATGTTTTTGGTGTTATTATTTTTGCGCGTTGCCTATGAGTACTGAAAATAATAAACCCGCCTTAACACCGGCGCTTACCTGGCTTATGGCCATTGGGGCAGGTTTGGTGGTAGCCAATAATTACTATAATCAACCCCTGCTTGGTAAAATTGCTGCCGAGTTTAAGATAACCGAAGCTAAAGCCAGCATGATAGCTATGCTTACGCAAATTGGCTATGCAACCGGCTTATTGCTCATAATTCCCTTGGGCGATATGCTCAGGCGCAAAAAGCTCATTCTGTTCGACTTTGTGTTCATTGTAATTGCTTTGCTGGCGGCGGCTTGGGCGAAGAGTATCACAATCCTTATGGTAGCCAGTTTTTTCATTGGTTTAACATCGGTAGTACCACAGCTTTTTGTGCCGCTGGCTGCTCAGTTGGCGAGGCCTGAAGAAAGTGGTAAGGCAATAGGTACTGTTATGAGTGGCTTACTTGTAGGGGTATTAACATCGCGCACCATAAGCGGGTTTGTGGGCGAGCACTTTGGCTGGCGATCCATTTTTTTCATCGCCGCGGGCTTGATGGTGCTGCTATGGGTTGCCTTATTTATTAAACTGCCCGACCTCAGGCCGCAATTTAAAGGTACTTATAGTTCATTAATGCGATCGCTGGTGCACCTCGCGCGTACCGAACCTGCTTTGCGCCTTGCTGCGGCTCGCGGGATGCTGGGCTTTGCAAGCTTCAGCGCGTTTTGGACCACGCTGGTATTTCTGCTTGAAGGGCCCCCGTTTTTTAAAGGTGCTGATGTTAGCGGTGCGTTTGGTATAATAGGCGCAGGCGGAGCAATAGCGGCGTCAGTAGTAGGGCGATTGAGCGATAAAATGAAACGCTCGCTTATTATTACTACAACCTTAATAATGATGGTTGCCGCCTGGGGTGTGTTTGGAGTTTATGGCTACTACTTTGCCGGGTTAATAATAGGAGTGATTTTGCTTGATCTGGGCTTGCAGGCTATGCATATCGTTAATCAAACCATAATTTTTGCTTTGCATCCTGAGGCGCGAAACCGCCTTAATACCGTTTACATGGTATGCTATTTTATTGGAGGGGCACTGGGCACATGGCTCGGCGGTATATGCTGGCAAAACTGGGGATGGCTTGGCGTAACTGTATTAGGAGGGGCATTAGTACTAAGCGCCCTTTTATTACACTTGCTATTCGGACGAAAGGGTTAAAATAGTTTGCCGGTCACCGACCCTGCACTATGTTAAACTAAGTACAGGGCGGTAAGTGACAAATTTCAGCCTTACAAATCAAAAACCGGCGTGGCAGTTTTTGTAATGTTGTGTTTCTTTCTGTAAACCATAATACTGAGGGTTAATACGGCTATACAGATTGATAGAGTAGCGGCAATTATAGCATGAGTGATCGGAAATGCCGCCGTGGCTGATGATCCGGTTAAAAACAAACCAAGATCAGGAATAAGCAGGCCTAATAACGGGAAGCTTAAAAAAATTCTGAATTTTATAATATCTTCCATAAACAGATGTGTTTGTTATTACTTTACAAATATATACAGTAAATTGTTGAGATTTATATAAAAAATAAAACAAAATTTAAAAAAGGGTTATTTCACCGGCTCATACACAGTGATTTACATTTTTTAAAATCAATAACAGGTAGTAATTGATACTTTAGCCCGATAATTTTAAATATAAACCATGTCGAAAAGTTTAATTTTAGGTTTACGCACAGTGATTTATAAGGTGACTGATCTGGAGTCAGCAAAAAACTGGTATGCTCAGGTTTTCAATACGCAGCCCTATTTCGATGAAGTATTTTATGTTGGCTTTAATATAGGCGGCTACGAACTCGGTTTACAGCCAGATGAGTGTACGGTTGGCGACAATACGGTAACTTATTGGGGCGTAGAAAATGTTGAAAACGCTTACGCAAACTTCATAGCCGCCGGTGCCACATCATTTGAGAATCCCCAAAACGTAGGAGGCGACATTGTCGTTGCCACGGTTAAAGATCCTTGGGGCAACGTTATTGGTTTAATTTATAACCCAAGTTTTAAGGCCGAATAATCAGGTTACTTAAAACGGATATCAAACTTACCTGTCACCTTATGTAGTGTGGCGTTTTTACCTGTATCAGATGCCAGGTAGGTTACAAAAGTGCCTTTTGCGGCAACGTCGTCTTTTTCGTTAGTATATTTTTTCAAGGAAAGTTTACCCAGGTCCATTTCGTGTGCCGATTTACTCAGGGTAAAACTTGAGTCGGCTTTGTCGTTCACAAACAAAAACTGGCTTCCCTCAACCTTAGTGCTCGATTTATTGATGGCTTCGCCCAACCCGCTGATGCCGAAGCTCATGCTGTGGCTATCATTTATAGCGGTGATGCCAAAATATTTATTGCCGGCTGTATCCACTCTAACAAAGGCAATACTATCTTTTTCGGCATCAAAAATATAGGTGCTGTCGTTAAAGGTGATGCTTAACTCTCCGGTAGTAGCAATAAAACTGCCTGATGATGATGGAAGTGCTGTGCTATCCTTGTCGTTTTTAAAGCTTTGTAAATCCTCGTCCTTACGGCATGAGGTAACAACTGCTGACAGGAGCATTGCAAATATGAAAAGTAAAAAAGTAAACTTTTTTGATCCCATCCGGACAGATTATGGTTAAATGTACAAATTAATTATCCACAAAATCAATAGCAAAAAGGCAGCCACAGGCGCATTTAACATATTTTAACTTTCAGAAAAACTATTTAACTGATTTAGATAATTACAAACAAAAAATAATCTTTATAAAATTCTTTATTATTAAAGAAATATCTGTATATTTGTATTGTTCTTCAATATTACTTAAACCCATGCCCATAAAATTTAATTCATCGTCAGCTTTTCAGCAAAGGGTTGATGCGTACTTTGACCAGTTTAATAATCACGATAAAGTTACGGTTAATAAAACTGAAGTGCCTACATTTTGCGGCCTGCTTTTATATCTCGGGTTTAACAGCCGGGAAGAATTTATAGTATATGAGCAAAGCGGTAGGTTTAACCAAGCTGCAAAGCGGGCCAGGTTACAAATTGAGGCCGAATATGAAAAGCGTTTGCACCTTTCATCGTCAACCGGAGCAGTGTTTGCGTTACGCACTTTGGGTTGGGGCGGCGATCAGGCGTCGGGTTCAATCAATATCAGTCAGCCGGTGCTGCAGATTGAAATCCAGGGAACCGGTTTCCTTCCTGCTGGTAGTGAAACTCAAGTAGACTTAACTTAATTAAATGCCAAAAGGCATAATTTTCATAATGCGTACATCGGTATTATTTGATCTTAATTATAACGCTACTGAGCCTATAGTGGTGAATCAGGGCGGCACCTCGTCGGGTAAAACGTTTGCCATTTTGCAGGTACTTTTTTGTTTGGCTATTGAAACAGGCGGATTAGTAATTACGGTTTGCGGGCAGGATATGCCCAACTTAAAGGCGGGCGCGGTACGAGATGCGCTTGCCATATATCATTCCGGCACGCAGTTAAGCCAAGCAGTTAAAACTTATAATAAAAGCGATAGATTTTTTGAGTTTGTAAACGGCAGTATCATAGAGTTCAAAAGTTACGAAAGTGCCCAGGATGCAAAGTCAGGAAAGCGCGATTATTTATTTGTTAATGAGGCCAATGGTATTAGCTGGGATGTATACAATGAATTAGCGCTTCGCACCAAAAAACGTGTTTTTTTAGATTACAACCCTAACGTAGAGTTTTGGGTGCACGACAGGTTGCTCGGGCAGAGCGGAGTTCAGTTGATCATATCAGATCACCGGCATAATCCCTTTATTGATGATGCAGTACGCCAAAAAATTGAGTCGTTAAAATATGTTGACGAGGAACTTTGGAAGGTATACGCCCGCGGCCTTACCGGTAAAATTAACGGATTGATATTCAACAATTGGCAGCTTTGCGAAGCAATACCTCAGGATGCAAGGCTGATTGCAACCGGGCTCGACTTTGGATTTACCAACGACCCAACGGCTTGCTTGCAGGTATACCGGCAAAATGGTGAGTTATGGGTACAGGAATTGTTTTATGAACCGGCGCTCACTAATACCGATATTTCAGCCAGGTTAAAGCAATACGGATTAAGTTTTAGTAATGAAATAATTGCTGACAGTGCTGAACCTAAATCCATTGAAGAGCTTAGGCGCATGGGCTGGAATATCAGTGCCGCTAAAAAAGGACCTGACAGCGTAGCCAACTCTATTGATATTTTGCAGCGGTACAAAGTAAATATCACCCGGGCAAGTACCAATTTACGTAATGAGCTTGGCCGCTATAAGTGGAAAACTGATAAAGCCGGCCGTTCCGTTAATCAGCCGGTAGATTCATGGAACCACCTGATAGACGCATTTCGCTATGTGGCGCTGAACAAGCTGGGAGTAAATAATCAGGGCGGTGTACGTTCAAAACTGCCCTTGCTCCATGCGTCTCCCGGTACCGATCCATTGCTTAATGGCATTTTATAGTTGTAAACTAATTTATATGATCAATAAAACTGTGAAAACCCACAAAGGCAAGCTGAGCGTTGCTATGCCTGAGAGTTTGGATGAGATAACTTTAGGACAGATGATTACCCTGCAATCGGCCGAAAAATTAGGCGACGCTGAAGCAATCAGTATACTGTCGGGTATTCCGGCAGAGGAACTGAAGCAAATTAAAGACGCGTCTGAACTATCCGTGTTCAGCGAGCTAATTTTAAAACTCGCCTTTTCTATTAAAAACCTGTACAATAGCGATGCTATTCCAAATTTGGTTATCTTGGATGTTGATGGTGTTAGCAAAAGAATGAAGGTTATCAGCGATTTAGCTATAGAGCCGGCAGGCGCTTACTGGGCTGCGCGTGATATTATTGCCGACGAGATAGCATCACACATCAAGAAGTATGGCAACGACGATTGGCAGGCAAATTTCAACCCCTCGCTACAAGTATGCAGCAAGCTGCTGGCGCAATACTTTTATTGCCGGGCTACCGGAAAACCTTATGATGAGTACCAGGCCGCCGCTTTTGTTAATGTGATAAATACTATGCGGGTAACGGAGGCACTGCCCATTTCGAAGCATTTTTTTACCTCATATCCGCACTTTTTGAAAGTGAAAACAGGCTTTTGGCATCAGTTCCGTCAGCTTTGGAAAAACGTGCAGGAATACAGGCGTTTGAAAAATTTAAGCACATTAATACCATAAACGCGCTTTCGGGCGGCGATGTTACCAAGTGGGATCTCATCCTGAACACTCCGTACGAACGGGTGCTCACCAAACTGCTGCTCAACAAAACGGAAGCTGATTATCAGCGCAAGTATACCGAGATGTTGCAGGCCAGCAAATCTTGAATAAAAATTTAAAACTTATAACTATGCCTATCCGCAATTATATTGAGGCTATTGTGCAAAGCCTTGACGGTACACCGGGTTTTATTTACGGTACCGCTAATGAGCTCAATACCCTGGCCGACTCTGCTACGTTCCCATGCGTTTTTATGTACCCTTTAGAGGGTATTGAATTATTGCCGCAGGTAAACGGCAAGGTTGATAATATTTTCAATTTAACTATCGAGTTCTTGTTCCAAACTGATTTTGGCGAATACACTGCCGATAACGAAAGCTATGTAGCAGAAGCGCTTGCGATGGCCTCACAGTTTATTCAAAAAGCGGCGGCGTACCGGCAGGGAAACAAGCGGTATTTTAAAATTAAACCCGGTGATAAAGCACGATGCCGCCCGGTGTATAACAAGTTTAATGTAAACACAACCGGCGTAGTGCTGAATATTGCGCTCGCCGCCACTAACTCCTAAAAAATAAAATGGCTATCATCGCAAAAATTGATATTACCAATTATACTTATACCTACCCGGACTATAACGGGGGAGAAACCACCTATGCCGATGTATTTATCCGGTTGACCGACTCAACTACGGGCGCACCGGTTAACGGTAATAATACCATTGTGTATTATAACGAGATAGAGGGTGGCGGCTACAGCACTTACTCGGTAACCATACCCGGGCAAAGCATGCTTATTTTCAGTGGCATGATCAGCGACCTTCGATATGATTACACGGGGGTGATGATCTCTTCATACAGCAAAAGTTTCGCCATACAATCTGTTGTACCTGGCATCGAACCATCTAACCCCGCAGCCTGCGATCTTAAGATCAATTATGTTACCATAAACAAGCCGGAAAGCGCGCCCGGATCTGCCGATGGGCAAATCACCGTAAACGCCAGCTCGAGTTTTAGCCCTATAGGCTATAGTATTGACGGTGGCGATACCTACCAGGTATCTCCCGTGTTCAGCGGTTTGCGGGGTGGCTTAGTGCAGGTAACCGTTCATGACCGTAATCCGCTGGGTTGTACACAACAAACATCCGTACAGTTAACTGTGCAAACAGGCTTGCTGATTGATGATCCGTCGGTAACCGTAGGTAATAACACTTCGCGCTGGAGTGCGGCTTTCAATCCGGTGGTGTTTACCTATCAGCGCCGCGATTTTGACGTAACAAAAATTGATAGCTACAACACGCGCGATAAAGGGATTAAAGCCAGGCTTTACATTAACGGCGATATGGGTAAGGTTAAAATAGGCGATTCAATTTATTTAAACGCAGGTTTGTATAAAGGGGTGTTTGAGGTTGTGGATATTATTGGGGGCAAACTAATTATCAACACAGCATACAAAATTAACCAAACCGGATTTGTTAATATTAACAGCCTGCGCCCGTATTATAAAATGGAAACGCGCATAACTTATCAGGATGCGGATAGCGGGCAGGAGCAAACCATTACCGCCACTCACCGTCCTGATAGCACCGGCCTAACCCGTGCCGATGTTTCGACTTTTTTGCAAAGTTTGCTGAAGGTTGCGGATAGCAGCGATTATACGCGAGTAAATCATCGTGATAACAACCTGAGCGCCAGCTATAGCATAGCGTACGACGAAGTTTGGGATGGCAAATACGCAAATGCCGACCAACAGAAGTTTACCGCCATAGCAGGCAACTATTACGTACTTTATGCCGCTAAACAATTGGGCGATAAGCATGGCGGTAACCTGGCGGCTTATGTGCCGTTCCGGTCGGTTGCAGGGCCATCGTTGAGGGCGAGGTGGGTGACTGATTTTGATGAACCAGCCTACAGCAACGGTTATCCGTTTGATATCGGTTTTATATACAGCGAAGCATTATTAGGGCGCCAGTTGTTTTGCGAGCTCAAGATGCTCGATGTTAACCGTAAACCTTTGGTAGGCGCTTTGCAAAATCAATATCTACTTAATGAAAATGGATCATGGTTGCTTAACCAGGATGGCAGTAAACTGGTTATAACCAGGCAAACGACGGGGGATATATCTGTACCCGCGCAGTTAGGGCTTAACCGTTTGCTTATTAATCAGCAATTCCCGCAGGAGGCGCATTATATTACCATCGACCTGAAATATAATGATGATAACGGGCAAGAGAAAATAGTTACCCAAACGCAAACCATCCGCGTAGATAAAGCGGTTGATGATAACTCAGTCTACTTGCGCTGGATCGGTCTTTCGGGTTCCTGGAATTACTACCGTTTTGTCTTTAATCAGGAAATTTCATTAGATGTGCAGAATGCCGTAATCATTAAAAATTATGTGCACGATTGGGAAAACCAGCAAGGCATTGAGGAAGTGATAAGCAAAAGCGCGGGGCAAAAAGTAAAGGTTATGGCTGAGGATCTGTCCGTAAGTGATATAGAGGGTTTACAATCCATTAAATACTCCCCGAAAGTGCAGTTATTAGTAAGTCGCAATCCGGTAAAATGGCAAACTGTGGTGGTAAACACGGCAACTTATGCCGAGTATGAAACACGCAACGGGCAGGCTCCTTTCAGCATCACCTTCAACATGCCTGCCATTAATATACAGGCACAATAAAATAGTTAAACATGCAGCTTTTAATAAACGATCAGTTGGTTGACCTGGCGGATGACAGCCCCATTGCCCTTACTTTTCAAATTAATAACCTCGGAGAGGTAAAAAACCAGCAGGGCAACACTTCAAACCAGTTCAAACTACCTTTAACCCAACGTAACCGCCGGATTTTAGGTTTTCCGGACGATGTGGCGTTTAACACGGGCGCCCTATATAAACGGTATAATGCCAAATTGGTGCAGAATGGCTTGGAGATCATCCCTTACGGTATTGCCGAACTTAATAGTGTGGATAATGATACAGTAAACCTGACCGTACTATCAGGTAACGTTGATTTTTTTGACGCCCTTGGCGGAAAAATTTATGAGATGGGCGATAGTACCAGCCCATACGGAAAGCAGCAGCTTTGGAAGGCGTATGACCACACCTGGAACTTACAAAATGTTGTGGCCTCACAGCAAAAAAAAGAAGGGTGGATATACCCGATAATAGACTATGGCAAACTTAAGTATAACCCTGCAGGTGGCGAGCATGAAGTAAATGTGCGCCAGCTACGTCCCGGCTTCTTTGTAAAAACAGCTGTTGACATACTGGTGCGCTCAACCGGTTACCGGGCGGACGGCTCTTTACTTACCGATCCGCTATACGATAAGCTGATCTGCCAGTTTAGTAACAGCAAATGGGAGCACGGCACGGATCACCAAAATAAATTTGATAACAACGGTATTCATGTTAGCAGGGCAAGCAATTTGGATGTGTCGCATATACCCATTCATGATAACAAGGGCACTGTAACTTTCAATAAAATAGATGAAGGTAATAGTGCGCAGTTTACAGCGGCCAGTACTTACACTTCAAAAGAGATTATCACGGTTGATGTATCATTACATATACCAACATTTATTTTTAGAGGTAAGGTTACAGGTAAGCATCCTTCATATCTCAAATTATTTATCAGAGTTTTCAAGGGCGGATCACAACAGGATGTTAACGAGCTAAGATTTGATTTTTCAAATGGATTTAACCGGGAGCAGGGTAGCGGGGGTAACATATGGGGTAATTACGTTACAACAAATGCAAGCATGTCATCGCAATTAGTACTAAACGTTGGTGATAAAGTGCGTATTGATTACGAATTTTGGGGAGACAGGCCGTCTTATTTCACGATGTCTTCAGGCGCCTCACTTACCATAAAGCCTATTAACCAGGATGTGCAATATGGCCAAACCGTGCAATGTGAGCGTATATTGCCAGATTTGAGTCAGAAAGATTTTTTAAAGGACGTATTGCAAAGGTTCGGTATCATTTGCCAAACCAATTCGGATGAGCGAAAAATCATATTTTCAAGTTTGCGCGATATCGTGAAAAATATCCCGCTGGCTAAAGATTGGACAGCCAAATGCCTCGATCAGGGTAAGCAGATCAGCTATCAGTTGGGTAATTACGCGCAAGTAAATTATATGCAGTTTGAAGAGGATGAAGCCATACCGCTAAACTACGGCAGGGCGCAGCTAAATATTAATGACGCCTCGCTCCCGGCTTCAGCCGAGTTGTTTAAATCGCCGTTTGCGCCAAGCTTAACCACGCCTTACATTGGGGGCCAGATAACGCAGATCAGAATGGTGGAGCAGGATAGTGATGACTTTAGCATTGATGTTGCGCCGCGTTTATTGATTAACGAAACACGATTTGTAAGTGATGCTACGCCGATAAAGTTTATTGACGGCGACGGCAATAGCATAATACTGAAAAATGATAAGATAAGTGTGCCTTATTTTTATAAAGAAGGCACGCCCGATCATTTGTGTTACGCGGATATGTTTGATGGTAATACAACCCATGCGGGTATAAAAACACGCTACTATGCCGAGTTTGAAAAAGTGCTGACGCAAACCAAAAAGGTGGTACGTTATTTTATGCTTACCCCAAGAGACGTATTGGAGCTTGATCTGCTAATTCCGGTGTACTTGCGACAGGATGGCGCATATTACTACATTAATAAAATTGATAGCTGGCGTAAGGGTCAACCCACTAAAGTTGAATTAATAAGGCTTTGATGCTAATTATATTAGTTTTTATGGATAACATTTTTTATGTTTATCACGTAAAAACGATCATTTTAACTTGATGAAAAATACACTCCTTATACTGCTTATCGCACTCATAAATTTCCCGGCTTTTTGCCAAAGCAAGGCTGACTCAATTGAAATAGCAAGACTGCTTAAAATTGATAAAATGGCTAAACGGCCCGATAGGTATTTTTTTGGCCCGGTACCTTATCGTACACTTGAAGAAACTATTGGCGAGGAATATATGATATTACCGCTTGACTCGGGAATGAAAAAGTTTGGATATACCTATATAAGAGCTCAGGGCTCAATAAAAAGGCTTTACAGTAAAGATATTGAAGGAAAGTTGCTTGTATTAAAAAGCGTAACTAAAGATAGCGCTTATTTTGCTGATAGTGATGGCAATAAGTACGTATCAGTCATAGCTTATAACCACACCATTGCAAACATAGCTCCTATAGCTGAATTTAAATTTGCCCGAAAATTGTATCTTAATAAAACTTTATGGATTAAGACTTTTACTGTTAAAGTTGGTAACCACAGAGATGTCATCAATACGGAAACTAAAAATGCAATTTTTGAACCAGTTCATATCCTTGATATAGTTCCATCAACCTCAAATATGTATCCGTTAGTTTTTATAATTAAAACTTCTGATGGAACAATAGGGTACACTGTTGCTGCACTTAGTAAAACAAATACGGACCGCGATCCCGATTTTGATTTTTACAATCGTTTTTATATCAAAGACCCGAAGCTGATTTACAAATACACCCCGGCTATGTGGGCTAACCTGAAAAAGAGTAAGGTAATTATTGGTATGACGGAAGAGCAGGTATTATTAATACGCAAAGACCCGGATCAGGTTAACAAAGTAATTGTTGGTGGCAAAGTATATAAGGATTGGATATACCTGGAACCCAAATATCATTCATATCTGTTTTTAAATGGTAAGGTTACTATGGTAAAAGAGTAATCAAACTTATCAGGAGCTAACATATAAAAATATAATTCAATTATGCCATTTGGCATTTAAAGCATTAATCAATATGGCAAACACATATAATATTGAAGATCAGTTAAAGGCCCAACAGGAGGCTGTTGATGAGTTAAGAGATTCATTAACTGAGGTTATAAGCATATACCCCAAGTTTGCTCAGGGTTTTGAAGCAGGCCTATCCGCCCTGGGCGAGAAATTACCTGAAGTTGTTGAATCGATAAAACAGCTTAATACACAAAACAGGGAGCTTGTAGCATCGGGCCAAAAACCGCAAAGCGTTTTAAAGCAACTGGCCTCATCATTACTTTCATGGAATAGCGTTATATCAGTTGGCATCACACTGCTCAGCGTATACGGAAAGGAGATTTTAAGCTGGGTATCATCCTTATTAAAGGGTGAGCAGCGTTTAACGGCTTACGGCAAAGCGCTTAAGGATAGTCGCATTGTAATGGGCGCGTTAATAGAAGTACAAAAGCGCGGCAATTTATCGGCGCAAGATGAATTGGTTAAGTTAAAACTGCTTTACAATGCCACACAGGATGTTACCCTGGGTATAACCGAACGAAAAAAAGCGGTTAATGCCCTACAGGAAAAATATCCGGCTTATTTTAAGAACGTTAAGGACGAAGCGATACTTGCCGGACAAGCCAAAAGCCAATATGATCAGCTTGCCCAATCCATCATTGCCACTGCCAGGGCACGTGCTGCCGAAAATTTGATTGTAAACAACGAGCAGCGTAAACTAACTAATGAAACACGCGCCGGTAAATTTAATGACGAACTAAAAGCACAGCAAAAGGAGTTAGATGCGGCTCGTAAGCATCAAAAAGAGTTGGACAAGGTGCCTATGCAAGTTTCCAGTATGGGTGTGCCTGTTTCTGCAAGCGGTTCTTTTGGTTATATTGAAATAAATGAGCTTGAAGAAAAAGTAAAGCGTACGCAAAAAAGTATTGCTGATTTAAGCACAGATACTATGCTGTTAAATAAGCAAAACAACGTGCTGGTTAAAGCGGTTGAAGATGATGTGAAGAAGTACGGTATTGGTTTATTGTTAGATACCAAAAAAAATAATGCGGAGATTAATAACTCGTACCGTACTACTATTAAGGAGCAGGATGATCTATTCAGATCGGCCAGCCAGGAGCGGCTTGAGGAGATAGCCGGGCAAACCATACAAACCTTAAAAAGTTATGAGGAACAGATAAAAACAGCCGAAGCGTATTTTAATAAGCTAAGGGCCGGGCATGCAAAAAATAAAAAGGATATTGAGCAGATTGACAAGGAGCAGGCCAAAACGCTAAAGGCGATCAGTAACAAGTTTCAGCAGGAGGATGTAGCGCAACTACAGCGCTACGAGGACGAGTTGAAACAACTGAAACTGGATAATATTGAAGATGTTACCGCCCGTGAGCAAGTTCGTTTAAAGCAAGAAACTGAGGATAGGAATAAGCAGTATGAGGAGGAATATAAAGTTCTTGATGAAAGAATAAAACATAGAACTAAATTACTTGAAAAAGATGACGGACTTACCTTAGCTGAAAAAGTAAAACTCAAAGAAACCATCGCCCAGGAACAAAAACTCCTTGAAGATATGGCCGCCTGGAAAGAGCAGTTTGATACCCGGCAGTGGCAAAAGCAAAATGCGCTTAACCAACAAAATGCCCAGCCCGACAAAAGCCAGGAAGAGCAGGATAAACTCCGGAATGCCATTACTGAAAATGAGCAGAATGGCAAACATTTACAAGCGTTATTGCTACAGCAGCAATTGCTTGATTTGCAACACCAGCAGGCTGTAACCGCCGCTCAAAAACGTAGTGAATCTGTTGAAAAAATTGAGGCGGATTATGCCGCCAAACGAGCCGCGCTCGAGCAGGACCTGGTTAGCGCGAAACTGCATGCAGGCGATAAACTGATAGATGGCGTGCTGAAAAACTCTAAAAAGGATTCGGCCATATTTAAAGCCGCCTTTGTGGCCAAAAAAGCCACCGCGGTTGGCGATATTATTATCAGTACACGAAAAGCCATTATGGAATCGTTGCAAGCCTACTCGGGTATACCATTTATAGGGCAGGCTTTGGGTATTGCGCAGGCGGCATTTATGGCTGCACAGGGGGCTACCTCCATAGCCGATATTGTAAAGCAAAAACCCGGCTACGCGCAAGGCGGTCGCTTTATATCCGATGGGCGCGGCGCGTTGTTAGGGGGCTATAGCCGTACTGATGATACCAATGCCTATCTTCGCTCGGGCGAAGCGGTGGTGGTTTCTGAAGCCATGCGCAACCCCTGGGCACGTAACCTGGTAAGCGCCATAAATGTAGCCTATGGCGGGCGCGATTTTTCAACGGGTAATACCTCGCCGGCTTATGCGCTTGGTGGTGTATATACCGATGGTGGCAACGCCGGGCGTTATTATAGCCAGCCGGTAAATGATGTTAAGGAGATGGCTAATACACTGGCTTATCAAATTATCAACAACTTTCCGCCGGTATATGTTGATGTAAAGGATATCAATACGCAGCAAAGTATTTTAGCGCGTACGGTTGATAGGGTAAACCTGTAATTTGCTTTGCAATTTTGGAGGCCACTTATTATATTTACCAAAATTTTTAGCAAAAAGAGATGAACCGCCTGATCTGGACCTTAATTTTATCATTAAATATATCCCTGTGCTTTGCCCAGCAAGATGATACCGAAAAACTGACAGAGGAACAACGTACCTACATTGGTCCGTTACGTTACCGTACTTTAAAGGAAACCATAGGTGAAACTTACGTTGTATTGCCGTTGGATATAGATGATATGAAGAGTGGCTATGCTTTTTTAGCTAATGTAACTACCGGCGAAAAAAGGGCTATAGCATCAACCGCTGGCAAGCATTTAAAGCTTTTATCAATTGATGATGATTTTAAATATGGAAATTTTGTTGATAGCGTAGGGATGCAGTATCAGGCAAAAACATCACTATTAAAGTTATTTTATCAAGTAGCGCCGGCGAAAGATATTGAGGATGCGAGACAGCTTTTGCTAAACAAAAAGCTGTGGATCAATTTTCTCTTCTTAAAAACAGGGAATCCATATGATTGGAGAGGAGCTTTGATCGGGATAGAAAATGTTCGTTTTGAACCTGTAACTGTTATAAATGTATCGCCAAGTACAACTAATGGTGCTCCTGTTTTGTTGACCCTGAAAACCGATAAAGGTATTATTGGATATAGCTTTGTTGATGTAAGCGGTACTAATACCGATCACGATCCTGTTGCTTATTTCAAGAATAATTTTTTCACTAAAGACCCTCAAACCATTTACAAATATCCGGCGGCGGTATGGAAAAATATTAAGGCCGGCAAGGTAACCTTAGGCATGACGGAGGAGCAGGTAACCCTGATAAAAGGCGAGCCCGAACGTGTGAACGTAGTGAAAACAGGCGGCAAGGTATACCGGGATATGATCTACATGGAACCTAAATACCAATCATACCTTTTGTTAAACGGTAAAGTAACTTTAATAAAATAGTTATTGTAATGAAACAGAGATCTTGATCTCTTAAACTAAAATATGCCAATAGGCATAATAAGCATATTAATATGAATATCCAAATCGCTAATTCTCTTTACGAAACCGGCGTGTTAACAACGCTCTTTAAATCCGGACTGATCAGTGCCAAAGTATTTACTTATCGGGAGATTTACTTATGGGTGCATGCCCAGGTAAAAACACGCGGCATCAGTGTAAATAAAGCCGTATTAGAGGCCGAAATACAGTTTGATAAAGGCGAACGCACTATCTGGCGGGCGTTGAACACCTTTACGCAGGGGGAGTAACGCCCCTCCTAAATCCTCCCCAAGCGTAGACTTTGTTCTATAGCCCTCCCTTCGGGAGGGTTGGGGGGGTACTGCCACACCACTGGCACCAAAACCTAAATTAAAAGCGGCGATATTTGTATTGTCGGATGATTGATAGATCAAAATAATAAAAATGCCTACTGCCAAAACATCGGCACCATCCTGGCGAAAATTTCTTCCGAAATTTGAATTAACAAATCGCCTCCGCAAAAAAGATCACGCTTAAACCTGTGTGGTCTGCATCCAATACATAATATCAAATAATTGCAACCGCAATTACCAACTGTAGCAATTACAGTGTTTCAGAAATGCCATACCGGCAAGCTGGCTTTTCAGCCACGCATCATGCTTGATGACAAATAAATCAATTTACAATGAAGATATACCTATATGATAACGAAACGGATAGCATAGGCTCGGGCAGCCTGTCATCCGCCCATATCAAAACCCAGCTCGATGCTGCCGCGGGTGCTGATGTGGATGTACATATCAGCTCGGCAGGCGGCAGCGCGTTTGATGCCATTGCCATATACGATATGCTGAAGAAGTACCCCGGCGCCGTTACCGTTTATATTGACGCTTTGGCCGCCTCGGCAGCATCGGTAGTGGCCATGGCCGGCGATACGGTGGTGATGGGCAAATACGCCTTGCTGATGATACACAAACCCATGGTAGGCAGCGGCGGCAATGCCGATGAGCTGCTGAAAGATGTACAGATGCTCAATGTGGTACAGGAGCGCCTGGCGCAGATATACACCGACCGTTCAGGGTTAGATAGCGTAACCGTTAACAGCCTCATCAACGCCGTTACCTGGATGACTGCCGACCAGGCACTTAGTCTGGGTTTTATTGACCGGGTGGATGATTACAGCATGCCCATCACCAACAACCTGCACATTAAGCAATTCGCTTCAACCGCGCCCGCGGTTTACCAGCGCTGCATCAACAAAATACTAAATACAAATACAAACATGAACACGGAGAACAAGGAGCTTATCGAAAAAACGACTACGGTGTTGGACAAGATTATGAATTTCTTTAAGCGGGTGGTAAACAAACATACCATAACCGACAAATGTACCCTTCACCACGAGGGCGAGCTTGCCGAAGGCAGCGAGGTTTACCAGGATGAGGAAATGCACCAACCTGCCGGTACAGACGTTTACACTACGGCTAACGGCAAAAAGCTAAAGGTAACGGATGGCCTGGTTGAACAAATTGAGCAACCGGCACAAACAGAACCTGACGAAGAACCATTGCCGGAAAAACAGAAACAAAAATTTCAGGCCAAAAAGATGGAAGTAGAGAACCGCATCCAGGAACTAAAGGCCCGGCTCCACGCCCAGAACGCATTGCTTACCGAAGCCCGTGCTGCTTTAGAAACTGCCAATACAAAGCTCAATAAAACAACAGAACAGGTGCGCAACGAGATCCGCTCAGATTTTATGCCTGTAGGCTCAAAACGCAGTACGAAAGGTAAAACTGAAGAGCAGCCGTTTTTTACGCCGCAAAGCGATCTGGCACGCACCGCAGTTAAAAAAGCCGTGCAGGATAAAACTACAGCCCCCTAACCCCCTAAAAGGGGAACTCTTGCTCATCAATTAAACCTTATCAATTTATATTAATAAAAAATCCTTACTCCCTTTAGCAGGGACTCGCCTAAATCTTTTAACTCCCCCTTTAGGGGGCAGGGGGGCTCGCTTTAGGGGAAGGGGCTTTAAACTAACAAATGGCTCAATTTACATTTACAAACAACACCTATGCCGGCGAAGCGCTGGCGGGTTTTATGGCAAGCACGCTGCTTGAGGCCGACTCAGTAAAGCGCGGATTGCTAACAGTAATTAACGACGTAAAATCGCGCAAGATCATCCTTGATGTTGATGATGACGTAAAACTGCAGGACCCATCGGGTATGTTTAACGATCAGGGTACCACGGCATCACAAACCGAAAGCTACCTTGACCCGGTGATTTACGAATTTATGAAACAGGAGCAGTGGGATAACCTGGTACAATCATGGGAAGCCCAAAGGCTAAGCCCCGGCGCATTCAGCGATTATGAGGGCGTTGTTGACCTGTCGGATTTTATGGTGCAGCGCTACCTCACTAAAATTCAGATCGCTAACGAGCGTTTGTACTGGCTGGGCAAGGGCGCAACCAAAGAGGCTACGTTTACCGCTCCTTTCACCGGCCTGTTGCCGAGCATAGCGGCAGCATCGGGCGTGTACAAGGTAGGCCTGGGTAAGCCGTCTACCTCAATGGCAGCTACGGCAATTGATGCCTCGGGCGTAGTAACTGTATCAAGCACCGTTACTTTGGCTGATGGGGATGTGGTAACAGTTACTGCGGTAACAGGCAGCAGCAAGGATACTACCAATGGCACCACCGGTGCACCCAATGTTCAGGGGCAATCGTACTTTATCAAAGTACTGAGCGCTACTACCTTTAAGCTGGTGCGTAATTTTAACGAGATTAACACCCGCAAGCCTGCCACCTTTACCGGTACAGCTACCGCGGCAACAGTAAGCTACATTAATGCCAGCAACGTATTAACGGTATTAGGCGAGGTATATGCCCAGCTTGACCCGGCCGACCGTAGCCAGGATGATTTTAACCTGCAGGTGCCGCTGCATGTGGGCTATGCTTATGCACAGGCACAGGCGGATAAGGCAGTAAACGTTTTGAATGCCTTTACCGATAAAAAGAAAATGGATTACCTCGGCATTCCGCTGCAACTGATGAACCACTGGCAGGCCAATACCATTCTGGGTGCGCGTTCATCAAATCTTTTCCTGGGCGTTGATCTGCTGGGCGATGCTTCAGAGCTTTCAACCGTTTACATGAAACCTTATACTAATGATAATGTGGTGCGCATGAAGGCCCGCATGAAAGCAGCCGTTAACTTCAAGTTCGCTAACGAACTGTTCTACCTGGGCGCGTAACTAAACGCGCATTAACCGAAGCAGATAGTCCTGATCTGGCCTATCGGTACTGTTCTATCAAAAACCTAATTCATAAAAACAATATGTCGATTTATAATAAAATAAACGCGGGCTTTGCCCTGGGCGCAAGTGAGCCTGTAACCGCCGGTATTGAGGATGTGATATACATTTTTAACGAGGATGAGATCACCCTGACCTACAGCACCACCAACCCACTGATAGTAACCGGACTTACTGCCGTGGCAACCGCCAAAGTGTACAAGTTTGAAGGTACTAATAACAGCTTTAACGCTACCTCAAAACTGGCCAAAACACAGGTAGGCCCACGCTATACCGAGGAGATTGATTTCAACGTGGCCGGCCTGTCGGTTGAAATAAAAGCACAGCTACAGGCTATGGGCTATGGTAAGGTACGTGCCATTGTGGTAAATAACTATAAAGCCAGCGATTCGGCTGTGGAATTGTACGGCGCGGTGAATGGCCTGGTACTAACCGAGGCTGAGCGTAACGCCGCTGACGAAGCATTGGATGGCGGTTACAAAGTAAAACTGAGCAATCCGGAAAAACTGAAGGAGCCTTATCCGCCGCGCGCAGTATCTATTGCGCCACAATCAGGCACAGCTACGTACGCCAGCACCATCGCCGCGATTGAAGAATTAGTATCCTAAACCTATCCTGATGGCGTAAACACATCATTGCCCCGGCCCTTAAATTAACCTTATCACATAATCGGGCCATCAGCATCAATGGCCGCGGGCAATGATCTTAATTATTTTAATAAATGAGTACACCCAAAAAATATGTGTTAAAGCCCGGCAGGCATCAGTTTGCACCCGGCGAAACGGCGGCTCATACCAATGATAACTTAACCGATGAGCAGGCGGAGTGGTACCTTAATCGCTACCCGCATATCGCATTGTTATTTGTTAAAGCCGAAGCGAAGGTAAAGGCATCCGGCAAAGAAAAAACACTTAAAAAGCAAAGCGTTGATTTGCAACAGGAGGGTGGCGAATGAAAACCTATCTCCCGCAAATAGAACGCCGCATACTGGTAAGGCCCAATCAAACCTTCGGCATACTCAATTTTGATATCGATAACGCCTATCCGCAACGGATGCTCGAACTGGTGGCCGCGTCGCCCACAGCAAAGGACTGCTGGAACAAGCGGGCCAAGTTTATAGCCGGTGTAGGTTTCGAGGATGCCAAATTGGGTAAGCGGATGATCAACAGTAAAGGGCTAACCCTGGCCAAGCTTTTAAAAGCCATAGCTACAGATAAGGCCTTGTTTACAGGCTTTGGTATTCATGTAAACTATAACGCCAATTTTAAGATATGCTCGGTAAACTACGTGAAGTTTGAGGATATCCGCATGGGCGATACCGATAATGCGGATACTGCCGGTAAGTACGCCGTGTATAATGATTGGGGGCGAAAGACCTGGAAGCATATATTGCGTAGCAAGGTAATTTTTTTTGACCGATACGACCCTAACCCAGACGTTATAAAACAACAGGTATCAGCAGCCGGAGGCTGGGAGCAGTACAAAGGGCAGTTGTTCTATTTTAATCCGCAGATAGATGATTACCCGCTGATAGAAGCTGATAGTGTTTGGGAGGATTTTGAAACCGAAGCCGGTATAAAGGCTTTTAACAACCGCGAGGTTACAACAGGTTTTCTGCCTTCAACCATGCTGTTTATGCCGGCTCGCCGCGAGGAAGCGGACAATAGCGGCGGTGTAGGGGAGGGCAACAATTCTCCATCACAGTTGGAGAAGGACCTGGGTACGTTCCAGGGTGCTAAGAGTGCTCAAAAGATTATTGTAATAGAATACGAAGATGAAAAATCAAAGCCTGAGTTTCAGCCCTATTCCATCCAGAATAACGATAAGCTTTTTGAAAGCACGGAGCGCTCGGTTGAGGCGCGTATCATCAAAGGTTTTTCGGTACCAAAGGAGCTGGTCAACCCTGAAAAATCATCAGGCTTAAGTAATGGCGGCGAAAAGAAGGAAGCCATACGAGAGTTTAATGATAACACCGCACCCGACCGGGCGGAGATAGCCGAGGTGCTGGAAGAATTGTTCAGCCATTACCATCAACCTTTAAATCCATCAGGTAACTGGAACATAATACCTGTACCCGCCAATGTTGCTGAAGATAGTATTGGCGTGAAGGCCGGCGCGGCCATTAATCAGTTACTGCTTGCCAATATGCCTGCTGAGAGTAAGATAGCCACGCTGGTATATGCTTACGGATTTAAACAAGCCGAAGCCAAGGCCATGGTTCAGGGGCTGATATAGCCTGTCGATAATTATTTGCGGATCAGTTTACCTGATGCAAGCCTTTCTCTTAACCGCGGCATGTGCTAATGCTGCATTAATTAACCATTACATTCTTTAAACATGACCCAGATATATTTAATTGACAAAAGCACATTTCAGCAATATCAGGACATATCGGTAAACATAAAACTCGAACGCCTCAACGCTTTTATCAAAAAAGCACAGGATTTGGATTTAAAGCCATTTTTAGGGCGCGATTTATACAACACGCTTTTAAAACAATTTGATGAAACAGGTGCGATAAAGTTTGATACCCCGCAACGTTACAAAGATTTGCTGACAGGCACGGAATATCTTGATGATAAAGGTAATATTGTACTTTACGAAGGCCTCATTCCGGCTTTGGTGTATTTTACCTTTGCGCGCTTTATAGAGAACGATGCGGTTCATTACACACCAACTGGCCCGGTAATAAAGCACCAGGACATGGGGCAGGCATTGGCTACGTCCGAAATCATGAAACTGGTGCAGCAACAACGTAGCATAGCTAATGCTTATGCCAATGATGTTGAACGCTATTTAAATGACCATCAGCAAGACTTTCCGCAATGGCGTTTAAGTAATGCTAACCGCATTGCCAGGCAGCCGGGGCCACGCATTCGCGCCGTAGACAGAAACCGGTATAATTACCCGCTTACTGCTTCATCAACTGAACTAAGCTATCCGATAACCGAATTTTTAAACTAATGGCAATTGATAAAAAAATAAGTGAGTTGCCCATAACATCAGCCCTCACGGCAGATGGCGTATCAGTTGTAGTACAGGATGGAGCCGATTATCAATATAATCTGGAACAGCTGCTCTCTTTTGTGGGCGATAACATTAATACGGGTGTTAGCTTAAATTTTGGTACTATACTGCCGCAAAATAACTACGGTAAAAACGGTGATGTGTTTATAAACACACTTTCCGGCGCGATGTATCAAAAGGTAAACGCGGTATGGTTGAGTACCTACATCCCGGTGCCCTTTAATGCTGGTGGCAATACAACTATCTATGCTCCGGGATTACCTGCTGGAACCATTGGTGCGAACGGAGATAGCTATATAAATACTGACACAGGTATCTTTTACAAAAAAACTAACAGTGTATGGCTGCAGGTGTTTTCTATGGCCAGCGGTCCGCAAGGGCCTCGCGGTAACAGTATGTTAAGTGGTAACGTTAATCCGCTAAACAGCGTAGGGTTAAATGGTGATTTCTTTTTTAACACAGTTACACTCACTGTATTCGGTCCAAAAGCTGACGGCATTTGGCCGGCTGGTGTGAGTATAAAAGGAGAAGATGCCAATACGTTGCTTTACGGCGACACTAATCCAGCAAACAGTATTGGAAAAAATGGCGACTTTTTTTTAAACACAACCAGTTATACATTGTACGGACCCAAAGCAGATAATGACTGGCCGCAGGGTATTTCACTGATCTATCAACCCGCAGAAGCTGTTACGATAGACATCCCGGAGGGATCATCGATTCCATTTGTAATTCAATATGCCGCAAATTTTAGTGAATTCGGAAACGATCCGGTAGTTACAGTCGATCTGATTGCCTCGAACAATATTCGTCGATCAGTCAGTGATGTAATAGTCGAGAAACGCTATTCAGCCGGGAGTTTAAGTACAATACATGTGTACGGGCACGACAGCGGGGACGGATTGACGACGATAGATGACTTAATAATCACCATAAAATAGACTTATGAAAAAAATATATTTAATAACGTGGTGCTTGTGCTTTTTTATAAGTATAAGTTATGCGCAAAATACAACAACGCTGCCACAAGGAACTATACAGACTACGCCCCAGTTCAGGATGAAAAACCCCGCGGATAGTTTGCGGCAAACCTGGGTAACTTTTCCTTTCTACGGAGCTAACCGGTTTTATTCGGCCACTGAAACAAATCAACTTATACAGGGATTGAAGAATGATACCATTGCTTTTTTTGGTGTGGATGCGGCTAAATTCGGTTTAAAGGCAGATAGCTTACCGGAGAGTGCCAACAAAAATGTTAAAGCGTTTAATAAAGCAGCAGCTTATGCCAAAGCAAAAAAACTCAGGTTGATACTACCCGCAGGCACAATTTACGTGGATAGTACACTCAACGCAACCGGCTTAAGGGCTGTAATTGGTGCTGGAAGTAATCTTACTACAATTAAAATTGCACCAGGTACTGACGTGAGTCGCTTCCCTGAAAACAGAGGGGTTTTAAAAATTGAGGGAGCCACTACTTTGCTTTCATCGGTTGGTTCACCCGTAAAAAAAGGTGATACTTCTGTTGTTTTGCCTGTAAATGTGAGTTTAAAAAGAGGCGATATAGTCAGATTAATTGACACGGTAAATTCATCCTTTAATCTTTGGCGAAATTATTACAAAGAAGGGGAGTATTTCATTGTGAGAAATGATGTAATCAATAGTAATAAGATTATTGTCGATCATCCGGTGAGCAGTAATTACACAACGCTTTCGGGCACCAAGCTATATCAAGTAAAAATGCAGCAATGTGATTTGAAAGGATTTTCGTTGTATGCGATACCTTACACCGCTTCAACTATGAATGGTATTTGGTTAAATTACGTTTTCCGCTCATCAATTGAAGATGTGGCTGTATATAATGCTGCGAGAGCTAATATTTCAGTCAATCAATGCCTGGCTTTAAAGTTTGATCATATCTATTCCTATAAATTTGATGAAGAAACCAATTCAGCCAGTGAAACAAGCTATGGATTAGCGTTTAACAGCGGGTGTCAGGATATGCAGTTATTAAACTCAGATTTATTTGGTTCACGGCATGGTTTCGCTACCGGAGGATCGTATGTTAATAGATTTATTTATGTGAAGAACACGAAGTCGTCCTCAACACGTGAGTTTGGCTTTAATATTCATGGCAACACACAGTTCGCGGTTATTGATGGTAATAACATGCCTACGGGAGCGTCAATCGGCGGTAAAGACATTACTTTTATAAATAATAATGTAGGTTGGAATATTGGCGACATTGGCAATACTATTAATTCGCCTGGCGCCTCTTTATATATAAATGAACCTTGTGGAACTTCCTTTAATATTTCAGGCAATACTTTTAGGGCTAAATACATAAACGAGGACAGTAAAGGTGTCGCAATGAGAGTTTACAAACACGTGGATACGTCTTCTGTATTTTCGTTTACCAATAATAATGTTTTATTTGAAAACAATGCCATGGCTGATAGTGCAGTGGCTTATGCACTTTTTATCAGCTATAACCTGACTTATGGATCAGGTAAGTGTAATGCTCAATTTAATATAAAAAACAATATTTTTAAGACAACTGATAACATAAAACGTGTGTTAACCGCAGTTAATGGTTCAGCAACAAGTAATAGTTATTTTAAAGATATTGTTTATGAGGGTAACACAACTTATGGCGTTACTTTAACAGATAACTATATCGATAATAAAATATATACTGGGAATAAAATAAATGAGACCAGATGGAATGGAGCTGTGTCGAGGTTTGGAACGCAAGTATTATTTTTAAACAATATTTTCAATGATTACTGTAAATCTCAAATCAATTCTGATGTTAATCAAAATGCATATCGCTTAACAGACTTGTCGATTGTAAGACGATCAAACAATTTGGGTTATAGTAAAGGTTTTGCTTTGATCAAGGCATTAATTGAAAATGTAATAGATCTAAAATCTGGGCCTGAAACATATCCATCATCTCAACAGGATGCATTAGTAAATGTAACAGCAGAAGGTGCTTTTTCATATCCTCTTTTCAACCAAGGAGTTTTGTCAACTGCGGTAACTTTAGATGTAAGCAAAACTGCGAAGGTTAGAAGTTATCAATTAAGTGGAAACGATGGTCAACTAAATCTCCGCGCTACAAATGCACCAAGCCAAGGACCAACTATTTCAATGTGGGGAAGGGATTTTGCTAATGCGAACTATGCTGGTAAAACAACTATTGATGTAGGAGGATATGATAATAAGGGTAGATTATATTTTAGGCAGGCTAATTCAAATGGCAATTACATCTATCCGTTCGAAATGGATTATGCAGGAAACTTTGGTGTCGGGACAGTAACTAACTTTTTAGATACAAACCGACTTGCTGATCGGTTTACGATCAAAGGTACGACTGCCAACAACTACATCCTAAACTTGCAAACCAATTCAGGTAATCGGCTTTTCACGGTGGCAAATACGGGCGATTATCCGGTAATGCTACAAAAAAATGCCGGTAACCTTATTGGATATGCTTTGGGTAGAGCCAATAAAAATAGATTTACATTTGGTTTAACGGCAACCTCAGAAACAGGATCAAATTTTGGATCAAATTTTATATTCTATGCTTGGGATGACGCGGGCAATATACCACAAACAGTGTTCAGTGCTAACCGGGCCAATCAAACCGTTTCATTTAAAGAGTCGCCGATTTTTATAAATACGCCTAATGGAGTTGCGGGTACCGATAGCTTGCTTGTTAAGGACGACTCAAGCAATTCAATACGTAAAATATCTTCTAACTTTTATGCCGTAGCGGCTAATCAACCGTATTTTATTAAATTAATCGGTAGCGGCAATGGTTCAGGAAACACGATCGCAATTCCACATGGCCTAAGCGGTCTTTCATCTAACAGTTCAATATCTATAACTCCTCGAAATAGCGCATCTCAAGGAATAGCTTACGCCGCGGTCGATGCGCTGAACATTACGTTAACCTTTGTTTCGCCACCGCCATCAGGAACCAATAATTTATTATTCGACGTTTTACTAAAACCATAACCTATGAAATTTACAACTTTATGGCATCGGCTCATAACGGAGACGCCTGCCTTTTTTAAACGCGCCCAGCTTTTTGGTGCCGGCTTAATAAGTCTTGCACTATCGTTGTCTCAAATCGGAACTTTTTCCGAGCGCTTCATTACTATTCTATCTTCGGTAGGGGCTACTATTGTTGCAATGTCCCAGTTCGCAATAAAACAGTATCCGGATACATATACTCAAAAAGATCACTCATGACAAACATCGAGCACAAAGAAATAAAAGGTATCACGCTGAAAAACCTTATAGTGACAGTGTTTAGTATGATCAGTATAGTGGTTTCAGTGATGGGGACTTACTTCAAACTTCAAATTGACCTAAGCGAACTCAAAACGGAGCAAGCTGCGCAATCAAGAATAAGTGAAGTAAGATTAAAGGTGCTTGAAGAGCAAGTGGCTTTGTTGCAGCAACAAATGAAAGAAATAATAATAAGTAAAAATGAATATAACCGCAATTTTAAATAAGATAGCGAATTTCATCAAAAACCTGTTTTCAAAAGTATCGGTGGAAATAAGGGAGGCTATTGAAATAGCTGTCATCATAACTGAAAACCTGAAGACATTTGTTGATTCACCGGGCGCAGATGCCTTTACCACCCTGATACCAGGTACTGCTGACGATAAACTTAAAGATTGGCTGCGGCAGGTGTTGCCCGTTATTTTGGTCAAATTGAAGTTGGCTCAACATGACGAGGAAAATATTGTGGCAAAAGCTGTAGCTGAATTGAATGTTATGGATCAGCAAGTTAAAAGCGCCTATCTGCACAGCATATCAGTGCTTTGCGCCCGGGAGGTTTCAAAAAATAAGTTGAGCTGGAGCGATGGTGTTTACTTATTGGAGTGGTATTATAAAAACAAATATCAACATAAGTAGTGGTAGTGCTATTTGGCGCGGGCTTTGCTCCAACAATCTTATGAAAATTGAAATTGAAGTAAGCCGGGAGCAGTTTGATAAACTAATACGCCTGATCGATAACGAACCATCTCTTGAGGCCCTAAAACAACAATTAAAAAACGGTCAAGCTTTTGCAGATGATAGTCAAACGGGTGAGTTGCCGCGAGAAGGTGATAACGCGATAATTAAACGTATGGAGTAAAATTAACATTGTGAGCAATTGCCGTAAAAAAGAATTGACACAAAAAAGCCTCTCTGATTTTCAGAGAGGCTTTTGTTTTTTCCGTGATCCCGCTGGGACTCGAACCCAGGACCCCAACATTAAAAGTGTTATGCTCTACCGGCTGAGCTACGGAATCATCCTTTAAGTGTCGTGGATTGTTATATCCGTTTCCTTTAAAGTGGTGCAAATATAGGAGTATGATTTAATGTGTGCAAGCCCTATTTAAAAATAATTTCACTGCTTGCTAATAACATATTAACACACAGCTACTAAAATTTAAAAATTCCTATCCTGCCTTTATCACCCGCCAACAAAACAAGGTTTCCTTTGCGTGCTTTAAGGCAAACATTATAGCTTCCGCCGTCAATTTGCTTCCATGTGTTGCCGCCGTCAGTGCTCATGTTGGTACCCGAAGTGCCAGTTGATATAAAGGTTTTACCTTTGATGTGCTCTACGCTTGATTGAAAGCCTCCCGGCATTTGAGTTGATAAAGCGAATTTCTTGCCGTTAAATATCGCCGCTACGGAGTCTTGCTTTGCTGGTTGCTCATAATCGCCACCTACAACTATGAGTGTATTGTTGTGCTTTGCTATGCCAAAGGCACCCTGGCTACTTTTGCTTTGCGGTAAGGGACTTTTAATGTACTTCCACTTAAGTTTACTCACCGGCGAATAAATATAGCGCGAAGCAGTTCCGCCGGTGGCTATTAGAATTAGGCCTTGCTGTATGCGCATGCAGGTGCCACTGGCTGCAAAGGCAGCTTCGCCGGGTAATGCATCAGGCGCGTCGCTTACTAACTCCCATGTATCGCCGCCATTTGTTGTTTCAAGCAGTAAAAATTTGTTGTTTATTGGGTCGCCCATAATAAAGCCATGATTGCTATCGGCAAAATCCATGGCATCTAAAAAATAAGCGGCATCTGTGTTCTCAAACACTTTAGTCCAGTTAGCGCCCCCATCAGTTGTTTTAAGTACAAGTGCAGGTGTGCCCGAGGCAATTATAACCGCTTCGGTAGCTGAAAACGCCTGTACGTCCCGAAAGTCGGCCTTCTCATAACCTTTTACCTGTTGCCATTTCCAGATAAGCCCGCCATCTGTGGTAACAGCCACATGGCCTTTGCTGCCACTTATCCAAGCAACATGGTCGTCAATTACAGACATGCCGCGAATACTCGCCGTTGCGGTTTGCGGAATCAGCGTTACTGTTTGCGCGCTGAGTTTTTGCACAAGGGAGGCGAACAAGATGATCACCAAAAATGGTTTTAGGTATTTGTTCATAATCACGAATATAAACAGGCTTTATAATCATTTAATATTTTGTTTTACTATTTAATTAAAGCCATTATATTTGCAGCCTCATTTGAGCCTTTGGTTCATTTAAGCCCGGGTGGCGAAATTGGTAAACGTTGCGGTCTCAGAAGCCGTTGAGAATTGTCTCTTGAGAGTTCGAGTCTCTCCTCGGGCACGCCCCAATCCAAAACAGATCAGCTAAAGGTTGATCTGTTTTTGTAAATAACGTAAAGTTATGCCCAGGTGGCGAAATTGGTAGACGCACCATCTTGAGGGGGTGGCATTCGTAAGGATGTACGAGTTCGAATCTCGTTCTGGGCACTTTTAAATAATCTTTTCTCTCGCTCTTTTTATCTCAAATTTTCATTTCCCTGAACTTTTTCTGCTCGTTTCGGTTACTGCATTAGTATTTTAAGCATCCTAAATTTTTATACATGGCATCAGGTTTTTTTGCAGTACTGGATGATATAACCGCTTTGATGGACGATGTGGCCGTTACGGCCAAAGTAGCCTCGCGAAAAACGGCTGGTATTTTGGGCGACGACCTGGCAGTGAATGCCGAAAAAGCGACCGGCTTCCTGGCATCGCGTGAGTTACCCGTATTGTGGGCCATAACCAAGGGCTCATTCATCAATAAAGTTATAATTGTGCCTATCGCTTTATTGCTGAGCTCATTTTTGCCTGCGGCGATAACCATCATACTGATATTGGGCGGATTTTACCTGGCTTACGAAGGTGTCGAAAAAATAATCGAATTCTTTTTCCATAAAGCTAAACCTGCTCATGCGGTTGTAGCCGAAAATATTCAGGACGATAAGGCTGCTGAGAAAGCCAAGGTCAGATCGGCCATTACAACTGATTTTATCCTATCGGTAGAGATCGTGATCATCGCCCTGGGTACCGTTACAGATCGGGATCTGGCTATACGTGCCCTAACCGTATCGGTGGTAGCCATATTAGCAACGGTAGGTGTTTACGGCATCGTTGCGCTGATAGTCCGTATGGATGATGCCGGTTATAAGCTGATCAAAAAGAGCAACGATAAAGGCTTCATGGCATCCTTGGGGCATTTGCTGGTAAAAGCTTTGCCCATCATTATAAAGGTTTTGGCAGTGGCCGGAACCATTGCACTTGTGCTGGTATCTGGCGGTATTTTCGCACACAATATTGATTATCTGCATCATTTTGCTCCCGGCTTACCGGCAACACTCAAAGAATTTATATTGGGCCTGGCCGCTGGCTTGCTGGCGGTAGGGGTAGCCATGTTAGTAAAAAAGATTTTTAAACGAAATTAGGCTTAGCCTTTTTCAAATAAGCAGCTCAACCAATAATTATGCGCTACAGGTACGGGCTACACCATCAACTTCACCAATATTTAAAAATTTGCCGTTAACAACGCCAAGGCTGTTCAGGATAAGGCCGGCATTGATTTTTTCAAGATATTCTTTGAATGTATATTTAATACCTCCGGTTAATGTGCAAATATCACAATAAGCGGCATAGTCAACTATCTGGGCGTAGCCCTTTTCAGGGCAGTAATAATCGGGTAGTTGCGATATAATTTGTCCTTCCAGGCATTGATATTCATCATTAATATAAAAGGCGACCAGCAACTTTTCTTTACTGAATTCGGTATCACAATCAGCAATAAACTGAATCTTGTGAATGTCATAAACAGGAGTATTTTCTCCCGCGTTGCCCGGATACGACGCTGAAAATATAATGAACGAGCTGCTCGGTTCCGAAAGTTTGTTGTATTTTAAAATACGGAAGCTTTCTGCTTCATTGGTTTGCGTGTTTTTTATGCTCAGTTCCATTGCGGGCCGTTTGGTATAAATATACCTTTTTGTTTTTAATAAAGTGTCTGAAAATTAAATAATTATAATCTCTTTGATCGCGCTTAGTCAAGCCCGGGTGCAAGCAAACGCGGGTTAACGCTGCCGCTGTTGGCCTGGGTTATTTTGTGCAGGTTGTAGCGCGTTTCACCATTATCGGTGTTTACTGTAACCAAGCCGTTTTTATCCCATTGCGCTAAAAGTGCCTTTGCTTCGGCGGTGAGTGCCTGATCATCCATTTTTTGATGTAAATTCAGCAGTTGAGCTATAACCTCATCGGCATTGCCTTCGCCAATGTCGGCCAACGCAAATGCAAGCTGCTCGCGCAAAGGGGCGTTGTTATCAAAATGAGCCGGTACGTGCAGCGGCTTATGTTCTTCTCTGAATTGTTGATCGTCCATCATGGGTAATTTGCTTATAGACAATCAAAGAATTAATTTGTTGCGGCTGTTTTACATATTGCGATTTTAAGGGTAACGCCGCAGGGTTCATCATGGCTTGTATGTTATCCAATCCTTATGATACCTGATGCCGTGTGTTGCTCGTCATGCCCGATGGTATAATCAGGTGTCAGTTCTCTGCAACTATGCGTTATTGGCTAATTATTATGCAATAATCACAAATGCG
Organism: Mucilaginibacter roseus; assembly: GCF_021215455.1. Lineage (GTDB taxonomy): Bacteria > Bacteroidota > Bacteroidia > Sphingobacteriales > Sphingobacteriaceae > Mucilaginibacter > Mucilaginibacter roseus. The sequence goes on along the minus strand of NZ_JAJPWV010000002.1, from coordinate 515,139 downwards.
GCAATTAACGCTTTTGATGACTTACATTGCGTTTGTAAAAATAAACCAATTAACTGCAAACCTTATATAATGAGGAAGATATACCTTGTAATTCTGCTGACTACGGCACTTGTTCAGCTCGGCACTGCGCAGCATCCCAACATAATTAAAAACAAAAACAACCTGTTACTTTGGGCTAACAAACCCGCCGCTGATTGGATGACCGAGGCTTACCCAATAGGCAACGGCCGCATAGGCGCCATGGTTTTTGGCGGTGTAAAACAAGAGCACATTCAGTTTAATGAGCAAAGCTTATGGACCGGCGACGAAAAGGAGACCGGTGCTTACCAGGCCTTCGGTGATCTGTTTATCGATTTTGATAAAACCAGCGACAGTACAGCCTACCGCAGGCAGCTTGACATCAGCAAAGCGGTACAGCAAATAACCTATAAAAGCGGTACTGTTAATTACTCCAGGGAGTATTTTTGCTCTTTCCCTGATAAAGTTTTGGTGCTGCGGTACAGCGCCGGTAAAAAAGGGGCGTACAACGCGGTGCTCAGGTTAAAAGATGCACATGGCGCAAAAATTACAGGCAATGGCGCTACGCTTAACATTAACAGTACGCTTGATAATGGCCTGGCCTACGCAGCTGCAGTAAGGGTGATACCAAACGGTGGCAATTTAGCACTGGTAAAGGATGCTAATGGTAACGCGCAAATTGCAATCAATAAGGCAGATGGTTTTACGGTATTGCTAACGGCAGCTACGGATTACAGCAATCAGCAGGCAAAAAAATGGCGCGATGAGGTGATGCCATCTGCCAAGAATGAAAAGATTATGACTGCTGCCGTTGCCAAGCCTTACAGTCAGTTGCTCACAAGGCATATCAAGGATTACACAAACCTGTTTAGTAGGGTTAAGCTGTCATTAGGCAATGCGCAGGCAAGCTCTGCTAAAACAACTTATCAGCGTATTGTTGATTATAAAAAGAATAACGATACCAGCCTCGAGGAGTTGCTGTTTCAGTACGGGCGGTATTTGTTCATCAGTTCATCAAGGCGGGGTGGTTTACCCGCTAATTTGCAGGGGTTATGGAATAACAGCAATAACCCGCCATGGCGATCAGACTATCACTCCAACATCAATATCCAAATGAATTACTGGCTTGCCGGGCCAACCAACCTGGCCGAATGCGAATGGCCGTATATTGATTACATTAACAGTATGCGTTCGGTAAAAAAGCAACGTACGCTTGAGGAATATCCCGGTGTTAGGGGGTGGACGGTACGTACCGAGAACGGCGTTTTTGGTGGCCAAGGTTATTTGTGGAATACCCCCGGCAGCGCTTGGTACATGCAGGCCGTTTGGGATCATTACGCCTTTACCAAAGATGTAGCCTATTTGCGCAATACGGCTTACCCGGTTGTTAAGGAGATCGTTGAGTTTTGGGACGATCACCTGAAACGCCGTGATGATGGTACCCTGGTTGCCCCGATGGGCTGGTCGCCGGAGCATGGGCCTACCGAGGATGGCGTTACGCACGATCAGGAAATTATATACGACCTGTTCACCAATTACATTGAAGCCGCTACCATACTCAATATTGATAAGCCGTACCGTGATCGCGTGGCTGATATGCGTGCGCACCTGCTTAAACCAAAGATAGGTAAGTGGGGGCAGTTGCAGGAGTGGGAAACCGACCGCGATGATCCGAAAGATAATCATCGCCATATATCGCACCTGTATGCCCTGCATCCGGGCAGGCAGATCAGTCCGACCACCACACCCGAACTGGCTGAAGCAGCGCGTGTAACTTTACAAGCCCGTGGCGACGAATCAACCGGGTGGTCAATGGCCTGGAAAATGAATTTTTGGGCACGCCTGCACGATGGCAACCATGCCCACAAAATATTAAGTAACTTTATTACGCTTGTGGGTGGTGCGGGTGTTGATTATAACAAGGGTGGCGGTATTTATTCCAACCTGTTTTGCGCACATCCGCCATTCCAGATAGACGGTAACCTCGGTTATGCGGCTGGCGTGGCCGAAATGCTGCTGCAAAGCCAAACCGGCGAACTGGAGCTGCTGCCCGCCCTGCCTGATGCTTGGTCGGCCGGAAAAGTTGAAGGCTTGGTTGCACGCGGCGGGTTTGTAATCAGTGAATTGCAATGGCAAAATAAACGCATTACCAAACTCGTGATTACCTCAAAAAATGGCGGTTTATGCAAGTTAAGGCTGCCTAATACCTTAATCGATGCCGCCGGCAAAAGCAGCGGTACCGCTTATACTTTTAAAACAAAAAAAGGAGGCATTTATACATTTAAAGCTGCTAAGTAAGGGTAAAATTGATTTGTTGTTACAATGCGTCTCCGGGTTAATTATCTTGGGGGTAAATGGTATTAATTTAGTTTTTGGTTGAATAACTGCCTAAATCGTTTTAACTTACGGGCTTTTAAAACCAATAAATTAAATTTTTATAACCCCATTATCCGCATGAGAAAAACGCTTCTTGCGTGGTTGCTTGGTTGTTCTGTTGCTTTCGCGCAGGAACGCAAGGCGCCAGCTTACCCACTTGTAACCCATGATCCCTATTTCAGTATATGGTCAACCACCGATGAATTGAATAAAGGCACCACCAGCCATTGGACGGGTGCCAATCAATCCTTAACCGGCCTCATCAGTGTTGACGGTAAAGTATACAGCTTTTTAGGTAAGCCAGAAAAAGCGTATCAAACTATCGTTCCGGCAGGCGAGCAGGAAGCGTACCCGGTAACTTATACCGAAACAAAACCCGGCGAAAACTGGATAAATGCTGATTTTGATGACGCGCAATGGCAAAAAGGCACGGGTGCTTTAGGCAGCCGCGGTTCGGTAGCCAAAACCGTTTGGGCTAAGGATGAAGTGTGGATACGCAAAACATTTACCTTCGATGATCTGTCAGCCGGTACCGTGTACCTTAAAATTCAGCATGATGATAAGGCGACAGCATATCTTAACGGGCAGCAGATATATACCAAGCCCGATCTGCAGGGTAAGTTTGCTTACATACCGCTAACCGGCAATATGGCTAAAGCATTGAAAAAAGGCCGCAACGTATTAAGCGTTTATGCGGTAAACACCGGCGGCCCGTCATTTGTTGATTTTGGTTTGGTTCAGGAATCTCCGGCGAGCAGATCAATGGCGTTTAATGAAGGGAAGCAGAAAGCCATGCAGTTTAATGCTACGCAAACCATCTATGAATTTGCCTGCGGTCCTGTTGATCTGACGGTAACCTTCACTTCGCCTTTGTTAATGAATGATTTAAATTTACTGGCCCGGCCGGTAAGCTATATCGCAACCAAAGTTCGCGCTAATGATGGTACGGCACATAAGGTTACAGTGTATTTTGGCGCATCGACAAATGTGGCGGTACATAATGCTTTTCAGCCTGTTGAGGCAAGTAAATACACATCCAATAACTTATCCGTACTAAAAGCAGGTACTACTGAACAGCCGCTATTAAAGCGCACCGGTGATGATGTGCGTATTGATTGGGGTTACATGTACGTTGCTGTTCCGCAAAGCTATCATGCCATACAATCGGTAACCAACACAGCCGACGCGCTGAAAAATCTGTTTGGCCAGCGTGTGGCGCAAACTGATCATTTAAAAGGCGAGCAACTGGTGCTGAACACTGTTATACCAATGGGCAGTGTAGGTGCTACCGCCAAAGAGCAGTTTGTAATGATCGGCTATGATGATCTGTATTCCGTGCAATATTTTAAAACCAACCTACGCCCATGGTGGAATACTGATGGCAAGCATACCATTGAGCAGCAACTGGCCTTAGCAGCGGCGCAATACAAAACCGTAACCCAGCAATGCAGCGCGTTTGATAAAAAGCTATATGCCGATGCCCTGAAAAGCGGCGGCGAAGCATATGCCAACCTGTGCGAACTGGCGTACAGGCAGGCGGTATCAGCGCATAAGCTGGTGAAAAGTCCGGAGGGTGAAATGTTATTCCTGTCAAAAGAGAATTTCAGCAATGGCTCTATCGGTACGGTGGATATTACTTATCCATCGGCACCCTTGTTCCTGATCTATAACCCTGACCTGGTTAAAGGGATGATGAACGGCATCTTTTATTTCAGCGAGAGCGGCAAGTGGAATAAGCCTTATTCATCGCACGATTTGGGTACCTACCCGCAGGCAAACGGACAAACCTACGGCGAAGATATGCCGGTTGAGGAATCGGGCAATATGCTGATTCTGGCCGCCGCGATAGCCAAGGTTGAGGGTAATGCCAGCTACGCCAAAAAACATTGGAAAACTTTAACTATTTGGGCGGAATACCTGGCTAAGGATGGGTTTGACCCGGCTAACCAGCTATCTACTGATGATTTTGCCGGTCACCTGGCGCGTAATGCCAACCTTTCTGTTAAAGCCATTGTAGCCCTTGGTGGTTACGGCACGCTGGCTAATATGCTGGGCGATAAGGCTACCGGCCAAAAATACACCGCCATGGCTAAGGATATGGCCAAACGCTGGATGGAAGCTGCCGACGCTGGCGATCATTATGCCCTAACATTTAACAACAAAAATACCTGGAGCCAAAAGTATAACCTGGTTTGGGATAAGGTGCTGAATATGGGCTTGTTCCCTAAAGAGGTTTATAGCAGGGAGGTGAAGTACTATCTCACCAAACAGGAAAAATACGGCCTGCCGTTGGATAGCCGTAAAACCTATACCAAAAACGACTGGATAACCTGGACTGCCACGCTGGCCGATAATCCGGCGGATTTTAAAGCTTTGATAGCGCCTGTATATACTTATGCTTTAGAAACACCCGACCGCGTGCCGATGAGCGATTGGTATGAGGCTAAGGACGGCCGCCGCCAAAATTTTACCGCGCGCAGTGTAGTAGGCGGGTTTTACATTAAAATGCTGAATGATAAGCTGAACAAAAAATAGCCTAAGACTGAATATTAAAAGATCGCCTGATTGTGTAAAACCAGTCGGGCGATCTTTTTTTGAGAAGATAGTACCGGTCAATTAAACCTGTCGTTACCGCTTATATCGCGGTAGGGTTGTTTAAAAAAGTTGTTTACCGTTGTATTAAACTGATCTTTATAATTAACTAATGTAGAGTGCCCTGAATTTGGCAATATCCACAGGTAAGAGTTAGGAATGCTCGCGGCTATCTCGATGGTATGCCTTGTCGGGATAGCATCATGGTCCCCGCCGATAACCAGCACCGGGCATTTTACATGGTGCAGATCAGCAAGCACGTTTTTAGGCTCAATCAGCATCATATGATTTACCTTCCATGCATTTTTTGTTAGCGGGGTGGAGCTGGAATGTTTCAACGAGTCGCTATATTTTTTATCTGTTTTGGCTATTTCGTTGTAAACAAACGGATCGAGCGTAGTGGTGTCTGGCTTTAGGTTTGCGCCGGTAATTGCCAGCTTGCTTACCTTGTCCGGGTGGCGCATGGCCAGCAGTAAGCCATTGATTCCGCCATCGCTCCAGCCAATTACATAACAGTCTGATATTTTCAGGGTGTCCAGCAAGGCGTTCAGGTCGTCGGCCATCATCTCATAACTCAGCGAGTCGCTCAGGTCGGTTGATTTTCCCTGCGCCCGGCTGTCAACCGCGATTACCTTATAATTCCTGGCGAAGTAGGGTATCTGGTTCTCAAAATTACTGATCGAACCGCCATTGCCATGTACCAGCAGCAGCGGCTTGCCGGTGCCGTAAGTTTCGTAATACATTTTAAAGCCGCGTATGCGGGCATATTTACCTGCGGTTGGGTTATTGCCAAAGTTTTGTGCCGATACTAAAAAAGCAGAGCCACATATCAATAGAAATAATATATAGTAAAAGCGCATAGTAACCGGAATTAATTAAAGCGGGCTTCACCCTCAATTTTACGATAAGGTTTGGCTAAGAAATCACTGATGGTATTATTGAACTCATCCTTTTTGTACACCGGTGTAGCATGGCCCGAGTTGGGTATTATCCACAGATACGAATTAGGAATATTTTCCGCTATTTCCAGGGTATGGCTGTTTTTGATCACGTCATGGTCGCCGGCTATAACCAGTACCGGGCACTTGATTTTGTGCAGCGTGGTTGCGGGTATGTTGGGCTGGTACGATAGCAGGCGCATTACTTTGGCCGTATTTTTAAGCTGTGCCGATGCCGGTTTCATCATTTTAAGTGAATCCTGTATCTGCCGGTTCCAGCCCATGGCCATACTGTAAACCTGTGGGTCAACAGCGGTAGTATCCGGCCTTAAGTTGGCGCCGGTTATGGCTAGTTTTTTCACCTTGTCGGGATGGCGCAAGGCAAGCAGCAATCCGTTTATACCGCCATCGCTCCAGCCAATAACATTTACCTGTTTTAGTCCGAGATTATCCAGCAGCGCATTCAGGTCATCGGCCATCATTTCGTAGCTCAGTGAATCCGACGGGTCAATTGATTTGCCCTGCGCGCGGCTGTCGGCCAGTATCACCCGGTGATGTTTGGCAAAGTAAGGTATCTGGAAGATGAAGTTATTTATCGATCCGCCGTTGCCGTGTATCATCAGCAGAGGTTCGCCCTTGCCATAAACCTCGTAGTACAGCTTAATTCCGCGTATGTTGACGTATTTGCCGGTGGCAGGGTTACGCCCATACATGGTGGTGTCCATTTCGGCAATCTGTGCATGCAGTGCCATTGGCGGGAGGTAAAGCATCGCTGCGCAAAGTAAAAATCTAAATAGGGGCATAAATATTATAATTGGTAAACCCTTAGCATGTAAAAGGGTTACATATAAAGATAGGATATGGTTTTATATTATTGGTTTGATATTAAAATATATTTCAATACCTGCTCATAAATATTGTTGCTCACGCATGATGTTAGCTTACCTTAATTTGCAGATATTAGCTTTACAATTATAAACCAACCGCCCTTTTTTAAGGGGCATTTAAAAAGGTACGATCATGAAATTTGATGAGAAAAAACCGTTGGATATAGCACTTAACGATCTGTTTGAGCGCTATAGCGAAGGCGTGCCTGCCGTAAAGCAGATTACCGCCGCGCTGGTGGAGAAAGGGGTTGTTGCCTCGCAGCAAGATATCGTGAACGATCATATAGCCTTTCGTACACTGGGTGTGCAGCACCTGGGAATAGCATCTTTGGGCAAAATATTTTTGCACTACGGCTACACACAGCGCGATCATTACCACTTTGAAAAAAAGAAGCTGGGTGCTTACTGGTTTTCGCCGCCGAAAGCTGTTTACCCGCGCATATTTATCAGTGAGTTGCGTGTTGATGAATTATCGCCCGAAGCGCAGCAGATCATTAAGAAATATACCGCTGGCATTGATAATGACCCGGTAGATGCACTCGACCTGGATAACGGTGCTGAGGTAGGCGCGTTCTTTCAAAAACCGCTATGGGAGCGCCCAACCAAGGCTGATTACCAGCGCCTGCTTGACGAGAATGAGTACGCTGCATGGGTAATATACAACCGCTATTACCTCAATCATTACACCATCAGCGTGCACGCGCTCAAAAACGGATACAATACCATTGAGGATTTCAATACCTTCGTAGAGGGTTTAGGCATACGGCTGAATACTGAGGGAGGCAAGATCAAAACCAGTCCGGATGGTTTATTGAGCCAGAGCAGCACCGTTGCCGAAATGAAGGAGGCCCTGTTTGCCGGTGGCGAAACACTGGCCATAGCGGGCAGCTACGTGGAGTTTGCCGAGCGCCGCCCGTTGCCCGAATTTAGCCACATACCGGCGGAGCAGCTTACCACCGCGCAACGCCGCGAGGGTTTTGAAACCGGCAATGCCGATAAGATTTTTGAAAGTACATACACCAGTCAAACCAAACAATAATGGTTGATATACAACAGATATTAAAAAGACTACAGATAAATGAGGTTAACCCTGCTTACAGCACGGGCAGTGTTTGGGCTGAGGTTGATAGCAGCAATACTCGCACCATATATTCGCCTGTTGATGGTAAACCCATCGGCAAGGTAAATATGGCTACCGCGGCTGATTATAATAAAGCTACCGAACAGGCGCAGCAGGCATTCAATGCCTGGCGTGCCGTACCGGCTCCGCGCCGTGGAGAGATCGTTCGGCAAGTTGGTAATGCCCTGCGTGAGGCCAAGGATGACCTCGGCGCGCTGGTGAGTTACGAGATGGGCAAAAGCCTGCAGGAAGGCTTGGGCGAGGTGCAGGAGATGATCGACATTTGCGATTTTGCCGTGGGCCAAAGTCGCCAGTTGTATGGCCTCACCATGCAATCCGAACGGCCATTGCACCGCATGTATGAGCAGTATCACCCGCTGGGGGTGGTGGGCATTATATCAGCCTTTAACTTCCCCGTGGCGGTATGGAGCTGGAATGCCATGCTGGCGCTGGTATGCGGCAATACCTGCGTTTGGAAACCATCCGAAAAAACACCGCTTACCGCTGTGGCCTGTCAGCATATTATCAGTAAAGTATTTAAGGCGAATGATATTCCCGATGGCGTTTGCTGCCTCGTTATCGGCGACCGTGAGATAGGCAGCCTGATGGCTAATGACCCGCGTGTGGCATTGGTATCAGCCACGGGCTCAACCCGTATGGGTAAGGCTGTGGCAACTGCCGTGGCTGCAAGGCTGGGGAAGGTGTTGTTAGAATTGGGCGGTAATAATGCCATCATCATAACCCCTGATGCTAACCTGGAAATGGCGCTTATCGGTACTGTTTTTGGCGCGGTGGGTACTGCCGGGCAGCGTTGTACCTCCACGCGCAGGCTAATTATTCATAGTTCGGTTTATGACGATTTTAAGCAGAAGCTGGTAAGTGCTTACAAACAGATCAGAATAGGTAACCCGCTGGATAGCAATAACCACATGGGGCCGCTGATAGATACCGACGCGGTGAAAAGTTATTTGGATGCCATTGAAAAATGTAAGGCTGAAGGCGGCAATTTTGTGGTTGAGGGCGGAGTATTAGATGGTGAAGGATATGCTTCGGGCTGCTATGTTAAACCCTGTATTGCCGAGGTAGAGAATAGCTACGCGATTGTGCAGCATGAAACATTCGCGCCTATCCTTTATCTGATAAAATACAATACACTTGACGAAGCTATCGCCCTGCAAAACGGCGTACCGCAGGGATTGTCATCCGCCATCATGACCAATAATTTGCGCGAAGCGGAGCTGTTCCTTTCCGGCGCGGGCTCTGATTGCGGTATCGCCAACGTGAACATCGGTACATCCGGTGCCGAAATTGGCGGGGCATTCGGTGGCGAAAAGGAAACAGGCGGCGGTCGCGAATCAGGCTCCGATGCCTGGAAAGCATATATGCGCAGGCAAACCAATACCATTAATTATTCAACCGAGCTGCCATTGGCGCAAGGCATAAAATTCGATTTTTAGGGAGATGCTCGATCACGGACTTCGGGAGCTCAGGGAGGCATTAACAGGCGAATTGTACACCGACGAATTGATGCGTGTACTGTACGCTACGGATGCCTCTGCCTATTCCGAAATGCCGCTGGCCGTAGCTATACCGAAAAATGATGATGATCTGAAAAAGCTGATCGCCTTTGCTGGTAAGTACAAAACCTCGCTGATACCCCGTACCGCCGGTACTTCACTGGCCGGGCAGGTGGTGGGCAAGGGTATAGTGGTTGATGTATCGAAACATTTTACAGATATTATCGAAGTAAACACAGCCGAGAAATGGGTGCGTGTGCAGCCTGGTGTAGTACGCGATGAACTGAACCGTTACCTGCGCCCTTACGGCTTATACTTCGGTCCTGAAACCTCAACGGCTAACCGGGCCATGATTGGCGGCATGGTGGGCAACAATGCCTGTGGCTCCAATTCACTGGTGTACGGCAGCACGCGCGATCATACATTAGAGGTTAAGGCGTTACTGAGTGATGGCAGCGAAGCGGTTTTCAGGTCTATGAATTTTGATGAATTTATTGCCGCTGGCAAAGGTAATAAGCTCGAAGCGGAGTTATACCGAACCATCAGGCAGCAGCTTGGCGATTGGGAAACGCAGCAGGAGATCCGCCGTGAGTTTCCGAAGCCAAGCGTTAACCGCCGGAATACAGGTTATGCTGTTGATGTGCTGCTGAACAGTAACCCCTTTACCGCCGGTGGCGAGGATTTTAATTTTTGTAAATTGATATGCGGCTCTGAAGGTACGCTGGCCTTTATTACGGAGATAAAGCTGAATCTTGAAGAATTGCCCCCGAAAACAACCGGGTTGCTTTGTGTGCACTGCCCATCGGTGGATGCAGCTTTGCATGCCAACATTATCGCCCTTAAATATCAACCACGCTCTTGCGAGCTGATCGACCATTACATTTTAGACTGCACGCTCGATAACCCATCGCAGGCGTTAAACCGCTTTTTTGTGCAGGGTAGCCCCAAGGCTATTTTAGTGGTGGAGTTATCGGCACAAAGTGATGATGAATTGATTGCCATTGCTGTCCGGCTTGAGGATGAGTTAAGGCAGGGTGGTTTGGGCTATCATTTTCCGTTGCTAACCGGGGCGCAGCAAAATGCCGTATGGTCATTACGCAAGGCGGGACTCGGCTTGCTGAGTAATTTGCCTGGCGATGAAAAAGCGGTGGCCGTTATTGAAGATACCGCCGTTGATGCCGTCGATCTGCCTGCGTACATCGCGGAGTTTAACCAAATTTTAGAGAAGCATGGTTTGTACAGTGTGTACTATGCCCATGCCGGATCGGGCGAGTTGCATTTGCGGCCAATGCTGAATTTGAAAACCGCCGAAGGTGTACAAAAGTTCCGCATTATAGCGCAGGAAATAGCCGGACTGGTAAAAAAATATCGTGGCTCGCTAAGCGGTGAGCATGGCGATGGCCGCCTGCGTGGAGAGTTCATTCCGCAAATGATAGGTGAGAAGAATTACCGTTTGCTGCAAGCCATCAAGCAAACGTGGGACCCGCAGGGCATATTCAATCCCGGCAAAATAACCGGTACACCGCCAATGGATGAATACCTGCGCTATACGCCGGGGCAGCAGGTGCCTGAAATAAAGACTGTATTTCGCTTTCGCGGACAAAATATTTTGCAGCATGCCGAGCAATGCAATGGCTCGGGCGATTGCCGGAAATCGGCACAGGCGGGCGGTACCATGTGCCCGTCGTACATGGCTACCCGTAATGAGCAGGACACTACCCGTGCCCGCGCCAATACCTTGCGCCATTACCTCACCAATTCCGACAAGCTGAACCGCTTTGACCATCCTGAAATAAAGGAAGTGATGGATCTGTGCCTGAGCTGTAAAGGCTGCCGGTCGGAGTGCCCCTCCAGTGTGGATATGGCCAAGCTGAAAGCAGAGTTTCTGCAGCATTATTATAATGCCAACGGCACACCGTTACAAGCTAAACTGATAGCTTCGCTGCCCAGGCTTAATAAGTTGGGCATGGCATGGCCGGGATTATACAACTTTTTTACGGCCGATAACGCTATCGGTAATACGCTTAAAAAGAGCCTTGGTTTTTCTGCTAAACGTACCCTGCCCAAACTTGCCCCACAAACTTTGCGGCAATGGTATAAAAAGCAAAATAACGACAATCATCGCAGCAAACGTGTGTACTTTTTCTGCGATGAGTTTACCAATTATAACGATGTAAGCATCGGCCAAAAGGCTATAAAACTGTTGCAGGCGCTGGGTTACGAGGTGATCATCCCTCAGCATCAGGAAAGCGCACGTACCATGCTCTCCAAAGGCTTATTGCGGCAGGCTAAAGCTGTGGCCGAACGTAATGTGGAGCTGTTAGCGCCGTTGATCAGTGAGGGTACGCCTCTGATCGGTATTGAACCATCAGCCATATTAAGTTTCAGGGATGAATACACCGACCTGGTGCGCGAAGACTTATTGCCACAGGCGCAGCAACTCGCTCAACATGCTTTGTTGTTCGAGGAATTCATCGCCCGCGAAGCAAAAAATGGCAACATTAACGGCGATCAATTCACCACCGAACACCGGCAGGTATTGCTCCATGGCCATTGCCAGCAAAAAGCCTGGAATGTGCAGGCGGCATCTCAAACGGCGTTGAGTTTGCCTGCTAATTATAAGGTAGAGGTTATCCCTTCCGGCTGTTGTGGTATGGCAGGTTCATTTGGATATGAGGATAAGCATTACGACGTTTCCATGCGCATTGGCGAATTGGTTTTGTTTCCTGCCGTTCGCAATGGCGGGGCAAATGTGGTTATAGCCGCGCCGGGTACCAGTTGCCGCCACCAGATAAAGGATGGTACGACGGCAACAGCACAACATCCTGCCGAAATTTTGTGGGATGCATTGATCAAAACTGATCCCGTTAACTAAAACTTAATATGGATTTTGTTTATTAATAATGAATTATGTTTAGCTTTGCTAAACATAATTTACAATGGCTACTACTATAAAAATGGTTGTTTTCGATATGGCCGGAACAACTGTAAATGAGGAAAATATTGTCTACAAAACGCTTCATCAAGCCATAAACAACGCCGGTTACCAAGTTTCGCTTAATGATGTTTTGGCCGTGGGTGCCGGTATGGAAAAATTGCAGGCGATTAAAAGCATACTGCAAACTTATGCCGGTATTAATGATGAAGATATTGCCAACGATATATTTCAGGATTTTTCAAAGCAATTGGATGAAACTTATAGCAGTAGCGACATGTCGGCTCAACCTGATACTTTGGCCGCTATCAGCAAACTGAAGAATAAAGGGATTTTAGTGGTTTTAAACACCGGTTATAGTGATCGCGTAGCGCGAAATATTGTGAATAAGCTCGGTTGGCAGGAAGGAGTTGAATTCGACAGGCTGATAACCGCCAGCGATGTGACAAATGGCCGCCCGGCACCGGACATGATTAACCTGGCCGCGCAGATGTACAGCATCAACGCTGCCGAAATTATAAAGGTTGGCGACTCGATTATCGATATTGAAGAAGGTAAGAACGCCGGTTGCGCCATGAGCATCGGCATTACCACCGGCGCGCATACGGTGGAGCAATTGCAATCCGCGCAACCGGATCATATCATTAATAACCTGTTGGAATTACTTCCGCTGGTTTAAACGGACATAAAATAAAAAGCGGGGCTTGCATTTTTTACAAGCCCCGCTTTTCTATATAGCGAATATTGAATTTACTGTCTTGCCGCGATCAGTTGCTCACAAAGACCGAATGATAGCGTCATGCCGTTACCACCCAGGCCGTTGATGATGGTAACACCCGGTTCGGGCTCCAGCACCAGTTCGGTTTGGCCGTTGGTGAGTTTGGGGTATATGCCGTTCCAGGTTTGTATTACCTGGTTGTTTTTAAAGCGGGTAAAGGTGGCCAGGTAGTCCAGTATCATGCGATTAATGAATTCCTTATCAAAGGGATCGTGCACCAGGCCATACTCATGCGAGTCGCCCACAGTAAGTTCACCCAAATGATTTTGAGAAACCATTACATGTATGCCCCAATTCAGGTATTCGGCATATTGCTGCTCATAACGGGCTTTCAAAGCCGGTAATGACGGCGCGGCGCCGAATCCCGGGTAATGGATCATGGACAGGCTGCCGCAAAGCGACGGGCCGATTCGCAATCCATCGGGCTGGGCGGCAAGGCGCATCATTTGCAGTTTGCATTTGGTAAGTGGCGCTTCGGCAAACAGTTCGGGGTAAAGGGTTTCAAATTCGGCACCGCCGCAAACAAATACTTCATCAGCCTGCCAGGTGCGGTTGCCGCTGCGCACTTCGGTGCCTTTCATCGCGCTGATAGCGGTGTTCCAGTAAAAAGTTACGTCATGTTTTTCGGCAAGGTATGCTGCCACTTGTTCAATAGCGGCACGGGCCTCAACAATCATTTCGGTGCCGCTCCATAAAGCGCCTTTCAATCCCTCTTGGTTTACCGCCGGCGATTTGGTTAACGCCTCTGCAGGTGATAGCAGGGCGCAATCGCGCATCGATTTGTTTAAATCGGCATATTCGGTCATTACCTGTAACTCATCATCATGGTAGGCCAAGTGGAGCGAGCCCACTTCGTCATGCCAGATCCCGGCTTCGGCGGCTACCTGTTTCCATATGCCACGCGATAACATGGCGCGTTCAAACAGTGTGCCGTTAGGCTGCCCAACGGGCCATATCATCCCAAAGTTGCGTATAGATGCGCCCACGGCACGTTCGTTACGCTCAAACACGGTAACCTTATAGCCGCGTGCGGCCAGCGCACGGGCGGTGGCCAGGCCAACAATACCCGCGCCTATAACAATGGCAGATCTGTTATTCATAATTTATACTGCTGATAAATTTAACGGTTTGTTTTGCGTGCGCGACCGGCGCGCGCTTTGTAAAAAGTAAATGAGCGAAAGTGTACCCGCAGTGCCGCCGGTAACGGCTAAAATCAGCAAAGCATCCTTAAAAAAGGTATCCCAACTTACGTTGGGATTGCCCAGTTCTTTTACCAGTAACACACTTACGCTGCCCAGGTAGCCAATGGCATCGGCAATGTACATTACAAAGCCAACGTTGCTTTTATAGTTAAAGGAGGCAATCATTCGCTCAAAAAATATGGCATTATAGGGCACATAACCCGCGTAAAGGCCCAGTCCGGCAAGCGTCATCCACGTAATGGGGCTGATTGTACCTGCATTGAACAACAGGGTTGATATACCTGCAAGCAGGCATCCGCAGATAATAAAAATGTGAATAATGCCAAAAGCTCTTAAGTTATTTTTTACCAGTATAAGCAGACTGATACCTGCCAGTACAACGATGGAGATGACTGAATCAATATTAGTATAAATGCTGTTACTGGTAATGCCGAGGCCATGCCATATTTCTACCTCGAAGTTATCGCGTATATCGCGTATAACGGTTAGCATAACGTACACCGTTACGGTGAGGATGATGCCCGGTAAAAAACGTAATAAAAATGCACGGCGTTCGGCAGCGTTCATAGGAGTGCGTTCGGTGCGCAAAAGCTTATCTTGCTCGGTAGGCGGAGGGATAATCTCCAAAAATACAACAAACATTATCAACGGAATAGCGAACAACGCGCCGGTTAAAAAAGGCATATAGTATTCGTTTACACCAAAATTGCTGATGAGCGTGCGTCCGGCGGTTTTCACAAAACCGGAAGCGAATATTAGGCTGATGGACAGCACCGCCGCCATAAACTCGGTAGCCTTGCGCCCTTCCAGGTAGCCGAATACTAAGCCCCAGATCATGCCAAGCGGGAAACCATTAATAAACAGGAAGATAATATTATATGGTGCGGGTACCAGCGCGAAGCCCAACAGTGCCAGCCATGAAATGCCGATCAAAATCAGGATGCTTTTGCCGCGGTTAAGCGCCTTTACTTCGGCTATAAACCGGATGCCATAAAATTTACTCAGTGTATAACCCAATACCTGCGCTATAACCAGCCAGGCTTTATAGCTCACATGCATAAACTCTACACCGGGGTAAGTGCCTGCCGCGAAAGCCTTCCGAAAAGCATACATGCAGGTATAAGCTCCAAAAGCGGATATGGCAGCAAGCACAGAAACCAATCCGTGTGGCAATGCCCCCAGCTTATTTTGCGCCCGTTGTTTTATCGAGCGGGTATCAAAAGACGTATTATCTGTTTGGGGCATGCTAAACTTAAATAGTTTAGCAATTATAAACTTAGTTTATTAAAAATAAACTAAGCCAATATTAAGTTACCTTTAAGCGTTTGGGTGTTCCTCGAAAAAATAAAGCACCAGCATGCTCGCTTTACCTTTGCCCGCGTTTTTTGGCGTATGTGCAAGGCGGCCATCAAACAGCATGGAGTCGCCCTCTTTCAACGTATAGCTGCTGTCCTCAAATTGATATTCTACAGTTCCGTTTAGTATGTATTTATATTCATAAGCCTCGGTTTGTACCATTGGGCGATGTGCGCCGGGTTCAAGCTCCAGTATCACCATATCAACCGTGGAGTTTTTGATGGATTGCGTAAATATGCGCTGATAGTGAAAGCCGTGGGCGTCTTCCTTCTCAAAATGCTCGTACTCGCTTTTTCTTTTGATGATAGGTGCCTGCCTGCCTTCTTTGTGTCTGATATCTTTAAAGAAAACGTTCAGGTCAATATCAAGCGCCTTAATAATATCAATCAGCACAATAAGCGAGGGTATGGTGCGGCTGTTCTCAATTTGCGAAATGAGGCCTTTGCTTACGTTGGCTTTAGTAGCCAGATCCTGTACGGTGATGTTCTTTTCGCGGCGGCGCTCTTTAATGCGGTTGCTTATCTGTAGCAGAATATCGTCTTCCATCTATAATCAGGTTATTGGTTGAACCGTGGCAAAGTATATAATATAACAGCAACACACAAATAATAGGATGTTAAATAAGGCTTGAACAGAAATATTACATCCACTGTAAATTACATAACGTTTGTTTAATAACATATTAATATCTATGCTTTTAATTTGCCTTAGCCATGCTACACACCACACGCACCCCCGAAGTTATAGTTGATGAAGTATTTGCTTTGTATGAGCTCCACGGCGATGAGGATTATATAGGCGAACCCGTATCGCAACTGGAGCACATGACGCAGGCTGCATCATTAGCCGAGCATGAGGGTTATGATGATGAGGTGATTTTAGCTGCTTTTTTTCACGACATCGGCCACCTGTGCGCCGCACAGGGCGAGGCGGAAAGCATGGACGGCATGGGCAATGTGGATCACGAAAAACTGGGCGCCGATTATTTATTGGAGCGTGGTTTTTCGGACAGGATGGCTAACCTGGTACGCGCCCACGTTATCGCCAAGCGTTATCTTACCTATAAATACGCGGAATATTACGAGAAGCTTTCGCCGGCCAGCAGGGTAACCCTTGAATTTCAGGGCGGCAAAATGAGCGCTGACGAAGCCACGGCTTTTGAAGCCAATCCAGATAAGGATTTGATCATCCGTTTCAGGTATTGGGACGATGAGGCCAAGCTGGAAAATATTCCGGTTACTAATTTATCCTCATTAAAGCAAAAAGCCTTGACCCACCTTAAAAGCCAAGCTTAACGAGCAATGTGTTAACATAGTTGCTGCGTTATGTATGATTATTGTTACCAATATTCGCTTTCATTAACATTCTCGCAATAAATCTTTAAAGTTTATTTAAATTAAACTTAGTTTATAAATAATAAACACTCTCTATCATTGCTGCAATAAAATAAGTCACACCACCGATTTTTTTAAACAGCAAAAAATGGAACACTTTTATCCGAATTTAAAAAGGCTGGCATTATTTATTATGTGCTGCCTCTCGCCGGTTATTTTGTTTGCCCAAACAAGAATTACGGGTACCGTAACCGACGAAAACAAGCAACCGCTGCCGGGCGTAACCGTAATGTTAAAAGGCAGTAACCAGGGTACATCAACCGATATTTATGGCCGCTTTATTATTACGGCTAACCCCGGCGATGTGCTTGAATTTAAGTTTTTAGGCTTTGCGCCACAGCAAGCCACCGTAGGTAACAGCAGCACGCTGGTTGTAGCGCTAAAAGGCGACAGCAAAGCACTTAACGAGGTGGTGGTAACCGCCCTTGGTGTTAAAAAAGAAGCCCGCCGCGTAGGCTACGCCGTACAAACCGTTAATGGTGACGACGTAACCACTGCCCGTGACCCTAACCCGATCACCGGCTTAACCGGTAAGGTGGCAGGTTTATCGGTAGGCCCGTCGGCTGAGTTACTGGGTGCGCCAAGTGTGCGCATTCGTGGTAACCAGATATCACTTTACGTGGTGGATGGTATTCCTATTAATACCGATACCTACAACATCAGCCCTGATGATATTGAAACTTACACGGTGCTTAAAGGCCCTGCGGCTGCCGCTTTATACGGTAACCGTGCATCATACGGCGCTATATTGATCACCACTAAAAAAGGCAACAAAAATAAAAAAGGCCTAACGGTTGATGTTAACAGCAGTACCGTTATCAACACAGGCTTCCTGGCCTTCCCGCGTGTGCAAAAATCATACGGTGCAGGCGAGAACACATTTTACAAGTTTGTTGATGGCAAGGGCGGTGCACCGGGTGGTGTTGATGCTGATTATGACGTTTGGGGGCCTTATTTTGCCGGTCAGCTGATTGAGCAGTATGATAGTCCGATTATTAACGGCGTACGCCAGGCTACGCCTTACACTGCACGTGGCGCTAATAACCTGGATAACTTTTTGCGTACCGGCTATCAAACCAATAATAACGTAGCGTTAAGTGCCAATGGCGAAACCTATAACATCCGTTTATCAGCATCGCAACAGCATCAAAATAGTTATATACCCGAGCAATATTTGGATATAGCCAACGCGAACATCTATGCTTCATTTAACCCTAACCCACGCTGGAAATTTGAGGGTAACATTAACTATAACCGCCAAACAACCGATAATTTTCCGGATGTACAGTATGGCCCCAACAGCTTGATCTATAACATTGCTATATGGACGGGTGCCGACTGGGATGTAAACGCACCGGACATTAAAGCCATCTGGCAGCCGGGTAAAGAAGGTATTCAGCAGCAATTTGCCGAGTATACACGCTACCATAACCCTTGGTTTATGGTTAAGGAATGGACCCGCGGCCATTACAAAAACGACCTGTACGGCTGGATGTCTGCCAACTTCAAGATTAATAACAATCTGAATGCAACCTTACGTTCACAGGTTAATACATATAATATCCTGCGTACGGAAAAAATGCCTTTCTCGGCTCACCCTTACGGCCGTGAAGGTAATCAAGGCGACTACCGCGAAGACCGCCGTAACCTGTACGACAGCAATACTGAGCTGATGCTGAACTATGATTATACCATCAAAAAATTCCTGAACCTGTCGGGTTTAGTAGGTGGTAACATCCGTAGCTTTAACTATAACTCCAACTGGACGTCCACAGACTACCTAAACGTGCCCGAGGTTTATAGCTTCAGTAACTCTAAAAATCCGGTACAGTCAACCAGTTTCGCGTCAGACATGCGTGTAATCAGTGCTTACTACTCGTTGGATGCCAGCTTTGGTAAGTACGCTACCATATCAAGCACCGGCCGTATCGATAAATCATCGGCTTTCCAGGCGCCAACCACTTATTTTTACCCAAGTGTATCAGTAGCCACCGTAATATCTGATTATGTGAAGCTACCTGAGGTAATTAGCTTCCTGAAAGCAAGGGCTTCATTCTCAAACATCCGTTCGGACGCTACCTCAACTACTATCGGTCCGGCTCCTTTTAATTCTATTACGGCGCTGGGCGGATCAACAGGGTCATCGTTATTTACTAATCCACTGGGTTATGGTACTACCTATAACTCACCTTATAATGGTCCGGATTATTCACTGATATCATCATATTCAATCAGCAAGCCGTATAACAGCCAAACGGCAGGTTACGCGCCCGATTATCTGTACCAAAACAACATCAAAACATCAACCCGTGTAAACTATGAGGAAGGTTTTGATATCCGTTTTCTGCAAGGCCGTGTAGGTTTAAGCGGTACCGCGTTCCAGTACATTGATGGTCCGCGTATATTGCCAAACGCAATATCAACTGCAACAGGTTATACTATTGAATATGTAAACGCGCTTAAAACCAAAAAGAATGGTTACGAGCTATCGCTTAGCGGTACACCGGTTAAAAACAGCGGTGGCTTTACCTGGGATGTGTTGGTGAACTTCGCGACGTTTAAAGAGGTTTATAAAGAGCTGCCTCCGGGCCAGGATACATACCAAACCTTCTTTAAAGCCGGTGACCGTACTGATAAATTATACGGCACCGCGTTTGTTCGTAACCCTGACGGAAAGATCATTAACGATGCTGCCGGCAAGCCGCTTATTAACCCTGTATCACAATACTTAGGTAATATGAACGCCAAGTATAACTGGGGCATCAACAACAAAATACGTTACAAAACCGTTAGCCTGGGCTTCCAGTTCGATGGCTCGGTAGGTGGTGTAATAGTTGACTACATGCACAACAAAACCATGCGTGGCGGTGCCAATATTGAAACTGCTGAAGGCGCCCTAGGTGCCGCCCGTTACCGCGACTGGCAAAACTATGGCAAAACCGGTTACAACGGCAGCTACGTGGGCGAGGGTGTGGTAATATCAAACGGTGCATCTATCAACTACGATTCAAAAACAGGTGCGGTGTTAAATTATGGCGAGCTGCAATATGCCCCAAACAAGCAAACAGCCTTTGTGCAGGATTACGTGAGCAAGTACTACAATGCCGACGAGGCCAACCTGATGAGCAAAACTTTCTCAAAACTACGTGAGGTTACCATCGGTTTTGACTTCCCGAAACCAATGCTGCAAAAAACCTTCATCCAAAAGGCCACGCTGTCATTATACGGCCGTAACCTGCTTTACTTTTACAAGGACAAGCGCTTTAAGGATGTTGACCTTGACCAGTATAACTATGCTGCGGCTTCAACCGGCCTGCAATCACCAACCGTGCGCAGCTATGGTTTTAACCTTAACCTGTCATTCTAAACTTACTTAGCAGTAAACAAAATGAAAACGATTTTAAAACAATATATATTACCGGTAGCGGTTGCGCTATCAGTAACGGGTTGTAAAAAAAGCTTTGACGAGCTAACTAAAAACAACAACCTGCCAAGTAAAGTACCTGCCGCGCTGTTGTTTAACGGCGTGCTTAACAGCATTGCCGAACTGCCCGACGGCCAAAAAGAGATTTACAGCCAGTATTACCTGTATAACTACGATTACTATGGTAACAACCGTTATGATTTTGGCGGTGGCGACGATTACTATACCGTGCTGAAGAACGTTCAGGATATGGAAAAACAGGCTGCCGCTACCGGTGGCGCTGCCATTAACCCGTATGAGGCGTTAGGCAAATTTTTTAAGGCCTACCTGTTCAGTAAAATGAGTTTGGAGATGGGTGATATACCAATGACGGAAGCGCTGAAAGGCCTTGATAAACTGGAGCCGGCTTATGATACCCAAAAGCAGGTAATGCTGCAATCGTTAGATTGGCTGGAAAGCGCTAACAGTGATCTTGGTCAGCTTATCAGCAAACCCAATGATTTTGGTACTGGCGAGGGCGCGGTGTTAAAAAATGATATTTATTTTGACAACAACCTGAGCAAGTGGCAAAAAGCGGTGAATGCGTTGAACATCCGTTTGCTTATACAGCTGAGCAAAAAAACCGGCGATACTGATTTAAAGGTAGCTACCCGTTTTGCCAACATCATTAACAACCCAAGCAAATACCCTTTGATGGCGAGTAACGATGATAACATGCAATATACATTCAGAACACCGAACAACTTTTATCCGCAAAACCCAAATAACTTCGGGCAAAGTGGTTCGCGTAAAAACATGTCATCTACTTATGTTGGCTTGTTAACAGATCTGAGAGATCCGAGGGGGTTTGTAACAGCCGAGCCGGCTCGCGACCTGGTTGATAATAAAAAGCAAAGCCCTACTGATTTCGCATCATTTGTAGGCGCTGATCCAGGGCTTGACCAGGGGGTGATGTACAACAATGCCGGTTTACAGAAATACTCTTTCCTTAACCGTAAGCATTTTTATTCAACTTATACCGGCGAGCCAAGCATCCAGATCGGTTATCCGGAGCTAATGTTGAACATTGCGGAAGGTGTAAACCGTGGCTGGGCTACAGGAGCAGGTGCCGAAAGCTATTACATCAAAGGCATTCAGGCATCACGGGCATCTTACGGCATCCCGCAAAGCGGTACGTTCACGGCTTATTTTTACCGCCCGGGTTCAACTACAGGGGTTAACGTAGATGGTAACTATGATAATTACACGGTTAGCGCTGATTTTAATACCTATTATAATCAATCTACTGTTAAATATGCTGATGGCGCTGACGGCCTGAAAAAAATATTGCAGCAGCAGTATTTGGCATTGTTTCGCCATTCGGGTTTACAGTCGTATTTTAATTATCGCCGCACCGGTGTGCCTACTTTTACAACCGGGCCGGGTACGGGTAATGGTGGCCGTATAGCCAAACGCTTCCGTTATCCGGATGCAGAGCGTACAGCCAATGCCAAAAACTACCAGGCTGCTTTAGATAAGCAATTCAACGGTAACGACGATATTAACGGCGTTATGTGGATACTTCAATAATTACTTCAAACCAGCGAACGGCCATTAGCGATAATGGCCGTTCGCTTTTAATACGATCGATATGAAAAAATTATGTTTACTGTTGCTGTGCACTATGGCTTTAAACTATACACAGGCACAAAATAAAACGCAGAACCTGATCATTGTTACCCTTGACGGCCTGCGGTGGCAGGAAGTTTTCCGCGGTGCGGATTCAGCGTTGATCGCCTCAACGTTCACCGGTGATAAGGACGGCGTTAAAAAGAGATATTGGGCCGCTACTGCGGATGATCGGCGTAAGATACTGATGCCCTTTTTATGGTCGGTAGTAAGCGGGCAGGGGCAGGTTTATGGCAACCGCGATCTGGGTAATAAGGATGAGGTGGCTAATCCGTACCATTTTTCATATCCGGGATATAACGAGATATTTACCGGCTTCCCGGATAAGCGGATGAATACCAACGACCCGATTACCAACCCGAACATGAATGTGCTGGAATTCATTAACAAGCAAAAAGGTTATCAGGGTAAGGTGGTTGCTTTTTCATCATGGGAGCGTTTCCCGCAGATATTGAATACCACTCGCTCCGGCCTGCCGGTTTATTCTGGTTATGCTGATGTTAAAACCAAGGATGCTAACGAGCGTATCAAATACTTGAACGAATTACAGCATAACGTGCCGCATTACCTGGGCGATTCCACCCGTTTGGATTTTATCAGTTATGAATACACTAAAGAGTATATCAAGCAGTACAAACCCAAAGTAGTATACCTAGCGTTTGATGAAACCGACGATATGGCGCACGAGGGCAACTACAGCTTTTACCTCGATCGTATAAAACAGGAAGACGGCTACATCAAATCGCTATGGGATATAGTGCAAAATGATCCGGCATATAAAGGCAAAACAACCTTGCTGATCACCTGCGACCATGGCCGCGGCGAGCAGCCTATTGAAACCTGGCGAAGCCACGGCGAGGATGTAAAAAACTCCGAGCAAACTTGGTTTGCCATCATCGGTCCCGACACCCCGGCAACTGGCGAAGTAAAAACTGCTACCACTACCTACCATAAGCAACTGGCCCAAACCATGGCGCTGTTGCTTGGCTTTGATTTTAAGAAAGCCGCCGGGCATGAAGTAGGCGATGCCATTATGTCGGTAATTAAAAAATAATCTTATTGCACTATAAAAGCCGGTTCATGCTTGTGAGCCGGCTTTTTTTGTATTACTCCGTATGGTTGTACGGGCAAACAATACACATAGTTAGTGATTATACTATCGCTCAATTGCATACAACATGCGGTTGTGATTATTGCAGATAAGTTAAACTCTACTTGTGAAATCAAAAAATAAAAGCCTGAACATCGGGATAATTGGCGGTGGGCCAAGCGCTATGTTCTTGTACAAACGATTGGTTGAGACGGCCGACCCAACAATAAGCGTAACTATTTACGAAAAAGGTAATACCCTCGGTGCCGGTATGCCCTACAGTGCGGCCGGCGCAAACGATGAGCATGTTACCAACGTATCCGGCAATGAGATACCTGATCTGGTTACTTCCGTCTCCGACTGGATATCTAAGGTATCTAAAGATACGCTTGACAAGTTTAATATCGATCCGGCAAGGTTTAACGAATATAAGGTTTTGCCCCGGCTTTTATTCGGCCAGTATCTCACAGCACAGTTTGCTATGCTGTTGCAGCAGGCAAAGGAGACAGGCATGGAAACACAGGTTTATTATAACACCCCGATTGCAGATGTAGCTGACATCCCTGAAAAAGAGCAAGTGCAGGTGATTACCTCCGCAGGAGATAAATTCTTTCACGATAAGGTTGCCATTTGCAGCGGCCACATCTGGCCTAAAAAACATGAGGGTAAGGTACCCGGATATTTTGATTCGCCTTATCCGCCTGCCAAATTAACTTTCGCGGCAAATCATGAAATCGCTATCCGCGGTTCATCCTTAACGGCCATTGATGCTATACGTACCTTGTCGCGCTATAACGGCAGTTTTGAAAAAGGTGAGGATGGAATGCCTCTTTATACCGTTTACCCCGAAAGCCAAGGTTTTAAAATGATAATGCATTCGCGCAATGGTTTGTTGCCTGCGGTACGTTTCCATCTGGAAGACTCGCACCTGGGTAAGGAAACTGTTTTGAGCAAGGAGGAAATTGAGGCGGTACGCAAGGAGAACGAAGGCTTTTTGCCGCTTGATTATGTTTTTCAAAAGAATTTTAAGGACGGCATCAAGCAAAACGATACTGATTTTTATGAGCGCATAAAGGATATGCAGATGGAAGAATTTGTAAACCTGATGATGGGCATGCGCGAGGATCGGGATGCTTTCGCCCTACTACAGGCCGAGTATGACGAGGCGGAAAGATCGATAGAAAAACGGGAATCCATCTATTGGAAGGAGATGCTGGGCATATTGAGCTTTGCCATGAACTATCCGGCTAAGTATTTTTCGGCGGAGGATATGCTGCGCGTGCAAAAAACGCTCATGCCGTTAATATCCATCGTTATTGCGTACGTTCCGCAAAGTTCTGCAAATGAAATGCTGGCTTTGCATAATGCCGGTGTGCTGGACATTATATCAGTGGGAGAGGATAGTAATGTAGAGCCTGATGAGGCAGGCGGCGCGACCGTTACGTACACTGATGAGGACGGCGAATCAAAAACTAAACACTATAAAACTTTTGTTGACTGCATTGGTCAGCCTCATCTTCAGTTTAGTGCTATTCCTTACAAAAGCCTTATTGAAAGCCGTGTCCTCAGTCCGGCTAAATTAAAATTTAAGCATGCCGAAGCGGGACAACAAGCGCTTACTGAAGCTGAGGGTAAGGTATTCAGTGATGGCGAAGGTCATTATTACCTGAGTGTGCCTGGAGTAGCTATAAACGATGATTTTCAGGCAGTTGATGGCTATGGCGCCCTTAACGATCGGGTATATATACTGGCGGTTCCTTATATAGGTGGCTTTAATCCGGATTATTCCGGTTTGGATTTTGGCGAGGCGGCATCATTATTAGTAAAAAATGCCATGCTGCGTTAATGGTGGCACAGCTATTGTAAAACTATACCAAACATCTAAAAACTATGGAAACGACAGAAAAAGTAATTGAAGTATTAAACGATTTGATCGAGATTAACAACGACCGTATTGCGGGATTTGAAAAAGCTATTGCTGATATTAAAGATGAAAATATCGATTTGAAAGAGCTGTTTCAGAGCTACGCTACACAAAGCCGTAAATTTAGCCAGGAGCTGACTGCTCTTAACGCATCACGCGGCGGCGATGTGGAAACCGGCAACAGCGTAAGCGGTACATTACACCGCGCCTGGATCGATGTAAAATCATTGTTCGGTGGTACAGACCGTGCCAGCATATTAAGCGAAGCTGAGCGCGGCGAGGACGCGATTAAAAAAGCTTATCAAACCGCACTTACCGAAGGTAACTTAAGCGGCGAGGCTTTACAAACCGTAACCGCCCAAGCGCAAGATATTAATGCAGCACATGACAGCATTAAAGCTCTGCGCGACGCTGCAAAATAATAATCAGGCTACAAAATAGCTTATCAAATGCCCGGCAAAATCCGGGCATTTTTGGTTAATAACCACATGTGTTTGTGTAACAATAATTTGTTCCTTTACCATCGCAAAACCAAACACATGAAACATAAATTATCACTTATAAGCCTCCTGGTACTTTTTCTTACCACGGGATTAGTTAACGCGCAGGCACCCGCCGGTAAGGCTACAGCATTTACACCCGGCAAAATATGGCCTGATAACAAGGGTGTACATATTAATGCTCACGGTGGCGGCATCATTTATTATAAAAACAAATACTATTGGTTTGGCGAGCATAAAATAGCCGGCGAAGCTGGTAACAGCGCCCAGGTGGGTGTGCATAGCTATTCATCAACCGATTTGTATAACTGGAAGGATGAAGGCATAGCGCTTGCTGTTTCGCAAGATAGCACTAACGATATTGCCAAAGGTTGCATACTGGAAAGGCCAAAGGTGGTTTACAATAAGAAGACAGGCAAATTTGTGATGTGGTTCCACCTGGAGCTAAGGGGCAAAGGTTATAGTGCTGCCCGCGCCGGTGTTGCGGTGAGTGATAAAGTGACCGGTCCGTTTAAGTTCATCCGCAGTTACAGGCCCAATGCCGGAAAGATGCCTTTTTACGCGGCCGGTACTCCTGAAAGTGAAAAAGTAAATTGCGCAAACCCTGCTGAAGACGATAAATTCTTTTGCCGAGATTTGCCGGGCGGACAAATGGCCCGCGATATGACGGTATTTGTTGATGACGACGGTAAAGCCTACCATGTGTTTTCATCCGAAGAAAATTACACGTTGCATATTGCCGAGCTGACTGATGACTATACCGGCCATACCGGTAAATTCATCCGTGTATACAAAGGCCAGCAAACCGAGGCGCCAGCGTTGTTTAAGCGCAATGGTGTTTATTACATGATCGGGTCGGGATGTACCGGTTGGGCGCCAAATGCCGCGCGCTGGTTTTCCGCACCCTCTATCTGGGGCCCGTGGACACACCGTGGCAATCCGTGCACCGGTAACGGCGCCAACTTAACCTACGGTGGGCAAAGTACCCATGTGCTGCCGGTGCAGGGCAAAAAGGATGCTTTTATTTTTATGGCCGATAAATGGGCACCTAAGGATGCCATTGATGGCCGCTATCTCTGGCTGCCGATAACCTTTAATGGCAACGATATTTCCATAAGCTGGAAAGATGAGTGGAACCTGAGTGAGTTTAATTAGAAAAGGAGGGCAACGCCCTCCTTTTTGCTATATAGCCTTTTTGTTTTGCAGGTTATCCTTTAGTTCCTGCAGTTCATGCTCATAGGCACGCATCCGGGCATGGAGTATATCAACCTCTGTGCGCAGCATTTGTATTTCGGTAATGAGCTTTGCGCCGTCGGTCTTGTTTATCTTTTTGTCGCCGGTGCCTAAAATCAACCACTCGGGCGAATATTTAAGGGTGAAACAAAGTTTGCTGATGAGGTAATAGCTCATGTCCTGCTTGCGGTTGATTACCTTGCTTATAAACCCCTGGTCAACCCCGATGGCTGCCGCGAGGCCTACCTGCCCACCGTGATCTTTCACAATAACCTTAAGCCGTTTTATTATGCCGTCATCAACCATGATGCTGCAAGTATAAACAATTTGATAATGAGGCCAAGGTTAATAAAAAGATTTTCGGGCTGCTTAAACTTTAACGTTAGCGTGTTTTTTTATGTAATTAAGTATCAGGTCGAGCTTGTGTGCGTACTCGGGCAAAGGCATCTTGCCGGCGTTGTAATCGTGCATTACTTCATCCAGCTTTTGGCTTACTTTGTTATACAGTACTGCGTTGGCACTTTGTATAGCGGTTAAGGTTTGCTGCACTTTGCTTAGCTTTGATGCTGTGGCCTGCTTCATAAACAGCGGGTCAACATCCTGGCTTTGTTTTAATACTTTGCCAAAGCGTTTGCGCTGCCGTATTTCAAAGATTAATATCAGCAGCAAAATAACAACGCCGCCATAGGCGTAAGGTAATAATTCACTCATCAGGAAAGGGGTACTTTACTACGTTTACGATTAAAGCGGGTTAGCGGTTTTACACTCCACCGCTTTTTTTAAACAGGCTGAAGAATATCTTTTTCGTAGCAATAAAAGCTCAGTCCGGGCTTGTGGGCAAGGCTGATTTCGCCCACGTTTTTGTAACCTGCTTTCAACAATAGGCGTTGCATGGCGGTGTTACTGGTGTTGGTATCGGCCCTGGACTTAGTTAGCGCATTAGCACGGGCAACCTCATCGGCATGATTCAGCAGCGCAACCGCAATGCCCAATCCCTGAAAACGCGGACTAACCGCCATGCGGTGGGTTACCACTGCCGGTATCGTAATATCGATGTCGGCCTGGGCGTAATCAGGCTCCGGGGCGGTTGTTATGGCAGTTACGCCCGCTATCTCGCCGTTATGTTCAGCAAGCCATAGCTGTTTAAGTTCAATATCGTTGGTAAAAACCCCGGTATTGGGATAGGTGTTATTCCATTGCCTGTTACCCGCCGCCTGCATAAGCGGTACAACTTCGGCAACTATGCGCATAATTTCGGGTATATCAGTAAGCTTTGCTTCGCGTATCGTCATTTTTGTCTTAAGTACTTAATGATTGTGTTTTTTGTGGATATCCTTTACCAGGCAAAGTTTTTTGATATCTGCTATCTTGATAGGGAACGGCGCGTATTTAAGCCGGCTGCCAACCATTTCGGTAGTATTATCTGAGTGGGCAATTACCTCATCGGGCGAGTCGCCTGCCAGTAGGCGTTTATACATGCGGTAATCTCCCCATTCAATGTAATAAACTTCGCCGGGTAAAATCTTCATGTCATGTATCACCTTTAGTGCCACCCAGCAGCCATTCTCCAGGTAGGGGTACATACTATGCCCCCAAACCGGTAAGGCGAAGTCGCAATCCTCAATACCCGGAAAGTTCATGTGCCCCACCGGGTTGCTGTCGTTTATATCGTTATAAACCTCAACACCGGTGGCTGTAGCGATTACCTCGTACATGGGTATGCCCTCGAAAGTCTTTTTAACAGGGATCGGTAAGCTGCTGTTTTCTTTATTTTTTACCGGTGATAAATGTTCTTGATAAATTTCTTTAAAAAGTTTTAGTTTTTCTGGATCTATATTTTGCCTGCTTTTTACAATCTCTGTAATAGTGCTGGCTGAGTTATAGCCAAGCGCCTCTGCAAGCTGTGTGTTATTATAAAAAGCTTTGCCGCGCAACTGCGTGTACAGTATAATAAACTCCAAAGTTTCGGGGCGTACGGTTTTTATTTTATTTGGTTTTGCCGATTGATCCATAAAGAAAAAATTTGTAAATATTTCTTGACATAAATACAGAAATATCTTTATATTTGTTTCGTTGATTGATGCTAAGCTAAGAGAAATAAATTAAAGCGGCAAATATCACATCAAGAATTTACAGTAATTAAAGAATTGCAGCATGTATATCGCCTACTTATCACCAGATTTTATCTCGACGCAAGCTTGTACCGAGCAGCAGCCCGAAATTACGACCGAAGATTTCGCTATTTATAATGAGCGTATAGACGGTTACTCAGCGGCCTGCGCGAGGTTAAGCCGCGAGATTGCTGCAATTCAACGTTACCTGCCCGGCTGGCTTCCGGAACGGCCCGGCCTTAAATAACCAATTAACCGCCTGCAAAGGGCAATCATCAAATTAACATCTAATCCCCGTAGCTGCTGCCTGCCGCTACCGATTTAAACAAAGCTCCCCCTGAAGGGGGTTGGGGGGCATATGTCATGATCAAATTATCGCAAAAACTAAAACAGCAGCTATGGTGGTTAATTATTTCAGTAGATTATAACTACAGCCGGATTGCCATTGCCGACCACGACCTAAATGATGAAGCCGTAACCTTATGGCTTGAAGACAAGCAGGATTACAAAAACACGCTTGATGAGTGCCTGCGCATTGACCTGCCCGTTGCGCGGTTTGCCAAACTGATAAAAAGCGAGGGACTAAATAGTTACGAGGGCACCAAAATGCACGCTAAAAAGGGCTACCTGTATAAAGCGCGCATAGAAATTAACGAGCCGGTTACCTGGTACCGTAATGATGCAACCGTAACCGAACAGCAATGGGCCCGTGAAGCACTGCTTAAATCCATATTAACGCAGTTGGTTGAAAATGAGGTTTATGATGGCGTTTAAAGGCACGATGGCATAGTATATGTTTTATAAAATGCAAAACATATACATTATGGAAACGAGATACATCAATGCGCAAAACCCGGAGATGAAAACCAGGCAGGGCAGCAACTTTTGGGAGGTGATGAAACCTTTCGCAAAATTTGGTTTAAAAAGTTTGGGCATTGTGGCCGGGGCTATGTGGGCTATTATCAAGATCATTCCTAAACCATCTGAATTTAAACCTGAAAAAAAGGGCTTTTAGTGGTATTATTAGTCATTTTGGGTAATAGTTCTACATAGTTTGGCTGTAAACTTAAATGCCGGAAGGCGTGCCAAATAATAATGATTAATTTTTTAAGCATCTGTTGTTTAGTTACTTATGAAGTAAAAGAGGGCGTATATAAAGGCTTTGGCAAGTCTTGTTAACCAAAATGGTAACCTTCTTGTATAGTAATCAGTAATTGTTTGGTATTATAAAATTTAAATCTGAAAAACTATGAAAAAGCTATTAAGCGTGCTGGTATTATCAGCCTTTACATTAGGTTCATTTGCTCAAACTGCTCCTAAAGACAGTACAAAAAGCACAACCAAAACAGACACAGTAAAAAAAGACACCACTAAAAAGAACAAGAAATAATCTGTCTTTTATAGTCGATATAAACTTGACCTTTTGTCTGGACAAAAGTAAAAACCCACTGCAAACATGTAGTGGGTTTTTATTTTTAGCGCTATTTACAAATTTACGGAAGCGCCAACATCGTATATCTCATGGAACTTGATACCCTGCTTTTCAAAATGCTTTTTGTAGTTGGTATAGCGTTGTTTAATAAAGAATTCCTTGGCGTAGCCATCGTGTACCGGGAGTATCTGCCGGGGCTGCATCTTGTCGGCAAAGGCGGCAATACCGCGTTCGGTGGCAAAGGGGGCCATAGTCACCATTAACAATAATTCAATTCCTTTGTAATCAATTAATTCATCGCTAAGTGAATCTACCGGGTAAAGTACTTTGTTGTTGATTACGAAGGCCGTCATCTGCGGTATCGGGTTATCCAGTAAAGCTTCGTGTGTAACCGGGATGGCACTTAATGTAAACGGCCCGATTTTGATTTCTCCTTCTTCAATCAAGGTAAAGGGTATGCCTGATTTAGTGAGTTGTTCACCAACCTGGCTGTTGGTGTATAGGTTGGCATTGGCAACAGCTAAAATGCTTTGCAGTATTTCCAGGTCAAAATGGTCAGGGTGAATGTGGGTGATAACAATGCTGCTTACATCTGTAAACATATCGGCGGTAACAAGCCCCTCAGCAAATGAGAACTTGCCGGGGTCGAATAATAATTTATGCCCGTCTAATTCAAATAGCAGGCAGGAGTGCAGGTATTTGCTAATTTTCATAGTGTGGCTTATTTATATAGTTCCTGTTCGTCGGTGTAATACGTTTTGCGCGTTCCGGCTTTTATCTTGATGTCAGCACCTTCTGGACTGTGTGTCTTTTTAGAATTATGGATCAGCATAAAATCCCTAACCTCACCATTTATAATATCCGGATGGCTTTTCAATATCTGCTTTTCAGCATCCGTCAATACACCTTTAATTGCTTGGGCTAACGCTTTAACCTTATCGGCCGGTATTTTATTACTTGCCGAAAATGGTGATATACGGGCATGCCACAAAATTTCATCGGCATAAGCGTTGCCTATCCCTCGGATCATCTTTTGGTCGAGCAATATATTTTTAATGGCCGATTTGCTTTTGCCAAGCAGCTCTTTATAAAAAGCTTCGTCGGCTTCTTTAGCCAGCGCGTCCAACGCGTCTTTTGGTTCGGGATTCAGTGTAGGGGTTGCTGCTTTCTGAAAATCGGTAAGGGTAAGGCCGGTATCATCGGTAAAAAGTATTTCGATCAACGAATATTTATTTTCGTTTTTGCCTTCAAATAAAAACAGCTTACCATGCAGCATCAGGTGCAGGCCGAGCACATCGCCTTTTGAAAACTTAATATGCAGTTCTTTACCATCCCGATAAATTGCTGTTACTTTTTGATGCTGAAGGGTATTGCTTAACTCCTCGGCGCTAACATTTAATTTACCGGTATGCGTAATAACTTGCTTTACGGATTTGCCTTTTAGCTTTTTATTGAGGTTATGGCTAAATGCCTGCAGGTCGGGTAATTCGGGCATAATTATCTGAATTTATCTGTAAAAAACAAAGGCGCTGAGATTATGTTCAGCGCCTTTAATGTTTATGTTGTATCGGTTAAAAATCCGAGTACAAATTGCGGAACGAACTACGCAACCCAATGCTAAACATTGCGGTGTTTGAAGTGCCCAAACGGTTGCTGCGCTGGCGATAGATGCCACCAATTTCCAGTTTTAAATTATAGCGCGGGTTGAGTATAAAGCCCACGGTGCCTTCAGCATATTTTAGAGTGGTATTGATGCCCTGGCCGGTTTCGGTGCCTGGTATTAGGTCGCCGTTGAAACCTCGTAGTATGTTTTTACCGAAGTTATCGTCGGTACCTGCTTCGTCAACGCCGTATTTAGCATATATCATTTTGCCTTGTAGGTCAAAACGGCCAACAGAATAGTTGATAATACCCAACGCCTCTTTAAAATTAGCGCCGAACGGATGTGCCAGCGGTTCGCTAAATGCGGTATAGCCGCTCATGCGCTGGGCGCCGGTGTAGGTATAAGGCTGGGCGGTATTGTACTCAGCCAAATAATTCAAATTTTGAACGCCAAACAGGTCGGCACCACGAACACCTGCCTGCCAGCCTTTACTGGTTATGGCTTTGCCTTCTCGGCCCTGCACACGGTCGAGCACCAATTGTGCGTAAACGGCATGTTTGTTCAGGAATTTGTATTTACCGTTAAAACCCGCAATAGAGTTACCCGGCTGACTTGATGGCCCCATCGAACTGGCAAAAAATACCGGGTTGATAAAGTTTACGTCAAAACCACGGCGGTTGCCTTCATCATCAGCTTCGGATGCTATGTAGGCGTTGAAAAATCCTAATGACGCACGGTTGCTGATGGTCCAGTCGATGTAATGGAAAGCGGCCCATTTACGGCGGTTATCGCCATAGGTATCAAACTTCGGTGCCTGCCTGTCCTGCATGTAAGCCCACATTGCCGTGTACTGTATAGGCCCAAGCGTTAATGTACCACGAAAAAATGGGTAGTTGGTGGCGTAATCTGATAGGAGCAGCGAACGGTAGCCATCGCCTATAAAGTTTTTATCCTGCCCTAAGGTGAAGTTTAACTGCTTAATGGGCGTGTATGATATTACGGCTGTAACGTACGACCAATCTTTGGTTTGTTCCAACCCACCCTTACGATCATACGCCTGGCCCGGTATCATACGGGTTGAGCGTACGTAATCATCTATATATGGCGCAAAGCGGCCCTGGTTTTCAAAGCCGCTGGTGTAAAAGGAGAATTTAGTGCCAATTGTACCGCCTATTTGAAACCCGCGGGTGTTAAGCCAGGTGCTTTCCTTGCTTTTAAAGTCGCGGCCTATGGTAAGGTCGGGCAGGTAGTCGGCGTAAAACGTGTAATCCTCTTTGCGAACATCAAACAAATGCTCCCTGAAAAGTTTGCGGTAAACCCATCCACGGCGATTGGTATCAGCACCGTAGTTCATCAGCGAATCATACCTTGCGGTGAGCGAACTATCAATCAGCAGCGGTTTAAACGCCGTATGTATGTTGTTTGATGTGGAGTACACATCGGCATTAAATTTTTGATAGAACTGGTACTGATAGGGGAGCTGAACTGATTGCGCCCGGGCGAACGTTCCGCACAGTAGCGCACCAGCCGTGGCCAGTATCAGTTTGCAGCGTTTAGCAGCGTAGATGTTTTGCATTTACAGTAAATATGGTACAAGATAAAAATAGAAGGCCAATATTTATATATATTTTGAGTAATACAGCCTGATTGTTAACATTATGATAGCTAATAGCAAATAAACGCTTATTGTTTTTATTTAGTGAATGATTATTTTAACCGCTTATGATCCGTAAATCTAAATCTGTTGCCTTATCAATATTGTTTTACATAGCTGCCTGGGTATTAATTGTGGTATTCAATTCATTTGATACTTTCAAATCTGGACCATGTACACCTAATTTGGATTTCTTAAGCATAATAGTGGCAATTATTTTTAGTGCAGGCTTAGTTGTTATAATTATGATAAAATCAGTTATTCAATGGAAGCGCCCGGATTGGGTACTGCTGCTTATTCATATAGTTGGGTTTGGAAGTTATTTCTTGGTGGGTTGGTTATTGAATTAAATAATTTCAATTAACTCCAATTTAACATCTCCTGTTAAAAAAAGTTAACGCATACTGTACTCCTTATAAAAAGCGGATATTTACGGCATTGAAGAAACTTTTACATCACTCCACCATGCCTTATAATAAAATTAACAACCTGCTGGGTTGGCTGTGCTTTATAATTGCCGCCATAACCTACACGCTCACCCTCGAGCAATCAGTAAGTTTTTGGGATTGCGGCGAATTCATCTCATGCGCGTATCGTTTGCAGGTATCGCACCAGCCGGGTTATCCGCTTTTCGCCATGATTGGTAAGGTTTTCTCCCTGCTTTCCTTTGGCGACCGTACCAAGGTAGCTTACTTTACCAATCTCTGCTCAGCAATCGCAAGTGCGGCCACCATCATGTTCCTGTTTTGGAGCATTACGGCGCTGGCTAAAAAGCTCACCGCTAAAACTTATGCTGATGCCATGCCTCAGCAAAGGCTTATCAGCATTATGGGAGCCGGACTGGTAGGGGCACTGGCCTTTACCTTTTCTGATACCTTTTGGTTTTCCGCAGTCGAAACCATTGTATTTGCATTGTCCTCTCTGTGCATTGCACTGGTGTTTTGGGCTATATTAAAGTGGGATGCCCATGCCGACGAGCCCGGTGCCGACCGCTGGCTGGTTTTTATAGCTTATGTAATGGGGCTATCCATCGGTATACACCTGCTCAACCTGCTTACCATACCGGCGCTAACCATGGTGTACTATTTCAGGCGGTATAAAAATGTCACCCTGAAAAAAGGCTTTATGGTATTTTTATTAGGTGTAGTATTGTTGGCTTTTGTACAATATGGCATTATTCAGTACACGGTTAAGTTTGCCGGCTGGTTCGATTTCTTTTTTGTAAACTCGCTTGGCTTAGGCTTTAATAGCGGTGCTATCGTGTTTTTTGTGTTGTTGACTGCGTTTATTGTTTGGGGGATATTATACAGCATCAGGCACAAAAAGTATTATGTTCACCTGGCGCTGATGTGCCTCTCGTTTTTGTACCTGGGCTACAGTTGTTTTATGTATGTGCCGATAAGGGCAACTGCCAATCCAACACTAAATAATACCCACCCCGATAACGCGTTTACGTTGGCCAGTTATCTTAACCGCGATCAGTATTCGCCGAGCCCGCTCCTGTACGGGCCGTATTTCGATGGTAAGCCAATCGACCAAAAAAATGGCGCGGCACGCTACCGCAAGGGCGAAACCAAGTACGAGAAAACAGGCTACAAGCAAAAGCTGGTTTACGATCATAATACCTTCTTCCCGCGCATGTTTAGCGATGATGGCGACGATCCGCAGTTTTACCGCCAGTGGATGCAAATGGACGATAGCCACACGCCGAATTTTATCGATAACATGGGCTTTATGTTCAGTTGGCAGATTTACCAGATGTATGCCCGCTACTTTCTATGGAATTTTGTTGGCCGGTATAACGACATGGACGGCCAGCAGAGCATGACCTCGTTAGATGGCAACTGGACAACCGGTATACTGGACGGCGGCAAACATCTGCCTAAATCGGTAACCGAAAGCCCGTCGTATGCGCCATTATACGGACTGCCGCTAATTATCGGCTTAATAGGGATGTACTATCATTTTAAGCGCCGCAGGCGCGATGCATTAGTAATTGCCTTGCTTTGGTTTTTTACCGGTATTGCCATTGTATTGTATGTTAACCAGCCATCCATACAACCACGCGAGCGTGATTACTCGTATGTAGGTTCATTTTACGCCTTTGCTATCTGGATAGGTTTGGGCGTGGTGGCCATTAGCGAGCTATTGCAGCAGCGTTTTAAATTAAAGCAGTCGGCTACTTTGGCTACACTGCTTTGCCTGCTTTGTGCCCCGGTGCTGATGGCTTTTAGAGAATGGCGAGGTCACGACCGTTCAACCAAACTGACCGCGCACGATATGGCATATAACTACCTCATATCATGCCCGCCTAACGCCATCTTGTTTAATTATGGCGATAATGAAACCTACTCGTTATGGTACGCGCAGGAGGTAGAGAACATCAGGCCCGATGTGCGCCTGGTTAACCTGAGCCTTTTTACCAGCGACTGGCTCATTAAGCAAATGCAGCATAAGGTAAACGAGTCGGCACCGCTGCCTATCACCATGCCGTATAATAAATATAAAGAAGGCGTGCGCGATGTGATCTATTATAACGATGAGCACATCCCCGGCCATGTAGAAGTTAAGGAAGTTTTTGATTTTATAACGTCCGACGATCCGGGTACACACGTGGAATATCAAAGCGGCATGGTATCCAATTATCTGCCTACAAAAAACTTTAAGATAACCGTAAAGCCGGATGACGTAATCAAAAACAAGGTTTTAACAGCCGGTCAAGTCAAAAACATGGCTGATAGCATTACCTGGCAGTATAACTCCAACCTGATTGTAAAGAATAACCTGGCTATGCTGGACATGCTGGCGCATAACAATTGGGAAAGACCGATATGTTTTACCGCTACCGCCGGTATGCGCAACATGATAGGTTTGGATGATTACATGTACCGCGAAGGGTTTACTTACCGCCTGTTACCGTTAAAGCCTGATACCTCGCTGCAGGATCAGAGTGCTAAGGTGAACACCGGGGTGATGTATGATAATGTGATGAACAAGTTCAGGTTCGGGAATTTTAAACACGCGCGGTTTTTGGATGAGCAATCGGTAACAATGTTTTACCCCGCGCTAACCACCACCTTTTTAACTTTGGCCGATGGCTTAATTGCCGAAGGTAAAAACGACATGGCGCGTAAGGTGCTCAACCGGTTTGACGAGGTGATGCCAAACTTGAATCCGTTTGTGGATGTGGCTAACCGTAAATCGCACATGGCGGAGATGGCTTACCATGTAAGTGATACTAAATTGGGTAATAAGCTAACGGGGGATATTTACGATTATCTTACAGATGAACTGAATTACAATGCCTCGGTGTATGAGGATAGCCCTAATCGTGTGGATCTGCGGATGGTAAACTTTGGCGTTTATATTTTGCAGAATATGGTGCGCTATACTAAAGCCGCCCACCAGGATGCACTTGCCGTTAAGATAGAAAAGCAACTTAGGGCATATGAACAAAAGTTTTCGGCGGTATTGCAACCGGTAGAGTAGCTAAAGAAAAGTGGGTAGTGTATTCATTACCCGCTTTTCTTTTTATAATTTACTGTTTACAATATATCCATCAATTCGCCAAAGCTTGATATGGTGGCTACCTGTCCGCTCTCTACCTTGCCGAAGCCGTAATTGCAAAAAATAAACGGAACGCCCGCTTTAACAGTAGCTTCGTAATCTCCCTGCGTATCGCCAACGTAAACCGGCGCTTTCAGTTGGAAGTCATTTACAACGTCTACAATATTCTCAGCTTTTGGCTGGCCTTTGGTGCCGTAGCATTGGAAACCCTCAAAATAATCGCGCAGTTTGCTATGGTTAAAAAAGGTTTCGGCGTAACCATTCTGGCAATTACTTACAATGAACAAGCGGTAACGCTCTTTCAGGTATTGCAGGGTTTCTTCCAGGTTGGGGTAAAGTTCGCCACCCAGCTCATTAAGTACTTCAAGCTCCGTTACCGAGCAATGGGCTTTGAACTCATTACGTTTTTCGTCATCCAGGTAAGGCAAAAGCTTAACAAATATGGCATCATAAGCCATACCGGTAATGGAGCGAACATCCGCCTGGGTAATGTCATCCCGTATAAAATCAACCTTTTGCTTGGCAGTTTGCCAGGCCACAGCTACATTGGCGGTACTATCCCACAAAGTGCCGTCAAGATCGAAAATTATGCTGTCGTATTTGTTTTTTAAAGATGCTGAAGTATCTGCCATAGGCTGGCAAAGGTAGTAAAACAGGGCAGTAGTTATTGTCTGAAAAATGCTACTTTATGTTAGGATTACAGGATAAACCTACTCAATGACGAGTAATCAAAAAGAGCGTCGGCCTGCCGGAAAACCGAGCGGGGAGTATGGCCTGTGCGGCTGAAGGTTTTTTCCGGCTTGATGTTTGGTTACTTTGTATCTAAGGTAAAGTAACTGGCCTCTGCGGCCAGGAGCAGACTGACGATGAATAAAGCACTAACCCCGAATAATAGCATCTTCATTACATGTCCTAAATTTCTTTTGAGCGATCAAAAGAAGCAAAAATCGCCGGCTACGTCCTGCCTGGTTAAAGCTTATGCTTTAGCAGGGCCTGTACTATTCCGGGCATTCCTGATGCCGGTAATGTCGTTTATTTACGGTTTGTGCTTTTTATTTATGGTAGAATTTAAGTGGTATTGTTACCCTTTCTTTAACGTTAATACTGTAATCTCCGGCCATATACCTAATCTACCCGTAAACGCCAGGAAGCCGAAGCCGCGGTTTACGTACAGTTTGCGGTCGTGTTGTTTGGCAAAGCCTGCCCATTGCAGGTAGCGGTATTTAACCGGGCTCCAGCGGAAGCCGGGCGCCTCAATGCCAAACTGCGCCCCGTGCGTATGGCCCGACAGTGTTAAATGCACCGGATTTTCGTGGTAGCGTACAACATATTCCCAGTGGGTTGGGTCGTGGGAGAGAAGTACTTTGAAATCATCTTTGCTTAAACCCTTGAGTGCCTTATTTAAATTGCCGACTTTAATAAAGCCATGCCCCCAGTTTTGTACGCCCACAAGGTGAAGTTTCTGGCCGTCCTTTTCAAAGGTAATATTTTCGTCCAGCATCAGGCGGAAGCCCATTTCCTTGTGATGCTGTTTCAAGGTATCCAAATTTTCTTCTTTAGCTTTAGGGCTATCCCATTGAATGTAGTCCGCGTAATCATGATTGCCTAAAATGGAGTATTGGCCGTACTTAGCTTTGATCTTGCCAAAGCGGCTAATGTAAGGTTCAATCTCATCGGCAGTATTATTTACTAAATCGCCGGTAAAAACAAACAGGTCGCTGTTGAGCTCAATTACCTTATCAATGCCTTTTTGTACTGCATCAGCATTGTCAAAACTGCCTGCATGAATATCAGATAGCTGCGTGATGGTAAAGCCGTCAAACGCTTCGGGCAGGTCCTTAAAGTAAACGTTATGGCGGTGCACCTTATAATCATACTTGCCCTTAAACATGGCGTAGAAAAATCCGCTGAACGGCAGCGCTGCTAAAAGCACAGCTATTTCACTGATGAATTTGCGCCTTTCGGGAAAATACGGATGGCTTTGATCGATACCCGATTTGCCCGCGTTTGATGCTATACCAACCACAAAACGGCCTAAATCTCCAAGTGAAAGCACCATTACAAACACTATTTTACTTACAAAAAATGCCATAAACACGCTAAGCGACCACATGTGGAACTGTGAAAGCCCGCGTGAGGTGTCGGTAAATGAAATGCCGATCACAAAAGTGAGCGTTACGCCTATGGACAATATCAGGAAAGTTGATAGTAACGCTATGCGCCAGCGCGATTGCCAGTCGGCAACCACGGTGCGTAAACCCGAAAAAACATACCAGTCAAGCAGTAAACTTACTGCCGCGAATATCAAAAAGAAAAAAAAGAAACCGCCTCTACGCATAATTTATATTTACCGCAATGTACCTAACCATTAGTAATTAAAGCGTAAAAATAGTGGCGTATTACGCTGTTAATGTACGCTTAACAAAAAACGAGCCCCGCTGTTTAAAAGCGGGGCTCGTTTAAAAAGGGGTATCAATAGTTAGTACTATTAATGGCGGTGATGACGGCCATGTTTATAATGTCCCCAGGCATGGCCACGGCCCGGACCATAATATTTAACTGCGCGGTAGCGTACCGGGCGTTCGTAAATAACGGTGCGTGGGGCATATACTACTGCCGGCCTGCGGTAATATACCGGCCTTTCAACCACTACCGGGCGTGGGCTGTAAACGATAGGGCGTTCATATACCACAGGGCGTTCGTAAACTACCGGTGGGGCGTAATATCGTACAGGTGTACCAAAGTTTGCGCTTACACTAACCTGAACCTGCGCGTTAGCTGCCGATACGGCTCCGAAGGTTAAAACAGCAATGGCAAATAATTTTAAAGTTTTCATCTCTCAAAGTTTTAGTTCAACATAAGTAAACAGCCGCCGGTCTCGTAAAAAATATCAATCATTATCGGCAAAAATTATAAACCGGCCGACGGCTGTTTAAATGTTAAACTCAGTAAAAAGGCGAGGGTTTAATCATCCTCGCCTTTTATAACTTAAAGTTTTAAATTTTTTGAGATGTTACGTTGTAACCTTATTTATAATTTATTGATAATCAAATATCTTATTTATAAAATCTATTCGCTTTAAAAAATCAATTATTTTTAATGCTGATGAGTGTCATGTTCATGGTTATGCGGCAAATCTCCGGATAGTTCGGGGCGGTATTTGGCGCCGGGTGTCATCCAATAAAGCAAAATTAATCTGGAGTAACGCAGGTTAAATGGTGCCAGCACCAGGATTGAACCCAGCAGTAAACCCGCATACAACCACGGCGACTCGGAGCCGGTGAGTATAATGGTTGCCACGGCTATGGTAACCATTTCCGCCACGTTCATGGCGTAGCT
Source organism: Mucilaginibacter roseus (assembly GCF_021215455.1). Taxonomy (GTDB): domain Bacteria; phylum Bacteroidota; class Bacteroidia; order Sphingobacteriales; family Sphingobacteriaceae; genus Mucilaginibacter; species Mucilaginibacter roseus. The sequence continues at coordinate 474,481 of NZ_JAJPWV010000002.1, read as the reverse complement.
TACATACATCGCCACATAAAAATATCCGGGTTCGCGCTCAAAAGTAAGCCCGCAGTGGGGGCATCTTCGATACATGTTTTGGCCGGTAAGGTTATACATGCTGTTGGCAAACATGTTACCACGGCGGCACCTCGGGCATTTGGCCTTTAAAAACGCGCTAAATTGCGGTATATATTTAGTATCGGTTTTTGATGTTTGGGAAGCCATGGTATTTTAGTTTTTAAAGTTTTTACGAAATTCTTCGGGTGTTAGGCCGGCTTGTTTTTTAAAAAAGCGGGTGAAATATGAGTTGTCCGCAAAGCCGAGCCTGCCGCCAATATCGGCAATGGTAAGCTTAGGATTAATCAGCATACGCTTAGCCTCTAAAGCAACACGGTTACGAATTACCTCACCAGCGGATATGCCCAGCATATCGTTACACAAAGCATTAAGGTGGTTAGGGGTAATGTACAGCATAGCTGCATAATCTTTGGGTAGTTTAAGCATGTTGTAATGCTGCTCAATAAGCCGTTTAAAATTAGCCAGCAGGGTTTGGTTATACGTAGGCGCGGCCACTTCGGCGTGTTTTTTATGCTCGCGCGCTACTAACGTAAAAATACGTATCATCGCTGTGCGTATCATATCGAAACGGTAGCGGTCGGTGCTCGCGCTTTCGGTTATCACGTTTTCAAATAAGGCTGTAACCGCGCTTATTGTTTGAGAGCTGAGCTGTAAAACCGCATCGTCGGGGTTGCCGCTTAAAAAAGGCAGCTGGTCCAGGTAATCCGGCCTGAGCAGATAAGAGGTAAAAAATGCCTGCGAAAAGTTAATGATATAACCATCTATCTCCCCTTCAAAAAACCAGCTGTGCACCTGACCGGGTACCATAAAATATATCTGGCCCGGTTTTACATCGTAAGTTTCAAAGTCGATAACGTGTGTACCGCCGCCCTTTGTAAAGTACACTAAATGATAAAAGCTGTGCTTGTGTGGAAAATGCAGCTTGTCATGCTTCTTCAGGTAATCTGCAAAGCGGTCAGCCAACAGGTCATGCTCCTGGTGGCCGCTCAGTGTACAAATGTCATATATCGGGTAACCGCTAATCATACTACAAAAGTAGCGGTTATATACCACCGGTAATGGTATTAAATAACTAAGGTGTGGTACTTTTTACAGATAAGTAAAATGTTCCATTATTTTTTGACCTCCATAACCTGCATATTAAAGTCAACACCGGCCACAGGAATCTTCTCCCAGTCGCTCGTTGCAGAATCTTTATGATAGGTGCCGCCGTTAAACAAGCCGATAGAGAAAGCCGTTTCCATACCCGGCGAGGTCTTTAACCATTCAATACTCACCAATAAATCGCCGCTTACCTGAATGTCATAAGGTGCCAGATCGATAACCGGTCGTGATTTGCCTGGTGCTATTGCGCCGGTTATTTCCTGCTTAACCAGGTTTTCGCCGGCCTTTTCATCGGTAAATTGGTAAACGTTTACCTTAAACGGCAGGCTATCCTGCTGGCGGTTCTCTACGTTAAAAGTTAGTTTAAGCAGTTTTACAGGTTTTTTACCGGCTTTCATTTTTATGCCTACTTCGCCGCCTTTAACCGCGCCAAACGTGTTGTTTGATGAACCGGAACGTAATTTATTACCTATCGTCTTTATTTTTTGTGCTTGTGCGGAAAAGGTGGCCGACACGATCAGCATCATCAAAAAGGTTTTAAAAAATAGAGTGGTATTGTAAATTTTAGATTGCATTTTATCGGTTTTGTGGTTTGTACATCATCAAGACGATATCGAGTTGATAATGGTTGCAAATACAGCCATTTTTTTTGACATTTAATAAATAATCAGCCTAAACAAGTACATGCGCATACTGTTGTTACATTAGTTAGATTTAAAGATCATGGCAAACTTTCAAGACATCATTGCATCAGATAAACCGGTACTTATTGATTTTTCAGCCGAATGGTGCGGCCCCTGTAAAATGATGCCGCCAATACTACAGCAATTAAAAAACGCCGTAGGCGATAAGGTTACAATCATTAAAATTGATGTGGACAAGAACCCATCAGTAGCGAATGCTTATAACATTCAAAGTGTGCCTACGCTTATGGTCTTTAAAAACAGCGAAAGCAAATGGCGCCAGTCTGGTGTTATACAGGCCAGCCAGTTAGAGCAGGTGCTTAATCAGTTTATCTAATTAATAATCAGCTGTGTAATTAAACAGTTACTCAGCCTGCTTAAACCTTTATAAGCAGCCTGCCTCTATTGTGTATAAAACTTACACAATATGAAAGCTAAATTCAAGATGATACGCACCGACCTGTACAATGTACTGGTTGAGGGCAATGGCAACAGGCAGCAAATGGCAAGGGTATTCTTTTTGTTATTTGTTCCGTTGTATACGCTTTACGCCTCTTTTGGCCATTTCAACTAAACCGTAATAACCGCTTAATTTGTTTTGATAACCCTTTTGATGGTTGTTTTATCATCTTGTTTGATCATCACCAAGCAAACGCCTAAAGGCATTTTACTGATATCTATACGCTGCGAAAAGTCGTTACCCGTTTTGCTAAATTCATGGTTACTGTAAACTCTGCCGCTAACGGCATCAGCCAGACTGATGTTAACCTTGTTGTTGCTGTTGTTACTGAAGCTCACGTTTACGTAATTAACCGATGGATTTGGAAACAGGTTAATGGTATAACCTTGCTGAGTAGCTATCGTATCGGTTTTAGGAATAGCGCCAATACCTTGTTTTAACGACATAAGCGCTTTGCCCATAACGTTAGTACTTTTAGGTACCGGAACCACAAAAATCGGTGTTTCGCTGATGTTCAGGATGCACTGGCCGTTGGTAATTTTGCGCTTGCTGATACCAAGGCCCCCTGCCTGCGGTGTATAAATGCGCACCGAGTCAACGCCGGGCAGGTTAAGCGTATCCTTGCCGGTAAGGCCTTTTTCATCGGGTATGTAAAGTACATAGGCTGATTCGCCATCTGCCTCGTAACGGTCAACCACCGGCGTGCTGCTTAACGATTCGGCGTAGGTATATTTGCCAAAAGCTTTGTTAAACTGATTGATATACTCAGCAGCCAGCTTGCGGGAGCGGTTAGGGTTAAGCAGGCCAGATGAACTATATTGTACCGGGCTTTCAATATTATCATCATAAGCCTGGTAAAAGAAAAGGCGTTCAACACCACTGCGTGCGTATAATAAAGCGGTACGCAAAATCCAGTCGGCCTGGGTTTGCTCAATGGTTTTGTTGCCGATAGGGATGGCTCTTATCGGGCTATTCGGATGAACATCATAACCGGCTTCCGTAACCCAAACCGGCATATTGTTGCAGTATTTTTTTGCGATGTTCACAAAGTCCTTAGCTTTTTGCATGGTATTGTTTACCTCAGGGGCCATACCGCGGGTAGGTACCGAGTTTGGTATCATCTCGGCATCATGCGAATACCAGTGATAGTTAATAATATCCCAGCAAAGGTTTACAGTTCCATCAGCCTTATAGCCACGATTTATACGGCACCACTCTATCATGCCCATTACATATTCCGGGTTGGCCGATGCAAGGCCGCCCATAACCACCTTCATGTTCGGATCGGCGTTTTTAACACCTACACCTGGCCCCATTGTATTTTTATGCCCATCGTAAAAGGCTGATAAATTGGCGGCATATTCATACGCGGTTTGGTAAGCTTTACGACCTTTCCACCATTTATCGCGCTCGTTATCGCACTCAATGTATTTAATGTAGTTGAGGCCTACGCGAACAGTATTGATCGGGTCATCCGTCCAACGCGGAGAGCTGTTAACGGATAGCAGGTTTTTGTTGACAGACTTGTTGCCGCCATACCTTGCAGCATACTGAAATGCTACACGCGCCTGCTCAATGTATGATTTGGGGTCAGAATAGTTAGCACCGAATTTTACCGGTATGTTCTCGCTGTCACGCTGATCTTCGGGGTACGATTGCAGCAGCCAGTTAGGTAATGTTTTCAGGTCGGCCAACACCATGATGTTATTTTCGTAACAGGCCTTGTACATCGCATCGTAATTCCAGCCACCGCTATGCGTTGGGGCGTAGGTAAAGCCGCCTTGCTGAGATTCGAGCTTTTCCCAATCCATATAATGCCTTATTTGCGAGAAAGTGCGCATAGCTGCCAGGCGCTTGCTCTCTACCACAAATGGGTTAACCGGATCTTCAAAATCCCACTCAAAAGCGTTAACACCCATAAAGTTTTTAAGCGGATAACCGGCAATAAGAGGGGCTCCTGACGAGTCCGCAGGCTGCGATACCGGTGAAACCGGAGCGGCGGTATAATTGCCGTAGAACTCAATTTCTGTAGGGAACTGGTACCAGCAATTAAGTACAATGTATTTTACGTTGGTAGCAATGGTATCTAATAAAAACTGGTCGGCGCGTTCAGGGTAGGGGCCAACCCAGCGGTTCCAGTATCCGCCGCGGTAAGTGCCTATAGTTTTACGCTGGCCCAGGCTATCAATTACCGAAACAGTTAAAGGGTAATCGCCAAGGGCGCCGGTATAGTTAAAAAATTTTAGCTTGGCAATATCAATATGTTGGCCTTCAGGCACAGGGTAATAGGCATCGTAATTATTAAACAGCTTGCCCCAGCCGGTAGTTACCTCAACATCAGTAACGCCATCAAATAAACGGTTCAGGCCATCACTTACGTTATTCAGTTGGTACCAGCGGCTTAATTCGAGCGGTATTTTTACATAGCCGTCAGCCGGTTCGGTAACCGGCGGGGTAGTTGGTTGCGTTGGGTTATTGCCAACGTTTTCGGCCACAAGTTCAATGGCCGGAGAGGTAGCCCGGGTAGTATCTTCAACACCATAAGCAAATACCTTTTGCGGTATGTTGTTGCTATACTTATGTACAATAATAGCATCCGCCTCAACTGCCGATGGCAGATCAATGGTTTGAAAAATGCCATAAGCCGGGCCGGTGAAGTAACCCAGTAAGGTACGTTCAGTGCCGTTGAGGGCATAAATTTCGGCGGGCTTATCCTCAAACACGCCGGTATAATCATACAGTTTTATTTGTGATATGCGGCTGTGGTATTTAAACCGAAGCATTACATCGGCATAAATAAAGTTGTTTTCCCAGGCTTCAGGAACAAGCTCATCCAAACTATCACTTAGCCAGGCCGAATAATTTTGACCGGTATTTTTATTAGTTGATACTGATGACACCTGAATACGCTCTGGAGTATCCTGGGCTGATACCAAATAGGAGACTGAAAGCAACAGGAGTAAAAAAGTTGCTTTAACACTTTTACAAATAGAAACTACACACCAATTCATAACCAACACTTTATTTGGCGCCGGGGCATCCATCGGTGCCAGGTAGCCAATTATTAATCAGGGATATGCACTTATACGGCGTTAAAACATAAAGGTTGTAGAGTTTTATAATTGCGACAATTATTTTTTATAAGGTGATTTTTATTGAGTTTAAGTTAATATTTGCTCAACAGTTTTAGCAGCTTAATGCCTTAATTATTGAATATCATCAATTTGTAATATAATACATGTTTAAACAAATATTTTTATAATGCTTAAACCTATTGTTACATTTGTGCATCAAAACAAGTAATTAACACCATAATAATAAAAAGACGATGAAAAAAACAATTATCCTTTTGGCAGCCGTTTTAATGCAAACTGCTGTTTTTGCGCAAAGTACCTGGAAGCTTGACAAAGCACACGCTAACTTGAAATTCAGCACCACGCACATGATGCTGTCAGACGTTGACGGCCGTTTTAAAGATTTTGATGCTACGATCACTTCATCAAAAGCCGACTTTAGCGATGCTAAGTTTGATTTTACCGCCCAGGTAGCTTCTGTTGATACCGATAATGAAAAACGCGATGGCCACCTGAAAAGCGCTGACTTTTTTGACGCTGAAAAATACCCTACTATATCATTCAAAAGCACTAAAATTACGCCAGCTGGTGCCGGTAAATTCAAGGTAGCCGGTAACTTAACCATGCACGGTGTTACCAAACCAGTAACGCTTGACCTTTGGTTCCGTGGTGCAAAAGTTAGCCCGATGACAAAAAAAGATGTTGCAGGTTTTCAGGTTAGCGGCACCATCAAACGTACCGACTTTGGCGTAGGTTCAGTACCTGCTGCTGTAGTAAGCGAAGAAGTTGAATTTAAAGGTAACGGTGAATTCGGCAAAGCTTAATCACCTGTTTTTTTAACTATATAAAAAGCGCCGCTTGAATTAATCATGCGGCGCTTTTTTGTATAATCAATTTTTTGCAGTAGCGTTGACCACCCGCATAAATGTCATGGTACGGCCAATGAATTTTACGTGCCAGTAGCCTTTAACTTTTAATACATCATTGCTGGCAAGTTTGGCAGTGGCGTTCCAGGTTTTGCCGCTTTTGGCTTCGTAAATGTGGCCGTCGTTATAGCTTTTGTCTTCGTGATCGTATTTTAATCCGGTAACTACATCCATACCTAAAAGCTTACGGTTGCGCAGTTTTTCGTCCGGGTTGTGTTTGTCAGTCCATTCGCTCATGGGCTTGCTGTCGTCATCTTTAAACCAAACCATCTTGCCGCGATATTCAGCACCCGAGCGGTACATTTCAACCACGAGTTTCTTGTCTTCCGACGTCCACTTACCTAAAATAGCATCGCCATTTAACTGCGTAATATTCGCATCCTGTTTATAGGGCGCAGCCAGCAGGAGCAAACTTGTTACCAATAAGGTCTTTAACATCCGTCGAAAATTAAGGTTGCAAGATAAGCATCAGCGCGGCGGTTATTTGATAAGCGCCTCTATTTTGCCCAGCAGATCGTTCATTTCAAATGGTTTTGCCAAAAAATCATCGGCTCCGGCTTCAAGCGCTGAGTCCTTAATATCTTTACTTGCAGATATCATGATCACCGGAATATGCCTCTTTGCGTTATCTGCTTTAAGGCTACGGCAAATATCACGGCCATCTTCGCCGCTCATCCATATATCGAGTAAAAGCAGGTCGGGCAGGTTATCGTGCAGTGTTAACACCGATGAACCTTCAACGGTCGAGGTAACGGTATAACCTTCAAATTCAAGCAGCATCTCCACAGCGTCCACAATTCCCGGATCGTCGTCTGCAATCATTATCTTTTTATGCTTAAGGTCAGTCATCTAAAAATGTCGTAAGTATCTTATATAAAATCGTTGTTCACAGGCTCAACGGGTAAGCTGAAATGAAAGGTTGATCCTTCGCCTTCAACACTGTTTACCCACATTTTGCCGCCTTCGCGTTTAATAATTTCTGAGGATATGTACAAGCCGAGCCCCAGCCCCGGAAAAGTGTGTTGTTTACTGCCGCTGACGCGGTAAAACTGCTCAAACACCCGCTTGTGTTTATCAGGCACAATACCGATACCAAAATCTTCAACACTTACGGTAACAGTGTTATTTTGGCGATGTGTGCGTATAATTACCTCACCCTCAGCCGGAGAATATTTTATGGCATTGCTTATCAAGTTTACCAAAACCTGGCTGATGCGTTCGCGGTCTGAGAAAATTTTTCCCGTGTCTGCAAAATCATGCACAAGGGTATGTTTTACGGTAGTGTGCTGTAAATCGTCCATCACCTCTCTCACCAGGGTGTTCAGGCTAAACCAGGTCTTGTTAAATTGCAGCTTACCGGAGTTTATCTTGGTAACGTCGAGCAAGTCGCCTATCAGGTTGGTAAGGCGGTTTATTTGGTTATCCATACGGTTCACCATTGCCGCTTTATTATGCTCGCCATCTTTAGTAAGCATGGCGCCAAGCACCTGTGCGTAGGCCTTTATGCTGGTAACCGGTGTTTTAAGTTCATGACTGGCAATCCCCAAAAAGTCATCCTTTTGGCGTTGTAGTTGTTTATGCTGATCAATGTCGGTATTGGTTCCAAACCATTTCACAATGTGCCCGTCGTTGTAAAACGGCAACGCGCGAGACAGATGCCATTTATAAGCGCCATCGGCGTTGCGCATCCTGAACTCAACCTGGAAGGTGCTGCCTGCCGCCAAAGCATCATGCCAGGCTTTAAGTGTACCCTGCAAATCATCGGGGTGTACGTAGTAATTCCACTGGCGATTGTTAGGGTTCGAGGCATCAACCCCGAGGTAATCAGTTAAGCGGCGGTTTACATAGTCGATATCGCCGTTCAGGTTGGCAGTCCACAGTTGCACCGGCATAAAGTCGGTCACAAAGTCGAACTGGTTTATCTGCTCATGCAGTTCGGTATTGGTTTGCTGTAATTGCCTGCCGATCAGCGTTTCTTCTGTAATATCCGTGCATGATCCGATGTATCCTGCAAAGGTGCCGTCGTTATAATACTGCGGATTGCCTTTGGCCACGCACCAAATCTCTTTACCGTTTTTTCCTTTAAGCCTGAAATTGGTTTCGTAAGGTACGCGCCGTTCAAGTGAATTATAGAAAGAATTAGCTAACTGCGGCCGGTCATCATCTACAACAGCGTTCATCCAGCCATCCTTTAAAACTTCGTCATAGGCTTGGCCTGTCCAGTCGAGCCAGGTTTTATTTACGTAAGTAATGTTGCCGTCCTTATCTGCCATCCAAAGCGAGGTAGGCGAGGCAGATGTAATGTTGTATAGCAGATGCTGACTTTCCTGTAGAGCGTGCTTGTCGGCCAGTTCCTGCCGCAGGTCGCGCGCTATTGTAGCGCGGCCATTAGGCTCACCGGTTATTGGGTCGTGCACCAGAATAGTCCTTGCCTCAACCGGTATTGGCTCGCCGGTTTTAAAATGGCGATAGGTTATCCTACCCGCCCACGTTCCTGTTGCGGCGAGGCTGCTGGTATGGTCATCAATTATCCGGTCTATTTCGCCTGGCATCACGTAATCAGCATTTACGCGGCGGGCTTGTTCAATACTGTCAAGCCCTATCATCTCGCGGCCAAACGTGTTTACGTAAGTAATGTAACCATCTAAGCTGGACAGGGCCACAAATACGCTGCTGTTATCAATAAGCGCAAGTAGTTTGGCATTTTCGCTGTTGGTTAATATTTCGCGGCTGATATCAACGGCGGTTCCGGCAAAGCGGTAAACTTGATTGTTATCGTCAAAATAAGCTTTGCCCTTGCAGCGCAGCCAGCGTATTTTACCATCTGAAGCGCCAATGGTACGAAATTCACAAAAATATTCTCCGTTGGCACCCGAGTCAGGGTCGAGCGCGCGTTTTACCGCCTCATCAACAGTACCTTTATCATCCGTGTGAATGTTGCTTAAAACTTTATCGTAGGTAGTTACGTCATCCTTCGGGAAGCCATATAATTCTTTGCAACGTTCATCCCAGGTAATGGTATTATTAAGCGGATCAAGATCCCATGTTCCTAACTCTCCTGCGTATAAGGCAAACCGGGTGCTTTCTTCACTCAGGCGTAGCTTTTGGCGTGTAAGCACCAACTCGGTAACATCCGTCGCGGTATTTAAAATACCCCAAACTACGCCTACCGAGGTTTTTAAAGGTTTGTAAGTAAATGTGTAATAAAATGTTTGCAGGCGGCCGTCAACAACCAGGTCGGCACGGTCTTCAGTAGCCTCGTATGGTAGGCCCGACATGTATACGTTATCCAGCAAATCATGAAAGGGCTGGCCTTCCAGTTCAGGCAGGGCATCGCGCAATACCTGGCCTACCGCCTCCGGGCCTTTTCCCCAAAGCCGCAGCATGGCATCGTTAGCAATATGGATGCGCATCTCACGGCCGGTGTATAGCGCTACTGCCGTTGGCGATTGCTCTACAAGCGTGCGAAAAATGTCGTTATCAATGGGTGGTTCAGGTGTGGTTGAGCCGGTCATTTTTTACTGCGAAACTTGTAAATAATTAGCATAGTTGGTAACTTGTTTGACTTATTATAATACTGTAGCGCGCTTATTTGTTTTATTAAAATGCAATTAACAAAGCGTTCAAAATTAACTTTTGAGCAATATTTGTTAGCCAAAAAGTAACTTAAACAGGCGAGCTATCGTATAATCGACAATCCGTAAAAACTTTCATTAAATGAATATTGCGCAACTCCCGGCCAATGAGGTATCCCGGCTTGAGGCTTTGTATAATACTGAATTGCTCGACTCGCCACAGGAGCAGGAATTTGACGACATTGTTAAGCTGGCATCTGAACTGTGCAGCATGCCTATTTCACTCATTAGCCTGGTTGATGCCAACCGGCAATGGTTTAAGGCAAGGGTAGGGCTTGATGCTTCCGAAACGCACCGTGATATATCTTTTTGCAGCCATGCCATTTTACAGGATAACTTATTTGAGATACCCGACGCACGGCAGGATAACCGGTTTTTTGATAACCCGCTGGTAACGCACGATCCTTCTATACGTTATTACGCAGGTGTTCCGCTGGTAACCAGTACGGGCGACAGGCTTGGTACCCTTTGCGTTATTGACCGCATACCAAGGCATTTAAACGAGCGGCAACGCTTTGCGCTTAAAGTTTTGGCCGATAATGTGATCAAAGTGGCTGAATTGCGCATTAAAAACAAGCACCTCAATTACTTAACCCAAACGCAGAAACGCATAATCTCCATACTTGCGCATGATGTACGTAATCCGCTGGCTTCGTTAAAGTCCGTTATTGAATTCAGGAACAGCGATTTGCTGGATGAAGCAGAAACCAACAGCATGATGGGCTCCATCAGCTTGCAACTGGACAGCACCATTGATATGATAGAGAACGTGGTGAACTGGGGCGAAATGCAACTAAAGTTTGACAAGTTTAACTACGATAATATTGATCTCAAAGACTTGGTGCAGCGCATAGTTGGTTCGCAGGTGCTTAATAACCGTGATAAGGGCAATACCATTGTTAATGCAATTGACCAGGAATTTGTCATCAACACTGATAAGCGTGTACTGGAATTTATTTTACGTAACCTGATGAGCAATGCTAACAAGTTTACCGAGAATGGCACCATAACCATAAGTGCGGTAATGGCAGATAAGCAAACTGAAATTAAGGTTACTGATACCGGCGTAGGTATGCCTGCAAGCAGGGCAGAGCAGCTTTTTAAAGGTAGTGACAATGAGTCGACCCATGGTACACAGCGCGAGAGAGGCAACGGACTTGGCTTATTGCTGGTTAAAGAGTTTATTGACAGGATGAACGGCAGTATTTCGGTAACGAGCTGCCCGGGTGAGGGGTCGTGTTTTAAGGTTGTACTGTGAATTACAGATCGGTAAGCCGAGTGCGTGTACGTTTAACGTAATTACGGATATCAAGCACGATGCCTGCAAAAAAATAAAATATCAACGGAAAGCCTACAGCCAAAAACGACGAATAGATAAAAAACAGGCGAATTTTAGCTATTGATACATTAAAGCGGTCGCCAAGGTAAGTACATACCCCGAAAGAGTAACGCTCAAAAAAGGTGATTATCCTCTGCAACATATCAGTATCAGCTTAACTTTAGTATCTTATTACCAACGGCGCAATCAAGGCATTTCTTATGATCGCAATAATTATTTTTTAACTCGAGCAATGCCTGGCTTTCAAACGCTGTTTTAATCTTCAACCCTAATTTAACAAAATCTGCAATAATGTTGTTTGTTTCGGCAGGTAAACTTTCTAACAACTTTAGCGCACGGTTAATGTAATATTGCTGTTTATGCTGCTTGCCGTAGGTAAATAAAAATAAAGCCACGGTGTTCAGCAACAACACATCGGCCGATGCCCTCCCCAGGTTTTTGGCGGACGGCTTGCTTTCGGCATCAAAGCGGTAATGATTTTCCCAATAAGGGTTAATGCTGATACTGTCAAACAATTTACGCAAAATCTCCACCTCGCGTATCTCTAAAATTTTACTGAGCAAATGGTTTGATTGCATTACAAGCCCGGCAAACTGTGCCAGCCTGATGGTAGGAAAATTTTGCGGCCGCATACGCATAAACTTCCATAAATGGCTATCAATGGGTTTAAGGCCATGTTTATGTTTGAGATACTGATATTCCGTTTTTAATTTCTGCGGATATTCATCAACCATATCACCTTCCAAAAAACCGGCCTGCCCGAATATCAATGCCTCTATTTGCAGCGGGTTATTTTTATGCTTGGCTAACGTAATCTGCGGTAGCGAACGGGCCAGCAGCTCAAAGGGCAACGCGTTTATTTTAAAACCAAAATTGGCCGCTAAAAACTGGTAAAATGTTTCTTCCCAGTCGCCGCGATTAGTTTCAAGGGCAGTTAGTAGCGCTGCTGAGCGTTTCTCAAGCCTTTCTACCAGTATACGCGATAGCCAGTTGCTCATAGTAAGCTCGTCAACCAGGGTTATGCTTGCCTCGCAGGGAATAAACTGCCGCTCACCAAAAATAAGGTTATGGTAACGGCCATATAAGTCGGGCGATATGCGGTTATGCAGTTCAAGCGTTGGCAACTTGCGGCAATTGGGTAGCGTAACCGGGGCATCATCACGGTAAACCACGTGCAGTATCACATTGTCATAAGCCTTATCGGTAGTGTGGTTGTGGCGTTGCCAGTCTGCCGAGGAAATATGCAGTTCTACATTGCCTGCCCAGGTGGTTTCACCAATGCGCAGGCGCGCGTTATGAAAATCGGGCCCGGCATGTTTATTATGCATACCTGCCGAAAATACTTCAATCTCATCACCCTCAACGGATTTTAGCGCGGCACGGTCAAACAGGCGGAACTTCCATAAGTAATGCAAAAAATCCTCGGTGATAAGCATGTCGCAAAATAATGGTTTTGAATGGGATTTTGAAAAGCGGCTTTAAACCGGCTCACCCTGTCATCGCTAACGCTCAACATCCCTCTCTTCGCAAGCTAAAAGAGTACCTTTCGGCTTTTACCTTTTACCCTTCTCCTTTCACACTTTACCTTTCACCTTTCCGCTTTTACCTTCACCTAAAAAGAACTACTTTTAAATCATGAGCCAAACAGCAACCCCACACACTACGGCCGAACGCCTGCGATCCATCATTGGCGGCTCCATGGGTAACCTAGTGGAGTGGTACGATTGGTATGCCTATTCATCCTTCTCGCTGTATTTTTCGGATGCGTTTTTTAAGGACAGCGATCCCACAGTCAGGCTGCTGAATACCGCCGGTATATTTGCTATCGGCTTTTTAATGCGGCCTGTAGGCGGCTGGCTGATGGGTATGTTCGCTGATAAAAAAGGAAGAAAGACGGCGCTCACGTTTTCGGTATTGCTGATGAGTTTGGGGTCGCTTATCATTGCGGTAATTCCATCGTATGACAGTATTGGCGTTTTCGCGCCAATATTGTTGCTGCTGGCTCGTATGCTGCAAGGCATCAGCGTGGGTGGCGAGTATGGTACCAGCGCAACCTACCTCAGCGAAATGGCCGACAAAAAGCACCGGGGTTTTTATTCCAGTTTTCAATACGTTACGCTTATTATGGGGCAATTGCTGGCCATGGGGGTATTGGTGTTGCTGCAACGGGTATTTTTATCAGAGGAGCAGCTTCATGCCTGGGGCTGGCGCATACCGTTTGTGGTGGGTGCCGCGCTGGCCATCATTACTATGTACCTGCGCCGCAGTTTAAAGGAATCATCATCCTACCAAAACCAAAAAAATAGCGCAAACCCGTTAAAAGGCACGTTGCGTGCATTAGCGCAGCACCCCAGGGCGGTATTTACCGTAATAGGTTTAACCCTGGGCGGTACGGTAGCCTTTTACACGTTTACCACCTACATGCAAAAGTTTTTGGTTGATACCAGTAAGTTCAGCAAGCCAGAGGCATCGCTAATATCAACACTGGCACTGGTGTTTTTTATGCTGCTGCAGCCTTTATTTGGTTTGCTGAGTGATAGGGTAGGGCGTAAACCTCTGCTGGTGGCCTTCGGTATCTTAGGTACACTGGTTACTGTGCCTATACTCAACAGGTTAAGCAACACCCATGAAGCCGTGCCTGCCTTTATGCTGATCATGATGGCGCTGGTGGTGGTAAGTTGCTATACATCCATCAACGCGGTGGTAAAGGCGGAACTTTTCCCTGCTAATGTACGGGCTTTGGGCGTAGGCTTTCCTTACGCTATAGCGGTATCGTTATTTGGCGGTACGGCCGAGTATATCGCGCTGTACTTAAAAAGTGAGGGCCATCCCGAATGGTTCTTTTACTACGTTACGGTATGTATTTTCATATCGCTGTTGATATACGGCACCATGAGCGATACACGCAAGTCGTCAAAAATTGAGGATGAGTACATTAGTGAGGTGTAGCTTTTCAAAAATCAATAATCGGCAAAAAAGCTTATTTTTGCGCCTTACCAAACGGGTTCGCCCCGTGATTTATATGACCGATAAACAGCACTTATTTCAGCAGGCGGTGCAGTTGCTGCAGCAGCTGATTGCTACACCATCCTTTAGTAAAGAAGAGGATCGTACTGCCGATATCATAGAACAATTTCTGAAGCAACACGGTATTGAAGTTAGTCGCAAGTTAAACAACCTTTGGGCCTGGAATAAGCACTTTGATGCTGCCAAGCCTACCATCCTGCTTAACTCGCACCACGATACCGTTAAACCCAACTCCGGCTATACCCGTGATCCGTTTGATGCTAAAATAGAGGACGGCAAGTTATACGGGCTGGGTAGTAATGATGCCGGCGGTTGCCTGGTGTCGCTAATTGCCGTTTTCCTATACTTTTATGAGCAGGAGGGTTTAAAATATAACTTTTGCCTGGCTACTACTGCCGAGGAGGAGATCTCGGGCGTTAACGGTCTCGAACTGATCATCCCCGAACTGGGCGATTTGAGCTTCGGAATTGTAGGCGAACCCACCCAAATGCACCTGGCCATTGCCGAAAAGGGACTCATGGTGCTGGATTGTACCAGCCACGGCAAGGCAGGCCATGCTGCCCGCGAAGAAGGTGACAATGCCATTTACAAAGCGCTGACGGATATTGAATGGTTCCGTAACTTCAGGTTCCCGAAGGAGTCGGAAGTGTTTGGACCGGTAAAGATGTCGGTTACCATTATTAACGCCGGTTCGCAACATAACGTGGTGCCCGCAAGCTGCACCTTTACGGTTGACGTGCGCGTTACCGATGCTTACCGTAACGAGGAAGTGCTGGAGATCATCCGCAAGCATGTAAGCTGTGAGGTTAAGCCGCGTTCTATCCGCTTAAAACCATCATCAATAGATAAAGCCCATCCAATAGTGCAGGCCGGTATTGCCCTGGGCAGAGATACCTACGGTTCGCCAACCACGTCTGACCAATCGTTGCTGGATATTCCATCCCTGAAAATCGGTCCCGGCGATTCGGCACGTTCACATACTGCTGATGAGTTTGTTTATGTGGATGAGATAAAGCAGGGGATAGAGATTTATATTAGTATGCTGGAGCAGATTTGCTAAGTTAATTCTTCAGTTTGTTACCTGTCCTTAACTTCTTTTGTACGAACAAAAGAAGCAAAAATCGCCGGCTACGTCCTGCCCGGTTAAAGGTTGTGCTTTAGCAGAGCTTGTGCTGCTCCGGGCATTACTGATGCCGGTTATTGAGGTTATTTACGGTTGTACGAGTAGATATAAAATACAGTATCGTCATTACGAGGTACGAAGCAATCTCTTTAGTACAGTCATTTATGATTAACTTAAATAGGTTGCTTTGTACCTCGCAATGGCGCGTAGCAAAAGCGTAGGCCTGTCGGAAAACCGGGTCGGGAGTATGGCCTGTGCGGCTGAAGGTTTTTTCCGGCTTGATGTTTGGTTACTTTGCATCTAAGGTAAAGTAACTGGCCTCTGCGGCCAAGAGCAGACTGACGATAATACAAACACAACCCCTTTTTAAAAAGCAACTTACCTAAACCGCTTTCATTACCTGTCCTTAACTTCTTTTGTACGAACAAAAGAAGCAAAAATCGCCGGCTACGTCCTGCCCGGTTAAAGGTTGTGCTTTAGCAGAGCTTGTGCTGCTCCGGGCATTACTGATGCCGGTTATTGAGGTTATTTACAGTTGTACGAGTAGATATAATATACAGTATCGTCATTACGAGGTACGAAGCAATAACGCGTAGTAAAGAGCGTCGACCTGCCGCAAAACCGGGCCAAAAGTATGGCCTTGTGTGGCTGAAAGCTTTTTTACTTGACGTTTGGTTATTTTGTGTCTAAGACAAAGTAACTGGCCTCTGCAGCCAAGAGCAGACTGATAATCGGCAAAGCATGGTCGATTATGCGATGTAAAGCGATATATTACTGCTTGTGCTTTTAACTATAAATTTCCGGAATCATCAGCCAGCTAAATAGCTTTCGCCGGTAAGCTTTTTAAATTTTGTTTCTTTGCTGTTCCATCTGATTAGATAGATCAGTGCGCCCGATAGATAACATAAAGGAATTAAAAGTAGCAGAAACGCTATAACGGCATTAATTGATGGGAAAGTGCCGCTTAATGAGGTGGTAATTAATGCTATAAAAGACAGCGGTACGATCAGCATCATGCCCATAACCACGCCGCCGTTTTGCAGGGAATATCGGGTACGGCCTACAAGCCGGTCTGCTTCCCATGTTTTCACAAACTCAATCCGTTTTAAGTCTTCCTCTGTACGACCACTCTTTTTTAAGTATTCGTTTTTTTCTCGTTGTTTAATAGTTCGATCATAAAAACCAACGGCATTTAATCCCCCAAAAAACAAAATAAAAAACAGGTCAGATCTTTTAAATTCTATTATTTGTAAAAAATCAAGTACAATGTACATGAACAACCATATCATGAAAAGAATTAAAAAATAATACAGATTAGCCCTTATCCTACCATTGTTAATGAGCCAAGTTAATAGTTGTTCAAGTTTTGGTTTCATTATCCCTGCCCTGCTAACAAATACAACACCGCCATACGCACGGCCACACCATTCTCTACCTGGTCAAGTATAACGGATTGCTTGCTGTCGGCCACATCGCTGGTTATTTCAACGCCGCGGTTGATGGGGCCGGGGTGCATCACCATAATCTCTTTATCCAGGCTGTCCAGTATCTGCTTGTTTAAACCGTAAAGCATGGTATACTCCCGTAGAGATGGGAAATATTTTATATCCTGGCGTTCCAGCTGTATGCGCAGCATGTTAGCTACATCGCACCAGTTAAGGGCTTTTATCAGGTCATGTTCTACCTTTACACCTAATGTGCCAATGTATTTAGGTATAAGGGTTGTGGGGCCGCAAACCATCACTTCGGCGCCCAGTTGTTTGAGGCAAAGTATGTTGGAAAGTGCCACGCGTGAGTGTAATATATCACCAACGATTACCACTTTTTTACCGGCCACATCGCCATATTTTTCGCGGATAGAGTAGGCATCCAGCAGGGCCTGGGTAGGGTGCTCGTGCGCGCCATCGCCCGCGTTTACTATCTGCGCGTTTACGTGTTTTGATAGAAAGATGCCCGTGCCCGCATATGGGTGGCGCATTACCACCATATCCACCTTCATGGCCAGTATGTTATTCACCGTATCAATTAACGTTTCGCCCTTGCTTACTGATGATGACGATGCCGCGAAGTTTACCACATCTGCCGAAAGACGCTTTTCAGCCAACTCGAACGACAGGCGGGTACGCGTCGAATTCTCAAAAAATATATTGGCAATGGTAACATCCCTCAGCGAAGGCACTTTTTTTATCGGCCTGTTTAAAACAGCTTTAAAAGTATCGGCTGTTTGTAAAATCAGTTCAATATCTGCCCGGGTCAGATCCTTAATGCCCAAAAGGTGCCTTGTGCTTAATCCTGCCATGTTATGTTAATTTCGAAATTCAGATTTTCGATTTCGAATTTATTTTTAATTACGATTATTGATCCTAATGCTGTTTCAGGTTTATTTTACCTCGCTCAACAGCTCTATCTTATCTTCACCATCAGTTTCTTTCCAGCTTACCACCACACGTTGCGATGCTATCGAATCCACTTCGATACCCACATAGTCGGCAGCCACCGGTATATGCCTTGAGTAGCGGCGGTCAACCAGTGTAAGCAACTCCACCTTTTCGGGGCGGCCAAAGGCTTGCATAGCATCCATTGCCGCGCGTATGGTACGGCCGGTCCACAGCACATCATCCATCATCACTACCTTTTTACCCTCGATAATAAAATCAATACGGGTTTGGTTAGGCACCAGCGGATTTTCGCGACGGCGAAAATCGTCCCGGTAAAAGGTAATGTCCAGGTCGCCCTGTAAAATGGTATCGTTAGGTAATATTTTGCGGAGCTCTTCGGCCACGCGCTTGGCCAAAAATATGCCGCGTGGCTGAATGCCTATAAGTACGGTGTTTGAAAAATCGTTGTGATTTTCGATCAACTGACGACACAATCGCTGTATCGTTATCTGAAATTTCTGACCGTCGAGCAGTGTTAGATTTAGCATCGCTGGGATAGATTTGGGCAAAAATATGAAAAAGTTTGATTTTAATGCCAGCCCGACGGGATGTTAAGTTAAACTTACCTATATTGACATTGAATTTTACCTGTGAGACCTTACAACCTGCCGCCATGCTATATATCAAGCGATTTATTTTTTGTGCAACGCTGATAACATTTTTCACAAACGCGTTTTGCCAGTCTGATACTGCCGGAATAAAAATGCAGATAAAGGATGCCGAGGCCTACCAAAATAAATATCCTGCTGAGAAACTTTACCTGCACTTTGATAAGCCTTATTACGCCGCAGGCGATACCATCTGGTTTAAGGCCTATCTGGTTATGGCGGCTAATGGTGCGCCTTCCGTAAAAAGTTCAAAACTCTATGTATCGCTATTAAATGAGGCGCGTACAGAGGTGATCAAGATAGCGGTTCCGGTATCTTCAGGGCTTGCGCAGGGTTACCTTGTTTTGAATGACCAGGATATTGCTGACGGTAGTTACACCGTAAGGGCATATACTAACTGGATGGGTAATTTTAATGAAAATCATTTTTTTCACAAGCAGTTTTATATCGGGCGGCCTGCTGCGGATTCATGGCTCATATCATCATCGCACACGCTAAAAAAGGTAACAAATGGAACAGAGGTAAGGCTGTCAGTACAAATTAAAGATATGCAGCAACGGCCGGAAGGTTACAAAGACGTTGAACTGCGTGTACTTGATGGAGACAAACCCTTGTTTAAGAATGTGAGTGTAACACCCGATAATGGTATTATAAATACCGCATTTGTGATTCCTCAAAGCAGGGATACAGGCACTTTTAGCATAAGCCTGGTTAACCTTAAAAACAAAGAGCAAGCGCTATCTTTTCCGTTTTATAGCGGTTTAGCACAAAATATTGATGTACAGTTTATGCCGGAAGGCGGGAGTTTAGTAGCCGGGCTTTATAATCGGGTAGCGTTTAAGGCCGTTGGTGAGAGTGGGTTGGGGCTGAACGTTAAAGGCAGTGTTTTCAACTCCAAAAATGAAGAGGTAAGTGTATTTACCGCGTTGCATAAAGGCATGGGCATGTTTGCCATATCGCCAAAGGTAGGTGAAAGCTATACAGCTAAGATCTGGGTGAATGACAGTATACAGATCAGCCGGCAATTGCCGCCGGTTAAAAACTCCGGCCTATCACTACGGGTTGATAATATATCAAAGCCTGATTCTGTAGTGGTACAAGTAACCGGTACGCCGGATATGGCTGGTAAGCAGTTCTCATTGATTGCCCAAGCGCGCGATGTAATATATTTCGGATTGCCGTTAACGCTTAATAATGGTATTTACAATCGATCTATAAGTAAAAAACTATTTGCACCGGGAGTTGTGCAGTTTGCCTTGTTCAACGCCCAAAACCAGCCGCTTAACGAGCGCCGTTTTTTTGTCAATCATCATGATACCCTGCAAATTAATACAGGTGATACCCAAAGCTACTCGCTCCAGGATAGCATCAGTATAAATTTAAACGTAACAGACCGTGAGGGCAGGCCGGTAACAGGTGTCTTTTCGGCGTCTGTTACTGACGATATGCAGGTTAAACAAGATAGGTATACCGAAAATATTGCAAGCCGGATGTTGCTCACCGCCGACCTCAAAGGAAATATTGAGCAGCCCGGCTGGTTTTTTAAGGATGATTCGGTAACAACCCGCCGCGCGCTTGATGTTTTGTTGCTTACCCAGGGTTGGACGAATTATACAACCCAGGATATGCTAAAGGCTGATGTTGAGCCGCAATATATTGCCGAGGCAAATAACATCATAGCGGGCAAGGTGACTAACTTTTTTAAAAAGCCGATGAAAAACGCCAAGGTTACTATCATGTCTACCCTGAGTGATGAGCTATTCGTTGCTGATACACAAACAGATGATAAAGGCTTGTTTTGGTTTACCGATTTGCCGGTTGCTGATACCGTTGCCTACACGTTGAAAATACACAATGCCAAGGGTAAGGTACCCAATGGCAGTATAAAGGTATTTGAACCATTGCCTATGTGGCCAGTGGCCGCTCAAAAAATAAGGCCTGCGCCCTGGTTTTACAAAAGCGATCCAACCTTATTAAAATATCTGAAAGCTAATAAGCAACACGCAGAAGACAACCGGAAACTAAACGCTGGTAATGTAAAAGGCGCTCTGCTTGATGAGGTGAATATTAAAGGTAAAAAAGCTGCCAAACGAATTGGAATGGTTTGGGCTACTCCGGTAAAACAGATAGCCGAAAAGGAACTTATTGAAGCGAGGCGCACAACGCTTAAAGATCTTTTATACAGCAAGCTTAAACGTTTCCGTATATCGAGTACATATTCTCAAACGATATTCACAAAAATTGGCTTACAGCGCCAGGAAAACTATGTTTATGAGTCGACCTTGATAGGAGATGTAGTTGTAGATGGCATAAGTTTCAGAAGGTTGCTTGGCGATGCTATACCCGGCGACCCGACCGGTAGCGGGTTTAGCTCTGCGGCTCCCGATGAATTCTTCAGCAATGTAAATTCGTTTTTTACCCGTTTAAGTGCTGAGGACGTTAAGGATATTCAGATAATGCGTTCAGATGTGAGTTATCTTTTGTCGATTACAACGCGTAGTGGGGCAGGGCCAATGTTAAGCGGCAGTACTTTCGGCAGTTATGTTTACCGACCAATGCCGTTGCAGCCGCGCAAGGATTTTTATCGCCCGCGTTATCTGGTACGTAATACATCAATTTCTGATTTGCGCTCTACCATACACTGGGAGCCCAATATTATAACTGATGATAAGGGTAAGGCAACTTTCTCATTTTTTGCGGCTGCAAAACCTGGTACTTATACCTTGATTATTGAAGGCACGTCGCTCGACGGGCGCTATGGGCGTAAGGTGGAAAAGATTACCGTCAACGGCGAGCAAAAGTCAAAGTAAAGTAGCTGTATCGAAATCGCTTGTTAGCATTGAATAGCAACCACAGCAAACGGCAAAAACAGCATAAGCAGCAACATAGGTAATAAGTAAAGCGCTACTATTACATTAACTATTTTTGATGATTTATTATAAATCGGCCAGTTACAGACGATGTGCTTTACAAGCTTGCCATAACTTATAGCAATCAGGACAGCAATCAAAAGCATGACAAAGACAACAGCTGATTTATCGATAGACGGAATAAACACCGTTCCTGTAGGCAATAATAATACGATGGTAATTGGCAAATTCCTGAGCGTGAAAGTTTTATTCACGATAGCAATATAACTAAAAAAGCCGCTGTACCTAAGTGCAGCGGCTTTGCTATGAAGATTAAATTTACTTAATGTTTATTTTGAATCTTCCTGAGATTTGCGTGCTTCGCTTTCAGCACCTTCCATCTGTTGTTTTAATTGTGCAAGTACGCTAAGATCACCTAAGGTAGATTTCTCAACAGAATCTTTCACTTTTTTAACAGCATTGCTGGCAGCTTTAGCTTCTTTTTTGCGGTTCTCAAAGTCCTGAACGCGTGCTTCAGCGCGTGCTTCTTCCCAGATGCGTGAGTGAGAGATAACGATACGTTTGTTCTCTTTGTTAAACTCAATGATCTTGAATTCAGCGGTTTCGTCAGCCTTAACGCTTGTTCCGTCCTCTTTAACCAGGTGTTTGGTTGGCGCAAAGCCTTCAACACCGTAAGGTAAAGCTACGATAGCACCTTTGTCAGTAACTTTTAATACTGTACCTTCATGTATCGAGTCGATAGTGAATACGGTTTCGAAAGTATCCCAAGGGTTTTCTTCCAATTGTTTGTGGCCTAAGCTCAGTTTACGGTTGTCAGTATCAAGCTCCAGAACTACTACGTTCAGTTTCTCGCCAACTTTAGTAAACTCGTTAGGGTGGTTCACTTTTTTAGACCATGAAAGGTCAGAAATGTGGATCAAACCATCGATGCCGTCTTCCAGTTCAACAAACACACCAAAGTTGGTCATGTTTTTAACTGTAGCTACGTGTTGAGTACCAACTGCGTATCTTTCGGCAGCTTGTTGCCATGGATCAGGCGTTAATTGCTTAATACCTAATGACATTTTGCGCTCCTCGCGATCTAAAGTAAGTACTTGAGCTTCAACCTCGTCGCTTACTTTAAGGAATTCTTGTGGGTTACGCAGGTTTTGTGACCATGACATTTCTGATACGTGGATCAAACCTTCAACACCAGGGGTGATTTCAAGGAATGCGCCGTAATCAGCAACGGTAACTATTTTACCTTTAACTTTTGAACCAACCTGGATGTTTTCATCCAAATTTTGCCAAGGGTGCGGGGTAAGTTGTTTTAAGCCAAGGGCAATACGTTTTTTCTCGTCATCAAAGTCAAGTACCACAACGTTGATTTTTTGGTCAAGTGCAAGTACTTCACGCGGATGCTCGATACGGCCCCAAGATATATCGGTAATGTGCAGTAAGCCGTCAACGCCACCAAGGTCGATGAATACACCGAAGTCAGTAATGTTTTTAACGGTACCTTCCAATACCTGTCCTTTTTCAAGGCGGGCAACAATCTCAGTTTTTTGGTTCTCCAGGTCGTCCTCAATAAGAACTTTGTGAGATACCACAACGTTTTTGAATTCGTGGTTGATTTTAACAACTTTGAACTCCATAGTTTTACCAACGTACACATCGTAATCACGGATAGGTTTGATATCGATTTGTGAACCTGGTAAGAAGGCTTCAACGCCCATTATATCAACAATTAAACCACCTTTAGTACGGCTCTTAACAAAACCGGTGATGATTTCATCGTTATCTAAAGCAGCATTAATGCGCTCCCATGATTGTTGTGTTTTTGCACGTTTACGTGAAAGTACTAACTGGCCGTTAGCGTCTTCCTGCGATTCAACAAAAACTTCAACTTTATCGCCTACTTTAAGATCAGGCATATCACGGAATTCAGAAGCCGACACTAAACCGTCTGACTTGAACCCTACGTTTAAAACAACATCTTTGCTGTTGAAGCTAACTACTGTACCGGTAATGATCTCACCTTTAGTAATAGAGCTGAAAGTACCATCGTACAGTTGCTCAAATTTCTGACGGTCTTCGTCATTGTAGTTACCGAACTTTTTGTCGTCAGCGTCCCAGTCAAAATCAGCCGATGGGGTTGCCAGTTGAAGTTTGATGTCGTCGATAGAAAATGAATCAGCTTCTGATTCAATTCTTTCTTTTTGCGCGGCGGCTTTCACTGAGTCCAGCTCAGCCTGCTTAGCTTTTAATTCTTTTTCTGCTTCTTGTTTTTTTGCCATTAAATAAATTTTCTCCTTTTCCCAATTATAAATTGGGACTGCAAAGGTAAGGATATATTTTTAGTACAAAAAAATTTATTTAACGTTAAATGTTGATTTTTAGAGAGTTTTTATCAACATCACATCAGTTTTTCGGCTCCAGATGTTAATCCTTCTCCTACGGTATCAAACACCGTCATGTATTTATTAATTATTTTTTGGCGATAGGTAGTGAGCACGCGGTCAATATCGGCTTCTTGTGCAGGGGTAAACGGCGTTGGCCATACGCGCATGCATATGCGTTTCAGCGCGTAGGCAATCTGGTGGGTTTCAGCATAGGTATGCAGGTAGCGGTCTCGCTTAAACATGTCGAAAAAGCGTAAAAACACATCAGTGTTTTCCATGCCGCTAAAGGTTAAAAAGCTTGCTATCGTATCATCGGCGCAGGAGTCCAGGTGATCGTAAAAATCATCAGGATTTACTTCGCCGGTAGTGATCAAAAGGTTATCCAATATCAGTTCAATAGCGATATGACCTAAAAAAAAGGGCTTTACGGCTGTGCCTTCAACTATTGGCGCGAGCTCGAGTTTGAGCGCGTGCGAGTGTTCCAAAAAGAATTCAGACGAGTGGAAATATCGGTCAACTTCGAGGTGTTTTTTCCAGCCTGCTATAAGTGAGCTGATGTTTGAGTCCGGATGGTCCAGCTTTTCAGGGTGAAGAACAATACTTTTGTCGGCATTTTTAAGCAGGTCGGGCAGTACGGTGCCTAATACGAAATAACAGTTGCGGTTATCACGCTCGTAGTAGTAATGCGACAGAAAATTCATAGGTGGTGCTTGTAATCTGTATTTACGCGATCATCACAATTTACTAATTTTTAATGATAACGGCGCCAATAATGTTATTATTTTATCTTTGCAGCTTTTGAAAATCAAGTACAATGAACTTTGTTGAAGAATTACGCTGGCGGGGCATGCTGCATGATATTATGCCCAAAACTGAGGAAGAACTGAATAAAGGTATTACCTCGGGCTATATCGGTTTTGACCCTACTGCCGACTCGCTGCACGTAGGCCATCTTACGCAGATCATGACGCTGACGCATTTTCAGCGTGCCGGCCATAAGCCGTTTGCATTAGTGGGCGGCGCTACCGGCATGATAGGCGACCCCAGCTTTAAAAGCCAGGAGCGTAATTTATTGGATGAGCAGACACTTAACCATAATGTGGAGCGTATTAAAGCGCAGTTAGCCAGCTTTCTGGATTTTAACAGCGGCGCTAACAGTGCCGAAATGGTAAACAACTACGATTGGTTTAAGAATTTCAGCTTTCTTGATTTTATACGTGATGTGGGTAAACACATTACAGTGAACTATATGATGGCTAAGGATTCGGTAAAAAAGCGGCTCGAAGGCGATTCGGGTTTATCATTTACTGAGTTTACCTATCAATTACTGCAAGGTTATGATTTTTACCATTTGTGGAAAAATGAAAATTGTATACTGCAAATGGGCGGCAGTGACCAATGGGGTAATATAGTTACCGGTACAGAGATGATCAGGCGTATGGGCGGCGGTTCGGCCTTTGCTTTAACTACGCAGCTAATTAAAAAGGCTGACGGCACCAAATTCGGCAAAACCGAAAGCGGCGCGGTGTGGCTTGATCCGGTGCGTACGTCGCCTTACCAGTTTTACCAGTTCTGGCTTAACAGTACCGATGCTGATGCCAAAAGCTACATCCGCATATTTACTTTATTAGACAGGGAAACTATTGAAGCCCTCGATACAGAGCATGATGCAGCGCCACATTTGCGCGTTTTACAAAAAGCTTTGGCTAAAGATATTACCATACGTGTGCACGGCGAAGCGGCTTACGAAAAAGCGATCAAATCGTCGGACTTTTTATTTGGTAACGTAGGTATTGAGTTTTTAAATGAACTAACCGATGCTGAGGTAAAAGGCATATTTGAGGGTGTACCTAACTTTAATGTATCAGTTACTGAACTTAGAGAAGGTATAAATGCTACTGAATTGTTAGCCGGAAAGACAGCCGTATTCCCATCAAAAGGCGAAGCTAAAAAGATGATACAGGGCGGTGGTGTAGCGGTTAACAAAAATAAAATAGCTACGCCTGAAGATATTTTCAATGCTGAAAACTTAATTAATGGCAAATATTTAGTTGCTCAAAAAGGGAAGAAAAATTATTTTTTAATTATTGCTGAATAAACATAAATTCCGACATTTTGTATTTATATTTGTATAAATGTCGGAGTTATGAAAAAGGATGCGAAAAATGAATTAAATGAGCCGATGGTAGCTTACCTGCCAACGCCTACGCCATACTATAATTTGTTGGGCAGTAGTAAATCATTGAAATTCAACACTGAGTTTGATATTATCACTTTGGCAAGGCAGGGCTTTCCTAAACATGTGTTGCTTAGCCTTGCCAAAAAAATATCGCTTACCATTCAGGAGCTCGCCAACATACTGCACATTTCCGAGCGTACCCTGCAGCGCTACGAGGATGATGCCATCATTAAAAAAGAATATGCCGAAAAGGCTGTTGAACTTGCCCGCCTGTACAAACGCGGTGAAGATGTTTTTGGCTCCGCCGATAAATTCAGGCAATGGGTAAAAACGCCATCTTACGTGTTTAAAGGTGAAACCCCGGTTTCACTGCTGGATACATCAGCCGGTTTTGATATGGTGTTCCGTGAGTTGGGCCGCATTGAGCATGGTATATTCGCTTAAGCTTTAAATGATAGTTTACCGCATTACCAGTTGCGATTACGCGCGCGACCTTGCCGGTACAGGTGCCCGATTATACGGTGGCCGCTGGAACAGCGAGGGCAGGCCAATGCTGTACTCCGCGTCATCACGATCATTAGCTATATTGGAAGTACTGGTGCACTTGCCACCGCTGCTGGTACCTGATAATTATTGCCTGGTTGAAATTGAATTACCACGGAACAGTATTTTCCAGGTGGATGTTCAAACGCTGCCCGCTAATTGGCACGATGATATATCCGTATCAAACTTTACCCGCCGCATGGGGGATGAGTTTCTGAAAAAGCAGGAGCATTTAATTATGGCTGTGCCTTCCATTATTGTACCGGCGGAATTTAATTACCTGATCAACCCGAAACATCAGGATATGGATAAAGCCCGTATAGCAAAAGTTTCGCCTTTTAGGTTTGATGACAGGTTGTTATAGCAATTAGCTCCTGTAATCTGACGCGATCAGCGCGTTAGGTTTCAGATACAATTGATCTTGCTGAAAATCAAACACCAGGTTAAAGCGCTTGAGCAAATCATTCCCTAAATAATTTATTTCAAACCCAACCGGGTTTTTACCGCTTAGCATTAGCGCCGGTACGTTATTGAGCTTGTATTTGCCTAATTGATAGGTAGGCGTAAACACAGTTTTAACGGGATATTTTACTCCGCGCGGATCTGTGGCCTCTAATTGTTTGGCTACTTTTAAGTTTTGCGGAAAATTATTGCGGGCTGCCCAACTGCTGTCCAAGATCATGGCGCGGTCAGAACCTGTATCCATTAAAAAGTCACCAATATAATCTTTACTATTTATCAGGAATGCACCGCTAACACACGCGAACGAGCGGATAAATTTAAGCTTCAGTTTATCATACCCCTTTAAATAAGTGGGTAGTTGGGTATGGATCAATAACAGGTGCTTGTCGTAATTCACTTCAACAACTTTGCCTTCAAATAGGTTCCAGCCAAAGCGGCCATCCATTTCGTGCGCGGTTTGGTTATTGATGGCTACCTCGGGGTTGTTCCATACCGTATTGCCCAGTTGTATTTTAGTGATCTTGTCCGCCTTGCTGAAATCAGGCTTAGCTTGACCGCGCTGCCCGGTAAGCAGGTGCGTTTTGTTAAGCACGGCATTCCGTATAATGCGAAAATCAAAGGAGCCAATATCAAAATGCATATTTAAAGTATCAATGTTGTTTAATATACATTTTACCTTGATGGCGTTAAATGCGGTAAGCTCAAACGGAATAGTATCAGTAGCAGCGGTAATCTTCGTTTTTGTTTGGGGCGGAATGGCGCTGGCTATCTGTGTATAGCACGAATCGGTGCCATTAAGTAAAACCACAAAATTGAACCTGCTGCCGGGGGTGACTTTTACTTTAATAGAATCAATGTCGGTATAAAAAGTAACCCACTTGGTTTCGCGGGTACGGTCGGCTGTATAAACGTCGGGTCTTATTTGTGGCAACAGGTTCCAGAAATTTTTGTCCAGAAACTCTCCGTCTCTTATGCTCACCTTTTTTGAGGTTGCTTTTATAACAGGCAACTTTTGTTGCGCAAAGGCCGGACTAAAACAGCATGCTAAAACAAATAAATAAATATACTTCATGTTAGCGCCGGGCTTAGGCAATGCAGTTTACAAGTCTTTTAATAACTCCAGTTTCTTTTGGTTGTATTCTTCCTGCGAGATCAGGCTGTTATCAAAAAGCATTTTCAGTTTCTTTAGCTTTTCGGTCAGCTCGTCGGGTTTTGCTACCGGCTCTTCCTTAACGGGCTCGGGTATTGGTGTTGGCTCAGGAGCAGGGGCCGGTTGTGGCGCTGGCGGCTGTATAGCCACATGTCCGGGGTTATCAATATTTACTGAACCCGATTCGGCACGTTTTTCTTCCAGTTCGCGCAGGCGGCGGGCTTCACGCTCGGCTTCCTTACGCTCTTGCGAATACTGGTAAAGCTTGCGCGCCTGTACTTTAGGCAGGTAATCCACGCCCATTTCGGCACTGTTAACGGTTTTCACGGTAAATACGGCACCAATAATCTCTTCCTTGGTATGTACGTCAACAATATCCTTCCAAACAAAATCAATAAATTTTATAGACAAGCCAAGATTTGCAGGGGTGAAGAACAACACCCGTTTGTTGGTTAATGCAATGCAATCCGGAAATAAATTTACCAAGGGTTTTTTTTGTACAGCGATGTACAATATTTCTTCACCGGTTGTAAGTAGGTCAACCAGGCGGGTGTATACTTTTTCAACGGCAGCGGCATCCTGCTGGTCGTTTAAAAACTTTTCTATCATATTTTTAGCTTTAGGCTTTAACGCAAAAATAGCAAAATACTGATAGGTGCAAATTAAGTTTACGCTATCAGCAAATTACAGCCCCTGATGTCGGAATTATCAAAGCGGCCAAGTATCTCAAAAGAGCCGTCGGCATACACTTTCCCCAGATCCTGCGTGGCGATGAACGAGCAGGAGTTAATGTTAGCCAGGTCAATAATATTAATGCCACCCGTTTTTCCCGTTTCCATTAAACTCAACGGGTCATTCGGGTCGCGGGCAATGATGCGCATCCATGGCGGGCAGTTGAATATACCTTCACCTTTTGAGTAAGCCTGCGATAACAGCTCTGTCATACCATATTCCGAATGTATTGAACTAACACCAAACCCCCGGCAAAGCGTGGCGTGCAGTTCATCGCGTATCATCTCCTTGCGGCGGCCTTTCATGCCACCTGTCTCCATTACTATAAGCTCCGGAAAGTTGACCTGGTAAAGCTCGATGAAATTTAGCAAGGCAAAGGTTACGCCTAATAACAATGTAGGCTTTTTTAATTCCTGCAGTCTTTTTAGCTGATGATATAAGTCGGCATGGTTGTACAGGTAAAAGCCGCTGTCGGGATTGTTTGATTGCCTGATCAAATCATCGGCCATGTAAATGAGTGATGAACCTTCGCGCTCCAGATAGGAGGGCAGCAGGGCCAGCACCGTATAGTCCTTTATATCGCCATAAAATAAACTAAATGCTTTGCGAAAGCTATCCACATACCAGCTTACATCGGTAACATGGTGGCGGCTGGTGATCATGCCGGTAGTGCCAGAACTGGTAAAAGTAAGCTCGATATCATCATGCGAAGTAACCACAGCCTGCGATTTAAAGAACTCCACCGGCATAAAAGGAATATTGCGTACATCATTCACTGTTGAAGAATCAACATTTAATCCGCTTAAAAATTCCTTGTAAACAATATTATACTCAGCCTGATACCTGAATACTTCAATTGCCGTGCGATTAAAGTCGACCGCATTGCTGATAGAAAATACTTGCTCTTTACCGGGTTTGTTCATCGCTGCAAAGATAATTAAAAGCCCGACGGGGCAAATTTAACGCTTGCCCTGCCTATCATAATAAAGTAAAATGCGCGTTTAGATAAACAAGCATTATGCTTGTTGGTTGTAATATTGCAGCTAAATACATAGACGATACCAAACTTTTAAAGAGCTTATGAAAACGTTAAAATTTTTAAAACTCCCGCTTTTGCTAAGCGTGTTTTTTATACTGACATCAGCCGCTGACGCAGGCAAGGAAACAGAAAGAATCAATAAATCAACCGAGGTGCTAACTGCATTTACCAAAATGAAGGAAAGCATACCGCACGAATTGCTGCAGGAATACCAGGGCCTTGTAGTAATACCCAAACTAATTAACGCGGGCTTTGGCATTGGCGGCAAACGCGGCAAAGGTGTGGCCATGGTGAAGCTTGCCGATGGTAGCTGGAGCGATCCGGTATTTAT
Source organism: Mucilaginibacter roseus (assembly GCF_021215455.1). Taxonomy (GTDB): domain Bacteria; phylum Bacteroidota; class Bacteroidia; order Sphingobacteriales; family Sphingobacteriaceae; genus Mucilaginibacter; species Mucilaginibacter roseus. Next base: position 444,317 of record NZ_JAJPWV010000002.1, on the reverse strand, counting down.
TACCATGACCGGCGGTAGCATAGGCTTCCAGATTGGCGTTCAATCGGTAGACTTGGTGCTGGTGTTTAAAAGCAAAGGCGTGCTCACCAAGGTTAAAAATGGCGACTTTACCATAGGGGGTGATGTATCGGCAACGGCGGGTCCGGTTGGGCGTAGTTCAAGCGCCAGCACTGACCATGAGCTGGATGCCGAGATCTACTCATACTCGCGCAGTAAAGGTTTATTTGCCGGTATAAGCATTAATGGTTCAAACCTGGCTATCGACAAAACATCCATCGCTAATTTTTACGGCGCTAATGCTACCTCGCAGGATATATTCGCTTCATCAAAAAATACCAGTGAAGCGGTAAAAACGCTGAAAGCTACCTTAGCTAAGATGTAAGCTCAGAATATTGATTATAAGAAAAGCCGGACAGAACAGTCCGGCTTTTTTAGTTTGCTATAAGGCCCGAAACAATGTTGATGCTTAGCGCTACAATTGCCGTGTTAAACACAAATGATACCAAGCTGTGTACCAGTGCGAGGCGACGGATTCGGCGTGACGATATCTCCACGTCTGAAACCTGAAACGTCATCCCGATAACGAAGGAGAAATACACAAAGTCAAGATAATCGGGTTGTGGTTCATCCGGAAACTGAAGGCCGCGGTTGGTGGCGTTTTCCTGTGCATCGTAATAAACGTGCGCGTAACGGAGCGTAAAAATGGTGTGCACCAGCCACCAGGATGTTATTACCGCGCCTAAAGAAAGAAAAACATGGGCGGCTACTTCTTCATCGGTATGCCCTTTTGTTGACTTAAGCAGAATATAAATAGCAGCCAGGCTGATGACGGCTGAGCATAAAACGATGATGAAGATTAGCGTGCGGCTTGAATCTTCAATACTGGCTATCTTGCGTATCTCGCGCGGATGGGCGCCGAATATTACAATCCAATCCAATATAATTATGCTGGCGGCAAAGCCTATCCAAGTGGTGAGTATGGTAGCCGGTACCGATTTGTTGTGAAAGATGAAATACGCTCCACCGGCTACTAATAGCGCGAATAGGATACGGTAATGCGCATCAATCCTCAGAAAGAAGCCTTTGGGTTTATGGATTTTAGGGGTTACGCCGCTCATCTATCAAATATGAATAAACGGCGGCAAATTATTCACTTTCAGGCAACTATTTTAGTCGCCGATTATTTCAGCGACGCGGCCTACCTGCCCGTCCTCTAACCGTACTTTTATGCCGCGCGAGTGAAATGCCGCGCTGGTAAGCAGTTTTTCAACAATGCCGCGTGTGCGTGTACCACTGCGCTGGTCTTTTTTGAGGATGATGTCAACCTCAAGGCCTGGATAAATATCTTCGCGGCGCTGGCCGTTGTTGCCGCCGCCTTCGCTGGTAAGCCTGAATGTGCGTATGCCTGCCATAGTATTAATGTGAGGATACAAATTTAAGCCCAACAATTGAACTTATCAGCGTAACGATAAAAAATAAACGCCAAAAACTGGCAGGCTCTTTAAAAAACAGGATGCCGATAAGTACCGTACCTGCCGCGCCGATGCCCGTCCACACCGCGTAGGCTGTGCCCAGGGGCAGGGTTTGAGTAGCTTTGTACAACAGGATCATGCTCAGGGTCAAAAAAAACAGAAAGCCGCCAATCCACGACCAGTACAGGCTGCCCGAAGCTTCTTTAGCTTTACCTAAACAGGTGGTGAAGCCAACCTCGCAAAGCCCGGCAATGATGAGAATAAACCAGTTCATGCCGGCAAATATCAGCTTTTTGCCAGATACTGATCTATAAATTTTATGATCTCCTTATCGCCGCCTTCTTCATAACCGTCAATTTTTTTAACAACCTTATTATGCTGATCCACGATGTAGATTTGCGGAATAAAGCCTAAGTTGTAACGGGAGTCGGCACGGTATTTCTCCGCGGGTTGTATTAAAAGTTGCTGCCAGGGCATCTTTTCCTGCGCCATAGCGGTTTCCCAATCGTTTTTGTTATCATCAACTGAAATGCTGACAATACGCACATCCTTAGCCGGAAGTTGGTTGTAAATCTTTTTAAGCGACGGTATTTCCTGCCGGCAGGGGCCGCACCAACTTGCCCAAAAAACTACAATGTTCAGCTTTTTGGCGCTGTCGAGCACGGGCAGTAATTTATCGTGCTGATCAGTAAGGCGGCTTTGAATAAAGATATCTTTACCTGGTGGCTGATCGTCAATAAACCGTTTTAAACTCCGGCCTTTGGTTGATGCCTTTACATCGTTGCTAAAGTTGTTGTAAAAGCTTTCAAGGGTTTTGTGGTCAAAGCTGTAACGCAGGTTACCCATGGCGAACAGACCATAATAAGTGTTGGGCGTTTCTTTTATGAGTTTGTTTATACTTGCAGCCTGGGCTTTGCTTTGGATGGTATCAATACTGATTCTTTTATAAGGTAGATCGCTATTTTTAAAGTAAAATTTGTTTTGCACTCCGCCCGTAAGCATTGTTTTAGCGTTGGGTTTTGATAAATCGCCCTTAAGTTCAATGGTGCCGGGTTCGATCATAAAGCTATCGTAACTATTCAAGCCATGGGTTGTCATCCTGGCATCCTTACTTGTTACAAATAGCACTTCCTGTTTGCCGTCACGGTTATAGGTCAACTTAACCAGGTCAGGTTCCATGGTCGTGTCGGGATGGATGTTGAATTCAAACTTGCCACTGTTAACTTTGGCCGAATCAAATGGCTCGCTACCTATCGGATAGGTTTTGGATAGATAGATGAAATCGGTATTCAGCCCTTTAATATCACCTTTAATGATAACGGAGTTATTTTGTTTGCAGGCCGAAAAAGTTAACACGGCAAACGCGAGAAATAAAAAGCGGGTAGTTGTATTCATAGATCAGGTATAAGTTTAATGTAAATCTACCTATACCTGATCGTATTTTGATAATTATTCAACCAATTTGTTTACAGCCTGTTCAACTTTATCAAATTTAAAATTCGATAGTAATTCATTGAACGCCGCGCTGATGTGCTCGTTACCTGGGTTGCCAATGCTGCCCTCATGGGTATGGTTCACGGTTTTTTCGGGGTTAAAGTTGCCTTGCTCAATAGCTAAGCCCACTTGCTTATAAGCATCGCGGAATGGTACACCATCAAGCACCTGTTTGTTCACCTCTTCAACGCTAAACAGGTAAGCATATTTAGGGTCGTCCAGAATATTGGTTTTTACCTCGATGTTTTGCAGCATAAAAGTGGCCATGTGCAAGCAATTCTTTAGCTCGGTAAACGCCGGGAACAATAGCTCTTTTAACAGTTGGAGTTCGCGGTGATAGCCTGATGGCAGGTTCGTGGTCATCATGGCCACATCATTGGGCAGGGCTTGCAGGCGGTTACATTTACCGCGCATAATTTCCCACACATCCGGATTCTTTTTGTGTGGCATGATGCTGCTGCCGGTGGTCAGGTTTTCCGGGTAACTTACAAAGGCGAAGTTTTGGCTCAGGTACAGGCATTGGTCCATAGCCATTTTAGCCAGTGTTGCCGCTACGGATGATAGCGCCTGCGCGATGATACGTTCGGTTTTGCCGCGTCCCATCTGCGCGTAAACCACGTTGTAATTTAAACTTTCAAAGCCCAGCAACTGCGTTGTAAGTGTACGGTTAAGTGGGAACGATGAACCATAACCCGCCGCCGAACCTAATGGGTTTTTGTTAGTGATTTTATAAGCTGCCAGCACCAGCTCCAGGTCATCGGCCAAACTTTCGGCATAAGCGCCAAACCACAGGCCGAATGATGATGGCATGGCCACCTGTAAGTGGGTATAACCAGGCAGCAATACATCCTTATGTTTTTCGCTTAGTTTAATTAATTGCTTAAACAGGTTCTCTGTTTCAACAACCACCTGCTGTAACTCATGGCGAAAAAACAGTTTCAGGTCAACCAGTACTTGGTCGTTACGTGAGCGGCCACTGTGAATTTTTTTGCCGGCCTCGCCAATGCGGCGGGTAAGCATCAACTCTACTTGCGAGTGTACGTCCTCCACGTTATCTTCAATAACAAAGTCGCCGTCAGCAATTTCTTTGTAAATGTTTTTTAGTTCGGCCTGTACTAACTCAAGATCCTCGGTGCTCATCAGGTTGATGCTTTGCAGCATACGCGTATGCGCCAGCGAGCCAAGCACATCAAACGCGGCCATCTGGCGGTCAAACTCGCGGTCGCGGCCCACGGTAAAATCTTCTACTAACTGGTTAACGTTGGTTGTTTTTTGCCAAAGTTTGCTCATGCTGCAAATATGGTAATTTATAGGGAATGTGCACCCCTCCTAAATCCTCCCCAAAGGGGAGGACTTTAAAAATCCTTTGTTAAATGATGTTTTAGTAGTGAAAATCAGAGTTTGATGCAGATTTAGAGGGTGGTGAGGCAATTAGCGGCAGATTTACCCTCGTAATAACCCCTCCTAAATCCCCCCCCCATAGGAGAGGGCTTTAAAAAGGTCGCAATCGAAGCTTTAAAAAAACTCCCTCTCCTCAGGAGAGGGCCGGGGTGAGGTGTATTCGCTCCGCCACGTTTTTCCCGCTGCTCAACGCAGCCTCAACGGTGCCCATTGCAGCGCCTTCATATAAGTATTCACCGCAAAAGTACAGGGTATCCTCAATTGGTTGATATAATACCTCGCGTGCCTTATCGCTGCCCACCATATCATAAGCGTAGGAGCCAAGCGTAAACGGGTCAGCGGTCCAGTTGGCAATGTTCCAGGCTATGAGTTTGTTCTTTAGCACTTCGGGCGCAATTTTAAATATATGGCTTAATGATGCTAAGGCCTGTTGCAGCATATCCTCATTACTCACATCCTTTTTATCAAACGCTTGCGGGCCGCCCAGCCAGCCGGTAAGTACAGGTGTTGCTTTGGGGGCCTGTGTCCACCACGTAGGTATGACTTCGTTACTCAGCAAAAAGCCCATATCTTTCAGATCGGCGCCAGCCAAACGTGCCACCTGCTCGCTATGCCAAAAGGCTTCATCAAACTCAAGCAATATTTTAATGATAGCACCGAAACCTATATTTTGTGTGGCTTTTAAATGGCCGGGAATATCCGGGCTAAACTTAACAGAACTGGATGCTGAGGTTGGCGCCTTTAAAACACCAAGCGGTAGGGCGATAATCGCTTTGGTTGCCGAATATTCATTGCCGTCGGCAGAAACAGCTGTAACATTACCCGCATGCCACCTTAATTCCTTGATAATGGTATTTAACACAATGCTGTTGCCTGCCAGCTTGCAAGTATCTACCAGGTACTTTACCATACGGCAATAACCCGGCGTAACGCGGTACTGGTCGTCCTCTTCATTGGTCCACTCGTTGCCCAGGGCTTTGGCGCTGGCCAGGGCAGGGTCGGCAGTATCATAACCCGAAACAAAGCGTATGGCGCTTTTACGCAGATCGGCATAATGCTCATCAGCAAAATGCTTGTTCAGAAAGTCGAGCAGGGGCATGTCCTCATTAAGCTCGTTAAGCTTATCCAGCATATTGTCCCAACCTTCGGTTATTTCATCGTTTTGAGAGAAACGCCCGTTATCATATTGCCACATTTCAAACCCGGCTTGCTGGTATTTTAATCCGGCCTCATCCAGCAACTGTAAGGTAACGGGCAGGTTGCCATGCACAAATTCGGCACCGAGCTCGGCCTGCTGAAAAAACAATTCATTGTAAATGGTATGAATACGTCCGCCCGTACGGTTGCGCGCCTCAAGCACGGTAACAGTTTTACCCGCCTTAGTTAATTGATAAGCCGCCATTAAACCTGAGGCACCGGCGCCGATAATCAGTACGTCTGTTTTTTTCATGAGTGAGGGAGATAAGACAAATAAACAAAACCTCGGGGTCAACAACAATCCAACAGGCCGCGGGTTGTTATAAATGATAAATTATTTTACAAATGCCTGAAGGCCCTACTATCATCATCGCAAAAAACAACCTGCAAAAATTTAAAGGTAAAAGGGTGATGGCGGCGCAAGGTTACACCCCGGCTTTTGAACCCGCCATGCTCGAGGGTAAAGTACTTACGGACATTAAAAGCTGGGGCAAACACCTGTTGTTATGTTTTGGCAAGCTAACCGTTCGTGTGCATTTTATGCTTTTTGGCTCCTATAAAATTGATGAGCGTGGAAAAAATAACGCCGTTTTACAACTGGAGTTTACTAACGGAATACTATATTTTTATGTAGCCAAACTACTGTTGATCGAGGAAGACCTTGACAATATTTATGATTGGCAGGCCGACATCATGAATGATGAATTCAATACCAAAAAAGCCATTGAAAAAATAAAGGCTGCACCTAACTACATGATCTGCGATGTATTGATGGATCAGCAGATATTCTCCGGCGTAGGCAACATCATTAAAAATGAGGCGCTGTTCCGCTCCAAGGTACATCCCGAAAGTATCGCCGGTTCCATCCCCGCTCCAAAATTAAAGCAACTGATCAGTCAAACAGTTGCTTATACCTTTGATTTTTTGGAACAAAAACAAGCCGGAACCCTGAGCCGTAACTGGCAGGCCTATGAGCAGGGAGAATGCCCCCGCAACCATGTGCCCTTCAAAAAGCAGGAACTGGGTAAAACCAAACGCTGGTGCTACTACTGCAACAAATGCCAAAAGTTATATAAGTAACTTTTATTCCTTTTTAAATATGGTGCCCCTGCCACCTTGTTCAATATTCAGTTCGCCTTTTTCGGTATTAAAGGTGATTACGATGCCTGCGGGGTCGAAGCTGAATTTATTCGGGCCGATAGGTTCCAACGGAAAATCACTTTGTCCGGTTGCCTGCGCGGTAAGCACAGCGTCCTTTTTTGCCACGGTGATTTTCACGGCAGCCTGTGTTATGCCGTAAACACCGGTGTATTTTGTCAGGTCGGCATCGCTGAGTTTAATGTTGCTGAATACGGGTAGCTGGTAAGCTTGCCCGAAGTGAATTTTTAAAACTGCCAAAAGCATGTTATCAACAGAAAACGTTCCGCCGTTACTGCAAATAGCTACTGCAAGCTTTTCATCCGGAAAATAAGCCAGGGCTGAATTGAATGCATCAATACTACCGTTATGGCCAAAGGCTGTTTTGCCATCAAAGCGATAAGCAAACATGCCCGAGCCGAAGTTGCCGTTAAGTGTTTTCATCACATTCAGGCTGTTGTCGCTAACCAGTTTGCCATTAAATAATCCTTCAATAAAACGCGCCAGATCGGCTGGTGTAGAAACAATAGCGCCTGCGCCGCCAGGCACGCTCATATCGGTAACGGTTTCCGGTGGCCATCCGTTGCGGTATTTAAAAGATTGCGCTTCTCCTTTTTTAGGGTTGATGGCACCGCCTGCATATGTTTTTGTAAGGCCAAGTTTATTAACTATACGTTCCTTTATCAGTTGCGCATAAGTTTTGCCGGTAACTTTTTGCGCTATAAAACCCAGCAGCACGTAATTGGTGTTGCTGTAAGCCGATTTTGTATCCGGCTCAAACGCTTTCGGTAGTTTTTCAAACCGGGCAATTTGCTGCTGCTCTGTTTGCGGCTGAGTAAAGTAGGTAGCGTAGGTACTATCATTAGTAAAATTGAAAAGCCCGCTGCGGTGCTTTAACATCAGGCCGATGGTTATTTTATCAGCCTCGGGTATTTTAGGGTACCACTTTGATAATGGATCACTCAACCGGAGTTTACCTTCGTCGATCAACTGAAAAATCAAAGTCGCCGTAAACATTTTGCTGATGGAGCCAACGCGGTATTTGGTATTTACCGTAGCCGGTGCGCCTGTTGCAGCTATGCCTGTGGCTTTCTGGTAAATAATTTTGCCGTTTTGTGAGATGGCCACGCTCGCTATTCTGCGGTTGTTTGCCGCCAGTACATCAAGCAGGCTATCGAGCTTTAATTTATTGAAGGTATTTTGCGCAAACGCGTTTGCTGATAATAGAATGAGTAATGTTAAGGCGGAGATTGTTTTTTTCATTGTGATGAGTTTCGGTATTGAGACTACATGGCCGCGAGATAAGTTACAGCTTGTTTGGTAAAAGTTTCAGCGTGAATTTATTATCGTTTTTCTAACAAATTTTAAAAACTGCCGCCAAATAAGTTGTTAACTAATTAACTTTATATTTGAAGATTATTATAGGATATTGCAGATGCCGCCAAGAGTAAATCAGTTTAAAACAAATACTATAAGGGACGAAAATAAGCCCCGCACCGCAGGTGGTAAGCCCGAAAAAAGCAAGATATTCAAGGTAAAACCCGAAGTTTTGCCTTCTTTTGATTTAAAGGACGGCCGCCTGGTAAAAGTGATCGGCTTGTTCCTGCTTATACTTTCGCTATTCTTTTTAACGGCCTTTACCTCATACCTCTTTACCTGGCAGGAGGATCAGAGCTACGTATCAAAAGCCAATGGCGGCTGGGACAACCTCTTTAAAACCACGCAGGAACTCGCCCTGAAAAATATTGACCCGGTGGTTGATAACTGGCTGGGTAAATTTGGAGCCTTGCTGGCCAACCAGTTTATTTTTGAATGGTTTGGCGTAGCGTCGTTCCTGTTTGTTTTTGTGTTTTTTGTGATGGGGTACCGCATGCTGTTCAAGGTGCGCTTGTTCTCTACAAGTAAAATGCTGGCCTATACTTTATTTTGTATCGTATTTTTGTCAATAGCGTTCGGCTTTTTTCATTCGTTCATCAGGGATACCCCGCATTACCTGGAAGGGCAGTTCGGTTTTTGGAGCAACCGCTTATTGGAAGCGCAGATAGGGCAGACCGGCGTTTTGGGGATATTGGTATTTGCCGCGTTAACCGTACTGATAATTGCTTATAACCTCGATTTTAAGTTACCGGAGCGCAAGCAAAAGGTGAAGCCGGAGGCTGTGCCGGATGTAGTGCCCGAACCGGTAGATTTGATAGACGAAGAACCATCAGCGCCGGTGGAATGGCCACGCGCTAATAACCACGGAACGCTGCGGGATAAACTGGCGGCTAATGTGCCAAAAACTGAGCCGGTAAGACCCCAGCCGGTAGTGCAGGAAGTACCTGTTTTCCACGAAACGGTAGTACTTACGCCTGACCCGGTAGTGAACGAGCGCATAATACATGAGCCGGAGGAAGAAGAGGAGATACCTTTAACTGTTGAAACAGAACGCCCTACGGCTGTATTGAACATTGAGAAAAGCGACTCGGACAAAGCGAATGACCTGGTTGAGCAGTTCGGTACATTCGACCCAACGCTCGACCTCGCTAGCTATAAATATCCACCGCTGGAGTTGTTGGAAAACTACGGTACCAACAAAATAGCTGTTAATGCCGAGGAGCTCGAAGCCAATAAAAATAAGATCGTTGAAACACTTAATCATTATAATATCGAGATAGATAAGATAAAGGCGACCATTGGCCCAACAGTTACACTGTACGAGATTATCCCGGCGCCGGGTGTGCGTATCTCCAAGATCAAGAACCTGGAGGACGATATCGCCCTGAGCCTCGCCGCCCTGGGCATCCGCATCATTGCGCCGATGCCGGGCAAGGGTACTATTGGTATTGAGGTGCCTAACCAGCACCCGGAAATGGTATCTATGCGTTCGGTACTGGCTACTGAGAAGTTTCAGAATACCACCATGGATCTGCCTATTGCATTGGGTAAAACTATCTCTAACGAAGTATTTATTGCCGATTTGGCCAAGATGCCTCACTTACTGGTGGCGGGTGCTACCGGTCAGGGTAAGTCGGTTGGTATCAATGCTATATTAGTATCGTTACTGTATAAGCGCCATCCGGCGGAGTTGAAATTCGTATTGGTCGACCCGAAAAAGGTGGAGTTAACGCTGTTCCGTAAAATAGAGCGCCACTTTTTGGCCAAATTGCCTGATGAGGCGGACGCAATCATTACTGATACTAAAAAGGTGATTAATACGCTGAACTCGCTATGTATCGAGATGGATCAGCGTTATGACTTACTAAAGGATGCGCAAGTGCGTAACCTGAAGGAGTACAATGCCAAGTTCATCAACCGTAAAATACCTAACCCGGAGAAACACCGTTTCCTACCATTCATTGTACTCATAGTCGACGAGTTTGCCGATCTGATGATGACCGCCGGTAAAGAGGTGGAGATGCCGATTGCCCGTTTGGCGCAGCTGGCTCGTGCGGTGGGTATTCACCTGGTTATTGCTACGCAAAGGCCATCGGTTAATATTATTACCGGTACCATTAAGGCCAACTTCCCGGCCAGGCTGGCGTTCAGGGTACTCTCGAAAATCGATTCACGTACTATCCTGGATGCAGGCGGCGCTGATCAGTTGATCGGTCGTGGTGATATGCTACTGTCAACAGGAAGTGATCTGATCCGCTTACAGTGCGCCTTTGTGGATACGCCGGAGGTAGAAAAGATATCATCATACATCGGTGATCAGAGGGGTTATCCAACAGCGCACATGCTGCCTGAATATGTAGGGGATGGCGACGACAACAGCGGGCCAAAAGATTTTGATCCGGACGACCGCGATCCGATGTTTGAGGATGCCGCCCGCCTGATCGTGCTGCATCAGCAAGGTTCAACCTCACTGATACAGCGTAAGCTTAAACTGGGCTACAACCGTGCAGGCCGTATTATTGACCAACTGGAAGCCGCAGGCATTGTTGGCCCGTTTGAAGGCAGTAAGGCACGCGATGTGTTGTACCCGGATGAATATAGTTTAGAGCGCCATTTGGAGGCATTGTCGGGTAAAGGGGAGTAACCCCACCCCAACCCTCTCGAAGGGAGGGCTTTAGATACTAAGCCTCGTAATGAGGTACTTTTCAAAGTCCTCCCCCTTGGGGAGGATTAGGAGGGGTTTTACGAGGAAAAATCTACCGCCATGCTATGAATGCGGGCAGATTCCTTGCTATCACTCGCAATGAAAAAACATAATTAAAAACATCATGTTACTATTCGCCATCATACTCGCACTAACCTTCATCAGTGGCTTATTCCTGCCCTGGTGGGTTGCCGTGCCGATAGCATTGCTGGTAGCTTACTTTGTCAAAACGAGCGGCAGCGCGTTCTGGTCCGGGTTTGCAGGGGTGGGACTGGCCTGGCTGGCATTCGCCTTGCTTAAAACATTGCCTAACGATAATATTTTAGCTACCCGCATGGCTACCCTGTTCCACCTGCCGCACTGGCTGTATTTACTGTTGGTGACGGTAGTTATTGGTGGCTTGCTGGGTGGATTTGCCGCGCTTACAGGCAGATTGGTGCGCAGGGCGGTTGAACGCCCTCAATCAGCTTAATCAAATAATCCCTTGTCTTTGCCGATAAATTTGGGCCGCATCAGGTTCAATCCCAATTTTTTGTTGAATTGGTCGGATACATAATCGCTCAGCTCGGGCGAGTAGCGTTCATCATGCTGGTGCATAAAAAACCATACGGATTGCAGCCCCTTATCGGCCCACTGCTTAATACGGTCTATCCACTCGTCAACCCGCAGATAGTCGGTACGGTCGAGGCTGTTACCCACAAAGCGGATAAAGGCGTGCGGCGTAGGCAGGTGCATGTGCACACAATCGCGCCGGCCGCTGGCATCGGTTATTACCGCGCCTATATTGAGTTCCTTAAACAAGTTAAAAATCTTTTCGGCATTCTCAGGTACGGCGAACCAATCCTTATGCCGAAGCTCCACAAACACCGGCACATCAGTGGGCAGGTGTTCCAAATATGCCTTTAATTCGGGGAAGCTCTTGGGTGTAAAGTTATCGCTCAATTGCAAAAACAGCGGGCCGAGTTTATCGCCAAAGGCGGTTATGCCCTCGTAAAAGCTGGTTGTAATTTCTTCGGCATTCTTTAACCGGCGGATATGGCTGATGCTTTGCGAAAACTTAGGGCAAAACCTGAAATCAGGGTTAATAACCGCCTTATCACGCCATTTGGCAATGGTTTCGGCACCGTAAACCTGGTAAAAGGTGGCGTTAAGTTCAATGCAGTCGAAGTGCTTAACGTATTCATCCAAAAAGTTGGCATCCTTGGTTTTGGGCGGATATATTTTGCCTACCCATTCCTTACGGCCCCATTTGGCACAACCTACGTGTACCTGCAAATCGCCTTTGCGATTTGAGGCCGCTAAGGTGTCAATAGTGATCGGCGGATCTTCTTTCAGTTTAAAGTTTACTTCGGGAAGCGCTTCAGGAGTTACACGGCCAAATTCCATAGGTGTAGGTTTTATATTAGCTGCCTAATTCAACAATACGGTCAAACTCCTCGGGTTTGAGCGACATAACCGACAAGCGGCCCTGGCGTATCAACCCAATATCTTTCAGGCGTTCGTCGGCCTTGATCTGCTCCAGGGTAACCGGTTTCTTCAGCGCCTCAACCGGCGACAGGTCAACCACCACCCAGTTGGCATCATCAGTTGTAGGGTCCTGGTAAAACTCCTTAACCACCTTGGCAATGCCCACAACCTCCTTACCCTCGTTGCTATGGTAAAACATCACCAGATCACCCTCTTGCATACCTTTCAGGTTGTTACGCGCCTGGTAATTGCGCACGCCATCCCAAAAGGTACGGCCATCCTCATTGAATTTTTCCCAGCTATATTTAAACGGTTCGGATTTTACTAACCAGTAGTTCATGTGTAATTCAAAGTTATCTATATTCGGCAAAAGTATAGTAAAACACTTACTTGAAAAAGAGATATGTTAACAGATAAACAAATAGAACTGGGCGTATGGGCTTTTAAAAGCTCATTATGGCAAACATTGAATATTGATGACATAGCTATATACGATACAGAATGGCTTTCAATTTCGACATCAAGGTTGAATAACGAAATACGTTCACTAAGCCCGTCCAGAATGAAGGAATTACGAAATGCCTGGAAAATGACGTTGCCAAAATTGTTTAATGTAAAATATTTATTCGTGGAGCATCAAATAGATCAGGAATTTTTCGAATCTATTTGTAAAATGCCCAACCTGGAAGGCCTCTATATAAAATGGAGTAGGATTACTGATCTATCACCTATCGATAACCTGTTTAAGCTAAAGCATCTTCATCTTGGGTCAACGCCCGGATTACTTAAACTTAATGGTTTAAATAAATTGAACTTTTTGCAATCATTGGAGCTTGAAAATACAAAGGGCATCACGGATTATTCCGTTTTAGGCAAATTGGTTTGGCTTGAAAGTTTAGTTATAACAGGTAGTGTTAACAGTCCACGTGTTAAAATGGATACGTTAGACTTTCTAACAACACTTACAAAGCTTAAAGTTTTGGTTCTCTATGTATCTCTCAAAAGTAATTCTATTGAACCTATGTTGATGTTAAATAACCTTGTAAAGCTTTATTTATCAGATAATTTGTACAGAGGTCAAGATAGTAATATTATGCTTGGCTTTTTCCCTAATCTTACTTTTAGTAATTTAGGCAAAAGAGCTTGATCTTTTCAATGCAAAATCTTAAACATCAACTCCCGCATTAACTCACCCGGGGGCAAATTTGATTCTACGCCTTTGCTTTTGAGGTCGTACTCGCGCAGCAGGCCGATGATCTGCATGGTTTTGGCAAAATTGTAATTGCGGGCGGCTTGCTCGTAATCCTTTACAAAATAGGGGTTCACGCCCATTTCTTTGGCCAGGTTTTGCGGGGTTTTATCCTTTACGTAATGGTAAACCAGCACCTTGCTAAAGTAGTTGTTCAGGTTGCCAAACAGCAGCACAATAGGGTTGGCCTTGGGGTTGGCCTCAAAGTAGTTGATGATCTGGTTGGTTTTCAGCACATCTTTTTTACCAAGCGCAGCCTGTAATTCAAATACATTATACTCCTTGCTGATGCCGATGTTATCCTGAATATGTTTTAGCGTAATTTCTTCGCCCCGCGGCACGTTCAGCATCAGCTTTTCCAGCTCGTTGGCAATTTTGGACAGGTCGTTACCCAAGTATTCGGCCAGCATATTGGTAGCCTGCTGATTAGCGCGGTAGCCTTTCTCCTGTACAAAACCCTCTATCCAGCCGGGTATCTTATTGTCATACAAACTGGCGGACTCAAATACCAGCCCGTTCTTGTCTATTGCCTTATAGGTTTTTTTGCGCTTATCAAACTTGCTGTACTTGTAGCAAAACACCAGTATGGTGCTCGGCAGCGGGTTTTCAAGGTAGGCCAGCAGCGGGTTAATATGCTTTTTGTCGTCATCATCCTTACCCCACTTCATTTCCTGCGCCTCTTTTACCAGTACCACCTGGTGGTCGGCCATCATGGGGTAACGCTTGGCGGCGTTAAGCACGGTCATGATGTCGGTATCCTTGCCGTATAGTACGGTTTGGTTAAAGCCGCGTTCAGCGGCGGGCAGCGCGTTGTGCTCAATATAGTTGCTAATCAGGTCGATATAATAAGGCTCCTCGCCATGCAGCAGGTACAGGGGCTTGAACTTTCGATTTTTAAGGTCCTTTAAAATATCAGTAGCAGTCATATCGTAGCGTCAAAATTAAGCATTACAAATGGCAAAGCCGAGGCTGCTACGTCGGCATTTTAAATAACTTTAAAGGTTTTTGTACCTTGCGGCGCTAAATTTTTGTGTGTACCTGATATATGAGTTTGCTGCAACCGCTGGCCCTGCCGCCATACCCATTTAAAATTACCGAAGCTAACGGGCAGCTTACCCTGTTTGATGAGTTGCGCAAGAAGCACATCATCATAACGCCCGAGGAGTGGGTGCGGCAGCATTTTGTACAATACCTCATCAACCAAAAGCAATACCCAAAAGCTTTGATGCGGTTAGAAGGTGGCCTTAAACTGAATGGCATGAGCCGCCGTACTGATATTGTGGTGTTTAACCGCGACGGAGCGCGCATTTTAATGGTGGAATGCAAAGCACCGTCGGTAGCAATTGATCAGAAAGTGTTTGACCAGATTGCGCGTTATAATATGGCACACAAGGTAAGCTTGCTGGCGGTTACTAATGGTTTAAACCACTATTATTGCACGGTGGATCATGAGGCAGGGAGCTACCGGTTCATCCCCGATCTGCCGGGGTTTAATGAGCTTTAGCTGGCTACTGATACCAGGTTCTGCATCTTTTCAAACAGGTCTTCCGGCTTAAATGGTTTTGATACGTAGTTGTTCATGCCCGACGCATATACCTGCTCCTGTATATCAAACAAGGCCGATGCGGTAAGGGCTATAATAGGAGTGCCTGATTTTTTAGGGTCAGCAAGTTTGCGTATTTCGCGCGCTGCCTCAAAGCCGTCCATAACGGGCATTTGCAAATCCATCAGCACGATATCGAAATTACCATATTGTAATTTCTGTACGGCCAGCGCGCCGTTCTCGGCAATGGTGGGTACAATCTTCCATTTGGAGAGCAGCTTTTTCATCAGCATTACGTTCACCATGTTATCCTCGGCTATTAAAACTTGCAGGTGGCTGAGGTCGTTAGCGTCGGGCACCGGGTTAGGCGTTTCCACCGGCTCGGCTACCTCGGTTGATACGTCAAACTGCATCTGGAAAGAGAACTCCGAACCTACACCCGGTTTACTGTTAACGTTTAATTGCAAGCCCTGCAGTTCCAACAATCGCTTCACAATGGCCAGACCCAGGCCTGTGCCGCCGTACTGGCGCGTAACCGTAATATTTTCCTGCGCGAAGGGTTCAAATATCGCTTCGAGATTGTTTGGAGCGATGCCTATACCGGTATCCTTTACCGAAAACAGTACGGTGCTGGTATTATGCCTGTCCTCAATACAAGTGGCGCGTACCCAAACGTTTCCCTGTTGAGTAAACTTAATGGCATTGCTTACCAGGTTAAAAATAATCTGGGTGATGCGGGTTGGGTCGCCAAAAAACACTTTGTTGCGTAGGCGGCTATCAATATCCAACTTAAAGAGCAAGCCTTTTTCTTCGGCCTTGAGGGTAAAGCCGCCGCAAATGTTATTAAGCAGCTCGGGTAAATTGATGCGTATGCTTTCAAACGATACCTTACCCGATTCTATCTTATTAAAATCAAGTACATCGTTCACGATGGAGAGCAGGTTGGATGCAGAAAATTTAAGGATATCCAGATTCTCTTTCTGATCCTGCCGCGGCTGGTTCATGAGGAGCAGGTTCGTCATGCCGATAACCGCATTTAGCGGCGTGCGTATCTCATGCGACATGGTCGACAAAAACTCCGACTTGGCGTGTGACGACTTTTCAGCCTTGTGCATGGCCATTTCCAATTTATTATTAAGCTGGCTTTGCTCATCACCCACGTTTCTGAGTTGACGCATGC
Organism: Mucilaginibacter roseus; assembly: GCF_021215455.1. Taxonomy (GTDB): domain Bacteria; phylum Bacteroidota; class Bacteroidia; order Sphingobacteriales; family Sphingobacteriaceae; genus Mucilaginibacter; species Mucilaginibacter roseus. The sequence goes on along the minus strand of NZ_JAJPWV010000002.1, from coordinate 428,096 downwards.
TCATAACGAAGGCATGGTAAAAATGGCTGATGAGGTATATGGTAAGCAAAAAGTTGGCGAACACGCAGATGATCACCGTTGATTGCTCAATTTTTTCGGGCTTAAAGTTGATGATGTAACTTGTTTCGTATTGCAGTACAAAAAAGCTGAGTACAGGCAACAGGTTGGCCAGCGAATAAAATATACCCCACTTATGGCCCAGCATGTAAAAGGAGAACAGCACGATCAGGGTGACGATCTGTACGGTGATCATGTTCACATCCTGCAGGGTAATAAAAACGTTTTCGAGGTTGATAAGCGTGCCTATGATCAGCATACCGTGCGATATGGTAGCCCAATCCGGCTTATAGGTAAGGTACTTAAACATACCTGCCACACTAATAAGCAATACGGTTGATGAAATAACGATGGCCGGCTGGCTTCTATAATTAACGCTGGCCAGCAATAGCAACATGGACACCATCACGAATATGAGGCCGTAATAAAGTAACTTAATACGTGCCTGATCGAGCAGGGATTGCTCGTTGTGCAAAATTCGTTTCAGCGAAAAATTTAAAAAACCGGGCCGGTTGCTCATGGATACTATGCGTTCAAAAAAATCGGAGACGGATGGGGTAAACCCGTCTCCGATTAATTATATATGCAATTAGTTAGCCAAAGCTGCAAGGCTTGCCTCTACCACGGCCAGCTTGGCCTCGGCATCGGCCTTTTTGCGCTGCTCGTTTTCAACGATTTCGGGCTTGGCGTTGGCGACAAATTTTTCATTACTTAGCTTGGCATTTACGGATTTAAGGAAACCTGTAAGATATACCTTATCATCTTCAAGACGTTTCTTTTCGGTTTCAACATCAATATTTAACTCAAGCGGTACAAAAAATTCGTCGGTGTAGGCCATAAAGGCTACCGCGCCGTTAACCTTGGCATCAACAAAACTGAACTCGCTAACGTTGGCAAGCTTTTGGATTACGCCGATGTAATGGCTGTAGTCAATACCTGAGTTTATTTTTCCTGAAAGTTGTAAACTTTCTTTGGGTGATAGCTGATTTTTGCTTCGCACATTTCGTACTTGCCCTATAATTGATATTACTACATCAATGTCACTAATCAGCTGTGTATTTACTTCCCCATTTGCAGGCATTTGCGCCACAATGCAGCAATCTTTTTCCCCACGTTCGCCAAACAATTTATCATGCCACAACTCCTCGGTGATGAACGGCATAAACGGATGCAGCAATTTCAAAATATCTTCAAAATAGCTGATGGTAACATTATACGTATGGCGGTCAATAGGTTTTTGATAGGCTGGCTTTATCATTTCCAGGTACCACGCGCAGAAATCATCCCAAACCAGTTTATAGGTGCTCATCAACGCTTCTGACAGGCGGTATTGCCCAAAATTATCTTCAATTTCAACCAGGGCCTGGTTAAAGCGGCTTTTAAACCACTCAATGGCAATGTTGTTAGGGCATTCCAGGCTATCATCAACTTCCCAGCCTTTAACTAACAAAAAGGCATTCCATATTTTGTTGCCAAAGCTGCTGCCCCATTTGCAATGCTCCTCGTCGAACATCAAATCGTTACCGGCAGGTGATGAGCGCAGCATGCCTATACGCACGCCGTCGGCACCGTATTTCTCAATAAGGTCCAATGGGTCGGGCGAGTTGCCTAATGATTTGGACATTTTGCGGCCCAACTTATCGCGCACAATACCGGTAAGGTATACGTTGCGGAACGGCACTTCCTGGCGCCATTCCAAACCCGCCATAATCATCCGTGCTACCCAAAAGAATAAAATCTCGGGTGCGGTTACCAGATCATTGGTAGGGTAGTAGTAGTTTATTTCCTCGTTACCAGGCTCGGCAATACCGTTGAATACCGATATTGGCCATAACCACGACGAGAACCAGGTATCAACCACATCGTCTTCCTGGCGCAGTTCGGTATAGGTTAAGCCTGCCTTTTCAAATTCAGCTTTTGCTTCCTCTTCGGTTTTGGCAACCACCCATTCATTCTTCTCATTGTACCAGGCCGGTATGCGTTGGCCCCACCAAAGCTGGCGACTGATGTTCCAGTCTTTCACGTTCTCCATCCAGTGGCGGTAGGTGTTGATAAACTTTTCGGGAATCAGCTTTACTTCACCATTCACTACCACATCAAGCGCTGATTTGGCCATCTCGCTCATTTTGCAGAACCACTGCATAGATAGCTTGGGTTCGATAACGGCGTCGGTACGTTCCGAAAAACCTATCTGCGATTTATAATCTTCTGTTTTAGCTAATGATCCGGCTTCTTCAAGCATCACCGCTATCTTTTTACGGGCGGCAAAGCGGTCTATACCAACCAATATCTGCGCGCTTTCGTTCAGCGTACCGTCGTTATTTAAAATATCAATAACCTGCAGGTTGTGTTTCTGGCCAAGCTGGTAGTCATTCAAATCGTGCGCCGGGGTAACCTTTAAGCAACCGGTACCAAACTCCATATCCACATACTCATCCAGTATAACCGGTATCTCGCGGTTAATAAGCGGTATTAACACCTTTTTGCCATGCAGGTGCGTGTAACGCTCATCATTCGGGTTGATGCAAATCGCGCTATCCGCCATAATGGTTTCAGGGCGGGTGGTGGCGATGGTTAAGTAGTCTTTAGAGTCCGTAAGTACGGGAGTCGGTAAGTCCGGAAGTAGCTCGTCTTGAACCGCAAGTACTTCTTGCTTTTCATCATCACCAATTACAACCTGCGGCTTTTCATCTTCGTGACTTTCGGTCTTTCCGTCTTTCTGACTTTCGGACCCAACTACTTTGTAGTTGATGTAATAAAGTTTCTGATTTACCTCTTTGCGGATAACTTCCTCGTCACTAACGGCGGTTTTGCCTTGAGGGTCCCAGTTAACCATACGTACACCGCGGTATATCCAGCCTTTTTTGTACAGATTGATAAAAGTATCAATAACGGCCTCGCTCATGTGCGGGTCCATGGTAAAGGCGGTGCGGTCCCAATCGCATGATGCGCCCAGTTTTTTAAGCTGCTCGAGTATGATGCCGCCGTATTTTTCTTTCCACTCCCAGGCGTATTTTAAAAATTCGTCGCGGGTGAGGTCTTTTTTGCTGATGCCTTTATCTTTGAGCATGGCCACCACCTTAGCCTCGGTGGCAATGCTGGCGTGGTCAGTACCCGGTACCCAGCAGGCGTTTTTGCCTTTCATGCGGGCGCGGCGTATCAGCACATCCTGAATGGTATTGTTAAGCATGTGGCCCATGTGCAGCACACCGGTAACGTTTGGCGGCGGTATTACAATAGTGTAAGGCTCGCGTTCGTCGGGTACCGATTTAAAAAACTGCTGCTGCAACCAGTAGCTATACCATTTATCTTCAAATTCCTGTGGCTGATATTTACTCATAGTGCGCAAAAATAATAATCCTTCGGTTATTGTCATTTGTTTTTAGTCAATAGTCTATGGACCATAGTCCATAGTTGCTGATAGATATTATTCAAACGACTTTCAAAGCACCATGGTCTATGGTCCATTGACTATGGACTAACACCCGCACAATATTTTTACAATTACGCAGTTATATACAATACATAAGTTTTGATTAACATGAAAGCACTGTCGTTCAACAGGTTTGTACACGAGATGTTAAAAAAGTCAGGGCTTGAGTTCCTGATCAACTGGTTTAACCGGTAACCGCAATTGCATAATTAAATAGCATTTGCATAACTTTAATTTCACAACAACTGACCACAGATGAAATTAAAGTACCTGAGTTTAGCACTCCCTGCATTGCTATGCGCTTCCTCTGCCACGTTTGCCCAAAGCGGCGGCAATAATCAGCCTCAAAAATTTATTGATACCGACAATATGGACACCGCCGTTAAACCCGGTGATGACTTTTTTGAATATGCCAACGGCGGCTGGGTAAAACGTAACGAAATACCCGCCAAGCAAACCCGCTGGGGCAGCTTTATTATGCTGAGGCAGGAGAGTACAGATAACATGATCAGCATACTGGATGAGGTAAGCAAGCAAAGTAATCATCCAAAGGGTAGCGTAAAACAACGCACCGGCGATTTATATGCCAGCGCAATGGACAGCATCGCTATTGAAAGGAAAGGGTACACGCCTATAAAAACTGACCTGAAACGTATTGATAAAATTGCCTCTGTACAGGGTGTTATTAACGAACTGGTTTTTCAGCGTGTTAATGGTTTGGGTAGTCCGCTATTTGGTTTTGGTGTAGGGCAGGATTCAAAAAATCCAACTAAATACATTGTAAGCCTTGGCCAGGGCGGAACTACGTTGCCTGATCGTGATTATTACCTGAAGAACGACGCCCGTAGCCAGAAAATTCAGGAAGCATATAAAAAATATATTGTTGAACTTTTCAGTTTAACCGGTGTTGCCGCTGATGCCGCGGAAAAAAACGCCGAATCTATCTGGCAAATAGAAAAAACTCTGGCCAATGCCCAGCTAACCCGCGTAGCCATGCGCGACCCGAACGCTACCTATAACAAGTTTACGGTTGCCGATTTTAGTAAAACTACACCTAACTTAAATTGGGTTGCCTTGCTGCCAAAGCTGAAAACCCCGGGACAGGATTCTATGCTGGTATCAAACCCGGCATTTATGAAGACGGTTGATTCATTACTGACCGCCACCCCGATTGCGGACATAAAGGTGTACCTGAAATGGAACGTGCTTAAAGGCGCGGCAGGATCATTAAGCTCGCCGTTTGTAAAGGCAAACTTTGAGTTTAACAAGGTGCTTAGTGGCCAAAAGGTACAGGCGCCGCGTAGCGAGCGCATGTCTGCTTTGGTTGATGGCAGCCTGGGTGAGTTGTTAGGTCAACTTTACGTAGATAAGTATTTCCCGGCTGCGGCAAAACAGTATATGGAAAAGCTGGTGAACAACCTGAAAGTGGCCTACGCCGAGCACATTAAAAACCTGGATTGGATGAGCGACGAAACCAAGGCGCGCGCCCTTAAAAAGCTGAATGCCTTTACGGTTAAAATAGGTTATCCGGATAAATGGCAAACTTATGATGGCCTGAACATCAACCGTAATGATTATGCCGGTAACTTGCGCAATATTTCAATATGGCGATATAACTATATGGTGACACGCCTGGGTAAACCGGTTGACAAAACCCGCTGGGGGATGACACCGCCGACCGTAAACGCTTACTACAACTCGGTAAATAATGAGATCGTTTTCCCGGCAGGTATCCTCCGCTTTCCATTCTTTGATTTTAAGGCTGATGATGCCATTAACTACGGTGGCATTGGCGCGGTTATCGGGCACGAGATCACTCACGGATTTGACGACCAGGGCCGTAAGTATGATGCCGACGGCACTCTGCGCGACTGGTGGACTGCCGCCGATGCCGACAAATTCAAGCAACGCAGCGATAAGGTGGTGGAGCAATACAATGCCCTTACCGTGTTAGATACCATGCACGTAAACGGTCGCCTTACCCTTGGCGAAAACCTTGCTGATTTGGGCGGACTAAGCATCGCTTATGATGCGTGGAAGAAAACCAAGCAGGGCCAAAGCGGCGAAAAGATTGACGGTTTTACGCCCGATCAGCGTTTCTTCCTGTCGTGGGCGCAAGTATGGCGCAGCAAGCAGTTGGCTGAAACCGCCGCGCAGCGCATCCTTACGGACCCACACTCTCCGGAGGAGCATCGTACCAACGCGCCGTTAACCAACATTGATGCCTGGTACAAGGCTTTCAACGTTCAACCCGGCGACAAGATGTATAAAAAGCCTGAAGACAGAGCTAAAATTTGGTAATGTTAAAATTGTATCAAAGTAGCCCGGCAATATATATGTTGCCGGGCTTTTTGTTTTACGCTATTGCTTTGTAAAACTTAATTGTACTATTGATAGTAATATGTTTTATTATACGGCAAAACCTATCTTTGCGCCGACTATGTTCATCAATCAATTTTATGACAAGGGCCTGGCCCACGCCTCGTATGGCATTATTCGCGCCGGTAAAATGGTGGTTATTGATCCTGCCCGCAACCCGCAGCAGTATTATGACCTTGCCGCGCTGCATGAAGCCGAAATAGTAGGAGTAATAGAAACCCACCTGCATGCCGACTTTGTAAGCTCGCATTTGGAGATACACCAAACTACCGGGGCCACCGTGTACATCAGCAAACATGCGGGTGCCGAATACCCGCACCAAACCTTTGATGATGGCGATGTGATCGATCTGGCGGATATCAAACTGAAGGCCATCAATACCCCCGGGCACTCGCCTGATTCTATTTGTGTTTTGGTAGAGGATGAGAACGGAAAAGATACCGCAATATTTACCGGCGATACGCTTTTTGTAGGCGACGTTGGCCGCCCTGATCTGCGCGAGAGTGCAGGCAACATCACCGCTAAAAAGGAAGAGCTGGCACGCCAGATGTACTATACCACGCGCCATAAATTGATGACGCTGCCTAAGGACGTTACCGTTTACCCGGCACACGGTCCCGGCTCGTTATGCGGTAAAAATATGAGTGCTGATTTGCAGAGTACCATCGGCCGCGAAGTGCGTGAAAATTATGCCTTGCAGCGCATGGAAGAAGATGATTTTGTGAAGCTGTTAATTGCCGATCAGCCCTTTGTACCTAAATACTTTGGTTACGATGTGGAAACTAACAAGACCGGCGCACCTGCATTTAAGCCGGGTATTGAAGCCATTAAAATAGTTGATAGTATCAACGCTCAAAAAGATGCACTGATAATAGATACCCGCCCGGCCGAACACTTTAAGCAAGGCCATTTACCCGGTGCCATCAACTTACAGGATGGCGAGAAATTTGAAACGTGGCTGGGCTCCATAGTGGGCCCCGACGAACAATTTTATCTGATTGCCGCCAGTGAACATTGCATCAACGAAGCCATTGCCAAAGCGGCTAAAATAGGGTACGAAAAAAATATCATAGCCGCCACAACTCAATTAAACGGCGAACTTGCACAGGATGCGGACTTTACCGATGATTTGGTGGCCAATCAAAACAACTACACCATAATAGATGTGCGCAACACCGCCGAAACCGCAAAAGGCAAAGTGTTTGCGAACGCCGTAGCTATCCCTTTACCCGAGTTGCGCGAACGTGTAAACGAGATACCAACCGGCAAACCCATTGTAGTGCATTGCGCTGCGGGCTACCGCTCGGCCGCGGCAAGCAGCATTATTGAGGCAGTTGTAACTAATGTACCGGTGTTCGATTACGGGGAGCGGATAAAAGAGGCAATGGTAGCTGGTTCATAGTTCATGGCATCTCTGAAATTACTATGATCTTTCAACGATGAATCAAGAACTTCAAATAGTTACCACTGCCGATGGTTCCAAAACCATCTATAACCCTGCCGTGGGCGAGAATTACCACTCCAAACATGGCGCTTTGCAGGAGAGTCAGCATGTTTTTCTGAACTCCGGGTTGCGGTATTGTTTGGCGGGCGGAGATGGTAAAGAGGTATCTATACTTGAGGTTGGTTTTGGTACGGGGTTGAACTTTTTACTCAGTGCAGATTTCTGCTTTGCGCAGCAAATTCAACTTAATTACACAGGCATTGAGGCTTATCCACTTACACAGGAGATGCTTGAGCAAACCGGCTATAACGCCTATTGCTCGCCACAATTATGGCAACAGTTTACAGCCGCTTACACCAATGCCTTAAAAGCTGAAGCTCAATTGAATGAATATTGTAACCTCAGAATAGCGCATACCAAGCTACTGGAATTTACATCGGCCAGGCAGTTTGATGTGATCTACTTTGATGCCTTCGCCGCAATTCATCAACCCGAAATGTGGGATGAAACCGCAATTGCCCATACCCTGCAATTTTTAAAACCAGGCGGCGTATTTGTTACCTACGCCATTACCGGTAATTTAAAACGCAGCATTAAAGCCCTCGGTTTAAAGGTTGAAAAAGCGCCCGGAGCACCGGGTAAAAGGGAAATGCTGAGAGCGGTGAAGGAGAAAATCTAAAAACCTAAACGCTAATTTATTAATCCTAAACTCTAAAATTTAAATTCGAAATTGAACATCCGAAATTCGAAATAAAAACAATTCCGCTATTACCACTCCGAACTCCGAAATAACCTCTACCTTTGCTCAAAACACAGCATTATGCCTTTAAATCCGCCTGTTACCGGTGCTACGCCGGCCGTTGCTTTTGAACGACTGCTAAAAATTATGGATGATTTGCGCGAAAATTGTCCGTGGGATAAAAAGCAGACCATCGAGAGCATCAGGCACCTTACCATTGAGGAAACCTATGAACTTTCGGACGCCATATTAAGCGGCGATTTACAGGAGGTGAAAAAGGAACTTGGGGATATTATGCTGCACCTGGTTTTTTATTCGCGCATCGCATCAGAAACCAATGATTTTAATATTACCGACGTACTTAACGGCATTAGCGATAAGCTGATTAACCGTCATCCGCATATTTATGGCGATATAGAAGCCGAGGATGAAGCCGCCGTTAAGCGCAACTGGGAGCAGATCAAACTAAAAGAAGGCAATAAATCAGTGTTAGGGGGCGTACCCTCATCTTTACCGGCGCTGGTAAAGGCGTCGCGCATACAGGAGAAAGCCCGCGGCGTGGGTTTTGACTGGGAAGATAAAAGCCAGGTGTGGGAAAAGGTTGAAGAAGAAATGCGTGAGTTTAAGCAGGAGTTTAACCCGGAAGATCACCGCGACTTCGACCATGAAAAAGCAGAGGGAGAATTTGGCGACCTGTTATTCTCATTAATCAACTACGCCCGGTTCATCAATATTAACCCTGAAGACGCGTTAGAAAAAACCAACCGTAAATTCATCAAACGTTTTCAATACCTCGAAACCAAAGCCAACGAGCAGGGTAAGAAACTGCATGACATGACCCTGGCCGAAATGGATGTTTTTTGGAACGAGGCGAAAAAGTTGTAAAGTTTTTTTCGGCCCTTTGTATCGTTTTACTTTAAGCTGCCGTAATGGTATAAAAGCTTAAGAAAAATGAAAAGAAAACTGACTAATGTGATGGCCGTAGGCGCCTTGTTGATTGGCGTATTAAGCACTGGTTGTTTAAAAAACAACAATGATGATGTAACCCCGTTAGCTGAACTTACAGGTAACTTTAAAGGTTCATATTACATCCTAAAAAGAAAAACCAATGGTACCGGTTTTGATACTGCAAAGAAAATACCGGTAACCCTGCGTTTAAAAGCCGATAGTGGTTACACTTTGCGTACCGACAGCGTTAAAGTTCACGCTAACAGCAATGGTAACTTCGCTTATGATTACTCATACATCAGGTTTACCGACAAAACGTACTCTGATACATCAAAAAGAAGCCATTTGGTTGGTACTTACGCGTATTACTACAGCGGCACTAAATTTCAGGTAGCACGTGGTTCAAACCCGGATACTACCCGTTGGATTTATGATTTTAACAAAACGGCTAATTAAGAGCTGATTAATTGTGTCATTAATTACCTTTACCTTCCCCCAAAGGGAATACACAAATAATCCGTCTAAACAGTTAATGCATCTAACCAAAGGCATTGCTGAGAGTGAGCTCATCAGTCAATGTAAAAAAGGCAGCCTGAAATACCAGGAGTTGCTGTATAAGCAATTCTATGGCTATGCTATGGGTGTTAGTTTGAGGTACAGCATTAACCGAGATGACGCGTTGGAGGTAGTTAATGACGCATTTATAAAAGTTTTTAACGCCATACATACTTATAACGATGATAAGCCATTTAAGGCCTGGCTGCGCACGGTAGTTGTCAACACGGCAATTGACCAACGGCGCAAAGGCCTAAAATTTATGGTCAATACTGATATTGATGAGGCACCGCCCATCGGTCAGGGTGCTACGGTGATAGGTAAAATGAATGCGCAGGACATATTGAACCTGCTCAATCTATTGCCCGAGATACAAAGCACCATTTTTAATTTGTATGAGATTGATGGTTATAACCATGACGAAATCAGCAAGATGTTAGATATACCGGTTAGCTCATCGCGAGTATACCTGAGCAGGGCAAAAGAGAAGCTGAGAAATATTTTAAGTAAGGAGGAGCCAAACTTATGAAAGAAGAGTTTGAGGACGACTTAAAAAGGCGCATCAGTGAGGTATTCGATCAATATGACGATGCCGGCGCTGACGAAGGCTGGATGCTGCTGAGGCAGCAGTTTCCGGCGCCTGCAAATAAGCGCGGCGTTACGAGGTTGTGGTGGATCTCTGCCGCCGCGGTTATTTTGCTGTGTTTAGGTATAGGGTTATGGTTACGGTTTGATAAGGCCGATGAATCGGACGCAATTGCGCTTAACAAGCCGGTTAAACCTAAAACCGGTAAGCCCCAAACGGCAGAGCGCATTGAGGCGGAGCCGGTTAAAAAAGGTAGCGAAGTACCACAAACCACAACCGGCAAGGTCAATCAAAATAACAACAATACTAACATTGCCGGTGGTTTTACACCTGGCGAACCGGTATTGGCAATGAGCCAACGGGCAATAAACAATAAACAAGCTGTAACTGCGTATAAGCGCGGAGCTACTGAAAACAACCTTGTGGCCGATGGCCCCATGGAATCAACTGTTAATAGGGGGAAAAAAGACAGTGTGATCAGTACTCCGCGTTCGCAGGCGGCTGTGGAGCAGTATGCTTCAGCAACCGTTCCGGCCCAAAAACCGGCTACAACGGCTGATGTAGTCAAACCGCCGTTTGTTAAACAGCCCGACGAAGCTAACCAAAAACCGATAGACCGCTTATTTGCCCGCGATTATGCAAACAATACGCAGAAAAAGCAGGATCAGAAAGACGATAAACTGGTGAATTTTGGCGTGTACGCTGCAACTTATGTTAACTACGCCAAGGGCAGCGATAACCGGGTGAATGTAGGCGCTGGTGTATCGTCTGATTTCAGGATATCAAAAAACCTGAAGCTGTCCACAGGGGTTTCTATCGCGCAAAACTCATTTAATTATAATGTAAGCAGCCCGGCCGAGCTGCCTGCAGTAGCGGCAGATGCATCTATGGTTGCCAATTCGTTAAGAGCCGCTGATGAAAAAGGCTTTAATACCTCGATAGCGCCGCCTGCCTTGCAGAACTATAATGCCAGTTTAGTGGGTTTAGATGTTCCGCTGAATTTAAAGTTCGAATTCGATCCGGATAAAAATGATACTTACATATCGGCAGGTGTTAGCTCGGGCACTTTCCTCAACCAGAGCTATAATTACCGGTACAGCTATTCATCTATCACCAGGGATGATAACCGAGTGGTTAACGAAAAAATAGAGCAGGGCTTCGGTAACTTTTATTTTGCCCGCACGCTTAACGTAGCTTTCGGTGTAGGTTATCCGCTGGGTAAAAGTAACCGCTTGGTTATTGAGCCTTTTGTTAAATATCCGCTGGACGGTTTAGGCGCGCAACAGATAAAATTTGGCGCCGGTGGTATAAACCTCAAGCTGAATTTTCAGGCACGTAAAAAATAATATATCTACATAAAAAAAGCAGAAGGAGCGGCGCTTTCAGCGGGCTTTTTCTGCTTTTTTATTTATCAGATAGGGTTAAGGCTTCATGCACCTAAAGCTATAAATCAATTTTGAGATACGCCATACCTACTTTTAGGTATCATAACCTACGGTACTAAAAACTGCAGGTTTCCCGGCTGCACTTCAAGCTTAACTTTTGCGGGTTGTGTGTAATCAATCAGCTCATCATCGGCATGCAGATCAGTGCCCATCCAGGTAAGAGTAAAACTATTGCCTGTGTAAGTTTCAAAAGTGAAGGCCGGGCAATCGTTACCATCAATAAGGTGCTGCAGGTAGTCGGCAAACTGGCGGCGCTGTTTTTCAGGCAATAGCACCAGCTCAAGCATACCGTCGCCCGGCGAGGCTTGCGGAGCAAGCTTCAGGTTCGGGCCTATCGAGCAGATGTTCATCACCTCAACCAGCAGGTAACACCCGCTAATTGTTTCGTTGCCCGTGGTAATTATACATTCGCGCCCTTCGTAGTTCAGTACAATATCGCGCAGCACTTCCTGCGCTTTCTTTATTTCTTTCTCCGGGGTGTCGAGTTTCGTTTTGTCCACCAGTTTCATTTCACGCATCAGTTGCGGGAAAATACCGTAGCCAAATCCTTCTAAAAACAACACACGCTCTGCCAGTCCGCTAACGTAGGTTACGTCAAACGGCGCGTTGTTTTTGTTATGCCAGGAGTGGATGATATCCTGAACTTCGCCTTCAATCTTTAAGGTTTTCGCGATGTTGTTTGCCGTGCCAAAGGGTAAAAGGCCGATGAGGTGCGGTGCTTGCACGTCCTCTTTTAATATAGCTTTGGCCGCTTTACGTACAGTACCGTCGCCACCCACTATGGCAATCATCTCGGTATCATTGGTGATCTGTTCCCAGCCGTCTTCCTTAATAGATGAATAATCACATTCAAAATCTTCATCAGCAAAAAGCGCTAACAGGTTTTCTTTTGAATGCGCTTTATCACCCGCGCGGGGGTTATGCAATAATTTAACTTTCGGCATTTGTACGTGGTTTAAAGTAACAATCAATTAAAACATACCTTTTGTTTTGTGGTTGAAATAATAAACTAACTGTTAAATGTTATGCGAATATTAATCACCAATGATGATGGAATATATAGCCCGGGCATAGCGGCTCTGGCACAAATAGCAAGTAAGTTTGGCGAGGTAAGGGTAGTAGCTCCGGATGTGGAGCAGTCATCAATGGGCCATGCAGTTACGCACTCACGGCCGTTGAGCTATAAGAAATCGCCGATAGAATTTCCGGGTATTGAAGCTTACCGGGTTAACGGTACCCCGGCAGATTGTGTGGCTTTAGGCACACACCTTTGGTCAAAAACAGATGTGGTACTGTCAGGTATTAATATGGGGCCAAATTTGGGTAACTCCATGTGGCACTCCGGCACGCTGGCAGCAGCAAAACAGGCGGTATTATTCGGTATAAAAGGCATTGCGCTAAGCACGCCGGTTGGCAAAACTGAACCCGATTTTAAAGCGCTTGAACCTTTTGTCGAAAAGGTTTTGGGCTCGTTACTGCAAGACGATAAGCTTGCTTTATACAACGTGAATTTCCCGGAGCATCCAACTGATATAACCTGGACAAGGCAATCAGTTCGTTTGTATGATGGTACTGTTATACCCGGTACCGATCCATTAGGCCGCAAGCATTATTGGTTTACCGTAACACCGCTTGAACCTGCCGATGAGGGTACAGACCGTTGGGCGGTTGATAACGGGCTGGTATCCATCACCCCATTACGGCTCGATTTGACGAATGAAGATGAACTTAAGCAAATGATAAAAACACAGCCCGTAGGCTTGTAAACAATAAAGGGAAGCATTTCGCTTCCCTTTATTGTTCTGTTTAAATATTACAAGGCCTGTTCCAGCCGGCCATCTTTATAGGCGGACATCAGCCGGTTCATATCATCGCGAAGCAACACGTAATTGTCGTCATTATCAGCATAGTCCAGCAATATTTTCAGCGCTCCGATCGATATCTTTCGGTCATCCTCGATATCCGGGTTTTGAAGCTGATATTTGGTAAGCGCGGCCATGTACAGGTCGGTTAAATCCTTATCATCCTCAAAATTGGCCATAATGTCTTCATCCAATATAAACTCAAAGCTGGGCGTTTCTTCCATCCACTTGTTCAAAAAGCTCATGGCGCGCAAACGGGTGGGGTCGTCCTTAATAGCAGGTACTTTAAACAGGTAATCGGCTACAGGCAGGGCTATCGAATCGGCGTCGATGGCACCTTCTTCGGTTTCCAGGTCGTACCTGTCTAACGCCGGTAGTTTTTGTGCGTATGTAGTAAAGGCTACTGCGCTGGTAAACAGTAGCATAAACAGTAACTTTTTCATTTTATAAAGGTTTTATTTATTAAACAATCAGGCTTTCAATAGGTTTAAAAATAGCAAATTTTAAGCTTTTTATCAAGTGGTTATAAAGCCCTGCAAGCCAAGCTGCTTGTTGTGTTGCGAGTTGGTTATATAAACGTTATATTTGAAGTTTTAAGTATAATATTATTTGTTTAAAACGTTTTACTTATAGCGCTTTTTCAAGCTGTTTTCTAATTTTAAATCAAAAAAAGCTTTTTTTGGTGGTCAAAGTGTTCGTTTTACAATAAGTTAATTATACATTTACCGCAATTTCTAATCAATAAAAAACACTTATGATCATTATTGCCGATGGCGGCTCAACTAAAACTAACTGGTGCCTGGTAAATGAGGAAGGCAAAAAAGTATATTTTAATACCGAAGGTTATAACCCTTACTTCGTAAGCAAGGAATACGTGATCAACTCGCTGCGCGAAAACCTGCCTACCGACCTGGAGATCGACAAAATCACCGAGGTTAACTACTATGGTGCAGGCTGTTCAACAGAGGAGAAGCGTAACCAGATAAAAGAGTCGATGCAGGTTGTATTTACATCAGCCAAAGTAAACATCGGTCATGATTTGCTGGCTGCTGCACGTGCGTTGCTTGGCCATACCGAAGGTTTTGCCGCTATTTTAGGCACAGGTATGAATACCTGTACTTACGACGGTAAGAACATTATCCAGAATATCGACTCAGGCGCGTATATTTTAGGCGACGAAGGCAGTGGTTGCCACATCGGCAAAAAGCTGCTGGTTGATTACCTACGTGGTTATATGCCTGAGGCTGTGCGTAAGCTTTTTTGGGAAACCTTTAAACTTACACCTGATGACGTGAATGAGCAGGTGTACACCAAACCGCTGGCTAACCGTTTTTGCGCGAGCTTCAGCAAGTTTGTGTACGATAATAACGTGCATATCGAGTACTCTCGTAACCTGGTACGTTCGTCATTTGTTGATTTCTTTAAGAACGTAGTAACGCAATATCCCGACTATCAAAAATATACCTTCAATTGTATTGGTTCGGTAGGTTATAACTTCCGTAACGTGTTAGAAGAGGTAGTAGCCGAAAATGGCATGACGGTAGGTAAGATCATCCGCTCACCTATAGATGACCTGGTAAAATATCACCTTGAACTGGCTCCAAGCCAATTATAACAGGTGCTTAAGCATAAAAAATCCCGCTTCAATTATGGAGCGGGATTTTTTTTGTAACGAATATTTATTTTTCTTCTGATGCGGCGGCGGCAGGTAGCGCATCCATATTCAAATCGTTCTGGAATATTTTATTGTATTTGCGGCGATCAAATTTATACAGCTTGGCCGCGCGGTACGATACACCTTTTTGTTTTTCGCTCAGCTCCTTTAAAAAGCCATAACTAAGCATTTTTTTGCGGAAGTTACGCTTATCCAGTTTTTTGTTCAGGATGATCTCGTACAATGATTGCAGTTGGGTTAAAGTAAACTTTTCAGGCAGCAGGTCAAATGCGATTGGCTGATAGTTTAACCGTTTCCTGATCTTGCTGAATGCACTACGGAAAATTTCGGTGTGGTCAAAAGCCAGTTTTGGCATTTCGTTAACCGGTATCCAGAATGCTTTACGGGCATATTGGGTAACAGGGGTAAGGTCCTTTTGGCCACTTATACGTATCAGGGCAAAGTAGGCTACAGTAATTACACGGCCCTGTGGGTGGCGGTTAACCTCGCCAAAGGTATGCAGCTGTTTAATAGGCATGTTGCGCAGGCCGGTAAGCTCATACAAAATACGTTTGGCGCCATCGTCAATGCTCTCGTTCTGCTCAACAAAGTTACCGGGCAGGGCGTACCAGTCTTTAAAAGGCTCCTCATTCCGCTCAATAAGCAATATCTTCAACTCGCCGGCCTCGAAACCAAAAATCACACAGTCGATAGAGAATACGGAGTCGAATTTAGGTAGTACTGTTTCCAAAATATAAGTTTATAACAATAGGATAAAGATATGCGTTAATAATAAACAAAAAAATAAAAATAAATTTAATGGTGTAAAGTGCACACACTATCTTCGTACCGTAATATCGAACCAAATAAACGCAATGCAAAAACTTTCAAAGATAGCAGTTCTGACATCCGGCGGCGACGCCCCGGGCATGAACCCTTGTATAAGGGCCGTTGTCAGAACCGCGTTATATAATGGATTACAGGTAGTTGGCGTAAGGCAGGGTTACCAGGGCCTTATTGACAATAACATGTACGACATGAACAACCGCTCGGTTAGTAACATACTTAACCTGGGTGGTACCATCTTAAAAACCGCGCGTTGCCTGCCATTCCGTACCGATGAAGGTATGGAGCTGGCCTATAAGAATTTAAAAGCCCGCGGTATTGACGGGTTGGTGGTTATCGGTGGCGATGGTACCTTTACCGGAGCGCTGCGTTTCTCGAGAAAATACCCTGATATTGCGGTAATTGGCGTGCCTGGTACAATTGATAACGACCTTTATGGCTCAACCTATACTTTAGGTTTTGATACCGCTACCAACACGGTTATTGAGGCTATTGACAAAATTCGTGATACTGCCGATGCGCACGACCGTTTGTTCTTTATCGAAGTGATGGGCCGCGATTCGGGCGCTATAGCGCTGCGTGCAGGTATATCATGCGGTGCCGAGGCTATCTTACTGCCTGAAAAGGAGACTGCTATCGAAGAGCTGATCGTTAGCCTTAAAGCGGGCCATTACAATAAAAAATCATCCAGTATTGTAATTGTTGCCGAGGGCGATAAGCACGGTGGCGTATATGATATTGCCAAGGCGGTTGAGAAGGAAGTTAAAAATTACGATATCAAAGTAACTATACTGGGCCACTTACAGCGTGGTGGCAGCCCAAGCAGTTTCGACCGTATTTTGGGTAGCCGTTTAGGTTTTGCCGCGGTAAACGCCATGGTGGCCGGCCAAACGCAAAAAATGGTAGGCCTGCAGGCTAACCACATCGTATTAACATCACTTGAGGAAGCGCTTAATCAGCACGAATTTAAACTGGAAGAGGATTTGATGCAGATGATGGAGATACTCTCAATATAATTAATGATAGCAGTTGTTTATAGCGGATCGCATTATGCACACTGGCGCCTTGCCGATAAGGGGCGTACTGTGGCATCGTTTAAAACGATCGGTATAAACCCCTATCTTAATGATGAGAAGCACATCATCCACATATTTAATAAAAATATAAACCTCATTCATCACGCTGAGGAGATCCGGAAGATTTATTTTTTCGGGCCCGGGCTATCATCGCCCGAGATGAAAGAAATAATTCGCAATGCTTTCACTGCTTTTTTTAAATTTGCCAAAATAACAGTAGGGCATGACATTGATGCAGTTGCGCTGGCGGGCTGTAAAAATGAGCCGGGCATAGTTTGCGTTTGCGGCAGCGGTACCAACGCGGCCTGGTTTGACGGGCGCAAGATCAAGAACAACAATTTTGGCCTCGGTTATGCGCTTGCCGACGAAGGATCAGCCAATTGGCTGGGCAGGCAGCTGCTAAAAGCATTTATAAGCAAGGCACTGCCGGATAACCTTTGCGCCAGGTTTAGTAAAAAGTATAATTACGACCGTAATGCCATTTTGGACAAAGTGTACCGCCAAAAGCAAACGGCACTGTTTTTGAGCTCATTTAATGACTTCTTTATTGATAATAAGGAAGATCAGTACATCAACAAACTGCTTACTACAGGTTTTGAAAAATTAGTGAATACTTACCTGATACCGCTACACACGCAATACCCCGATGCCCCGGTGCATTTTTCGGGCTCGGTAGCTATGCACTTTCAGGATATTTTGCAACCTATAACTGCCAATGCCGGTATTAGCGTAAGCAGCATTGTCAGGTCACCTATAAATAATTTATTAACGTATTACGCAAACAAAAATTAAACAATATGAAAATAGGAATTAATGGTTTCGGCCGTATTGGTCGCCTTGCTTTCAGAGCTGCTGTTGAACGCCCGGACATCGAAGTTGTAGGTATCAATGACCTTGTTGAGCCTGATTACATGGCTTACATGCTTAAATACGATTCAACTCACGGTAAATTCAATGGTACTATAGCTGTTGAAGGTGGTAACCTGGTTGTTAACGGCAAAACCATCCGTGTAACTGCTGAGAAAGATCCGGCTAACCTTAAATGGGGTGATGTTGGTGCAGAAGTTATCATCGAGTCAACCGGTTTATTCTTAACCCAGGAGACAGCTCAAAAACACATTGACGCAGGTGCTAAAAAAGTAGTAATGAGCGCGCCGGCTAAAGATGATACCCCTACATTTGTAATGGGTGTAAACCACAAACAACTGAAAGCTGATCAGCACATTGTATCAAACGCATCATGTACTACCAACTGTTTAGCGCCTATTGCTAAAGTACTGAATGATAAATTTGGTATTGAAGAAGGTTTGATGAGTACTATCCACGCGGTAACTGCTACTCAAAAAACTGTTGATGGTCCGTCTGCTAAAGACTGGAGAGGTGGCCGTGGTGCTTACCAAAACATCATTCCTTCATCAACAGGCGCTGCTAAAGCAGTAGGTTTAGTATTACCTGAGTTGAAAGGTAAGCTGACCGGTATGTCATTCCGTGTTCCGGTTGCCGACGTATCAGTAGTTGACTTAACAGTTCGCCTGAAAACAGCTACTTCATACGAAGCTATCAAAGCTGCTATGAAAGAAGCCTCAGAGGGTGAATTAAAAGGCATCCTTGGTTATACTGAAGATGAAGTAGTATCAGAAGATTTTAAAGGTGATGCACGTACTTCAATATTTGATGCTAAAGCCGGTATCGCCCTGAGCGACAACTTTGTTAAAGTAGTTTCTTGGTACGATAACGAGTGGGGTTACTCAAACAAATTGATTGACCTTGTACAAGAGTTAGGCAAATTATAATTGCCGTACCCTTTTATAATACAAAGCCGGCCAAAAGCCGGCTTTGTTGTTTTTAACGCTTTTTATACGGATGGTTGTAGCGCTTATTGTTATTAAGCCGTATTGTAATATATAACCAATACCATTATCCTCTATGAAAAAGCTTTTACTAATCTTTATTGCGGCAACCCTGTTTTCATGCAAAAAAGAGGCTACCTATGGCCCGCTAAAGCTGAAGAACGGCCAAGAAGTTGACTTGCTGGTTGACCATCGTTACGGTGCCGATCAGGATGTTTTATTGCTGGCCAGCAACAGTAAATCTGCTGAGGCATCGTTGTCTGGATTTGATGCTCGCGAACCCGGATACAATTACAAGGTAAAAGCGAGGTTCCATTACGAGGAAAATCCACCGGCTGATGGCCCGGCTTACTGGTATGATTTTGTTAAGATAGAAAGCAAGGAGCAATACAATGGTGATGAAGCTTTCACCATACCGATGATTGTATCTTATGTTCCTGGCGGGCCGGTTATCAGGCTAAATAAAACAGGTAGTAACTATTACTTTGTGCGGGATAAGTTACAGTTTACTTATGCCGATAATAACATTGAAGCTGAACTCGAGAAGATATGGACAAACGTTGAGGAAGTGCGAAATAACGGGCAATTACCTAAATGGAAATCAATAAAGGCAACTGTTGTGCATGATCCTGCAAACTTTGGTAAAGCTTACTTAGTAAAGCAGGTAGAATTTACGCCTTAAAAAAATAAGGCGGTTACAAGTGTAGCTGCAGGGAATCATAAGCCAGCTCAATACCGTCCGGCAATTCCTGCGATATAATGTGATGTTTGCCCAAGCGGTGGCTGATGTGGGTGAAATAGGTTTTCTCCGCGCCAATGGTTTGGGCAAAAGCGATAGCCTCATCAAAAGTAAAGTGCGATATATGGGTTTGCTTTTGAAGCGCGTTTATTACCAGTGTTTTGGTGCCTTTTATTTTTTCCACTTCTTGGGGGGCGATGGTTTTAGCGTCGGTGATATAAGTGAAATCGCCGATGCGGAAACCCAGTACGGGTAATTTATAATGCAATACTTCGATTGGGGTTATTGCAAGGCTGCCAATATGAAATTGCTCGTCTTTATTAATTGTATGCAGATTTATTTGCGGTATGCCGGGATAGCCTGCATTATCAAATATATAAATGAATTCACGCTTTAACGCCTGCTGCACCCTTTCGATGGCGTATACGTCAGTAGGGGTTTGCTGCAGATAATTGAATGCTCGTACGTCATCCATACCAGCCACGTGATCCTTATGTTCGTGCGTAAAAATAATAGCATCCAGGTGTTGTACATCGGCACGCAGCATCTGGTAACGAAAGTCGGGCCCCGAATCAATTACAATAGTTTTGCCCTCGGTTTCAATCAATATAGAGCTGCGCAGGCGCTTATCATGCGGATCATGCGATTTACATACCTCGCACTGGCAGGCAATAACAGGTACACCCTGCGAAGTTCCGGTTCCTAAAAAAGTAATGGTCACAGTTGCAGGTTGGTTTGTTTAAGCTGGTGTAAAAAAGCAATTTGCTTATCGTCCAGTTGTTTATGGTCAATCTCTAATTCGCGCAGCAGTTCAACCAACGATTGTATGCGGCTCTCCAGGTTCGAGAACTTGTTTACTACAATCATTTTGCTGTTTTGCAGCAAGCAGGCCCCGGTTTTAAAGTTGCCTTTTTCATAACGCACCCTGTAACCGCCGCTTTTGAGCAGCAGCTCCAGTTTTTCGAGCGTATGGGTGGTTAGCGTTAGCATGGCAAATGACGTATTCTGTCAAAAATAATAAAGAAAGGTTAAGCACCATATGTTTGCGAAAAAGTTTTCGTTTGCATGATAAAACTGCAATTTTGCATCGGTAAACATAAAAGCAATATGCGCATCAATATAATGGGAGCTTCGGGCGCCGGTGTAACTACGCTTGGCCGGGCACTGGCCAATGCAACCGGTTATGCTTATATAGATAGCGATGATTATTATTGGGATAATGCAGGCCATGCATCGCCTTTTACTATAAGGCGCCAGGCGGCCAATCGTAACCAAATGCTATTACATGATTTGCGCAGCCATGGCAATTGGATACTGGGCGGCCCTGTGATGAACTGGGGCGTTTTGGAGCATGTTAATTTTGATATGGTGGTGTTTTTACAGTTACCACCGCAATTACGCATGGCACGCCTTAAAAAACGTGAGCATGAGCGGTATGGAGATATTATTTTTAGCGATGCCACCCGCAACCGCCAGTTTGTTGATTTTATGAACTGGGCTGCCGGGTACGATGATAATACCGCACCCAGCAGCCGTACCCTGCAAAATCAGCTAAGCTGGCTTCAATCGCTTAATTGCCCTGTGCTGCGCATTACCGGTGATACTACGGTTGATGATCGGCTTAACCGCGTGTTAAAAGCAATTCAACAGGCAGACATTTAATATTAAACGTCTTCGCTATCCCGCTCGGCTTCTTTTTCCAGTTGGTCTTTACGTTCGTCCTTTAAGTCTTTTATAGTGTCCTTATAATCTTCTTCCAGGTCTTTAAGTTCTTCCTTCATGTCCTTACGCGCATCACGGCGGTCTTCGGCATCCTCAAAGTCTTCGCTATTAAAGTCGTCTATGATCTGTTTACGTTCCTGCAGGTAATTTTGCTCCTCGGTATACAACTCCATTTCAAATTCGAATTTTGATTGCAGGCGTTCAAATTTGCGTTCGTTAAGCCTGGTTGTGGCATCATCCGGATTTTCCAAAACCTGAATCATCATAGCCGACATCTGGCCGTAATAGTCTTTTGTTAATTTGGCTATCTTTCCTCCGGACGACTTGCCATTTACATCCACGGTTTTTTGTTTAGCGAGCTCCTTGTTTGATTTACGCATCGCGCGGATCAAACTATCACGGCTTTGCTTGGGCAGCATTTTCAGGACTGACAAGTCATGGAAATTATAATTAGCTGATGGAGTATTGCTTTGTGCGAAGGCTGCATTTGTGATTAAGCAAATTAATACAGCAAAAAGGAAAAGGTTTTTCATGATACAAGATTGGTTGGTTTATAAGGTTTTGATAAAGCTAAACATAAAAGGTTTAACAAGCACAAAAAAAGCGGCGCTTTTTGAGCACCGCTTTTTTTTATAGATTCAATTTTGTTAAAAACCGTATTTGGTACTGTCTATATTGAGTTCAGTATTATTAAAAGAGATTTTAAACCCTGCGTTGCCGGTGCCCGTAGTGTCATTGTTGAAAAGTTTGCCACGAAGTATAGTCTTTTTGTTACGATAGAACATCACATTGCCAATAGTTTTTAAAGCGATAACAGATGTTCCGTTGCTGTTCCGGTATGCTCCAACGGTCACCGTCATTGGAGTAACCGTATTCAATATCGATGGAATAGTGCCAATATCGATCGTATCCCGCTGTGATGTTTCTTTTAAATATGATCTGGCTATGAAGGTTGTGCTCAAAGGTTGATAATTAAATATCGAAAAGGTACTATAGTCATTTACCGATATTCTGTATGACCGGGGATAGTCACCGGCAGGTACAGTATCTTCAACAATTACCTGTAGCCCCGCATTCATCCTTTCAAGCGTTACCGATTGAGAAAAGGGGCTGTTGGAAACTGTAAAAGAGATTTTTTTATAAAAAGTAATACCCGCATTTGCTACATCACCATTAATAAAAAAATCGCCACCTATTATAACCGCAATGTAATTACCTTGCGGTAAACTATCCCTTATAGAGCCAAACTCTACTTCAGTATTTTTGTAATTTTTGGTTTTAATTTTTTTGCCATTTGTGTTATACAGAACGTAGCTTAGCGAAGCAATCTTTCTGATATTTGACGTATCAGCCAATGTTTTTTTACCGGCTTTAGTGCCTATTGGTTCAGTTACCTGGTCAAACCCGTTAACGCCAAAGGTTACAGCGTATTTTTTGCCATCAGTATCAGTGCCTGATGTGGTAGCCCTGTCTTTTTTACACGCAAAAAAGGCTAAGCTTATAATAGTTAAAAGTATTAAATTCTTTTTCATCTGCTTATTGTTAAAATTCACCGTTTACAGGTTCATCCCAGGTATCATCAAGGTCAACAGTAAAGCCGGCATTGCCCGGGGTAAATAACTTGCCCGATACAGTTGTGCGGTAGTTGGTTTTACGTATTACATTCGGAACCGTTTTTATGCCATAAGGAACATTGGGATCATTTTTAAAGTACCTAATGGTTACGGTTGATGCCGCGTTATAACAAGTGTTTACAGCGATTTTGTAATTGGTTTTACCAACTTCGGCCGAGGTTACGTATACCGTTACCGTTCTGGTATTTGCATTTGTAAAGCCGTTGCCACTTGCCGTTACATTAAGCGCAAAATTATCGGTGTATGAAAATTCTATCTTTTTTACATCTGCCGGTATAGCATCTTCAATATTTAAAACCAGTTGGTTATTAACACGGTCAAGCTGAACAGATGTATTAACAGGTGCTGACGATACGGTAAAAGATACACGTTTAGTAAATATTTCGCCCCATGGGCCAAGGTATGTAAAAGTCTTTTTGTCCCCGCTGTTTTGAAGATACTTTGAACTGCCAACAAACGCTGCAATGTAATTTCCGGGTGTAAGTTGTTCTGAGAATGTTCCAAATCCAGCGTCTCCTCTAAGCAGGTTTTTATAGGCGATAAAGCCTGTACCGCCTTCTTTAAAAAGCTGGTAAACTAATCTTTCTGTTGATGATGAGTCAGCATTGAGTTTAAGCCCTTTCTTTTGTTTGGCAGATTCCAGCGGACCATAGTCTTGCGAGAAATCAGAAACATTGAATGTTACAGCATACTTTTTCTCATCAGTTGGAGGGGGCGTATCCTTACTGCCCTTTTTACAGGCAAAAAGGAGTAAAGCCAGTACACTACAAAGTAGTAATGGTTTTTTCATGGTAAATTAGATATTATTATTTCACAATTCAGCAATAGTTAACAATAGCATGTTACACATTATGAAATAGGGGGATTCATAAGATTTAAGTTCTGCAAATATAAAAAAACGCATTATAATTTATTGATTATAATGCGTTTAAAGTTTTTATAGTCTGCTTTTATCGCAGGTCAACCACCTCAACACCCGGGTGTTTCTTTGCGTCAAAGCTAAAGTAAGCATCGGCTACCGGTGCATTAGGGGTAGTGGTTTTTAGCGTATAGTTATAGCGTGAGCCGTTACGGTCAAACACCAGTACGTTATAGATCTGTTTTTTTACCTTATCAATCATCAGTCTGATTTTGAAAAACTGCGCTTTTTCGGCTTCCGGGGTCAGGTCAATTACCTGGTATGTTTTGCCGTTCTGCTTTTGAAGGCCATTGTAAATGTATTTATAACCTTTTTCGTAAATGGTAAATATCTGCGCAGGGTTAAAGGCATCATCGCCCTGGCCGGCATCGTTTACTTGTACCTCTTTTTCATCAACCATGTAAGTCCATTGGGTTTTGCCATCACTAATGATCTCCTGATCAATCACCTGCTTTTTACCTGTAGGCTGGTACAGGCTCACCCTGAATTTATTGCCCTGTATTTTTGATATCAGCGTACCGGTTTGAGTGTTTTGCATACCTGCCTGCTTGTTATCAACCGTTAGTGTAAAATCAGTTTTTATAGAGCTGTAGGAGCGGTATTTCTTGCTCAGTTCGTTTAAAATAGTTTTGGCATCGCCGTCCTTTTGGGCAAAGGCGCCATAAGCCTGTACGGTGATCAGTAACGCGAGTATGATATATTTTTTCATGTGTTTATTATAGCTATACCCCTAACGCAAATAGCACGCCGGGGTTTTAATTTAGAGTGATTATACGGCCGAGGGTTTAATTAATCAACGGTCAGCTTCAATTCAGCTTTTATGCGTTTTGATGGTTCGCGTGGTGCAGTCAGGAAAAGCAGTTCGTCCAGCTTACCCGCCTGCCAGGTGCTCAGCATATCGTCATAATAAAAACTACCCGGGTTGCCCGACTGCCCGCCCGGAATAATACCGTAGCCCTTTACCTGCGGCCCTAATTGCACCACCATGCGCCATGACGGGCCATGCCCGTCAACCAAAGCATTAACGGTTAGTCCTGTGCCCGGCGTGGCGAAGTTACCCGAGCCAAAACCATCCAGGCCTGCAAGGTGTGCCACTTCAAACGGTTTTACTTTGGCCCATAACCAGTTTTGGGCTGATTTGCCATGATCACGTACCAAATTATCAACCGTTTCAATAAACGCGCGGTTAACCACATCAGCAGCAGTTTCAATAGCCGGCGTGCGCTGGTTATCAAACCATTTTGATTTAGGTTGTTTGATGAGTAGTTGTTCGGTAACATCCCTGTCGGGCATGCGTAGCGGCATTTTGCTGCTGTTAAACTGATCGTTCCAGGTCATGGCGTAAAACTTTCGCCACCATCCATCAAAAATACTTGGCCCTACCGAGTTTACGGCATAATGTTTATCCCAGCTTTTTACAATTTGATAAGCCTGTAGCTGCGATTCATCGAGTTTGGTAGTATCCAGGTAGTTAAGCATGGTGCTTAAAACGTCCTGCGCTACAATGCTGTATTCATCTAACTGTAAAGCACGCAGGCTATCCACGGTGGCGCGCTGCATAGTCGCCAGGCGATCGTTAATGCGCTTGCCGCGCTCATAACCCGCAAACTGCCAGTTAATGTAATACGGATAAGTTTTATCGGTACTGAACTGGTTAGCCGAACTTACAAAACCTCTCGGCGGATTTTTTACCGTTGGATTGTGGGTGTAAGGTATAAAACCATTCCAATCATTCCCCGGGTCGCTGCCATCCATAATGTATTTGCCTTGCTCAAAATATTTACGCGGAATTTTACCATTAGGGGTGATGGCGATATCCTTATTTACATCCGCAAAAATAAAGTTCTGCGCCGGTGCCGAATAGTATTGCAAAGCCTTGCGGTAGTCGGCATAATTGGTAGCACGGTTAAGCAGGTAAAAGGTCTTGAACTCGTCTGACTCATCGTGCGCTATCCACCTTAACGCATTACCAACGGGAATATATGCTGGCGCATTTTTGCTTTTTTTAGCCGCTGTTTCGTAAACCACCGGACCATGGTGTGTGTACAAAACGGTATCGTAAACGTTAGGCTTACCTTTCACGGCAATTTCTTCAATACGGCGGGTTACCTTGTTCCAGTGGTTGTTATACCAGTAATCGTTCTTTGCGGCATCCTTGAATTTTATCTGATACCAGTCCAGCACGGCGGCATCAACGTTGGTTACGCCCCAGCTTACCTTGTTGTTAAAGCCGATAACCACGCAAGGCGCCCCAGGTAGAGATACACCATAAACATTTACTCCCGGCGCGCTCAATTGCACCTGATACCAGATGGACGGAAGGGTTAAATTCAAATGCGGATCATTAGCCAGAATGGGGTAGCCATTGGCTGATTTGCTGCCGCTGATGGCCCAGTTATTACTGCCAATGCCTTCTACCTTTTGCTGCGGTTTTGCGGCGGCGTTCATCTGCGCTATAAAGCTTTTTGAGGGTTGGGGGACAGTAAGCGGCTTAAAGTTCCATTTGGTGCCTGCCGGGATGATCGGTTCATCGCGCACTGGCCTGTCCGGAAACAGCTCCCGCATTACATCTGCCCCGAAAAGCTGCAGGGTATTGGTCATGGCAAACTGGTCAGACCCACCCGCCAGCGTTTGCGACATCAGCTTTAACAAAAAAGCGCAGTTAATAGGCTTCCATGGTTCAGGCTTGTAGCCCATCAGCTTAAACTCCAGCGGATAATCTTTTTCGTCCAGTCCGGCTATATAAGCGTTAATGCCATCAGTGTAAGCATTGATCACCTTGCTCATCACGCTATCCTTCATAATGCACTTCAGCGTATTTTCAGCGCCGTAGCCCATACCCATGCGGCGGGCTGTGCGGTCGCGCTCCAGTGCCTTATCGCCCACAATTTCAGACAATCGTCCGGCAGCGCTGCGGGTTTGAATATCCATTTGCCACAGCCTGTCGCGCGCGGTAATGTAGCCTTGTGCATAATACAGGTCGTGGTTGTTTTTGGCAAAGATGTGCGGTATGCGGCGTTCATCAAATTTGATGGTCACCTCGTCGGTAAGGCCGGGCAGTTGCAGCTCATCGTTCTCAATTTCGGTACGGCTCTCGGCATTTTGCCAAAAGCCGCTTACGGGGTTAAGCAAAGGTGCAATGGCAGGTATGCTGCCAAAATTGGTTTGCAGCGCCCAAAGCAGCGCAACGGTAACGGCGAGTGAAAGTAAAGCTTTAAAAAACTTCATCAGTTATGTTGTAAAGGCTAACTAAAGATACTGTTTCCTCTTGTTTGTGCCTCCGCTTTTTACGCGGTTTTTTATTCTTGTTTTTTGACTTGTTACGGCGGAAGTTCCAGGGCTCAACCGGGTTTGCATCCTGCCATAAGCCTAAACGGTTTTGGCGGGCATATTGTTCAAGCCGGGCCAGTTCCGGGTCTTTGGAGTAGGTTTTGTACTCCCAGGCATATCCATTTTTTACCAGTTCGTGGTTCAGGTTACGTCCATCGGCCAATATTACATAAGCCACGGTACGGCCATAACGGTCCTTATCGCTGCCATTAAGCGTAACATTTTGCCCAAAGCATAATTGCGCGGTGTATTGCCTTGCCGCCGTGCCGAAGGCCTGCGCTTTTTCAGGGCAATCGATGCCTGCTAAGCGCACGGTTATGTTCTGCAGATCGTGGCTTAACAGTTCAATAGTGTCACCATCTTTTATCTTTACCACCTTGTAAGTATCCTCGGGTAAAGGGTTACAACCGGCAATGGCTACCAGCAGAAATACAATGAGCAGGCGTATATTTTTCATAAGGTATTAAACGGGGGGCTAAGGTAGGAAATAGTGAGTGGTTAATAGTGAATGGAGAGGTTTATCTCAAGGTAGAGAACAGTACGAATCATTCAAAAAATATATCTTAGCAAAGGATAATTCTATATCTAAAAAACATGAGCGACCACAAACTCACCATATATCAACTACTGCCGAGGCTGTTCGGCAACACCAACGCTACCCGAAAATATTATGGTTCGATAGAAGAGAATGGCTGCGGAAAGCTGAACGATATTAATGAGAAGGCACTGAGCGAGATCAAAAAGATGGGCTTTACGCATGTTTGGTACACCGGTGTAATTGAACATGCCACCATGACGGATTACTCCGCCCATGGTATAGCGCCCGATGATCCGGATGTAGTGAAGGGTAGGGCAGGGTCGCCATACGCCATTAAGGATTATTATGACATTGACCCTGACCTGGCGGTTGACGTGCCTAATCGTGTGCAGGAGTTTAAGGCGCTGATAATCCGAAGTCACGCTGCCGGTTTAAAAGTGATTATGGATTTTGTGCCCAACCACGTAGCGCGTACTTACCATTCGGACATGAAACCGGCAGGCGTTCGCGATTTTGGTGAGGATGATGACAACACGGTAGCCTTTTCGGCCACTAACGATTTTTATTATATACCCGGCCAGCCGCTGGTAATACCGGCAGGTTATAACCCTGGTGGCGATGAGTTTGCAAGTGAGCTAAAGGACGGGCGGTTTGAAGAGAACCCCGCCAAGGCCACCGGCGACAACGTATTTAACGCATACCCGTCAATCAACAACTGGTTTGAAACCATTAAGCTGAATTATGGGGTTGATTATGTATCCGGATACCAAACCCATTTTAACCCGGTGCCGCCGCTGTGGCATAAAATGCTGCACATCCTGTCGTACTGGGCTGATAAGGGGATAGATAGTTTCCGTTGCGATATGGTGGAGTACGTTCCCTTTGAGTTTTGGGGCTGGCTGATAGCCGAAATGAAGCAGCGTTACCCGGAGGTGATCTTTATCGGCGAAGCCTACAATCCCAACGAATATTATAATTATCTGTATAATGGCAGGTTTGATTACCTGTATGATAAGGTGGGTTTATACGATGCTGTAAAACGCCTGACCCGCAACGAGTGGAACGCGAGCACTTGGGACATTAACGCCGTATGGAACCATCAAACCCGCGGGTTTGACGAGCGGATGCTGCGCTTTATGGAAAACCATGATGAAGAGCGTATAGCCTCGGCGCCATTTGCGGGCGATGCCTGGCTGGCCCTACCGGGCATGATCGTTAGTGCTACGCTTTCCACCGGCCCGGTGATGATCTACTTCGGGCAGGAGGTAGGCGAGCCTGCGCATGGCGCGTCAGGTTTTAGCGGCGACGATGGCCGCACCACTATATTTGATTACTGGGGCATGCCTGAGCATCAAAAATGGATGAACAACCACGCTTACAATGGCGCGCAATTACATGAAAGTCAGGTGCGGTTACGCGAATTTTATAGCAAATTGCTTAATGCCGTACGCAATAACGAAGCCTTACGAGAGGGAGAATTTTATGAGCTGATGATGGCCAATGAGCATCAGCCGGGCTTTAATAACCGGCTATATATTTACCTGCGCTATACCACCAACGCGCGGGTGCTGGTAGTAGTAAACTTTAACCGCCATGCAATAGATATAAACGTAAAATTGCCTGATGACCTGGCAGAAAAGCTTGGGATTACGGATAGGGTGAAATTCGTTGATCTGCTTTTAGAAAAAACGTTTGAAACGGATAATATCTATAACGGTATGCAACTAAAAATTGCGGCTACAAATGGATTTTTGCTGTCATTCTAAGACTTCGTTGCTTTTGCAATACATAAGGCTAACACCAGCTTAAACTCCTGTTAACGCAGCTCAAAAAAATCAAATTGCCTTGTTTAAAAAATGTCCGGGTAACGGTTGAAAACCTTATATTGCGTTTAAGTTACGCAATGCGCATTTTTGTAGCACTTACTGATTATTTTAAATGGAAGATAATATACTTAACCCAAAAGAGTTACTCAACGAGTTTGTTGAAGAGGAAGAAGGGTTTAGGCACCTGAATAACCCGGCCGATGGTATTAAGCCGATAACCAAAAAATACCTGGGTGTACCTACACACGGCGTTGGCTCGGGCAGCAAATATTACTTTACCGATGGTGATGCCAAGGTGGAGCTGATCGTAGTAAACGAGGAGATCATGCGTGTAAGGCTGGCTCCGCACGGCGTTTTCCTCGAGGATTTTTCATACGCGGTACCTAAGCTCAAACCTAAAAATATTCCGGTGCAGTTCACCGAGGATGATAAGGAGTTTAGGGTATCAACCGCTAAAGTAAACTGCCACATCCGTAAATCCGATTTCTTTATATCCTTCTCTGATCAAAATAACGTAATTACCAGCAGCGATGCCAAAGCCATGCACTGGGAGGAGAACACCCAGTTTGGTGGTTACTATGTGTTTTCAACTAAAGAATGCCATCCCGACGAAAACTTCTTCGGTCTTGGAGATAAGCCAACCGAACTTAATCTGCGTGGTAAGCGCCTGGTGAACTGGAATACCGATGCCTATTCGTTCGCCTGGAACCAAGATCCGCTTTACCGCAGCATTCCGTTTTACATCAGTGTAAATGAGGGTATTGCCCATGGTATCTTCTTTGACAATACTTTTAAAGCGCATTTCGACTTCGGCGGCGAAGACAGAACCAAAACCAGTTTCTGGGCTGATGGCGGCGAAATGCAATACTACTACATTCATGGTCCGCACATGATGGACGTGGTAAAAAGTTACCACCTGCTTACTGGTACGCACCCCATGCCGCCACTATGGGCGCTGGGCTACCACCAATGCCGCTGGAGCTATTATCCCGAAGCCAAATTCCGTGCGGTGGCCAAAGGTTTTCGTGAGAATAAGATACCGTGCGATGCCATTTACCTGGATATAGATTATATGGATGGTTACCGCTGCTTTACCTGGAACCGCCGTTATTTCCCTGACCCGAAGAAGATGATTGCCGACGCCGCCGAAATGGGCTTTAAAACGGTGGTTATTGTTGATCCGGGTATCCGTGTGGATGATAACTACCCGGTATTTAAAGAGGGTAAGGAGAAGAAATATTTTTGTCGCCGCAGCGATGATTATTATATGGAAGGCCACGTGTGGCCGGGCCGCTGCCAGTTTCCGGATTTTACCAACCCCGAAGTGCGCGAGTGGTGGGGCGGTTTGTTTGACGAACTGATCGACTATGGCGTTGCCGGTGTTTGGAATGATATGAACGAGCCTGCCGTATTTGGCTCAGGCACCTTCCCTGCCGATGTAAGGCACGATTATGATGGCTACCGCGGTTCGCACCGTAAGGCGCACAACGTGTACGGTATGCAAATGGTGCGCGCTACTTACGAGGGGATGCGCAAAATATTAAAGAACAAACGACCATTTACCATCACCCGCGCGGGCTATTCGGGCTTGCAACGCTACGCTTCGGTATGGACGGGTGATAACGTAGCCTCGTGGGAACATTTGCGTTTAGGTAACATACAGTGCCAGCGCCTGTCTATGTCGGGTATACCGTTTTGCGGTACTGATATTGGCGGCTTCAGTGGCGAACCCGATGGCGAGCTATTTACCCGCTGGATTCAATTAGGTTCATTCTCGCCGTTTATGCGCGCGCACTCCGCCGGTGACACCAAGGAGCGCGAGCCCTGGAGCTTCGGCGAGCCGTTTACGGCCATCAACCGTAACTTTATTGAACTGAGGTACCGCCTGTTGCCGTACATGTACTCGGCATTCTGGGAGCATCACCGTTATGGTTTCCCTATACTGCGCCCGGTAGTAATGCAGGAGCAGGATGTGTTGAAGAACCACTTCCGCCAGGATGAATTTACCTATGGCGACAAGATACTGGTTTGCCCGGTGTTGGAGCCCGGCCAAAAAAGCCGCAAGGTGTATCTGCCTAAAGGCAAATGGTACAACTTCTGGACAAATGAGGTTGAGACCGGCGGCGAAGAGGTAGAAGTGCCTACACCGCTCGAAACCATTCCGATATTTGTTAAGGCAGGTTCGGTGATACCTGAATACCCGGTAATGCAGTATGTAGGCGAAAAACCTGTTGAGGAAGTAAAACTGAATGTGTATTACAGCGATTACGAAGCCAACTCGTTCTTCTTTGAAGATCACGGCGAATCGTTCGCTTACGAGCAGGATATTTATTCCGAGAAAAAGTTTGTGGTGAATGGCGACGAAAGCTCGTTAACGCTTAACCAAAGCATGGAAGGGCTTTACACACCACGTTATGATGGCTATCATTTCAGGGTGATCGGCCTGCCGTTTGTACCAGCAACCATAACTATTGATGGCAAGGATATAACCGATTTTACAATAGGTGATGAAAAAGTGCTGGAGTTTAAATACACCAAAACGTTCAATATTTTACAGATAAGCAAATAATACCGATAAATAATTAAAAATGGCCGACAACGCCGGCCATTTTTAATTTAATACAACATGTTTTATCTGTCTCGTAAATATGTAATTCAAGTGTATAATTAGCCTTTTAAAACTTTATGGCATAATATTAGTTGAATAGTATTGTTAAATATTTTATCACAAAAAAATATATACGCCATGAAACTATCATTAACAACAATACCTGTGCTGCTGCTTGCCGCAGTAATTGGCCAGGGTTGTGTAAGCAGCAAAAAATACAAACAGCTGCAAACAGATTATAACCGCCTGGATAGTAATACCAAATCCATGCGGATGAAATACCTTACTACCGAGCGAAACCTCGCGGTGGCCACTAACAAGGTTGAAAATTTGACCGATCAGATAGCTACAGAACGGGCCAACAACAAGCAATTACAGGCCGCGCTTGATAAGTGTTTAACCTCAAGCGGGCAGGGTAACCTTAACATCTCCAAACTGGTTGACGAGATCAATGCCTCAAACCGTTACATACAGCAGTTGGTTAACGCCAAAAACAAAAGCGACTCGCTTAACATGGTGCTTACTAATAACCTGACCCGTTCATTAAACCAGCAGGAAATGCGCGACGTGGATGTGAAGGTGCTGAAAGGTGTGGTTTACATTTCATTGTCTGATAATATGCTGTACAAATCAGGCAGCTATGAAATATCTGATAAATCAAGTGAAACCCTGAGCAAGATTGCCAAGATCATTAAAGATTACAATAATTACGATGTGCTGATTGAAGGTAATACGGATAATGTGCCTATTGCACAAAAAAACATACGTAACAACTGGGATTTGAGTGCCTTGCGTGCATCCTCAGTAGTACAGGCATTGCAAAACAATTACGGAGTTGATCCTAAACGTTTAACCGCCGGTGGCCGTGGTCAGTATAACCCGATCGCTGATAACAGCACCGAGGCCGGTAAAACCAAAAACCGCCGTACGCAGATCATCATCACGCCAAAACTGGATCAGTTTATGGATTTGATAGGCAAAGCGCCTGATCAGCAAGGCCAGCAGGGTACTACGCAGCCAACAACTACCCCGCAGCAATAAAAATTAAAACGCTTATAAAAAAGGAGTTATCTGCAACAGCAGATAGCTCCTTTTTTATTTTATGCGGATAGCTATTTGCGCTAAAACAAAGGTGTTTCAAGTATGTTCAATTATGATATATTTGAGCATCGATCATCCCATCCCACTACAGGGAACAACAGCCTGAAGAAGGCATTTTAATATGGCAAAACAAACCAAGAAAACCGAGTCAGAAATAACCGACGTTACTACCCAAAAAGTAAAAAAAGCTACCAGGGCAAGCGCCAAATCAGCATCGGCAAAAGTTAGCGAGGCTGCACCTGAGCGTAGACCCGAAACCGAAAGTGCTGTTAATGCAGATGTACAAGTTCCGGTTGCCTCACATCCATTTAAGGCAGTTGAGCCGTACAGCCGTTTTACAGAGTTTGATGTTTCCTTGTTTAAAGCCGGTAAACACTATAAACTTTACGAAAAATTTGGCTCGCACGTGGTTGAACATAACGGCGTAGTTGGCACTTATTTCGCGGTTTGGGCGCCTAATGCGCAATACGTATCGGTAATAGGCAACTTTAACGGCTGGAACCGTGGTTCGCACCAGTTGCTGGTACGTTGGGATAGTTCGGGCATTTGGGAAGGTTTTATTCCGAATGTAGGCGTGGGCGAAACCTACAAATATTTTATAAAATCATCATCCGGCGAAGAGCTTGAAAAAAGTGACCCATTCGCTTTGCGCTGGGAATTGCCGCCGCATACGGCATCTATTGTGGCTGACACTTATTACGAGTGGACAGACAAGCAATGGATGAGTACACGCCGTGAGCATAACGCGTTGGATAAGCCGTACTCTGTTTACGAAATGCATGTAGGCTCATGGGCACGTAACCCGGAAAGCCCTGATGAGTTTTTGAGCTATACGCAGCTGGGCGATAAGCTGGTACCATACCTTAAGGACATGGGCTTTACCCATGTAGAGTTTATGCCGATTATGGAGCACCCTTACTATCCGAGCTGGGGTTACCAGGTAAGCGGTTACTTCGCTGCTTCGGCACGTTATGGCACACCGCAACAACTGATGGAATTAATTGAGCGACTGCATAATGAGGGTATCGGCGTAATCTTGGACTGGGTGCCATCACACTTCCCTGGGGATGCGCATGCGCTTTACCGTTTTGATGGTTCGCACTTATATGAGCATGCCGATACGCGCAAAGGCTACCATCCTGACTGGAAATCATATATATTTAATTACGGCCGTAACGAGGTAAAGGCTTTCCTGATCAGTAATGCTTTGTTTTGGTTAGACCGTTACCATGCTGACGGTTTACGTGTGGATGCAGTGGCATCCATGCTGTACCTTGATTATTCGCGTAACCATGGTGAATGGGAGCCCAATATTTACGGGGGTAACGAAAACCTCGAGGCTATATCATTCTTAAAAGAATTTAACGAGGCAGTTTACGCCCACTTTCCGGATGTGCAAACCATTGCCGAAGAGTCGACCTCGTTTACCGGGGTAAGTAAACCAACATTCTTAGGCGGTTTAGGCTTCGGTATGAAATGGATGATGGGCTGGATGCACGATACGCTGAAGTATTTTGCTAATGATCCGGTGTACCGCAAGTATCATCATGGGCAAATAACCTTTAGCACTATATATGCTTTTACTGAAAATTTTATGCTGCCTTTCTCGCACGATGAGGTAGTTTACGGCAAGCAATCCATGCTGAACAAAATGCCGGGCGATGAATGGCAGAAATTTGCCAACCTGCGCTTATTATATAGCTACATGTTTACGCATCCGGGTACAAAATTATTGTTTATGGGCGGCGAGTTTGGCCAGGGCCGCGAGTGGAATTACCAATACTCGCTGGATTGGCATGTTTTGCAGTATGACTGCCATCAGGGTATAAAAGAAACCGTGAAAGCGCTTAACCATATTTACCGCAGCGAGCCTGCCCTGTACGAAAAAGCGTTTGACTGGAGCGGCTTTGAGTGGGTTGATGGCGGTAACGCAACAGATTCGGTTTTGGTATATGCCCGTAAAGGCCACGATCCGGCTAACGAGATCATTGTTATATTGAATATGACACCGGTTGTACGCGAGAATTATCGCATAGGTTTACCGGCATCGGGCACCTGGCAGGAGATATTTAATTCTGATGCGCACGCGTACTGGGGGAGTGGCAGCACCACTAATAGCCAGGTGCAAACCGAGGCGGTGGCATGGCATGGCAAACCGCAGTCGGCAAGCCTTTCGCTACCGCCGCTGGGCGCTATTTATTTGAAGCGGATGCCTTAATTATTGCTAAAACGTAACAAAAGCGGGTTTTTACTGTTAATATGAGTACTTACCCGCTTTTTATTTATGTTCAATATAATCTATCTCAGTACAGCAACTACCTTACTTAATGATTTTGAGTTGGCTGAGATATTGTCTATCAGCCGGGATAACAATGTAGTGAACCGGATCACCGGCATGTTGCTTTACGCCGATGGTACTTTTATGCAAGTGCTTGAGGGCGAAAAAGAAGAGGTGATGCGCACCTATCGCCGCATACTGCTTGACGATAGGCACCGTAACGTAATAGAGCTCGCCGCGGGGCCGCTCATCACGCGTAACTTCCCGGAGTGGTCAATGGGGTTTGCCTCGGTAAATGCCGATGTGCTTGAAGAGTTTGACGGTTACATCAATCCGCAAGGCGATGCTTTTTTAGATACTGATAAAATGAATGCCGCCGTTATAATGCTCAAAGGTTTTGCTGAAAATAATAAGATGAACTGATGAGCACTTAACGTTTGCTTAATGTTATTTGGGTAAATTTGCGGCGATGAAGTACCTCTTTGTATTGTCGTTCTTACTGCTTTTTACAAGCAGCTACGCCCAAACTGATACTACGCAGCAGGTTGTTGCAGGGCGAAAAAACAGTATTGCACAGCAAAAGAAGCCCTATGTTATCCTGATATCATCTGATGCGTTCAGGTATGATTTTGCCAATAAATTCAAGGCCGAGCATCTGCTTGCCTTTGCCGATAGCGGCGTAAGGGCCGCGTCAATGATACCGTCTTACCCGTCGCTCACCTTTCCCAATCATTATGCCCTTGTAACCGGCCTATATCCATCACATAGTGGGTTGGTGCACAATAATTTTTACGATCCCAAAACCGGCAAGCGCTATAACAATAATGATAAAAAGGCCGTAGCTGATAGCAGCTGGTATGGTGGTACGCCGCTTTGGGTATTGGCAGAGCAGCAGCAAATACTGTCAGCAAGTTTTTACTGGGTAGCTGCAGAAGCCCCTATACAGGGCATTAATCCTACTTATTACTACAACTATAACAACCTGATACCTATTCACCAACGTATAACGCAGGTGGGTGAGTGGCTGCGCCTGCCGGAAGAAAAACGGCCGCATCTGATTACCTTTTACATGTCAAATGTTGATGATGCGGCCCATAAATATGGTCCGGACTCCAAAGAAACCGGAGCCGCTGTACATTATGTAGATTCTGTTGTAAATGAATTGGTAAAGGTAACCAAACGCACAGGTTTGGATGTTAACTTTATTTTCGTGTCTGACCATGGCATGACCAGCGTTGATAACCAACACCCAATGGAACTACCTGCGGTTGACACCAGCAAATTTGTTGTAGCCGGCGACGGCATTTTGGTTGAATTGTACGCAAAACCTGGCGCTGATGTGCAGGCTACTTATAAAAAGCTCAAAGCCGGTGCTAAAAATTACCAGGTTATCCTTAAAAAGGACATGCCTGCAAAGCTTCATTACGGAGCTAAGGACGACCGGTATAACCGGATAGGTGATATTTTATTGAAACCAACTTGGCCGCATGTATTCAGGTACATGGGTAAAACGCATATTAACCCCGGTTGGCACGGGCTTGATCCTTATTTGGTTAAAGATGTGCACGCTACGTTTATAGCATGGGGGCCTTCATTTAAAAAGGGAGTTAAAACGGGTTCGTTTAATAACGTTAACGTCTACAACGTAATCACCTCGATACTACGCCTTACGCCGAATGAACAAACGGACGGCGATGGTAAAATAGCACGCAAAATATTGGTTAAGCCCTAAGTATTAGGCTACTCGCCTGATTTTTTGAAGCTGAAATTTATAAGGTAGATTTTTATTATAAATGTATTTATAACGGTTATTATAATACATTATTATAATTATTTAATAAATGTAACGTTGCCAAAACTCATTAAATATTCATTGCGGTTGTATTAATATTATTATAATAAGTTTTTTACATTTTTATGGTGTAATTACTACACTGATTTATTATGTTTGCAAGAGTAAGTTTTATGCTTACTAATGTGATAAGGTTTAGGTTTGAAGTCCCCAAGCAGCGAGTGTAAGGGGACTTTATTTTTTTATACACTTTTTAGATAAAAATGATGCTGTTTTAAGCATTGCCAAATCCACTATAATTTAGCATATTTGCACCGCGAAATAAAAACGCAGGCCGGTCCCGTAGCTCAGCTGGATAGAGCAACTGCCTTCTAAGCAGTAGGTCTTTGGTTCGAATCCAAACGGGATCACCAGTAAAATTGTACTAAGCTCTATATCAATTGATATGGGGCTTTTTTAGTTTTGGTGTCTATATAGTGCCTTACTCCTTATGGATAATGCTCCAATTTTAGCTCAAAATCCTTGATGGATTTCCAATTATATAGAATTGGAATGAAGTTTCTTTTTAATTAAACATTTTAATTACTGTGATGTTTTTGACATAAAGGCATCACATGAAAACATTAGCAGCAGTACTTCTTGGAACGGTAATCAGTTTTGGAAGCATGTCGGCAAGCGCGCAAACGTCTGGCGGTCGTCAAAAGAAGATCAAGAAGCAAACCCGGGAGAACACTTTAAAAGATACCAGCGGCTCAAGTTCGGCAGATACAAGCGGAAGTAAAACACAACCGGGAGGTAAGCGTGATCAACCAGCTACCGGATTAGCTGATACAGCAGGCAAGCAACCGCAAAGATGAATTAATAGTAGAGGAGAAATCTAATTCGAAATATAATTCAATCCAAAAGCCAAACAAAAAGGGTGTACGTTATTAACGTGCACCCTTTTTGTTATAAAGCTAATTAACTACTTCGACGATGCCTTTACGCAATTGGGTACTGTTTTTCCGTCTTTCTTTTTCGTTCCGTCCTTCTTGTACCCTGACCAGCATGGATCTTTTTTCTTTTTAGTTGCCATAGTTATAGATGTTTACAAATAATAGGCAACAACCGTTCCACGCCTTTTTAATATTCTTGTTTTGAGTGCTGTAGGTCGGTTTGTTTAGGAATTCTTTTAATGGTTTACGTAGCGATTGTTTATAAATCGGCATCGCTGAATCAACATAAAACGTGCCTTTTGAGCTATATTTGCGCCATTATGAGTACCGAGAAGTTAGCCGCGCATACCCAAAACAGATCATTTTATTTTACCATCGTTCAGCATTCCGAACAAGAAATACGCATCAGTATGTATAACACCTCGTATACACTCGTTAAACAAGATGCCGGTTGGCGCAATGCCCCGACAAACTATTTCACCATGGCCCAGCACCTGATTGACGCGGTAATTGAGGCTGTTGCCACTGCCGGCCATAACGCTGTGTTGTAACAGTTCTTATAACGCAATAATCACTTTACATCCGAAAGCAATAATACAATTTGATTATTTTTCGGTTTAATGCGGTATAGGCCGCCGTTGCCTGTTTGTTCTACAGTTCCCGCTGAAGTTGATAATTTGTAGGTGTGCCCATCAAACTCGTATAAGGCAACGCTCTTTTCCACGCCTGTAAAAGCGGTTTTAGCGCCATTGGCTACATGCAGTTCGATATACCAATTATCTGCAGGATTATTTTTTGCGGTGATGACTAAGGCATTTTCCTGCATTTCAATTTCGAAAACGCCTTTATTAACCGGCCATGTAGCTCTTGCGGTTGTTGTGTTAACGTTTGTAAACACCGGGTCGCCGCCCTTTACTTGGGTTTCGCTGCCTTTGGCGCCGGCCATTAGCCTGAAGCCCTCTGGTTTTCCCTTGCTGCCCCACTGAAAACCATCAACCACAGGCAGCGTGTAAAAGAAACTTTTGTTAACAGTGGTTACGCTCTTCAGATATTTGTCGGGTACGGCTTCATTAAAAAGGTGTATGTCCGTTATACGGAGGGTGCCATCTTCCCAAAGCAGGTTAGTGCGGTAAAAGCGACTGTTATACCAAATGGTTTTCTTATTGCTTTCGCCCAAATCCTTACTTACCGTAAATGTAGTTGCCGGTGTTACTTTGTAGGTTTTGCTGAACCACGCGCCCGAGGCAGCCATGGTTTCCACACGTGCTTTACCTTCTTTTTTTAGCCGGGCGATAATGGGCATTTGCCACTCCAAACCCTTTTGCATAGCTGCCCAGGTAAACGAGTTTTCTTGGCCGGCCTGCGTGTAATTAAAGCCCAGCGACGGATCATTTGTGAAGGTGTTAAAAAACCAGTTTATCCACTGCTCGTTACCACCGGCGTGGGTGTATACAGGCTCAAGGGTAGTTACCGAGGTGCCATCAGCATATTGCCTGATAGGGTCGCTGCCCAGCATCCGGAACACGGGTACCGGCAGCTGCTTATCTGCATGCTGTGCCGGCATGTAGGCGTTAACCCGGCTCGGGTAATAACCCTGGTTCCAATAGCCGCCCCAAAGGGTAAACCCATCAGTACCCACCTGATCTTTACAATTTGCCGAAGCTACAATTTTATACTTATCGTACATATAATTGAGCGAGTGCGCATCAATAACCCAGGCCGCTACGGATTTTGGATAGTAGCCGAATATCTTTTTAAAATCAGCAAAGTAAACGTCTATAATCTTTTCGCGTTCGGCTGGGGTATAGCCCACCGAAAAACCCACGTCCGAGTGCCAGTCCCAGGCATACTTACCGCGCCATTTTATACCCGCTTTCTCAATAAGCGGTTGCGGTAACTCCCACCAGGCGCCAATTTCAAAGCTGTTTTGGGGTAAGGTTTTAAGCAGGGCCTGGTAACGCGGGTCAATCAAGGCATCGTATTGCAGCAAAAATGTACCGCCGAGGTTATGCTGTTTCATCAGGTTTATCTGGTTAACAACAGTTTGGTAAAGCACATCTTTGGTTATGGCGGCATCACGAGGTTCAATATCGCGTATAAAGTTTACAATGTTGATGATCTTCGGTTCCGCCGCACTTTTTTTAGCCGATTTTTGACCAAATGCCTGATAGCCATTAAATATGCTCAGTACAAGCACAAACGGCCATAGCCCTATAATTTTTAAAGCGGATAAACGACTAAGTAAGTTGCGGCGAGGTATTAGCATAATGCTGATGTATGTTTAATTTAATTGTTTGGTTGATACAAATGGCGCATCGCCTGATGCTTGACTTTGCCAAAGTATACAAATCAATTAATCCAACCTTCCCTGTCAGTCTGTTTGGGCGATATCAACAACCCAGGTAATCGGCCATTCGGCAGGCTTCCATAGCGTTGCTTACGTTGAGCTTTTCAAATATGTTTTGCCGGTGACG
This sequence comes from Mucilaginibacter roseus, assembly GCF_021215455.1. Taxonomy (GTDB): domain Bacteria; phylum Bacteroidota; class Bacteroidia; order Sphingobacteriales; family Sphingobacteriaceae; genus Mucilaginibacter; species Mucilaginibacter roseus. Next base: position 387,326 of record NZ_JAJPWV010000002.1, on the reverse strand, counting down.
GTTTACGGTGTTGATGCTGAGCGATAATTGTTCGGCAATTTCTTTGCTGCGCCGTCCGAGTTTAATTAGTTGCAAAATCTCCTTCTCGCGCAGCGACAACAGGCCTTTGAACTTTTGCCCATCATCATCAATTACTTTGCCGGTGCGGTTATTAATAATTACGCCCGAAGGGGCATCGAACCCGGGATGGTTATAAACGCGGTTATACAAACAAAGCGCCAGCCATATACTCCCGTTAGCCGAGCTGCCGATGTAGATGAGCCGGTGCTGTATCGTAAGATATTGCCCGTCGTCAGTACGTATGCGCAGGCGTGTTATCAGCCCGTATTCAGTACGTTCAGCTACCGGCATCGCTTGCAGCAATTTAAAAAAACTGAACTCAAGGCGGTATTTCTTTTGCAGATCATCCGGGTGTACGCGGTTAAGCAGGTCGTCTTCCCAAATGGTGTCAATGCTGTCTGCCTTGCGCTCAAGCCCGATCTGCTCAGCCAGCGAACCATAGTACAGGTAGCTTTTACGCGTGTTCATATCGCTCAGTACGCTGATTCCGTTTTCAAGCCCTGTATATAATTGGGCTATGCTGCGGGCATTTTCCAGCTGTTGCGCGGCATCGGCTGTATCAAAGTTTTGCGAGAATAGTTTTATATCAAGCAGATTGCGCATATATGGTGATTTATAACCATTGAACAATTTTTAACAGGTAATTACCTTTACGAACATATGAAGAAACTTCTGTTTAGCATAGCCCTTTTATGTGGGTTAAATCAAGCTAATGCCCAAAGCCTCGAGAAGATGCAATGGTATAATGAGCCCGAACGCTGGGATATTAAAAATAACGCGCTGATTATGCAGGTAACGCCCAAAAGCGATTATTGGCGCATATCGCACTACGGCTTTACGGTTGACGATGCGCCTTTTTACTACAGCCTATACGGCGGCGAATTTGAGGCCAAGGTTAAACTTACCGGCGCTTACAAGGCACGTTTTGACCAAATGGGCTTGATGATACGTACCGATCATGAAAACTACATTAAAACGGGGGTTGAGTTTGTAGATGGTAAATTTAACGTAAGCACCGTAGTTACACATGGCAAAAGCGACTGGAGCGTATTAACGCTGGATAAAGTTCCGCCGTTTATATGGATCAAGGTAGTACGCAGGCTGGATGCAGTAGAGATATTTTACTCGCTGGACGACAAAAACTACATCATGACACGCAATGCGCCGCTGCAGGACAATAAACCGGTGATGGTAGGCCTGATGGCAGCCAGCCCGGACGGCAACGGGTTTGAAGCTAAATTTGAGAACTTTAAAGTTACCCATTTACCCGATCAACGGCGATTAGAGTGGCTTAAGGCACATCAATAGCATTTAACTGCCGGACATAAAATCTGTCTGGCAGTTGAAAATTTCGTTATTGTAAAAAAAGATGGTTAAATTGCTCTGACAAATCCGGACCTTAAAAAATACCAGTTATGAAAAAACGCTTACACTTTGCATTTGCACTAATTTTGGCGGTGATACTTGTTGCCTGTAGCAAAAAAGATAAAGAGGTAATTGATTGTAGTACGCTGGCAGGCCAATGGGCACCCCCCAGAATTTTATTAAAATTTACAGATAAAACAACGGGCGAAAATCTGATTTTAACAAAAAATATAGTCGATGCAGATGTAACCGTAACCGATAAGCAAACCGGCAACCCTGTGAAAAATTGGCGAATAGCGAACCCTGAAACAACTGACCCGATATCCAACGGTACAATTGGTTTTTCCGTAATCCTTGAAGAAGCCGGCGTTTTTAATTATGAAGTAGCTATTAAAAATGTGGGCAGCGCTGTGTTATCATACACCGTTACAAAAGAAAAAGGTAGTACATGTATACCATTTTACTATCGCGTAAGTAAAATGGAGATAACTGACCGCGAGTACAGCGCTTTAGTTGTTGATGGAAAAGAAATAAACAATTTTCTGGTAGTAAAGCTGTAAATCAAAAGGCCGCTTAATTCTCAAATTCATCTTGCAGGCTCTCGCGCAGATCGTAAAGCAGCCATTGGCGACTAATAACCGATTTTTTTTCGCTGCGCAGCAATTGTAGAAAATCGTTAACGCCGATTGGTTCGTTGCCGTTTCCGTGTATTAACACTATGCTGCCCGGCGCGGCTTGCTGCCCCTTAGCCAGCCATGCATCGCTGCCAATGGGTATTAGTCCGAAAGAAAGCACCTTATCAACCATGGCCTTGTCAGATACCAATCCCGGAAATCTAAAAAATACCGAAGGCACCAGGCCGTGTTGCAACATGGCTATCTCCGTGCCGAGTATTTCAAAGCGTACATCCGTACCGGGCTTAAGCAGAAAATTTTCCTGCAAAGGCACACCCGGGCTGTAATGATGGTTATAGGTGTGGTTTATCCAGGTTATCGAAAGTTTGCCTGCTTTTTCCAGACTTTTCAGCCATTCAATATCAGCCCGGTGGGTAAGCATAAACCTGCCCGATATGGACAACGAAAGCGGTACCGGTTTTTCTGTTTTGCTAAACTCGCTGATAAGTGAAGTGAAGATAACGCGATCCAGCGGTTTGTGCGATGGGCAAAGATCGATAGTAAGGTTTACGCCTTTTTCCCTGGTAAACCCTTGAACAATACCGGCATCCTGCATTGGTAGGGCTTGTTCACCAGCACGTGTGATAGCTTTAAAATAGGGTGTGGCGGCGTTAGCGGCTGCTATGGTTTGCCAGCTTTCAGTCTGTACTGTTAATGCTGACGCATTAATCACCTGCGTTCTCAATGTGTTCAGGTCAACTGCCAGGTAACACTTTTCGCCATCCTTTAAAAACTTACGCAGCGTTAGCAAAATTTTATCCTGATACTTGCCGGTAGCGTAATAAACGCCGTATGTCTCAATGTTTTGTGCGCTTAAAGTTGCCGTAGCTACAGCCAGGATTACAGCAAGGCTGATGATGAACTTTAAAAATATCCGGCGGTTGCTTAGTAAATAAATCATGTTGAAGTATCGATGATATTATCGCCCTAATTTATTGAAATTACTATATTCGATCCGCTGATTTAAGAAACGTTTAAACGATTTTTTCATCATTAAATACGCTATAAACTAATCATCTATGCAACCTCAATTCGCTTCCTACAAAAATACAGGTATCCGTATGCAGCAAACCATGCGTTGGTTTGGTCCGGCCGATCCGGTTAGTTTGCAGGACATCAGGCAGGCTGGCTGTAGCGGTATTGTTACCGCCCTGCATCATATTCCAAATGGTGTTGTTTGGCCGATTGAGGAGATCAGGAAGCGGCAACAACTGATTGCCGATGCCGGTTTAGAATGGAACGTGGTTGAAAGCCTGCCCGTGCATGAGTACATTAAAACCCAGGCGCCCGGATTTGAGGAGTTGATAGACAACTATAAAACCTCTATGCGGAACCTGGCGCAATGCGGTATAAAGATCGTTACCTACAATTTTATGCCCGTGCTTGACTGGACGCGTACCGACCTGGACTATGAGGTGGAAGATGGTAGCCGGGCCCTTCGTTTTGAAAAGGCCGCTTTCACCGCTTTTGACGTGTTGATGCTGCAACGTAAGGGTGCCGAAAATGATTATACCGCTCACGAACTACAGCGCGCTGCCGGCCGACTTGAGCAAATGAATGATGCCGAAAAGGCAAAGCTTGTAGCCAATATTATTGCCGGTTTGCCGGGCAGCGAAGAGCATTTTACCATAGACAATTTCAGGGATGCGCTATCAACCTATGAAGATATTAATGCAGACCGTTTGCGTGTTAACCTGATTTATTTTTTGGAGCAGGTAATTCCTGTAGCTGATGAATGCGGCGTGAAGATGGTTATACACCCGGACGACCCGCCGTATGCTATTTTAGGGCTGCCCCGTGTGGTGAGCACCGCTGCCGATCTGGAGTATATTTTTAATGCCGTGCCCTCGCTAAGCAATGGTTTATGCTTTTGCACCGGGTCATTCGGTGTACGGGCAGATAATGATCTGCCTGAAATGGTGAAGCAGTTTGGCGAGAGGATCAACTTTTTACACCTGCGTAATGTCAAACGCAATGCCGATGGCGACTTTTTTGAAGATAACCACCTGGAAGGCGATACAGATATCTATGCTGTAATTAAAGAGGTGGTGCAGGTAATGAAACAGCGAAACCTATCTATACCTGTGCGCCCCGATCATGGGCACCAAATGCTGGATGATCTGGATAAAAAAGTTAACCCGGGCTATTCAGCAATCGGCAGGCTCAGGGGCTTGGCCGAACTACGCGGACTTGAACTGGGCATATTGCGTAGCCAAATCTAATTTAAAGTTGCGGCATAAAAACCGCGGCTATCGGCCGAGAATTGGTGGTTGACCTCATCATCGATATAAGGCATATGGCCTGATTGGTAGTAATGCGCGTTTACCCTTGTTTTAAAGGCTTGGTTAGCCAATAGCTGTTTTACCGATGCATTGATGGTGGCTACTGGTGTAGCCAGGTCATAATAGCCTGATACTATATTTACTTTCAAAGCCTTATGCTTGTAAAGCAATGTGGTTAAGGTAGGCAATACATTTAAATAACTACCCTCGGCAGCGGGGCCGTAATTCCAGTTTGGCGTTGCAGTAGTGGCCAGGTAGGGGAGTGCGTTACGGTACTTCAGCTCATCCTCAACATAAGTTTTAAATGCCTGCGGAAACACCGCCCTCAAGCGTGCCGAACTTGGATCGGCCTTATTGTTTGCCCCGCTTGTTCTTGCGTCAAAAATACCAACACGGTTGTTGTTCAAAACCAAGCGGGTAAATACATGGTCGGGTATACGGCCGTTTAAGCCGCGGATGGTATGTTCGGGCAAGCCGGTTAACAATCGTAATGTATCAGTAATAGTTTGTGTTATGGTATCGCCGGAGGCTAAAAAACGGCTATAGGTAGTCGTGCTAAAATTCTCTGCTATCCTATACAATTCGCTGCCGGGCAATGCCTGCCATTCCGCGATTAAACGCTGATGATATTGCGCTGCCAGCGCGTAGCTTGGCAGGTATAGCGGGTAGGCTGCCGTGTTTTTATCCTTAAAGCTGATCAAACGGTAGTTCAGCGCGGGCGAGATCAGAGTTAGTCCGGCTACTTCTACATGCTGCTCATCAGCTAAATACGAAGCCAGTCCTACGGCACGTGCGCCGCCATAACTTTCGCCGGTTAAAAACACAGGGCGTTGCTGCCGGTTATTATATGCCAGGTACCGGCTTATAAAATTTCCTATAATACGTACATCCTCATGGTAGCCGTAAAAGCGGCGTGCATCAGTACCGTCGGCAGGGCGGCTGTAGCCTGTGCCGACGGGATCGATAAATACCAAATCGGTGAAGCCAAGCCAACTGTCGGGGTTGGTTTGGTAACCGGCCTTTCCAGGAGTGCTGCGTACCGGGCCGAAAGCGCCCATGTGCAGCCATATGGATGACGAGCCGGGACCGCCGTTAAACACAAAAGTAACCGGTCGATTTGGCTGGCCATCGTTCACCTTATAGGCAGTGTAAAATATGTTGGCGCCAAAACGGCCATCAGCAACCTGCAGGTAACCGGCTGTAGAGGTGTAGTTTAATTGATTGCCGCCAAGCTTAATGGTATGTGCCGAAACGGTGGTTTTTAGTGCTGATGCACCGGCTGCGTGGGCAAAGGTTAATTTGCTTGGTGCAGCGCCCCACGAGCTGAAAAGTGTTACCGAAACAGCTGCGATAAGCGCAAAATAAGCCAGGCGAAAAATATATACGTGTAGACGGGAAGAAGCGAACATAGAAAAATATCAGTAAGTTTTTGTAATGAGAATTGCTGTGTAGCAGCGTGCCGAAGGGGAATTAACAGCAGCAACACATGACCCCTTGGCACAGAGGCATTCGCATTATTGAACCTATGATATTTTGAGTAGTCATATCAGATAGTGCAAATGTAATAGCTCTGTTTCATAGTTCAAAATAAAATCTATCAATTTTGTAGTATTTATTAATTGGGTATACCGTCATCAATATTTTACGTTGAGGGTGATGGTTTTAAGGGCGATAGCTGTATTTTAGGGCGAATTAAACTATACTGTTCTAACCAATCACTTTTTATGAAACTTATTAAAGCCGGCATATTAGCAATATGTGCCGTAAACACGGCATTTGCGCAGGATGCCGACCTGGTGAAGTATGTAAATACGTTACAGGGCACCAATTCTGAACATAGGCTAACGCGTGGTAACACTTATCCTACAACGGCCTTACCCTTTGGTATGCACACCTGGACACCCCAAACCGGTAACAACGGCGATGGCTGGAAATACCAGTACAAAAAGGAAACCATACGCGGCTTTCAGCAGGCGCACCAATGCAGCTCGTGGACGAATGATTACTGCGTTTTCTCCCTGATGCCGGTAGCCGGTAAGCTGGTGGTTAATGAGGATGCCCGCGCGTTGAAATTCAGCCATGCCAACGAGGTAGCCAAGCCCAACTATTACAAGGTTAAGTTTGACAACGGCATTACTACCGAAATTTCACCATCCGAGCGTGGGGCGCACCTGCGTTTCAGCTTTACCGGCGAAGGTGATAACTTTTTGGTGCTGGATGGCTATACCGAGCAAAGCGATATCAAAATCGATATAAAAAATAAAAGGATAACCGGCTGGGTACATAATGGCCGTGGCTTAACGGATAATTTTAAAAGCTACTTCGAGGTGATATTTGATTCGCCGATAGTGGCCTGCGGCACCTGGACAAAGGAGAACGACAAGATCAACCCATCCGAAACGGCTATACAAGGCAAAAAGGTGGGCGTTTATGTACAGTTCAAAAGTGGCAAACGCTCGGTGCAGGCAAAAGCGGCATCATCCTACGTAAGCCCTGAGCAGGCCGACCTGACCCTGCAACGCGAATTGGGTAAGGATAAAAACCTGGAGGCTACCAAACTTGCCGCCCAAAAGGTATGGAACAAGCACCTGAGCCGTATTTTGGTTGAGGGTGGCACGGAGGAGGAAAAAGCTACTTTTTACTCATGCTTTTTCAGAGCGAGCCTGTTCTCGCGCCAGTTTTTTGAGTATGATAAAAATGGGAAGCCTTACTACTTTAGTCCGTATGATGGCAAGGTACATGAGGGCTATATGTACACCGATACCGGCTTTTGGGACACTTTTCGCGCGCAGTTTCCGCTAAATGCTTTAATGTACCCTAAAATGCACGGGCAATACATGCAGGCTATGCTGGCAGCGTATGATCAATGCGGCTGGCTGCCATCATGGTCGTTCCCCGGCGAGGCGGGTAGTATGATCGGTAATCACGCCATATCATTATTTGCCGATGCCTGGGCAAAGGGCATCCGTACGTTCGACCCGAAAAAAGCGTTGGAAGCCTACCGTCATGAAGCATTTAACAAAGGCCCGTGGGGCCCAGCAAACGGACGGGACGGCTGGAAGGAATACTTCGAGTTGGGCTACGTACCATACCCAAAATATCGCGAAGCAACAGCCAAAACTTTGGAATATGCTTATGATGATTTTTGCGGCTACCAGTTAGCTAAAATGACCAATAACCCATTCTACGAGGGCGTTTTTGCAAGGCAAATGTATAACTACAAAAATGTATTTAACCCGGCAACCGGCTTTATGCAGGGCAGGGATGGGGATGGCCAATGGTCTGCCAATTTTGACCCTATAGAGTGGGGCGGCCCCTTTACCGAGGGTGCGCCATGGCATTGGGTATGGTCGGTTTTTCATGATATTAAAGGCTTAACAGGCCTTATCGGCAGCGATCAGAAATTCGTAGCCAAGCTCGATTCGGTGTTTACCGAGCCTAATAAATTCAAGGTAGGCACCTACGGCGGCCCGATACATGAGATGACGGAGATGGCCATGATCAACATGGGGCAGTACGCGCATGGCAATCAGCCTATACAGCACATGGCTTATCTGTACAATTATGCAGGCCAGCCCTGGAAATCGCAATATCACCTGCGCAACATTATGAGCAAGTTGTATAATGCTACCGAGGATGGTTATCCGGGTGATGAAGATCAGGGGCAAACCTCATCATGGTATGTATTGAGCGCGCTGGGTTTATACAGCGTTTGCCCGGGCACGGATCAATACGTGATAGGCAGCCCGGTATTTAAAAAAGCTACCATCACGCTCGAAAATGGTAGGAAATTCGTGATAGATGCTACCAATAACAGCCAGGCTAATGTGTATGTACAATCAGCCAAACTGAACGGTAAAGCTCACACACAGAACTATATTACTTATGGCGATATGATGAAAGGCGGCACATTTAACCTGTTGATGGATAGTAAACCCAACACTTCTCGCGGTGTTGCTGAGGGTGATAAACCATTCTCGGTGTCTGCAAAGTAAACCCTATTTAAAACAACAAAGCCTGCTGACTGATCAGCAGGCTTTCTTGTTTTATAACGGACGCGTTAATTATACCGCTTTTGCTTTCGCTTTTTCCAATGCGTCTTGTCCGTATTTTTTCAGACTGTTAGCCCAATCAGGGGCTTTGTCTAAAACATCGTCAACTATTGAGTGACCGTTAGCGTCACGTTTGGTAAGGTAGCTTACACCATAAGCTACGGCTGCACCTATTGCAATAAATTTAAGTACGTTCATGGTAATATGTATTTGTTACGTAGAGACATACAAGTATGATGCCACTTATTTTTTTTCGCCGAGTATCTCATCTATCACGCCAAACTCTTTGGCCTCATGGGCTATCATCCAGTGGTCACGGTCTGATACTTGGTGTACCTTTTCGTAAGTTTGTCCGCTGTGGTTGGCTACGATGGTGTACAGGTCTTTTTTGATCTTGGCTATTTCGCGGGCGGTTATCTCAATATCGGCCTGTGTGCCCTGCACGCCGCCTGATGGCTGGTGCAGCATCACCCGCGAATGTTTCAGCGCAGCACGTTTGCCCGGCGCGCCGGAACATAACAATATGGCCGACATGGATGCCGCCATCCCCGTACAAATGGTAGCTACATCGGGCGATATAAAGTGCATAGTATCATAAATACCCAGCCCCGCATATACCGAGCCACCCGGTGAATTAATATACAATTGTATATCCCGCCTGGCATCGGCTGATTGCAGGAAAAGCAATTGTGCCTGTATAATATTAGCGGTCTGATCGTCAATCGCCGAGCCCAGGAAGATGATCCGGTCCATCATCAACCGCGAAAAAACGTCCATCTGTGCTACATTAAATTGCCGTTCCTCCATAATGTAAGGGGTGGTAGCCACAGGTAGCTGCATGGAGTTGATGTGATTGATATAAGCATCAACCCCTGATTTTTGGGCACGAAGGTGCCCCACCGCATAACTGCGGAATTCGTTAGTGTAATTCATAATGGTGTGTGTTTACCCCTCCTAAATCCTGCCCCAGGGGGAGGACTTCTGTTTTTTATTTAAAGCCCTCCCTTTGGGAGGGTTGGGGTGGGTTTACTTAAAAAGATCCATCACCCGCTTAGCGAACGTGCGATGCTGTTTATTATTAAAAAGCGATTGATGTACCGTATCGATCTCCAACCTTAATTGCTCGCGGCTGTATTGTTTAACCAGTTCAACGGCTTGTTGCTGTGCCTTTACATTCATTAGCATATCATGGTCAAGCAGCATCCGGGCTTCAAAAAGCAGCTTATCGCCGGTGGGCAATTCTCCGGCGAGATACTCCTCGGTAAGTTTGATGTTATTCAATGAAGTCCGCATACTGTAAGGCATTTTGTTTAACGGTATCGCGCACTTTTTCGAGGCACTTATATTTTTGCACGGTTGCCGAGCGCACGCCCGAATAGCCGAATGTTGTGGCTATTTCCTCCGCATCCAGCTTGTCATAGTAAAAGGCCTTCAGCATATCCATGCACCTTTTGCCGGCGGTGGCCAGGTAGGCAAGCAGTTTATTGGTTGATGGGATAGCTTCGTCATCACCGGTGACATCGTCAGCATGTGCCTCCAAAGGCTGCTCCCGGCTTTTGGTGCGATATCGTTGTAGCCACAGGTTGCGAGCGGTACCAAACAGGTAGCCATTTTCGGTAGTATTGATAACTGTGCCGTTAATCAGTATCTTTTCATAATAAGCTATCAGCGCATCCTGAAAAACATCCTTGGCTTCATCAAAACTGCCGCCCATTTTGCTAACGTAGGCCGCCACCGCCGGGAAGGCGCTTTTATATAGTTTGCTGAAAAGCTGCTCCCGGTTCTGAGCTGTGTTATTAAACGCTGCCATATTATCGCTTTTAGTATGATGTGTAAGTTAGCGGCCAACTATCACCCGCTAATTTAAACTAATTTGATATACGCTGTAAATGCCGAGGGCTGCAAGCAGGATATTTTACATTTACTTTAATAATTAGTTGCTAATATTGCAGTTAAAACGCAGGACACCATCACACCATTGCTGCTCCATTAAATGAAAAAGCTTACCGAACAAAACGCGGCCCGCTATACGCTGATACTGATAGCTATAACCTTTGTTGTACGTATACTAATTGCCGCCTACACCGGTCTGGGTATTGGCGAATCGTACTATTTTCGTGGCGCGTTAAGTCTTGAATTAAGTTATTTCGACCAGCCGCCCCTGTTTTTTTGGCTGAGCTGGTTAAGCATCAAAATCTTAGGGCTGAGTACATTCGCGCTCCGCTTCCCGGCGGTAATACTGTTTGCAGGCACAAGCTGGTTTTTGTTTTTGTTGTCGCGAAAGTTGTTTAATGCCAAAGCCGGTTTCTGGGCCGTTGCCATTATGAATTTGAGCGCGGTATTTACCGTGGCCATTGCCTGCTGGTTTCAGCCTGATGCGCCGCTCATGTTCTTTTGGATGGCCGCCGCCTACTACATAGCCCGTGTAATGGATATTAACCAGGAGCAGGCTTCATCGCGCAACGCGTACATGGGCTGGCTTTGGGTAGGAGTACTAATGGGCCTCGCTACGCTGAGCAAATATCACGTACTATTCCTGTTTGCCGGGGTGTTTCTATTTGTGGTGGCTAACAAAAACCAGCGCCACTGGCTTCGCCATCCCGGGCCATACCTGGCAGTGCTGTTAACGCTCATTATCGCCTTACCGGTTATCTGGTGGAACTATAAGAACGATTGGGCATCCTTCGTTTTTCAGGGCTCGCGCGCGGGTGATGGTGGCGAGTTTAAACTGCATCCCGAATGGTTTTTGCGCAGCATTGGGGGACAGGCTCTGTGGCTGTTGCCCTGGGTTTGGGTACCCATCATCAGGCAATTCATCCGCTCGTACAAGGAGCGTAATACTTCCATCGCTTACAGCTTCGTTTTCTGGACATCGGTTTTGCCGATCATATTTTTTACCGTAGTAACCCTTTGGGCCGATCTGCAGTATCACTTTCACTGGCAGGCTCCCGGCTATATGATGTTGTTTATGCCGCTGGGTTATGTTATCGATAAAAACCTGAATAGTGATGCTAAACAAGCCCGTTCCACCCGCCGCTGGCTGCGGTTCTCAACCGGGTTTACGGTGATTGTGATTACTGTATTGAGCTTACACATGGTTACCGGTTTTTGGCAAAGTTATGGGCCTAAATGGATAGTAGGCCTGGCCGGCGATACCGACGACCCGACTATACAAGGCATCGACTATGATGATATTTACAAACGCTTTGAAAAAGAAGGCTGGTTTAATAACGACCGCCTGTTTGCAGGTGCGCCACGTTGGTGGCTAACCGGCAAGGTTGACTGGGCGCTGAAAGGCAAAAAGGATATCATCTGTTTTAATAACGATCCGCGTAACATGGCTTTTTTGGTTGATCCCAATAAATTAAAAGGTTATGATTGCGTGGTAATAGGCCAGCGCCACCAGGTAAATGTGGACAATGATGTTAAGCCGTTTTTTGATTCGGTTGAGCAACTGCCTGATATTGCCATTACGCGTAATGGCCGCGATGAACTGCACCTACAGGTGTACTACTGCAAAAAATTCCATGTACCGGCGCAGGAGCGTAATGATCTGCCGCTGTATAAACAGTTAACCGGCAGGCCGCCGTTTGGTAAATAGCACCCCACCCAACCCTCCCCAAGGTGTAGGGCTTTATAATAACAATTGTTTCCCCTCTCTACCGCAGGTAGAGAGGGGAAACCAGCGCAGCAGAGTCGGGATGAGTCAGTCTGATGGTAAAAGGGTTTATCAAATTGCCAAAAATACTTAATGGCGGAGTGCTGCAATTCAGGTAATTTGGTTTTTTATTAACCTCACTTAAAATGCAATACACAAAAGTAAAATCCATTCTCTCACTTTTTTTTGTGCTGATGCTGCCTGTAGTGCTTCGCGCGCAAACAGGTAATAGTGCATCGGGCAGTAAATTGAACCAACTGCAACAGCAGTTTGTCGACCTGCGTTTCGGTATGTTCATCCACTTTAATATGCCTACGTATTGGAATGCCGACTGGCCTGACCCGGAGGCTTCGCCTGCGTTGTTCAATCCTAAAAAACTCAATGCCGACCAGTGGGCAAAGGCGGCTAAGTCAGCCAACATGACCTACGGATGCCTAACCACCAAGCACCACAGCGGTTTTTGTATTTGGGATACCAAGAGTACCGATTACAACGTAATGAACAGTCCGTACAAAAAGGACGTGGTAAAGCAATATGTGGATGCCTTCCGTGCCAATGGCCTCAAGGTGATGCTCTATTATTCTATTTTGGATACCCATCATAAGATTCGCCCGCACCAGATAGAGCCGCAGGATATTGAGATGATCAAAACCCAATTGACCGAGCTTTTGACCAAATACGGAAAAATAGAAGCGCTGATTATTGACGGTTGGGATGCCCCATGGTCGCGTATATCATACGATGACGTGCCTTTTGAGGACATTTATAACCTGATCAAAAAATTGCAGCCTGAATGTTTGGTGATGGATTTAAACGGTGCCAAATATCCGGGTGATGGTTTGTATTACACCGACATTAAAACCTACGAAATGGGTGCCGGTCAGCGTATGGCAAAGGATGTTAAGCGTATGCCAACCCTGGCTTGTTTGCCTATCAATAGTGCCTGGTTCTGGAAAGAGGATTTCCCGACCGTGCCGGTACGCGAGCCGCATAAAATAGTTAACGAGCTGATCAAACCCCTGAACGAGGCAAGCTGTAACTTTATCCTGAACGTTGCGCCAAACCGTGATGGTTTGATTGATGACAACGCCCTCGCCAGCCTGAAAGAAGTAGGCAAGCTGTGGAAAAACGAAGGTGCGACTACCAAACTTTCACCTTTGGAAGACCCGATCATTGCCAGCAACATTGCCATTAATGCACCGGCCAACTCAAGCTGGAGCGATGATATGAATATTATGGACTTTGCTAATGATGATGATTACCATTCGTCATGGCAGTCAAACCCGCGGGTTAAAGAACCCTGGTTCGAGATTGATTTTAAAAAGGACAAGAGCTTTAACACCATCGTAGTGTTCGAATCAAAAGCCAACATCAACAAATACAAACTGCAATACTGGGACGGCGCGGCCTGGAAACAGATAGTAAACGGTGATAACCCTGAGAGTGTAAAACTCCACCGTTTCAATCGTGTGTGGGGCAGCAAAGTACGCATCCAGATAGAAGGATACAAAGAAAACCCATCAATAGCCGAGTTCCAGGTGTTTGATGAAAGAAGATAAGAATTTATTGCTGTAGAGCCCGGTTAAGCCGGGCTTTTTTGTTTAAAAAAACAATTGCTCCGCCTTTAACTTCTTCTGCACATCCTGCTTGTAATTCCGGCCAATGGGGAGTTCATGACCATTCACTTCGAGGCTGTAGGCATAAAAGGAGTTGATCTTTGATAATGATACGATGAACGACCGGTGTATGCGCACAAAGTGCATATCGGGCAGCATTTCTTCCAAAAAGCTTATTTTTTGTTTGCTGATGTACACGTGGTCGGCGGTTACCACCTTTACGTAATCGCGTATGCTTTCAATCCACAAAATGGCGTTGATGTTGAGCTTGATGGTTTTGCGGTCAACCTTGATATATAAAAATGCTTCCTGGTCGCCAACCGGGGTTTCGTGTGCCAGGCGTGTGGTGCCGCGGTTATCGTGTAGTTGATAAACCTTATCCATGGCACGTAAAAAACGGTCGAACGATACGGGTTTCATCAGATAATCCACGGCATCTAACTCAAATCCTTCCAGCGCGTATTCGCTGTAGGCAGTGGTAAATATGGTTTTAGGGCGGTTTTTAAGGCTGCGCAAAAAATCGGTACCATTAAGCCCCGGCATCTTAATGTCCAGAAACATCAGGTCGACAGGTTTTTGCTGCAATAGCTGGAAGGCCTGTATGGCGTTACCACATTTGCCGGCTATTTCAACATCATTAAAGTTCTCCAGGTAGTTGCTTATTATCTCAATCGCGAGCGGTTCGTCATCAACTATAAGCGTACGTATTTTCATGTGGTTTGGCTGTAGGTAGGGCTTGTTCGCGCCGGGTGAGCGTTAGTTCAAGCACAATTAAAAAAGCTTCGTCATCATCCAGAATTTTTAGGTTGTGCTGCTGCGGGTACAAAAGCTCAAGCCGCTTTTTTACATTCTGCAAGCCAATGTTGCCAAAGTGCTTACCCGCATCGGTTTTTACCTGCTCCGGTTTACTATTAGACGCTTTTAATTTTAAAACGTTACCATCCACCGTTAAATTGATGTTGATCCAATTATGTCCAAGCTTTTCGCTGGCGCCATGCTTAAAGGTATTTTCAATAAAAGGAAGTATCAACAAAGGGGCGATATACAAATTGTTCAGGTCGCCATCAATATTAAAGGTAAGGTCGAGCCTTTCCTCGTAGCGTAATTTCTCCAGGTCGGTATAATGCTTCAACATACGCACCTCGTTGCCTAAGGGCACCAGGTCGGTATTGCACTCGTACAGCATATACCGCAGCATTTCTGACAGGCCCAGTACCGCGTTTGATGATTTGGGCGAGTTTTGCAGTGTAAGCGAATACAAATTGTTAAGCGTATTGAACAAAAAATGCGGGTGAAGCTGTCCTTTCAGCGCATCAAGCTCGGCTTTGAGCGCGGCCTGCTTACGCTCGTGCCACATTTTAAAGTACTTTACACCAATGCCAAACCAGGCCACCAGGTTAAGGCTTTTAAAGGCGTTGATGAAATAAACCGGGTGCAAAAACAGCTTGCTTAGGGGCTCACCCTTGTATGGGTCGCCAAACTCGCCCAGGTAATGTTTGGCCAGATAAGGGTAGGCTATAAAAATATCAACCAATCTTGAGGTAAGGCCCAGCACCAAATTTGTAAGTATTAATAATAGTGCAAACTGAACGTATTTGCCGGAGAGCAGGTAGCGGGGTATAAGCCAATAGCCAACGGCGTAAAATAATGCCATGTGTACCGGCATAAAAAACACATTGTTGTGCAGCGCTATTTGCCAGTTGCTTTTAAACGAATACATCATTACAAAAAATGATGACACCACCACCCAGAAAAATATATGCTGCAATAACCGGTTGCCCAAAATGGCCAGTATGCTTTTCCCTTTTGCCATATACTAATTTACGTCAAACATTTGAGCCGTAGAGTTATAGCAGACGAAATGCATGTTGAGCATGACAAACAGCAGATTTCGGTATATCAGCAGCGGTAAAAAATGATAAACGGCTTTTGCTATGTTTTTGAAGCAGCTTGTATTGCCTGAGGCTGTGTGTATCGTAACTGCTTTATTAAGATAGCGGGAGGGTGTAGCTTAGATGTATAATTTAAATACATCACAAAATGAAAAAAATAATACTCGTACTGGCTGTGACGGTTATAGCCTTTACCAACAGCATAGCCCAAAGCAAAGCAGATTCAACCCGTGGTTACTGGGTAATTGAAAGCAATGTTAAAACGCCCCGTTTAAACACCGTAAAATTTTATACTGACGATAATGTCCTGGTATACCAGGAAACGGTGAACAGTAAAATAAAATTTAAAGATAAAAAGGTGCAAAAGGCACTAAACAAAATTTTGGCAGTAATGCTCAACCAGCGAAGCTATACCGCCGATCAGGAACTTATCAGCATCTACCTTGCAAAACAATAATTAAAAAAAGTCAGCAATGCCCCGTATAGTAGCGGGGCTTGTTGTTTTTAGTTCTTTTGATAACTGCCGAAAAGCTCAACCAAAATGTCGGGATTGTCGGATATGATACCATCCACCTTTATAGCGGCCAGTTGTTTCATGGCTTCGGCATCATTTACCGTCCAGGGTATAACCTTAACATTTGCCGCATGCGCGTCATTTACAAACGTTGCGTCAATCTGTTTATATTCCGGGCTGATGATGGGCGGCTTAAAGCCCAGCTTATCTATATTTTGCTGGAAAGTATTTTTGTTTGATACCAGATAGGCCAGCACCACTTTTGGGTATTTGCCGTGCAGGTATTGCAGCGGGCGCTCATCAAACGATTGTATGTTGCAGCGGTTCAATAAATTCTTTTGTTTAACAATGGCCATTACCTTGTCGGCAATCACATCAGGCGTCGGGTGCTCTACATTGTCACCTTTTGGCGAGCATTTTATCTCGATGTTGTAGTAAACCGGCTTCAGGTGCTTGGCTTTGGTGTATTTATCTACCGCGTCAATCATCTCAGTGAGCAGCGGTTTGTAAGTACGCATTTTTTTTTGCGCGGTAAAACCCGGATGAACTTTGGTGCCGCCATCATATTTTTTAATGCTGTCGTACGGCATGGTGTACAGCAGCAGGCTTTTTTGTTCGGCCTTGCTTATTTCGCTGCCATCAGGCTTTAGCATAAAATCGCCATTCATATACGTATCGTGCGATACTACCACCTGCCCGTCCTTTGATACCACCACATCCAGCTCCATGGTCCGTGCGCCCAGGTCAACAGCGTGCAGCATGGCTTCAATAGAGTTTTCGGGCATCAGCGCACGGCCGCCGCGGTGTGCCTGCAGGTCAATAGTATTTTTTTGTGCCAAGGCTGATAGCAGGCTACAGCTTAACAGTACAGAAAGTAAGTATTTCATAAGCCGTGCAATATCCGCTTTTTGTATAAACCAACCGTTTTTTACTATGTAAAGCTTTTGTTAACAACGCTGGCGGCTTTGGTAAATTAGCTGTTTTGTGTGCTATATTAACGTGTTGCCAATTTATGTAATGTTGTTACACTACTATTGAAAGGGTATTGTAACTTTACGAAAACCAAATCTGCCTTTATGATGAAGAAAATCGCCCTTTTGCTGTTACTGGCAAGCCCGCTCGGTGCCCTGGCGCAGCATTCCGTACAAAAGCTATGGCAAACCGATACGGTTTTAGCTACGCCCGAATCTGTTTTACCCACTGGCAAGGTGTTATATGTATCGCTGATCAGCGGCAACTCCAACGCTAAGGACGGGGTAGGCGGCGTAGCGAAGATCTCCCCCGAAGGAAAAATAATTGACACCGCATTTGTTACCGGGCTTAATGCCCCAAAAGGCATGGGCATTTATAAAAACACACTGCACGTGGCCGATTTAAGTGAGCTGGTAACAGTAAACCTGAAAACCGGTGCGGTGACAAAAAAGCTGGTTGACGAAAACGCGGGGTTGAACGATGTTACCATTGATAATAAAGGCGTTGTTTATGTATCTGACCCTAAAAATGCCCGTGTTTTTAAATTTGAGGGGGATAAGCAAGAGGTTTATCTCACAGCTTTAAAAGGTGTTAACGGCGTGAAAAGCATAGGCGCCGACCTGTACGTACTTACATCTGATGCTTGCTACAAGGCCGGGGCTGATAAAAAACTGACCAAGGTTTGCGACTTGGAACACGGTGGCGATGGTATTGAACCTGTTGGTAATGGCGACCTGTTGATTACTGCCTGGGTAGGCTACCTGTATTATGTTACTCCCGATGGCAAAAAGCAGGTATTGCTGGATACGCACGAAGGCAAAAGCAAAACGGCCGATATTGGTTACGACGCTAAGAAGCGTATAATTTATGTGCCCACGTTTTTCGGCAACTCGGTAACCGCTTATAAACTTAACTGATTTTAGTATGAAACTGAAGCACGCTGTAATCATTTTAATATTTAGTTGGCTGTCCATCATAACAGCATCGGCACAAATACCGGCCGAAAAGCAGGTGGCAGCAGCGGTTGACACGCTTTACAAAGCGATGGTTGATGCTGATAAGGCTGCGCTGAATAAACTTACCGCTGCCGAATTAAGCTTTGGCCACTCCAGCGGAAAGGTGGAAGATAAAGCCGCTTTTATGGAAGCCCTGGTTAGCGGTAAGTCTGATTTTACGAATATTACCACCAGCAGCCAAACCATAACAATTGCCAATGATGTAGCCATAGTAAGGCATATACTGAACGGAGAAATACTGGATGGTGGCAAACCCGGCACCGTAAAGCTGGGCATATTACTGGTTTGGAAAAAGCAAAAAAAGCAATGGGTTTTATTAGCCCGGCAAGCCTATAAGGTACCCTGAAATTCGCTGTACTATATAAATGGCAAAGGCACTCCGTTTTGTGGGTGCCTTTGCTGTTTTATGGCCTTGTCGGTCAGTGGTCAGGTGCGCCAACTTTCAGGTTAACATATTACATCAAAATGCTATGATACTGAATTTTGGTAATTCAGTTAATGCCTTTATTTGTCATGTTCATCTATTCTGTTTTTGCGGATGAGCAGCGGGCCCGGCAAAGGCTCCCGATTATAAACCAGATAAAATAGACTTTTTAATTATCGCTTAAGGCGTGCGGCTATGCATTGCTTTGCCCTTACTGACTGATGATATGAAATCGATTGAAACCAATAATAACCTGATATAATATGAACCTGAAAATTTACAAACCCATTGTTTGGCTGGTGGCATTCATTTGCCTCTGCTGTACGCAAATTTATGCCCAGGAGGCCGTGCAGATAACCGGAACGGTTAGTACCTCCAAAGGGGAGATGCTCGCCGGGGTATCGGTACGGATAAAAAACACCACCACCGGTACCGTTACGGATGCTAATGGCAAGTACTCGCTGCGAGTGCCCAACCGTTCGGCTATATTGCAGGTATCGTACATTGGCTTTACTACTAAAGAAGTGCCGGTGGGCACGGGTAATGTGCTCAATATTGTTTTAGCCGACAACTCCAACCAGTTGAACGATATTGTGGTAACTGCCCTTGGCATCAAACGCGAATCTAAAAAACTGGGCTACTCTACAGCTACCGTAAATACCGACCTGCTTACCGTAAACCGTACGGTTAACGTAGGCAACAGCCTGGAAGGTAAAATAGCGGGCGTTAACGTTACGCCGCCTGCGGGCGGGCCGGGTGGGTCAACCAAAATACGCATCAGGGGGCAGTCGTCATTCGGGCCTAATAACTCACCTTTAATAGTTGTTAACGGTATTCCCATTAATAATACCGCGGTTTCCGCGGGTGGTTTTGCTGGTAATGGCGGTGGCAACGTAACCGGCGGCTCGTCTGATCAGGGTGACGGCTTGCAGAGCATCAACCAGGATGACATTGAAAGCATGACGGTGCTGAAAGGTGCCGCCGCCGCCGCGCTTTACGGCTTTAGGGCTAAGGATGGCGCGATTATCATCACCACCAAAACAGGCAGCAAAACGGTGGGCATTGGCATCGAGCTGAATTCCAACTACCAGGCCGACCAGGCACTGGATTATACCGATTTTCAGTACGAATACGGCCAGGGCGAATACGGCAAGCGCCAAACCACCCTTGCCGAGGCACAAACTTTTGGCGTACACAGCTTTGGCGAAAGGTTTGATGGCGCCCCAACCATCCAGTTTGATGGCTCTACACAACCCTATTCTCCGTTTAAGAATCGTATATCCCAGTTTTACCGCATGGGTCGGAGCTTTTCGAATTCGGTGGCTATTTCCGGCGGTAATGATAAGGGCAGTTTCCGCTTGTCGTTCGCTAATAACGATGCGAATGCCATTATGCCTAATTCCGATTATCATAAAAAGATATTTAACCTCGGCCTCAACTACAAGGTTACGCCGAAGTTGACGATGCAGTTAAATGCCAACTACTCTAACGAGTATAACCACAACCCGCCGCAAATAGGTATTCAGGATATGAATGCCAACACCACCATTTATACCCTGGCCAACAGCATTAATACTGATTGGCTGAAAAATTATAAGGACGCCAACGGTAATGAAATGCCGCTATCGCGTTTTACCAACCGTAACAACCCGTACTGGGTGGCCTTGCAAAGGTTTGAGAATGTGCACCGCGACCGGATATTCGGCAATGCTTCGCTGCGTTACCAGTTTACCGATTGGTTGTACCTGCAAGCACGCATAGGGCAGGATTATTTTACCCGCCCGTATAACTACAACCGCCCTACAGGCACCCGTTCCATCGGCGCGGTAACCACCGGCTTTAATGGTTATTATTACCAGGATGTAACCACCTTCAGGGAGCGCAATATGGACTTCCTGATCGGTGCCAACAAAAAGGTGAAAGATTTTGGTTTTGACCTGACCCTGGGCGGCAACGCCATGAAACAGGTAAGTGATGTAATGGGCACCGCGGTTACCAATTTCTTCGTGCGCGATCTGTACACCATCAGCAACGGGCAGGTTAAAAACCCCAATTACAGTTATGCCGAAAAGCGCGTTAACTCGGTTTATGGCATGTTCGAGGTATCGTACAAAAACTTTTTGTATGTAACTGCCACCGCGCGTAACGATTGGTTCTCTACCCTAAACATCAACACTAACAGTTACCTGTACCCATCAGTAAGTGCCAGCTTTGTATTTAGCGAGGCGTTGCGCATGCCATCATGGATTGATTATGGTAAACTGCGTGTAGCCTATGCCGAAGTGGGTAGCGATACTGACCCTTACGCCAATTTATTATACTATTCACTTAACTCTAACCCGTTTGGTGGTACCGCGCTGGGGTCGATCAATAGCGATATTAGTCCGAACGCAGGTTTGCGACCTTTAAAGGTAAAGGAAAAGGAGGCCGGTTTGGAGATCAGGACGTTTAACAGCCGCCTTAACCTGGATATGTCGGTTTACGAGAAGAATACCGTTGATGAGATATTGAACGTAGATGTTTCGGTAGCGTCGGGTTTCAATTCAACCAAAGTAAACATTGGCAAGCTGCGCAACCGTGGTGTTGAAGCTTTGCTTACCATAGTGCCTGTAAAAAATACAGGCTTTAACTGGGAAACCGCCTTTAACGGATCGTACAACGCATCAAAAGTATTGGATCTGGCTAACGGACAAGCCCGGGTTGATGTAGGTACGGGCGAGTTTTTTGGTACCGTGTCGCACGAGGTAGGTTTGCCGCTGGCGTCACTGCGTGGCTTTGATTATCGTCGCGACGCACAGGGTCGTATTGTTACTATAAACGGTTTACCGCAGCGCGGCGAACTCACCACCTTTGGCAGCGCCATACCTAAATGGGTAGGCGGGTGGACAAACACCTTCCGCTATAAAGGCTTCCGTGTATTTACCCAGGTTGATTTTAAGGCCGGTGCCAAGATCATGTCAAACTCTAACCTTAATTTTCTGCGTGAGGGCTTGTCGCAGCAATCATTGGTTGGCCGCGAGGGTGGGGTAGTGTTTGATGGTGTTAACCCTGATGGTACGCCCAATACCACCGCAGTTGAGGCCGAAACTTTTTACTCTAACTATCGCACCACCAACATAGCCACACCATTTATTTACAACGCTGCATTTGTAAGGTGGCGCTCCGTATCGGTAGGGTATGATTTCAGTAAGTACATGAAGAAAACCTTTATCAAGGGCCTCAATGTATCGCTGCTGGTTAACAACGTGCTGATGATCAAAAAATACATTGATAACCTCGATCCGCAGGCCAGCGTTTCAGCATCTGATAACCTGCAGGGTATTGAATCGCACACGCTGCCAACCACGCGCAGCTACGGTATTAACGTAAATGTTAAACTCTAACCACCCCGAAATCATCATGAAAAAGAAATATATCATCGCTTTACTGGCATCCGTGATAACGCTGGGCGCCTGTAAAAAGAATTTTGAGGAGATCAACGTTAACCCGGTACTTCCGGCTGATCTGGATCCGGCTTACCTGTTCTCCAACGCCGAGTTTAGCGCGGCGCTGCCTAACTATTATTATCAGCCTATGATCGTTCAACAGCTGATAACACCCAACACCGGCGTACTGGAAGGCGGTAACCACAACGTGAGTTATGATCCGAATGCCAACATTACTTTTAACTATCTGTACCGTAGTACCACCAATACAACAGGCGGTTTAGTGACGGGGCCTGTGGTGTTATTGACTACCGTTTTAGATAAATTAAAAGATCAACCTGCGCGCAGCAACCTATACAACATGGCCCGAATTTTTAAGGCTTATGTGTTTATGATACTGGTTGATACCTATGGCGATGTGCCTTACACCGAAGCAGGTAAAGGTTACTTGGAAGGCATCAACTTGCCAAAATATGATAACCAGCAGGATATTTATAATGATATACTAAAGGAGCTTGACGAGGCTACCAAAGCGCTTGATGCCAGCAAAGCTATTGAGGCAGGCGACTTGTTTTATAAAGGCGACATCCCCAAATGGAAAAAGCTGGGCAACTCACTTTTACTGCGCGCCGCTATGCGTTACAGCAAAATAGATGCTGCCAAGGCGCAACAATATGTTACCATCGCGGTAAATGGCGGGCTAATGCAATCAAACGCGGATAATGCTTTGATACAGTTTAACAGCACCTTTAATAGTCCGACAGGTAGCTGGTTTCAGGCTACTGAGCGTGGTAACATTTACCTGGCCGCGCCTTTTGTGGAGTATCTGCAAGATACAGATGACCCGCGCCTGCGTGTTATCTCAGTTAAATACGCGCAGCCTGCCAACCCGCTGGCAACGGTTGGTACCGAGAATACCAACCCTGCCGACCAGTTGGGTATGCCTTTGGGTTATAATGAGTCTACCATCAGCACTGCGCCGGGCTTTCCGGGACGGCTTGGCGCGGGCTACGCGTACTCGCAGGTTAACCGCCGTACGCTGGGTAAAATAGATATCCCCGAGTTTTATGTAACCTACTCGCAAACTACTTTGCTGTTAGCTGAAGCGGTGCAACGCGGCTGGGCAACCGGCAATGCAGCAACTTTGTATGCCAACGGCGTAAAGGCCCACATGGATCAGCTGGCGCAGTATGATGGCACGGCAACCATAAGCGCTGATGCGCAAAATGCTTACCTGCTGGCACACCCTTTTAACCCGGCAAATGCCTTGGAGCAGATCAATACACAATACTGGGTATCATCCTTCCTAAATGGTAACGAAGCCTGGGCGAACTTTCGCCGCAGCGGGTTCCCGGTGTTAACGCCAAACCCGTATCCAACGGCTGATGCCTCGGTAAAGGGCGCTTTTATCCGCAGGTTAACCTATCCGCTGCGCGAGCAAACCGTAAACGCTGCCAACTACCAGGCCGCCGTATCGCATAACGGTCCGGATAATCTGGCCACCCGCGTGTTCTGGGACAAGGAATAACCAACCGATTACTATCTATGAAAAACAAGATCATCATACTTGCAGCGTTGCTTTTGGCGGCGCTGCATTTACAGGCCCAGCAGGTAACCTTAACGCCCGATCAGATAAAACTGCTTACCGCCGACTGGAAGGGGGAGCGCACACCCGATGGCCGCCCCCGCGTGGCTGACGATGTGCTGGAGCGTTTTAAAAACGTGGGTATTGAGGATGTCTGGGGCTTTTTGCGCGGCAAGGGCTATCAAAACCAGTTTGAGGGCGATTGGATGATACTACATCCCGACAGTGTAATGGTTGGCCGCGCGGTAACTGCCCAATACATGCCCTTACGCCCTGATGTGGACAAGGCGATTAAGGATAAAGGCAAAGCAGAAGGCCGTGTTGGGCCAACCAATTCGTGGCCTATTGATGTGTTGAAAAACGGCGATATCTACGTGGCCGATGGCTTTAACAAAGTGGTTGATGGTACGCTGATAGGGGATAACCTTGGCAACTCCATCTATGCCAAAACTAAACGGGGCGTAGTGTTCTACGGTTCGGTGCGTGATTTGGAAGGACTGAATGAGATCAAGGGCTTTAACGGCTGGATCAAGGCGGTCGATCCATCGTATTTACAACAAGTGATGCTGGCCGGTATCAATGTACCTGTCCGTATCGGGCGCGCTACGGTGCTGCCCGGCGATGTGGTGCTGGCCAAGCGCGGCGGTACGCTGTTCATTCCCGCATCGCTTGCAGAAGAAGCTGTGATAACCGCTGAATTTATTGTGCTGCGCGACGAGTACGGCCACCAGCGCCTGCGCGAGGGCAAGTACACACCGGGGCAGATAGACAGCCAGTGGACGGATGAGATCAAAAATGATTTCATCAAATGGCTTAATAGCTACCCCGGCAAACTGCCCATGACCCGCAAGCAACTCGACGATTACATGAAAAACAGTACCTGGTAACCCTACTAAACCTATATTGATATGAAAAACGAATTACTCAGGCTGTTAGCCAATGGCAAGCAATTGGATAAACAGGCAAAGGCAACGCTCCCATCTACTCAACCCGAAGAAAACAAGGGCTCGGCAAGGCGTGATTTTTTAAAGAAGTCGGCACTGGGCGGCGGGCTGGCACTGGGTGGAATGCTGTTCGCATCTGCCGAGGATACGCTGGCGCAATCAACCTCAAAAGTTAACCGCAACAGTTCACCCTCGGAATTGAAGATTACCGATATGCGGTACATCGTACCCATGACCACCGTCGGCCGTTGCCCCATCATCCGTATTGAAACCAACCAGGGTATTTATGGCCTGGGCGAGGTACGCGATGGTGCCGACCCACGCTATGCATTGATGCTGAAAAGTCGCATTTTAGGGATGAACCCCTGTAGTGTGGAGATGGTGTTTAAGGCCATTAAGCAATTCGGTTTCCACGGCAGGCAGGCGGGTGGGGTTTGCGCGGTTGAGATGGCGCTGTGGGATTTGGCAGGCAAGGCGTACAATGTGCCCGCTTACCAATTGCTGGGCGGCAAATACCGGGATACGGTAAGGCTTTATGCCGATACCCCCGAGGAAGAGGATATGAGCGTGTTCAGTGCCAAGGTGAAGGACAGGCTGGTTACCAAAGGTTATACCTGGCTAAAAATGGACCTGGGTATTGAGCTGATAAAGGATATACCCGGCACCACCGTTAATTCCGGATTTTGGAAAGGCAGCCAGTGGAATGATAAACCCATGTCGCTGGGTAATACCAAGCACCCTTTTACGCAGATACAGATCACCGAGAAAGGGCTTGACGAAATTGCCAAGTATGTGGATAAGGTGCGCAGCGCAGTAGGGTATGATGTGCCGCTATCGTCAGATCATTTCGGGCATTTTGATACCAATAACGCCATAAGGCTGGCGCGCAAACTGGAGCCATACCGGTTGGCCTGGATGGAAGACATGGTGCCCTGGGAGTACACCCAGCAGTGGAAGGAGATCACCAATGCCATTGAAACGCCAACATTAACCGGAGAAGATATATACCTTAAAGAAGAATTTATTAAATTGGTCGACCATCACGCGGTTGATATCATCCACCCTGACCTTTCATCGTCGGGTGGGTTGCTCGAAACCAAAAAGATAGGCGATTATGCGGAAGAACATGGCGTGGCCATGGCCATGCACTTTGCCGGCACGCCGGTAGCTTTTATGGCCAATGTGCATTGCGCTGCCGCTACGCAAAACTTTTTGGCGTTGGAGCATCACAATATTGATTTGCCTTACTGGGAAAGCTACGTGAAAACGGTTGATAAAAAACCGCTGATCGATAAAGGTTTCGCCCTTGTGTCCGACTCGCCGGGCCTGGGTATTGAGCTTAACGAGGATGTGCTGAAACAACACCTCGACCCTAAAGATAAATCATGGTTTGTACCCACCAAGGAGTGGGATGAGAAACGATCGTGGGATAGGTTATGGAGTTAATTAACCAATTTAAAACTTAAAAACTTATGGTACCAGCTAAAGTTTATTACGCGTTCTCGTTTCTTATTTTATTGGGTTTTATAACAGTAACAGCAACGGGCCACCCACAATGGGGTGGCTGGTTGCTGATGCTTTTTTTTATAGCCCTTGCCATGGCCTTCAGGCAGCATCCCAAGCTCAAGGGCTTTTCGTTCACCATCATGATTTTTGCGGCGGTGAGTTTGGCCATGTATTACCCGCAGTATTTTGTTCAGGTTGGCGATTTTAAATTGTCAAAGCTCATTATCCCGCTGTTGCAGATCATCATGTTCGGTATGGGGAGCGAGTTGAGCATGAAGGAGCTTGCTACCGTACTCAAGCAGCCCAAAACCATCATCATCGGCGTAATTTGCCATTACACGGTGATGCCGCTGGTGGGCTTTATTTTGGCTAATACCTTTAACTTTCCGCCGGAGATCGCGGCCGGTATCATATTGGTAGGCTGCTGCCCGAGTGGTTTAGCATCTAATGTTATGTCATACCTTGCGCGGGCTAACCTGGCGCTGTCAATCGCCATAACAACGGTATCAACCTTACTGGCACCCGTATTTACCCCCTTGCTGATGCGTTTATTGGCAGGCCGGTTGGTTGAGGTGCATTTTTTAGATATGGCCTGGGATACGACGAAGGTGGTGCTGCTGCCCATCATCGCCGGAGCATTGTTCCATGCCCTGGTTCGTGGCAAGGTTAAATGGCTGGATAGTATTATGCCGCTCATCTCCATGATCGGTATCGGCCTCATCATCGTGGTAATTACTTCGGCAGGGCATCAAAGTTTGCTGAATGTAGGCTTATTGCTCATCGTTGCCGTATTCATCCACAATGTATCCGGTTACGCGCTGGGTTACTGGCTGGGCAGATTGATGGGCTTTGCCGAAAAAGATTGCCGCACCATCTCCCTCGAGGTAGGGATGCAAAACGGCGGACTGGCATCGGGGCTGGCGCTATTAATGGGCGGACTGGCAACTATTGGGCTGGCACCGGCTATTTTTGGTCCGCTGATGAATATTACCGGTTCATCATTAGCTACCTGGTGGCACGGTAGGATCCCGCCGGAAGAGCTGCAGGTTGAAGCTGGTGCACAGCCACAAGCTACAATTAATTGATGTTGATATGAAGATACAACAGTTTAAGCCCCTGCTCGCCTTTATGGCGATGCTGGGCTTTTACGCGGATGCTTTTGCGCAGGCTGATTCCACTGTTATCCATTTGTGGAAAAACGGCGCGCCGGGTTTTGAAAGCCGCCGCAGCGAACCTGAAAAGGGCGATAAGTACATCAGTAATATTCATAATCCATCGATAACGGTTTACTTGCCGCCAAAGGATAAGGCAAATGGTGCCGCAGTGCTGGTATGCCCCGGCGGAGGGCACCGTATGCTGGTTATCAACTCAGAGGGCAGGGACGCGGCTCAGTTTTTAAACAGCCTGGGCTTCGTTGCTGTTGTTTTAAAGTACAGATTGGCGCGAGATACCAATTCTGTTTACAAATTAGATGTACATGCCCCGCAGGATGCCATGCGTGCCATGCGCCTTATCCGCAGCAATGCCAAACAATGGGGCATTGATACCGCACGTATCGGCATAATGGGCTTTTCGGCAGGCGGCGAAGTGGTGGATATGGTTGCCTTTAACACTTACAAGCAGCCCCTTAAACCTGCCGATGCGATTGATAAACTGAATTACAAACCTAACTTTGTTATACTGGTTTATCCCGGCCCACTTGGCGTGCCGCAAAAGGTTCAACGTGATGCGCCACCTGCATTTTTAATAGCGGCCAATGATGATGTTTGCTGCTCTCCCCCAATAGTAACGCTGCTGCAAAAATACCGCGAAGCCGGGGTGCCGGTTGAGGCGCATATTTTCTCTAAAGGCGATCATGCTTTTAATATGGGTAAGCGCGCCAAACTGCAATCGCTAAAAGCATGGCCGCAGCGCCTTGCCGACTGGTTTGCTGATAACGATTATTTTAAAAAGCAGGCAGGGAAATAATCATCATTTATCCATCACGATGATCTGATAATCATCCAGCCGGTTGGCGGTGAAATTGACATAGCCATCGGCATAAGTAAATTTAACCGGCCTGCCGCTCAGTAGGTCGGTTACACGGGCGGGTTTATACCCGCTTTTTATTTTCAGGTTGATGTTATATACCGGCAGGGGTGCTAAGTAGCTTGTTGAGCTTACCCCGGTAAGGTTTATGAGGTGCAATATCAGCCCATCGTTATCGCCTTTGTTTGCCGGAGTATTTTTGCTGTATTGCTGTAATACTGTTTCTACCTTAGAGTGCGCGTTGGTAATCAGTTGCTTTCCGGCATCCGGGTAAATATTGTTCAGCACATCAAGCAGTATCTGCTTATGCTCCTGGTAGCCGTTGTTATGATACAATCGCCCTACGTTAAAAGGCAGCAACACTGCTTTTGCTGTGCCGTGTTGTTTTATGGCCATCATTTCATCTCCGGTAATATCGTGCCCGCCAATAATCTCCGGCGGACCGGTACGCCCTTTAGCCAGCAGGGGTAGGCCTGTTTTATCCGCGCCTGCCATATCATACAAAGCCAGGTTATACTTCATAAAAAGCATGGTTTGCCCTTTAAAGTTTTTAAAGATGGCCCTGTCCTCGGGTACCATATAATTGCCCGCCGCGTCATTAGTAAGGCTTTTTAGTTTAGCGCCAAATAGTTCACTTAAAAAAGCCGGGTTATCATTTAAGGCGATGTTGGTGGCTATCAGGTTAGTGCCGTTAGCTATGGCAGCTTTTAATTGCTTTACGCAGCCCTCGTTCAAAAAAGTAATATCGGGCAGTATAATTACCTTGTAGTTTTTCAGCTTATCGCCACGGTTTTGCAACTGGTTGTCCTCAATGATATCAAAGGGGATATGCGCCTCCTGTAATATCTGCTGTATGCCACGATACTCCTGCATGGGCGTTCCGTTTGGCCACGAACCGGGTGCTATAACCGCTATTTTAGCTATGGATGTATAGCGGCCAAAGTAAGGCTCGTACTTTTTATGCAGACCGTATATCTTCTCGATCGTCTTAAAATTCCGTTCGTCCTCATAACCGCGGGTGTCGCCCATCATGCTCAGGTCAAGGCCTGAACCATGCGCCATATTCTGGTACAGGCGAATGGAGATTTCCTCCGGCTCGATAGCGTTATATCTCGATTGAAACGAGATCTGCTGTATGCTGGCATTGCTGATGATGTGATTGGGAAACGTAGTCCCCGCATTGTTCACATTATCCGCTGCGCTGTACGGCCACAGGGGAAGTGCCGGTACGGATTGTGTTTCGTGCCGGATGATGTCCACATACTGATCGGTATAAGTACAAATGGCTGCCTGCGGATTCTTACTTTTTACCAGCGTGTATAGCCGTTTGCCCCATTCATCCAGCGTGAATTTTTTAAAGCGTAAGTACTCCTGGTACAGGCTGTCAGCCTTGTTTTCTTCAACCGGCAATGCCTTGCCGCCGCTAAATTCCGCGAAGCGTTTTTTATCATATTCATTTTGGTCGATGCCCATATAGCGGCCTTCGTAAGTATTGTTTACCTGGTAGCCGGGCATGTTTAAAAATATGCCATCGATAGGGTAGTTATCCATCACCTCGGTTACTATATCAAAGGCGCGCTGCTGCACATAGGGCCCGTTGATGGATACAGTGTACATGCCGGGGTTGGTCATGCGCTCACCTTTAGGCGATATATAACACCAGTCGGGATGCGCTTTATAAATGCTCTCGTGCACACGGCTAAAATCAAACCGAACAATAATTTTAATACCCTGCTTATGACATTTTGCCACCACATCCTTCAAAAAATCTTGCTTTACGTATGGGTTTTGATATTGGAATGGCAGCTTAGTAGGATAGAATGCCATAATACCACCCGCGTTGATGATGAGCGTATTGGCCGAAAATTTCATTA
Source organism: Mucilaginibacter roseus (assembly GCF_021215455.1). Lineage (GTDB taxonomy): Bacteria > Bacteroidota > Bacteroidia > Sphingobacteriales > Sphingobacteriaceae > Mucilaginibacter > Mucilaginibacter roseus. The sequence goes on along the minus strand of NZ_JAJPWV010000002.1, from coordinate 357,439 downwards.
GGTCGGCTACCAGCGAATCGGGGTTAAGGGTAGCTGCTTCATAATCGGGCAGGTTGGTTTGTATCACACGTAAATTATTACGTTTCCACCAGCCGGGTGCAGTAGCTTGCTGTTGTGCTCGGCCGGGCAACCAAATTATCAGCGCGGTAAGCAGGAGTAGTATTTTACGCATGCAGGTATATCAATTATGCCACATGTTCAATCTGCACATAGTTTGCACGGTACTCCAGCGGGTGCTTATTGGTTACCGCCTTAAACTGGTGATAAAAATGCGATATGTTATTGTAGCCGCAAGCATAACCAATTTCGGCAACGTTCAAATCCTGCTCGGCCAGCAGGCGGCAGGCGTGGCCTATGCGCACCTCAATTAAAAAGTCGAAATAGGTTTTCTTGGTCTTTGATTTAAAATACCGGCAAAACGAGTGCTTACCCATCGCGATCAAATCTGCTACTTCTTCAATGGTGATCTTGTTATGGAAGTTATTAAAAGTGTATTCAAAAATCTTGTTGATGCGCGATTTATCAATGTTATTGGCTTCATGATTAAAGCCATTGCTTGATATGGTAGAGTATTCCTGTGCCGAGGCAATCAGTTCAAGTACCGTCAACAAATGTACTATGCGTTTGCCCGGATGCTCGTTCAACATATCGTCAATAAGCCGCGCCACTTTTTTGCGGGTTTCGCCATGTATGCGCAGGCCAAGCTTGGCGTATTCCAACAAGCGGCTGATGTGCTTTAATTCCGGCAGGCTGAGCAAATGGTTGCCCCAAAGTTCCTGCTGAAACAATATCACTACCGATTCGCCTATCCTTTCGTCTGTGCGCTGCATGTATTTTTTTTCGTGCCTGAAGGTGTGGGGCAAGTTCGAGCCGAACAAAAAAGTATCGCCGTTTTTAAAAGGGCCAACATGGTCGCCTATTAAACACGTACCCGAGCTGCGTTTGATCAGCAGCAATTCAATCTCCGGGTGGTAGTGCCACGAACTCAGCATGGCTTCGCCCACATCCTTATGAATATTAAAGGAGTGATCGGGTGTTGGCGTGGCTTTTTTCAGTATAGCTTTCATAATATAGGTTTTTGGTCAAGGTCAACATAGTACATGGCCTGATCATAAAATTGCACCGCCGTGCTCTCAAAACATCAACACAGGGGCGGTAACATGCTACACCGGGTTTGGTTAATTTGCTAAACCGTAGTAGCTGAAAATATACAGAACATGCGTTTACAAATGGTTATCCTAATATACTAAACTAAAAATCATTGTCAACCGGCGGTTAATATATTACACAGTAATTAAGCATGTTTGCAATAGCCGGTACTTCGCATAATTAACCCGCCGTGTATTATATTAACCAAATAGTGCGGTTTGTTTTCAAGTTTATAAAAGCCGTTTTTTTAGCTTCGTAAAATGCTACTTTAGTGGCCACCGCAATCAATTATTCACCTGATAATCTGCCTATGCTTGTTGTATTTTTATGCATTGTGCTGCTCGTTGTGCTGGTAAGCTGGTTTAAGCTTAACCCTTTTATCGCTTTTTTGGTAGTATCTGTTGTAGCAGGGTTACTGCTGCAAATACCCGTCGTTAAGTTGCTTGCATCCATACAAAAAGGCCTGGGCGATACCCTGGGGTCGCTGGCGGTTATAATCTGCCTGGGGGCCATGCTGGGCAAGCTGGTAGCGGTTAGCGGTGCGGCGCAAAAAATAGCATCGGTATTGGTTAATGCGGTAGGAACTAAATATATACAATGGGCGCTGGTAGCTACCGGCTTTATAATAGGCATACCGCTGTTTTACGGTATTGGCTTTGTGCTGATGGTGCCGCTCATATTTTCGGTGGTATATAAATATAAAATCCCCGCAGTATTTATTGGCTTGCCTATGCTGGCCTCCTTATCGGTAACGCACGGTTTTTTGCCGCCACATCCTTCGCCGGCGGCATTAGTGGTGCAATTTAACGCCAACATGGGTATCACGCTGATATACGGGCTTATCATCGCCATACCCACCATCATCCTGGCCGGACCGGTATTTGCCCAAACACTTAAGCGCATCCCATCAAATCCGCTTGCTACTTTCAGGCCTGAGGATATCCCTGCTGATAGGCTACCCGGCGCATTCATGAGTTTCGGCATCGCGCTATTACCTGTGTTTCTATTAATGGGCACGGCATTGCTGCCTATCGCTTTCAATTTATCAGGCGAAGCAAAAAAATGGCTGGTGCTTATTGGTGATCCCTCTGTAGTTATGTTAATCACCCTTGGCGTGGCATCGTACTTCCTTGGTACTGCGCAAGGCCGCAGCATGAGCCAACTGAACACTATTTATACGGATGCGGTTAAGGATGTCGCGCTCATTCTGCTTATCATCGGTGGCTCCGGCGCGTTTAAGCAGGTATTGGTTGATAGTGGGGTAGACAAACAAATAGGCCATCACCTGCAGCAATTACCACTCGACCCGCTGGTGTTGGGCTGGCTGATAGCGGCCATTATCCGCGCCAGCCTGGGCTCGGCAACCGTTGCCGGGCTTACTGCCGCAGGCATTGTAGCTCCGCTGCTTATACAAACCCATGCCGACCCTAACCTGATGGTGCTGGCCATCGGTGCGGGCAGCCTGGCCTTTTCGCATGTTAACGATTCGGGTTTCTGGCTATTTAAGGAATATTTTAACCTGAGTATGAAAGATACCTTCCGCTCATGGTCGGCTATGGAATCGCTCATCGCCATTATTGGCCTTGGCGGCGTTATGCTTTTAAAAACTTTTATGAGTTAATATAACACATTCATTCGCTCAAATGTTATCAGGTATGATATGTTAATTTGTACCTGACAACGCTTTTAAACTATTGGCCGGTTCATACATCCGGTGACTCAAAAAATATGGAAAACAAAAAATACGGAATTATAGGATTAGGTAAAATGGGTGCCAACCTGGCCTTGCAGGCGGCCGAAAAAGGCTACCAGATTTTAGGCTATGACAAATTTGTGCCGATCATTCCCGAACAGCAAAACCTGCAGATAGTTGATGATCTGGCCGCGCTTGTCGCCGGCTTGGATCGTCCCCGAAAGATATTTATTTACATACCCGCCGGTGCGGCAATTGATAGTGTGATCACGGAATTAAAGCCCCTACTTGCAGAGGGCGATATCATTATAGATGGCGGCAACTCTTACTGGGGCGATAGCATCCGCCGTGCCGAAAAGCTGAAGGAAGATGGCCTGCACCTGATAGACTGCGGTACCAGCGGCGGTATAAACGGCGCACGTAACGGCGCCTGCTTTATGGTAGGCGGCGATAAGGATGCCGTAGGGCAGATAGAAGGCTTACTACGAGATTTGGCTGTGCCACATGGCTATTCTTACACGGGTAATTCGGGCTCAGGGCACTTTGTAAAACTGGTGCATAACGGCATTGAGTTTGGTATGCTGCAAGCTATTGGCGAGGGCATGGCCTTATTAGAGGGCTACCGTGAAAAGCTTGACGTTAGCGATATACTACACACCTGGAACCACGGTTCGGTAGTGCGGTCATGGCTGGTGGAGCTGATGAAGCAATTATATGATGAAAAGGAAGGCTACAACGTACCATCATACGTGGAAGATACGGGCGAAGTAAACTGGCTGGTGAGCGATGCCATGAGCATGGAAGTAGCCATACCGGTTATTGCACAGTCGGTAATGCAATTGATCGCCTCGCGCGATTCGGCGAACATTGCGCCGCGTGCCATCGCCATGATGCGTAACGGTTTTGGCGGGCATCCGTTTGGCCCCGAGGCTGGTATTGAATATGAGCGTCATTTTGGCCGGGTAGGGGGCTTCCCGCCGGTAAATATGGATCCGGGGATAGTGCAGTCGTAAAAAGGTTACACAGTTGAGTTTGCAGTTTTTGCGTATAATGCATAGCATTGTATATCAATTATACTCTCCTTATGAAAAACATATTTTTATTCCTGCTGATGATCGGCATGGTGCCTGCATTTGCTCAAAATCCTCAGGTTAAAACTGCTAACGGATTACTCGAGGGTGTTACCGAGGCCAGCGGAATACGCTCATATAAAGGCATCCCATTCGCGCAGCCACCGGTTGGCGATCTGCGCTGGAAAGCGCCGCAAGCCCCGCAAAACTGGACGGGCGTACGCAAAGCCGATAAATTTGGTCCACAGGCCATGCAGCGCTTCATATTCAGCGACATGGTTTTTCGCAGCAACGGCAAAAGCGAGGATTGCCTGTACCTTAATGTATGGACTCCTGCCAAAAAAGGCAACGAAAAACTGCCGGTGCTGGTATACTTCTACGGTGGTGGCTTTATGGCCGGCGACGGCTCCGAACTGCGTTACGACGGCGAAAGCATGGCTAAAAAAGGGATAGTGAGCATTACGGTGAACTATCGGCTTGGCGTGTTCGGCTTTATGGCGCACCCTGAGTTAACGGCCGAATCGCCTAACCATGCATCGGGCAACTATGGCTTGCTTGATCAACATGCCGCTTTGGAATGGGTTAAAAAGAACGTAGCGGCTTTCGGCGGCGATCCGTCAAAGGTTACCATAGCGGGCGAGTCGGCAGGTTCTATGTCAGTAAGTGCGCAAATGGCATCGCCATTATCAAAAGGCTTATTTAGAGGCGCTATCTGTCAAAGCGGTGCTATTTTGGGCAACTTAACGCCAATGCCGCGCGAGCAGGCGGAGCAATTAGGTGTAAAGTTCGCTACAAATGCCGGAGCAAACACACTGGCTGATCTGCGTAAGCTATCTGCTGACAAATTACTTGAGCTATCGGGCAACACACGCTTCGCACATATTATAGATGGCTACTTTTTAACCGAAAAACCGGAGGCTACATTTGCCGCGGGCAAACAAATGGATGTTGCGCTTATGGCCGGGTGGACGTCTGCCGAAGTCGGTTACCAGGGCGTGCTGGGCATTCATCCACCTACTTTAGCAATCTATAAGGATGCGGTGCAAACGTTATATCCAAAGGATGCGGACGCGATATTGGCTGCCTATCCCGCAACTACTGATGACGAGGCTAAACTGGCCGCTACGCAATTAGCGTCTGACCGTTTTATAGCCTACGCCACCTGGAAGATTGTTGATATGCATAGCAAAACCGGCAAAAAGAAAGTGTACCGTTACCTTTTCGCTCAAAAGCGGCCCGATACTACGCAGGTATTACTTGGCGCGCCACATGCCTCGGATATTGAATACTCGCTGGGTAATCTACCACTCATAAAGACTTTTAAATGGACGCCTGCCGATTACAAGGCCTCGCAAATTACACAGGATTATCTGGCTAACTTTATTAAAACAGGTAATCCTAATGGTAAAGGTTTACCCATATGGAACGATGTAAAAAGCGGAAAGCCGTACGTGCAGGTCTTATCTGCCGAAACTAAGGCCGAGCCGGATAATACGGCAAAACGCTATGCGCTGATGGACGAACTTAATGCTAAAAAGTAGGTGAAATAAATAAGTGAGTAGTTACGTATCTGTTTACGTAAGTGCTTACTTAAATATCTCGAAACTGTACTGCGCTGTGCTCCAAAATTCATCCAGCGCAATGATGCGGGGCTTAAAGAAGGAGATGAGTGCCGGCCAGTCGTCTTTACGGAAGATGCTCACGTTGTGCACCGTTTTGCTAATGCGGGTAGTATGCTTGCCATACAGGTCCATGTGGTCGGGCTGCCAGTCCCATTCTTCCTGCATCTGGTCGGTAAACAATCTTTTCAGTTCTAAAAACTGTTCGTAAAAAAGCGCACGTATGTCCGTATCGGGATGCGAAAATTCAACGGCGATAGTTGCCGAGCGGTTATCGGTACTCATTTTAAAGAACAAATGCCTGATGCCGGTTTTGTAATTTATCCAGTTGATTTTTAATCCGTCGGCAGATGGCTGGGGCGATATATACTGGCCAAAAGCCGTCCAGAAAGCCTGCCTTATTTGTGAAGCTTGATCTTTTGAGTACAAATTATTTTTTAGTGCAAAGGTAGCGTAATTACGCAAGGGCAGAAACGTGGCCGCAATTATTTAAAACCATAAATGCCTTGCCGCCATTATATAAGGTTTAAATACATCTATGAAAAACCTGACAGAATTATTTAAAGTGACGGACGGCGGTAAGTTTTCACTTGCTGACTATAGCACTGATTATACCGGCGATTATGAAAAAATTAATGCCGAGACTATTTTAAAGGAGCTTATTGAACAAATATCGCGCAAGCAAACTGAGTTATACGCGACTAACCGCCAGTCGCTGCTGATCATTTTTCAGGCGATGGATGCCGCGGGGAAAGATAGCGCTATTGCGCACACCATGTCGGGCCTTAATCCGCAGGGCTGCCAGGTATATAGCTTTAAACAGCCAAGTGCCGAGGAGTTGGATCATGATTTTTTATGGCGACATTACAAGGCACTGCCCGAGCGGGGGCGTATAGGCATCCATAACCGATCACATTATGAAAATGTTCTGGTATCAAAAGTGCACCCCGAAATTGTGCTTAACGAGAAGATACCGGGTATCAATAAAATAGAAGATATTGACAACGAGCTTTGGAAACAACGTTATAAAAGCATCCGGCACTTTGAAAAACACCTTACCGCCAACGGTACAATAGTGATCAAGTTCTTTCTGCACCTCTCCAAAAAAGAGCAGAAAGAACGTTTTTTGAAACGCATAGCCAAGCCCGATAAGAACTGGAAATTTGCTTACGGCGACATCGAGGAGCGTAAACGCTGGGATGATTACATGGAAGCTTATCAACAAGCCATAGCCGAAACCGCTACCGATGAGTGCCCCTGGTATGTATTACCGGCTGATAAAAAATGGTTTACGCGCATAGCCATATCAACCATTGTGCTTGAAACGCTTACCGCGCTAAAGCTACAGTACCCGGAACTGCCTGATGACGAGCGCGCCAATTTGCAAAAGGCCAAAGCTGTTTTAGAAGCTGAGAAAGATTGATACTGTAAACACGTTGCCAAATTGCACGTGCTATATTTGAAGATATATGGAAAACACTGTTTGGGGAATTATAGGTTGCGGCGACGTAACCGAGAAAAAGAGCGGCCCGGCGTTTAACAAAGTACCTGACAGCAGGTTGGCGGCGGTGATGCGCCGTGATGCTGCCAAGGCTGAAGACTACGCCCGCAGGCATGGCGTACCTAAATGGTATAGCGATGCCGGTGAGCTTTTGAATGACCCTGAGATTAACGCCGTTTATATTGCAACGCCACCATCATCACATTTGCCTTATGCTTTGGAGGCGCTTAAAAAAGGCCATAAGCTGTATGTGGAAAAGCCGGTAACGCTAAATGCGGCCGAAGCAGAAGCCATAGCTGATGCTGTTAAAGCAGCTAATGGAAAACTGGTAGTAGCGCATTACCGCAGGCGAGTGCCATTGTTTTTACGTATAAAAAAGTTATTGGATGAAGGCGTAGTAGGCGAGGTACGCACCGTACAATTGCGCATGTGGCAAAGCCGTAAACCCGTGCTGGTGGCTAAGGTGGCCGATAACTGGCGCGTTAACCCTGAACTTTCGGGTGGTGGCTATTTCCATGACCTGGCGCCGCATCAGCTGGATTTGATGTTGTATTACTTTGGTGAACCTGCAACGTATTCAGGGTACTCGCTTAACCAGGCAGCCGCTTCACCGGCCGATGACCATGTGTGTGGTACCATCCTGTTCAAAAACAATATCGTGTTTAACGGCTCATGGTGTTTTAATGTGGGCGATGAGGAGCAGGTAGATAGTATTGAGATTGTAGGCACCCGCGGGCGCATCACCTTTGCCTGTTTTGGCAACTATATTAAGTGGCATAGCGACAGGCAGCATAACACCGAAGAATTTGTGCATCCCGAACACATACAGCAGCCCATGATAGCTGATATTGTACGGTATTTTAACGATGAAGTGCCCAATCCCTGCGCTATTGAAGAGGCGGTTACACTGATGAAAATAATGGATGCCTTTACAGGAAAGCCATAAATTGTATTTTTGCTGAACAATGAATAATGATATACGAGTAACTAAGGTTAGTAACCCGGCTGATCTGGAAAAGGTATTTGCCATCAGGCGTGAGGTGTTTGTGGTAGAGCAAAATTGTCCGCCCGAATTGGAATGGGAGAATGAGGATGTTTCCATACATTTCTTAGCCACTGTTAATGGTGAGCCTGCCGGTGCCGCGCGCTGGCGTAAAACGGATAACGGCTATAAACTGGAGCGTTTTGCTGTGTTAAAGCAATTCAGAGGCAAAGGGGTAGCGCAGGCCGTGGTACAAACCGTGTTGGATGATCTGCCGGCTGATGCTGGTTATATTTACCTGAATGCCCAGGTGCAGGCCATGGGTTTGTACGGTAAATTTGGATTTGTAGCCGAAGGGCCGGAGTTTGAGGAAGCAGGCATACAGCACTATAAAATGGTATTTAAGGGCAGCAGGTAATCGCTGCTCCAATATTGTACGGCTTTAATATTAGGATAAATTGGGAAATTTATCACTACATTTGTAAGGCTGTTGCAAATTAAAGGTAAAAAATGATTGTCAATTTTAGTGTTGAGAATTTCGGATCTATAAAGGAAAAGCAAACACTTTCCTTTGAAGCAGATAAATCTACTCATCTCGAAGATACCTACGTAGTACGTTGTGGAAAGCAAAGAATTTTAAAGTTGGCTTTAATTTATGGCGCAAATGCTTCCGGGAAGACAACTATATTAAAAGCGCTTGAATTTTTAAGGGATATTGTTATCGATCCTGAAAGTAAAAAAAATAGAGAACTAAACTTCGAGCCGTTTCTTTTTGATCCAGACACACCGAAAATAAATTCAACTATTTCAATTGAGTTTTTCCAAAACGATGTGAAGTATTTTTATGAAGTTAAGTTTATTAAAAAGGCAATCGTATCAGAAGAGTTGAACTTTTATAAACCTAACAAATCTAATATTTTCAAGAGAAAGACGAACTTATCGAATCAATTTACCGAAATAACCTTAGGTAATAAGGTTGTGTCAGATAGGATTTTCGAAAAAACACTTGAATCAAATACGTTGTGGAATAATACAGTATTGGGGGGATACTTAAAAACAAATATTGACCTCAAAGAGCTGCAAGAAGTGGTCGATTGGTTTGGCGGTTATTTGCATCCTCTTATCTACACCAGAACCATATTAGAAGAGTTTGTAACATCAAGGATAAGTGATAAGGATATATCCAAATCAGACGTAGTTAATATATTGAAAAAAGCTGATTTTAATATATCAGACATTGTTATTCAAGAAGAAGAAAAAGAAATCCCGGATGACTTTATAGAATTTTTGAAAAAACAAGTTAAAGCGCCCAGCGAAAGAATTAAGGAGTTAGAAGAAAAAGGTAAACTTACTACTACAAGCCTCGAATTTGAGCATACAGTTGATAATGTTAAATATACATTGCCAGTAGAATTGGAATCACAGGGAACAAGACGCTATTATGGTTTTGCTGGTTTATTAGCCTTATTGATAAAAGAACCGACAGCATTTCCAATCGATGAACTGGAATCTTCTTTACATCCTGATTTGTATATGCATTTTCTTCTTTCCTTTCTTTTGAATTCCAAGAATTCTCAGATTATTGCAACAACTCACAATAGAGAAATTTTGGATAATAAAGACATATTTAGAAACGATGTAATATGGTTCACAGATAAGAAGGAAAGTTGCTCTACTGAGCTTTATTCACTAATCGATTTTGACAGTTCGGTTATACGCAATACAACTAATGTTTTAAATGCCTATAAAAGCGGAAAATTAAATGGTTCACCTAATTTGGGCGATACCTATATTGATTTGAATTTGTGAGAAAGCAAAAAAAAATCATACAAAAAGCAAATCCAGCCTTTGCCATCGTGGTAGATGGTGAAACGGAAATTTGGTACTTGCAAATGCTGAAACGAAATGAGCGTGACATCCGAATTAGCATAAAGCCTGAAATTCCGAATAAGAAAAGTTTAGAAGATCAATACAAATTAGCTTGTGATTTATCAAAAAAGGAATTTACAAAGGTATTTTGGATAGTGGACTTTGATACTGTTGTAAAGGAAGAAAGCGAAAAACCTAAAGGGAAGAAATCACTGATTAGCACTTTTAATGACTATAAAGCCGTTCTTGCGGAAGAGTATCCAAACGTTGTTGTAATCGTCAATAATCCTTGCCTCGAATTTTGGTTTTTACTGCACTTTGAAAAAACGTCTAAATATTTCAGAACATGTTCAGAAGCGGAGAATCAGCTTAAAAAACATTTGAAAAACTATGAAAAGACACAAAAATATTTCACCAAACAAAATGACGACATTTATTTGAAATTAAAACCGGAAATAAAAAATGCTTTACAAAATGCTATTGCTCTTGGTAATTTCGATAGTCATGATCCTACTAAAGCGATGTGTGAAATGGGATTATTTTTTCTTACTGAAGAACTAAAACAACATTTTGAATAAACAAGGCTCAATATAAAGTGAGCCTTGTTTGTTTTATAACGGAGATTATTGATCGGCCTTGGTAACCGCATTGTTTTGCGCGTCGGCTTTTTCCTTAATAAATTTACGGATGATGAGCCTGTTACCGCCATTGTAGCTTACATAGCTGGCTACCCAGTTAATAAACACTACCCAACGGTTACGGCCACCCATCAGCGATATTAAGTGGATGAACATCCATGTCATCCAGGCGAAAAATCCGCTCATTCTTATCTTGCCGATATCAGCAACGGCCTTGTTACGGCCAATGGTGGCCATCGAGCCTTTGTCGAAGTATTTAAATGGCTCAGTAGGCTTGTTTTCAATAATGTTCAGGATGTTTTCGGCTACCTTCACACCTTGTTGCATGGCTACCTGTGCTACGCCCGGATGTCCGTTTGGTGTAGCCTCAGTAATGCTTGCGGCAACGTCACCGATAGCGAATATGTTGGTGCTGCCCTCTATCTGGCAAATGGCGTTGGTTTTAATACGGTTACCACGTACCACATTTTCCTTTTCAATACCACCCGGTACCTGGCCCATTACCCCGGCAGACCATATAACACTCTTGGTTTTGATGCTTTTGCCACCTTCAAAGTTGATCACCTCGCCATCATAGCTTTCAACCTTAGTGCCTAACAATAATTCTACACCCATGCCGCGCAAGGCTTTTTCAGCTGCTTTTGATGCTTCTTCTGACATTGGGCCCAGTACCTTCGGCAAAAAGTCAACAAGGTAAACCTTCATCTCTTCCTTGCGCAGTTCCGGGTAATCCTTGGTCAGGATGTGGTTGCGTATTTCAGCTAATGATCCTGCAAGCTCCACACCGGTTGGACCCGCACCTACCAGTACAAAGTTCAGGTAAGGCTCACGTGCTTCCTTTGACGGCTGCAATACAGCAGCCTCCAGGTTTTGCAGTATCAGGTAACGGATGTTCAGCGCCTCCGGAATGGTTTTCATCGGCATGGCAAAACGCTCAATATCTTTGTTACCAAAAAAGTTGGTGGTTGAGCCGGTTGCTATAACAAGGTAATCGTAATTGATGTCGCCAATGCTGGTTTCAACATAATTGGCTTCTTTATTTATTGATTTAACCTCGGCAATACGGAAGCGAAAGTTTTTTTGATCGTCAAATTTTTTACGGATGGAAAAGGCAATGGATTCGCACTCCAAACTACCCATGGCTACCTGATAAAGAAGCGGCCAAAAGCCATGGTAGTTATTTTTATCGAGCATTAATACGTTAACCGGCTTGTTCTTTAGCTTTTTGGCTACCTCAATGCCGCCAAAGCCCCCGCCTACAATTACTACTAATGGAAACTTAGAATTTTCGAAATCCATGTTTTATGGTATGTATGTATTTTAATTAAATAGTTTGCTGTATGTATAAAACAAAAAAGCCCCAAATGTTCTTTGGGGCTTTCTTAAATTTTACATTATTTTATTTAAGACCTTTTTTCCCAAAGTCAATGATTACCGGTGTTGCCACACAGATGGACGAGTATGTACCAAAAGTGATACCGATAAGCAGGGCGAAAGAGAACCCTCTGATTACGTCGCCGCCAAAGATAAACAATACGATCAATACAAACAGTACCGTAAGTGAAGTAATTATGGTACGGCTTAACGTGCTGTTTATCGCGTTGTTAATAACCACTTCAGTAGCCTCGCCCTTGTTGTTATGGAATTTAAGGTACTCGCGGATACGGTCAAATACAACCACGGTATCGTTAATAGAGTAACCAATTACCGTTAATATTGCAGCGATAAACGCCTGGTCAATATCAAGCGAGAACGGAAGCGCATCCTTAAACAGCGAGAAGAATGACATTACCAGTAAGGCATCGTGTACGGTTGCAACCAATGCACCCAAGCTGTATTGCCATTTACGGAACCTTAACAGGATGTATGCCGCAATAACCAATATAGCGAATACAACGGTTAAGCTCGCTGAAGTTTTCAGGTCATTTGAGATGGTAGGGTCAACTTTAGTACGGCCAACTATTGAATAGTTAGGCGATACCTCTTTCAAGCCTTTTACTAAAGCGCTTTCTACTTTAGCATCCGCGTCTTCTGATTTATCTTCAAGCAGGTAGTTGGTAGTGATGCTCAGTTTGTCTTCACCAAAGGTTTTAACCTCTGCCTTACCAACACCCAGGTATTTGGTAACCGCCTCACGGGTTTGCTCAGCATCAATTTTAGAATCCTTAAACTGAACGATGTAGTTATGACCACCCTGGAAATCCACACCGTAGTTAAAGCCACGCGTTACGATTGAAACAATACCGGCAGCAATGAACAGACCTGAAAAAGCATAGAATTTGAATCGGTTTTTAACGAACGCGTAGTTGGCATTTTTAAAAGTATGCGAGCTCCAGGCGTGCGAAAACTTAATATCCCAGCCTTTTTCAAGCATCCATTCAAATATTAACCTCGAGATCAATAATGAACAGAATAATGAAGTTACGATACCGATCATCAACGTGCTGGCGAAACCTTTGATAGGGCCTGAACCGAAGATCAGCAGGATGAAAGCCGTTAAGAAGGTACTGATGTTAGCATCAAGGATTGATGACAAGGCATGTTTGAAACCATCGCTGATAGCTTGTTTTAGCGATTTGCCTTCCGCCATCTCCTCACGAACGCGTTCATAAACCAGTACGTTGGCATCAACCGCTATACCCAGGGTTAGCACGATACCGGCGATACCAGGCAGGGTTAACACTGCGCCCATGCTGATGAGTACACCCATCAGGAACACTACGTTGATTAATACAGCAACTACTGCCACGCTACCTGCGCGGTTGTAGTAAACTACCATGAACACCAGTACCACTACGAAACCAAGTACACATGATAGTAAGCCGGCGCTGATAGCCTCCTGACCTAATGACGGACCAACCACGGCATCGTTAACAATGCGGGCAGGCGCAGGCAAACGGCCAGCCTTTAATACGTTGGCTAAGTCTTTTGTATCTTCCTGGGTAAAGTTACCTGAGATTGATGATACACCACCTGATATCTCGTTCTGCACGTTAGGCGCAGAGTAAACGTTATCATCCAATACAATGGCTATAGCTGCTTTTGATGGTGCAGCTTCGGCAGTAATGTTTTTCCAGGCTTGAGCACCGCTTGAGTTCATGATCATCTGAACATCCGGGCGGCCTTTCTCGTCAACGTCGGCTTTCGCGTCAGTAATTACGTCACCGGTTAAAACAGGGCCGTTTTCAGCACCCGATAATTTGATGGCGTAAAGTGTGAATGCTTTTTCTTTAGTATCGGTACGTGGTTTTACGTCCCACAGAAATTTTATATTGTTAGGGGTTACGCTTTTTGCTTCAGCGGTTCTCAGCATATCGTTCACTTTGGCAGTATCCTGTAGTTTGGCAATACCAACCGCAGGGCCAGGGAACGCTTGTCCCTGAGAGTACATTGGAGATAAGATAGCGAATAGTGGACTGGCGGCTTGCTGTTTTAATTGGCTATTATTAGCTGCGCTGTCTTTGCCGGCACCTTTACCAAGTTTGCCTAATAAAGAGGCATCGCCCTTTGCAGATGTGTCTTTTGCAGTTGTCGCTACTTTAGTTGTATCGGCAGTTTTAGTTGCTGTTTTGTTTTTGGCAGCAATTAGTTTGTCAATATTGCTCAGGATAGGTAATATCTCCTGGTTATCGAAAGTTTTGTAGAACTCCAATTTAGCAGTACCCTGTAAAAGCTTGCGCACACGCTCCGGATCCTTAACACCAGGTAACTCGATCAGGATACGGTTAGTACCTTGTTGTAGCTGAATGTTAGGCTGCGCAACGCCAAACTGATCAATACGGGTGTTTAATACCGTGTATGATTGCTTAACGGCAGCGTTAGCCTGATCTTGTAAATACGATTTTACCTGATCGTTGCTTGCGTTAAATTTAAGGTTAGCCTGGTTATCTTGTGTAGAGAAGATAGTAGCAAGCTTGCCGCTTGGGTTCAATTTTTCATACTCTTCAACAAAAAGGGTAATGTAATCTTTCTGGCTGTTTACCTGTGCTTTTTCGGCATTTGTTAAAGCCTGATTGAATGCAGGGTCAGGATTGTTGTTGCCCAACTTTTTAACAAGCTCGCGTAACGAAACCTGCATGGTAACATTCATACCGCCTTTAAGGTCCAAGCCAAGCGCCAACTCATGGGCTTTGCAATACTGGTATGTGTGGTTGAACAGCGGATAAACCGGTTCCATTTCAATCGAGTCGAGGTAGGCTTTTTCTTTATCAGCGTTGCCTTTAGCGTATTCCTTTGCGTCGCCCTCAACCTTCTGTGCAACCAGTGTTAGTGAAAAGTAATAGAAACTGATCAGTGCCAGTACTATTGCAAAAAATTTGATGATCCCTTTACCTTGCATCGTGAAGAAGTATAACTATTGAATATATTATAATTTGTCTTTTATAACTTTTTTTAATAAGACGGCAAATCTAATAAAATTTCTACAGCGAGGAATTTTAAATTAAAACAAAATAAATAGCGGGTTGTTAGCGCTTTTCCAGTGTGAGAATGGAGTAAGAATAAGCGTGTTTTTCATCAGCGTGGTAGTCGGTTCGCGCAATTTCCGTCCATTCACTGTTGTCAATTTCTGGGAAAAAGGTATCGCCCTCAAAATCGTGATGAACAATGGTGAGATATATTCTATCTGTAACCGGCATAGCTTGTTTGTATATCTCCGCCCCACCAACAATAAATACTTCCGCTTCATCGACACATAATGCCAATGCGCTTTCAAGGCTGTTAACTACCTCGCAACCCTCAATGCCGATGTTTTGCCGGGTAATAACAATGTTGCGGCGCTTAGGCAGCGGTTTGCCTACCGAGTCGAACGTTTTACGGCCCATGATAACGGTATGGCCGCTGGTAGTGTTTTTGAAATGTTTTAAGTCGTTGGGCAGGTGCCATAACAACTGGTTGTTTTTGCCGATAGCATAATTTTGCGCTATGGCGACTATGATGGATGTGGTCATTTGATCATTGGTTGAGTATTGGCTTCTATCCAGTTTTTGATTTCCTCGAACCGGATCTCACCAGTGCTTGCGTTAATCACAAATTGATATTTTTCGTTTTGAGATACGGGGAGATATAATCCATCAAAACGCAGTAAGATTTCCATCATAACATAGGCAATCCTTTTATTGCCATCCATAAAAGGATGATTGATGATGAGGCTTTCAAAAATAGCTGCGGCTTTGTCAGTGGCAGCGGGATAAAGATCGATACCATCAAAAGTGGCAAACGGGCGGCTTAATGCGGACTCAAGCAAATTGTCTTCACGAACACCCTTGCTACCCCCAAATTCATCAATTAACTTGTTGTGAATACGGACAGCGGACTGAAAACTGATCATTGCGCTAATTTTTGGAGCAATTCCTTGTTTTCTGAAATTATGGCGTCAACGTGTTCTTCAATGGCCGAATCATCCCAGTATTGCTTTTTATTTATCAAGTCAAGCAATTCCTTTAAATCGCGCTCCGGCATTTTGTCAACAGCTTTGTGTATCTCGTTTTTTAATTCGGCAATGCTCATACATCAAATTTACACAAATCTATGGATTATACAGCTACCACACCCTTTATATGCGGGTGTGGATCGTAATTTTCCAGCGTGAAGTCTTCATACTTAAAATCGAAAATATTATCCACATCGGGATTTATGCGCATGGTAGGCAAAGGTCTCGGCTCGCGGCTTAATTGCAGGGTTACCTGCTCCAGGTGATTATTGTAAATATGGGCATCGCCAAAGGTGTGGATAAAGTCGCCGGGCTGCAGGCCGCAGACCTGCGCCACCATCATGGTAAGCAGCGCGTATGAGGCAATGTTGAATGGTACGCCCAAAAATATATCGGCGCTGCGCTGATATAGTTGGCACGACAGTTTGCCATCGGCCACGTAAAACTGGAAAAGGCTGTGGCATGGCGGCAGCGCCATTTTGTTAACCTCAGATACATTCCAGGCAGAAACGATGATACGGCGCGAATCAGGGTTGTTTTTGATCTGATCGATGATCTGGCTGATCTGGTCAATGTGCCCGCCATCCGGCGTAGGCCACGAGCGCCACTGGTGCCCGTAAACCGGCCCCAGGTTGCCATCGGCATCGGCCCACTCATCCCAAATGCGCACGCCGTTATCTTTTAAATATTTAATGTTGGTATCGCCCTGCAAAAACCATATCAACTCGTGGATGATGGATTTGAGGTGCAGCTTCTTGGTGGTCACCATCGGGAAACCCTCCTGCAAATTAAAACGCATCTGGTAACCAAAAACGCTGATGGTACCCGTGCCTGTGCGGTCGTGCTTCTGGGTTCCGTTCTCAATCACATGGCGCATCAGGTCTAAATACTGTTTCATCGTTTTATGGGTTGTTGGCCGTTACGGCGTTTGCTGCAAATAAAAATAATCTATTTTTGGAAACCTACGGATGTGAGTAACTACACGCAGTTGTTAATCTTTTTCTATGATCAATTTTCCGAACGCAAAAATAAACATTGGCCTCAACATTACCGAACGCCGCCCCGATGGTTACCACAACCTCGAAACCGTTTTTTACCCTATCGGGATAAAAGACGCGCTGGAAATTGTAGAGGCCGGTGAATTAACGTTCGAAGCATCGGGTATTGGCATCCCCGGCAACGTGGAGGATAACCTTTGCGTTAAGGGGTATCATCTCATCAAAAAAGATTACGACCTGCCGCCGGTGAGCATCCATCTGCATAAAAATATCCCGATAGGTGCGGGGCTCGGCGGTGGCTCAGCTGATGCTGCTTTTTTCATCAAATTGCTCGATCTGCAATTCGGATTGAATTTAACTATTGAGCAAATGGAGGGCTATGCCCGCCAGCTCGGTGCCGACTGTGCTTTCTTCATCCAAAACAAGCCGGTGTATGCCCACGGGAAGGGCGACGTTTTTCAACCCGTGCAGCTCGATCTATCGGCCTATAAAATTGTTTTGGTGATGCCGCCCGCCCACGTATCAACAGGGGAGGCTTATCGCGGTGTGCGGCCCAAACCGTCCATCCATTCACTGCAAGATTTAGTACAACAACCCGTTGCCCTATGGCGACAGTACATTAAAAATGATTTTGAGGAGTCGATATTTAAAAATCATCCTGTTATCCGTGGCGTAAAAGCAGCCTTGTACGAGGCCGGGGCTTTATACGCCAGTATGAGCGGGAGTGGAGCGTCTGTTTTCGGGATATTTGAGCAAACTCCTGACTTAACTATGTTGGAAGAAAGTAATAAGGTATATTATCTGTAACCCCACCCAAACCCTCTCCCTCGGGGCGGGCTTTATCTTTGTAGCTACTTCTTAAAGCCCTCCCCCTCGGGGAGGGTTTGGGAGGGGTTATACCCCCGCATCTTCCGACACCCCTTCGCCGAATGCGGCAATCCAGTCGCTGCTGTCGCCTTTGCCTTTCGCCACCTGGGTAAGCAGGCGTGTGTTTACCAGCGATACCAGCGGAGCCGGCACCTCGCTTTTTTGTGTCAATGCCAAGGCCAATCGCGCATCCTTATAACCCAGTTTGGCTTTGAATGCAACGGGCTCATAATTTTTAGCGGCGATGAATTTTCCGTAGTTCTGAAATATGGGGCAGGCGAAAAGCGTGGAGCTGAAAAAGTCGGCCACCTGCTGGCGGTCCAGTCCGTTCTTTTCGGCAATGGTATAAGCCTCGGCCATGGTTTCCAGCGCGGCCATGATCATGAAGTTTCCCGTCAGTTTTACTACGTTGGCGCCGCCCGTTGTTTCGCCAAAATCAATGATGCCTTGGCCCATGGCATTCAGGATGTCTTCGGCTGATTTTTTGGCTTCAGTTTCGCCCGAAACACATACCCATAATTTTTTCGCGGCGGCGGCTTCCGGGCGACCAAAAACAGGGGCGGCCAGGTAGCTTGTTCCGGCCTCTTTGTGAATGGCCAAAAGCTGCTCTGATGTTTGCGGCGAAATGGTGCTCATGGAGATGTGCAGCGCTCCTTTTTGCATGGTTTTTAAAATGCCATCGGCGCCGGTCACTATCTCGGTCACCACGGCGTCGTCAGACAAAATGGTAATGACAAAATCAACTCCTTCCGCGGCCTGTGCCGGGGTGCTGCAAACGGTTATTGATGCCTGCTCCAGCTCTTCGGCCTTGGATGTCGTGCGGTTGTAAACCTGCAGATGATAACCGGCTGCGATCAGGTTTTTTGCCATCGGGGTGCCTAAATTGCCGAGGCCTATAAATGCTATCTTTTTGTTCATGATAATTAACTGATGTAATCGCGATCTTCATCGCTTAGTGTATCGGTTTTGTTTTTGTTATACATGGTGTCATGATATTGCTCAATATCATATTTCTGTTTTTTCGGTCGCCCCACAATCACGCCTACCACAAAGGCGGCAATGGCAACGCCGGCCATCACAACCAGTTTCGACGCGTACATAGAAGTGAATAAAATGTTGAATGGAACCTCGTCCCGGTTTTGCATAATAATGATGGTGAGTAGTACGGCGATCACAATCGCCACGATTGTTTTAATGCTCATGTTGTGCATGGTTTATGTATATAACCAATATCTGCATTTTATGTGTTTTTGTGAAACGCTTGTTTTGTTGAGTGGCTATAACAACCGATGGGTTAGGCCGCCTTTAAAAGGATATACTTAGCGCCTCGCATTCCATCCCTTAAAATAAAGCAGAGAAAATTTGAGCGATGATTTGGCAAGGTGTTTGCAATACAAACTTTGATAGATAGGATTGCCGCGTCAGATGATTTGTTGCTGAAATCTATTGAGCATATCGAGTCGAAATAGCGGTCATATCCTGCGCAATTTTCAGTTAAAAATCGTGTGGCTGTATACAAGCTGTAATACTGTGCATATTTTTTACAATTCCTCATTTTGGTGTTCAATACACTATCTATTTACTTCCCGAAAATGACCATCAACTTATTTTTTGTTTAGATAAATGTATTTAAGTATTTGATTTTAAAATTAATATGAATTGTAATTCAAGTGAGATTTTATGAATGCTAAAATATTTAGTATTTGAGTATTTAAATTACGTCGATCATTGTAAATTATAAATTTATATAAAACATATAAATAATTGATTTACAATATAAATAGAATTTTAATTTTATTTGTTTTGTATTTTTAATTTACAAAATTTAGATAGAATGTACTTTCCAAATGGCATGATGTTAAAATTATTATTGTACACTATCTTATTTTCTGATTTTTGATGTGTGCGCACGAAACGATTTTAAGGTGCCGGAATCCGTCAAAAAATATAGTGGCTTAAAGGGCTTAAAAATGGCCTTAAATAAAGGCCATGAAATCCCCTACCCGACGGGTTCTTGATATGGTAAGGACAAAAAAATTAACGCTTGTTGCGACGTTTGGCGATCTGCTTTTGCGCTACTGGAAACAAAAAAATAGTGGACAGAATGATGGTAGCTCCAGCCCAAAAACCGGGCGTCATTTTCTTCATATCACCAAAAAAAAGTGCCGCCATTATAATGCCGTAGACCGGCTCAAGGTTGGTGATCAGGGCGACCTTGAATGCCGAAAGCTCACGCATAACTGATACCCCGGCAACGTAAGCAAGCGATGTGCACACCGTGCCCAGGAGTAAAAGATACCCGGCATCCGGGGCGTTTAACGCCATGTATTTGTTAAAGCCGCCGGTAAAAAACAGATACAAGCTGATCCACAAAACAGCGCCTCCCAGCTCATAAAAAGCGATAACCGGAGCGTTTAATTTCTGTGCTTGTTTGGAATTTATAATGGAAAAAAGGCTCGCAAGCAGCGCGCTCAACAGCGCGGTTACGATACCCTTAGTGTAATTAAACTCAAATTTAAAAATTAATATTATGCCGGTAATTATCAATAGTCCGGCCAGTATTTCGAGTTTAGAGATGGCCTTTTTACTCATCAAAGGTTCTATAACCGCGGTGAATAAAGTGATGGATGATAGGCATACCAGCGTTACCGAAACAGTAGATAATTTGATGGCGGCGAAGAATAAAATCCAATGCCCGCCAACCAATGCGCCGGTGAATAGGAGTGTCAAAAATGAGCGTTTGCTCACTTTGAAATCGGTACGGCTAAACTTAAAATAAAGGAATAAAGATACCACCGCTATCACTACCCTGTACCACACCAATTGTATTGCCGGCACCGAAATCAGCGCGCCTAAAATGCCCGTAAATCCCCATATGAAAACCGTGAAATGCAGTATTAAAAGGTTGCGGTTTAACGCGGTTTTTACGGTCGTTTCCGGAGCGTTTTTGGTCATGATTATTTAGGCGCTTTCAGCAGTAAATAGTAGCCTAAAACGCCAAACAAAGCGTTAGGTATAAACACCGAAATTAGTGGTGGCACGCCGCCCTGGATGGCAAAAACAGTGGCGAATTTATCAACCACGATGTAGGCAAAACAGAGGAAAATACCTATCCCCAAAGGTAGGCCGATACCCCCGCGCACCTTACGTGAAGATAGCGATACACCCATTAAAGTGAGCACGTAGGTAGATAGCGGATATACAAAACGCCGGTACTTTTCGTAGTAAATTGCAGGCAAAAATTCAGGCCGGCGCAGCTTCTCTTTTTCAATAGTAGCGTTAAGTTCGGCCATGGGCATGGCGGTATATTCGTTATCTATTTTAATAAAATCAGATGGGTGCATTTCCAGTATGGTATCCTTCTGCGGCGCATTCCTGATGCGGCTTTCCTTAAGTCCGTTTACGTACCTTATATCCGGGTTCATGATGCTCCAGCGGCGTTTTAAAGAGTCGTAAGTAATACGGTCCGACGTTAATTTTTCGCGCAGTTTATCGCCGTCATACTTCTCCATTATAAAGGTATAGCCGGTGTTGATGGTCTTGTCGAAGTTCTGCAGATACACGTAGGTATTCTTGTCTATCTGCATGTGTACATCGCTGCGGGTAGGGTCGCCGCTGCCGTTAAAGCCGTTCTCGTTCTCAAAGGTGATTTTGAGCTTATTGGTATAAGGGATGAGGTAAACGTTAGCGTAAAAGGATATAATAAACACAACGGTGGCCGATATAAAATAAGGCCTTAAAAAGCGGTTAAAGCTGGCCCGGCTGCTCAGTATCGGTACAATTTCGGTCTGATTGGCCATTTTGGCGGTAAAGAAAATTACCGCCAAAAAGTTGATCAGCGGCGACAGCATATTCATGTAAAACGGTATAAAGCCGCCGTAGTAGTCGGTCGCTATCTCGTAAACAGAACTGCCCGATTGCAAGAAATTATCAATGTGTTCAGATATATCAAACACCACCGTAATAACCACAAAAATCATCAGCGTAAAGGCAAAAGTGCCCAGGTATTTGCCGATGATATACCGGTCAATTACCGGTAAATATTTCCTGATGATTTTCTTCACAGTTTATAAACGTTGCCCCAGGGTTTTAACCATTTTATTCTTCCAGTCGTAAAAATCGCCGGCAATAATGCGTTCACGGGCCTGGCCAACCAGCCATAAATAAAAGTGAAGGTTATGCAGGGATGCTATCTGCGCGCCCAGCATTTCGCCCGAGTGGATAAGGTGCCTTAAATAAGCCTTGCTGTAAGCCGTGTCGGCAAACAGGTCGCTATCCGCCTCAATAGGCGAAAAGTCGTTCTTCCACTTCTCGTTCTTTATATTTATGATGCCGTTTTTAGTGAAAAGCATGCCATTGCGGGCATTGCGCGTAGGCATTACACAATCAAACATATCTACGCCCAAGGCAATGTTTTCGAGTATGTTAACCGGTGTACCTACGCCCATTAAATAACGTGGTTTTTGCTGCGGTAATATATCGCATACAATTTCTGTCATGGCATACATTTCTTCGGCCGGTTCACCTACCGAAAGGCCGCCTATTGCGTTGCCTTCCCGCTCAAAAGAGGCTATAACTTCGGCCGAACGCACACGCAAATCCTTATATACAGACCCCTGCACTATCGGGAACAGTGTTTGGCTGTAACCATACTTAGGTTCGGTACTGTCAAAACGGTCGCAGCAACGTTTAAGCCAGCGGTGCGTCATCTCTATAGAGTTTTTGGCATAGCGGTAATCGCACGGGTAGGGGGTACACTCATCAAAAGCCATAATAATATCGGCCCCAATCACACGCTGAATATCCATCACATTCTCAGGTGTAAACAGGTGTTTAGAGCCATCAACATGCGAACGAAAAGTTACGCCTTCCTCTTTTATTTTACGTACATCTGTAAGTGAATACACCTGGTACCCGCCGCTGTCGGTTAATATAGGTTTGTCCCAGCCGTTGAATTTATGTAATCCGCCGGCCTGTTCAATAGTATTAAGGCCTGGCCGCAGGTATAAATGGTAAGTGTTACCTAATATAATCTGTGCTTTGATATCATCAGCCAGTTCGCGCTGATGTACGGCTTTTACAGTACCCGCAGTGCCCACAGGCATAAAAATAGGGGTTTGTATGGTGCCGTGATCGGTAGTTATCTCGCCCGCCCGGGCTTTAGAAAACTTATCTTGTGCTGCTAAAGTGAATTTCATTATGAGAATGCAAAATTAACAAATAACTGTATACTAAATATTTGTTTATTTTTAGCTTGATATAGGCCTTATTTCGCTTGATTTTAACAACTTTGCAGCTATAAATTTTTCTGTTGGAAACGTATTTACTCGACGCGCTGCTGTTATTTTTTCAGGTCTGCTTCATTAGTCAGCTTTTTTATTTGATAAGCTATCACAGCAAGCTTGCGGCCTATAAACCGCTGGAACAATTGCAGCCCGCGAATATCCCGGTTTCTGTAATCATCAGCGCCCGTAACGAGTACGATAATCTTAAATACAACCTGCCGCTGATATTGGAGCAAAACTATGCTGATTTTGAAGTAGTAGTGGTAAATGACTGCTCGGTTGATGAGTCGGATTTGCTGTTGCTTGAGCTGCAAAACAAGTATAAACACCTCAAGGTGGTTACCATAACCGAGCATGTGCGGTTTAAAACCGGTAAAAAATTCGCGCTGACATTAGGCATAAAGGCGGCTAAAAACGAACATTTGCTTTTTACTGATGCAGATTGCACGCCCGCGTCTGACGATTGGGTTGCCCGCATGTCGCTTAATTTTACAACCGGCGCGCAAATAGTTTTAGGCTATTCGCCTTATAATAAGACAGGGGGCATCATCAACACCTTTACTCGTTTTGAAACGGTAAAGACAGCTATAAGCTACCTTTCATCCGCCCTGCGCGGCGATGCTTACATGGGCATAGGCCGCAACCTGGCTTATACAAAAACATTGTTTTTCAGTAATAAAGGCTTTGCCGCGCATATGCATGTATTGCCCGGTGATGATGATTTATTCGTAAATCAGAATGCCACGAGCGACAATACCATCATTGAAATTCATCCGGATGCGTTTATGTATACGCAATCAAAAACCACGTTTAGCGGCTGGTACCGGCAAAAAAAACGGCATATGGGTGTTGGCAAGCTTTATAAAAATAAACATCGCCGAATGTTGAGCTGGGATGCCATGAGCGGCTTTTTATTTTATATATTACTGGTGGTTTTGCTGATTTTAAAAGTAGAGCCGTTGCTTGTAGCAGGATTGTATTTTATACACTTTATAGCGAAAATTTTAATTTATAATAAAATTTTAAAAACTTTAAAAGCAAAAGACTTGTTGATTTATTTACCAATCCTTGACATATTTTACTACGTATATTTAAACGTGTTTGGATTGATTGGGACATTCATTAAAACTACCCAATGGAAATAAATACCAATTTTACCGAGAATGCCAAAAACGATTTTCATTTGGTTATGAAGGCTCGACAGGGCGATCAAAAGGCGTATGCCGACCTGATGGTTCGTTATAAGGATTCCATTTACTTCATGATTTTGAAGATGGTAAACAATAAGGAAGACGCCATGGACCTTATGGTGGAAACCTTTGCCAAAGCCTTTGAAAAGCTGGATAAATACCAGCCTGACTACGCGTTCAGCACCTGGTTATTCAGGGTGGCCACCAATAATTGTATTGATTTTATTAGGAAAAAGAAGTTGAACACCATGTCAATCCACGGCATGCTGGACGAAGAAGGCGAGGAAAAACCGTTACAAATAAAGGCCGATACACTGAATCCGGAAGAAACATCTATAAAAAAACAGCAAACCAAGGAGCTGAAACAACTGATTGAAGGCTTACCTTTGCGTTATAGAAACCTCATTACCCTGCGATATTTTGATGAATTATCGTACGAAGAAATAGCTCAGCAGCTTGACCTGCCCCTGGGTACCGTTAAGGCACAATTATTCAGGGCGCGCTATTTGCTGGGTAATATTATTAACCGTTACAACCGGGATGACATCTGAAATTCTACTGAAATATTTTCCTGAAATTACTGCGGAGCAGTTAAAGCAATTTGAACAACTGCCCGAACTTTATACTCACTGGAATAACCAGATCAACGTAATATCACGTAAGGATATCGATCAATTGTATGAGCGCCACGTGCTGCACTCCTTAGGCATAGCCAAGGTTATGGCCTTTAAACCCGGCGAAAAGGTGCTCGACGTGGGCACCGGCGGCGGTTTTCCGGGAGTGCCCTTAGCTATTATGTTTCCGCAAACGCAGTTTCATCTGGTCGACTCCATTGGTAAAAAAATAAAGGTGGTAACTGAGGTAGCTAAGGCGTTAGGTTTGCAAAATTTAAAAGCTACCCATGCCCGTGCCGAGCAGATTGACGGTAAATTTGATTTTGTGGTATCGCGCGCGGTAACGCGTTTAAAGGAGTTTTACCCCTGGGTAAAGGGCAAATTCAACAAGCAATCAGGCAATGTTTTGCCTAACGGAATACTCTATTTAAAGGGCGGCGACCTAAACGAAGAAATTGCCGAGTCGGGCTTAGCCGTTCAGCAATTCTATCTCAAAAACTACTTTGATGAGGAGTTTTTTGAGACTAAGCAGGTGATATATGTTAAGGTTTAATTTTTAGAATAATATCCTGTAATAACTACTTCGCTTAAGGAATAGTTGGTTCTATCTGATTTCTCAATTATATATAAAGATTCCTTTTTATCAGCATTTGATGCATCCTTCGGGCCGCTCGGCTCAAAAAATATTTTATCATCCGGCATCATGATCTGGTACGATACCGGTATGGTATAGTCGGCATTAGGTTTCGCTGGTAAAGGATCTTTGTAAGTCAAAATAGCCCGTGCAATCTCTTTTGAAAGCGCTTCGTTTGGCGAACGCAATACAATCACATCTTTTATCGTGTTATCAGCATTCAATACTAATTTAAAGAGGGTACGGCCGGTAACTTTGTTTTCTAATTCTACTCTCGGATAACGAGAATGCTTGGCAATGTAAGCGTAAAAAGCAGAAAAGTCATCTTGCTGCTTTACAGCTTGAGCGGCTTTGGGCTGTTCAATTTTAGGCGGAGTACCAGGTTTTGTTTGTATGTTTAATTCTTTAGCCTGCTTATTGGTTAAACCGGTTATGGTAACGGTGCATACGTAATTCGCATTTTTAGTTATGGATGGTTTCGGAAAATGTACATAGTTTTTTGCGAGGGTAACAAAATTTACACCTATTATATAGGTACCGGGTTCAACCTTCAATTTACCCGAAAATTTATGAAAAGCGCTTACTGTGGCATTGCCAAACACATTTTTTGCCGGCGCTAATAATCTTATATCGCCAACCTCACCGCTTTTATCTACATCAAAACTTACACTCAGGCCAGCAAATTTCGTTTTATTGATTTCTGACGCGGGAAATGTTATGTGCTTGCCAAGGTAAGTGGTCAAGGCCGTGAAGTCGTTTTTAACAACAGTCGGCGCGGGTATCCTCAAACCGGTGTCAGCCTGATGTGGCTCGGTGGTTAGAAGGTTAATTTCTGCCTTTGTTGCGTCACCTCCGCTATACAGATCAAACGTTGGATAATCTTTACTAAAGCTAAGTGTGGACAGGCATAAGATGCCCGCGGTAACGGGAATGGCCATCAGGTATTTCAGCCTTGCTGCATTGCCTGAACGTGGTTTGTTTAACATAACTATACGGTTTTTTAAAAGATTAGTATTGAAAAACGAGTTGGTTGCCGCCGGGCCCTGCAATCCATAGGCGCTGTTAAGCAGGAAAGAAGAGTAGGTGAGGTTATCGGTTTCGGTAGCGGCGGTATATTCGTCGGCAATATATTCGTGTAAGGTTTTCAGGCTGTTTTGCAGCATATATATCAGCGGATTAAACCAGCTGATGATTTTGATCAGCTCTGTAAAAACAATATCAGCCGAGTGTTTTTGCTTGATATGCACCATTTCGTGCGCGATAATGGTATTTCTGTTGTATAGGTTTTTGCCGATGAACAGGTAATTAAAGAAAGAAAAGCCGGTGTTTTCTTCATCAAGCTCAATCACATCGCAAGGTTTTGAGTTGATTTTTTTGCTCTTGCTGATGATTTGGTAAAGCCTCAAAAGCTTGATAACAAACAAGCCCAATGTAACAGCAACACCCAGTAGGTATATCGCTAACAGCACGGTAGCGGCGCTGATTTCTGCCGATCCGGTTGAAGCCGTAGCCAGTTGAACTTTGTTTACTGTGTTGGCCGCTTGGCTGGTTGCAATGGTGATAACCTGGGTAACCGGCTCCAAAGGTTTTAGCCAGCCGATTTGCATAAGCGGCACCAAAAATGCAGCTGCACAGGTGCTGATGAGGTACCACCGGTTTGCTGTATAAAAGGTTTCGTTACGGAGCAAAAGCAGGTAAATCCCGTAAAATATGGTGAGGTACAGGTTAGCTTCGAGCAGGTAATATAGCCAGTTCATTACTTTTGTTTTTTAAGTTTTTCAATCAGTTCGGCAAGTTCATCCAGCTCTTTTACGCCGAGTTTTTTTTCATCAGCAATAAAGGATACCAGGCTTTTATAGGAGTTATCAAAATAATTATTCACTATCTTATTAAGGCTGAACTTTTTATAATCGTCTTCGCTTATCAACGGGAAGTATACGTGCGAGTTTCCATATGCCTTATGGTCAACAAATCCTTTGCCCTCTAATACGCGTACCACGGTTGATACGGTGTTGTAAGCTGGTTTTGGCTCAGGTATTCGCTCGATGATGTCCTTTACGATGCCTTCCTTTAACTGCCAGAGTATTTGCATCACTTGTTCTTCCGCCTTAGTCAATTCCTTGGTCATGTATATCTAAACTATTTTTATAGTTACAAATGTATAACTATATATGTAGTTTGCAAACTATTTTTATAGTTTATTTTAAATGCTAAAAAAATTAGGACGATTAAGCGGTATTTTTTTATTTTCGGACGATATAAAACCATGTCGCTACTCCATCAAATTGCCCTCACTAACCTAAAAAATATAGGTGCCACGCTTTCAAAAACCATAGTTGCTTACTTTGGCGACGCCGAAAAGGTATTTTCCGGTAACGAGAAACGATTAATGAAGGTGCCGGGCATCGGTGAGAAAACGGTTGCCGGCTTAAATTTTGCCGAAGCCCTGCGCAAGGCTGAAGCGGAAGTGAAGTTTGTGGAGAAGCATAATGTTGACGTGCTTTTATATACCGATCCGCGCTATCCTAAGCGGTTAAAAAACTGTCCGGATGCACCGTTGCTGCTTTATAGCAGGGGTAAGGCAAACCTGAACATGCAACACATAATCAGCATAGTAGGTACGCGCAACGCCACCGATTACGGTAAATTGCTTTGCAAGCAACTAATAGAAGAGCTACAGCAATACAATGTGCTGATAGTAAGCGGACTTGCCCTGGGTATTGACGTTGCGGCGCATAAAGAGTGCCTGCGTTTGAATATGCCAACCATTGGGGTTTTAGGCCATGGGCACGATAGATTATATCCCAGTCAAAACAAGCAGGTGGCCGAAAAGATGCTGGAACAGGGCGGCATTTTAACCGAATACCCTTCAGGCACCCGTCCCGACAGGGAGAAATTTCCGGCGCGTAACCGTATTGTGGCGGGTATGGCTGATGCTACTATTGTGGTTGAGGCCAGTATAAAAGGCGGTGCGCTGATCACTGCCGAGATCGCCAACTCCTATAACCGCGATGTGTATGCATTTCCGGGCAGGTTGGGCGATGAGTTTTCGGAAGGGTGTAACTTTCTGATACGTAACAACAAAGCCGGGTTGATTACCTGTATGGCTGATGTAGCTTACAGCCTGGGTTGGGAAAAGAGTGACAGCGTTAAACCAAAGGAGCAGCTGGCTTTGCCGATTGATTTGCCCGATGATGAGCGTTTGATTCTGAGCATACTACGGGAACATAAAACGCTCGCCATTGATGAATTAACCATAAATACTGGGATGCCTATGAGCCAGTTGGCAATGGCCCTGCTGAATATGGAGATGCAGGGCTTTATAACGTCGTTGCCCGGCAAAGTTTACCGTGTAGGTTAGTCAGGGCGCATCGTAAAACAGGAGCTTGCCCGCATCTTCAGTAATTTCGGCCCAGCTTTCAATATCCAGTTCAATTAACGCAATGCCTGATGTATCCATTTGTTGCGGTGAGCCGGTTAGGTAATACAGTATTTCACTGATACCTGGGTTATGCCCAATCAAAGCAATAAAATCCGCGCCATCGGTAAACCTGCTAATTACTTCGAGCAGCGTTTTTGGGCTGGCATCGTAAATATCCTTATCAGTAAGCGGCTGATGAATAGATAAATGTTCCGTAAAAATATCGGCTGTCCCCATAGTCCGCAAAGCAGTGCTGGATACTAATAACTGTGGCGTTATACCTTTTGCCTTTACCCGTTGCGCCATTGCAGTAGCTTCCCTGATACCTTTGGGGGTTAACGGACGTTCAAAATCAATAAATCCGCCCTCGTGGGTGGCTTGCGCATGGCGAATAAGCAGCAGTTTTTTCATCGTTTAATTCAAGGTGGTTACATTTCAACTGCCAACGCGAAATTTTGTTTTTTGAAAATTGGGCAGAATAGTCGCTTAATAGTTAATAAAATCAACAATCGGCGTTTCGGGCATATCATTCATACACTTAAAATGGCCAAGCGGGCATTTTGGTAAACCAAATTTTGAGCAGGGGCGGCAGGGCAGTTCAATACCGGCCATCAGCGCTTCATCAACCTGGTAGGGTTGTACACCCAATAATTCCGGTACGGTACCGCCCCAAACAGATGCTATAGGTTTGTTAAAAGCTTCGGCAATGTGCGTTAACCCGGTATCAAAACCAATAATACTTTTAGCCTGCGATACCAGAAAAACCGATTCATCCAACGTAGTTTTACCACACAGATTGATGGCTTTACTTGCGGTGGCAGCGCTTATTTCGTCGCCGTTATCGGCAACATCTTTACCGCCTAATAGTATAATTGGCAGGTTAATCTGGTTACAAATGCTGATGATCTTATAGTTGGGCATCCGTTTGGTAAAATGCGTAGCGCCAATTATAAAAGCTATAAAACCATTTTGGTGCGATGCAGGCAGCAGATCAGTTAAATTGTATTGCCCGTTTATGTAGTAATTAATAGGCTGGCCATCATTCACCACACCTAAAAACTTAACCGTTTCCAGGTAGCGGTCAACCAAATGCGTATGTGGTACCAGGTCTAACTTTAACTTAAGGCTCAGCCATTTGCGTAAACGCTGCTTTTTGTATGTTGACGCCGGTATACCGGTGCGCAACTTAATAATGGAGGTACGTAAGTTGTTGTGCAGATCAATAATATGATCATACTTTTCCGCTTTTATCTCACGGATGGTTTCGCTCAGGGTATCCTTTAGCAACAACAATTTATCCAGGTAAGGGTTGTTATTATAGATGTATTGGAAAGCCGGCTTGGTTAAAAAATGGATCTCGGCACCGGGTAATTGCTTTTTGAGGCAGCGTACAACAGGCGTGGTATAAATAATATCGCCCATTGAGCTAAAGCGGATTACCAGTATCTTCATACTTAACCGGCCTTGTTTTGATCCTTTATCCTGTTGATGATAGAGGTTGACGAGTAGCCTTCAACAAAAGTAATGGTTTTTACTTCGCCGCCATTGGCTATCACTTCCTTAGCGCCAACGATGTTTTCAACCGAATAATCCGCGCCTTTTATTAATATATCCGGCAATAAGGTGCTGATCAGGTCAAGCGGGGTATCCTCCCCGAAAATAATAATAGCATCTATAAAAAACATGGCGGCCAACAAAGCCGCGCGGCTGTTTTGATCGTTAATAGGGCGGCTTTCACCTTTTATGCGCTTTACTGAGCTGTCGCTATTCAGGCCTAAAATCAGTTTATCGCCTGCCTCTGCGGCTTTGGCCAGGTAGGTGATATGGCCAATATGCAGCAGATCAAAGACGCCATTGGTAAAAACTACTTTTTTACCTTCTGCCTGCCAGCTTGAAACAAGGTTTCTAGCGGCCTCAATGTCGCTGCAAATTTTGTTTACCAGTGTCTTTTCCAGATCAATGCGCATAAATGAATATGGTTAAAAAGCGTTATCAATGGCCTTGCAAATAATGTGGCCTATCAGTATATGCATTTCCTGAATCCGCGCAGTTACGTCCGAAGGCACGATGATATTCAAATCGCAAGCACCGTTCATTTTACCGCCATCCCTTCCGGAAAGCCCTAACGTTTTCAAGCCTTTTTGCTTGGCAATAGCAAAGGCCTGCAAAATGCTTTCGCTGTTACCGCTGGTTGATATACCAATAAAAATATCTCCGGGCTGACCGAGCCCTTCCAACTGGCGGGCAAAAACGCGGTCGTACCCGTAATCATTACCTATAGCCGTAAGTGCTGATGTATCAACAGTTAACGCAATACCCGGTAAAGATATACGCTCCTTAACATAACGGCCGGTTAATTCGGCTGCTATGTGCTGTGCATCCCCTGCGCTGCCACCGTTACCGGCGAGTATTACTTTTTTGCCATCCTTTAAAACAGAAAGCACTGTTTTGCAGGCGGCGTTAATATCATTTTGCAGCGTATCAATAACCTTTTGCAAGGTTTGCTGATGTTCTAATAGTTCTTCAATCACCATAGTTATTGGCGTGTAGCAATATGTTCTTTAATCTGTTCAACCGTGGTGGTTGCACTTCCAATTTCTTTTATAACGATGGCCGCGGCATGATTGCCCAGTTCGCAGGCGTCGTCAATCTCAAACCCTGATGCCATAAAATAAGCGATAGTAGCCAATACGGTATCGCCTGCCCCGGTTACATCAAACACCGCGGTAGCTTTTACCGGGAGCAATTTATGTGTTAATTCGCTCAATATCACCATCCCTTCTTCGGAAAGGGTGACAACGAGGTATTCGGCTTCGGTTTGCGCAAATATGGTTTTGGCAGCCAGCTTAACTTCATCAAGCGTATTTACATGAGTGGCACGTGCGGCTTCGCCAAGTTCCTTTCGGTTGGGTTTTATCATGTAAGCGCCGCGGTATTTGGTGTAATCCAGTCCTTTCGGATCTATAATTACCTTTTTACCCGCCGCGTTTGCCAGGGCTATTATACGTTGTGTTAATTCCGGCGAAAATAAACCTTTGCTATAATCGCTCAGTATCACAATGTCAGCTTCGGCAATGAGTGGCTCAAGTTTGGTGGTAACTTCATTTTCCAATTCAGCGCTAAGGTGATTGGTAACCTCGCGATCAATACGCAGTAACTGGTGGCTCCCGGCCAAAACACGAGTTTTAACCGTAGTAGTGCGCTCCGCGTCAGTCACCAAAGCATCGGTTTTTACACCGTCAGCCCGGAGTATTTGGGTAAGCTGGTCACCATAAACATCATTGCCTATGATGCCGCAAACCATAACACCCGCGCCCAGCGAGATGAGGTTTTGTACTACGTTACCAGCGCCGCCAAGGGTGGTGCTTTCGTTTTTTAGATTAACGATAGGCACGGGTGCCTCCGGCGAGAGGCGGGTAGCGCCGCCGGTTATATAATGGTCAACCATCAAGTCGCCAACTACCAGTATATTGGGTTTACTGCCGGTTTGCTGCAGTTGTGTTATTTTGTCGATCAGCATTTGTGTTTCTTAAATAGCATCAGGCCCGTTTTTGTTTAAAAAACTCCTGTATTTGCTGCAATGATAAGGCATTTAAACATCTTTCCTTATATAAACCGCCTTTGCGTGCGGCATACACGCCGAACTGCATATCGTTATGGCCTTCCTTACGGTGGGCATCCGGATTTATGGATAGCCAAACGCCTTTATCCAGCGCATACTGCTGCCAGCGCCAGTCGAGGTCGAGCCGTAAGGGGTTAGCATTGATCTCGATCACTACCTTATTGGCCGCGCAGGCATCAATTACTTTTTTATGGTCTATCTGGTAACCGTTACGGCTAAGCAGCAACCTACCCGTTGGGTGCCCAAGTATGGTAGTATAAGGGTTTTCAATGGCTTTTATCAGTCGGGTTGTGGCTTTATCGATATCCATTTTCAGGTTGGCGTGTATGGAAGTCACTATAAAATCAAACTTTTGCAGTATCTCTTCCGGATAGTCCAGTGATCCATCGCTCAATATATCCGACTCGATACCTTTAAATACATGAAAGCCATTTAGCTTTTTGTTAAGATGATCAATTTCCTCATGCTGCTGCAATACCCTTTCAATGCTCAAACCCTTGGCGTAC
Source organism: Mucilaginibacter roseus (assembly GCF_021215455.1). GTDB lineage: Bacteria > Bacteroidota > Bacteroidia > Sphingobacteriales > Sphingobacteriaceae > Mucilaginibacter > Mucilaginibacter roseus. Next base: position 324,350 of record NZ_JAJPWV010000002.1, on the reverse strand, counting down.
ACCGCTGTCCGGCTATGATCGCACATGCCCAGGTATTCCAGTTTCATCTCATCACGGCAGTATAAAGCCATCTCCTCAACGGTATGTACACCATCGCTCCACACGCTGTGATTATGCAACGAGCCGTTCAGGTCAGCAAAGGTGATCAGCTTGGGCAGGTTGTCTTGCGCGGCTTTTTCAATGTAAGCATCACTTTCGCGCAGTTCAGGCTGAATCCATTGCAGCCCCGCTTTTTTATAGATCATTTCCTCGCTTACAGGTTGCAGCAAAGGCTCGGGCAAACGGCGGAGTACGGCATCGACATGTTCGTCACTCCCTGTATTTAAAAACAGCGTTTTATAATACTCGTCTTTATTAATGCATACAATATCAACCATTAAGCCGTTTTCCAGCTCGCCGGTTACATGGTTGTCAATTACTTTTATTGAATTTAACAGGTTTGATTGCTCCAGCGTGGCCAAGGCTACATGCGCATCATTGGTGCCGATAACGATATTCAGTTCCGTAATGATCTCGCTGTACCGCCTGAATTCGCCGGCTATATGTTTAAGCGCTTCCGGGAAGATAGATTTTATCTGATCAAAAAATTCCAAGGCTTCCTGCTCCACCTGCGCGTACAAAAATTTGCCGTTGCTCGCCATGCGGAACTCAATAGCCTTAATAATTTCGGCCTGTGTTTTGGCGCCAAAGCCCTTCAGTTCAATCAGTCGGTTCTCGTTGCAGGCATACAGCAGTTCACCGGTATTTTCAATGCCCATTTCGCGCCAGATGATGCCCACTTTTTTAGGGCCGATACCCTTGATGCCCATCATCTCCATCACACCTTCGGGCGTTTTTTCGATGAGTGCCTGCAACTCTTTCATGGTGCCCGTTTGCAGCAGCTCCGTTATTTTACCTGCCATGCTTTTGCCTATGCCCTCAACAGCCTCCAGTTCGGCGGGTGTTTTGTCAGCAACTTTAAATGGCAGCTTATCTACCTTAAAGGATGCGTTGGCTACAGAGCGTATCTTGAAACTGTTTTCTTCGTGCAGCTCCATCAGTTGCGATAGCAGGCGCAGGGTACGGGCAATAGGTTTGTTTTCCATGCAAAAGTTACGGGCTGTAAAAATACAAAAGCCGCCTTGTTACAAGGCGGCTTCTTATAAAATTGTTTGCTATTTATTTTATAACCACGTTAAACGGTAGGCGGGCCTGCGGAACGCGCATAATACCTTTTACCTGTTTTATTTGTTCGTAATAGCGGTAATCCTCTCCAAGTTCTGACATGAGCAACTTGGTTTTTACTTGCGCGCTGAAAGTAGCGCCCAGGCTCTTGAAAGGACTGTCCTGCTCCGGATATTCAACTACTTTGTAGTTTTTAACTTCGGCTTTTTTAGCTGCGGCTTTAACGGCGTCGTCAATATTGCCCAAGCGGTCAACCAAACCAATTTTCAAGGCTTGCTTGCCTGTCCACACCCGGCCTTGGCCAATGCTGTCAATATAACGCTGCGATTTTTTACGGCCTTTTGCTACCACACCGGTAAACACATCATAACCGTGGTTAACCTGGTTTTGCAGGATTGCCCGTTCGGCTGGGGTAAGCGGGCGTGATATATCACCCAGATCAGCGTACTTGCTGGTTTTTACATTATCAAAGGTAACGCCTAATTTATCGTTAAAGAATTTTTGCATGTTGGGCAGTACCGCAAATATGCCAATGGAACCGGTAATGGTATTTGGCTCTGCGAAAATAGAATCGGCCGCGCATGAGATATAATAACCACCCGAAGCAGCCACATCGCCCATTGACACCATGATAGGTTTTACCTTTTTGGTTAACGCCACCTCACGCCAGATAACATCTGATGCTAAAGAACTGCCGCCTGGCGAATTCACGCGCAAAACAACTGCTTTTACCTTGTCATCCTCACGTGCTTCGCGTAATGCTTTTGATAATCGGTCAGACCCGATGGTGTTATCGTCACCGTCGCCGCCGGTTATCTCGCCCGAGGCGTAGATCATCGCGATACGGTTACGTGATGAGCCTGAGTTTTCTTCTTCTTTATCAGCTCCGCCATTGGTAGGGGCACTGTCATACTCGGTAATGTTTACCGCGTTCAAATCATCTTTCAGATCGGTTTTAGTGCGTTTTTTTAGTTCAGCCAAAACTTCATCCTTGTATTTCAGGCCGTCAACCAGTTTAAGGCGTAAAGCATCTTCAGGGTAACGTACTGTCATGTTATCTGCGTAGCTAAAGAGCGAGTCGCGGTTGATTTTTCTGCTCTTGCTGATGCCATCCAGAAAATGCCCGAACATGGAGTTAAGGTATGATGTTACCTGCAAGCGATTGGCGTCGCTCATTTTAGTGAGCACAAACGGCTCAACAGCGCTTTTATAAGTGCCAACTTTAATCACCTGTGCTTCTATACCCAGTTTATCAAGCGCTCCTTTTAAAAAGGTAACCTCCGAATTGAAGCCACTTAACTCGAAAAAGCCCTGCGGATTAAGGTAAACCTTGTCGGCAATGGATGCCAGATAGTAAAATGATTGCGTGTAAACCTCACCGTAGGCGATGATGAACTTGCCGGATTTCTTAAAGTCGATCAGCGCGTTGCGGATCTCCTCGGTAGTTGCCTGGCCCGATGCAAGATAGCTTTCGTTCAGGTATATGCCTTTTATGTTTTCGTCTGTCTTGGCCTTTTTAATGTTGGCCAGTATATCGTTAAGGCCAAGGTTTTTCTCTTCAAAACCTAAAAACTGCAGCTCAGCCAGTGGGTTATTGGGCGTGCGTTCGTTTATTGGCTTCCTGAATTCAAGCGTCAGCACGGAATTAGCTTCAACCGGGGTTGATTTTTCGGATGCTGATGACAGTATGCCGGCAAATATAAATACCGATAGCACACCTAATATAATAGTAGCTGCAAAGATACCAACCACTGTAGCGAGTACAAATTTGAAGAATTGTTTCATTAAATACGCTTAATCTTTTATCTATGCAAACTTAATAATTCGGTGCATATAACAGTAAGAGCTACCGGGTTATAATTTGTTACAATGGCACAAGTATTTTTATTGTTGGGGAGCAACCTTGGCGACCGTAAATCACTTTTAGCAAAGGCCGCCGGGCTTATAGCAAAACAGGCGGGAACTGTAATAGCCGAATCTGCTATTTACGAGACACAATCATGGGGTAAAACCGACGAACCGGATTACCTGAACCAGGTGGTAATGCTACAAACAGAGCAGGAACCCGAAGCTTTGCTGAATATGCTTTTGGAGATAGAGCAGCAAATGGGGCGGGAGCGGCGAGAGCGTTGGGGCGCAAGGGTAATTGATATTGATATTTTATTCTATGATGATCGTATTATCAACACTCCGCAATTGCAAATACCGCACCCTCGACTGCACGAAAGGCGCTTTACGCTTGAACCGCTTGCCGAGATTGCACCAAGTTTAAAACATCCGGTTTTAAAAAGGGATATTTTGCAATTACTAAATGAACTGCAGGATAACTTGATTGTTAAAAAATTGTAGCTTTGTAATTTATAATTCCAATTGTATGCCAACTAATCCGGACCTTGACCTTTCTTTTCTGTACGAAATTGCCGACGGCAGTGATGAGTTTATTGTAGAATCAATCGGTATGTTTATACAGCAAACGCCTGATTTGTTGCAGAACATTAACAACGCCATATCAGCCGCTGATTGGCCAAATGCCGCAAGTGCCGCGCACAAACTGAAACCCAACCTTGGTTTTTTCGGGATGCTTAACAGCCAGGCTTTAGTGCAGGATATTGAGCTGCAATGCAAAACAGGCGCGCCTGATGCTGCCGATGTGGTACAAAAGTTTAAAACCGTTAACGATAACCTAACGGTTAACCTTGCCGAGCTTGAAAGGGTAAAACAGGAAAAAGAAGCCGGGCTTTAATTAAGCCTGGCGCAGCGTGAACGAGTAGCTTTCCATAATCAGGTTAGCCAGCAGGTTTTTACAAGCCTCATCAACCTTGGCGGTAGCAGCAGCTTCGCTTTCAGCCTCAATCTCTAATGTAATGTGTTTGCCAATGCGCACGTTTTGAATTTCGGCAAGTCCAAGGTTTTTCATACTGCCGGTTACGGCTTTACCCTGAGGGTCCAATATTTCTTTTTTTGGCATTACATCGATCTCAGCCTGAAACTTTATCATTTGCTAATTTGAATTGAATTAATGATAGGGTGATATAAAATATGATAACCACCGGAACAGCGGCAAATTTAAAAAATAGTATCAATATTGCCGAAAGCAGCAGCAGTAAATAGCGATAAATATTCTTATTGAAATCGCGGTTCTTGAATTTTAACGACATCAGCGGCAGCTCGGCAACAAGCAACGTGCACATTATCAACACAAAAACGGTTAAAATGTAAGGGTTGAAAAGTATGTTGCCTACATCCGGTATTTGCTGTAAAATAAGCGGGAATGAGGCTATCAGGATGGCGTTTGCCGGTGTAGGCAAGCCAATAAAGCTTTCGGCCTGGCGGGTATCGTTATTGAATTTGGCCAGGCGCAATGCCGAGAACACCGGGATCAGGAAGGCCACGAAGGGTAGGTATTCGCTCACCACGCCCAGTTGCGGGCCTTGCTGGTAAAATTCATATAATATAACCGAAGGCAGCACGCCAAAACTTACCATATCAGCCAACGAATCCAAATCCTTGCCTATGCCCGAATAGGATTGCAAAACCCTGGAAGCAAGGCCGTCAAAAAAATCAAATATCGCGGAGAGAAATATGGCGTATGACGCAAATATCAGATAGTCAGACGTAAACGTTAGTACGATGCCTATACAGCCGCTGAACAGGTTGGCACAGGTAATAAAATTTGGAAGGTGTTTTCTGACGCGTTTCTTCATTTCAAGCCATGAAGGTATCAATAAAAGCGAAGTTACAAGTTAATTTTCGCTAACTTATAAACTTCGCAATTATTAAATTATTATGAATTCATCGATATCAGGAACTCTTCGTTGGTTTTCGTGCCTCTTATCTGGCTTTGCAAAAACTCCATTGATTCCTGCGAATTCATATCGGCAAGGTGATTACGCAATATCCAGATGCGCTGCAATGCGTCGCGGTCAAGCAGCAAATCATCGCGGCGGGTGCTTGATGCGGTAATATCAATAGCCGGGAATATACGTTTGTTAGATAGCTTACGATCCAGCTGAAGCTCCATGTTACCGGTACCCTTGAACTCTTCAAAGATTACCTCGTCCATTTTAGAGCCTGTCTCGGTTAGTGCGGTAGCGATGATGGTTAATGAGCCGCCATCTTCAATGTTACGTGCGGCACCAAAAAAGCGTTTAGGCTTGTGCAGCGCGTTGGCATCCACACCACCCGATAATATTTTACCTGATGCCGGGGCCACGGTATTGTATGCACGGGCAAGACGGGTTATAGAGTCAAGCAGAATTACCACATCATGACCGCATTCTACCATTCGCTTGGCTTTTTCTAATACGATGTTGGCGATCTTTACGTGTCTTTCGGCAGGCTCATCAAATGTTGATGATACCACCTCAGCACGTACGCTGCGGGCCATATCGGTAACCTCTTCAGGGCGTTCGTCTATCAGTAATATAATAAGGTATACTTCCGGGTGATTTTTGGCTATGGCGTTGGCCACATCCTTTAACAACATGGTTTTACCTGTTTTGGGCTGCGCCACTATCAAACCACGCTGGCCTTTACCAATAGGTGAGAACAGGTCCATAATACGGGTTGAGTAGTTGTTCGGGTCAGTAAACAGGTTTAACCTTTCTGACGGGAACAATGGCGTAAGGTGATCAAACGGCACGCGGTCACGCACCTCTGCCGGGATACGGCCATTGATAGCCTCTACACGTACCAAAGGGAAGTATTTTTCGCCCTCTTTTGGTGGACGGATACTGCCGCGAACGGTATCGCCGGTTTTTAAACCGAACAGTTTTATTTGCGACTGCGATACATATATATCATCAGGCGAGGTTAAATAGTTATAGTCTGACGAACGTAGAAAACCGTAACCATCAGGCATAATTTCAAGCACACCCTCGTTGATGATCACATTATCAAAATCAAGGTTGATGGCTTCCTGTTGTTTTTGCTGGTTAGGGTTAACGCGGCGCTCAAATTTTTGCGGGCGCTGCTCGGCAGGGGCTTCCTGTCTGGCAACGGGCGCGGTTTCGGCCTGTGCCTGTGCGGGTGCTTCAACCGGGGCTTCCTCAACTTGTTCGGCAGCAGGGGCTTCATCCTCAGGCGCATCAAACAAATTGTTATCGTTAAGCGGTGCCTGTTGTTTACGGGCTGGTTGTGGTGTAGCGGTTTTTACGCTGCGGGTTCTTTTACGCGGTTTGTCGTCAGCATCAGCGGCCTGTGGTTCAGCTGCCGGTTGTGTTTTTTCGGCGTAGTTTTGTTCAACTATGCTTTGTTGAGCTTTGGCAACTTCAATAAGTTGTTGCTGCTCCTTTATGCGGGTAATAAGCTGAGCTTTTCTGAGTTCATCAGCTTCGGCAATACCTAAACTTTTAGCAATCTCACGCAACTCTGACACGAGTTTATCGTTCAATTCAATCTTATCGGACATGATTTGGATTATAGTTCAAAAGAATTATTTTGTTTTGACAGGTTTATCCCCGTATTCCATACGCAGCACTTCGTAACATTATGCAACTGTTATAAATAAATAACCCGGAATTTAAATTGTTTCTTTAGTGCAAGAAAAATTCAAAGAGGAAAACACTGCAATGTTACTTAAATATTTTCAAATAGCAAACTCTCAAAAATATTTATAGTACATATGGCTAACAGTTTTACTAATTTTTAGTTTTTTTGACCCTTAAATTAATTTGCATGATTTCGAGACAACAGCTTATTGAACAAATAAAAGTAAAACGCAGCTTTTTATGCGTTGGCCTGGATACTGATATTACTAAAATACCGGAGTTTTTAAAGCAATATCCTGATCCGGTGTTTGAGTTCAACAAGCGTATAATTGATGCTACCAAAGACCTTTGTATTTCTTACAAACCTAACGCTGCCTTTTATGAAAGCAGGGGCGTTAAAGGCCTGCAAAGCCTGGTTGATACCTATAATTATATACCTAAGGATATACTGAGTATTATTGACGCCAAGCGTGGCGACATTGGCAATACATCTGATATGTATGCCCGCGCGTTTTTTGACGAAGCCGAAACCGGGATGGGTTTTGATGCCATTACTGTAACGCCTTATATGGGTAATGACAGTGTTACGCCCTATTTAAAGTATAACGGTAAATGGATCATCCTGCTGGCATTGACATCATCTGTAGGCAGTAAAGATTTTCAATATCTTGAAACACCCGACGGGCATCTTTTTGAAACCGTAATTAAAAAAGCCAATACCTGGGCCGGGGCAGACAGGTTGATGTTTGTTGTAGGCGCTACCAAAAGCACCGAGTTTACCAACATACGTAAGTATGCGCCTGATAATTTTTTGCTCGTTCCGGGCGTGGGCGCACAGGGTGGCAGCTTAGCAGATGTGTGCCAATACGGTATCACTAAGGATTGCGGCCTCATCGTAAACGCGTCGCGTTCCATCATTTACGCATCAAATGGCGAGGATTTTGCCGAAGCGGCACGTGAGGAAGCGAAAAAGCTGCAACAGCAAATGGAAATGGAGCTGGAGAAGGCGGGGATTATTTAAACACGCCTCCTAAATCCTTCCCCAATGGAGGACTTTAAAATACCACGCTCCGTTATTTCGAACGAAATGCGAGGGAAATACGTCAGCCATATACAAATGCTGGCAGATATCTGGCTACCGATTCATATGCCATAATAGTTATAAGTTTATTTGAACAAGAAAGCCCTTCTCTGTAAGGAAAAGGGCTTATAAAAGATTTCTATATTTTCAATTCGTTTATTTCTTTTTCTGTTGAGCCTGTTGCTGCTGGCGCATCATTTCTTCCAAACGGGCAGAGAAACCTGATTTTTTCTTTTTAGGATCTTCAGGTTTAGCCTTGTTCTCCTGAATTTTGGCGTGGATCTTTTTATCGTCAACCATCAGGCGGATAAGGTATTGCTGACCGAATGTTAACATGTTAGCCAAAAAGTAGTAATAGTTCAAACCGGCAGGGTAACTGTTCAGCATACCAAAGAAGATAAGCGGCGTAATGTAGCCGATATATTTCATCTGGCCGGTAGCGCCCGACAGCTGGTTGTTAAAGTAGGTGTAAATCAATGTCGAGATGGTCATCAGCAAACACATTAAGCTGATGTGGTTACCCAACACCGGTATGGTTTGTCCCCACGAGATCACGGCATCATAGGTAGAAAGGTCCTTCATCCACAGGAAGCTCTCGCCGCGCAGCTCAAACAAACTCGGGAAAAAGCGGAAGAACGCGATCACAATCGGCATTTGCAGCAATAAAGGCAAACAACCACCTAACGGGTTCACACCTGCTTTTTTGTAAAGCTTAAGATACTCCTGTTGTAATAAAGTAGGGTTATCCTCACCAACCTTGGCTTTAATTTCATCCATCTCCGGCTTAAGCACACGCATTTTAGCCATTGACAGGTATGATTTATAGGTAAGCGGCGACAATACCACTTTAAGCAGGATGGTAAGCACCAAAATGATGATACCGTAGTTCCAATTAAAGGCGTTTAAGGCATTGAAGATAGGCAACACGGCAAAGCGGTTGATATATTTAAGCGGTCCCCAACCCATATCCACTTGGTCCTGCAGGTCATAACCCTGGTCTTTCAGTGTGCTGAAACGGTTAGGGCCAAAGTAAAACTCCAGCGGGTAAGCACCGCTTGCATCTTTAGCAACCGCAAGGTCGGCTTTCATCTGCTTAACATCGGTTTGGGTATTCACGTCGGTGCTAACAGCCAGCTTGGCCTTATCAAAACCGGTTTTACTTATCAGTACGTTCGAGAAAAAGTGCTGCTTGAATGATACCCATTCCACTTTTTTATCCGTAACATCCTTCTGCTCATCTTCACTTACGCTCAGGTGCTCTACGTTATCATTAAGCAACTTATAGTAAACGGTAGAGAACTGGCGCTCCTGCGTCATGTCCTTTTCCTGCTTGTGCAGGCTGGCAGCCCAGTTAAGGTTTAGCACGCCGTTGTTTCCAATAAGCGCATCCATACCGGTAGGCTTAATGTTCAGGTCGAGCTTAAAGCCTTTTTCGGCAAGGGTATAGGTATAATCAATATATTGCGTTGGGCTGTAGCTTAAACGCAGGGTTACATTATTTTTTGACGCTTGTACCGGCGCAAAGTAAAGGGTGGCGGTATTAAAATTACGGCCTGCTGCACTTACGGTAGTACCAAAGGTATTGCCATCGCCATCAAATAAAACCAGCGCTTTTTTATCAAAGGTTTTATAACCTTTCAGTTCAACCGACTCAACTTTACCGCCAAGGGTACTCAGTTCAACTTTTACATCGCTGTTCTCAAGCACAATTTGCTGGGCTTTACCTGCTATGGCTGTGCCGAATGGCCCTTTTAAAGCGGCTGAATCAACAGTTTGCGGGGCAGCGGTAGCTACGGCTTTGTTAGCAGCGGGTTTCTTACCGTTTTTTGATGCTGCTGCCGCAGCCTCTGTGCGCTCTTTTTCTTTCTTTATTTCTTCTGCCGATGGTTTGATCAGGTAAAACCCGCCTACCATTATCAGCATGATCAGGAATAATCCTGTGAACGTATTTCTATCCATTATTTAAAATCGAACAATAATTAATTCTTGCGGGCATAAGCCAGCGAAGCGGCGACAAAGTTAATAAAAAGTGGATGCGGATTAGCAACTGTTGATTTTAATTCAGGGTGAAACTGCGCGCCTACAAAATATGGGTGATTTTTAAGCTCAACTATCTCAACCAAACCATTTTCGGGATTGATGCCTGATGGTATTAAACCGGCTTCTTCATACTGTTTAAGGTACTCGTTGTTGAACTCGTAACGGTGGCGGTGGCGTTCGCTAATGTGGGTTTTACCGTAGATTGCGGCAGCCTTCGAGCCTTTTTTCAGATCGCATGGGTAAGCGCCCAAACGCATGGTGCCGCCTTTAGCAGTAATATTTTTTTGCTCCTCCATCATGCTGATCACAGGGTATTTGGTGTCAGGGTTCATTTCGGTACTGTTGGCGTTTTCCAGTTTAAGCACGTTACGGCCAAACTCAACTACCGAGCATTGCATGCCCAGGCATATACCAAAGAATGGGATATTATTTTCGCGTACATAGCGGATGGCTTCAATTTTACCCTCAAAACCACGCTCGCCAAAGCCGGGAGCTACCAGTACGCCGTGTAGGCCTTTTAATTTATCTACAGCGTTGCCAGGTGTTAACTGCTCTGAATGGATATACTCCACCTTAACCTTACACTCGTTTTTAGCGCCGGCATGTATAAACGCCTCGGTGATGGATTTATAAGCATCCGGCAATTCAACATATTTACCTACCAAGCCAATACGCACTTCGGAAGTTGGGTTTTTCAGACGGCCTAAAAAGTCTTTCCAGCTATCTAAAGCAGGCTCATTCTTATGCGGAAGTTTGAATTTGGTCAGTACCGTTTTGTCCAGCTGCTCTTTCAGCATCAGCAAAGGCACATCGTAAATGGTCGAAGCGTCTATGGACTCGATGACCGCGTTGATGTTTACGTTACAAAACAGGGCGATCTTTTTACGCAGATCCGGCGTAAGGTGATGCTCGGTACGGCAAACCAGTATATCAGGCTGTATACCATACTCCAGCAGCATTTTAACCGAGTGTTGAGTAGGCTTGGTTTTTAGCTCGCCTGCGGCAGCCAGGAAAGGTACCAGCGTAAGGTGGATAACCAGCGAGTTGCTTGATCCCACTTCCCAACGGAACTGGCGTACGGCCTCCACAAATGGCAGCGACTCAATATCGCCCACGGTACCACCAATTTCGGTGATCACAATATCATAATCACCACTCTCGCCCAATATGCGGAAGTTGCGTTTGATCTCATCCGTAATATGCGGAACAACCTGTACCGTTTTACCCAAAAAAGCGCCTTCGCGTTCGCGGTTGATCACGTTTTGGTAGATACGGCCGGTAGTAATATTGTTTGATTGCGACGTAGGGGTGTTCAAAAAACGCTCGTAGTGGCCAAGGTCAAGGTCGGTTTCGGCACCATCCTCGGTTACGTAGCATTCACCGTGCTCGTAAGGGTTAAGCGTTCCCGGATCGACATTGATATAAGGGTCGAACTTTTGGATGGTTACACGGTAACCACGCGCCTGTAAGAGTTTAGCTAATGATGCGGAAATAATACCTTTCCCTAACGACGAAGTAACGCCGCCCGTAACAAAAATATACTTGGTCATGTTGTTTTTTGAATTTTGACGACAGTTTTAACCCCTCGTCAAATTGTTTGTGTACGGGATACAAAGGTAACAAATTTTAACATTTTTTTGTGGTTGTTGAGAAAATGCCTGATGTTGAAATTGACGGGCTATACAAATTATTGATTAACAGTTAGCCAACCGGTATCCTCTCCATCCCTAACCAGGTAGTAATTTTTATAAGCACCAAGCACGGCAACTTTGTTACCTGCAGCCAGTTGCCGCTTGGCGGGGGCGTTGGCTGTATCCGGAGCATCCAACAATGGTTGTGCGGTTTTTAGGGTAATGCTGCGTAGCACGCCTGCATTTGTTACGCTTTTACTGCTGATGTAAGCGATCAACCCATCGGGCAAACGTACCTTGTACCATGAGCTTGCAGCAGCTTCAACAGTAAGGACGGAGTTTTTAGGTAAATTGAGTGTCTGACTGCTCTTAACATCAGCCGCATTATAAAGCCGGTTAACTGAATTTGACGTGCGCACTGTACTATTCAAATTATTTAGAGCTGCCGTAATCGGTGAGGGTTCGGCAGTTTTTCTATCCACAAATGCGAGCGGATCAATAGCGCCGCCGGATGTATATATGCCAAAGTGTAAGTGCGAGGGCGTGTTACGCGCATTACCGGTATTGCCCACCAAACCAATGGTATCGCCAGGGATTAAAGTTTGTCCGTTTTGCACCAACTGACTATCAAGATGGGCGTAGTAAAGCGTATAGTCCTTTCCATCCGGCCTGAAAAATACCACTTTGCCACCCAGGTTGTTGTTGGTAACATTGTTTACCGTACCGCTCGTCGCTGCAATGGCCGGCGTACCCTTCGGGGCGAAAATATCAATGCCTTCGTGCCTGCGGCTCCCGGCGTCGCGGCCGGCACCCCAAAAGCTGCCTATATATGGTTTGCCTACCGCCGACACCGGGAAGCCGAGTGATGGCCCATCAGTAACGGTCAGCGTATACTCCCCGCTGATCAGCAATTCGGGTTGCAGGCGCAGCAGGTAGCTGCCATCACGCTTTATCTCATATTCCAGCGGTTTACCGGTAGTATCGGCAAAGGCTATACGTTTGGTTTCGGTACCATTTAGTTCGAATAGATCAGCATAAATATTAATGTTAGCCGGCTTTTTAGTTATAGCGATGCTGATCTTTTTTCCGCGCTTAACTGTAAAACGCAAGGCAGTACCACCGGCTTTATCCGCCGCGAAATAGCCGGTTTCGCGATACGGAATGGTTATATCAAGCGGCTTAGAGATAACCTGATCCGCAACCGAAAGCCATTTGCTACCAATAGCAGTACGGTCGAGCCCGGCATCTTTCAACCGTTGGCCATAGGCCTCATGCGGCGATTGTTTTTTAAAGATGCCTATGCCGCCCTTTTCACTGCAAGCGTTCAGTATTAAACCCATCAACACAAGTGCTGCCATCCGCCTGATGGCGGGTATATTTATTTTCATGCTTATCAATAATCAACCGTATTAATAACCGCTTTATCAGGCTTAAAGTTTGCTTTGAATCATCAGTCCTTCGCTCACTAATTTATTTAGCATTTTAACAAAAAATAGTACATTTGAATTATGTACGCTATTGTGGATATTGAAACGACGGGAGGGCATGCCAACGCTAACGGTATTACGGAGATAGCTATTTGTATTCATGATGGCGTGCAGGTTGTTAAACGCTTTGATACGCTGATCAATCCGCAGCGGGAGATCCCCATTTACATACAGGCCTTAACCGGTATAAGTAACGACATGGTTGCCTCGGCACCGCTTTTTAAAGAGGTGGCACACGAGATTTATCAACTGTTGGAAGGCAGAATATTTGTAGCGCACAACGTTAATTTTGACTACTCATTTGTGCGCTACCATTTAGCGCAGGCCGGGTACGATTTGCATTGCAATAAACTATGCACCGTACGGCTGGGGCGTAAAATAATGCCGGGCTTTCCGTCGTACAGCCTGGGTAAGTTGTGTTCGCAGCTGGGCATTGTAAACCATAGCCGCCACCGTGCAGCCGGGGATGCCGAAGCTACAGCGGCTTTATTTACTATGCTGCTGGCTGCCGATGCCGAAAAACATATTGCCAAAGCGCTTAAACAAAATTCAAAAGAACAGGTGCTGCCCGCCAACCTGCCGAAGCAATATGTGGAGCAACTGCCTTATATGCCGGGGGTATATTATTTTCATGACAGCAAGGGCAAGGTGATATATGTTGGTAAGGCCAAAAACTTAAAAAAGCGTGTTTGCAGCCACTTTACCGGCAATAATCCCGGCAGGCAACGCCAGGAATTTTTAAAGAATATTTATAGCATCAGTTATCAGATTTGCGGTACCGAGCTGATTGCCTTCGTGCTTGAAGCCGTGGAGATTAAACGGCTTTGGCCGCAGTATAACCGCTCATTAAAACGGTTTGAACAGGGCTATGCTTTGTATGATTATATTGACCAGCGGGGTTATGTACGCCTGGCGGTTGATAAGCACCGCAAGCACCAAATGCCGTTATATGCCTGCAACTCCTTATTAGAGGGATATAACCTGCTTAACCAACTGATAGATACTTTTGGCTTATGCCCTAAACTGTGCTTCATCCAAAAAAACAATGCCGAATGTAATAGTATACATAAGGATGCCTGCGCCTGTTGCGGCAACATGAGTGCCGACGATTATAATAGCCGGGTTAACCTGGCCGTCGAATCGCTTAATGAGGCGCTGCCCACCTTTGCCATACGTGATGAAGGCCGCACTATTGACGAACATAGCTGCATATTGATTGAGAAGGGCCGCTTTTACGGCATGGGCTATATATCCCATTACTTTAAAACCGAGAGCCTGCAACAACTAAAAGAGCAACTGACACCCTACCCGGGTAATGATTATATACGTAACATCGTTTCGGGCTATGCAGCCCGCTTTCCGGAGCGAAAGCTTTTGTTTGTTTAATAAATTAATTTTTACCGGTAGTTAATTCATTTAAAGTATTGACATTCAGCTAAAAATTTAACATGTTTGTTCTTGTAATCTTATCACATGAACAAATACCGTTATCCAAAACTTCCGGTAATTAAACGTATACCCTATAAATCCGTTAACGCCGTTAACGAGCAAACTCCAGTGCAAGCTGTTACCGATTTTGAAGCGCCAGCACACGGCACTTACGGTGGATTACTTTTTGATGAAAGATGGAAAAGTAAACGAGCACAAATTTTGCTTCGAGATCAAAACAAGTGCATAATCTGTAAAAGAAGCGAAGAACTACAGGTTCATCATCGTCAATATCATTTTAATAAAAATCAAAATCAATTCAGCCCGCCCTGGCAATATCCAAATAACTTATTAATTACGCTTTGCAAGAGTTGCCATCAACGAGGGCACGCAAAGTTTAAAGTACCAACCTTATCAATTTAATCAAATGGCAATATTTAATTTTACTAACGACCAACAAAGGCCAACACCGTACAACGGAGACGATAACAATCCGACACAATTTAATGGCAACCAACCTTTACCTGAGATTGACGAAAATATCTTTATTGAGAAAAATGTACCTAAGCCTCAGTTTAATACTACCAATACACAGCGAGCGGAACAACCCACTGACAATAACATCAATCTTTTGTATTCATTCTTAGATAGAAATCACGAAGCTAAAGGTTATGATGATGCCTTGGTTAATCCGGATAGCAGCCATTTAAACCAAAATCTCGACGCTTTGAAGAGTGAACTGATACGTACTATAAAAAAAGTTAAAACATTTTATGAGGACTTTATACAAGAGACAGAGTATCACATAATAAGCAGGAGCCGTAATGGACTGGTAGATATTGTTGAAGAGCTTGAAATGAAAAAGAGAATAGCTGTCGGTCACTTGGAAAAAGTAAAAATAATACAGGATAGTACCGAAAATAATGAAGGCGACTGCAAGGGCATAATGATTAGTTATACCCGCGGATTTAAGAACGGCCTGGCTGCCATATCTCATTACGAAATTTTAAAAAGAAAATTTTAACATGAAGTGGTGGATAAAATTCGGTTGTTTTTTAACCGGTTATAATTACAGAATTTTGGCATCATGCAGTGAAGTATCTCAAAAACGCCTGAAACGCTATGCAGCTGCAATGGTAATTATATGCATTATCTGGTCATTTATCGGATTTGTTTTTGCCGATAGATATCTGAAGTGTGGTGTTTTAGGCTCTTTGATAGGAGGAATTATATTATGCTTAATTATAATTCAGATTGAAAGGCAAATAATACTCTCAAGTTATGTTAGCGGAGGGATGGCGACATTTCGAACAATTATTGCATTCACTATGGCTTTGATCGGGTCTATAATAGTTGATCAAAAAATATTTGAAGAAGACATAGAACTTGGCAAAATAGAAACACTGAATAATAAAGTTAATAAGATATTACCCGATAGACAACGAGAACAAAAAAATCAGATTGATCAGCTTGATCGATCAATTTTGAATAAAGAGCGAGAGCGGAGCAGGCTAAGTGCTGACATTGCTCTACACCCTACAATTAAATCTTATTCTTCCCAGAGCAATAGTACCCCTGTTGTTACAACCAATAGAGATTCCATTAACGGTACTAAGCAAAATGTAAAAATTGTTAAAACGAATTCTGTATCAGTTAGCAGCATACCTAACCCTAACATTGCACTTTTAAAGCCGTTAGATGAACAGTTAGCTGAATTAAGAGAAGTTAAACTAATAAAAGAAGCATCCTTGATAAAACTGAGATCAGAGGTTGAAAATGACATTAAAGGAAAAACAGGTTTTTTGGATGAATTAAATGTAATGGCTAAGCTTCTTTGGAGTTCGCCTGTAGCTTTATTAATTTGGTTCCTTTGGCTCTTATTTTTGACGTGTATAGAGTTGTTTATATTGTTTAGTAAACGCAGTGAAGAAAAAACATCCGAAGAAAACGACTACGACCTTACAATCAAACATCACATGATGCTTCAAAAAAGAAAACTCCAGCTAATGGCAAACCACTTAATTGAGGGGAGTTAACTTTATTACATAAACTTGCAGGCGGAGCATAAGTACTCGCTCCGCCTGCAGGTTTAATAAATTAATGTATAAAGGCGTCCATTGCCACGGTAGGTTTGCCGCTGCTGTCGAACGCGCCCATGTTGTAGCCCTTCCAGCTTGCGTAGGCTTGCGGCTCCCAGTAATATACACCTAATCCGCCTGAAACTGACTTAGTTTTGGCGATCAGATCGGCAAGAAATGATTTACAGGTTGACGCTGCCGAAACATCCATCCCGGCCTCGCAGATCATCACCTGCTTGCCGTAGCGGCTTACCATATCTTTCATGTTGGCCAACACCTGGTTGTTGGTGGTTTGCCAGCTGCTGGCTGACGGGTATACCGAGAAACCGCATATATCCCATTTACCACCGTTCGCTTTAATGCCGTCAAATATCCAGCGGGTTGTGGTATTGTTAAAACCGTTGGCAACGTGCACAATTACCTTGGCCGATGGGAAGATGGCCTTGGTGGCATCATAGCCGCAATTAATTAGCCAGGCAAAATTTTTAAAGTTGGTGGCAGATAGTGATGCCCTGCCATCAGGCCACAGCATACCGTCGCTGGTTTCGTTGCCAACCTGCACGTAATCAGGCATAATGCCGTTTGACTTGATCGTATTAAGCGTGTTGTAGGTGTAGTTGTAAACGGTCGACATTAGCGTGGTAAAATCCTGGCTCGCCCATGCGGATGGTTTGGTTTGATTACCGGGGTCGGCCCAGGTATCGCTGTAATGAAAATCAATCATGATACTTAAACCCGCAGCCTTGGCGCGCTTGCATTTGGCAATAACATCGGCTGTTGAATTATAAGTGTTTGACGGATTTACCCATACCCTGAACCTTACTGCGTTTATGCCCTTGCTTTTTATCACCGTAAAGATATCCTGCTGTGTACCGCTGCTGTTGTAAAACTTTTTGCCGGAGGCCTCCTGTTCAGTTATCCAGCTAATATCGGCCCCATAAGCAAAGGATGGCGCCGCTGTAGTTTTCAATCCGCCGCCGGCAATTTCCGCAGGCTGTGAGGCGCTTTTTACTTCTGCTGATTTTTTACATGCCGAAAAAAAGGTTAGCGTACTTAAAAGTGCAAATACAATTCTTGTTCTCATAAATTGAGTTTTTAGGTTAGTAATTGATGTTAGGCATCTTTTTTCTGTACATCATTCAGCTACCGGCACATACACAACACGATAATAGCGGCCGCTTTTATATCGATATTGCCGGAGTACTGCAAGCGCTGAACAAATTCAAAAAAGATGTTGATTGGTTTATAATCAGCAACAAATTAAAGTAAAGCGGAGTAGCGGGAGTTATTTCAAAACAGCTTTTATTTTGTTCTTTTCAGCTTATTTTCAAATAGATAAATGATAGGGTGCATATTTATCTTAAACAATTAGGTATTGCCATGGGTTGTTATGAAACATTATTAACCAGAAAAACATTTTACACCATGGACAGCATTAACGCCAATCAGCCAGAAGATAATATTGAAAACCTTGAGGGTAATGAAGCCTGGAAAAAGCTTAAACAATTAGCCGAAAAAGCCGACACCTGCTTTTTTTGCAGCAACATAAAAACCGGCCTGCCATTTTCAACCCGCCCCATGTCGCCACAAAAAATTGACGATAACGGCGATATGTGGTTTTTAAGCGCGAACGACAGCCACAAGAACGAAGAGATTGCAGCCGATCCGTTTGTACAGTTGTTATTCCAGGGTTCATCATATTCCGGTTTTTTAAACGTTTACGGCATAGCCGAGATCAGCGAGGACAAAAGTAAGATTGATGAATTATGGGATCCGGTATTAAAGGTATGGTTTACCGAAGGTAAAAGCGATCCGCGCATCAGCATCATTAAGGTAACGCCAACACAAGGCCATTATTGGGACAACAAACACGGCAACGCTATTGCCTTTGTTAAACAAATAGCCGGCGCCATTATGGGTACCACCATTGATGATTCGATTGAAGGCGATTTGAAAGCGTAAGGTGGTGGTTTTTATACCTGTCTAAACTTCTTTTGTGCGAACAAAAGAAGCAAAAGTCGTCGGTTGCTTAATTTTCTATGAAAGGTTGTGCATCTTTAGTGCTACCCGAAAATTAAAAGGCCGGAGCAATAGGCACCGAATCGTTTTGTACTATTAAATTACTGCTTGTCATCCCGAGCAATAGCAAGAAATCGGTTCTCTTCTAATTAGTAAAGCGAACGGATTTCTTGTCGTACTTCATTCAAAATGAAATTTTTAATGTAAAGTCCTTCCTAAGGGAAGGGTTCAGGAAAGATTCAGCAACTTCAAATCTTCCGGCGTATCAATGGCGTGGGTTTCCAGCTCGGTTTCGGCAACCTGTATACGGTAGCCGTTCTCTATCCAGCGGAGTTGTTCCAGTTTCTCTGCTGTTTCCAGGGACGATACAGGCAGTTTGGTTATTTGCTGCAGTACGTCGGCCCGATAACCATAAATACCAATATGCTTAAAGTAGGTATGGAAGCCCAGCCAGTTCTCCGGTTCCTCGCCGCGCAGGTGGGGCAGGGGCGAACGCGAAAAGTAAATAGCTTCTGACAGTTTGTTGATTACGACCTTGGGCGAGTTAGCGTTCAGCAACTCTTGTACAGTTTTAATTTGCTTAACCAGTGTAGCTATCTGCGTTTGCGGATTGCTGAAACAATGCGCCAACTTGGTGATCTGCTCCGGATCAATATAAGGCTCATCACCTTGAATATTAATTACAACCTCATGTTCCGGATGCTGTAAAGCTACCTCGGCACAGCGGTCGGTACCACTTTGATGGTTGCCGTCCGTCATTACCACATGGCCACCGAACGCAGTTACATGTTCAAAGATGCGCTCGTCATCTGTAGCTACCACAACCGCCGCCAAGTCTGGACATTTGGAAGCCTGCTCATAAACGCGCTGTATCATGCTCTTGCCTGCAATATCAACCAAGGGCTTACCCGGAAAACGGCTTGACGCATAGCGGGCAGGTATGATGCCAAGGATGCTGCCCCTCCCGGCCTCCCCTGAAGGAGAGGTGATGCTTTGCGTATTAGATATATCGCTCATTATATATTGTAGTTACTCAACTCCCCTTCAGTGGGATTTAGGGGGCTGGCTCTTCGTTCTAAAACAACCCGTGTATTTCTCTTTCAATCATTTGTACAATGGTGGCCATGTCTTCGGTGTTGTTGGCAAAGTCAAGGTTGTCCTTATCTAAAACCAGCAGTTTACCTAAGTCGTATCCGTTTATCCATTTTTGGTACTTTTCATTCAGTTTTGAAAGATAATCCAGCCTGATGCCACTTTCGTATTCGCGGCCGCGACGCTGTATGTTGTTTACCAGCGTAGGTACCGATGCCTTAAGGTAGATCAACAGGTCAGGCGGCTTGATAAACGAGGTGATGTTATCAAATATCGAACGGTAATTCTCGTAATCGCGCGTAGTCATGAGGCCCATATCGTGCAGGTTCTCCGCAAAAATAAAGGCATCCTCGTAAATGGTACGGTCCTGTATCACGTTGCGCCCGCTCTTTTGTATCTCGATGATCTGGCGGTAACGGCTGTTTAAAAAGTATATCTGCAGGTTAAAGCTCCAGCGTTTCATATCGCTGTAAAAATCCTCAAGGTAGGGGTTGTTATCAACGGCTTCAAAAAGCGGCTCAAAGCCATAGTTTTTGGCCAGCATTTCGGTGAGGGTGGTTTTACCGGCACCTATGTTTCCTACAATAGCAATGTGCATGTGCGTTTGGTGTTAGGTCGGTTAGTCAGTTAGCCGGTAGACCATAGACGATAGACCATAGTAATTTAATAAAGCGTATTTTCCACTATGGACTATTGACCATCGTCCACAGACTGCCTAATATACACCAACAACCATCAAGTGTCAAAAAAGTTGTAAGGTGTTGTTTTAAAGTAGTATTTCTCCGTTTAGATAATTAAAATTTCCGGAAACCGATGATCTCGCGTACCTCGCGTATAGTTTTGTTGGCGCTTTCGCGGGCTTTTTCGGCACCGAGGCTGGCCACGCGGCTAAGGTAAGCGCTATCATTAGCTATCTCGTTTATACGTTCACGTATCGGCGCGGTAGCGTTCACCATATCCTCAGCAAGCTGTTTTTTCAGGTCGCCGTAACGTATCTGCATGGTGTTGTACAGATTGTCAAAATGCTGGTAAGTATCCTCGGTTGATACTACTTTCATCAAATCGAACAGGTTTTGTATCTCCTGTGGTTTTTCCTGGTTTTCAACGCTTGGTCCGCTATCGGTAACAGCGCGCATTACCTTTTTGCGGATCACCTCGGGCGCATCAGACAGGTAAACGGCATTGCCCTCACCTTCAGATTTGCCCATTTTTCCTTTACCATCCAATCCCGGAATTTTTACCAGGTTACTGCCGTAGGTAAAGGCGTAAGGTTCGGGAAAGTATTCGTTGTTATAAAGCCTGTTAAAACGGTTGCCAAAGGTGCGGGCCATTTCCAGGTGTTGCTCCTGATCTTTACCCACAGGTACTTTTGTAGCCTTATGGATGATGATATCCGCTGCCATTAAAACCGGGTAAGTAAGCAAGCCGGCGTTTACGTTATCAGGTTGCGCGCGTACTTTATCTTTAAATGATGTACTGCGCTCCAGTTCGCCTAAATAAGCATTCATATTAAGGTAAAGGTACAGTTCGGCTACCTCAGGCACGTCAGATTGTACATATATGGTAGCTTTCTCCGGATCGATGCCTGCGGCAAGATATTCAACCAATACCTGTTTCACATTGCTGTGCAGGTCGGCTGGGGTAGGGTGTGTGGTAAGGGAGTGCAAATCGGCAATAAAAAAGTAGCAGTTATACTCATGCTGCATCTTTATAAAATTCTGTATTGCACCGTAATAATTACCTAAATGTAAGTTTCCGGTAGACCTTATACCACTAACAACTGTTTCCATAGGGGCGAAAGTAAGAATTTTTATATTTTTGGCACCGATGAAAATGTTTTTAAGAAAGGCCCATGCCCGCTTGTACAGGTACAGTGTAGGCTTTTTTTACTTCGTTTTCTGGCCTTTACTGTATTATTTCTCGCGCAAGCCCGAGCGCTATGTAAGCATGAATAAAGTGCGCAGGGCTTGGGGTTTTGTAAGCTCATTAATAGCCGGAATTACTTATAAAATTGAGTATGAGCAAAAGGTAGACTGGAGTCGTACTTATATTATTTGCCCTAATCATACCTCAAACCTGGATATTACAGCCATCAGCATCGCCATAAAAAACAACATTAGTTTTATGGGTAAGGATGAACTGCTTGACGGGTTGGTAACTGGGCTATTCTTCCGCACAGTGGATATTCCGGTAAACCGCGAAAGTAAAATGTCATCATTTCGCGCTTTCAAGGCTACCGCCGAGCGTTTGCAAAAGGGTGTTACCATGATCATTTTTCCGGAAGGTACCATTCCTGATATTTATCCACCCGAAATGATCTCATTTAAAAATGGACCTTTCCGGTTGGCTATTGAGCATAAAATACCCATCATCCCGGTTACTTCCCTCAATACCTGGCAAATATTATGGGATGATGGACTTAAATATGGCAGCAAACCCGGCGTTTGTAATATATTTGTACATAAGCCCGTCGAAACGGCTGATTTAACCATTGAGGATACCGATGCACTGCGCGACCAGGTTCACAGTATCATTCAGCAAAAACTGCAAACCGCATGACGATTGATAAGCAAACCGTAGACAAAATAGCCCACCTTGCCCGCCTTGAACTGGCCGAAACCGAGAAAGAGGAGCTAATGAAGGATATGAGCCAGATACTCGACTTTATGGCTAAGTTAAATGAGGTAGATACCGCCGGCGTTGAGCCATTGGTATACATGACCACTGAAGACAATGTGTTACGCGAGGACGTGGTGAAGCAGGAAATAACCACTGAACAAGCCCTGCTTAATGCCCCTAAGCATGATGGCAGCCACATATTGGTGGCCAAGGTGATCGAACGGTAGTATTCGTCTTTGACCTTGATTTTTAGGATTTGAGATTACCTTGATTAACAAACTTGATTGTCAAATTAAAGTGAATGTTGTAATCTCAAAATCAGTATTCAAAAACTAAAATCAAGGTAATCTCAAAATCCTAAAAATCAAGGTTGAGAAAATAATATTAATGGTGTAACAATTACTCCTAAACCATAGTCAAACTACCAAAAAACGAATGCAGCCACTTATTACCCTTACCGATATAGGCCGGAGATATGTTATTGGCAGTGAGGTGATTCACGCGCTTAAATCCGTATCGTTAACCATAAATAAGGGTGAGTTTGTAGCCCTGATGGGGCCGTCGGGTTCAGGTAAATCAACCCTGATGAATATTTTAGGTTGTTTAGATACCCCATCAAAAGGTGAGTATGTGCTTAATGGCATCAACGTTAGCCACATGAGCGATGATGACCTGGCCGAAGTGCGTAACTCCGAAATTGGCTTCGTTTTTCAAACCTTTAACTTGTTGCCACGTAACAGTTCGCTCGAAAATGTGGCCCTTCCGCTGGTTTATGCGGGCATAAGTAAGGCCGACAGGCTGGCACGTGCGCACAAGGCGCTTGAAAACGTGGGTCTTGGGCATCGGGTTGATCATAAGCCTAATGAGCTTTCAGGCGGGCAGCGCCAGCGTGTAGCCGTAGCACGGGCATTAATTAATAACCCGTCTATCATATTAGCCGATGAGCCTACAGGTAACCTGGATACCAAAACATCTATAGAGATAATGGGTCTTATTGAGGATATACACGCAAGGGGAAACACCATTATACTGGTAACGCACGAAGAAGATATTGCCCAGCACGCGCACCGTATTGTGCGTATGCGCGACGGGTTGATTGAAAAGGATTATCAAAACCCCGATATACACACCGTATCAAAAGAACGGGAATTATTATAAGCACAAAGAGCCGCTGTTAACAGCGGCTCTTTCTTTTTTGTAACTTTTTTCCATACTCACTTATACTCGGTGAAACCGTCTCGCCATTTTATCTGGTAACCACACATAGGCATTTTTTAAACAATGTGCGCAGAAAAAACGACGAATTGGTAAGAAAAACAATAGCGCGCCGAGAGGATTTGTTTTGCTCTCGAAATGATAAGGCGCTCCACAAGTGCACCTTAACGTTGATTTTTCAGTTCTCATAAAATGTAGATAATAAAACACTGCCCTTCAACATGATTGCTGTTAAGCGTTAATAATCACAAAACTCCTCAGTTTTATATTTAGGTTACGTAAGATATTGGTGTATCATTACAATACGTTACGAACAAACTTTGTGCTAATGTTATCAAATTGTTATGTTGTTAATTTAATTAACTGATAATCAATCCAAAAATTTTTTACGAAAAAGGTCTGCGGTTATTGTGAGCCCATTTTCTTGTGAGATGAAATTTTAAAGTGATTTATTGGAAAACAGCTTTTTCGTACCGTTTTTTAAACTTTGTATGCAATGGATATTTGAAAAGTATACGTGTTATGAAAATGTTGTTTACACTTTTCTATACACTTTTTTCCTGATTATCATTATAATGTTAAATTTAACGGGCACATTTTGTTAACACGAATACAATATGTATAAATTAAAGGACGACATTTTGATGCAATTCGGCATAGCGTAAGTTTTTTAGATGCTTTTTCTTCACAATAACTCACCGATAAGTGCTTAAAAATCCTATTTTTAGCGCCGCTAAAATTGATGCAGCAAGATCAATTTTTCAATTAAGTAATTATTGTAAAGATGAAAGTTTTAAAATTTGGAGGAACATCGGTAGGCAGTCCTGAAAGGATGAAAAAGCTGCTGGATATTATTGATGCTTCTCAACGTCAGATCGTGGTGCTTTCGGCAGTGTCGGGCACAACAAACAGTTTGGTTGAAATAGGACAGGCATACCTTGCAGGCGATAAGCCCAAGGCGGCCTCATTAATTGCTGCATTAAAGGGTAAGTACGAAATTTTTATTCAGGAGCTTCTTGCTGACGAGGAATACCGTGCGCAAGGTAAGGAAGTGATCGACTATCATTTTAACCTGCTTGGCGGCTTGGCTAACGATTTGTTCACGCCAATTGAAGAGAAGATAATACTGGCGCAGGGCGAACTATTGTCGACCACATTATACCATGTTTATCTTAAAGAGATCGGGGTGCCGTCGGTACTGTTACCTGCGCTTGATTTTATGAAGATTGACGAGGATAATGAGCCTGTGGTTGATTACATCACCTCGCACCTTACCCCGTTGCTTGAAAAACATCCGGAAAACAACCTGTTTATTACGCAGGGCTATATTTGCCGCAACAGCTTTGGCGAAATTGATAACCTGCGCCGCGGGGGCAGTGATTATACCGCATCATTAATAGGGGCGGGTATACGCAGCGAGGAAGTACAGATATGGACGGACATTGACGGTATGCACAATAACGACCCGCGTATTGTAAAAGGCACGCAGCCAATTGCCCAGCTATCATTTGATGAAGCAGCCGAGCTGGCTTACTTCGGCGCTAAAATATTACACCCGCAGAGCGTTTTCCCGGCGCAGCGTTACAAAATACCGGTACGCCTGCTCAATACCATGGATCCGCAGGCTCAGGGCACGCTCATCACTAATGAAAGCGAAAAGAACCGCATTAAATCAATCGCCGCCAAGGATGATATAACGGCCATTCGCATACAATCAAGCCGTATGCTGCTGGCTTATGGCTTTTTAAGGCGTGTTTTTGAAGTGTTTGAGCGTTATAAAACC
Source organism: Mucilaginibacter roseus (assembly GCF_021215455.1). GTDB lineage: Bacteria > Bacteroidota > Bacteroidia > Sphingobacteriales > Sphingobacteriaceae > Mucilaginibacter > Mucilaginibacter roseus. Next base: position 299,224 of record NZ_JAJPWV010000002.1, on the reverse strand, counting down.
TCTATCGATATGATCACCACATCGGAAGTGGCCGTATCATTAACTATTGACGATACCACTTACCTCAGCCAGATAGAGGCTGAATTAAACACCTTCGGTAGTGTGGAAATAGAAACTAAACAGACTATTATTTGCGTAGTTGGCGATTTTGGTACCGATAAGCACGGTTATGCCGCGCGCGTGCTGGAAGCTGTAAAACATATTCCGTTACGCATGATTTCTTACGGAGGCAGTGAGCATAACTTGTCATTACTGGTAAAAACTGAGGAAAAAACCGAAGCGCTGCGTAGTTTACACAGCCGTTTATTTTAACGGCATTTGTTGCATTTTGCCTGTACGCAGGCATTTAAGTTTGCTATAAAATGTTTAACGATAATGTTATAGATCGTTTCCAGGGTTTGGAAACGCCTTTTTATTACTACGACCTCGACCTGCTGCGCCGCACATTGGCTGCCTGCAGTGAGGCGGCAGGTAAATACGGCTTTCATGTGCACTACGCCATGAAGGCTAATTTTGATGAGCAGGTACTCAAAGCCATTCAGTCCTACGGCTTTGGTGCCGATTGCGTGAGCGGAAACGAGGTGTTAGCCGCCCTGAAGTATGGTTTCAGTAAAGACAAAGTGGTGTTTGCCGGCGTAGGTAAATCAGACAAAGAAATAATTGCCGCTTTAGATGCCGACATTTTCTGCTTTAACGTGGAGTCGGTTCAGGAGCTGGAAGTAATTAATGACTTGGCTGCAGCACGTAACAAAAAAGCCCGCGTAGCTATCCGTATAAATCCGAATGTAGATGCGCATACCCACCACTATATTACTACGGGGCTTGATGAAAATAAATTCGGAATCAACACCTGGCAATTGAATGATGTAGCCGAGAAGCTGCGCAGCAGCGCCAGCCTGGAGTTTGTAGGTATACACTTTCACGTTGGCTCGCAAATTACCGATATGGAGGTGTTCAGGAGCCTGTGCGTACGTATCAACGAAATTCAAACCTGGTTTGAGGACCGTGGCTTTACCATCAAGATACTTAATGCCGGTGGAGGCCTGGGCGTAAATTATCACAGCCCGGACCAAAACAACATCGCCGATTTTGATAGCTATTTTAAAGTTTTTAAAGACTTTTTAAATGTTAAGCCGGGGCAAGAGGTGCATTTTGAGCTTGGCCGCGTATTGGTGGCGCAATCGTCGGCATTGATATCGAGAGTGTTATATGTAAAAAATGGCCAGCGTAAAAATTTTTTGGTGCTTGATGCCGGTATGACGGAACTGATCAGGCCTATGCTGTACCAGGCATACCACCAGATAGATAATTTGAGCCGCACGCCGGAGAACGTTACCGACGCGGTGAAATATGACGTTGTTGGTCCGATATGCGAAAGCACTGACTGTTTCCGTAAGGATGTGGAGCTGCCGCAATCATACCGCGGAGATATTATCGCGGTGCGTACGGCCGGAGCTTACGGGCAGGTGATGGCATCGGGCTATAACCTGCGCACGCCGATACAAAGCGTTTATTCGGGCGAATAATTATTTCCAAAAACAAACTTCGGTATAAGGTGTTCTGAACATAAAACGGCGTAAGTGTATACGCCGTTTTATGTTTCCGTATCACAATGAATGATGAATACAACCGCCTTAAAGCCGTAACCAGGTTTACCTCTCTTAATGCATCAACAAGCCGCGATTTAGCCGGAATAGCTGAATTAACCGCCCGGCTATGTAATGCCCCCGTAGCTTTGATAACACTTTTAGGTAAAGATACCCAATGGTTTAAAGCGCGTAAAGGTGTTGATATAGAAAGCACGCCCAGGCAAATAGCTTTTTGCAACCATACCATAAAAAAACGCGACGTAGTTGTAGTGCCCGATATGAAGCTTGACGTGCGCTACTCATCAAACCCGCTGGTTTGCGGCGATCCTAACGCGCGCTTTTACGCAGGTTGCCCGCTAATAACCGATGATGGCTATGCGGTAGGCAGTTTATGTGTAGTAGGCTTTGAGCCGCGTGAACTGGATATTGAAGAGAAAAATACGCTCAGGATGCTGGCCCGGCAGGCTATGAACCTGATGCAACTCGACTCCAGTTTAAGAGAGCTGGAATTACATCATAAAAACTCCATGCAAAACAGTATGGACGTTACCGATTCGGAGCTTAAGCTAAAAGCCATATTTGATAGCAGCAGCGATCAGCATGTGCTGGTTGACCGGGGTATGCGCATTATGGCCATGAATAAGGCAACAGTTTCTGCCATGTTTGCCGTTTTAAACAAGATGCCCGTAGTCGGTGCTGACCTTTTTGAGTACGTAGATCAGTATACCGCTATTGAATTAAGGCAGTTGGTTAACCAGGCGTTTGGCGGTCGTTCCATCAAAAAGGAGTTGTTGGTTTGGCGGGATACACAGCATGAAGGATGGCGAGAAGTAAAAATAGTACCCATCCGCAATATTATAAAAGAGGTGGTAGGCGTGGCCATAAACGCGGTTGACATTACGCAAAGCAAACTCCAGGAAGAACAGATCAGGGTGCAGAACGAAGCACTTACCCGTATAGCCATCATCCAATCGCATGAACTGCGTCGCCCGGTAGCATCATTGCTGGGCCTGTTGCATGTTATGAAGCTGGAGCAGGATAAAATGGGTATTGAGGAGTACATGGAAATGATGCAGCTGGTAGTGGATGAGTTAGATCAGAAGATAAAACTAATCGTTAAAGATTCGGAAGATACCATCAACAATAATCTCTCAATAGTAGCTTGATTGTCAATACAAGGCATTGCAGGTAAATATATTGCGGCTTTGCCGATTATTATACCTACATTGCACACTTTATAATAAACAATACAATGCAAAAACAAGGAACAGTTAAATTTTTCAACGTTACAAAAGGTTTTGGCTTTATCGTGCCTGACAGTGGCGAGCAAGACATTTTTGTACACTCAACCGGCCTTATCGATGAGATACAGGAGAACGACAAAGTAGAGTTTGAGGTTGAAAACGGCCGTAAAGGCTTAAATGCGGTAAAAGTAAAAGTTATATAATCATATATCATTTTATTGATCGTAAAAAGCACCGGTTTTTCACCGGTGCTTTTTTTATGCAATTATGGCGGCAGTTACAGCGCCGGTAAGCGTTGCCAAAAAATTCACCATATTGTTATCTATCAGTTGCCTGCGCTCCAGCACTGCGCCCAGCAGCGAGTCGGCTAAATTACCTGCTGCACCTGCCAGCGATATGGCTACAACCGCCCAGCCTAAGCCTGCGAATAATCCATAAATAAGAGCTATTAAGAAGCTGCCTGCTAATCCAAGCAGTGTACCTTCCAGGCTTATTACGCCGTCAAGTCCGCGCGTATCTCTCTTCCAGCTAATAATGTTGTAAAAATTGCGTCCGTAAATAATACCGAGTTCGCTTGATGCGGTATCAGCTGCAGCAGTAGCGAGGGCTCCGGCGATCATCAGCAGCATTTCGTTTTTATACGCCGGGAACAGTAGTGCCGTAATAGAAAGTATGGCCGCTGTACCGCTGTTTGCAAGTACCTGCCAGGTATCACGCGGCGCGCTATCGCTATCAATACCTTGCTTCAGGTGCTTTTTGTGCGATGTAGCCGCTGTGCCGATAATAAAGAAAGCCGTCATCATAAGCACGCCGGCAAAGCCGGTGGCCATATAAAGTAACAGCGCTGTAAAGGCGCCGGTAAAGGCTGCCCAGCGTGTTAGCTTATGCCGTTTTACCGAAAACAGCATACCTGCAGCAAGCAACAGTGAAAGTAAAATATAGCTAATGGTGGTAGAGGTCATGCAGCGTCAAATATAAATTATTTACTTTGCAGCTGCATATGAGCGATATTTTAGGACAGGCAATTTATAATTATTACCATGGCGACAAGGTAAGCAAGCTATGGATATATAACCGTTACGGCCCGCGCGAAGAAATGCCTGTACGCACCTACTTTAGAGATGAGGACGATATGCCCGACCTGGAATGGTGCGCCCTTAACCACTGTAACGGCAGCGTGCTTGATGTTGGCGCCGGCGCAGGCAGCCATAGCCTGGTGCTGCAGCAGTGGGATACCGCTGTAACCGCACTGGATATATCTACCTTTGCTACAGAGGTTATGCAGGCAAGGGGAGTAGCTGATGTTTTACAGACGGATATATTCGCTTATAACGCCAGGCAGTATGATACTTTACTTATGCTAATGAACGGCATTGGCATAGCCGGAGACCTGGACGGCCTGCGCCGTTTTTTAAGGCACGCCAAAACGCTGCTGTTGCCCGGCGGACAGTTGTTGTTTGATTCGTCTGACGTGGCATACCTGTATCCGGATGGTTTGCCTGAAGGAGATTATTACGGGCAAGTGTCGTATCAATATGCTTACAAAGGCGAACGTTCAGACTGGTTTAGCTGGCTGTATATCGACGAAAAAACCATGCTTACCATAGCCCGTGAAGAGGGCTGGCAGGGAGAGGTAATTTTTGAGGATGAGTATGGACAGTATTTGGCTAAACTGCATCCGGTTAGCCGTTGTAAGTAATCGGCAACTATAATTAACGATACGTAAAATTATATACCCATTAATTAAAATGTATTATTTTTTACGGATGATTAGTAAAAGCCGATTACCTTCACGTAAGCATCCCTAATCAACTGCTGTTACTATTGCTGCACATGCCGAATACATTGCCTGGTTTAATTAAAAAATTAATCGGCGAGCCTGCGGAATTTATTCTGGAGCAGCGCATATTCCATACAGTATGCGTAGTAACGGTTATCGCGCTTTTCCTTAACATATTCTCAAACTTGTATATTGATATGCCTCAACTGGCTGCCCTTATGGCCGGAGGCATGGTGCTGGTTGCAGTATCATATTATTTGTCGAGGATTGCGCGGCGGTTTAATCTCAGCATCATTTTATACAACATCCTCAGCAACTGTTTGCTGGTTGCCAATTTTTTTGACAACTCGGGCACGCGTGGACCCACGGTGCTTATCTTTTTGTTGGGATGCTTCATCAATATATCGGTAGTACCTAAAAAGCAGTATTGGTTTTGGATTGCGGTAAACATTGCCATAGTACTCAGCCTGATGGGCTTAGAATATGTTGACGCCAGTTCTGTACCATCAACCTATCCGGATAGGGAGAGCCGTTACTTTGATTTTATGTATTCGTACCTGGTAGTAGCGGTTATTATTTCGGTTGTTACCACATACATACGGCGTAGTTACGATTTTGAGCGCCTGCGCGTGGAGCATAAGGCCGATGAACTGGAACAATCAAACATAACTAAAAATAAGCTGTACGCCATTTTAGCGCATGATTTACGGGCGCCGCTAAGCTCCATACAAAACTACCTCGAAATATTGTCGGAGTTTAAGCTTGAAGAGAGCGAGCGAATGTCAATTAAAAAGGATTTACTGAACGCTACCCAAAATACGCAGAAAATGCTGTCGAACCTGCTTACGTGGACTAAATCGCAAATGGAAGGCGTAAATGTAAATTTGGCCACGGTAAATGTAAGCGACGCGTTGCAAACCACGCTGCAGCTGCAAAAAAATGAGGCACAGCGTAAAGGTATAACGCTTATAAGCAAGCTTGAAGACAAAGCGCCTGTTGTTGCCGATCCGGACATGTTGCAGCTTATTGTTCGTAACCTGATAAACAATGCCATCAAGTTCAGTAACTGCGGCGACACAATCCTCGTGAAGTCTGACTATAACGACACGGAGTGCTGTATCAGTATAATTGATACAGGCATCGGCATCCCGCCCGATCAGCAGGAAGATATGTTTTCATTGCGTGCAAAATCAACATATGGTACCGGTAACGAAAAGGGCGTAGGCCTTGGCCTGTTATTATGTAAAGAGTTTACTGAATTGCAGGGCGGCAAAATATGGTTCAGCAGCGAGCCTGGTAAGGGCACTACGTTCTGTATCGGCCTTAAAGTTTATAACGGCGACAACTTTGTAAAAAACGAGTTGAAAGCCGTTACAAACGGTTAGCCTTACTTTAAAACCGCTTTAGTAGCGCCGTAGCCAAATTTTTCCTTACGGGCATCCATAAATGTTTGCACCTTGTTGTTGCGGCCAAGCGCTTTATGCAGTTCATGCCTTAAAATGCCATTCCCGGCACCGTGTATAAACACAATCTCGTGCAGTTGGTGCACAATGGCGGCATCCAACTTTTTGTTGAAATGATCGAGCTGTATTTTCAATATCTCGGCACTGCTTAAAAAGTGATAATCATCACGTAGTTTTTCAATATGCAGGTCTACTTCATTTTCAGGTTTGCCAACCACTTCTGCTTTTTCTTCGGCAGTTTTGAAAAAACTCTCCTTTAATTTACCGGCATCAATAACCAGTTCATCTTCATCAAGCCTGAAAAGCCAGCCCTGCAAGCCGGTTAAAGGTAACTTTTGCTTAGCGCCGGCAAAATCCTTAGCCTTAAATTTCTCGCTGTAAGTAAGCGGCGAAGGCGGTTGCACGTTTTGTGTGGTGTGGTAGATGATATTTACGGTTAGCTTGGGCCATACCTGCAGGTCGGCCAATTGAGCGGAGTGAACCTGTGTGCTTGTTTTGGGTTGAACAATGCCGGCAAATTCACCCTTGAACTTTTTATCATGCTCGCCATGAATTGAAACCAACAGTTGGAACGAGGTGGTATTGATAAGCTGGAAATGAACCACAGAACTCGCCCGGGTATCAGGTACTGCCGCCAGGTATACGCCACGCGCTATAAATTCGCCTGCGGGTATAGGCGTAATGGCCGGTGCTTTAGTTTCGGCTTCCCTTGCATCGTCCATGTGCCCGTAAACAGCAGTAACTTTGCTGGCCATAACCGGTATTTCAAAGCCGTCATCGCCCGTAACGCCAATCATCTGCTCATCAATTATGCGGGTAACATAGCCTTCCAGTTTTTCATCAATAAACCTTACAAAATCGCCTAACTTGTGTTTCATGGTGCAAAGCTAAGCCAAAAATACGGTGTAAGTGTAATGCCTTTGTTTAATTTGAACTGCAATAGTTTATTTAATTTATTAATAGCTTAATAAGTTAGCTTATAGGCTAAAAAAGCCGGTATGTGTATTAAAAAACGCTGCTTTACTTTTATAAGTATTATTTTTACTGTAAGTACAATACCTGTTACATCGCTCCTGAAATACCATGCCGTCGCAAAACATTACCAGCAATCAATCCGATAAACTGTTTACACATAACTTAAACAGGTTGTATTTCAGTAAAGGTTATTTATTAGAGAAAATGCCTTATCTGATAGGTCTGGCATCTTTCGGCGCGTTGAAACTGGGCCTGGAAGAATTTGCCGGCGACCTGCATAACCAGGTAAAGCGGATGGATGTGATATATGCCTTAATAAACGAGCAACCATCTGATTCTAATTGCAACGCGATAAAGGCCATCATTAAAGATAATTTTTGCCTGGATGAGCCTCAGGACAATGCAATGGAAACGGACACTGATATTATGCTCTACATACAAATGCTGGAGCAAATTAACATCAGCGCCAGCCGTATGCTTAACCTGTTGGCAGCTAAGCTGGGTAACAACGAGATAAAGCAATTGCTTGTAGAATGTTTTGACGAAGCCATTGACAACGACAGGCTTTTTGAACTGATTGCAAAAGAATACCTCGGGGTTGAATAATTACCGTTTATAGCATAGCTTTACAGCAGTTTACATTATTAACTTGCTGACCTCACACTATGCTTAAAAAATTACTTTTTACAACGCTGCTTGGTGCTGCCGTTTACCAAACGCAGGCGCAAAGCCTTTACATGCCGCGCGACATCAAGGCGGCCTTTGCCAAACAAACCCGATCGCCTGATGGCAAGCCCGGTAAAAATTACTGGCAAAATCGCGGCCGTTACAACATTACCGTAACTGTTGACCCCAAAACGCGTAATGTTAATGGTACGGAGCAAATTACTTATATCAATAATAGTCCGGATACGCTGCGTTTGCTTAACCTGAAGTTTATCCTGAATACACACCGCCCCGGAGCTGCCCGTTTCTCCGCTACGGAAAAAGATTACCTTACTGAAGGTATACAGATTGATAAAATGCAGATCAACGGCAATACCCAGAAATGGAACAATGAGCCATCGGGTACTAACCGTGGTGTGCGTTTAGCTAAACCGCTTAACCCGGGCGACTCGCTGAAGTTGGATATCGACTGGCATTTCCAGGCATCGGTACAAAGCGGAAGGGAAGGTATGTTAAATCCGTCAACCATGTTTCTGGCATATTTTTATCCGCGCATAGCCGTGTATGATGATTATAACGGCTGGGATACCCTGGAGTTTTTAGATGCACAGGAGTTTTATAACGACTTTAACGATTATACCCTGAACGTAAAGGCGCCTAAAAACTTTATTGTTTGGGCTACCGGTACGCTGCAAAATGCTAAGCAGGTATTGCAGCCGGAGTATTACAAGCGTCTGCAAAAATCATTTACCAGCGATTCAACTATCCATATAGCTACGGCTGATGACATCGCCAAAAAGAAAGTAACCGCGCAAAATGACCTGAATACCTGGACATGGACCTGTACCAACATTAGCGATGTAGCCCTGGCCGTGAGCGATAATTATGTATGGGACGCCGCCAGTGTGATAGTTGACCCGAAAACCAAACGCCGCGCCAGCATGCAGGCTGCCTTTGCCGATTCGGCCGCCGATTTTCATAAGGTGGTTCAGTTTGGCAGGCATAGCTTAAGCTGGTTGTCGCAAAACTGGCCGGGCGTACCTTATCCCTTCCCGAAAATGACATCGGTGATGGGATTTGCCGATATGGAATACCCAATGATGTGTAACGACAGCCATACCGATAGCTTTGATTTTACCCAGTTTGTGCAGGATCACGAGATCGCCCACACTTGGATGCCATTTTACATGGGTGTTAACGAAAGCCGTTACGCGTTTATGGATGAAGGCTGGGCAACTACCTTTGAGCTGCTTATTGGTACTGCTGAGTTTGGTAAAGCAAAAGCTGAAAGTCTGTTCAAGCAATTCCGTGTTGCGGGTTGGATCAACAATAAATCAACTTATCAGGATTTGCCGGTAATTACCCCGTCGAGCGAGTTGCGTATGGGTTACGGTAACAACGCCTACGGTAAACCTGCTTTGAGCCACTTAGCGTTAAAGGATATGCTGGGCGATGAACTGTTTAAAAAAGCCCTGCATGGTTACATGGATCGTTGGAATGGCAAACACCCTATTCCGTGGGATTATTTTAACTCCATGAGCAATGTATCAGGTCAGGACCTGAACTGGTTTTTTAATAACTGGTACTTTACTAATTATTACATCGACCTGGCTGTACAGGGCGTTACCAAAGCCGATGGCGGTTACAGCGTTGCTATACAAAACATTGGTGGTTTCGCGGCGCCGTTTGATGTAAAGGTAACTTACGCCGATGGCAGTACCGAAAGCCTGCACCAAACCGCCTCGGTTTGGAAGGCCGACCAAAAACAAACCGCGATCATCATAAAAACAACCAAGGCCGTACAAAGTGTAACGCTTGATGGCGGTATATTTATGGATGCAACCGTGAAAGACAATACCTTTAAGTTATAAGTTCAAAACCTATAAAAACAAGAAACCCCGGTCAAATTTTGGCCGGGGTTTCTTGTTTTATAATTTGATGTATTATGAATTTTGTATCGCGTTGTTCCAGCCGTTAGCGGTGCTTTTTACACTGTCTTTAGCGTCATCGGCATACTCGCTGCCTTTGGCTCTTGCTGTGTCAACCAGTGTGTCGGTATAATCAGCCGCACTTTCTTTGGCGTGCTGAAATTTTGATTTTGCACGGTCAACAATATCATTACTGTACTCTTTTACGCTTGAAGCAGCTTTGCTCGCTTTTTCTTTAGTTGAGTCAAGCAGGTCGCCAAAGTAATCAGCAATTTCTTCACGGGTAGCTTTACCACTATCGGGTGCCAGTAATAAAGCTGCTGCGGCACCAGCTGCAGCACCGATTAACAGCGCGGCAACTAATTTTGATTGATCTTTCATGTCTTTCTTTCCTTTTTTATAGATGATTCTAAGTTTTAACAAAATTGGATAAGGCTGGTTTAGATTATTTTACAAAAAATTACATGCTTACTTATCTGCCAGCGGGTAAATAACATGGGAAAGATAAAGGCAACGAGCTAATTGCACTCTGTTGACTATAGGATATTGACCCGGTCAGCCTTTAATTGTACATTTGTGTATAAATTCAATTATTAATTGATGTCTGAACAACTTGAACACGTAAAGTGCCTTATTATAGGCTCTGGTCCGGCGGGGTATACTGCCGCGATATATGCAGCCCGTGCTGATCTGAAACCGGTACTTTATACCGGTATGCTTGCCGGTGGCCAGCTTACCCAAACTACCGAGGTGGAAAACTATCCCGGTTATCCTGAAGGTATTTTAGGGCCTGAAATGATGCAGAACTTTGAGAAGCAGGCATCGCGCCTGGGTACTGATATCCGCTTTGGGTATGTAAGCTCGGTTGATTTTGCGAGCCTGCCGCATAAGGTAGTGGTTGACGAAAGCAAGACTATCCTGGCCGATACAGTGATCATTTCAACCGGTGCTTCGGCAAAATGGCTGGGTCTGGAATCTGAGCAAAAATACAATGGCTTTGGCGTATCAGCCTGTGCCGTGTGCGATGGTTTCTTTTTCCGCGGGCAGGACGTAGCCATAGTAGGTGCCGGTGATACCGCTGCCGAAGAAGCTACCTACCTGGCAAAACTTTGCCGCAAGGTGTATATGATTGTTCGCCGCGATGAGTTCCGCGCCTCAAAAGCTATGGTTCACCGCGTGCTGAATACGCCAAACATCGAAGTATTATACAATACCGAAACCAAAGAAATATTGGGCGATGGACAGACCGTGAACGCAGTTAAGGTGATCAACAACCAAACTAACGAGGAAACTAAACTTGACGTAACCGGCTTCTTTGTAGCTATTGGCCACCACCCGAATACCGAGATTTTCCGCGGCTGGATTGATATGGACCCAACCGGTTACATCATTACCAAGCCCGATTCATCTGAAACTAACATTGAAGGTGTATTTGCTTGTGGCGATGCGCAGGATCATATTTACCGCCAGGCTATCACTGCCGCCGGTTCAGGCTGTATGGCAGCTATCGATGCCGAGCGTTACCTCGCCGCTAAAGAGCACGTGGTTACCGCTTAACATCACATAAGTAAAAATATATAAAGGCCATGTTCATTAGTTTGAATGTGGCCTTTTGCTTATATGGCAATATTTTAACCCGGATTTCCTTTTAGCTTTACCGCCTTTGTAATAATCAAGTAACAAGATTATTAATATGGCAAAATCTGTTATATTCACCACATCATAATTATTTAAACTATCCGTTTTAACATTGATGTACAAAAAGATTGCTTTATTGCTGCCCCTGGCTTTTGGCCTTTCTGTAAACATATCAAACGCCCAAACTGCTGATGCAAACCTGGGTATCATCCCCGCACCGGTATCAATCCGTAAAACAGCCGGAGAGTTTACGCTAAGCAGGCAAACTACCTTGCTTGCTGATACGGTGAACAATAAAGCTGTTCAGTTTTTGGCAGATTTTTTAAAAACCAAGGCCAACCTGGCCATACCGGTGCACCATAACTCGGGCAAGAATGTAGGCAACAGCATTGTGCTTACCTCAACAGGTACCGAAAATATGCCTGCTGATGGCTACCGGCTAACCATCACACCCGAAAAGGTGACCATAGCGGGTAAGGGTGCCGGTATATTTTACGGCATACAATCATTCATTCAATTATTTGCTGATGATAGGGCAGGCGCCATAAAGCTGCCATCAGTTGTGGTTGACGATTATCCGCGATTTGGTTACCGTGGTTTTATGCTTGATGTATGCCGCCACTTTTTTACGGTAGAGGCGGTAAAAAAATATATTGATCTGCTGGCTTATTACAAGATCAACAACTTTCACTGGCATTTAACAGACGACCAGGGTTGGCGCATCGAGATAAAAAAATATCCGAAGTTAACCCAGGTGGGCAGCCGGAGGGCGCAAACGGTTATAGGTAACTATCACGACCGTACACCACAGCAATTTGATAACACGCCGCACGGCGGTTTCTATACTCAGGAACAAATACGCGACGTGGTTAAATATGCTGCCGACCGTTACATAAACATAGTGCCCGAAATTGAGATGCCTGGTCATGCCATGGCCGCGCTTGCAGCATACCCTGAGTTAAGCTGCGACCCAAGCCAAGTTTATAAAGTTGCCGAAACATGGGGCGTATTTGAAAATGTTTTTTGTCCGAGTGAAAAAACATTTTCCTTTTTGCAGGATGTACTGACCGAGGTGATCGAACTTTTTCCGAGCAAGTATATCCATATCGGGGGAGATGAGGTGCCTAAAGAAGCCTGGAAGAAATCGGCGTTCTGCCAGAAAATGATCCGCGACCTGAAACTTAAGGACGAGCATGGCCTGCAAAGCTACTTTGTGCAGCGCATGGAAAAATTTGTGAACACCAAAGGCCGCAGCATTATAGGTTGGGATGAGATATTGGAAGGCGGCCTGGCGCCAAATGCTACTGTAATGAGCTGGAGAGGTGAGTCTGGCGGTATTGAGGCGGCGCAGCAAAAGCATAATGTGATCATGACGCCTGGAACCAACGGCCTCTATCTCGATCACGCGCAGGACAAATTGTACCGCGAGCCATTTGGTATTGGAGGTTACGCGCCGCTGGCCAAAACATACAGTTACAACCCAACGCCCGGTGCGCTCACGCCAGAGCAGCAAAAATATATCATCGGTGTACAGGCCAACTTATGGACGGAATATATCGGCACAGAAAACAAGTTGGAGTACATGATGCTGCCAAGGCTGATCGCCCTTTCGGAAGTAGCGTGGTCGCAACTGGCAAATAAAAACTTTGCCAATTTTTCGCAGCAGCGCCTGCCACGCCACCTGGCTCGTTTAGATGAGCTGAAGTACAACTACCGGGTGCCGCCCGCTATCGGCGCGGTAGATACCATTATGTTTGCGCCGCAACTTACGGTCGATTTGAAATCGCCGGTAGAGGGCGCCAAAATATACTATAATATTGATGGCTATCCGGTTACGGATAAAGACATTTTGTACAGCACACCCATCACCTACGCCGTGCCGCCGGGGCAGTACCGCGAGCTGCAGACCATAGTGATATCACCGTCGGGCAAAAGCAGCAGGGTAACCAAAACAACGGTTTATAACCTGGGGCCGTTGCCGGCTGTACAGTTTCAGGGAAATACAAAGGGCTTAAGATACCAGGTTTACGCGGGCGCGTTTGGCAACACCGGTCGCATTGAAAGTGGTGGTTTGTTGGATACGGGCATGACGAAAACTTTTAGCCCGCTATCATTCAAAAAAGAGAATATAAATTTTGGTGTAATCTACAGTGGTTATATCAATATAGATACCGACGGCGTTTATGGTTTTGCTACATCAAGCGATGATGGCTCTGTTTTGCTGATAGACGACCAGCCCGTAGTTGATAACGATGGCCGGCATAACCTGTTTGAACAGGGTGGTTCAGTCGCGTTGCAAAAGGGTTTTCATAAAATTACGGTGAAATATTTTAATATAAATCCTTCGGCAATACTGCGGGTGTATATGACTATACCGGGCAAGCCAAAAGGTGAGCTTTCGCCCGAATCTATTTTGAACTGATTAATTAAAAACTATTGATAAGCCATGGGCATAAATAAATATGTGGCCATGCTGCCATGCCTCATTTTGCTTTGGGGTTGTGGCGGTAATGATAAAAAAAATACTGCGCCTGCTAAAAAGCCGGCCAAAACAGCGCTTCCGGCTCCCTTCAGGTACCATAAACACGTTGAGGTGGCGCCGGGTAATGATTTTGACGTATACAGCTGGGGGCGGGGCGCCAAAGATGTAGGCTCACTACTGATCCTGCATTCTGACTCGGCCGATATGAAATATACAACAACTACAGGCGATTTGGAAGGAGCCATTGTGGATGTATATAACACTGATATGGACTCGGACGGTAACCCCGAACTGCTCGTTCAGGCCGATGCTAAGGATACCATCAACTTTGTAAATATCTATGCGTTTGAGTTCAACGGGAATGACGCCCGCAAGCTCGACTTCCCCAAGCTGACCAAAAGGCAGCGGAAAGGTTATCAGGGTAAGGATAATTTTTATGTAAAAGAGGGCAAGTTCATCCGCGAATTTCCAATTTACGAGAGCGACAGCACAGGGGCAAAGCCCACAGGAGCCAAGCGGGTATTTGAGTACGGCTTGCGTGGCAACAGCTTTACCGTTGAACAGCTAAGTAAAGATTCTACTGATAAAACACAACCGGTTGTAGCCGTGAGCCAACCAACGCAGCAGGAGAGGAAAGCCTCGGTAAGCAAGTCCTCTAAAAAGAAACGCTCGTCATCATCACATCGTAGAAAGCGCCGCAGGCATCGTGGTTAACCATTTGTGAGCCTGAGCATTTCTTTAGCGTTGTAAACGGCTTCAACATCAATATCGTTATTAAAATAGAACCAGCCCTGGCTGGTTTTTTTGTTTTCACAAATTTGGGTAACTACTCTTTGCAAATCTTCGGTTGAATAAGGCGATTTATAGAGCAGGGGTACACCATGAAAGCGGTAATAAACCACAGGCGTGTTTTGTACAACCGTATCGGGTAGGTCGGGATGGCTCATGCCGCAAAAGCTAATGTTATGTTTACCTAATGCGTCAATAATATCATCCCGCCACCAGCTTTCGTGCCGGGGTTCAAACACATTGCTGAATACTGGATCAAGGTTTTGTATAATGCGCTCCAACTTATCATCATTATAGGTAAAACGTGGCGGCATCTGGAACAACACAGGGCCAAGCTTTTCCTGCAAGCCATCGTTTATGGTATCGTAAAAGCTGCTCAGCATATCAACTGAATTATGGAACTGCTTAAAATGGGTAATGGCCCTCGGTGCCTTTACAGAAAAACGAAACTCCGGCGGGCTATCATCATACCACTTTTGCAGCGTTTTTAATTGCGGGAAACGGTAAAAG
Organism: Mucilaginibacter roseus; assembly: GCF_021215455.1. Classification (GTDB taxonomy): domain Bacteria; phylum Bacteroidota; class Bacteroidia; order Sphingobacteriales; family Sphingobacteriaceae; genus Mucilaginibacter; species Mucilaginibacter roseus. Next base: position 284,160 of record NZ_JAJPWV010000002.1, on the reverse strand, counting down.
GTGACGTTAAGTTCAAGGGTAGAGAAATGCTGGCAATAAAACTCAAACCATTTACGCATGGCCAGCTTTTCGGGATAGAATTTGCCGCGCCATCCCTTGTAATGAAATCCCGAACAGCCTATATACCAATCCATGCAAATGCGTTTATTAAGTAATGAGGCCGATTAAACAATTGTTTTGCTTGATCGCATTTTGCACATTTGTAAATAACGTATGCACTTTTTATATCCCGCGTTTTTGTTCGCCTTAGCCTCGCTTGCCATACCGGTAATTGTGCATCTGTATAATTTTCGCCGGTATCAAAAAGTGCAGTTTAGTAATGTGCAGTTTCTGAAGCAACTGCAGGAGCAGCAGGCCTCGCGCCGTAACCTGAAGGAACGACTGATATTAGCCGCAAGGCTCTTAGCGTTGTTTTTCCTGGTGATGGCGTTTGCAAAACCTTACATCAATAAACAGGATGGAGCCGTCGTAGGGCAGCAGCGTAACGTGAGCGTATTTGTTGATAACTCCTACTCGATGCAAACCCTTAACAGCGAGGGGAGCCTGCTCGACCAGGCAAAGCAAAAGGCAAAAGAAATAGTCGGGCAATACGGTATTGACGATCGCTTTCAACTCCTTACGCATGATTTTGAAGGGCGGCATCAACGCCTGCTCAGTCGGGATGAGTTTATTGACGCGGTTGACGAAGTAAAGATCACAGGCCAAAGCCGTTTGCTGCCACAAGTAATTGCCCGTCAGCAACAGCTTTTAAGATCAAGCCATCCTGCCGGTGGCGATCTGTATATCGTTTCTGATTTTCAGCGTAACACACATAGTAACACTAAGTTCAATCCCGAAAAAAATGTTAGTATAAACTTTATTCAACTTAAGGCCAATAGCCTGCCCAACGTAGCTGTTGATTCCGTGTGGCTGCTGAGTGCCGTGCACAAACCCGGCGATGAGGAGAAGCTGGTAGTAAAGCTCCACAATTACGCCGACCGTGAGGCGGCCGGCGTACCGTTAAAGCTTTTTATCAATAAACAGCAAAAGGCCATGGCCAGCTTCACAATTGGCCCACGTAAAACGCTTACAGATACACTTAGCTTTTCGGGCCTTTCAGCAGGCTGGCAACGTGGCGAGCTGCAATTGCAGGACAACCCGGTAACGTTCGATAATAATTTTTACTTCGCTTTTAACGTACGCCCACAAATGCCGGTGCTCATAATTGATAACGGCACAGAAAACCAGTTTTTAAAAGCTGCTTTTGCCGCCGACAAGTTTTTTAAAGCCGACCGTACTCCCGAAGGGAATGTTGATTATGCCGGTTTAAGTAACTATCCGCTGATAGTGATTACTGATGTAAAAAATATATCGGCAGGTTTGGCGCGTGAGTTGGGTGGGTATGTAAAAAAAGGTAATACGCTGGCTGTCTTCCCGGCGGTTGATGCTGAGGTAGAAAGTTACCGCGCATTGCTACAGCCGTTAAGTGCTGCCTATCCTTCAGCTTTGATTAGCAGTGAAGCGAAGGTAGATCGGCTAAATCTGCAAAATCCATTGTTTAAAGAGGTATTTGATGCCATGCCACAAAATCCTGACTTGCCGAAAGCGAGCAAGTATTTTGAATTAAGCAGAGCAGGGCAAGCCGATAACATCATGACTTTGCCTGGCGGCGATGCTTTTTGGGCCGGATTTAAAAGTGGTGCGGGTAGGGTGTATGTAGCGGCGGTGCCGTTGAATGATGATTTTAGTAACCTCCAACGCCATGGCCTGTTTGTGCCGGTAATGTACCGAATAGCTTTGTTAAGCGGTCATGATCTGCCACTGTTTAACATCCTGGGCGGTGGTGAGTCAATAGAAACTGTTCCGCTTCGCTCAACAGAAAAGGAAGTGTTGAAGCTTTCGAATAATGATTTCGAGATTATACCTGACGTTCGCCAACAGGACGGCAATACCCGCCTTTACGTAGCCGACCAACTGCAGCAACCCGGGTTGTACGATTTGAAGAAGGGCGACAGTACTATTGCCGTATTGGCTTTTAATGATAACAGGAGTGAGTCTGACTTGAGCTATTTAAGTGCAGATGAACTTAAAAAGTTAATACCTGATGGAGATTCGAAGGTGATTAACTCCAATCGTCCGCTGGCGTCGACAATTAATGAGGTAAATAATGATACGCAATTATGGAAACTTTGTATAATTTTGGCATTGATATTTCTGGCCGCCGAAATTGCACTCATCAGGTTCTATAAAACCGGTGTTGCCGTTACCGCCGGCCAGGCAACATCAACCCAAACTACTCAATAAAGCAACGCTGATGAATTTGCTTATAAAATCTGCTCTCGTTTTACATCCCGAATCTGCTTTTCATAAAAAAACCGTCGATATTTTAGTTGCCGGTGGCATCATCAAACAAATAGCTGAAACTATCACTGATGATTCGGCCGAAGTGATCGATGCCAAAGGAGCCGTAATCGCCCCGGGTTTTTTAGATCTTAACTGTAAAATTGGCGAACCCGGCCTGGAAACTAAAGAGGATATCAGTACCGGTACGGCAGCCGCTGCCGCGGGTGGTTTTACCGCCCTTGCGCTGATGCCAGCTACACAGCCGCCGGTGCACTCAAAAACGGAGGTTGAATACTTGATTAATCGAGCCAAAGGCAATCTGGTTGATATTTATCCATTAGGTACTATTTCGCACAAGCGGGAGGGTAAGGACCTGGCCGAGATGTACGACATGTACAAAAGCGGCGCTAAGGCCTTTACTGATGCTACCCGCCCTGTGCAGGATGCCGGATTGATGGAACGCGCCATGCTTTACGCGCACGGCTTTGGTGCCAAGGTTTTCTCGTATCCCGAGGATGCCGCCATTGCAGGCAAAGCCAAGGTAAATGAAGGGCATATCAGCACGCTACTGGGTATGAAGGGCATACCGCCGCTTGCCGAGGAGTTGATGATTGCGCGGGATATTTACCTGGCCGAGTACACCGATTCGAGCATACATTTTAGTACCATATCTGCAGGTAGCTCGGTAAAACTTATCCGCGAAGCAAAAGCAAAGGGCCTTAACGTAACCTGCGATGTGGCCGCACACCATTTGGTGTTAACAGATGAAGTATTGTTAGGCTTTGATAGCCTGTATAAAGTAAAACCTCCGTTGCGCACTCAAAAAGACGTTGACGCGCTGCTGGAAGGCCTGGCCGATGGCACCATTGATGCCATTGTATCGCAGCATACACCGCACGAGGTAGAGTTTAAGAACGTTGAGTTTGAAATAGCTGAGTTCGGTATTATTGGTTTACAAACCGTATTGCCGCTGGCGGTACAGGCCGGATTATCTGCCGAATCCATTGTAGAAAAGTTGGCTATCAATCCGCGAAAGGTTCTATCGGTAGCGTTGCCTGCGTTTGCCGAAAACGAGGCTGCCAACTTTGTTTTATTTGATACAGAAGCCGAATGGGAGTACAACCGTGCCAATAACTATTCAAAATCAGCCAATTCGCCATTTATCGGCCAAACATTAAAAGGCAAGGTGTTATTTACCTGTAACAATAACCAAGTATTTAAATCAAAATAAGCATATGGTAGCTCCAAAAGTACAGTCGGCCATTGAGGCAGCTTTAAAGGCGTTTACACAGCATGGCGGCTTTGATGCCGTGGCTCTTGAAGGTAAATTTGAATCGGTATTTGCTGCCGACGAAGATTTTATAAGCAAGGTTGACCTGTTAGACGGCGTGTTTGACGATAACCCGCAGCTGGAACCTTTACGCGAGGTTTTCTTTGACCTGTTACTGATCAACTTTTTTAGCGCCGACGTTAAAAAGCTTGAAGAGGATTATCTGGATAGCCCGGAATGGGCGAAGATTGAGGATGAAACCATTGACCGTGGCACCGAACTGCTTAACGTATTACTATACCTCAATGAGTGTGCCGACGAAGACATTGAACCGGGACTGGAAGATTACCTGAAAGAGTTTTTGCTGGTTGATGAGGACGAGTTTCAGGATGAGCATCGTATTTATGAGCCGATAATTGCTAACCAGATACTGGTTGAAGCGCCGTTTAGTGAAATTAACAAAGTAGCGGAGAAACTGCCTGCTGATTCGGAACTGAAAGAACTTTTCTACCCGATAATGGCATTTTTTCAGGATGTTGAACCATCTGCGGATGTAAAGGCCGCTGTTGCTCAAAACGCACCTGATGCGGAGTTTGACGTGCCGGTTTACGAGATACTAATTAACTTTAAATAAACCTTCAACAATTTAAATTATGGCAGATCAGGTAAAGTCGCCTACTTTTGTTGCAACAAAGTGGGCAATCATCAATGTAGTATTTAATGTAATTTTGGCTTACGCCTTTGATATGTTAAATATTGATCAGCAATCGCCAATAAGATATATTCCTATAGTATTGCTGGTTTTGTTTGTGTTTTTGGCGCAAAAGGAGTACAAAGATACTCTTGGTGGTTATATCACATTTGGTAAAGCCTTTAACGTTGGTTTCCGGTTTGCGCTGTTTGCTGGTATATTGGGTGCTATTTTCGTATTTCTCTACTTAAAAGTATTGAATCCGGAGTCTTTTGAAAAAGGGCTCCAGCAGACAGAAACAGCAATGTATGATAAAGGGATGAGTGATGCAGATGTTGATAAGTCGATATCGATGCTCAGAAGTAGTGGTCCATTATTGTTTAGTTTTTCTTCGGCCGTCGTGTCTGCTTTAGTTGGTGTTGTAGTAAGTCTAATTGGTGCTGCTATTTTTAAAAAGGAACGCTCGCCTTATGAATTTAATGACGCAACGATAATAGATGATAAAAACGATCCTACACTATAATTAGAACAGAAATTACGGAAAGCGCCCAACGAGCGCTTTTTTTGTGCTGTTATATGCTCTAAAAATATCTGCCATATCGACGAAGGAGAAATTTGCCACCATTCGTCAGCAAAGCGATAGACTTCTCCTTGGCCGAAACGACAAAATAATAAGTACTGGCCGTGTCACCCTAAGCTTGTCGAAGGGGCGAGCGTGGGACTAATCCGGCGGCGGGTGCTTCGACAGGCTCAGCATGACAAATGTCGAAGGGTTGAGCGGTGACAACAACCAGCGACAGAATCAGCAACGAGTACTTCGACAAGCTCAGCATGACATGGGATAAAATTTAAAACAATGACTGTGTCGGTAGATAAGGGCCTTTAGTCTTTCCTCTATAAAACAAAAAGCGCCGATAGTAACACCATCAGCGCTTTTTGCTATTATTAAGCCGCTACTTATTTCGGCAGTATATGTTTAAAAATATCATTGCCGAAGGCGAACAGCATCAGCGATATCAGCAACACAAAACCTACCATTTGTGCGCGTTCAAGGAATTTATCGCTTAGTGGTTTGCCTTTTATCATCTCTATTAAAAGGAACAATGCATGCCCACCGTCAAGCGCCGGTATAGGCAATAGATTCATCAACGCCAACACCATTGATAGCAGGCCTGTAAGGCTCCAAAAACGGGACCATTCCCACTCGCCGCCATACAGTGTAGCAATACCTATCGGGCTTGATACCGCTTTGGTAGCTTTAACTTTACCGGTGAACAGCTTGCCTAAACCTTTGGCGTTATCAACAAACGAGGTAACGGCACGGTTAGCGCCAACAGGCAGCGATGCGAAAAATCCATAATCAATGGTTTTTTCAGGTATATCAAACTTGTTAGCAAAGCCTATGGTACCGTCTTTACTGGTTTGCACAGCTAATTCAACAGGTTTGCCGTTACGGTCAATATCCAGTGTGACTTTACGGTTTTTAAGGGGTTTTAGGGCTGATTGTAACTCGTCGAAATAAACTACCTGTTTATCGTTCACGGCGGTAATCACGTCTCCCTTGGCCAGTCCTGCTTTTATAGCGGTACCGGTAGGGAGCAGGCTGTCAACCATTATTTTTGAACGGGGTACACGGCTTATAAACTGCTCTATACCCAGGTCAGATATATCATTCAAAATATCAGCCGGAATGGGAATATCCAGTTTCTGCCCGTTACGGTCAACGTTCAACGTCGCGTTATCAATCAGTACTTTTGAACTGCTGATGTCTTCAAAACGCTCAACCGGTTTGCCATTGATGGCATATATTTTATCACCGGCGCGTAAACCGATCTTTTGGCCGATGGTACCGGGTACAATACCATATTTTATCTGATCATTCGGGATATAACTCTCGCCATATTTAACGGTAAGCATCCAGAAAATAAAAATACCTACTATGATATTAACAATGATACCGCCAAGCATCACAATAAGGCGTTGCCAGGCTGGTTTGGAGCGAAACTCCCAGGGTTGTGGCTCGCCGGCCATTTGCTCGGTATCCATTGATTCATCAATCATACCGGCAATTTTAACATAGCCGCCTAATGGCAGCCAGCCTATACCGTATTCAACACCCTTATAGTTAAATTTAAACAGGCTAAAATTCCAGGCATCAAAAAACAAGTAGAATTTTTCAACCTTGATACCAAATGCACGGGCGGCTATAAAGTGGCCAAACTCGTGTAAAATTACCAGGATTGAAAGGCCAAGCAAAAGCTGACCGATCATTACTATTACGTCCATTTATTAATTTGTATCAAAATGTAAAGCCTTTAACGGCAAAGTTTGTATTAAATTTTGGGCTAACAAGCGCGTTTGCCTGTCAGTCTCCATATAATCATGCAGGGCAGGCGTTTCAATAAACTCCATTTTTTGCATGCAGGCCTCAATAATATCGCTCATGGCTAAAAAGCCAGTCTGTTTATTCAAAAACGCAGCTACCGCAACTTCGTTAGCCGCATTCACGATGCATGGCATGTTACCGCCTGCGCCAAGCGCATCAAATACCAAACCAAGATTACGGAATGTCTTTATGTCAGGCTGCTCGAACGTTAGCGAGGGGTAGTCGGTAAAGCCGAAACGTTTAAAATTATTAGCTATACGCTGCGGGTAGCCCAGGGCGTATTGTATGGGCAACTTCATATCCGGCAAGCCCATTTGCGCCTTTATGGAGCCATCCTCAAACTGTACCATAGAGTGAATGATAGATTGCGGATGCACAATTACCTCAATCTGTGCAGGTTGCAAATCAAACAGCCATTTGGCCTCAACAACCTCTAAACCTTTGTTCATAAGCGATGCCGAATCAATCGTGATTTTAGCCCCCATTACCCAATTGGGGTGTTTAAGGGCATCTTCGCGGGTAACATTTGCCAGGTAAGCGGCGTCCCTGCCACGGAAGGGGCCGCCTGAAGCGGTCAGTATAATTTTTTCTATGGGATTTTGTTCCTCACCAACCAGGCATTGAAATATAGCCGAGTGTTCCGAATCAACCGGTAATATTTTTACATTATGCTCGCGTGCCAGTTCAGTAATCAGCTCTCCGGCTACTACCAGGGTTTCCTTATTAGCTAACGCGATATCTTTACCGGCCCTGATGGCGGCAATAGTAGGTTCAAGCCCCGCAAAACCCACCATAGCGGTAAGTACTACATGAATTTCAGCCAGGGTGACCAATTCAACAATGGCTTTATGCCCGGCATGTACCTTTATTTCAGTTTTTGCGAGTGCCTCTTTAACATAACCGTATTTGCTTTCATCGCAAATGGCTACGTGGGTAGGGTAAAACTCCAGCGCCTGCTGTATCAGCAAATCGGCATTGTTGTTGGCGGTTAGCAGCACCACCTGAAAAAGGTCGGGGTTTTCGTTAACCACCTCAAGCGCCTGGGTGCCAATGCTGCCTGTTGAGCCTAAAATGGCTATGTTTTTTATTTGAGATATGTTATCGAGCATTACTTATCGCCTGTACAGATAAACACTGCAGAGCGTTTTTAATTAACGTATTGTTTCAATTCGTCCGCTATCTTCCTGTCATTTGAAAGGCGCGGAACTTTATTCTGGCCGCCAAGTTTACCTTGCGACCGCATATAATTTATAAAAGTATCTTTTTTTACACTATTGACTATCAAGGGCTGTAAAATGTTACCCTCAATGAGGTCAAAATAGTAAATATTTTTCTTTTGCAGTGCTTGGTCAACCTTCAGGGCAAACGCTTTCAGGTCGGCGGGTTCTTTCCCAAACTCTACAAACCACTCGTGGTAAGGCAGTTGCCCGGCAGGTGGTGTTACCTGCGGTGCTACGGTAAATTCAACTACGTCTATACCTTCTTCTTTAGCTACGCTCATCAGCGCATGTTCAACCTCTTCGCCAATTACGTGTTCCCCAAAGGCTGATATATAGTGTTTGATGCGCCCGCTAACGATAATCTTATACGGATTTTTTGAAACAAACTTAACGGTATCACCAATACTATAGCCCCATAAACCTGCATTGGTATTCAATACCAGCGCGTAATTCTTATCCAGTTCTACGTCAGCTAAGCTAATACGGGTAGGGTTTTCGTCAAAGTATTCATCGGCCGGAATGAACTCGTAGAACATGCCCAGGTCAACCTGTAAAAGTAGGCCGCGTTCCTTTTGCGAATCCTGAAAAGCGATAAAGCCTTCCGAGGCCGGGTAGGTTTCGATAGTATCTATCGCAAAACCGATGCTTTCTTCCATACGGGCGCGGTAAGGCTCATAGTTAACGCCACCATATACATACAGCTTGAAATTCGGGAAAATGTCCTTTATCTTTTTACCGCCATGCCTGGCCGAAAGCCTGTCGAAATACATTTGGCACCAGGGTGGTATGCCCGATATCAGGCGCATATCGGCCTCGCTGGTTTCCTCAACAATGGCATCAACTTTTTGCTCCCAGTCGTCAATACAATTAACCTGGTAGCTTGGCAGGCGGTTTTTTTGCAGGTAACCCGGCACGTGGTGCGCCACAATACCCGACAGGCGGCCAACCGGTACGCCGTTCTTTTCGGCAAGCTCGGGGCTGCCTTGCAAAAATATCATCTTGCCATCCACAAACTCGGCTCGGCCGGTTTCGTGTATGTAACTGAGCAGTGCGTTACGGGCGGCTTTAATATGCCCGGGCATACTTTCTTTTGATAACGGAATATATTTGACCCCAGAGGTAGTGCCCGATGTTTTAGTTAGATACAAAGGTTTCCCCGGCCAGGTAACGTTGGCTTCGCCGGCAACAATGCGCTCGATGTAAGGGCGTAGCTCTTCATAATCGCGTACGGGTACAAGGCGCTTAAAATCGTCATAAGTGCGTATCTGATCAAAATTATGCGCCTTGCCAAAATCAGTGTCTTTGGCTTGTGCTATCAGCTCAAGAAAAGTTTTTTTTTGTAGCGCCACCGCGTTTTTGCGCTGTTTATTAAGCTGGCGGTTAACGTAGGCGGCAAATATTTTACTGAGAGAGGCTTTTAAACCCATAGCTTAGTCGGTTTCGGCAACGTTATCGTCAATATCCATGTGGCTATAAACAAGTTTGCGGTAGGTAACCATAATAATAACCTGTACTGCCGGAAAAGCTATTGCAAACCATGCGTAGTATCCTATTAAAAATAAATAATCATCGCCATCTTCGGGTTGTAAAAAAGTGATAATCGCGTTAATAGGAATAAGTGTAAGCAGCATTATAGCAAATATGCTGAAAACGATGCCCAAAGTTTTTAAGAAATTATCTTTAGTTATCTCAAAACTTTGCTTTAACGATTCAAACGGCGTTGAATCGTCATCAACAATAAAGCATACGCATAAAACAGAACGTAGCAAGAGATACAGCAATCCAATTACAGCTACGACCTGAAAGATCTCGGAGTAAAACTCGTCCTGTCGCTGCAAAACAAGATTGATAAATACTAAGATGCATATTAACACGCCGAACAGGATGCCTATTAAAATAAAGTTCAAAGCCATTCGTAACGACGGAAGTATATCCTTAAACTCAAACTCATAATATTCCCTGTCCATCAGGGTAAGTATAAGTTTATAAAAACTAAGGGTTAAATATGACTGAATGATTGCCTGTAAAAAAAACTGCACTAACCCGCTTAAAATTTCTTCCGATTCATCAAAGAACAGAAATATAGCAATATCAACTGCCTTATATATTATCAGCGATATTACCGAATAAATTACCAGTGGAATGAAATTCTTTCGCAGTATATTCCATGAAGTTTTTAAAGTTTCTATAATAGAAAACGGATGGTACATATACTGATGCTAAGCGTTTTTCATGATAACTCTTTTCCAAAAATCCTGCATAAAGCCAAAGCCATAAGCTATTAACTGTATAAAGGATGTTATTATGCTCAAAAATGCAATTTTTAAGGATTTATTTTGGGTTAAGGCATGAAAAAATATTAACAATATATAAACAGCCAGCAAAATGTTGCAAAGTTTAGCGATTGGCCATTGCAGTAAATTAGCTAACAGGGTAAAGCCTAATCCCAATGTAAAAACAGCCGGAAAAAAGTGAACCGCCTTTAACTGCTGCGGAAAGAATTTATAAATATTGATACGTGCCCTGCCAAAAAAGTGCAGCTGCTTGTAAAACTGTTTAAAGTTGGTTCGGCGCTTATGGTAAACAATGGCATCGGGAATTAAACCGATCTTGAAACCGGCCGTATGCACCCGGATGCTATACTCAATATCTTCGCCGAGGCGGGTGATGATAAAGCCGCCCACCTTTTCCCACACCTTGCGCGATAAACCCATGTTAAAACTACGCGGGTGGAATTGCCCGCCCATGTTCTTTTTGTTGCCACGGATGCCCCCGGTGGTAAAAGGCGAGGTCATGGAGTAGCTGATAGCCTTTTGAATGGGGGTGAAGGAGCTATGCGCAGCATCGGGCCCGCCATACATATCCAGCCAGTTGGCGTTTAGGGAGTTGTTAACAGTTTCAAGGTAATTGGCCGGTATCAGGCAATCCGAATCAAAAATGATGAAATAGTCGCCTTTTGCGCGTTCAAACCCGAAGTTGCGCGTAAAGCCCTGGCCTTCGTTTGGTTTAACATAATAGGTAAGGTCTATCTTATCCTGAAAGCTTTGCACAATATCGGCAGCATCATCTTTTGAGCCATCCTCAATAACCATTACGTCAAACTGCTTGTAGGTTTGCAGGGTGAGCGTTTCCAGCAGTTCTTTTATCTCCTGCGGGCGATTATATAAAGGTATAATGATGGTATAGTGCATGCGTCTTATTGGGTATGCTTTCAGGGGTTATGCGCAGATATTATATAAGGTGCAACCAATAATCTAAACCGTTTCCTCAATCTGGTAGTTATTTCTGTCGCTCGAGTTGCGCGAAACCAGTTCGGCCACAAACCCGGTTAAAAACAGTTGGGAGCCCAAAATAATGGCTACTAACGCTATATAAAACAACGGATTGTCTGTAGTGTCGCGATAATGCTCGTTGCGGGCAATATGGTAAAGCTTTTCAAATATGATCCATAAGGCCATTACCAAACCTGTAAAAAAGCTAAGTACACCCATAGTGCCAAAAAAGTGCATGGGGCGTTTACCGAACTTACCTACGAAAAATATGGATAGCAGGTCTAAAAATCCGTTGATGAACCGGCTCAAGCCAAACTTGGTTTTGCCGTATTTACGGGCACGGTGCTCAACTACCTGTTCGCCTATTTTAGTAAAGCCCGCCCATTTAGCCAGTACCGGTATGTAGCGGTGCATTTCGCCATAAACCTCAATGTTTTTTACTACAGCCTTGCGGTATGCCTTCAGGCCGCAGTTAAAATCGTGCAGGTTGTGTATGCCCGACATGCTGCGCGTAGCCGAATTAAACAACTTGGTCGGGATGGTTTTGCTCAGCGGATCATAACGCTTGGCTTTCCAGCCGGAGATCAGGTCGTATTTTTCTTCAACTATGCGGCGATATAATTCCGGTATTTCGTCGGGACTATCCTGCAAGTCTGCATCCATGGTAATTACAACGTTGCCCTGTGCAGCTTCGAAGCCCACATTTAACGCGGCTGATTTACCGTAATTACGCCTGAACTTTACGCCTCTTAAATGTGGATTACCTTGATGAAGGCGGCAGATCATATCCCATGAGCCGTCCTTGCTGCCATCATCAACCAGTATTACCTCATAGCTGAATTTGTGCTCATCCATTACGCGTGCTATCCATGAGGTAAGCTCCGGTAATGATTCAACTTCATCATATAAAGGTACAACTACTGATATATCCATTTAACAAACCCATTTTAAGGCGTTGCAAAAATATAAAAAAAGCGGGAATGGTATTACAGAAACAACTTGGTGGACTAACGCATAAATTAGCATATTTGTATATGCTTAAAACCTTATTTACATTTCTTGTAGTTGTGTTATTTGTTATTGTCGCAAACGCGCAATCTGCCGTACCGTTTACCGATACCGTAACTTATTATGCGAAAAACAGGCAAAAGGTATTTACTGTCGATAGTGCCTACTACGTTCATAAAATTTTACCGTTAGACCGTGAAAAGAATTTATACCCGGTTGTGGAATATTTTAAGAACGGTAAACCTAAGTTAAAAGCCTATACTCAAAAGCCGGATGGCACGGAATATAACGGAAACTACTTTGAGTATTTTGAAAACGGTGGGCGTAAATCGATGCAAACTTATCTAAACGGTAAACCTGTCGGAAAAGCCTACAAATATTACCCTAATGGTGAATTGTATACCGTTGAAGAAGTGGAAGGTTACGGTTGGCGGATGCTTGAGTGCCGTGATACAACAGGTGTAGTTGTTGCACAGAATGGAGAGGGAACATGGCTTGTTTACGATCAGGACAACGAAAATTTTATTATATCCGGCCCTGTAGTAAATGGTAAAAAAGATGGCGAATGGTCGGTTAAAGTTAATGATGACATAACGGAAGTTGAGTTATATTCAAAATTGGAGCCAGTTAAAGGTTATTTTAAGAATAAGAGGGGGCAGTTTGTTGAATGGTCAAACGACATAATCCCCGGAGTGAATTACAGTAGATTGCCTATGTATAAGGGGGGGGTGCAGGCTTTTGGTAGATTTTTGGCTAAGACCATCCGATATCCGGCCGCTGCCAGGGAAAAAAATGTGCAAGGTCGCGTGTACGTATCTTTTGTGATTACAGATAAAGGGAAACTGACTAATTTTAAAATTGAAAAGGGGATTGGTTTTGGCTGCGATGAGGAGGTGTTGCGGGTTATGAAGTTATCTCCGGACTGGATTCCTCGTTATGTGAAAGGTAAAGCTGTAGAGGAATTTTATACCGTACCAATAGCCTTTAATTTGGCGAATGATTGAAAAACAAATGCGCTTAATAACCACTAAGCGCATTGTTGATTTTTAATCATTCCTCCACTACAATATCCCCAACACTTTTCCCGTACGCTCACGGGTAGCATCGGCTAACTGCTCGTTGTTTGACAGGGATTGCCCGTAGGATGGTATCATCTGTTTCAATTTGGCCTGCCACGCGGCTGATTTTGCTTTATCTTTAAAGCAGCGTTCTATCAGTTGGATCATGATCGGTACTGATGTTGACGCGCCCGGCGATGCTCCCAGCAAGGCGGATATACTGCCATCAGCCGAAGTAACAACCTCGGTGCCAAACTCCAGCTTCCCGCCCAGTTTGTCGTCTTTCTTGATGATCTGCACACGTTGGCCGGCAATGTCCAGTTTCCAGTCGCTTTGTTTGGCTTGCGGGTAGTAATCCTGCAGGGCTTTTAGCCTGTCTGCAGGTGATTGCATTACCTGGCCAATGAGGTATTTGGTCAGGGCCATTTCGTGCAAACCTACTGATAACAGCGGCTTAATATTATGTAGCTTGATAGAATTAAACAGATCAAGCAGGGAGCCTTTCTTTAAAAAGCGGGTTGAAAAACCGGCATACGGGCCAAACAGCAGTTCGCGCTTGCCGTTTACCATGCGGGTATCCAAGTGCGGTACTGACATTGGCGGCGAACCTACCGAAGCCTTGCCGTATACTTTGGCATTATGCTGCGCGACTACTGCTGGGTTTGTACATACCAGCCACTGGCCACTTACCGGGAAACCGCCAAAGCCCTTACTTTCTGGTATGCCCGATTTTTGCAGCAGGGGCAATGCGCCGCCGCCTGCACCTACAAAAACAAACTTTGCTTCGAGTTTTCGGGTTTTACCGGTGGCATTATCTGTAACTTTTATTTGCCAGTTGTTGTTATCCTTATTGCGTTTGATATCCTCAACCTCGTGGTTAAGGCTTAAGTTAACGCCGGGCTGGCTTTGTAATTTGTTTATCAGGGAGCGTGTAAGGGCGCCGAAGTTAACATCGGTACCAATATCCATATACGTGGCTGATACTTTTTCGCCGGGCTGGCGGCCGTCCATAATCAGCGGAATCCATTGTTTTAGTTGAGCCGCATCTTCGGCATAAAGCATATCCTTAAAAAAGTGATGCTTCACCAGTGCCTGCTGCCTTTTTTTGAGATATTCTACATTTTCATCGCCCCAAACAAAGCTCATATGTGGCACTTTGGTGATGAATTCTTTTGGCGAGGAAAGGTAATCCGTTTCAACCAGATGCGCCCAAAACTCTTTGCTGATCTCAAACTGCTCAGCAATTTGGATGGCTTTTTTAATCTCTATAGTGCCATCAGGCTTTTGCGGAGTGTAATTCAGCTCGCAAAAAGCGGAGTGCCCTGTGCCCGCGTTGTTCATTGCATCCGAACTTTCGGCAGCAATAACATCAAGGCGTTCAAATATTTCAATGGTGAGGTCGGGTTGGAGTTCCTTAAGCATAACGCCTAAGGTAGCGCTCATGATACCCGCGCCAATCAAAACCACGTCGGCATAATTGCCCGCAACACTGTTAGTATTGTTCATTCTCTGTACAAAAGCCCTGCTTAATACAAGGCACCAAAATATTAACTGATTAAAACCAAAACGGTTTTTGATTTAAAAATTGTGGTCGGGAGTTTTAATAAGCGTATTTGTTGCTCAAACCGTATTTATAAATCATGGCAATTTTAATAAAAAAATACAATAAAGTGCCGGTTTGTGTTAAAACGTAACTATACAATTACACTAAAATTTATATTGATATGATATAAGTGGAGTATAGGTAAGAAATACAAAAGATTTTAGGATTTGACAAATGAAAGATTTTCAACTTCAGTTATAGTTTCAAACTTTTGTTAACAAACAAAATAGTTTTACAGAAATGTCAGTATTTCTTAAATTGAGTTGTATTTGTACGTAATTCACAAAAAAATGTTAAATATTTTATGAAATTATTATGGATTTTATAAAAATAAATTAAATTCGCCTCAATAATTAGTTACTATCACAACAAACTGTTATTAAACCCCAACAATTTTTAAAAAGAAATAAATAAAACAATGGCAAAACTTGAGTACATCTGGCTTGACGGCTACAAACCAACACAAAGCCTGCGCAGCAAAACAAAAATCGTTAAAAGTTTTAGCGGTAACGTAGAGGATTTAGATAACTGGAGCTTTGACGGTTCATCAACTGAGCAAGCACCAGGCGGTTCGTCAGATTGTATCTTGAAACCGGTATACGTTGTTCCTGATCCGCAGCGTAAAGATGGTTGGTTAGTAATGTGCGAGGTACTTGATTCAACAGGTAAAGCACATGAGTCAAACGGCCGTGCTTTGATCCAGGATGATGACAATGATTTCTGGTTTGGTTTTGAGCAGGAATATTTCCTGTGGGACCCTGCAACTAACAAACCACTTGGTTTCCCGGCAGGTGGTTACCCAGGTCCGCAAGGCCCTTACTACTGTTCGGTAGGCGCTAACAACGCTTTCGGTCGCGAAATTGTTGAGGAGCACTTAGACGTATGTTTAGAGGCTGGCCTGAATGTTGAAGGTATCAACGCCGAGGTTGCTGCCGGTCAGTGGGAATTCCAAATCTTCGCTAAAGGCGCTAAAGAAGCTGGTGACCAGATATGGATCGCCCGTTACTTGTTAGAAAGAATTGGCGAGAAATACGGAGTAGCTGTAAACTGGCATTGTAAACCGCTTGGTCAGCTTGACTGGAACGGTTCAGGTATGCACGCTAACTTCTCAAACACATTATTACGTACTGCTAACAGCAAAGAGAAATTTGAGGCAGTTTGCGAGGCCTTCCGTCCGGCTGTTGCCGAGTGTATCGCAGTTTACGGTGCCGATAACGATCAGCGCTTAACCGGTAAACACGAAACCGCTTCGATCCACGACTTTAGCTATGGCGTGTCTGACCGTGGTGCTTCAATCCGTATTCCGCTTTACGCAGTTGATCACAACTGGAGTGGATATTTGGAAGATCGTCGCCCTAACTCGGCTGCCGATCCATACAAAGTAGCTGCTGTTATCATCAAAACTGTAAAATCAGCCAAGATCTAATCAGGTCAGCTTATTTATAATATGCGGTCCCCCGGTTTGAAAAGCCGGGGGATTTTTTATGAAACCCCTCCTAAACCCTCGCCGAGGGGGAAGACCTTTCTTATCGCTTTTTAAATTAATATCATTTCGAACGAGGAGAAGTCCATCGAGTTGCTATTGAACGCGTGTAAATTTCTCGTTGCCGCTTCGAAATGAAAAAGGATAATTTTGAATTAATACAAAAAGCACAAACCGTAAATACCTAATTCTACCGGCATCAGTAGTGCCCGGAATAGCACAGGCCCCGCTAAAGTACAGCCTTTCACCGGGCAGGACGTAGCCGGCAGTTTTTGCTTCTTTTGTCTGCACAAAAGAAGTTAATGACAGGTAATAAACTTAGCAATCTATTCTTCCTATATTTAACCATGTCAACCCATCATGAATTAAACCACTTACTCGCTGCAAAATCAGATCAGGCTGTTGCTTTATACCATCATCTTATAGCTAAATTTAACGAAATAGGACCGGTGGAAATACATCCTGCAAAAACCATGATGGTTATTAGCAACGGTAAAAAACGCATAGCCTGGGTTATGCAACTGGGTAAAAACTTTGTGCATGTTGTTTTTCCTTTCAGGCAGGCTTATAGTGATAATTTATGTTTCCAAAAGATAGCACAGGTGCCGGGTGACGAACAGTATAATCATCACTTCAGGATGTTAAGTACCGGTGATGTTAATGATGAAGTAATGCGGTTTATGCGTATAGCTTACAACGAGGAATCAGACTTATAAGTTAAATAATTCCCACCATCGATAATCTTCAATCTATCAACCGGCCAATTGTAAACATACATCCAGCAGGAAAGTAATGCTTCATCGGTTTCAATAGGCGATAATAGTCGGAGGTATTCCTGCGGCTGTGGGTCGTTAGGGGAGAGGCCTTCGTAATCATCCAATACAGGTAATATTTCATCAGGCTTGTCAATGCTATAAACGCTCCCGTAAACATATCCGCCCGAATTATCTATAACTGCACCTGGATATTCACCAATATCATACAAAGTACCCGCTATGCGGCCTTTGCTTATAAAGGTGCAATGCTTTTGCAGATAGGCAGCAAACTCGTTATGCTTTATAAGCAAGGTGCCGTAAACAAAAAGCAGGTTTGGCTTGTCAGTCATTTAACTCCAATTTATTGCTTAATAACGGGCTTTGCAAAAACTTTACTAATTTCACTTTTGCTATACCTTTGCACTCATGACTAAAGACCAACTGCTCGCTTATATAAAGGATAATAACATCACCAAAATAAAATTCGCCTTTGCCGATATTGATGGCGCCCTGCGCGGCAAAACCATCAGTGTGCAAAAGTTTTTGGATGGTTTGCAGGATGGTTATGGCTTTTGCGATGTGGTTTTTGGTTGGGATGTAAACGATGCCGCTTATGATAATGTAAAGATTACCGGCTGGCACAGCGGCTACCCGGATAAGGATTGCCGCATTGATTTGACAACCAAACGCAACATCCCGTGGCAGGATAATATTCCTTTCTTTTTAGCTGATTTTAGCAAGGCTGATGGAAACGACCTTGCAGCATGCCCGCGCAGTTTGTTAAAGCGTATTGTTAAGCAATGCAATGATATGGGCTACCATGCCGAATTTGCACAGGAGTTTGAATGGTTCAACTTTTTAGAAACACCGCACAGCCTGGAGCAAAAGGAATACAAGCACCTGCAGCCGTTAACGCCGGGTATGTTTGGTTATTCCATTCTGCGCACCTCGCAGCAGAATGCTTTTTATAATGATCTGTTCGATCTGTTAACGCAGTTTGACATTCCGATAGAAGGGTTGCATACCGAAACCGGTCCGGGGGTTTACGAAGCCGCTATTGTGCACGATGAAACTCTGCGTGCTGCTGATAAGGCCGTGCTGTTTAAAACCGCAGTTAAGGAGATCGCCTCCAAGCACGGTATTACCGCCACCTTTATGGCTAAATGGAATGCCGATTTGCCGGGTTGCAGCGGGCACGTTCACCAAAGTTTGTGGGATAAGGATAAGAAGAACAACTTATTCTATAATGCTGCTGATGAACATAACATGAGCGATCTGCTTAAACATTACCTTGCCGGGCAGTTGTATTGTTTGCCGCACCTGTTACCAATGTACGCGCCGACCATTAACAGCTATAAGCGCCTGGTTGAAGGGGCATGGGCGCCAACTACCATTACCTGGGGATTTGATAACCGCACAACGGCCATCCGTATATTGAACGATAGTGAAAAATATACCCGGTCAGAAATGCGCATCCCCGGTTCTGATACCAACCCTTACCTGGCTATAGCTGCCTCCCTGGCTTCGGGATTGTATGGTATAAAGCATAAATTGGAGCTGACAATGCCCGCGACCAAGGGTAATGGCTACCAGGACTTACGTAACGGACGTTTGCACAGTAATTTGTACAATGCCGCCATCGCTATGCAAAACTCCGAGGTAGCCAAAGAGCTGCTTGGCGAAGGCTTTGTTGATCATTTTACCAATACCCGCATTTGGGAGCACCGCCAGCACGCCAAAGCCGTAACCGATTGGGAGCTGAAACGCTATTTTGAAGCCATATAGACGATTGCGGATTGCGGAGGTTTGATTTCGGATTTTTCTATCGGTAAATAATTATTTGTATAGAACGCCATGTTAATAAAGTACGAGGTGGCTAAGGTTACCAATCTCAGTATGGATGATGTTCATCACCGTATTAATGAATATTTGCAGGAGCGAAAGTATAACATTATAAAAAAGACTGATACCTTATTTGAGTTTGATATTGAAGGTGTTAATGTAAGGAAAGGTGTCAAGATGTATTACTATGTTGACTACGGTACTATCAAATGCATAAAATACCACGACAGCGTTTATGTAAGCTTTAAATTCAGTTTTTTCATGCTAAGGGGCGGGCTTATAATATTTGGTTCTTTCTTGTTGTTTATCAGCTTTTATGTAAGCTACTTTTTCTTTTTAGTAATAGCCGCCTGGATTGTGAGTTTCTGGTTAAAGACCACCGTTATTAAAAATAATTTCCTTCATGTTTTTGATGATATCGACCGTTAACTAAATCGTCTTTTACGATAGTGAATAGCAGGGAATAACTAAAACTCAAAATAAATCCCAATCTTTGCGGCGATTATAAATTCTAAATGGACTATTCAGTTATTATAAAGGCCGCGTGGGATGGATATGATGCTTCGAAAACCATAAAAACTATTGAAGACATCAGCGCGAAGGTTTCAACCAATCACGTTTACCGCATTACGTTTGATGATGATGATATTATCATCGCTAAGTTATCCTACTTTGGCAAGTACGAGCATTTTAAGGAAGATCACCGGCTGATCCATGCCCTGTCAAACAACCTGCTTTACCCGTTTGAAACACTACTTTCAAAATCACTTCTAAAAAATAACCGCGTTTACACCTATCGTTATAAACAAGGTAAAAATGATGTATGGGTGGTTTTTTATAACCCAACCCGCATCATGACGCGCCTGCCCCGCCAGTTGGAAGAGGAACACATAATGAAACTGGGCCAGCAGGTCGGCAAATTCCACAAGGCCTGTTCAAGGGTGAAGAATGTACTGCCTAAGTCATCAAAAACACTGCGTACGGATATTAATATCTTGCTGGAGCAGATCGCCAACAACGAAAAACAGTTTGGCAGTCGTATGCAGGCCGATTATATAAAATATCACTGTGAGCTGTTCCTCAAAAACCGATCAAAATATAACCTTAACTCGTTCGAGATCATCCCGGTGTTTATTGACTGGAACATTGGCAACTTCTCGGTAACGCCCGACCTGGAGCTGTACTCGCGCTGGGATTATGACTGGTTCAGGATGAGCTACCGCATACTCGATTTTTACTTTTTCAGCAGGGTGGTATCAACCATTGGCGACCGGACGGTATTTAGCTACGTGATCGATACCATGATGGAGGACCGCTTTATCCTCTTTTTGCAGGAATATCATAAGGTTAATCCGCTAAAAGCCGATGAAATTCGCTTTTTAAAGGAGGTTTACCGCTTTTTTATTCTTAATTATGTAATTAAGGATGGCAAGTACTTTTTCCACGAGCAGTATGCCAAAAAGTTACAGGCCGAGGCGTTTGATATTTACCTTCCGTCAGTTGACAGGGATTTCAACGCCGAAAAGATAATTGATGCCTTAAAGCTTACTTAATGCAGCGTATAGATAACTTTAAATCCATTATTGACCGTTACGAAATTATATTTTTTGATGCCTTCGGCGTTTTAAAGAATTATGAGGGCCTGGTACCTGGTATTGAACGTACGTTTGAATACCTGGAAAAGCAGGGCAAAGAGTATTACATTGTTACCAACGATGCCTCACGCAGTCCGGCCGAACTGGCTGCATCGTACCATAAAAAGGGTTTAACTGTTATTGATCCGGAACGCATCATTTCATCAGGGATGCTAACTAAAGAATACCTTGATCTTAAGGTTAAGGATGGTATAGTGGCTTTTTTAGGTACGCCGGAATCAGCGCATTACATAGATAACAATGGGCGGCACACACTCCCGGTATCTGAAGTTACTGCGACCAATATTGATAAAGTTAACGCTCTTGTTTTTATGGACGATGAGGGTTTTAACTGGTTTGAGGATATTAATAAAGCAGTTAACATCCTTCGTAAGCGCCCTATACCAGCCATCGTGGCTAATACCGATTATGCTTACCCGCTCACTGCAAACGATATTGCTGTGGCGATCGGCGGTATCGCCAATATGGTGGAAAGCATAGTAGGCAAGGAGTTTATTCGCTTTGGTAAGCCTGATTCGCAAATGTTTATGTTTGCTTATGATATGATACGTGAACGCCGCGCTATCAGCAAAAAAGATATTGTAATGGTAGGCGATACCCTTTTTACCGATATTATGGGCGGCAACAAGTTTGGGCTGGATACCGTGCTGGTGCTATCCGGCAACACGCTGCCCGGCGATGCTGAATCAAACATTCATTCAACAGGTATTGTCCCTACTTATATTTGCCATAATGCCGTGGTTGAGGACGGCGGATTCGGGTTTTAATAAATAAATGTAGCTTATACATTTTTTAATTGGTACAGAAAATTATATTTGCCTTTACCAACCAATTAAATTATTCAAATGAAGAAAGCGCTTTTATGTTTAGGGCTTTGCCTTGCTTTTTACGCGGGTTTTGCCCAGCAAACAGCCACATTTACCAACCCGCTGCTGCCGGGTGGCCCTGATCCGTGGAATACTTATAAAGACGGTTATTATTATTACACCCACACTACCGGCAATCATCTGGCCATCTGGAAAACCAAGGACATAACCGACCTTAAATCTGCCGAAAGAAAAACGATATGGACGCCGCCACCCGGCACTATGTATTCTAAAGAAATATGGGCGCCTGAACTGCATTTCATCCGCGGCAAATGGTACATGTATTTTACAGCTGATGATGGTAATAACGATCACCACCGCATGTACGTAGTAGAGAACGCTTCGGCCGATCCGATGCAAGGGGAGTGGACCTTTAAAGGGCAAGTGAAGGATGCCACGGGCAAATGGGCCATTGATGGTTCGGTATTTGAAAACAAAGGGCAATTGTACATGATATGGTCGGGTTGGGAAGGAGACGTAAATGTTAGTCAGAATATTTACATCGCCAAAATGAGCAACCCCTGGACTATCAGCAGCGAGCGCGTAATGATAGCCACGCCAACCTTTGCATGGGAAAAGGATGGCGACCTGCCCGGCGGTAAACATCTCGACGTAAATGAAGGCCCGCAAATATTGATGCATGGTAAGGATATCTTCCTGATCTACTCCGCCAGCGCCTGTTGGACGGATAATTATGCGCTCGGTATGCTTCGTGCCAAAGCCAATGCCAATTTGCTCGATCCAAAATCGTGGACGAAATCGCCTGAGCCGGTATTTAAGCAATCGCCCGAAACGGGTGTTTATGCGCCGGGGCACAACTCCTTCTTTAAATCGCCGGATGGCAAAGAGGATTGGATCTTGTATCACGCCAACTCCAATCCAGGTGATGGCTGCGGCAACAAACGCTCGCCGCGTGCGCAAAAGTTCACCTGGAACAAGGATGGCTCACCAAACTTTGGCGTTCCGCTGACTACCGATAAGCCCTTGGCCAAACCATCCGGAATTAAATAAAAACCAATTAAACTACTTATAAATGAAGATCAAAAGTATTTTAGCCGCGGCAATGCTATGTGTTGCCACAGTAGCTAATGCGCAGGATGCCGCTAAGAAACCTGCGTATACACCCCAGGTTAT
Organism: Mucilaginibacter roseus; assembly: GCF_021215455.1. Lineage (GTDB taxonomy): Bacteria > Bacteroidota > Bacteroidia > Sphingobacteriales > Sphingobacteriaceae > Mucilaginibacter > Mucilaginibacter roseus. Next base: position 261,595 of record NZ_JAJPWV010000002.1, on the reverse strand, counting down.
CCCCGGCCGGTGGACAATGGAAAAAGCTAACTCTTGGTATGCCCAATACCCTTGGATGAGTGGTGCCAACTATATCCCAGCCTATGCCATCAATCAAATGGAAATGTGGCAGGCCGATACGTTTGACGCCGCCGCTATTGATAAGGAATTTGGTTGGGCAGAGGGTATAGGCTTTAACCTGATGCGCGTATTTTTACATAGCCAGGCATGGAAGGCCGATGCGTCCGGCTTTAAAAAGCGTATCGACCAGTTTTTAACCGTAGCTGATAAGCATCACATCAAAATTATGTTTGTGTTTTTTGATGATTGCTGGAACACGGGTGCCAAACCGGGCAAACAGCCGGAGCCAAAGGTTGGCGTGCATAATTCGGGATGGTTGCAGGATCCGGGCTTTATTGTAAAGAAACCGGAAGATTTCGCTTACCTGAAAAAATATGTTACCGATATACTCACCACATTTAAGAACGATAAACGCATCCTGCTTTGGGACTTGTACAACGAGCCTGGTAATAAGGATAAAGGCAATGCCTCAATGGAGCTATTGGTTGAGGTGTTTAAATGGGCGAGGGCGGTAAACCCATCGCAGCCCGTAAGCGCCGGTATGTGGAAGTGGGAGTTGTATGATCTGAACGCGTTTCAGGCAAATAATTCAGATGTGATCACCTATCACAACTACAACCCGCTGGAGAACCATGAGTTTATGGTTAAAGTGTTAAAGTTTAACGCCCGCCCGCTGATATGTACGGAGTATATGGCACGTACACGCAACAGTACCTTTGAAACGGTTATGCCTATGCTTAAAGAGCAAAACGTAGCCGCCATAAACTGGGGTTTTGTGTCAGGCAAAACCAATACCATCTTCTCGTGGGAAAAGGTTATACCTGACGGCAGTGAGCCACCTTTATGGTTTCACGATGTATTCAGAAAAGACGGCAAGCCTTACAAGCAGGCGGAAGTTGACCTGATTAAGAAACTCAACGGAAAATAAAAACCAATTAACCCGATATGAAAAAACAATTTCTGCGTTCAATCGCGATGGCTTTACCGGTTTGTGCAATATATTTGTCCGCCTGTAATCAGCAGGGAAACAAAAACTCAACCGAGACTATGACCGACAGTACTACCGCCGCAGCGGCGCCGCAAGCCGCCGCGTTTGATACAACCATTGATGGTAAAAAAGTTCAGCTATTTACACTTAAAAACAAGAGCGGCGCGCAGGTGGGTATCACCAACTATGGTGGCCGTTTAGTGAGCTTGCAGGTGCCTGATAAAGATGGCAAACTTACCGACGTTATTGTTGGCCCCGGCAGTGCCGAAGGTTTTGTAAAATCAACCGAGCCTTATTACGGCGCGCTTATAGGCCGTTATGGCAACCGTATTGCCAAAGGCAAATTTAAGCTGGAAGGCAAGGAGTACAGCCTGTTTACCAACAACGGCGCTAACACGCTGCACGGCGGTAAAAAAGGTTTTCAGTATGTGGTATGGGATGGCACACAGCCTGATTCATCAACCCTGGTGCTTACCTACCTGTCAAAAGATGGTGAAGAGAGCTTTCCCGGCAACCTGAATGTGAAAGTTACCTATCATTTTACTGATGATAATAGTTTAGATATTAAGTACGAAGCTACTACCGATAAAACCACGGTTTGTAACCTTACCAGCCACGGCTTTTTTAACCTGAATGGTTGCAGCAGCGGCGATATACTGAAACATGTTTTACAGGTTGATGCCGATACTTACATTCCGGTTGATGCAGGTTTAATTCCGTTTGGCCGTATTGATAAGGTTGCCGGTACACCGTTCGACTTTACAAATCCTACCGAAATTGGTGCGCGTATTGATACCAATGCCAACGAGCAATTGAAGAACGGCAAAGGTTACGATCATAATTTTGTGCTGAACAAGCATGATATCAATAAGTCAATCGCCTCTATAACCGGCGATAAGAGCGGCATCACTATGGATATTTATACCGAGGAGCCGGGCCTGCAGTTTTACAGCGGTAACTTTATGCAGTCAAAAAACGAGATGAAGTATGGCAAGATGGATGATTTCCGCGCCTCGTTCGCGCTGGAAACACAACATTACCCTGATTCGCCTAATCAGCCATCGTTCCCTACAACGGTATTAAAACCTGGCGAAACTTATAAAACACACACCATCTATAAGTTTACCGTAAAAAAATAAGCACTGGCTTATTATAGTTAAAGTCCTGCCGCGCAACCGGCGGGACTTTTTTGTATCATAGCCCCTGTTAAATCGTTACTTTTACAAATTAAACAAACGCCTTTGCTAATAGATAACCATGGTCGGCCAATAAATTACCTGCGCCTTGCGGTGACAGACAGGTGCAACCTGCGCTGTTTTTACTGTATGCCCGAGGAGGGCCTCAACTGGCTTTCACGTACCGAACTGCTTAGTTACGAGGAGTTGCTCCGCATCAGCAGCATGCTGGTGGGTATGGGCGTAAATAAGATTCGTATAACCGGCGGCGAGCCGTTTGTAAGACGGGATTTGATGGAGTTATTATCATCGCTATCCGCGCTAAATGGGCTTGATGAACTAACCATTACCACAAACGGCGTGCTTACGGCGCCTTATGTATGCGAGTTAAAACGCCTGGGTATTCGTTCGGTAAATTTGAGTTTAGATACGCTGGATGCGGCACGTTTCTTCGCTATTACCCGCCGGGATGAATTCGCGGCGGTAATGCACACGCTGCAGGAATTGCTGAAACACGGTATCGACGTAAAAATTAACACCGTGGTAATGCAAGGCAAAAACACGCAGGATATATTACCTCTGGTTGAGCTAACCCGTGAGCTGCCCGTAAGCGTTCGTTTTATTGAGGAAATGCCTTTTAACGGGGACGGACACCAATTTAGCGGCATAGCGTGGGATTATGTGCGTATTATGGATGAGATCAGGCAACGCCATCCGCAACTCAAAAAAGCGGCGGACGAACCGTTTTCAACATCATATAATTATAACATACCCGGCCATAAAGGTAACGTAGGCGTAATAGCCGCTTACTCGCGCACGTTTTGCGGTACTTGTAACCGCATCAGGATAACGCCGACAGGTATATTAAAAACCTGTTTGTATGATGATGGCGTACTTAACGTGCGCGATCAGTTACGTATGGGCGATAGCGATGAACAAATAAAACAGGTATTATTACAAGCGCTAAACAACCGCGTTGTTGATGGCCATGAGGCGGAGCGCCGGGCAAAGTCAGCCGCGAGCATTCACCAATCAATGGCAGCCATTGGCGGATAAAATTTTACTATGATAACAGTTGAACAAGCTGAACAGATAATATTGGATAACAAGAGCGACCTCGGTGCCGAGATCACCCTATTTGATACTTCGGCAGGCCGTGTACTGGCGGAAACCATCCGTGCCGACCGTGACCTGCCACCCTATAACCGGGTGATGGTTGATGGTATCGCCATAAAATATAGTGCCTTTGAACGGGGCATCCGCATATTTAAAATAAAAGCGGTTCAGGCCGCCGGGGTAGAACCTGTTGAGGTGGATGGTGATGAAGAGTGTATAGAGATCATGACAGGGGCTGCCATACCTGAATCAGTTGATACGGTGATACGCTACGAGGATATCACCATTGGCGAGGGTGAGGCGATCATCAACCTGGCCACAATTGAAAAAGGACAGGGTCTGCACCTCAAGGGTGCTGATAAAACACAGGGCGATGTGCTGGCCGTTCCCGGTCAGTTAATTACCCCGGCAGTGCTCAGCCTCATTGCCTCCGTAGGCGAGGCCGAGGTGCGGGTAAAAAAGGTGCCGCGCATTGTGGTTATTTCTACAGGTGATGAAGTAATTGAGGTACATAAACGCCCTACGCCTTTCCAGATACGGCGGTCAAATAATTATACCGCCCAGGCTATCCTTAAAACGCTTGGTTACGAAGCATCGGTATTACACCTGCCCGATGATCCGGAAGTTATGCGTAACCAGTTATCGCAGTGCTTTCAGTATTATGATGCCATTATATTGGCAGGCGGTGTATCGGCAGGTAAGTTTGATTTTTTGCCGCAGGTATTGAATGAACTGGGTGTTGAGCAACTGTTCCATAAAGTAGCGCAAAGGCCGGGCAAACCGTTTTGGTTTGGTAAACATGGCAATGGCGTGCCGGTATTCGCTTTTCCGGGTAACCCGGTGGCGGTGTATATGTGTTTGCACCGGTATTTTATACCCTGGCTGTATGCCACTTTGGGCCAGCAACAACCTGCGCCGGTTTACGCCATGCTAAATAACGACCTGGAATTTAAACCTGAGCTAAAATACTTTTTACAGGTTAAACTGTTAGTAAATGAGCAGGCAAAATTAATAGCCGAACCAATAGTAGGCAATGGCTCCGGCGATTTTGCTAACCTTGCCGATGCCAATGCCTTTATGGAGCTGCCCGCCGAGAAATCAGTATTCAAAAAGGGCGAGGTTTATCGTGTACATCTCATCAATCCGTTATAATAAATATGGACTTGACGCATATTGACAGCAAGGGAAACCCCGCTATGGTTGATGTGGGCACCAAACAGGTAACCGCCCGCAAAGCCGTAGCGCAAAGTATTGTTTTATTGCCCGATGAAGTTTTAACTTTACTGGAGGGCGATGAACTGCGCTCCAAAAAAGGGCCGGTATTTCAAACCGCTATTATTGCCGGTATAATGGCCGCCAAAAAAACCGGCGAGCTGATACCGCTTTGCCATCCATTGGGTTTAGATAACTGCTCGGTAACCATTAGCTTTAACGCGGAGCGCGAGGTGGTGGTGGAGTGTACCGCTGCCATAACCGCGCGTACCGGGGTAGAGATGGAGGCATTGGTAGGTGCATCCATAGCGGCGCTAACCATTTATGATATGTGCAAGGCCATGAGCCATAGCATCGTGATAAAAGAAACACGGCTTGTTGAAAAAACAGGAGGGAAGAATGACTTTAAACGGGCATAATAAACATACCAAACTGGCGAGGCCGTCGTTCGGTAATTTCGGGCGTAACGAGTGGGCCGTTTTGGGCACACCGTGCACCGTAATTAAGCGATTGGCCGATGACGTGATCAAAGCTTTGGCTCCCGATTATAAAGGCGCTTACGCCGATACCACACATGCCGATGATATAACTCACGCTCCGGGTCGCTTAGGCGCTGGAGCGGTGTTGGAATATACCGACCAACTTCAATATTCGCAGTTAAGTTATGCCGCGCCGCTAACGCCGTTTCAATTAAGGCAGCACTTTTCGCAGGTTGATTTGGTGTTGGTTAACGGCAACCATCAGCAGGCCAAGGCACAGGTGGTGATACTGGACGAAAATAAGAAGGCATCTCTGCAAAAGCGTGTTTCGCAATTAACCAATGTTGAACTGATATTGGTAAGCGATAATACCAACGAGGTTTTTGATTTTGTGCAGGATGCCGTACTAAATTGGCGCGATATACCCATGCTTAAAGTGGATGATCTGCAAGGGGTAATTACTTTTTTTAAAGGTAAACTCATACAAAACCAGCCTAAGCTTAACGGCCTGGTACTTGCCGGTGGCAAAAGCCAGCGCATGGGCTTTGATAAAACCGCCGTAAAATGGCACAGTAAGGAGCAGCGCTATCACATTGCCGATATGCTGCGTGGGTTTTGCAACGAGGTATTTATATCCTGCCGTGCAGAACAGCAGGATCAGGTAGAAACGGGTTATGCTGTTTTACCGGATACCTTTATCGATCTGGGGCCGTACGGGGCAATCCTTTCGGCTTTTCGCCGTGACCCTGACAGTGCCTGGCTGGTAGTAGCGACCGATCTGCCTTTACTGGATGAAACAACCATACAGCACTTAGTCGCTTTGCGCAATCCTGCCGCTATAGCCACGGCTTACACCAGTGGGTTTGATGGCTTGCCCGAGCCGCTAATTACTATTTGGGAGCCTAAAAGCTATCCGCAATTGCTGGCGTTTTTGGCGCAGGGCTATAGCTGCGCGCGCAAAGTGCTAATTAACAGCGATACTTCGCTGATACCACCAGCCAACCCGGACGCGCTTACCAACGTAAATACACCGGAAGAGCATGACCGGATTAAACAATTACTTCACCAAAACATAGCATCACATGACTAATGATTGGGCACGATACCATTGCCAGATAGCCTTACCCGGCTTTGGCGAGGCGGCACAGCAGCGTTTGCAGCAGGCCAGTGTTTTAATTGTGGGTATGGGCGGTTTAGGTTGCCCAACCGCTTTGTACCTTACTTCGGCAGGGGTGGGCACTATAGGTATTGCCGATTTTGATACGGTTAGCGAGGGTAATCTGCACCGGCAGGTGTTGTTTGGTCCGGATGATACGGGTAGTAATAAAGCCGCAGTAGCCTGCCGCAAACTCAAAAAGCAAAACCCCGCGGTTGAATTTGTACCTTATGAACAACGCATAACTACCAAAAACGTACTCGAAATTATGACAGAGTATGATATGGTTGTTGATTGTACCGATAACTTTGAAACCCGCTACTTGCTGAACGATGCCGCCGTTATCAGCGGAAAACCGTTGGTTTATGGTGCTATTTACCAGTTTGAAGGGCAGGTTGCGATATGGAATGTTGCCTTGGATAGTGGCGACCGTTCACCCAATTACCGCGATCTGTATCCGAAGGTAAATGCCGCCCAGATACCCAATTGTACCCAGGGCGGTGTGATACCTACCTTAGCTGGTATAATTGGTTGCCTGCAAGCCAATGAGGTAATAAAATACATTACGCAAACCGGCAATCTGCTTGCCGGCAAGCTTTTGGTATTTGATGCCCAAACGCTGCAAAGCCGGGTTGTAAAAATAGGTACGCTTACAAAAACCAGCATCACCACATTGCCGGTATCGGGAGAGGAAGTGCCGGATATTGATCAATCTGAACTTAAAGAAATAATGGTGAGTGGCGATGTACAACTGATAGATGTACGTACCCGCGAGGAACGCCAGGCACATCATATTGGCGGTAAACATATCCCGCTTCATGAGCTTGAAAATAATTTTCATGAGGTTGATCCGGCCAAAACAAATGTGTTTTACTGCGCCTCCGGCAAACGCAGTGCCGAAGCAGTTAAAATAGCCACTCGTGCGTTGCCCGATATTAAGGTGATGTCGCTTAAAGGAGGCCTGAATGAGTGGCTCGACGAAAACGGGTAAGTAATCGTTTACGGATGCGCGGCCACCCAAACCTCGCCATCCTCAAAAAATTCCTTCTTCCAGATGGGTACGGTTTGTTTCAGGGTGTCGATAATATAGCGGCAGGCGGTAAAGGCGGCGTCCCGGTGCGCGGCAGATACGGCGATGATAACCGGTATTTCGCCAACCTGTAATACTCCGGTGCGATGGTGTATCAATACCTTTTGCAAAGGCCATTGCTCAAATGCGGCTATAGCTATTTTCTCCATCTCGCGCATGGCCATGGTTTGGTAAGCCTCAAACTCCAGGCGTAAAACGGTTCTGCCTTTGGTGGCATTGCGTACGGTACCTATAAAAACATTAATGCCGCCACTTTCGGGTGCCATTACCCATTGGCTGCAATTGGTAACATCCAGTGGCTCATCGGTAATCAATATGTTGATAGGGGAGCTGCTCATTATCATCCGCCGCTTACAGGTGGAATAATGGCCACCTCATCACGCTGATGAATATAATCCTCCGGCAGGGCATATTCGTTATTTATGGCGATAAGGTAAGATGATAGTTGCTTTAAACGAGGGTATTGCTGTTCCAAAGTATATTTCAGGCTCATAACGGTGGCATCGTTCACCAACTCCAGTTGTATGGATGGAGCGTTAAAAATGTCCTTAGCAACACCAAATGCCAAAACAGTGATCGTCATATATAGATTGAATAGTGGCTACAACAAATATATGAACATAAATTATTAATGGTTCCAACTAATAGTCATCATCATCGTTTACATTAATCCCTACTTTTGCTTAAAATATCTATGAAATTCCTTTTCCTCGGTCTGGCTATCATATTTGAAGTTATCGGTTCAAGCCTGCTTCAAGCATCACACCAGTTCACTAAGCTTTTGCCCGGCATCATGGCGGTGGTATGTTACCTGTGCTGTTTATACTTCTTTTCCATCTCACTCAAAAGCATTCCGTTAGGCGTAGCCTATGCCATATGGGGTGGCTTAGGTATAGTACTTACCGCGCTGGTATCGGTTTTTGTGTTCCGGCAATCGTTGGATATCCCCGCTATCATCGGCATGGTTATGATAGTTGGAGGAGTTATTGTAATGAATGTGTTTTCAAAATCTGTATCTATTTAAATTAAGCATCTGATTGTTAGATTTTTAATATAAAAATATCCTCAGTAACAAAAATAGTATATAAAGTATATAGATTTTGTATACATTTGTATCATCATACCATGAAAGCACAACAATTAACATCTGTTAAAAAAATCACGTCCCATTGCCAACCATATGCCGGTATGTGTTGTTGTTGCCATTGATCGAACGGATAATAAACTCAATTGATCGTACTTTTTGCAACAACTAAATTAAATGAACACCTCTACGCTTTACGATGAAGTGGCTGTAAATGAAGCCCGCTTATCGTTTAATAATCAAAACTTTCAAACCAACTCGCTTACATGCAATTATACCGACCTGCATCTATCAGCCGCTGGTAACCGCTGGTACGAGTACTACAACGGCGCTATAACACATGGTTTTATTGACCTTAAAAAATATAATAACAAACCGCTGGTAGTTGCTTTTTATTCGTGCAATTGGGGCAATACAGGCCTAAGCTTTTTACGGTCGCTTAGCGCTATACAGGCTGAAATTAGGGCCAATGGCGGTAATTTATTGGTAGTGCTACCAAAGGCAGAACAGCATTTAGAGCAAATAGCCTGGCTTAACAGCCTTACCCTCAGTTTTTATACTGATGAACAGCATGCGTTAGCACACCGGTTAAATTTATATAAAGAGCTATCGCAAAGCTACACTAACGGTGATGATATAAAAACATTATTACCTGCTGTTTATGTTTGCGATGCGGGCCGAAACGTAGCTTATAAATATGTTTATCGTAATGACTTAGGTGGTTTTTCGGCCGCGGATGTGATATCGGCGGTATATAATTCAGCGCGTTTCATAAACAAAAAAGAATTTATATAATTAGTTTCAAGTAGGTTAAAGTGCCAGGGGGATGAACCGTGTGTTTATCCCCCTTTATTTTGCATATTTATACAAATTATCAGGCTGATGAATACCGATAAAAAAGATTATGACGCGGTAGTGGTAGGTTCGGGCCCTAACGGGCTTGCCGCCGCCATACTATTACAGCAGCAAGGGCTGCAAGTGCTGTTGGTTGAAGGTAAAAGTACTATCGGTGGGGGACTACGCAGTGCAGAATTAACCTTGCCTGGTTTTAAACACGACATTTGCTCGGCCATTCACCCGCTTGCTGCCGGTTCGCCGTTCTTTGCTAAATTACCGCTTCATCAGCACGGATTAGAGTATATAGCGCCCGAAGTGGATGCAGCCCATCCTTTTGACGACGGAACCGCGGCTGTCTTAAAACGCTCGGTAGACGAAACCGCTTCGTTACTTGGTGCCGATGCTGATACTTACCGCAAATTGATTGGCCCGGTGGTGAAAAACTGGCCGGGTATGGCAGCAGACATTTTAGGCCCGCTGCACATCCCCTCAAAGCCGTTCGCCATGGCGCATTTTGGTTTATCGGCGTTACAACCGGCTACTATGCTGGCTAAGCGATTTAAAACTGTGCAGGCGAAGGGCCTGTTTGCCGGGATGGCCGCACATTCAATACAGCCATTAAGTAACCTGGCCACATCAGCCATAGGTATGGTGCTGCTGGCTAACGGGCATATCGGCGGTTGGGTGATACCTAAAGGCGGTTCGCAGAGTATCGCTAATGCGCTGGCATCCTACTTTACCTCATTAGGCGGAAAAATTGAGGTGAATACATACATCACATCGCTTGCGCAATTACCATCAGCACGTGCCGTATTTTTTGACGTTACGCCGAAGCAGTTGCTGCAAATTGCCGGGCATAAATTTTCGTCCATTTACAAATGGCAGTTGGAGCGTTACCGTTATGGCGATGGCGTATTTAAGGTAGACTGGGCGCTTGACGGCCCCGTACCTTTTACTGCCGAGGAGTGCCGCAAGGCTGGTACAGTGCATATTGGCGGTACATTGGAAGAGATCGAGATATCCGAAAAAGCATCTGCCGCGGGTATACATTGCGAAAAACCTTACGTACTGCTGGCACAGCAAAGTATGTACGATGCAACCCGAGCGCCCGAAGGCAAACACACCGTATGGGCCTATTGTCATGTGCCTAACGGATCGACCCGTGATATGACGGAGATCATCGAAAATCAGATCGAGCGCTTTGCCCCTGGTTTTAAGGACAGGATATTGGCCAAACATACCCTTAATACCGCCCAAATGCAAGAGCATAACCCCAACTACATTGGCGGTGATATTAACGGCGGCATAATTGATATCGGTCAACTATACACAAGGCCGGCATTGCGTTGGTCGCCATACAAAACATCGGCAAAAGGCATGTATATCTGTTCATCGTCAACCCCTCCTGGCGGTGGCGTACACGGTATGTGCGGTTACAACGCAGCCAAACGCGCATTAAAAAATATATTTAATATCAAATTAGCTAAACTTTAAAAGGCCTCGTTCAAGCCCAAAAACAAACCTTTGGCACCATATTTACCAAACGCGTAATCAATACAAAGGTTGGTACGGGTTGCTTTGTTAAACAGTACGCGTAAACCCGCGCCGCCGCCGGGTTGCCATACCTGGCCTATTTTAGTTCCCAGATCGTCATTAGCGGTTTGCATGTTAAAGAAGGTTACGCCGCTGATAAATTTGTTACGGGTGATCGGGAAACGGTATTCCACTTCGGAATAAGCGTACTGGGTGCCCTTAAAGTACGTAACGGTATACCCGCGACCACTGCGAAAGCTTGGATCTCGGCCTGTGCCGGGCAGTTCAAGGTAGGGCAGGGCACCGCCTATTACAAATGATGTCCAGTTCCAAAAAGCGATAACGTGCTCAGGGTTACGTTTCGACAAGCTCCAGTATTTCCTGAAATCAGTAGTTAACTGTGTAGCGTTTTTAGTGCTCCCAATCCAGGTTTGGTTTACCCGTATACCGGCATCAGCATAAATGCCTTTATAGGCCCGGTTCTGATTATCGCGCGTGGTATACTGTGCGTTAAACAATAAGCCATTCGAGCTGTAACTGCTGTTATTGAATCCGTTACGCTCATTGTAAATGTAATAAGGTGTTTGTGTTTCACCAACGGGGTTATTTCGGTCTTCAATACTCCGCCTGATATCAAACGATACCCCGGCACCTAAAAAAAGATTATCAGTTACCTGCTTGTAAACCTTTTCGCGGAAATTATAAAACAGCGAATGCAGCACATATCCTTTACGGTCAGGGTTACTTAATATCCTGTCTGCCTCGCTGCCGTTAGCGGCCTCGCCAATGCCTATACCAAAGTCGGGTGTTAGCGTTTTAGCGGCCACTAAACTGCCTTGTAAATTCCAGTGATTGCCCGGCGTAAATACGTTATGGCTCAAGTAAAAATAAATAATGCCCTTTGTAGTAATAGACGCGGATGTTGCCGCTACCGACATTAGCGTACCCGGCTCTCTACCTAATACGCGGCCTGCAACTGCTTTAATCCCGATCTGGAAACCAATACTCGGGTTTGAGGCCACGTTAGGCATCAGTGTAATTCCAGATTTCTTTTTAAGCGAGTCCGGCTTTTTATTTGGATGAATTACATCCTGTATCAGGTCGCTTATATCATACTGCCCGGCATATTCAACCTTGGGCTTTTTAATTGTATCGGCTTGCAGCGAGTCGGTTTTAAGCGAATCAGTAGTGGCTTGCACCTGGGCATAACCCTTGGGGGCAAAAAGCACAGCTATGGTGAGCAGCGCAGCGCTTTTAAGTATAGTGGTGTATCTTAATGGTTTATGCACTTTATCCGTTTTAATTTTTACGCAGATGATGATCAAATAAAACTTAACTTTTAACCTATTTATTATCAAAAGGTTTTTACTGTTGATACAGCTTAATTAAACCGAGGCTATAGTTGTGAAAATGTTTAAAACATTATTGTTACTATATTTGGATTTAATCTAAATAGTATTACTTTTGTTTTATACACTTCTACAAAAAAGGAATGCAGGTTAAAGAGGTAGTTGATAATCCAAAGTTTACAGAGGTTTTTACCACGGCGCGAGGCGCTATTTATCAATCGGACAGCGAGACTTGCTGGTATATTGATTTTGCCGGTAAACTTGCCCGTTTTGATTACCGTTGCCTGCTTAAGCTAAAAAGGGCTATCGACAGTATTGACATCGAGCAAAAACTGATGGATGCCAAGTCGCCTGATATGGAGATCATCTTTATTTGTGCCTGCGACGATACTTACGTGTTAACCCTTACCCAGATTATTCATTTCAAAGAGCTTTTGCAAGGTACTTTTGTAATGCTCGATCTTAATCAGATCATCAACAATCGCCTTTACCGTACAGCGGTTTAATTGTACTTAGATTGCTTCTATATTGCTAATATTTAATTGTTTGGGTTGTTATAGCACTATCTTTGCAGTGTTATTAATGATTAAAACAGTTAAATCATGAAAGATATTATTCGCGTAAAGTCACTTTTATCAACCGAGATAGAAGAGGTTTTAAATCAACAAATTAAAAAAGAAGCGCAATCAGCGTCAATATACTTAGCCATGGCCTCATGGTGCGACCGTAACGGTTTTGATAATTCAGCCGACTATTTTTATAAACAGTCTGAAGAGGAAAGAGAACATCAGTTAAAATTCTTCAAATACGTGTTGGATATGGGTGGTACCGCCATTTCGCCGGAGGTTACCAATATCAAAATCGAGTACAACTCATTCCGCGAAGTATTTGAGGATGCATTGGAGCAGGAGGTAAGCGTTACCGAATCAATCAAAGCCATAGCCAGCCGTTGCTACAAAGAGCAGGATTTTGTAACCCTTGAATTCCTGAACTGGTTCTTTAAAGAGCAACGTGAAGAGGAATATAAAGCCCGCCGCGCGCTGGAACTGTTTGAAGTTATTGGCGAAGAAGGTACCGGCCGTTGGGAAATTGACCGCCATATCCCTAAAATCAGCTATAGCAGCGAGGCTTAATCCTGCTGCTGCATGAGGTTGGCTAACATGCGTAATACCTCTTTTTCAGAATATTCTTTCAGCCATATATTTTCGGGCTGCATGTTACAGACCGGTGCAAACTTGCACCGGTCTGTGCATTCTATACGTATTACTTCAATATCTACCTTGCTTTTGTTGTGCTTAACAAAGCTCGACGCCATTTTATAAGTATCTTTTCCACCTCTTTTTCCGCATTTGCTGCCGGTGCATATGTACAGCACTTTATCGGGCACCTCAAATTTTCCCATGTAACAAATTTATGTAATCATACTCAAACGGCGGTTATAATGTTTTCGGTATAGTGCTTTAAATTAAGTATAAAACAATTTTACCGTTACGGTTATTAGCTATACAGCTAAACCCTTGTAAGGCCTTTCGGGCACAAATTTTGTGTTTGTTTGCCAATTAAGATTATATTTGAGTGTTTTTTCGTTTTAATAAATTATTAAAACCGAACAATAAAAACGAGTCATGAAATACAACATCCTCGCTTTTGCTGTACCGCTCTTTGTAGTATTTATGCTGCTGGAGTATTTCGTCGCAAAACAAAAAAAACTAAAGCTATTTGATCTTCACCGTTCAATAGCTAACGTAAGCATCGGTATACTGGAACGCTTAACTGATGTGCTTGCTGCTGCGGTATTTTATGGCGTTTATGATTATCTGCAAAAAACCTACGGTATATTTGAGATAAAGCCATCCATAGCCATGTGGATTTTGCTTTTTTTGGGTACCGATTTTATATGGTACTGGTACCATCGCCTGGCGCACGAAATGAACGTGCTTTGGGCGGTACACGTAGTGCACCACCAAAGCGAGGATTTTAATTATACCGTTTCTGCACGTATTACTTTGTTGCAGGCTATGGTGCGCACAGGTTTTTGGAGCGTATTACCCATACTTGGCTTCCCTGCCGAAATGATTGTGGTGATGTTGCTGATACACGGCCTGTACCCGTTTTTTGTACATACACAAGTAATAGGCAAACTGGGTTTTTTAGAATACTTTTTAGTAACGCCGTCGCATCACCGCGTGCACCACGCTTGCAACGATGAATATCTTGATAAGAATTACGGCGACGTACTGATCATCTGGGACAAGCTTTTCGGTACATTTAAAAAAGAGGATGAAAAGCCTGTTTACGGTTTAACGCACCAGTTAAATACCTACAGCTTTATGTGGCAGCATTTCCATTTCTTTATAGAGTTGTGGATAATGGTAAAGCGTGAAAAAACGCTGAAAGGCAAGATTCGTATGATATTCGGTAGTCCGAACCTGATCGATCCATCGGCACGTGAAAATGCCGAACGTATATTCGGTGTAAAGGTACACGAAGAGCCAATGCAGCAGCGCCTGAATAATTATGTAGTATGGCAGGTAATATTTATGCTGGTTACGTTGTTCTTTTTCATTTTGTTTGAATTTGAACTTGGCGCAACGGAGAAATTCTTGTTCACGGCGTTCACGGTACTTACACTGATTAATTGCGGCGCCATTATGGAGCAAAAGAAATGGGTGTTTGCGGTAGAGTTTTTGCGCATGTTGGTTATTGGCAGCGCGCTGTACGTTTATAACGCCGATTATCATATCATGACCTTTTTCATTTGCGCGGTACTGGCGTTGTTAGCGCTATTCTATCGCACGGTTGAAGAGCGCTACCTGTCCGTAGTTTACCAGGAACAATAAAAAGAAGTAACATACATAAAGGGCCGATAGTAAAACTACCGGCCCTTCGCATTTATATATTAAAGTGTCAGCTTTAGCAATTTCCTTCAGGTCCGCAAGAGTCGCCTTCAGCATTCAATAGCTGCGGTTTTTCTTCGCTCCTAACCTTATCTAATACCTGTTTAAAAACCTCGGTAGGCTGTGCGCCTGATACCGCGTACTTGTTGTTGAATACGAAGAAGGGTACGCCCTGCACACCTATTTGGCGCGCATGATAAATATCCTCTTCCACTTCCTGCTTAAAAGCATCGCTGTTCAGTGCGGCAGCTATGTCCGCAGCCTCGAGCCCATTGGCTGTACCTATTTGTGTGAGCGTTTCCGCGTCGCTAATATTTTTACCCTCGGTAAAATAGGCATACAGCAGGGCTTCTTTAACCTCATTCTGCTTACCAAATTTTGCAGCTAAGTGCAGCAGGCGATGGGCATCCAGTGTGTTGGCTATCTTAGCAATATCAAAATCATACTTCAACCCCAACTCGGCAGCCTGGGCGGTAACGTAGGCATTCATCTCCTTAGCTTTTTCGAGAGGAAAACCTTTACGATCGGCCAGGTACCGGTCAATAGTTTGTCCCTCCTTGTATTGCGCGTCAGGATCAAGCTGAAAGCTGTGCCAAACTATTTCAACGTCATCAGCAAAGCCGTCGAGGGCATTTTCAAAACGGCGCTTGCCTATATAACAAAACGGACAAACAATGTCCGACCAGATATCAACTCTCATGCTACAAAGTTAAGCAGCGTAAATGCAAACAATGGTTACGCTATTGTAAGGTTTTATAAGCCCCAGGCAGTAACAACTATACTGCGGTTGCCGCCATGGTTGCGGTGTTCGCATAGGTAAATGCCTTGCCACGTGCCCAGCGCCAACCTGCCGTTTGTTATGGGTATAGTTACCGAACTGCCCAACATGGCCGCTTTAAGGTGGGCGGGCATATCGTCTGATCCTTCGTAATCATGCTCATAATCCGGGTCGTTCTCCGGAACGGTCTTGTTAAAGTACATTTCAAAATCCATACGAACGGTTGGGTCGGCATTCTCATTAATGGTGAGAGACGCTGATGTATGTTGAATAAATACCTGCAACATGCCTGTTTTAATTTCGCTTAGCTGAGGCAGCGCCTGCAATACATCATTAGTAATGAGGTGGAAACCCCTGCGACGGGCGGTAAGGCGTATATGTTGCTGGTAAATTTTCATGCTATAGTTGTTAATGTGCGCTAATATACTGAACTTGAAATCGACGTAAATGGTTTAAAAATGGCTGAAATAACAATTATTGGCAGTGGAGATGCATTCGGTAGCGGTGGCCGCATGAGCACCTGCTTTTACGTGAAGGCAGATGGCGGTAACTTTTTAATAGACTGTGGCGCGAGTGCAATCCCCGGTATCAAGAAGAATGGTATTAATCCGGATGATATTGACGTGGTGCTGCTAAGTCACTTTCATGGCGATCATTATGGTGGATTGCCGTTTTTGTTGCTGGAGATGGCTGTTTATGGGCGTTTAAAGCCGCTCGTAATTGTTAGCCCGCCCGGATGCCGGGAACGGCTGGAGAAATTGCTGGAGCTGCTATATCCTGGCACGGAGGTTTGGAGTAAGCTGAAGATCAACTTTTATGAATATGAAGCACACGTAACGCTTAACATAGGCCTGCTTAAGGTGACCGCTTTCCCGGTGATCCATACGGCAGAAGTGCTTCCACATGGTTTACGTATTCAGGTTGATGGAAAGATAATTGCCTACTCCGGCGATACCTCGTGGACGGATGAACTGATACCGTTGAGTGCCGATGCTGATCTGTTTATCTGCGAATGTAATTTTTTTGATCTGGAAGTGAAGAATCACCTAAACTATCAGACACTTAAAGAAAAACTGGTACTTTTATCTTATAAAAAGATATTCCTTACCCATTTTGATAACGAAATGATGCGGAATTTTGATAGGGTGGAGCTACCGTGCGCCTCGGATGGTATGCGGATTGCCTTTTAACTGGCCAGTCGGCTTTTATTAAACCATTTATTTACAACCTGCTCCAGGTCGGTAATATCAAAAGGTTTAACCAATATGTCGTCGGCGCGGCAGGCGCGGGCTATATCGTCAAGGCCAACCACTGCCGATACGATTATCACCGGTATGTGGGCCGTATCAATATTTGACTTTAATTGGGCACAAATCATGTCTCCGGTTATATTGCCGCTCAACGAATAATCAAGCAACACTACATCCGGCTTGAGGCTTCTAACAGCTTCTAAATAGTGAACCGACGGCGTTTGTGATACCTCATATCCGGCATCAGTAAGGATGTAATCAACTATCTCGGCAATAGCTTCATCGTTCTCAATAAGCAAAACACTTTTTTTCATACCTGTACGCTTTTAGTAAAACAGGCAATTAGATGGGCGATTGTCTGAATTATATTATGAATATAAATACTTAATATAAAGGTAAGCCTTATTTTGACATTAACAAGTTTATTAAATAATTAATTCGCAGTTATTTTAAGTTAGTTAGCTTAGGTGCAGTAAAGAAAATTCACCTGATAATCAACTAATCCTGCAGGTTGTATGAGATGTTTTTATTAACTATTAGTTTAGATAAAGTTGGCGGAATTGATAATATTGTTTTGCGAAAAATATCCCACCTTTAACAATATAAAATGTACTTGATAAAAGATATAAAGCAAAAGCTGGAAGCAATATTACCCGCCGAACGTATCAAAACACGGTTGATCGATCTGGTATCATACGCGTCGGACGCGGGTTTTTATACGCTTACGCCACAGGCGGTAGTGCAACCGGTTAATGAAGATGAGATCATTTCACTTTTTGAATTTTCTCGTGAGCATAATATTCCATTGGTTTTTCGTACCGGGGGTACGAGTTTGTCGGGCCAATCCATAACTGATGGTATACTGGTTGATCTGAGCCAGCATTGGGATAAGATCAGCATTGAAAATAACGGCGGCGAGGTGCGTGTACAGCCAGGCATCACCGGTGGTATGGTGAACAGCTATCTGCGAAAGCATAAAAAAAAGATAGGGCCTGATCCGGCAAGTATCAACTCGGCCATGATGGGCGGCATCCTCTCTAATAACTCCAGCGGCATGTGCTGCGGAGTAAAGCAAAATTCTTATCATACGGTGAGGCATATCCGGTTCATTTTGCCCGATGGTAAAGTTTTTTGTACAGAAATTGAAGATGATTACCGCCGCTTTGAGCAGGATTGTAATGAGTTATACAAATTGCTTAGCAATACACGTAAAAAATTGCTGGCCGATACGGAACTGTATAACAAGATACGCGGCAAATACCAGATTAAAAACACGGTTGGCTATGCCGTTAACGCGCTGATAGACCATGAGCACCCGTTGGATATTTTGGCTCACCTGTTGATTGGCGCCGAAGGTACGCTCGCCTTTATTGCCGAAACGGTGATGAACACGGTGCCTGAGTATCCTTTTAAATCAGCGGCATTGCTATACTTTCCGGATATTTATACGGCATGCCAGACCATAGTGCCTTTAAATGATGCAGGAGCGAAAGCTATTGAACTAATGGACAGGGCATCGTTACACGCCATTGAGCATATGCCAAACCTGCCCGCCGTAATAAAAGGCTTACCAGAGCAGGCATGTTGCCTGCTGGTGGAGTTTCAGGAAGATACTTACGCCGAGATAGAACAAAAAGTGAATAGCTTTTTACAGCAATCAGAAACACTGGCCTTATTGCACGCCCCAGTATTTACCTCAAATCCGCAGGAATTGGAGTATTACTGGAAGATACGCAAAGGTTTATTCCCCTCGGTAGGGGCGGTGCGGGCCAGTGGCTCTACCGTTATTTTAGAAGATGTGGCTTTTCCGGTGCCTAAGTTGGGCGACGCGATATTGGATTTGCAGGCGCTGTTTAAAAAGTATGAATATAATAACGCCATCATTTTCGGCCATGCGCGCGATGGTAATATCCACTTTTTGATCACCCCGGAGTTTAACTCGCCCGATGAGGTTACCCGTTACGATAGCTTTATGCAGGAGGTGGTAACCATGGTGGTTGATAAGTACGATGGAGCGCTGAAGGCCGAACATGGCACCGGACGCAATATGGCGCCCTTTGTGCAAACTGAATGGGGCGATGAGATCTACGAAATAATGAAGCAGATTAAAGAGGCTGTTGACCCGGCTAACCTGCTTAATCCGGGGGTTATTATCAACGCCGATAAAAACGTCCACATTAAAAATATAAAACCCCTGCCAACGGTGGAGCACGAGGTGGATAAATGTATTGAATGCGGTTACTGCGAACATAAATGCCCCAGCCGCAATATTACTACTACGCCGCGCCGCAGAATAGTTATCCGCCGGGAGTTAAAAAAGATGGAGCTAAATGGCGATACGGTCAATCATAAAATATTACTCGATCAGTATCAGTATGATGGTATGGATACTTGCGCGGTTGATGGCCTTTGCGCTACCGCCTGCCCGGTTGATATTAACACGGGTGAGCTGATCAAGCGTCTGCGGCGCGAAAGCCATTCGCGGCTGGCAAACAAGGTGGCGCTAACCGTAGCCCGTAATTTTGGTGTGGTGATGGGTGCGGCCCGCTTTGCTTTGGGAGCAGGCAGCGTGGTGAATAAGATATTTGGCTCCGGGGCCATGACTAACATAACCACAGCGTTTAAACGCGTCATCCCCGCCATGCCTTTGTGGACGGAACAATTAGCCGCCCCACCAAATTTAAAACTGATAAGACAAAGTCGTGGCAAACAGCCGCAGGATGCAGAGGTGATCTATTACCCAAGCTGTATATCGCGTATGTTGGGCAGCGGGGTTAGGGGCAAAAAAAGCGTGATGGATACTTTTATGAGCGTATCACAAAAAGCGGGCATTAACGTAAGCATACCGGGCAACGTGTTTGGCAGTTGCTGCAGCCAGATATTCTCATCAAAAGGTTATGCCGATGCCAATAAGTATATGTCCAACGTTTTTATTGAACGGATGTGGGCGGCCAGTAACGAGGGCAAGATCAGGGTAGTGATCGATGTAAGCTCATGCGCCTACGCTATCAGGAATATGCGCCATCATTTAAGTGAAGCTAATCAGCATAAGTTTGACCGCATGAGCATTATGGATTGTGTGGACTACCTGCACGATGTGGTGATGCCTAAGCAGCAAAACATCAGCAAAAAAGGTGCGGTGGTGCTGCACCCGGTTTGCTCATTGCAAAAAATGAATACCCAGGGTAAATTTACCGCGCTGGCGCAACACTATGCCGCGCATGTTGATGTGCCGGTACATGCCGGTTGCTGTGGTATGGCCGGTGATCGTGGTTTCCTGGTCCCTGAACTAACCGCATCAGCCACCCTGCCCGAAGCATTGGAGGTGCAGCAGAAGCAGTACGACGGTTATTATTCATCTACCAAAACCTGCGAAATGGCCATGTCGCACGCGGTAGGGCAGGATTATGAATCAATACTTTACCTGCTTGACGAAGCGATGGAATAGAATTAGGTATAAGATTATTCAATCTCGGTAAATTATTTTGAAATAAATTTGCGCAACTTAAAAGTTGCATTTATATTAGCAACCCTAAGGTTGCATATTTTATATTGATGAAACAAGATATATTTCAAGCCATAGCCGATCCAACCCGCAGGGCCATTTTAACCCTGCTTGCAGTGCAGGCGATGACACCAAACGTGATGGCCGAAAAATTTGATATGAGCCGGCAGGCCGTATCAAAACATATAAAGGTATTGCAGGAGTGTGATTTGATAAAGCCTGAACACCAGGGCAGGGAGATCTATTATCATTTCAATGCGCAAAAGATGCAGGAATTTGATCATTGGTTAGCGCAATTCAGGCAAAGCTGGCAAACCCAATTCAATCAGCTCGATAAACTACTATCAACCATTAAGAAGTAAAATAATGAACAATGACCTGCTATTTGATTTTAATGTTGACAAAGCAGCCAAAACGGTATACATCACCAGGGAATTCAATGCCGGGCTTGATTTAGTATGGGATGCTTTTACTAAGGCTGAACTGCTGGATCAATGGGGAGCGCCTGCACCAATGCGCGCCAAAACCAAGTACATGGACTTTAAGGTAGGAGGTCGCAGGTTTTACGCAATGATAAGTCCGGATGGGCAGGAGCGCTGGGCGGTACAGGAGTTTACATCTATCACTCCCAAAACTAATTTTAAAATGTATAACACCTTTGCGGACAAGGATGAGAATAGGGAATTGCCCGGTTCGGACTGGGATTATAATTTCAGCGAGCAAGATGGCATCACCCGGGTTGACATTGTTATTTACAACGAATCGTTTGAGCGTTTAGAGAAACTACTGGAAGGCTTCAAGATTGGTTTCACCATGACCTTGAAAAACCTGGAAGAACTATTGGCCAATTATTCATCTTAAAACAAACTTAATATTAACCAATTTTTAAAATAAACACCATGAGAGCAATCAATCCCTGGATCAACTTTAACGGCAATGCCGAAGAAGCGTTCAATTTTTACCAATCAGTTTTTGGTGGCGAGTTTACAAAAGTTACCCGGTTTAAGGACTTATCAAGCCCCGAGTTTCAGGTGCCTGAAGACGAGGCAAACAAGATAATGTACATTGGCTTACCACTTGGCAAAAACAATGTGCTTATAGCTAATGATGTTCCCGCGTTTATGGGGCAGGTGAACGAAAACGAAAACCGCTCAAAAATATACGTAAGTGCTGAAAGCCGAGAGGAAGCAGAAAAGATATTTAACGGATTATCAGCAGGCGGCGATGTGGAAGGGCCTATCGGCGACAGTCCATGGGGTACCTATGCCGGCATGTTCAGGGATAAATATGGCATTGAATGGATTGTTGAGTTTGATCCGGCTGGATAAGCCACCGCTTTTCAAATTCCTCAAAAAAAATAGGCTGCTCAATTATTGAGCAGCCTATTTTTTTTAATATTATAGTGGCAATTAAGCTGCCGGGGCAAGCATTTTAATAAATGATGCCAGTTTTTCTTTCATTTCGCGGCGATCAACAATAAAGTCAAGGAAACCGTGTTCCTGAACAAACTCTGCTGTCTGGAAGCCTTTAGGCAGATCCTTCTTGATCGTTTCTTTAATAACCCTCGGGCCTGCAAAACCTATTAGTGAGCCTGGTTCGGCAATGTTAATATCGCCCAGCATGGCGTATGATGCCGTAACACCACCCGTAGTAGGGTCAGTCAACAGGGAAATAAATGGCAATTTAGCCTGGCTTAGTAACGCCAGCTTAGCTGATGTTTTGGCCATCTGCATCAGTGAAAAAGCCGCCTCCATCATACGCGCACCGCCTGATTTTGAGATGAGCAGGAACGGCATTTTATGCTGTATGCAATAATCGATAGAACGGGCAATCTTTTCACCTACAACCGAGCCCATTGAACCACCAATAAAATTGAAGTCCATACAGGCAATAACAATGTCCTGCCCGTCAATTTTACCATTTGCCGAACGCAATGCATCCGTCAGTCCGGTTTTTTTAGTAGTTTCCTTTATACGGTCGGTATATTTTTTGGTGTCCTCAAAATGCAGCGGGTCGCCCGAGCGCAGGTTGCCAAAAAGTTCAGTAAATTCGTTGTTATCAAATAAAATCGAAAAATATTCTTTTGAGCCAATACGTAAATGATAGCCGCAATAGTGGCAAACATACTGGTTCTCAACTTGCTCCGAATAATGCAGGGGCTTTTTACACTCAGGGCATTTGTTCCAGATACCATCCGGTGCCTCTTTCTTTTCCTGAGTAGTCGTAATTATCCCTTTGCTTTCTCGCTTAAACCACGCCATATCGTTTTCTGTGTCTGTCAAAATGAGATGCAAAGAAACGAAAAAAAAAGTTTACTTAATTGTTTCTAATAAATTGAGTTTTTAAGCGTTAATATTACATATGTGTAGTAATTACACTATGTTTATAAAAAAACAGCATATAATTAGCTGTTTACATCATATAACAAGTTTAATTTTATATCTTCGGAGCCCAAACCAAACGTTAAATAATTAATGAGTTTAAAAGATTATAAAGGCGTTCTGCACGGCGATCAGGTGCAGGAGCTATTTGAGGCAGCTAAAAAGCACCAGTTTGCTTTACCTGCGGTAAACGTTATAGGTACAAACACTGTAAATGCTGTTATGGAAACAGCTAAAGCGGTAAATTCACCTGTTATTATTCAGCTTTCAAACGGCGGGGCTCAGTTCTACGCCGGTAAGTCATTAGATAATTCAAAACTTCAGGCTTGTATATTAGGTGCCGTATCGGCAGCTAAACACGTTCACCTGCTTGCCGAGCATTACGGTGTTGCGGTTATTTTGCATACCGACCACGCGGCGAAAAAACTGTTACCTTGGATTGACGGTTTGTTAGAGCACGGCGAGAAATTTTTTGCCGAAACAGGTAAGCCATTGTTTTCATCACACATGCTCGATCTTTCTGAAGAGCCAATCGAAGAGAACATTGAAATATCAGCAAAATACTTGGAGCGTATGGCCAAAATGGGCATGACAGTAGAAATTGAGCTTGGTGTAACCGGTGGTGAGGAAGATGGTGTTGATAACAGCGATGTTGACAGCGCTCGTTTATACACCCAGCCTGAAGAGGTTGCTTACGCTTACGAAGAGCTATCAAAAGTAAGCCACCGCTTCACCGTTGCCGCTGCATTTGGTAACGTGCATGGTGTTTACAAACCAGGTAACGTAAAATTACAACCTGTTATCCTGCACAACTCTCAGGAATTCCTGAAAGAAAAACACGGCATCGCTGCTGAAAAACCGATCAACTTTGTATTCCACGGTGGTTCAGGTTCAAGCCAGGAAGAAATCCGTGAGGCTATTTCATACGGCGCTATCAAAATGAATATTGACACCGATATGCAGTGGGCTTTCTGGGAAGGTATTAAAGACTTCTACCAGTCAAAAGAAGCTTATCTGCAAGATCAGATTGGTAACCCGGAAGGCGAAGATTCTCCTAACAAAAAATACTACGATCCGCGCGTTTGGTTACGCAAGGCTGAAGAAAACTTTGTGAAAAGGTTAACCGTTGCGTTTGGTGATTTAAATTGCATCGACGCTAACAGCAAGCTGTAAATTATTCTTTATAGTGATAAAAAGGAGTGCGGGTTTAAACCTTGGCGCTCCTTTTTTGTTTTTATTATATAATACACACCATCAATATGCCAAAGGCGAAAAAGAATTTATTTGAGCGTTTTGCCAACTGGGCTACAAACGCCACAGGCAGTTCAACCGCGTTTATAGTAGCATTTGCTATCATTATAGTTTGGGGTATTACCGGGCCAATATTTGGTTACTCAGATACCTGGCAACTGGTTATCAATACCGGAACCACCATTGTAACCTTTTTAATGGTGTTTTTGATTCAGAAAACGCAAAACAAAGATTCAAAGGCTATCCACCTTAAATTAAATGAACTGATTGCCTCGCACCAGGGAGCCAGCAACCGTATGGTTGATATTGAAGATTTAAATGAAGAGGAGTTGGATAAACTGCACAAATTTTACGAACAACTATCTGATCTGGCCGAAAAAGAGGACGACATATTGTGTACGCACTCTATTGACGCGGCGAATGACAATCACAACGCTAAACTGGAATTAAATAAACACTCGCGAAAACATAAAAAATAAAGGGTTTAGCTCTTTTTGGAATAAACTTTGCTTGAAAGCATATTATAATTTGTAGTGTTGTGAATACTGAACTATTTCAAGAAATGCTGAATCGCCTGAGAGCACAAGCCGATACTTATCGAACTAACTTATCGCGTTATAAAAACGGGTTAGATATTTTGCATAACAATATCAATAAGTTTAATAATGACTTATTGAACACCAGGATTAAGTTTGAAAACTTGAACGTCAAACCGGAAACCAAACTGCCGGTAATGAAATTATATTCTTACAACGAGCAGGTTGCATAATCTTAATTTTTATACTTTTCATTTATTAAGTGTACTAACGGTCCACTTATAAGTCGCCCTCCGATAATTATTTTGCCATTTTGAATTTGAAACTAAAACGAAAGTATTAACTTCAAACTTTCTAAATCATGTTTCATAAACGCTAAAAATGGGAAGAATCACGTCTTTTTTTAAAATTGTAGTTTTAACACTTATTTCGCTTCCGGCAATTTTGATGCCGGCAAGAGCGCAGTCTAAAAAAACTGAACCCAAATATTCTGCTTATTTGTTCGCTTATTTTACCGGCAACCAAAAAAACGATGAAGCTATACATTTTGCGTTGAGTAATGACGGATATACTTACCGCGCTTTAAATCATGACCGGCCGGTAATCAGCTCGGCCAAGATAAGCGAAACGGGAGGCGTACGCGATCCGCATATAATGCGCGGCGCTGATGGCAAAACATTTTATATGGTAGCTACCGATATGGTGTCTGACAAGGGTTGGGACTCTAACCGCGCCATGGTACTGCTCAAATCAACCGACCTCGTAAACTGGTCATCATCCGTTGTTAATATTCAAAAGCGCTTTAAAGGCAATGATAGCTTGATGCGTGTTTGGGCACCGCAAACCATTTACGATGCCGCTAAAGGCAAGTACATGATCTACTGGTCAATGAAACATGGTCGTAGCGGGCGCGATATTATTTATTACGCCTATGCTAACGCTGCCTTTACAGATCTGGAGACAGAACCCAAACAGCTTTATTTCAGTCCGGATAACGGCTCATGCATTGATGGCGAGATTGTTAAAAAGGACGGCGTATTCTACCTTTTTTATAAAACTGAAGGCTCCAACCTTGGCATTAACATAGCGACATCAACTAAGCTTACCGAGGGATATAAATTACAGAGCAGGGATGTGCAGCAAACTAAAGAGCCGGTTGAAGGTTCGGGTGTTTTTAAGCTGAATGATGGTAGCGGATATATACTGATGTATGATGTTTATGCCAGCGGCCGTTACGAGTTTACCAAGAGTACCGACTTTAAAAAGTTTACGGTTGTAAACAGCGATGTAAAGATGAACTTTCACCCGCGCCACGGTACGGTAATGCCGATCACCGCCGCCGAGGCAGCAAGGCTTTCGGCTAAATGGTTGAGCGCTGATGAGGTTTTGGGCTCAGCAGCTAATCCTGCTTTAAAAACAATCAACTCAAAGTTAGATACCACAGCCAAAACGTTGGAGCTCGCGGTTAAACCGGGCACATCATTATTAGCGTTTAATCCCGGGTTTATCACCTTTCCGGGCGTAGTGGTAACACCAAAAGTGGCTAACCTTTCAACCGGAGCTAAAGTGTTTACGGTAAGTGTAGCGGGCAAGGCCCCTGTTAAGTACAAGGTAAGCGCGGTTGAAAATCATAACCCGGTTTTGGCTGGTTTGTATGCTGACCCGGATATTTTGTATGCTGAAAAAACCGGAAAATTTTATTTGTACCCAACAAGTGATGGGTTTGATGGTTGGTCGGGCAAATACTTTAAAGCATTTTCATCATCGGATATGGTGAACTGGAAGGATGAAGGCGTGATACTCGATCTGCCGAAGGATGTTAAATGGGGCAAGCGCAATGCCTGGGCTCCTTGTATTATTGAAAAGAAGATCAATGGCGCGTACAAGTATTTCTACTATTTCTGCGCGGCACAAAAAATAGGGGTGGCCGTTGCTGATAACCCGGCCGGGCCGTTTGTTGATTTGGGAAAACCGCTGATAGACGCTTTCCCGGAAGGAGTAACCAACGGACAGCAGATCGATGCCGACGTATTTACCGACCCAAAAACAGGTAAAACCTATTTGTACTGGGGCAATGGCTACATGGCGGGTGCCGAACTGAATGAGGATATGGTTTCACTAAAGCCGGGCACTACCAAAGTTTTAAAACCGGCTAACGATTACCGCGAGGGTACCTATGTATTTTATCGCAACGGTAAATATTATTTTATGTGGTCTGAAGATGATACCCGCAGTCCTGATTACCGGGTAGCTTACGGCGTGTCTGATTCGCCACTGGGTGAAATCTCTATTCCCAAAAACAGCATTATACTAAAAAAAGATGCGGCGCAAGGAATTTACGGCACGGGGCACAATTCGGTAATACAAATTCCGGGTACGGATGAGTGGTATATTGTTTATCACCGGTTCAACTATCCCAAAGGCATTACGATGGGCGGCGCAGCCGGTTTTAACCGCGAGGTTTGTATTGACAGAATGTATTTTAACGCCGATGGAACCATAAAGCAGGTTGTGCCTACGCATAAAGGCATATCGCCCGTAAAAGTTAAAAAGTAGTATATCATTTATTCTTACCTATGAAGATCAGTCATTTAACCCTGGCAACATTGTTTGCATTCGGTACTGTATTTAATGTACGCGCTCAAACAGCCATAAAGCAACTTACCGTTACCATTGATGGCAGCAAAACGGCGCAAACGGTACATAATATCGGCGCTTCGGGTTGCTGGTTCTCGGAGGGGATTGGCAAATACTGGCCATCTGCCAAGCGCGAAAAAATAGCTGAGCTGTTATTCAGCAAACAAACCGATGCACAGGGTAACCCTAAAGGCATAGGTCTCTCCGCGTGGCGGTTTAACATTGGCGGCGGTACTGCCGAACAGGGTGATAGCAGCGGTATAGTTGATTTCAGGAGGAGGGCGGAGAGTTTTCTGGCTCCTGATGGTACGTATGATTGGAATAAACAGGCCGGTTACCAATGGTTTGTGCGCAAGGCTAAAAGCTATGGTGTTGAAAACCTTATCGCTTTTTCAAATACTCCACCCGTACAGTTCACCAAAAACGGCCGTGGCTTTAAAACCGAAAAGGACTATATATCAAACCTGAAAGAAGATAAATATGATGCTTACACCAAATTCTTAACTGAAGTAATTAAGCATTTTGATAAGGAGGGGTTGCACTTCAGCTACATCAGTCCGGTTAATGAGCCGCAATGGGATTGGTCAAACCCGCCGGGAAAAGCCAGCCAAGAAGGCAGCCCGTGGACGAATGCAGAGATACACCGGGTTATTAAATCGCTGAGCAGCGAATTAGAGAAAAATAATTTGTCGACCAAAATATTGACTACCGAGGCGGCCATGCTTACCTACCTGTATAGCGGCAAAACAGCGTCTACAAAACAAATACAGCAGCTGTATGCCGATACCTCGAAGATCAATATCAGCAGGCTAAAGTTTGTACCGCCTGTAGTGGCGGGCCACAGTTATTTTACTGATAAAGGTGATAGCACCATCATAAACGTACGCAAAAACGTAGCCGATACAGCTAAGAAATACGGACTTGAATACTGGCAGTCAGAGTATTCTATGCTTGACGATGGTTTTAGGGAAGGTGAAAAGGGCAGGCGCAGCGCCATTGATTGCGCTTTGTTTTTGGCTAAAATGATACACCATGACCTTACCGTGGGCAACGCCTCTGCGTGGCACCTCTGGAACTCGTACGAACCCGGTGGAGCCGAGTTTGATACCCGTTATTACCTGATAGCGCTTAACCCAAACAAAGAATATACAGACGGTGAATTTACCGTTACCAAAAATTTATGGGCCATGGGTAACTACAGTTTATTTGTACGGCCTGAAATGAAACGCATTGCGGTTGAGCGCAATGATGGCCTTGACTTTTATAAGCAGGCCCAGGATGTAATGGTTTCAGCTTATACTAACGGTAAAGGTAAGCTGGTAGTAGTTGCAATTAACTATACCAGGGATAATACCGCGTTAAAGCTCAATTTAAGTAACCTGAAAAAAGGTTCAACATATCGTACCTATGTTACTTCGGCAGCGGCGGAAGATAATCTTAAGGCATCGCCTGTGCAAAAGGCTGGCGGCCCGGTTAATTTGAAGCCAAGATCGGTTACTACTATTGTGTTTAATTAAAGAGAGGCGCAATGCCCCACTTACAGTACATATCATTAATATTATTTATATTTTTACCGTAACAATTATAAGCACCGGGCAGTACTCGCATGCCTGTATTTAAGGTTTTTCTGTTATAGTTTACGGTAATAGCGCGCGTAGATGAGGGGATTTTTTCAAATTTTGATATGTTTGCTGCTGCTTTTTCTGGTTAAAGCATCAAACGCGCAGGTATGGCGTACAGTGGCGGGCGGGTCAAATTCGCCGGGTAGCTTTGCTCAAAAAGTTTATACTACTAATGATGGTTTGCCGTCACGAAGCACTACTTGCGCCATAAGGGATAAGCGGGGCTTTATGTGGGTAGGTACCGAGAACGGGTTGTGTAAGTTTGATGGTTATACCTTTAAAACGTATGTTACCGTACCCGGTAACGCCAATACTATCACCAGCAATTATATAAACGCCATAGTTGAAGATAGAAAGGGCCGGTTATGGGTGGGCACTATGGATGGGTTAAATATGTTCGATCCGCTTACCGAGCAATTTACGCGGTTTTATCATAATGACAAGGATGGGCACTCGCTCAGCAATAACAAGATATTCAGTTTATTGGTTGATAGACAGGGCGTAGTATGGGTGGGTACCGATGATGGTTTTAATCAGTATAATGCTGCTGAAAACAAATTCATTGTTTACCAGCCCGACGCAGCATCGCCTACGGCGATGAAGGGAAAATCTGTCAACGCTATAATAGAGGACAGGCAAGGTAACCTTTGGCTTGGTAACTGGAGCAGTGGCCTTAACAAGTTTAATATAAAAAGCCGGCGTTTCACTAACTACAAGCAGGCTTACAAACCGGGCGATAAAAACCCGAACGATGTTTGGGCGATATGTGCCGATAATAAGGGCAAAATATGGGTAGGCACATATTGGAGCGGTCTTTTCCGTTTCGACCCGGAAACCTCGCAATTTAAGGCTTACCCATGTACAGCCGGAACTAACTCAGCCGTGTTCAGCATCATGAATACCGGGCGAAATGCCATGTTAATTGGTGGAACAGAGCGCTATTACTGGTTTAATACCGATGATGGGGTTTGGCAAATGTTGCCCGGTACATCCAATTTTTCAAATGGAAGTACCTATGCTGATCAGGATGGAATTTTGTGGATATGCTCAAACGGCGGCTTAACCAAAATTGATTACGGGCAGTATAAATTCAACCTGTTTAAGCTTAATATCGACAACCGTATAGTAAAAAGTATCTTGGTTGCCGGTACCGATATGTGGGTGGGCACAAATAACGGCTTATTTAAATATACCTATCAAAACGGTAATTCCCGGTCAACAGTTTACACAAAGGCAAACGGTTCGTTGCACAGTGATGATATTACCAAGCTTTACCAGGACAGCAAAGGGAATATATGGGTGCTTACAGAAAATGGTTTTGATAAGTATGATAGGCAAAATAACCGCTTTACGCATTTTGAACATCATTCCGCAATAGGTAGTTTATTTAATGAGGACGTTTTCCGGGATATCATTGAGGTGGATCCCGGGCAATATTGGTTAGCTACCGATGCCGGGCTTAAAATATTTGACAGCAATACAGGCAAGTTCACGCATTACTACAATCAAAAAAATAATAAATATTCAATTGACAATAATCACCTGTACAGCCTTTTAAAGGATGGCGACCACACCGTATGGATTGGTACTTATGGCGGCGGCCTCAGCCGTTTTGACCGCCGTACCGGTTGGTTTCACTCTTACACGGCCGATAACAGCACAACTGGTAACATCAGCAACAATATTGTAAAAACCATTTTACCCGATGGGCACGGAAACCTGTGGGTTTGCACGCCTGATGGCCTGAATAAATTCAATAAGCAAAAAGGAACCTTCGAGGTTTACTCGCGCGGTAGCGGTTTTGCCAGTAATGTTTTTAACGATATTACGCTTGATGCAGGCGGCAACTTATGGGCACTTACCGAAAATGGCGCGTCGGTGCTTAACCCGTCAAAAAAAACCGTAAGGAATTTTGACGAGGCCGATGGGTTATTTGTTAACAATGTGATGTACAACGCCGGCGGGAAAGGTATATACATTGCGGGTAGCGAGGGCGTAATATATTTTGATCCGCTGCGCATACTCTACAATAACCGCGTACCCCCGGTTTATTTCTCAGATTTTCAGGTATTCAATAAATCAATAGTACCGGGCGATAAGTCGCCATTGCGTGAAAACCTCAACCTGGCAAAAGAGGTTAAACTCAACTACCGGCAGAGTGTATTTTCGGTAGAATTTGTTGCGCTGAGCTTTACCCATCCCGAGAAGAACGAATACGCGTATAAACTTTCAGGGTTTGATAAAAAGTGGAATTTCGTAGGTAAACAACGCAAGGCTACTTATACCAACCTAAACCCTGGTACCTATACGCTGTGGGTCAAAGGCTCCAATAACGATGGCGTTTGGAACAACGCGGGCCGCAAGCTTACCATTATTATTATGCCGCCATGGTACCTTACCTGGTGGGCATATGCGCTGTACGCGCTCGCGGCTGTAGGGGTGCTGTATGCCTACATCAGGTATAGGGAGCGCCAAGCGCGTTTAGAGTATGAAATACGCATATCGCATATAGAAAACGAAAAGGAAAAAGAGCTGAGCGAAAAGA
Source organism: Mucilaginibacter roseus (assembly GCF_021215455.1). GTDB lineage: Bacteria > Bacteroidota > Bacteroidia > Sphingobacteriales > Sphingobacteriaceae > Mucilaginibacter > Mucilaginibacter roseus. Next base: position 230,114 of record NZ_JAJPWV010000002.1, on the reverse strand, counting down.
AACTTTCATTCTTCACCAATATCTCGCACGAGTTTCGTACGCCGCTTACACTCATCATTAATCCGGTAAAGGAGTTGTTGTACCGTGATGATAAAAACGTTGACACCACCAATTTAAACGTAGTATACCGCAATGCACGCCGTTTGCTTAGTTTGGTTGATCAGTTGTTACTGTTCCGTAAGGCCGATTTAAAAGGGGACAACCTGAAAATATCGCAGCTGAATGTGGTAAGCTTAAGTAAAGAGGTGTTTTTATGCTTCAGCCACCAGGCGCGTTCAAAAAATATCAGCTTTGATTTTGATACGGATATTGATAGCGCGGAACTATTTGCCGACCGGGAGAAATTGGAGATTGTATTATTTAATTTACTATCGAATGCCATAAAATTTACACCTGAAGGTGGCAGGGTCGCCCTTTCGATAAAAAATAATGCCGATAATGTGGTGATCGAGATAGCTGATACCGGTTGCGGTATTCCCGATTCGACCGGCGAAAAGCTTTACGACCGCTTTTACCAGGAGCCGGGCGTAAACAACGCGCTAAAAGGCGGCTTTGGCATCGGCTTGTATATTGTGCGTACATTTATTGAAAAACATAAGGGAAGTATTACTTATCAGAGTAAAGTGAACCAAGGCACTACGTTTACCATTTCGCTATTGAAAGGCCGAACTCACTTAAATGATTGTGAGATAATTGAAGACACCGATACGCGGTCGGAATTTCTGAAAGAGCTTATAGAAGATGAAGTTACCGCTAACGCGAGGGTAGAGGCTGCCGAAGAAATGTTGTACGATGAGCAGTTGGCTACAGATGCTAAAACCCTGCTCATAATTGATGATAATGATGACGTGCGCGAATACCTGAAGCAGATATTCAGGTTAGAATACCGCATTTACGAAGCCAATAACGGCGAAACCGGTTTACAGATGGTTAAAGAGTATCTGCCCGACCTGGTTATAAGTGACGTGATGATGCAGGGAATGAGCGGCATTGAACTTTGTAATCTAATTAAAGAGGACGTGGCCGTATCGCATATCCCCATCATATTGCTCACCGCCAGCTCTTCGCCCGAAATTAAGCTTAAGGGCATTGAGGGAGGTGCGGACGACTACATTAGCAAGCCCTTTGATAAGGAAATATTAAAAGCGCGCGTTGCCGGAATACTTAAAAGCAAAAATAACCTGCAGAAGTATTTCTATAACGAGGTAACGCTTAACTCAGCCAATTTGCGCATATCTGCGGAGTACAAGGAATTTCTGGATAATTGCATCAGCGTAGTGAACAAGCACATCACCGATCCTGATTTTAATATACAGATACTTGCAGATGAAATAGGTATGTCGCGCTCAAACCTGTTTAAGAAGATAAAATCCATATCAGGCCAATCGGCCAATAGTTTTATTCGGTTTATCCGTTTGCGCAAGGCTGCTGAACTATTTATCAATACCGATAACACGATACTGGAGACCTCGTACCTTGTTGGTATTAATGATCCAAAGTACTTTCGCGAGCAATTTAATAAGCTGTTCAACATGAACCCCTCGCAGTACATTAAAAAGTATCGCAAAAATTTATCGGCCAAGCTATCTGTTAACCCCGATCTGGTAAAATACAGGTAACATTAACAATATCAGAATCTTAATCAATTTTTAATAAGTTTAGTATAGGGGTAAATTATCAGTTTACCCCCTTTTTTTTATGTATTGCCCCCTTTTTGGCGATGGTTTTAAACGCCAACTTAGCCTCATAAACCTAAAATAACCGCTTAGCTTATTTACACATGTAAAGCTTGGGCTGTAGCCCGGCTATTGCAGCCATGCGGACTATTTTACCAATTACTAATTTTTATTTAACCATTTATGAGCATGAGAAAAACTCTACAAAATGAAGTATCGCCTCCATGTTTATCGCGAAAAGCAGCGTTGGCAATTGCCCTGCTTTCACTGTCGGTAGCTGCGGTAAGGCCGGTACATGCTGCGGTAACTAACCCATTACACCGGGTTAGCGCTAACGTGAACAAGTTTCCGGTAAGCGGTGTGGTGACTGACGAAAAAGGCGCGCCACTACCAGGCGTAAGTGTTACTGTTAAAGGTACTACTACCGGCGTTGTAACCGATGTTGACGGTAAATACACCGTGCAAGCCAATAGCGAAAGCGATGTGCTGGTATTCTCATTCATCGGTTACCAAACGGTTGAGAGGCCCATTGGCGGCAGCTCAAAAGTGAATATCCAGTTAACAGCCGACAATAAATCACTAAGCGAGGTTGTAGTAGTAGGTTATGGTACTCAAAAGAAGGCCACCTTAACCGGCTCAATATCGCAGGTTAAAGGTTCTGACCTGGTGAAGAGCCCGCAACCGAACTTGTCAAACTCACTTGCCGGCCGTTTCTCAGGTGTGGTAATTAACAACCGCAGCGGTGAGCCGGGATACGATGGTTCAAACATTACTATTCGTGGTTTGGCAACAACACGTAACAACAGTGTTTTAGTTGTTGTGGATGGAGTACCGGGCCAGATAGGTGGCTTAGAGCGTTTAGACCCTAATGATATTGAAAGCGTATCAGTATTGAAAGATGCATCTGCTGCAATATACGGTAACCGTGCTGCAAACGGTGTTATATTGGTGACCACTAAAAGAGGTAAAACCGGTAAACCATCTATCAGTTATACGTTCAACCAGGGCTTTAGCTCTCCAACGCGTTTGCCAAAAATGGCCGATGCCGCCACATACGCGCAGATCATGAATGAGATTGTGTATGATTCAAGCCCGTCAGGCGGTTTAAACCAGGCTTATACCGAGGAGCAGATACAAAAATTCAGAGACGGTTCTGATCCGCTGCTGTATCCTAATACAGATTGGATTGACCAGTCGTTAAAAAAAGTTGCCCTGCAAAACCAGCAAAACCTGTCAGTAAGTGGCGGTAACGAGAATGTCAAGTATTATACATCATTAGGTACAATTTACCAGGACGGTATTTACAAAAACGGTGTAACCAAGTACAAGCAATATAATTTCCGCTCCAATATCGATGCGAACATCTCAAGCCGCTTAAAAGTGGGTTTGTCGTTATCAGGCAGGCAGGAGAACAGGCAATTTCCGCAGATTGGTGCGGGTGATGTTTTCCGCTCTATATACCGTGCTAAACCTATTATAGCTGCGTATTATCCTAACGGACTGCCAACAACAGGCATCGAGAATAATAACCCGGCTGTTCAGGTAACTGACGCAGGTGGTGTTGTTGACAATCCTACACAGGTATTTAACGGAATTTTGCGTGGTAGTTATCAGTTACCGGGTATTGAAGGCCTTTCATTAGATGGTTTCTTCTCGGTTGATAAATCACACGCGTTTAACAAAAGCTTTAGCAAGCCTTATGTGTTGTACCGTTACGATCAGGCGACTGACACCTACCTGCCGGTTATAACTGGTGGTAATAATCAAAAAGCCACGTTAACGGAAAGCTATAACAGTAATTCTTTAGTAACATCAAACATTAAATTAAATTTCGCACGTAAATTCGGCCTGCACGATATAACCGCCTTTGTGGGTTATGAGCAAAGCAAAACACATGGCGAATATTTTGATGCGCAGCGTTTTAATTTCTTGTCAACACAATTACCTGAGCTTTCGCAAGGTGGTACTGCCGCTACTGATTATTTGAACTCCGGTTACAGTACTAACTATACTCGCCGCAGTATCATTAGCCGTTTAACTTACAATTACGACGAGAAATACCTTTTCGAAGCACAATTCCGCGCGGATGGGTCTTCAATTTTCCCATCTAATAAAAATTTTGGATACTTTCCGTCATTCTCTGGCGCATGGCGTGTTTCAAAAGAAGACTGGTTTAAGGATAATGTTAAAGCCGTTAATGATTTAAAGTTCAGAGTATCGTATGGTACTTTGGGTAATGACGCTGTCGATCAGTTCCAGTACTTTGACAACTTTTCGATAGTTACCAATGGTTTTGTTGCAGGCAGCGATCCTCGTATCTTACCTGGTATTAACCTGACCAAGTTAGCTAACCCTAATATCACCTGGGAAACTTCGCGGAAGCTCGATATTGGTATTAACGCTACCGTATTCAATAACTTTACAGTTGAAGCCATTTACTTCAGCCAAAAAAGATCAAGCATCCTTGCTGCACGAAATGGATCCATACCAGGTTCTTCAGGTATCGTAAACCCATACGGTGGTCCTAACCTTACACCTGACGAAAATATAGGTAAAGTGAACAGCTCGGGTTTTGAAGGTACATTAGGCTACGCTTCAAACAACCAGGGCTTCAACTGGGGTGTCTCTGGTAACTTTACATTCGCTAAAAGCAAAATAATATTTATTGATGAAGCCGCGGGTGTGCTTGATTATCAACGCCAAACCGGTTTACCAATTGGTACTTCATTGCTTTATAACTCAATTGGTATTTTCCGTACACAAGCAGAACTGGATGCGTATCCGCACGTACCGGGCGCTAAAGTGGGTGATTTGAAATATCTTGATTATAACAATGATGGTAAGATCACCGCTGATGATCAAACCCGTACCAAGTATGGCAATATACCTCAAATTACTTACGGCTTTACCGCAAACGCATCGTACAAAAACTTTGATGTATCATTATTATTCGCAGGTCAGGCACAGGTTAGCCAATACGTATTGCCTGAAGCTGGTAGCGTAGGTAACTTTTACAGCAGCTGGGCCGATAACAGGTTTAGCCCGTCAAACCCGAACGGTACTTATCCTCGTGTAACCGAGCGTGCGTCAAACGCTATCAGCGGCGGCCAGTATAATAATACCTTTTGGTTAAATGATGCATCCTTCCTGCGCTTGAAAAACGTTGAACTTGGTTACAATGTACAGGCATCATTCCTGCAAAAAATCAAGATCTCCGGTTTAAGGGTATATGCCAGCGCATTTAACTTGTTTACCATAAGCAAGGTTAAGGATTACGATCCGGAAGGTACAAGCGGCAGCGGCCAGTTTTATCCGCAACAACGTATTATCAACTTAGGTGCAAGTGTTAAATTTTAATTGAAGTAAAGATGAAATTGATATATAGAAAGCCGCTTTATTTTGCACTTTGTGCGATGAGCCTTGCGGCTTGTAAAAAGGATTTTTTAACTGTTACGCCTACGTCAATCGTAGCTACATCGGCAATATCATCAGATACCTCTGTTTTTGAAGCCTTTGTTACCGCGCGTTACATTGGCACACGTTTACAGGATAAAGAGGCTGATGGTTCAAATCCGGGCTTTGGCCGTGGCTTTGAGTACAGCATGATGAGCTCGTTCACCGATGAGTCTGTTTATAATAACGATGACGCAACGTGGTTGATACAACGTGGACAGATGGCGCCTGAAAACTTGGGTAGTGCCGGTGTAATTTGGGCAAGAAGCTATCGCAGCATTCGCGAGTGTAACTACGCGTTAAGTGTTTTGCCGGGCTTACAAATGAGCGCCGGCCACAAAACCAGGTTAGAGGGCGAATTGAAATTTATCCGCGCATATCGCTATCACGATCTTATACGTAACTACGGTAAAGTAGTATTAATGGGAGACAGAGTGGTCGGCCTTAACGATAATCTGCAGGATCCTGCGCTGTTCAATCGTGCGCCGATTAAAGATGGTATTGACTATGCTGTAGCTCAACTTGATGATGCAGCGGCTAAACTACCGCTAAATAACGATGGTACCTGGGAATTAGGCAGGGCTACCCGTGGCGCGGCTCTGGCGCTAAAAGCAAGGTTACTATTGTATGCAGCAAGCCCGCTATATAATACTGGCACTTGGGCTGCAGCAGCTACTGCGGCGCAAGCTGTAATAGGCCTTAATAAGTATGGCATTTATACCGGCGGCTATCGTAATATGTTTCTGGTTAACGAAACCAATGAGGTAATATTCGAGCGCTTATTTACTAAGAATGCTAACCATGTACACCTTGAAATTGCTAACGGGCCTAATGGTTATGGTGGCTGGGCCGGTAATTCGCCTATGCAAAACCTGGTTGATGATTATGAAATGACAAGCGGTAAGCCTATCACTGATCCTACTTCAGGCTATGTGGAGAGCGACCCGTATGCAAACCGTGATCCACGTTTTTATGCTACCATCCTGTTTAATGGCGCGCCTTATCGCGAGCGTAACATCGAAACGTTTGTGCCGGGTGGTAAAGATAGCCGTGATGGTATTGATAACTGGAACACCACCAAAACCGGCTACTACCTTAAAAAGTACATGAACGATGCATACCCATTGCAAAACCCATGGGGTAACGCGGGTTTTCAGCCTTGGATATACATCCGTTACGCCGAAGTATTGTTAAACTTTGCTGAAGCGGCTAACGAAGCCTATGGTCCTGATGTTACGCCGTCCGGTGCTACCATGTCGGCAAGGCAAGCCGTGAATATGGTTAGGCAGCGCCCAAGTGTTAACATGCCGGTTATAGCAGCAGGTGTCAGCCAATCGGCCATGCGTGAGGCTATCCGCCGCGAACGCCGCGTTGAGCTTGCGTTTGAAGAGCACCGTTTTTACGACGTAAGGCGTTGGAAGATTGCTGACGTTACAGAGAATAAACCTGCGGCCGGTGTAATTATCACCAAAACCGCAACAGGATTTACTTACACACCTAAGGTTGCCCTTGATGGTCGCCACTTTGAAACCAAACACTACTGGTTGCCAATACCAAGAAGTGAAATTCAGGCTTCAGGCGGACAGTTGCAGCAAAACGAAGGTTATTAGTAAGTTGGTTGGTTGGAAAGAGGGCGGGGGCTTTGGCCCCAGCCCTTTATTTTGGTATGTAACCCCGCAATTATAAAAAGCCACTTAAATTATACATTACTTAATCAGAAATTTATGAAGCAATTCTCCTGCTCAGTTATTACATGCCTGCTTGCTGCCCTTCTGCTCGGTGGTTGCTCGGCATCAAAGCAGCAGCACACATTTGCCCTTGCCGACAGTACTTTTGTGCTGGATGGTAAGCCTTTCCAAATTATATCCGGCGAAATGCATTATCCGCGCGTACCGCGCGAGGCATGGCGGGCGCGCATGAAAATGGCCAAAGCTATGGGCCTTAACACCATCGGTACTTATGTTTTCTGGAACGTGCACGAGCCACAAAAGAATAAATACGATTTTACCGGCAATAATGATGTAGCCGAATTTGTACGCATTGCCCAGGAAGAAGGCCTTTGGGTAGTATTACGCCCAAGCCCTTACGTTTGCGCCGAATGGGAATTTGGTGGTTATCCGTACTGGTTACAAACCGAAAAAGGACTTGAGGTACGCAGTAAAGAAAAACAATACCTGAACGAGTATCGCGAATATATAAATGAGGTAGGTAAACAGCTTGCCCCTTTACAGGTAAATCATGGTGGTAACATCCTGATGGTACAGGTTGAAAATGAGTATGGCTCATACGGCAGCGATAAAGAATATTTGAAGATCAACGAAAAAATGTTCAGGGATGCCGGTTTTGATGGCATACTTTCAACCTGCGATCCGGTTCCGGCGCTTGAGGGCGGGCATTTGCCTGGCCTGCTGCCCGGCGTTAACGGTATTGATAACCCGAAACAGGTAAAAGAACTGGTTAATAAATATAACAACGGCAAAGGGCCTTATTTTGTAGCGGAATGGTACCCTGCATGGTTTGATTGGTGGGGAACACCGCACCATACCGTACCTGCCAAAGATTATGTAAACCGCCTTGACTCGGCCTTGCGCGGTGGTATATCCATTAACATGTATATGTTTCATGGCGGTACAACCCGCGGTTTCATGAATGGCGCTAACTTTAAAGATAGCACCCCGTACGAGCCGCAGATCAGCAGTTATGATTACGATGCCCCGCTTGATGAAGCAGGTAACGCTACCGATAAATTCATGCAGTTTAGGGAAGTGATCAAAAAGAATTTGCCTGCCGGTACTCAAATTCCGGATGTGCCAGCTGCAAAACCATCAGTAGCCATGCCTGCTATTAAAATACAAAAGCAGGTAAGCGTATTTAACATTGTAGGTACACCGAAAGAAAATAAAACGCCGCTTACTTTTGAGGATATGAATCAGGCTTACGGCTATGTGCTTTACCGTGCAACCGTTAAGGGTGGCAGCAAAGCAAAGCTTAAAATAAAAGACCTGCGTGATTACGGAGTAGTATTCGTTAATTCAAAACGGGTGGGTATGCTTGATCGCCGTTTAGGTCAGGATAGCATGATGGTTGATTTACCGGCAGGTGATGTTACCCTTGATATACTGGTTGAAAACATGGGCCGCATTAATTTCGGTCCTTATTTGTTGAAGAACAAAAAGGGGATAACCGAAACGGTAATGCTTAACGGGCAGCAGGTTTACAATTGGAAAATGTTCCAGTTACCGTTTGATCAGCCTGAAACGGCTAAGATAAACGGAACTCAGGTAGTTACAGATCAGCCTGTATTAAAATACGGCGAGTTTTCAATTGCCAATGCCACAGACACTTACCTTGACATGCGTAAATGGGGCAAAGGTGTTGTTTGGATAAACGGGCATAATCTTGGCCGTTACTGGAGCATTGGCCCACAACAAACCATATATGTACCTGCCGAGTGGCTCAAAAAAGGTAAAAATGAGGTTGTGGTATTCGAGTTGATTAAACCTGACCAAACCGAATTAAGCAGCTTGGCTAAGCCGATACTCAATGAGTTAAAATAAAAACAAATACCCCTTTACCAAAAACGCAGTCCCGAGAGGCTGCGTTTTTGTTTTATACAGTTTTTGTTTTCAGATCTACCGGCTGACTTTTGTTGATGATGTTGTGTATAATATCATCCAACTCTTTGGCCGATAGATTAAGATATTCGAGCATCAGCTTGCTATCCTGGTCGCATGGCGAATGATTTAACAGGTCGAGCAAACCCATAATGCGGGCCAGCGGTGCACGCACAATGTGCGATTGTGTCCAGGCAATTTCCTGAAGTGTAGCGTTACGGTGTTCAATAGCATGAATGTAGTTCATGCGGTCGGTGATATCTTGTATGGCACCTATCATTCGTACAGGTTTTCCGTCATCATCAAATATTAAAAAACAACGGTCCAAAACAGTTTTATAACTTCCATCAGCGCATCTGAACCGGTATTCGTTCATGAATCGTGACAGGCGGCTTTCCATAGAAAACTCAGCGTTGGCAACCACCTCCTCTACATCGTCGGGATGAACACGATCGTACCACCACTGGTAACTATTGTTCAGATCTCTATGCCCGAATATGCCGTTAATACCGTGGTTCCATTTCACCTCTCCGGTTACTATATTTAAATCCCAAATAGCATCGCTGGTAGCTTTTGATACGATGTTGTATCGCTCAAGGTGCTCTTTAATAATGTTATCCTGCTCAACGCGCCTGGTTACATCTCGAGAATTCAAAACAATGCCTTCAATTGCCGGATCATCTCGAAGGTCGGTAATTACGGTTTGCAACCATCGCCCCGTGCCGCTATCATCCGTAAAAAGTATAGGCTGCAGTTCAATGCGCTGATGTTCGCTAATATCCGCTAATACGGTGCTCAACACCTCCGCATCCGCTGCCGACAGATACCGGCTGATGTTTGTGCCGGTAAGTTCTTCAGCAGTAACACCTGCAATGGTTACGGCGTTCGGGCTTACGTATTTGTAATTACCCTCGCTATCAATAATACACACCAGGTCAGAGCCTTCCTGTATCAAAGCCCTGAAGCGGCGCTCACTCGTTTTTAACGCTTCTTCCGCTTTCAATTTATCAGTGTAATCAATGGCGATTACTATGCGCGCAGCCCTACCGTCATAAGTAATAGGGTTTCCGCGGGTAAGAACGCTCATCAATTGCCCGTTGCGTTTTATATGCCGTGAAATGCCTGTATGTTGAATGCCCTGCTTAATTTCGCCCTGTATAATTTGCTTAAACATAGGCACGTCTTCTGCCGGCCGTATATCCAGCAGGTTCATGGCTTTGAACTCATCCGTGCTGTAACCGTAAATTTGTATAGCGGCATCGTTAACGTCAAGATAGTTCAACGTTTCAATATCGTAAACAAACATAGGGTGCGGGCTCAACTGAAACAGATCGCTGTAGCGATTTTTAAGCATTTCCAAATCCTGCTCAATGCGCTTGTTTTCTGTGATATCGAGGCAGGCGCCAACCATTTTAAGGGGCATGCCGTTGCTATCACTTTTTAATGTTCCCCATGAGCGTAGATAGCGAACTTCGCCATTCGGGCGAATAATTCGTTCTTCAAAGCTAACGTCCTGTTTGTTTGCTAAAACGCCGGAAATTATTTCGTAAACCCGCTGCCTGTCTTCGGCATGCAATAATTCCTGGTAGCCCTCAAAGGTAGCTTCAAATTCGCCTTTGTTAAGTCCGTAAATGCTATACAAGGTGTCTGACCAGGTCACTTTATTGTTTACTACATCCCAGGCCCAGTTGCCAAAATGCGCTAACTCCTGTCCTTGCGTCATCAGGCGCATGGTTTCTTCAAGCGTAGCGGCATATTCCCTGTTTTCAATAATCACTTTCAGTAAGGCCGCCGCGCGCTCGATAATTTTTATTTCGTGCTGTTCAGGCACCATTACCTGTTTGTAGTATAAACCAAACGTAGCAACAACTTCGTTTTTGCTGTTCATGATGGGGTATGACCAGCAAGCCCGCAAACCATTACTCAATGCGGCCTCACGGTAATCGTCCCAACGGTCGTCAATGGTTATATCAGCGCTTATTACGGGTTGCTTTAAATAAGCGCAGGTACCGCATGATCCAACTTTTTCGCCAATTGTTACACCCTCTATTGATGCTGAATAAGCCCGCGGTAGCGATGACGATGCCCAGTTGTATAACCGGTTGTCCTCAACCCGCATAAGCGAGCATATCATTTCGGGAAATATCCACTCAATACCTTCAATATAATTGTTCAGTACATCAATGAGCGGAGTTCCGGCGCGTGAATTTAGCTCTAAAATGCGTCTTTCTAAACGTTCCAGGTTATTGGCAAGTTCTGCCTCTTTAGCTGATTTAAGTTGAGCGGTAATATCATGCGCCATTACAATGCGCACGTTAGGCCCCCACGATGGTAGTATCTTTGAGTTAACGATAACATCGATGATTTCGCCGCTCTTGGTTACCAGACGTAATTCCTGATCGTTGGGTAAGCCTTTAGTTACTTTTTCATCTATAGCCTGTTTAAGCGCCGGCACATCAGTAGGGTGCCAAAGCGCCCGAACTGTAGTATTCAGATACTCTTCAAGCGTATATCCGTAAACTTCTTGCGCAGCCTGGTTAGCCGCCAAAAATTTCAATGTTATTGCATCATAGGCCCAGGTAGGTACCGGGCTGTAGTTAAAAAGGTCGAAACTTTTATGGCGATAGTCATCTGCCCCGGTGCCGCCAACGCTATGAAAATTCTGAACGATGCACATTAACCCATTATCTTCATTAAGCATTGGGTAGGTATCAATGCCCCACATGGAATCGTTGATAATGGCAAAAAGCTTTTCAGGATAAACCTCTTTACTATTAACCACATCTATTACCGATTGCCTTAGCAGATGCCGTGTTTCAGCTTTGAAATATTTTTGCAGAAAATCGTTATAACTCAAATCTGCAAAACTACTTTGTGCGGCATTCAGGGCATTAGCCAATGCCCGGTTGGCAAAGGTTATATGCAACTCATGCTGTAAAGACAGCAGCAGGCAAGGAACAGGCTGAGCATCAAAAATTACTTCAATTTCCCTGAATGTCATAATATGTGCAGAAGGTTAAGTGAATTTACATTGTATCTGATGAAAGAATGAATATAACTTACTTATAGTCAATTACGAAATTTACTTTAACGCAGTTTTTATAGCCTCGTCAGTAACCTGTGCCATAGCTTCGTAACCTTTACGGTTAGGATGCACCCCGTCTGTTGTCAATTCGGCTTTTTGTCCGTTCTTTTCGTCTTTTAACGGGGTAAAATAGTCAAGCAATACCAGTTTTTTTTGCGCCGCGTACTGCTTTATAACTTTGTTTAGTGCAATGATGTTTTCGGCAGCGGGGTAGCCTTTTCGCCAAGGGTATTCATAAACGGGAAGGTAAGCGCAAAGAATTGGTTTTACGTTATGGCTTTGTGCCAATTCTACCATCGAGCGGATGTTGTTCATGATGCTTTCAATGGTTACATGGCCCGTTGAGCCAGCCAGATCATTGCTGCCGGCGAGTATAATTACTGCTTTTGGTTTCAGATCAATTACATCCTGCCTGAAACGTATGAGCAACTGCCCTGATATCTGTCCGCTTATACCACGATCAACGTAATTTTTGTGATTTTCAAAATATTCAGGCATGCGGGTTTTCCAAAACTCAAATATGGAGCTGCCTAAAAATACTACCCGTTTTTCACCGGGTTTAGCGGCCGGTAAAGTTTGGTTCTCTTTAGCGTAGTGACGAAGGTCGGCCCAATCATCGCGAAAATCCTCCTGTGCAGGTTTTTCCTGTGCAAAAAGTGTTGAGCAGCAAATAAATAAGGCTGTAATTGTAAAACTGATTTTCATATATAGAACAGGTTAATTTATGGTTGGCAAAAGTTAATAATTATTTACTTGTAGTAAAAGTATTTTTGCCGGGGAGTTTGTAACTTAGTTTTAACCAATATAAACAAGCCGGTCAGTATTTCTTCGTTGTTGTAACCATCCTGTAGCTTATACGTACACCCTACTTTAGGAGTATTTTTTTTATGAGATATGGCGCTTTAAAAATAGCCCTTATTTATGTGATTTTGAGTCTTGTTTGGATCACGTTCAGTGATCAGGCACTTGTATACCTGCTTAATGATACCAATAGTCATTTAATTTTAACGTTCAGTACTTTCAAAGGGTTCTTCTTTATATTGTGTACCGGTGTTTTCCTGTTTTTTCTTATCCGGTCGGATGATAAAAAGCTTAAACAAAGTGAAAGTCAGTATCGCGAGATGTATGAAAGCAACCATACGCCGATGTGGATATATGATGCTGAAACATTCAACATTGTATCGGTAAACGAGGCTGCCAGTAAACTATATGGCTACCCGCCGGATGAGTTTCTGAAAAAAAGGATGACCGATTTGGCTATGCCTGATCAGCAAAATTGCGATAAGTCATCTGTGGCAGAAATGCATTTGCAGAATGCCTGCGGAAATTCATGCCATGTAAAAGCGGACGGATCTGTTTTCTACCTTAATCTTTCATTGCGGGATATCCAGTTTAACGGTAAACCGCATATGCTGGCCATGGTGCGTGATATGACGGCGCAGATTTTATACCAGCAATCCTTAGATAAAATTAACCGGGATTTGCAGGAAGAAAAGAAGAAACTCAGCGAAACCCAGCTAATATCAAAAGTAGCGGGGTGGGAGTTTTACCCGGCCGCTAACAACCTCATATGGTCCGACGAGTTTTATGAGATTTTTGGTGTGAGTAAGGAGGATAAGCGCCCGGCCTTTGAGATATATGTCAGCCATATATTTCCGGAGGATCGGGACCTGATGCTGAAAGGCCTGCACGAACTGGTTACAAAGGGTAAGCAAATGGACGTTACCCACCGTATAACAGCCATTGATGGCAGCATGCGTTATGTAAGGCAACTTGCAAGGCTTGAAAGTGTAGCGCCCGATGTTAAAGTAGTTGGTTCGGCACAGGATATTACGGAATTGAAAACCCTGGAGATAGAGCGAAATAAATATCTCTATAATTTTGAAGACACTCTTAACAGCATATCTGACGCTTTTTTTGCACTCGACCATGATATGCGTATCATTCGTATAAATGAAGCCTTCAGGCAAATGACCGGTTTGCCTACGGCAGCGGTGTTGGGCGAAAGTATATTCACGATTTTTCCGAAGGAGCGTAACCGTTTTTATCCATACTACCAAAGGGCGTTAAAAGAGCGGGTAATTACCAAGCGTGAAGATTACTCGGAAGTGCTTGATAAATGGATACGCATGGCAGCCTTCCCCACAAATGATGGCGTATCTGTTTATTTTTCAGACATATCTGAAGACAAGGAAAAGGATATTAAACTCAAAGAAGCTGTTGAGCGTTACGAACTGGTTGCCCAGGCCACGCATGATGTTATTTATGATATGGATATTGTTAATGATAGCATTATTTACAACACCAGTTTAACCCATCTCATTAACATTCCTTTTGATCAAATTCAATATAACCTGGCTTGGTGGCGCTCCCTTATCCATCCTGCTGACGCGGCAGAGGTTGTAGCCAGCCAGGAACGCGTTAAACGCCTGCGCAAAACCAACTGGGAGTGCGAGTACCGTATTTATTGCGGTAACGGCGAATATAAGTATGTGATGGATCAGGGCTATTTTGTGTTTAACGAACAGCAGGAACCGATACGTTTGATTGGTGCTATCAGGGATATTGACGCGTTGAAAAGATCTATACAGGAAAATAAGCGCCTGGCCGATATTATTAAACGGGTTAATAACATGATCGTAGTGACCGATCGTGAAGAAAAGATTACGTGGGTAAATAATGCATTTGAGCACATAACCGGTTACACCCTGAGTGACATTAAAGGGCGGCTACCTTATGATGTTTTGAGCCGGCCGGATGCCAAAGAGCCTTTGAGCGCTGAATTTGCTGAAAAGTTAAATGAGCATAAACCCTTTACTACTGACATGGTTATCTATACTGCTGAAAATCAGGAATTATGGGTATCGGCTGAGTTTACGCCATTTAACGATGGCAATAACAGGTATAATGGTTACATCGCCGTATATCAAAACATCACTTACCGGAAAGAAAAAGAGATGGAAATTCAGCGCCAGAACAACTTTTTACGGGAATTAGCCTGGATGAGTTCGCATCAGATGCGGCGACCTGTAGCAACCATGCTGGGGCTGATGAATTTAATCGATATAGCAGATAAAGAAGAGGATAAGAGCGAGATACTGCCTATGCTGGGCACCAGCATTAGGGAGATGGATGAAATTGTGCATGATATACATACAAAAATTAACGACGCCTTGCACAACGAACCGATTAATCCAGAACCAAATAAAAATTAGCGTTATAAAAAGGAACGTTGTAATGCTTAGGTTTTGCGCCTTAAACGGGTGTAACAAAATCTTTAAGTTAAATGTCGCCTTAGCTATTGGTAGCTAAATACGGCATTGTTATTATTGCTGATTGAATAAAAGCTTTTAGCATAATATGATAAAAAAGTATTTAGTTGTTATCACAGTTGCTTGCGCAATTGCGGTAATATCAGCGAAAACCGCACATGGGCAATCCGGAATTAGCGCAACTGATCCGGCAAGTGCGGTGAATGTGTTTCTTGGAACGTCCGGCGACCACGGGCAGTTATCGCCTGCGGCATCATACCCGTTCGGAATGCTGAGCATAGCGCCACAAACATACCCTAACCTGCACGCAGGCTATGAGCATAACGCCAAAAAGGTGCTCGGCTTTACGCACAACCGTTTTGAGGGTGTTGGATGCATGGGCAGCGGTGGTAATATACTCATTAAGCCGTTTTTAGGAGATAGCCCGGATGAAACAGAGTTGCTAAAATCGTCAGAAGCTGCCGGTCCGGGTTTTTACCGTATTGGCTTTGAAAATGGCATCAGCGCAAATATAGCCGTTCACAAAAATTCAGGTACGGAGGCCTATACATTCCCGGCAAATAATAAGCATGGTTTCTACATCAACCTAAGCCACACGCTGGCAAATGGCTTTGTAGCCGAAGAACATACCGCGAATAGCAATACTTTGAGTGGCTGGGTTGACGCGCGTACAACCTGCGGCGCCGGCGTATACCGTACATACTATTCCATCAATTTTAATGCTCCTGTTAAGTTTGATGCGGATGCCGATCATAAACTGATTGTTAGGGTAGAAGGGGCTGAGAAAGGTGTAATATTAAATATTGGCGTATCATCAGTTGATGTAGCACATGCGCAGGCATCGGCCAAAAATAACGGTATTAAAGCTTTACAAACCGCCAGCCATACTGATTGGAATAAAACCCTGGGCACCCTTGAAGTAAGCGGTGATGCAGAAACGCAAAAGCTGTTTTATTCCTTGCTGTACCGAACCGTCCAATCGCCGTACCTGATTTCGGAGGCTGACGGCACTTATCGTGGCACGGATGGGTCGCTGCAAAAAACGAATAAAACAGTATATAACGGCTGGTCTATCTGGGATAATTATCGCACCCAACTGCCATTAATGTCGCTATTGTATCCGGATAAGTATGCGGACATGATTACGTCCATAGCATCCATGTATAAATATGGTAAAAAGGATTACGCTACCCAGCACGAGCCATCGAACACCGTGCGCACCGAGCATGCCATTGTAGTTTTGCTGGATGCCTGGCGTAAAGGTTTTAAGTTTGACATTAACCGAATAGCTGACTCGCTGATTGCCGAAGGCAACCGGCTCGATTTTGACAAGCCTGATAAAGCGCTGGAGTCGAGTTATGATGCTTGGGCATTATCGCGCCTGATGGATATTGCCGGACGAAAAGCGGAGAGCGCGAAGTTCCGGGCGGTTGCCATAAAGTATAGGGATTACTGGGAGAAGGATTTTGAGGATATTACCAAGCGCGATGTTGACCGCATGCAGGCACGCGGATTATACCAGGGTACGATATGGCAATACCGCTGGTTTGTTCCGTTCGACGTTAAAGGATTGATCAACCTGGTAGGGGGCGAGCAAAAGTATATGGAGCAGTTGGATTATTTTTTTGCTAACGATCTGTATAACCACGCCAATGAGCCGGATATCCAGGCGCCGTTTATGTATAACATGACCTCGCAGCCCTGGAAATCACAGAAAATGGCACACAAGTACGCAGCTGATACAGTGGTGCAATACTATTTTAACGATAATAGCCGTGGCATCGATCCGTTTGTAAATCGTATATACCGCAACCAGCCCGATACTTATGTACGTACGATGGATGATGATGGCGGCGCCATGTCGGGTTGGTATGTTTTCACAGCTTGCGGTATTATGCCCGCCTGTGTTGGCGAACCGGTTTTTTATCTAAATGCCCCGTTATTTTCGGGCGTAAAATTCAATTTTCCTGATGGTAAGAAGTTCAACATTACCACCACGAATTTCGCAGCCAGGAATATCTACATAACATCGGCCACGCTGAATGGTAAGCAACTTAACCGCAACTGGTTAACCTACGCCGAACTTCGTAAAGGCGGAACACTTAACCTTACCTTGAGCGATAAACCTGACAAGAACTGGGGTACACAAAACCAGTATATAACGGACATAAATGCCAAATAAAAGTAAGGTCGCTGTTTACTAAAACAGCGACCTTACTTTTAAATTTTAAAATTCTAAATCTAACGTCTAAACCCTAACTTTTTGTTTGTTCACTACTCACTAATTTATTGTACAACTTTAACGGTACGGCCGCCGCGACCCTCGTTGTTGAATGCCCGCAGGTTAAGTTGCGGTGAATAAGGGATGCTGTCGGTAAACATGCGGCTGTTAACATCAGGTTCTGTACCGTCAGTAGTATAGCGAATAGTGAAACCCGGTAATTGCATGTTGGCTCGCACCAATCCATTTTCAATTACAATACCCGGAGTTGGAATTCGGTATTGAAAACCACCAGCATAATGGTCTAACTTTGGCAGTTCGCTTTTGCCCACTTTGTTAGCAAAAGCAGCCCAAGCCTGATTGTACATAGCCTCACTTTTTGCAATCTCCGGCTCGGTAGCCCATTGCGGGTCAGGTGCCCACGCACGTTCCGCTACTGCAAGCAGCTTAGGCAATAACAGGTATTCATGCTTTTCGGGAGAAGTGATCACCTCAGCCCATAGCGGCGATTGTATGCCTACAATGTTGCGTTTGCCTTCTTCGGTTAATTGCTCCTTACCATCAAAATATCCGGCTTTAAGCGGCTGGCCCTGCTCGTTTTCCTTCTGATTTTTATAATAGTTGTATGGGATAAAAGAGAATGGTTTATTCAGGTCGACATAGCCACCCCAGTACTGCCCACGCTCATAAAAACTGGTATTATAAGCCAGGTCCAGGTAAAGGTTGGTAACGTTGGTCAGCACCACTTTATAGCCTGCGTTGGCCAGTTTATAAGCCAGATCTTCGTTTCCGGCAAGGTTATTCCAAACATCGGTGTGGAAGTTCTCATTGGCAAAACGTGGGTCAATTACCAGTCGTTTACGGCCGTTGACTACGCCACTGGTTAAACCGATTTCTTCCCAACCGGATAAGTACAGGCTTTTTGATTTGAGCATGTTGTTTACCTTACCGAAGTAGTAAAACCACAGGTCGGATGTGTTTTTAATGCTCGAGTCTTTCTTCATCAGATCAGCAATTACCGGCGATTTTTCCCAGACGCCGGCAGGCACTTCATCGCCACCAAAATGTATGGTTTGTAAAGGCGCACCAGCTTCTTTGTACATGGCTATCAGCTCGTCAGACACTTTTTCCAGGAAAGAGTATACCGATGGCAGGCCTACATTTACAACGTTGTCGCTAAAACCCTGTACTGAGCGGTAGCTTGATTTGTCGTTAATATCACGCAGTAAATATTGTTCAGCCTCGGCTTTTTTGCCAAGTTTCATCAGGCGGCTGTAACGCGCGTCCATCGCTTTAATAGCAGCGCGCGCATGCCCGGGTGTTTCAATTTCTGGTATTACCCTTATATGCCTTTCATTAGCATAACGCAAAATTTCTATGAATTCCTGCCTGCTGTAATAGCCGCTGCCTGCCTGGTTGGTGGTATCAGGGCCTGAGCCGTAAGCAGGGTTAATTGCGTTAAGCTCGTTAGTGCTGTGCCCGCGTGTTGAGCCGGTTTGGGTAAGCTCAGGCAGCCCGGGTATTTCTATACGCCAGCCCTCATCATCAACAAAGTGCATGTGCAGCACATTGAATTTATAAAAGGATAACAGGTCGATCACCTTGATCAAATGCGATTTGGGCTGAAAATTACGGGCAACGTCCATCATAAATGCACGGTGTTCAAAACGCGGGGCATCTGTGATTGTAACGGCAGGGATATCAAAGTTTTTTTGTGTACCAGACCAGGCGCTTGCCGGCAACAGGTTTTTCAACGATTGCAACCCGTAAAATATACCCGCTCCGTTAGTCGCGCTTATAGTTATACGCCCCGGCGTTACTTGTAGCTGGTAACCTTCCGCGCCGTTATTGCCGCCTTTTTGAAGTACGATGACGTTATATTTTTCGGTAAAACCGGTTTGTGGTTTACTGCCTAAAACTTTGGCCAATTCATCTTTAAAATAGGTAGCCTCCTTAATAAAAGCCGGGTCATTAATAATTTTAACCTGCGGATTGAGCTTAAAGCTACCGGCGGCACGTTTGTAGCTAACCGGGGTAGGTAATACCGGCGATAAGTTAGCGGCAGGTACATCGGTTATCAGCTCATTTTGGCGATAAATTTTTTCGGCCAGCGCTTTTTCGCTCTTGTCTACATTTACCTGGTTGGTAATATCGGTAAGCAGCGGATAGCCTTTTTCGGGTTCGTTGTTAAAAACGATATAAAATCCTTTCGGAAAGTCGGTAACATCCTTAACATGCCCTTGCAACACGCTTGACGATATGGAGTCTCCGGCGGCGACACTTTTAAAGCCGCTGCCTGGGTATAACGCGAATAAGTCGCCGTTCACGCGGTCTACCAATAAAATTTTATCCGGGCCGGTGCGGGTGGTGGTGGCATTAAAATATATCTTCCAGCCCTTTGCCGGTATGGGTTTGCTACCCTTGTTAACTAAGGTTATCAGAGCGCGCGCCTGTGTGGTATTGGCATATGGATTTTCAACAATTTGCCAGCTTAACCTTAAATCAGCGGCATTAAACGGATTTTTGCTTTGCGCCAATGCCACGGCACTTATCATTACAGAAAATATTATTAAAACCGATTTTCTCATAAATGTATATTTAGAGGCAAGCCCCTTAGTTTAACACGTAAATATATTATGCGGTTGCAAAAAACCTGCCGATAAATTAGATAAAGCTGTTTAGCGGCTTATATTGACGCCTCATTAGCATCACCTAATGGCTGAACAGTGGCTTTAGCATGATAGCTTATTAATCCTTCAATTGGCGCTTTTATAATATTGCCGGTACGCATACCATAGGTTTTTGCCACATCGCTCAATATTGCCGAAAACATATAGCCTATTGATCCGACACAATTAAGTGAATAAAGTTTAAAATCCGGGTATAACGAGATCATATTCTCAAAGCAATCGGTAAATGCTTTACGGATAATACGGTTGATATAAGGGTGTTCCATGCGCGGCGCTATAAAGCGTACAAAACTTGCGCAAAACCGGTTGGGTAAAGGTTTGGAGTGGGCGTGTTCCACAATATCGTCAGGCGTGAGGCCGTATTCGTTCCAGAATTCAATACGCAGGTCTTCAGGCAACTGACCCCTGCCGTAACTAACTAATAGCTGCTTGCCAATGTAAGCGCCGCTGCCTTCATCGCCAAGCATAAAGCCAAGCGAATCAATTTGATGGGTTATAGTTTTGCCGTTGTACAGGCAACTGTTGGCGCCTGTGCCTAAAATAGCTACAAATCCGGTATCATCGCCCAAAAGCGCACGGGCCGCTGCCAGCAAATCGTGTTCAACCTCAATGTGCGCATGTTTAAAAATGCGAGCAAGGGCGGTTTCCACTATTGGGTTTTTGTCGCCACTACAGCCGGCACCATAAAAATAAATCTCTTTTACCTTCTCTGTATCAAGGTTAGCAGGCAGCTTGGCCACTATGGCGTTGTAAATATAATCCGCATCAACATAATACGGGTTAAATCCTTCGGTATCAAAATACGTTATGGAGTTGTTGTCGCCCAATAGGCACCAATCAGTTTTGGTAGAGCCGCTGTCTGCAATAAGTTTCATTGAACTAATTATTTAAGTGTTTTTACGCTCCGCCGGTAAAATACGGCCGGAAATTAATATTACTACGATATCTTCAGGTGGGGACAGCTTAAGTTTATAGTAGTCAGTTAATCAAAACTAATAAAAAGGTATAAAAACTTTAAAATTTTTTTAAAAAGATTTTTTGTGTTTTATAAAATTTAGATGACCCTTGTAAAAATATGTAACGCCTCTGCTTATATTAGCGTCATATATTTTAACAATACGTTACAGAACTTAAATTTGAGTATGGTGTTTGTTAGAATACGATTTACAACACTAACTTTTTGCTATTTGAGGATTATAAACCTGTATGTTCAACGCCAACAAGAAAACAGCTAAGCTTTATGCAGAGATAATACAAAATTTGTATTACAGCGAGCAATTATCAAGCGCTGAGCTAAGCGCACGCATTGATAAAAGTATACCGCTGGTTACCAAGGCAGTGAATCATTTAATTGAGGCAGGTTTTGTTGTAGAGCAAGGTTATGCCCCATCGAGCGGCGGCCGCAGGCCATTGATGTACTCAGTCAGGCACGATAGGTTATACATCGTTACCGTAGCGATGGATCAGCTTTCAACGCGTATTGGCATTGTTGACCTGTTGAATAATTTTGTTTCGCCCATAGAGATCATCAGCTTAAAGTTACTGGACAATCCGCAAGCGCTTGACTCTTTGGTATCGTTAATTAACAACCATATAGAAAAGGCGAAGGTTGATAAAGAAAAGATAATAGGGGTAGGCATTGGTATGCCGGGTTTTGTAAACGTAAACGAAGGAATTAACTACACTTACCTTGATGCCGGAAGTAAAAGCCTTACGCAATATATTGGCGATGCCGTAGAACTTCCGGTGTATATTGATAACGATTCGAGCCTTATCGCTTTGTCTGAATTAAAATTCGGCATAGCTAAATCGATTAAGGATGTAATGGTGATCAATATTGGTTGGGGGATAGGCTTAGGCATGATCATTAACGGACAGATATTCCGCGGGGAAAATGGTTTTGCCGGGGAGTTTAGCCATATACCCATTGCCGAGGAAGGCGCGCTTTGTGCCTGCGGCAAACAGGGATGTTTAGAAGCCGAAGCCTCTTTAATGGCAGTAGCTCAAAAAGCCATAGAGGGTGTTGAAAGCGGACAGAAGTCAAGCCTGCAACATTATATAACGGATGATCATTCTAATCTTGCCGTTGGTAACGTATTGATGGATGCGGCCAACAAAGGTGATCAATACGCAATTGAATTACTTTCGGATGCTGCGTACAAGATAGGCCGTGCGCTATCTATTCTGATACATATACTTAACCCCAAGGCCATAGTACTTAGTGGCCGTGGAGTTAAGGTTGGTAAACTTTTGTTAGCCCCTATACAACAGGCGCTTAACAAGTATTGCATACCTCGCCTGGCACAAGGAACGGAGCTATTCATATCTGAAATTGGGTTTGACGCAGAGCTGATTGGAGCGGCAATCCTGGTAATGGAGAGCTTTAATAAAGTACACGGCGGCACGTCAAAAAATAAATAAAACATTATAGATATTAAGCTGTATATACTGCATCTAATTGTGTGTCGTACTTTGTAAATTATTTAATAAGTTTTATTTATTATTTAAAAAATATAAGTAAGTTTGTTTAATTTGCAGAGTAACCAAACTACATTCCAATATATGTCACGACTCAACCTGCTTGAAGAAACCCGTTACGAAAAACTACCTGTTACTGTATTCCCGGATTCAACAGCTGCCTCAAACAGTGTGGCCGCACGCATAGCTGCGCTGATACGCGATAAACAAAGCCGCGGAGAAAAAACTGTTTTAGGTTTAGCCACCGGTGCTACTCCCGTTAAGGTTTATAAAGAGCTGATTCGTTTACATAAAGTGGAGGGGCTGAGCTTTAAAAATGTAGTTACCTTTAATCTGGACGAGTACTTCCCGATGCAGCCTGACGCCGAGCAGAGCTACGTTACTTTTATGAAGCAGCAACTGTTTGACCATGTCGACATCGATCCGGCGAACATACATATACCTGATGGTACGCTGGCTGAGGAAGATGTGGCTCAATTCTGCATCAACTACGAGCAAAAAATAAATTCATACGGTGGGCTCGACCTGCAAATACTGGGTATAGGCCGTACCGGTCACATCGGTTTTAACGAGCCGGGTTCAGCGCCAAATTCAGGTACACGCCTGGTAACGCTTGATGACCTTACCCGCCGCGATGCGTCTCGTGATTTTGGTGGCAAGGAGAACGTACCTACCAAAGCCATCACGATGGGTGTTGGTACGATATTCAAGGCCCGTGAGATCATTTTGATGGCCTGGAACCTTAAAAAGGCCAGCATTATTAAAAAGGCGGTTGAAGGTTCAGTATCATCAGAAGTTCCTGCAACATATTTGCAACTCTCTGATAAGGTGGAATTTATTCTCGACCAGGATGCTGCTGCCGAGCTAACCCGTTTTGATACGCCTTGGCTGGTACGCGATTGCGTTTGGGACATCCAATTGATAAAAAAAGCCGTGGTTTGGCTTTCAAAAACTACCGGTAAGCCTATCCTTAAACTCACCGAAGAAGATTATAATAATAACGGTATGGCGCAACTGGCTACTGAAAAAGGGCCAGTGTACAACATCAATATCGACATATTTAACAAGCTGCAGCACACCATTACTGGCTGGCCGGGTGGTAAGCCAAATGCTGACGACAGCCAGCGCCCGGAACGTAAAGATCCCGCTAAAAAGCGCTCAATCATTTTCTCCCCGCACCCTGATGATGACGTGATCTCGATGGGTGGTACCTTCATTCGTCTGGCCGACCAGGGGCATGAGGTGCACGTTGCTTACCAAACATCAGGTAATACTGCTGTTTGGGATGATGATGTGCTGCGTTTTATGGAGTTTGCAATTGATTTTAACAAAGCGCAAGGGATTGATACTACTACGCTTGAAAATACTTACCGAGAGAGCCGTGAGTTTATAGGTAAGAAGCTCCCAAATCAGCCCGACCAGATTGCTATACGCGATGTTAAGGGATTGATACGTAAGGGCGAGGCTATAGCAGGAGCACGGTTTGCCGGTTTGCCTGATGAGAATATCCATTTCCAGAACCTGCCATTTTACGACAGGCAGAAAACTAACAGCAACGTAAGTTTTGAAGATGATATACAACAAACTGTTGAGCTTTTACGTAAAGTAAAACCACACCAGGTTTTTGCCGCCGGTGATTTTGCCGACCCGCATGGTACGCACAAAGTTTGCTTTGATGTAATTTTGGCTGCCTTGCAACGCCTTAAAGGTACCGAGGAATGGGTTGACGATTGCTGGCTGTGGTTATACCGTGGTGCATGGCACGAGTTTGAAATACACGAAATACAAATGGCTGTTCCGCTTTCACCGCAAGAGGTGATGCGTAAACGTTTAGCCATATACAAACACCAGTCGCAAAAGGATTTGCCTGTATTTCCTGGTGATGATGCACGCGAGTTTTGGGTACGCGCCGAACAACGCACTGCCGAAACTGCTCGTGCTTACGACGAGCTTGGCCTTGCCGAGTACGAAGCCATAGAGGCTTTTGTGCGCTGGGAGTTTTAACAAGAACTTTTTTTAGTTAAGGGGTTAATTAAAAAAGAAGCCTGGTGTTCCGCTTAATTGCAGAACCCAGGCTTAATTGTTTCACCCCATCCTAATCCTATCAATGAGAGGGAGTTAAACTATCGAGCGGTGGTAAAAGATCATTACACAGGCATTAACAAATCGACAGATTCCTCCTCGTACCTCGTTAGGAATGACAGATAGATTGTTAATCAGAAGCACAAACCGTAAATAACCTTTTTACCGGCATCAGGAATGCCCGGAATAGCACAAGTCTTGCTAAAGCACAACCTTTCACCGGGCAGGACGCAGCCGGCAGTTTTTCTTTGGTTACTTTCTTTTTTCTGCTAAAAAGAAAGTGACAATCACTAACACTCAAGAAAGAACATTCAATAATCATGAGTAGTAAACAAGCTTTTTAAAGTCAAATAGATAGTAGTTACGAACAAAAAGCGCCATAGCGAATCTCGCTATGGCGTGGGTTTTTTGCTGATTACTGGCGCTAATTTACCATTAACTTATAGCACCTATCTTTTTCAACAGCTTCCTGTTTTCGCGTTTGTGAATGAATTTGTAAACAATTCCGTAGATGATCGGCAATATCAGCAAGGTCAGGATAGTTGAAGTAACCAAACCGCCTATTACCACAATTGCTAACGGCTTCTGTGTTTCGGAGCCTATTCCGGTTGATATAGCTGCGGGCATCAGGCCGATAGCCGCCATCAATGCAGTCATTACCACCGGGCGTACCCTCGATATAACGCCATCGAGCAAAGCCTGGTCAAGGTGCATACCCTCTTGCAGGTTTTTGCGAAATACCGAGATAAGTATCACCCCGTTTTGTATACATACACCAAACAGCGCTATAAAGCCAATACCTGCCGATATACTAAAATTGATACCAGTTATATGCAGGGCTAATATACCGCCTATTAATGCGAACGGTACATTCATCAATACCAGCATAGCATCCTTGCTATTACCAAAGGTTACAAACAGAATCAGGAAGATCACCAGTAAGCAAATTGGTACCACGTGTGCCAGCGTGTTTGATGCGCGTATCTGGTTCTCAAATTCGCCGTTCCAGGTGAATGAATATCCATGAGGCAATTGTACCGCCTTGTGTACCTTAGCCTGTGCATCGGTAATGGTGCTACCTAAGTCGCGGCCGCGAACGGAGAATTTAACTGCGATATAGCGTGAATTATTATCGCGATATACAAATGCAGGTCCGGTAATTTCCCGGATAGTTGAAATCTCTTTGATAGAAATTTTTGAACCGTTCAGGGTTGGTACCATCAGGCGTTCTATATCCTCCTGCGTAGCACGGTATTGTTTTTGGTATCGTACGCGGATGTCGAATTTGCGTTCTCCTTCGTACAGTTGAGTTGCCGCTTTACCGCCTATGGCCATTTCAATAACAGCGTTGGCATCGGCAGTTGACACGCCATACAGAGCCATCTTACGTTGATCCAGCTCTATCCTGAACTCCGGCTGGCCAAGGTTACGCAATACGCCCAAATCGGTTACACCATCAACGTGTTTCAGTACCGACATTACCGCATCTGCCTTTTTATCCAGCACTTCAAAGTCCGGCCCGAATATTTTTACGGCCATTGATGCAGGTACCCCGGCCACAGCTTCGGCAACGTTGTCAATAATAGGTTGCGAATAATTGAATACTATACCCGGGAATTGGCTAAGCTTTTTATCCATTTCGGCTATCAGTTCATCCTGTGTGATGTGGCGTTTCCATTGTTTCTTAGGCAACAGGTCAACCTGTATCTGTACGTTAAAAAAACCTTTCGGGTCGGTACCATCGTTAGTGCGGCCCACTTGCGACAGCGTTTGTTTAACCTCTGGGAAAGTAGCCAGTATGGCGCGCATCTTGTTAGTAACGTTAACCGAGTTCTCAAGCGAACTACTCATTGGCAATTGTGCCGATACCCAAAGCGCTCCCTCATTAAGCTGCGGCAAAAATTCGGTGCCCAGCAGCTTAGCCGACATAAATGTGAGTACCATGGCGCTCATCGCTATCACCAAACTCATTTTTTGGTTACGATAAGTAAAGCTGAACATCTTTTTAATGCCGTTCTCAAAAAATAACACAATAGGATTGTGCTTTTCGCGCACGTTTTTACGCAACAACACGCTTGACAGGGCAGGCACCAAAGTAAGGGTGAATAAAAGTGCACCCAGCAACGCGAACGCCAGCGTATAGGCCAAAGGCGAAAATATTTTACCCTCAACCTTTTGGAAAGCGAAAATCGGTATCAAACAGGTGATGATGATCAGCTTGGAAAAGAAGATCGCCTTACCCATTTCAGAGCCTACGTTTTTAAACAGGCCCAGCTTGGCAAGTTTATTGAACTTCTCCATGCCAACCTCTTTAGCCCGGTGATCAAGCGCTACAAAGAGGCCCTCAACCATCACTACGGCACCGTCTATAATGATACCAAAGTCGACAGCTCCCATCGAGATCAGGTTGGCCGTCATGCCTTTTATCCGCATACAAATAAATGCGAACAGCAAGGCCAGTGGAATAATAATAGACACGGTTAACGTAGTGCGCCAGTCGGCCATAAAAAGTAATACTACCACGGTTACCAGCACTATACCTTCCAACAGGTTATGTATAACTGTTTCGGTACAGAAATCCATAAGAGTGGTGCGGTCGTAAAACGTATCTATTTTGACGTCTTTAGGGAGTACGTTGTCGTTTAGATCTTTTACCTTATCCTTGATGCGAACCAGTACATCAGCAGGGTTTTCGCCTTTACGCATTACCACAATACCTTCAATAACATCATTATCCTTATCACGGCCAACTTGACCAAGGCGAGGCAATCCGCTTTCCTTGATCACAGCAATGTTTCTTGCTAAGATGGGCACGTTGTTAACATTTTTGATGATGATGTTTTCGATCTCGTTGATGTTGTTAATTAAGCCGATACCTCGTACAACAAAGGCCTGATTGTTTTTTTCAATCACATCGCCGCCTACGTTGATGTTGCTGCGGTTAATGGCGTTGTAAACATCAAGTGAGGTAAGGCCATATTTTTGCAATAGCGATGGGTTAACACTCACTTCGTAATCCTTTTCCTCACCACCAAAGCTGTTCACATCGGCAACGCCGGGGATGGCTTTAAACTGACGGTCAAGCACCCAATCCTGTATGGCGGTAAGTTCGTGTAGCGTTTTTGTGCGGCTTTTAAGCGTATAACGAAATATCTCGCCGGTAGGACCGTAAGGCGGTTCTACTTCGGGCTTTACGCCGTCGGGCAACTCAGCATTGCTCAGGCGACTTAGTACCTGCTGCCTTGCAAAGGAGTCGTCCACGTCGTCATCAAAAATTATGCGTACGTATGATAAACCGAATGATGATGTAGTACGCAGGTTGACCTTTTTTTGTACCGAGTTCAATACGGTTTCCATCGGTATGGTTATCATCTTCTCCACTTCCTCGGCACTGCGGCCCGGCCATTGCGCTATAATGATTATTTGCGTATTAGTAACATCGGGGAAGGTTTCAATAGGAGTATTGGTATAGCTCCATACACCTGCAACGGCAAGCACAGCGGTTAAAAAGAACACAAAGCCCCGGTTGCGTAGCGAAAAATATATGATGCTTTTAATGAATTTGTTCATTGTTATAAGTATTGCGCCGGTACCATAGGTATAGCGGCAGTGATACGGATAGGGCTGTTAGTCGTCTAGCAGGGCGTTGTATAAAAACAATTGGTTTTGAGATATGATACGCTCGCCTGGTTTTAAGCCACCGGTTATATAGGTTACGCTATCCACGGTTTTTACCGGATTAACTTCGCGTATCTCCATATCGCAGCGGTTGTTGTACACTACCACATAGTGCTTGCTGTTATCAAATATTACGGCCGATGCAGGCAGCGCAACTGCAGTGCCGCTCTCGTTGTTGGTAATTACCACGTTGGTAAACATCTCGGGTTTAAGCAACAAGTCCTTATTTGGCAGGGATATACGCACGTTCATTACCTTGCTATCCGGATCGAGTACAGAATTTACGAGATCAATTTTCCCGGTAAAAACTTTGTCAGGATAAGCGATGGTGGTTACACGGGCATTGTAGCCTTGTTTTACTTTGGCTATATCGCTTTCAAATACGTTGGCATCTATCCAAACATCTTTCATGTCAGATATGGTGAACAAACTCTCATTATTATCAGGCCTGATGAAGTTGCCTGCGGCGATGTTCTTCTCAACTATATATCCGTCGCGCGGGGCACGAACGATCAGCGTACCGTTGGCGCTGGTATTGCCGCCGCCGTTGATGGAGATTTGCTGCTTTACTTTCTCGTCCGCGGCGAGAGATTTAGCGTAATTCTCTTTAGCTTCGGTATAGTCACGCTCGCTTGATATGCCGTTTTTGTACAGGTATTCGGCCTGTTGTAACTGGCGCTTGCTGATGGCTACGTCTGCACGGGTTGATTGCAGGTCGGTATAATTACCGGCTACATCGGCACTACGTAAAACTGCGAGTACCTGGCCTTTGCTTACTTTATCTCCCAGGGATACTTTTACATCAGTTACCTGTCCGCCGGCAAACGGAAATACTTTTACCACTTTGTTCTCGTCGAAAGATACCTCTCCGGTAAGCGCAAGTTCATCCTTAACCTGCGAAACTTTAACCGTATCAATCTTAATCATTTTGGCCATGGAATCGCTCACGCAAACCTTTTTGGTTTCCATGGTACCGGTTTTATGTTCCTCGCAGGCGCTCAGTGCTAAAACTAAGGCGATGGCGCTGTATGCTAATTGCTTTTTCATTTTTGTTTATAATATTGTTATAGAGGATCAACTACAGTGGTGCCTACCGCGAAATTCAAGTCGGCAATGGCTTTGTTAAGGTTATATTGCTGTTGTAATATTTTCAGCTTGGTGTCCTTGTATGAGTCAAAAAAATCCACAAACTCGGGCAGGCTGATCTGCCTTTGCTTAAAGCTTTTCAGCATACTGGTGTATAACTGATCGTAACGGTCGTAAAAATCAGTCTCGCTTTGGCCCAGCAACTGGTTGCTCAGGCGGTACTGGTTCACCGCCGAATAAACATCGTTTTGTAGTTGCAAGGCATTGTTCTGCACAATAAACTCCTGCCCTTGGGCGCTCAGTTTAGCTGCTTTAATATTGCCCTGGTTGCGGTTAAATAGGGGAAGGGGAACCGAAATTTGTAAGCCTACGTAGTGCGGCGCATAGTTGCTGTTCTGGTCGTAAGCTACACCGAGGGTAACGTCGGGTTGGGCTAAAGCCTTTTGCAGCGCAACGTTATCATTATTCTGTTGGAGTGTGTATTGACTTGCCAGGTAATCACCACGCATGGTTTTAGCTTTCTCTGCAAGCTCAGCCGCATTCAGCGGTGCATCTGTTGTATGGAAATTGATTTGCGGGGCAATAACCTTATCCGGCGCTATGCCGAGTAGCGTTTTAAGCTCGCTTTGCAATTGCGAGAGCTGGCGATTGTTTTCAACCAGGTCATTTTGCAAACTAAACAGCAAAGCTTTTAAGCGCACTACATCCTTAAGTGAATTGTTGCCTGCCTCGTATGATTTTTGGATGGCGTTCACCAGGTTTTGTGCGGATGCTATCTCGGTTTGGTAAACTTTGGCTTGTTCTATCAGGTTTGAGGTTTGCGCAAAATCAAGCAGCAGGTTATAACGCAGATTACGAAGCAGGTCATCAAAAGCGGCTTGCTGAATGCTGGCGTCGTCTTTTGCCACTTGTACTTGTTTGCCGCGTTTGCCAGCGGTGGTAAACACCTGGCTCAGCGCTACAAATACCTGACCGGTGTTTTTGCCATGATTGAAAAACTTACCCGAATTATCGGTAATGTTTTGATCGGTAGATAATACGGGGTTATCCCACAATCCGGCTTGTTTAATAAGCGCCTTAGAGGCATCTACATTATACTTTTGCGCAAGCAGGGTAAGGTTGTTTTGTAAAAAGAGCTTTTCGCTGTCTTTAAAGCTTAGCTTCAGCGTATCCGTTTGGCTGTAGGCTTTAGGTGCACTGCATATGGCCAGCACGGGCAGCAGCAGTTTAAATAAATTTTTATAAGGTGCCATTTTATGTTCTGATCTTTCGATAGATCAAAACTATTATTGCCAAATTGGAAGTGAATTAAACCTGTATTAAAAAGCCATTAGAATTTATAATGCGGCTTTCTTTTCAAAATTTACAGCAAAAGTACTACCCGCTTTACCGTCGGAAATTACCTGTATGCGACCATTGCAAAGCTGTATTATCTTGTCGGTAATGTACAGTCCAAGTCCGCTGCCGGGCAGCTTTTTTAAATTTCCGGCCCGGTAAAAGGGACGAAGTATTTTTTGCTGATCGGCCAGTGGTATGCCCGGGCCTTTATCAACAACAGCTATATTTATGGCAGTGGGCAATGCTTCAAATTTTACGGTTACTGCTTGGTTGCCTGAGTATTTAAAAGCGTTGTCGATGATGTTATTCAGAGCGATATACAGCAGCGGTTTGTTGCCCTGAATATCTAAATCAGCTTCATCCTCCGGCATGTTGCCGAACTGCAGGTCGAGTTTACCCGGACCTTTCTTTTCGCTCCAGGCCTCGTGCAACTCCCAAAGTAATTCATCAACCCTTACTGCCGAAATTTTTGCCTGCGTGTAATTCATATCCACCTGGGCCAATTCCATCAGGCTGGTAATGGTTTCCTGCAGGCGCATGGCATCGGCGGATATGGATGCTAATATACGCTCATATTCATTGGTATTACGTGCTTTGGTTAAGGCAACCTCAACCTCGCCCATTATACTGGTAAGCGGGGTTCGCAATTCGTGCGATGCATTGGCTACAAACGTTTGCTGCAATTCAAATGCATTCTCCAAACGCTCAAGCAAACTGTTAAAGTTGCTGATCAGCTCATCAATTTCATCCTTGTTTTTGGCGCCTTTAACCCGCATGTGCAAGTTGCTCGACCGTATTTGCCCCATCTGTGTAATTACCTGCTTAATTGGGGCAAGAGCGCGGTTTGCAAACAGTTGCCCGGCAAAAAATAACACGGCTGTAAATGTAATAAATAACACGCTGGCTATCTGGCTTAACATGGTTATCCGGCTCGGGAAGCTTCGGTCATACGCCGATACCAGGATCACGAAATCGCCCTGATTGTCATGGTAAAGCTTGCCAACCACCTGCCTGTCGCCGTCCTGGTATTTCAAAAATTTTTCTTTACGTACCTGCTCAATAATAGTATCTCTCCAAAAAATATCATTATGGGTGTTAAAAGCCGAGCGGTTATCATCATCATACACCTTAATCACTTCGCCATGTAGTTTATCCAGGTAGCGTTGTTGTACCTGCATCAGCGAGTCGGCATTGATCTCGTCGGCCTTTAAATATAACTGCGAGGCCACGTTGGCGCGGTCGGTGAGGCGATCGTAAAAATCCTCACGCGAGAAAGAATACACTGCCAGATAAACCGCTACAAGCACCAGCAACAGCGCGCCGGAACTGATCAGCGTAAAGTATAACGACAGGCGGGTTTTAATTTTCAAGTTATTGCTCCTTTAAAATATAGCCCATGCCAATAACCGTGTGGATAAGCTTTTTATCAAACCCCTTCTGAATCTTGTTGCGCAGGTAGTTTACGTACACATCAACCATGTTGGTTTGCGTGTCAAAGTTTATACCCCAAACCTTTTCGGTAATGTACTCGCGTGAGAGTAATTTATTTGGATTGCGGATGAAAAGTTCCAGCAGCGCATATTCCTTAGCTGTTAACGCTATTTGCTTACCCGCCCGCTCGGCTGTTTTATCCCAGATGTTGAGCTTCAGGTCGCTAAAGGTCAGAAAGTGGTTTTCGCCACCGTCATTGGCGGGCTGCCTGCGGCGCAGCAAGGCTTCTATCCGGGCAAGCAATTCTTTAAAATGGAATGGTTTTACCAGGTAATCGTCGGCACCGGCGTGCAGGCCATTGACCTTGTCATCAATAGTGCCCAGCGCGCTCAATATCAATACTGGTGCTTCGGGCTGTTTCTGGCGTATCTGCTTGCACAGCTCCATACCGCTAAGCAAGGGCAGCATCATGTCCAGTATAAAAACGTCGTACTTGTTTTGCAGCATCATGGTAAGCCCGGCTATGCCATCTTCGGCTACATCAACGCTGTAGTTATGTTCTTCCAATCCTTTTTTTATAAAGGATGAAACTTTCTCTTCATCTTCAACTAAACAAATACGCTTCATATTAATAAACCAGCCGGGGCAACAATTTTACAATTTTAAACAATTAATATTCTACAATCGCAAAGGTCGATTCAATAATAATAATACGGCATATCGAATAAACCGTGTTTGGCAGTAATGCCCCCTTAAATGGTCGCGACGGCACCTGTGCTTAATAAACATTTGATGCTAAGTTTGTTAATAGATAAAACTGCTATTATGAACACAGCTGACTTTGAAATTAAAACCAATATCCAGATCAGTAAGCCTGCGGCTGAAGTTTTTGAAGCCATTGTTGATCCGGCTAAAATGTCAAACTACTTTATTGCCAAAGGTAGCGCCCGCCTGAAAGAAGGTGAGCAAGTGATGTGGAGCTTCCCGGAATTTGAAGGTGAATATCCTGTAAATGTTAAAAAGATTGAGCCGGGCAAACTGATATCGCTTACTTGGGATGTTGAAGGTACGCCATTTTTAGTAGAGATGATACTAATTCCACGCGGGGATAATGCTACAAAGCTAACCGTTACCGAAAAGAGCACTGCAGCCGAACAACCATCGGTACAATGGCTTAAAAATAACACTGAAGGATGGGCTAACTTTTCGGCCTGCTTAAAGGCGTATCTTGAATATGGTATCAACCTGCGTAAAGGAGCGTTCGACTTTATCAGCGGCGATAAATAATTATTGCTTTTATTTTGCGCAAAACGCTATTTTTAAAGCGTTATGAGTATAAAAGTTATCGCGTTTGATGCTGACGATACCCTTTGGGTAAACGAGCCCTATTTCAGGCGCACCGAAGAGGAGTTTTATAAACTGCTTAATGAATTTTTGCAGCAGCATGCATTAGAGCGCGAGTTGCTGAAAACCGAAATAGCCAACCTCAAATTGTATGGCTATGGTGTAAAAGGGTTTATCCTTTCGATGATTGAAACGGCCCTTACCGTTACAAACAATACTATCCCAGCGGAAATTGTCGGCCAAATCATCAACCTGGGCAAAGGGCTGCTTGATGAGCCGATTGAACTGCTGGACGGGGTAGAGGAGGTGCTAAGTGAGCTTAAAGACCGCTACCGCCTGGTAGTAGCCACAAAAGGTGATCTGCTGGATCAGGAACGTAAACTCAAAAAATCAGGACTGAGCCATTACTTTCATCATATCGAAATTATGTCTGAAAAGGATGATGCCAACTACCTTAAGCTGGTAAAACACCTGGATATTCAGCCGGATGAATTGCTGATGATCGGTAACTCCCTGAAGTCGGATATTATGCCGGTGCTCAATATCGGCGGCTCGGCCATACATGTGCCCTACCACATTACCTGGGCGCATGAGCAGATTGAAGATACTATTGATAACGAAAAGTTTGAGAGTATTGCCAGTATTAGGGAGATATTGGAAATGGTGTAAAGCCTGTCCTTAACTTCTTTTGAGCGATCAAAAGAACCAAAACTTAGCGTTAGCGATCTCATGAGCACAATTAGAATAAACATAGCGAATAAATCGCCGGCTACGTCCTGCCCGGCGAATGGTTGTGCTTTGGCAAGGCTTGTGCTGCTCCGGGCATTACTGATGCCGGTTTTATAGGTTATTTACAGATTGTGCGTACAAAATTGTCATTCCGAACGAGGTAGGAGTAGGAATCTGTTGCCTGGTTATGGACAAATGCAAATCTATATCTAACCCTTTAATTATAACGTCCCAAAACGAAAAAGCCCCTCTCCAAAGGAGAGGGGTTGGGGTGAGGTATTAATCTTGTCTGTATAATACCATTCCGGCATGATATAATATACCGTCTCTAAAGTCTCCATCGGCGGTAAAGCCTGTGTCGTCAACGTATTCTATATGGTCGCCTTCAATCGTGTAACTACCTTGGTAGGCGCTTTCGCGGTTACCGCGGGCTTCATCATAACGGCCGTTGGGTAACAAATTGTGGCGTATATAGCCATCCTTGGTTACCCACATGCCTGCATACTTATTATCCATTTTTGTTATTAGTTTTCAAGTTAAGCATCAAAGCCGGTTGTTACGGTTACCTCTTTCCAGGTCTCCAAATCGTTTTTAACACTTTCTATTTTTTTGTAGGCCATGTTGTAAGCGTCCTCGCCTAAAAATAAATGCACCGGCGGGTTTTCAGCTTCGCTTACTTTAATCATGGCAAGTGCTGCCTTTTCCGGATCTCCGCCCTGATTACCGTTAATTTCGTTTTCGTGTTGATTTTGCGAATCACGAACGCTTTTGTATTCTGCAATCGGGTTTGCCGGTACGGCCATTGAGCCTGATGTCAGGAAGTCGGTACGGAAATAACCAGGAGATACTACAGTAGCGTGAACGCCAAACTCTTTAATTTCTGCCGCTAACGATTCTGTAAAACCGTGTACCGCGAATTTGGTGGCGCAGTAGATGCCAAAGCCGGGGAAATCGCCGGTGAAGCCACCAATAGAGGCAATATTGAATATATGACCCGAGCCTTGCTTACGCAAATGCGGCATTGCCTTGCGGATCACATTCAGCGAGCCGAATACGTTTACGGCAAAGTTGTCGTAAGTTTCTTCTTCGCTAAGCTCTTCCAAACTGCCCAGCATGCCGTAACCGGCATTGTTTACTACCACATCTATTTTTCCAAAGTGTTTAACAGTTAAATCGATGGCTTCTGCTACGCTTTGCTCGCTTTTAATATTCATTTCGAGCGGTAAAAACTCGTCGTTCGGGTTGCCTACAGCCTGGTTAAGGTCGGCTGCGTTGCGTGAGGTAGCGGCTACGTTGTAACCGGCAGCCAGTAACTGTTTTACCAGTGATAGCCCCAAACCTTTTGAGGCCCCGGTAACAAACCATGTTTTTTGCTTTTTCATTTTGTTTATAGTGTGATTAATTGTCTTAGTTTAAAAATCTGTTGATTTTGTGAGGGTTTCATATTGTTTGATCTCGGCGCTCAACCGTTCTAACTTTTCATTGGCGCGGTTGTAAGCATCGCTGCCAAGCAAAAGATATAGCGGTGGGTTTTCCATAGCTGCCAGTTCTATCATGGCGATTGCTGCCTTGTCAGGGTCGCCGGCTTGGGCACCGCTCATTTTCAAGTATCTGTCGTGTGTTGCGCGCACGGCTGTGTATTCAGGTATCGGGTTTTTGCCTATATAAATTGAATCCGGTTCCAAAAAGTTTGTACGAAAACCACCCGGCGCAACAACTGTTGCCTTAACGCCAAACTCTTTAACATCGGCGGCTAAGGATTCGGTCATGCCTACAAGCGCGTATTTGGTGGCGGCGTAAATAGCCCAGCCAGTATTTGCGGTAATACCCGCTATTGATGATATGTTAATAATGTGCCCTGAGCGTTGCGCACGCAGGTAAGGCATAGCCTGGCGAATTACGTTCAGTGAGCCAAAAACGTTTACATCGAAGCTGTCGCGTGTTTCGGCATCGCTTAATTCTTCTACGCTGCCACCAATACCATAGCCGGCGTTGTTTACTATTACATCAACACGGCCAAATTTTTCTACGGTGCTTTTAAGGGCATCGGCAATGGCGGTTTCATCTTTTACATCAGCCTGCAGGGGTAAAAAATTATCGCTCACTCCGGCAGCGTTAACCAGTTCATCCAGCTTGCGCGATGTGGCCGCTACCACATGGCCAGCGTTTAAAAGGTTTTTTACAAGAGAAAGGCCTAAACCTTTAGAGGCCCCGGTTATAAACCATATTTGCTTGTTTTCCATTGTATTGTTTTTTGTTATTAACAATACAAAGGTAGTATGGGTTTAAAGGGAGGCGATAGCGTTTATCAAACCAAAGATTGCAAAATTCACACATTACGATATGCGGATGGCGTTAGTTGTGTTTGCTTCTTAAAAAAGTTGTTAAAATGCGCCGGCTCGTCAAAGCCGAGGGTGTAGCTTATTTCGGATATGTTCCAGTTGGTATGCCTCAGCAGCACCCGTGCCTCGTTGGCCAGCCGCTCAAAAATATGACTGGTGGTGGTGCGGCCGGTAGTTTGGCGTATGGCCCGGTTAAGGTGGTTAACGTGTACCGAAAGTTTATCGGCAAAATCATTGGCCGAGCGCAGACTGAAGCGTTGCGAGGTTGATTCAATAGGAAACTGCCGCTCTAATAGCTCTGTAAAAATGGCTGTAATGCGCGAGTTGGCGTCCGGATGGCGGTACAAGGTTTCAGTCGGTTGAAGCTTTAATGCGTAATGAATTACCTCGTTTACGTAATTATTCAACAGATCGTATTTAAACCGGTAATCAGAAGCTATTTCTTTGAGCATCTTCTCAAATATCGGCGCCAGTTCATCATACTGATCGTCTGTAAGCACGTAAGATGGTTTACCACCAGGAGTAAACATGGGCAGATCGGCGATGTTACTGCGCAGGCGTTCAGTAAAAAAGCCTTCCTTAAATATGCAGAAGTACCCTTGCATATCGTCAGACATTGATTCAAATGTATAAGGTACGTTCGGATTAAAGAACATCAGCGTTTTGCCATCCACGTCAACGCTTTTATCAGCGTAATGATAACGGCATTTACCTGTAAACAGGGTTATTTTATAATAATCGCGGCGGGTATATTTTACGGGCGCTTTGTTAGGCCCATGGCAATCTTCCAAACGAAAAACGTTGAAGTGGCCAATGTCCTGACTAAGGTTATCGGGCAACCAATCAAATTTGCTTTTATAAAAATCCTCTAATGATTCTGTTCCGGCTATCATATCTCAAAGTTACATAATTCAAACTATCAGATGCAAGTATGGGTTTTTATAGTTCATAAAATATGTAACAACATTGCAATAAGCCCGTTTTTGTAATATGTAATTAAACATCGGCTTAATATTAATTGTTAAGTTAGCAGTGTTCAAACTCAATAAATAACACATCATGGAAAACAACAGCCGTCGTAAATTTATACAAACCTCGCTTGCTGCTACTGCCGCGGTAACTGTAGGTAACTCATTTATTGCAAACGCCATAGCGGGTGAGCCGGAGCCTGCCGCCTTTGCATTTAAGCAGGTGCCGCTACCTTTTAAGTATGCCGACCTTGAGCCGAGCATTGACGCGCTTACCAACGAAATACATTATACCAAGCACCACGCTACGTATATTAAAACCATTAACGAGTTAATTGTCAGCGAAAAAATACCTTATAAAACCGAAAAAGAATTTTTTGCAAACGCATCAAAAATAT
Organism: Mucilaginibacter roseus; assembly: GCF_021215455.1. Classification (GTDB taxonomy): domain Bacteria; phylum Bacteroidota; class Bacteroidia; order Sphingobacteriales; family Sphingobacteriaceae; genus Mucilaginibacter; species Mucilaginibacter roseus. The sequence goes on along the minus strand of NZ_JAJPWV010000002.1, from coordinate 192,229 downwards.
CAGCTAAGGCGCGTAATAACGCCGGTGGTGCCTGGAACCATAACTTTTTTTGGGAAAGCCTGAAAGCTCCATCAGCTTCGGCCGCACCAACCGGCAAGGTTGCAGATGCTATTAACGCGTCGTTTGGGTCGTTCGAGAAATTTAAAACCGAATTTGCAGATGCCGCCGCCAAACGTTTTGGTTCGGGCTGGGCATGGCTGGTTAAGGATGGCAGCAAGCTGAAAATTGGCTCAACACCTAACCAGGATAACCCCTGGTTTGATAATGCAGAGATAAAAGGTACCCCACTTTTAGGTCTTGACGTGTGGGAGCATGCCTACTATCTGAAGTACCAGAACAAACGCCCCGACTACATTAATGCGTTTTGGAATATTGTGAACTGGGATGCGGTTGCTAAGAGGATGGTTTAGTCATTCACTGCGTTGTCATTGGTCATTCGCTTTGTAGTCATTAGTCATTGGATGGATTATCTTCTAATGACTAATGACTATTGACCAATGACTACATCGTCGCCGGTTTATCCGGAACGTTTTTCTTTTTGCGGAATGCTGGGAAATTCATGGGGCTCAGGTTTGGTCGCTCATCGCCCAATAGCACGCCCCATTGTTTAAACTGTTCCGAGCGGTCGAACATGATCTTCAATACCGCGATGATCGGCAGTGCCAAAAACATAGCGGATATGCCTCCCATGGTACCGGCTAATATCACCCCGACGATAGCTGCCATGGCGTTTATCTTCACCTTTGAGCCTACAATTCGTGGCATCAATATATTGTTATCCAAAAATTGAACGACGGCAATCGCGCCTAATACGATAAATATGGGCAGTATTTCCTGCGATGAAGCCAGTGTAATCAGCACGCCTAATACGTTGCCAATTAACGCACCCAGGTAAGGTATAAGGTTTAAAAAAGCGAAAATTACGCCTATCAGCAATGCATGCTTTATACCGAACAAAAACAAGATTAAACCCAGCAGCACTGTGATGTAAGTGATCTGGATGAGTAAGCCTATCAGGTAGCTTTTTATAATACTTTCGGTAGCGCGCATGCCTTCTTCCACTTTTTTATGCTGATCCTGATCAAACCACATAAAAACAAAACGCACCAAAAGGTTTTTGTAAAGCAATATCAGGTATATGTAAATGGGTAACAAACCAAAAAACAGCAATATATTACCTACCGAACCCGCGGCGCCTCCCAAAATATTCCCTAATGAACCCAGTAGCTTGTTACTTTGCTGGTCAACAAATTTTAACTGTTCATCTGCCGAATAGTTAAATTTATCAGCAATCCATTTACTGAGTTCATTAAGGTGATTGCCTACATTTTTCTCTATCTGCGGAAAATCAGCAACCAGCGACCCTATCTGTGCGGAAAAGAACCAAACGATGAGCCCGAGAAATATAAAGAGTAACAATATCGGTAAAAATATAGCTACCACCTCGGGTACCTTTAACCGCCGGAAGAAGCGTAGCACGGGCAATAACATCAGGCTGATGAAGAATGCCATCAGCAAGGGCATGATCAGGTTCTGGCCGATAATAAACAGCGCGCCCAATAAAGCTAACCCGAGCAGTTCAATTGATCTTTTTACGGTTATGGGGAGTTCTTTCATAAACTATAATATATTGTAATAAGCAGGTTGCAGCGTAATTGTTTACCGCTTTAGGATGAATAATTTACCACTTTTATACGGCTTATTACACTCGAATAACACTGCGCAAATATTGTTTATCTATTTTTGTATACAATGGCTGCCGACAAACAAATATTGAATCTTAACGATATTAAACAACTGGTTGATACTTTTTACAACAAGGTGCAAAATAATGCCCTTATCGGGCCAGTTTTTAACGAGCGCATTCAGGATAGATGGCCACAGCATCTGGAAAAGATGTATAGCTTTTGGCAAACCGTTTTGTTAGAGGAGTACACTTATTTTGGCCGCCCGTTTCCGCCGCATGCGCAGTTGCCGGTTGAGCGCGAGCATTTTGAAACCTGGCTAAACCTTTTTAATGAAACGGTTGACGAACTTTTTACCGGCGATAAAGCAACCGAAGCCAAATGGCGGGCAAACAAAATGGCCGAGATTTTCCAGATCAAGATAGCGCACTTCCGCAATTCTGGTCATAACATCCTGTAACAATCAGGTGATTTGCAAAAACGTTTTTTCAATAATTTTTATCTAAAAGTTTTTTATCTGTATGTTTAACAGCTAACCAACGCTAATTAAACATGCTTTTAAATTTACGCTTACGTGAGTTTCTGTGCCTGATTGTTTTATCTCAAATTTCAGTGTCTGCCGTCCTTGCTCAGCAACGGCAAATAACCGAGGTTGCACCCGGAGTGAAAAAGATAACCATAGGTCAGACTGACCCGTTAACGCCCTACAGTTTTTGCGATGAAAAACCACAGGTAGGCGCTATGCAAAAGCTGCCCGCGTGCAAATTGCCGTTTGATATCAACAGCATCGGGATCAACATCAGCGAAAGAGGCGTGTTGGTTGAAGTGCCATTGGATGACAAGGAGCAGCTTTATGGCTTCGGTTTGCAGATTGGGTCGTTCAACCAACGCGGTTTGCGTAAAAAGCCGATAGTTAATGATAATCCGTCTCATAATTTAGGTTATACCCACGCGCCAACAACATTTTACGTTTCCAACAAAGGATATGGTATATTGGTGAACACGGCTCGCTACGTAACCTTTTATTGTGGCACCACCGCTAAAAATGTTAATGAGGTAAAAGCGTCCTCACAAAGCAATGGCGGCAATTCGATAAATGAATTGTATGCCAACAAAGGCGGTTCAGCGGGCGTTGTGGCGGCAGACGTGCCCGGCGCGAAAGGCATCGAAATTTATGTATTTGAAGGCCCGGATATGCTGAGCGTTATGCAGCGTTATAACCTTTTTTCGGGCGGTGGTGCATTACCAGCCATTTGGGGCCTGGGTGTAAAGTATCGCGTTAAGGCTGATTTTAAGCAGGATCAGGTTAAAAAGATGGCCGCTTATTTCAGGGACAACCATATTCCTTGTGATGTATTGGGGCTTGAACCTCGCTGGCAAACAGCATCGTACTCATGCTCATACGTTTGGAATAACGAGTTTTTCCCGAATCCGCAAAACTTGATTGACAGCATGAAACGGCAGGGATTCCATATTAATTTGTGGGAGCATGCCTTTGTTAATCCTAAATCGCCGCTGTATGCGCAGTTGAAAAATAAGTCGGGCAATTACTTGGTATGGAACGGTTTGGTACCCGATTTTGCCGACAAGCAGGCCACAAAATTATTTGCCGATTACCATCAAAACACCTTTGTGAAACAGGGCATATCCGGCTTTAAAATGGACGAGTGCGATAACTCCAACATCACCATGGGCGATGCTACCTGGAGTTTTCCGGAACATAGCCGTTTTCCTTCGGGGATGGATGGCGAGCAAATGCACCAGGTATTTGGTGTGCTTTACCAAAAGGCCATTTACAATATCTATAAACAAAATAACATTCGTACCTATCTGGATGTGAGGGCTTCAAGCTCCTTTGCATCCTCGTACCCGGCAGCTTTGTACAGCGATACTTACGATCATAACGAATATATCGGTATGGTGGTCAATTCCGGTTTTTCAGGACTGATCTGGTCGCCTGAGGTGCGCGAGTCAAACACGGTTAAGGATCTGATGCGCCGCAGCCAAACGGCAGTGTTATCAGCGCAGGCGTTATATAACTCATGGTACCTGCAAAACCCACCCTGGTTACAGATCAATATCAAGCAAAACAACAATAATGAGCTGATGGCCAATGCCAAAGAGGTAGAGGCGGATGTGCGCAAACTCCTTAACTTCCGCATGGGTTTGGTGCCTTACCTGTATAACGCCTTTGCCGATTATCATTTTAAAGGCATCCCGCCGTTCCGGGCGTTGGTGATGGATTACCCGGATGATGAAAAGGTGTACAATATACCTGACGAGTATATGATAGGGCAGGGCATTTTAGCCGCCCCGCTTACCGAAAAGCAAGACGAACGCAAGGTTTACCTGCCTGCCGGTACCTGGTACGATTTTAACACCGGTAAAAAAATGGAAGGCGGCAAAGAGTACACCATCAATACCTCATTTACTGATCTACCTATCTTTATAAAAGAGGGTACCGTTTTACCAATGGCCAAGCCGGTTGAATATGTAGCGCCAGACACCAAGTTTGAAATAACCTGTTATGTTTACGGCGAAAAAGCAACAGGCAGCTTATTTGAGGATGACGGCGTTACCTTTAATTATGATAAGGGCAACTACAACAACATTAGCCTGAACTATGAGGGCGCTAAGGGCAAAGCCGAACGTAAAGGCAATTTTAAAAACAAACGGTTCATTATCAAAAAATGGGAAGTAATTAAATAACGTTCCACCGATACAAAATACATCACTTAATACAAGCACATGAAGAAACAAATTTTACTCACTACTTTATTGCTCTCGGCAGGTGTGAGGCTGATGGCGCAAACCATTGATGTTGCCTCGCCCGATAACAAAATCAAACTGACGGTTGACCTGAATGACAGGATCAATTATTCGGTAAGCGTTAACGGCGATGCGCTGTTGAGCAACTCCTACCTGCAACTCGACCTTGGCAAGCAAAAGCTCGGCGAAAAACCAAAGCTGATCAAAAAAGCGGTTACTACCATGAACACCGTTTTGCACCCGGTGGTGTCCTTAAAAAACAGTTCGGTGCCTAATAATTACAACCAGTTGAGGCTCGATTTGAAGGGCGATTACAGCGTGGAATTCCGTGCGTATAACGACGGGGTGGCTTACCGTTTTATCACCAATAAAAAGGATTCTATTGCGGTAAGTAATGAGGATGTTCACCTGAACTTTGCGGATAATGTAGAAGCCTCGTACCTGGAAACAGGCAGCTTTAAAACTTCTTACGAAATATTGTATCAGCGTAAGGCTTTAGCCGATGTAAACAAAGGCAAAATGAGTGTGCTGCCTATTTTGTTCGATAATAAAAAATACAAGGTGCTGCTTTCCGAAGCTGACTTGTACGATTACCCTTGCCTTTTTGTAAAATCAACCGGCGATAAAAGTGTTGATGCTATCTTCCCTAAAGCGCCGCTGGCCTTTGGTCCGGATGGCGACCGTAGTTTGAAAATTGAAAAAGAAGCGCCATACATTGCCAAAACCGCAGGTAAGCGCAACTTTCCATGGCGTTTTGTAGTGATCACCAATCAGGATAAGGATTTGGTAGAAAACCAGATGGTTGCACGCCTGTCGACCCAAAATCAGTTAAAAGATACCAAATGGATAAAACCAGGCCAGGTAACCTGGGAGTGGTGGCACAATGCTTATGTGTATGGTGTGGATTTTAAATCGGGCTATAATCAGGATACGTATAAATACTATATCGATTTCGCCTCAAAATTTGGCATCCCTTACATCATTATGGATGAAGGCTGGGCCAAAACTACCGAGAACCCTTTTGAGCCTAACCCAACTATCAATCTGCATGAGCTGATTGATTATGGTAAAAAGAAGAACGTTAAGATCATCCTTTGGTTTACCTGGCTATCAGTTGAAAACCACTTCGATATATTTGAAACCCTTAAAAAATGGGGTATCGCCGGTATGAAGATCGACTTTATGGATCGCAGCGACCAATGGATGGTGAATTACTACACCCGCGTTGCTAAAGAGGCCGCCAAGCACCAGATACTGGTTGATTTTCACGGCGCGTTCAAGCCTGCCGGTTTGGAATATGCTTACCCCAACGTATTGTCATACGAGGGCGTAATAGGCATGGAGCAAAACATCGGAGGTGGCTGGGCTACACCGGATAATAACCTGTATCTGCCGTTTCTACGTAACGCTGTTGGTCCGATGGATTACACACCGGGTGCCATGCGTTCGGCCCATAAAAAGGATTACAAACCAACCTGGGTAAATACCATGAGCATTGGCACGCGCGCGCATCAACTGGCTATGTATGTGGTATTTGAAAGTGGTTTGCAAATGCTGGCGGATAACCCGTATAATTACTACCGCGAGCCGGAGGCTATTAAGTTTATCACAAGCGTACCCGTTACCTGGGATGAAACCCGCGTGCTTGATGCCTCGCTGGGCGAGTACGTAGTTACTGCCCGCCGCAAAGGTGGCAATTGGTTTATAGGCGCTATGGGTAACAGTAAACCGCATGAGTTGACCATTAATACCAGCTTTTTAAAGCCGGGCGTTACCTATAACATTACGCTGATAAAGGATGGTATTAACGCTGATTTTCAGGCGATGGACTTTAAGCAGGTAACCAAAACTATTAAATCAGGCGAAGCCATTGATATTAAAATGGAGGCTGACGGCGGTTGGGTGGCGCGTATTGAACCGGCTAATTAAACCATTTAAAACAACAGCATCTAAGAAGAGGATGGGCGGAAGCTCATCCTCTTTTTTATTTATTTTTGTCAGTTAGACATTTATTATAACTTTACGGCTTACAGTTAAACCAAATTAAATTAATTCTATACCAAACAAGCAATGAAAAAAATCAGTTTTCGTTCTATTGCGGTCGCGTGCCTTTTATCGGCGGGTGTGGCTCACGCTCAGGACAGAAAGGCACCTGCGTATCCTTTAATAACGCACAACCCGTACTTCAGCATCTGGTCAAACACCGATAAGCTGACCGAATCATCAACCAACCACTGGACGGGCGCTACGCAATCTTTATTAGGTGTTATCAGTGTTGACGGTAAGTTTTACCGCTTTTTAGGTCAACCTGCTGATAAGTACAAAACCATATTGCCGGCATCGGATGAAAAAGGTTACAGCGTAAAATATACTGAAACCAAGCCTGCTGATGACTGGAATAGCGCAAACTTTAACGATGCCTCATGGCAAACCGGCGCGGCGCCATTTGGCGATAACGGCCAGGTAAAAACCAGTTGGAAAAGCCACGACCTATGGGTACGCCGTACATTTAGCTACACCAAAACTGATTTGAATGAGCTCTACCTGAAAATGAACCACGATGATAACGTGGAGGTTTATTTAAACGGTGATAAAATATTAGACCGTGAAGGCTGGACAAATGATTTCAAGATGTTCAAGCTGAGTAACAGCGCGAAAAGCAAGTTGAAAGACGGCGAAAACGTGCTGGCTATACACGTTGCCAACACCGCCGGCGGCCGTTACCTGGATGCCGGTTTGGTGGAGAAGATTAAGGACGTTAGCAGCAGCAAAATGGAAATCGCCAAACAAAAGGCCGTTGCCGTTAATGCTACGCAAACCATTTACAACTTTACAGCAGGCGGCGTTAACCTTGATGTAACTTTTACATCGCCATTGTTAATGAGCGATCTGAACCTGATTGCAAGGCCGGTAAGCTACATAACTTACAAAGCCAAAGCAAATGATGGTAAAAGCCATGCGGTAAAGGTTTTGTTCAGCGCGTCGACAGACGTAGCGGTTAACACACCGGTGCAGGAAGTTAAGGCTACCAAGTACGCTACAGCAAAGTTATCCATCTTAAAAGCAGGTACCACTTCACAGCCTGTACTGCAAAAACGCGGCGACGACCTGCGTATCGACTGGGGATACATGTACGTAGCGGCACCTAAAGCTGAAAACGTATCGCAATTCATCACTGCCGAAAGTGAAGCCGCTACAGCCTTTGTTGGTGGTAGCCGTGCTTCAACAGCGCAGCAAGGCCGTTCGCTGGCATTAAATACCGTTATCCCGTTCGGTACAGTAGGCGCAACCGCTGTCGAAAAATATGTTGAGCTGGGTTATGACGAGGTGTATGCTATCCAATACTTTAAACAAAACCTGCGCCCATGGTGGAACAACTCTGGTAAGCAAACTATTGAGGGCCAGCTGGCTTTAGCTGCCGATCAGTATAAATCAGTTATCGGCAAATGCCAGGCATTCGATAAAACCTTGTATGCTGATGCCAAAAAATCAGGCGGTGCAAAATATGCCGACCTGTGTGTATTGGCTTACCGTCAAAGCATCGCGGCGCATGCATTGGTTAAAAGCCCGCAGGGCGATCTGCTTTGGTTATCAAAAGAGAACTTCAGTAATGGCTCTATCAACACCGTTGATATTACCTATCCTTCAGCGCCAATGTACCTGATCTACAACACAGGGTTGCTTAAAGGCATGATGAACGGAATCTTCTACTACAGTGAAAGCGGCAAATTCCCTAAGGATTGGGCAGCACACGATCTGGGCACCTACCCATTGGCCAACGGCCAAACCTATGGTGAGGATATGCCTGTTGAAGAATCAGGCAATATGATCATCCTTACAGATGCTATTGTAAAAGCAGATGGTAATGCGGCTTACGCGAAAAAACACTGGGATGTATTAAGCAAATGGGTGAACTACCTTGTTCAGGATGGTTTTGACCCTAAAACGCAATTATGTACGGATGACTTTGCCGGTCACCTGGCTCGTAATGCCAATTTATCAGCAAAAGCAATTGTTGGTATTGCCTGCTATGCCGATATGGCCCAACGTTTGGGCGATACCAAAACTGCCGATAAATACCGCGGTATTGCAAAGGGCATGGTTAGCAAATGGATGGAGCTTGCGGGCGATGGCGACCATTACACGCTTACCTTTGAAAATAAAGGTACCTGGAGCCAAAAGTATAACCTGGTTTGGGATAAAGTATTAGGCCTAAACCTGTTCCCTCAGGAAGTTTATAACAAGGAAATAAAGTATTACCTTACCAAACAAAACGAATTCGGTTTACCGTTAGATAGCCGTAAAACCTACACAAAATCTGACTGGATATTATGGACAGCAACACTGGCCAACAACCCAAAGGATTTTAATGCATTGGTTGATCCAATATGGAAATTTGCTATGGAAACACCATCGCGCGTTCCGCTGAACGATTGGCACGAAACCACTGATGGCAAAATGGTAGGTTTCCAGGCGCGTAGTGTGGTAAGTGGTTACTACATGAAAATGCTTTACGATAAAATGAAATCAAAAAAATAAACCAATTATGCGTTTACCTGATTTGAGAAGAACCTGGCTTTTTACACTGCTGGCATTGCAGGGCGGCAGCCTTATGGCGCAAACTGCTACAGCCATTAAGCAGGTTGATAACAGCAAGGTTAACAGTTACTATGTATCAAACAAGGCACCGTTACGGCAGCAATACTTTGTAAAGCTGCCGGTAACGGCTATTAAACCCGGCGGCTGGCTACTTAAGCAGTTGGAGTTGCAGCGTGATGGCCTGACCGGTAACCTGGGCGAGATCAGCATATGGTTGTCAAAAAAAGATAATGCCTGGTTAAGTAAGGACGGTAAAGGCAAGTACGGATGGGAAGAACTGCCTTACTGGCTAAAAGGCTACGGCGATATGGCCTACGTGCTTAAAGACCCTAAAATGCTGAAGGAAACAAAATTCTGGATTGATGCTGTGCTGGAAAACCAGCGCGACAACGGTGATTTTGGTCCGGATGTGGCGAAGGGTGCCGGCAAGCGCGACTTGTGGACAAACATGCCGATGCTTTGGTGCCTGCAGTCATACTATGATTACTCGAACGACAAGCGCGTGCTCGATGTAATGACCAAGTATTTCAAGTGGCAGCTAAGCATTCCTGATGACAAATTTTTAGAGGATTATTGGGAGAAAAGCCGCGGTGGCGATAACATGCTGAGCGTTTACTGGCTGTATAACCGCACCGGCGACCAGTTTTTGCTTGACCTGGCCACCAAGCTGGATAAAAACACATCCGACTGGCGGCAAAAAGGCAACCTGCCCAATTGGCATAATGTGAACATAGCGCAGTGTTTCCGCGAGCCGGCTACTTATTACCTGCAAAGTAATAACCCTGCCGACTTGCAGGCTACTTACGATGTGTTTAAGTTGGTACGTGATGTTTACGGACAAGTACCGGGCGGCATGTTCGGTGCCGACGAAAACGCCCGTAAAGGTTATGATGATCCTCGTCAGGCGGTTGAAACCTGCGGACTGGTGGAGCAAATGACTTCAGACCAATACCTGCTGCAATTTACCGGTGATACCTTTTGGGCTGATAACTGCGAGGATGTGGCATTTAATACTTTTCCGGCAGCCTTTACTTCAGATTATAAGGCCTTGCGATACCTTACCGCGCCAAATATGGTGGTGAGCGATAGCAAGAACCATGCGCCGGGTATTGATAATACAGGTCCGTTTTTGGCGATGAACCCGTTTAGCAGCCGTTGCTGCCAGCATAACCACTCGGCAGGGTGGGTATACTATAATGAGAACAGCTGGATGGCCACGCCGGATAACGGTGTTGCTGCTTTGCTATACGCTCCGGGCGAAGTTACGGCCAAGGTGGGCACGGGTGGTTTAACCAAAATTATCACCACAACACAATACCCGTTTAATGATGTGATTGATATGAAGGTGATCACTTTTGATAAAAACGCCTTCCCGGTTTATTTGCGCGTACCTGCTTGGTGCAGCGCTCCGGTAGTAAAGGTGAATGGCAAGGTTATTAAGGTTGCAGCTAAAGGCGGTGAATACATCAAGCTGGATAATACCTGGAAAAATGGTGATAAGATAAGCCTGCAACTACCTATGAAAATAGCGGTAAGGCAATGGGCCAAAAATAAAAACAGTGCCAGTGTCAATTATGGTCCGCTTACTTACTCGTTGAAGATAGATGAGCGCTATGAAAAGAAGGATAGCAAGCAAACCGCTATTGGTGATTCGCAATGGCAGGAAAACGCCGACCCTGTAAAATGGCCGAGCTGGGAGATATATCCCGCATCAGCATGGAACTACGGCTTGTTGCTTAACAGCCAAAAGCCCGAGCAATCGTTCACAGTAGTAAAAGGCACCTGGCCTGCGGATAATAATCCGTTTACCAACAAATCCGCGCCTATAATGCTGAAAGCAAACGGCAAACAAATACCGGGCTGGCAGATAGATCAGTATGGTTTATGCGGCGTATTACCGCAAAGCCCTGTTAAAACCGAGCAACCGCAAACAAGCCTTACGCTGGTACCGATGGGCGGCGCAAGGTTACGCATAGCCTCATTCCCGGTTGTGCAATAATCTGCAAAAAGTAGGATAATACATTTCGGCAAGGCGTGAGAGTGCATACTTTCACGCCTTGTTTATTTGGTTTCGGTTTATTAGTAACAATTAACGTTACTTATAAATCGGTTTATCAAATTTTATATACATTAGCGCAACCCAATTATAACCTTTTAATACCCTTTATGGATCAGAAGCCCAAATTAACCGAGAAAAAGTACCTCATTGTTTTTGTTTTTGTAACGTCGTTATTTATGCTTTGGGGCATAGCCATTACCATGGGCGATGTATTGAACAAGCATTTTCAAACCGTATTAAGTTTAAGCAAATCGCAATCCGCATACGTGCAGGTTTCTATGTTTGGCGCATATTTTATTATGGGTATTCCGGCAGGTATTTTCATGAAAAAATATGGGTATAAAAAGGGCGTGTTGCTGGGGTTGTTTTTATATGCTTTAGGCGCGTTTTTATTTGTACCTGCTGCCAGTGCCGTATCGTTTACTTTTTTCAGGGTAGCCTTGTTTGTTTTGGCCTGCGGATTGGCTACGTTAGAAACTGTTGCCCACCCGTTTGTGGCTGCGTTGGGCGATCAGCGCACCAGTGATCAGCGTATAAACTTCGCTCAATCGTTTAACGGTGTTGGTGCCATATTAGGCCCGTCAATAGGCAGCTACTTTATACTGAGAGGGGTGGATGCAGGGTCGGTAGATTTAACTTCGGTAAAGGTTTTATATGTAGTAATTGGCGCTGTAATAGCATTGATAGGTTTACTCTTTTCGTTTGTAAAAGTACCGGTGTTGAATGACCCACATGTTATTGCTACAGACACCTATGCAATAGACGCAAATGAAAATGTGAAAGAAGGTTTTTTAAAGGAGCTTAGCTGGCTATCAAAAAGAAAGCATTATGTATTTGCGGTAGTAGCGCAATTATTTAATGTGGCTGCGCAAGGCGGTACCTGGGCTTTCTTTATAAATTATGGCGAAGAGGTGATGGGCTTTGATTCTGAAAAAGCCGGTTACTTTTTGTCGTTAAGTATGGTAATGCTAATGGTTGGCCGCTTTATCGGAACTTTCCTGATGAGCTATATCGCTCCGAATAAATTGCTGGCCATATTTGCCGGCGGCGCAATTGTTATGTGTATTGTAGCGGCGCAAGGTTATGGCTGGGCGTCTTTCATAGCCTTGTTATTAATCAACTTCTTCTTCAGCATTATGTTCCCAACCATATTTAGTTTAGGGCTGAAAGATTTGGGTAAGCATACCGAGCAAGCTTCGTCATTCATTGTAATGGGTGTAGTTGGTGGTGCGCTGTTCCCGCCAATTATGGGTTTAATAGCCAATGCTGATGTGGCCAAAGCGTATTACCTGCCAATTATTTGTTACGCGGTTATCGGCTTGTTCGGCCTGCTATATCCAAGGCTGAACAAGAATGCAAACCGTGCCTAATAAATGTACTTGTTACAATTGCGGCAAATAGCTATTATTACAAACTTATTTAACCTATAGCTTATAGTTCATGCAAAAATATACGGGCGAAACGCCGGTGCTGGTTGCTGCTGATTGTATCATCTTTGGTTTTGACGGATGGAACATTAAACTTTTGCTGGTGCAGCGTAACCTTGACCCTGAAAAGGGAAAGTGGAGCTTGATGGGCGGCTTTATGCAGCCGGGCGAATCGCCGGATGACGCGGCAAACCGCGTGCTTGAACAGCGTACGGGTTTAAAAAATGTGTATATGGATCAACTCCGGGTATTTGGCGGCCCCGACCGCGACCCGGTTGAACGTACGCTATCCATCGCTTATTACGCCCTGATCGACATCAATCAGTACGAAAAGCAGTTAAATGATGACCATCATGCCGAGTGGTTTCTGCCCGAAGAAATGCCCGAACTGATTTTTGATCATAATGAAATGGTTAAACTGGCCCGCCGTCAACTCATGTATAAGGCAGCTTTGCACCCCATACTGTTTCAGCTACTGCCCGAAAAATTTACCATCCCGCAGCTACAGGCCTTGTACGAGGGTGTTTACCAAACCAAGTTTGACGACCGTAACTTTAGCCGTAAACTGCTCTCAACCGGTTTGCTTATAAAGCTTGCCGAAAAGGACAAGCAATCCTCAAAAAAAGGAGCATTTTATTACACGCTTGATCAATCGCACTACGAGGAGAACTTTGAGTCGTTCCTTAATCTGGTGCCTAATCCAAATAAATTCTTTCTGTAAAAACCATTTTGTATATTTATTAACCAATTATAAAACAGGTTAATAATATTCTACGTGCGGGCTCATTATCTGGCTATACTTTTATGGTTTTTGTTGCTTTGCACGTTAACTGCCGGTGCGCAGAGCTATACTACCAGTAAGGGAACAAAATTTTGGGTAGCCTACACCGAGCACATCTCTGCTACAAGTACACGTGCGAGTGATAGCCGGATGGTACTGTACATAGCTTCGGATGTTAGTACTTCAGGCAAAGTAAGTGTTGCCGACGGTGGCTTTAGTACAAATTTTACTGTGCCTGCAAATGGGGTAGCTGAGGTAGAAATACCGGCTTACGCGCAGCTGATAGGCACAGGTACAAAACTTAAGGGTATATATGTCGAGGCTAAAAATCCTGTAGCCGTTTACGCGCATATTTTCGCGTTATCTGTATCGGGGGCTACGCTCGTATTACCTGTTAACACGCTGGGTAAGGACTATTATACCATCAATTACACTCAAAAGTCGAATTCACTGGATAAAAATCAGGATGAGACGGTAAGCTACTCACAATTTGCCGTTATTGCGACCGATGATAATACCACGGTAGAGATTACTCCCAGCCAGGCACTTAGAGACGGTAACGCAGCCCTTACACCGTTTTCAAAAAAACTAAAAAAAGGTGAGGTTTATCAAGGGCAATCGCTGATGGATTTAACGGGCACACGCATCCGTTCAGTAAGCGCGAATAATGATCCTTGTAAAAAGATAGCCGTATTTGCAGGTAGCACCAAACTGGCTATTGGCTGCGATACATCCAACTTCTCATCAGATAATGTCATACAGCAGGTTTTTCCGACAGCATCATGGGGTAAAAATTATATCACCGCGCCGCTTAAGGGCCGGGATTACGATGTATTCCGGGTAGTGCTAAGCGACAATAATACCAATGTTACGCTTAACGGCACTTTGATGAACAGGCTGCCCGCAGGCGTTAATTTTATAGAATTTACATCGCGCCAGCCCAATCTCATAAAAGCTGACAAGCCCGTGCAGGTGGTGCAATATGCGGTTACACAAACCCAAACGCTTAATTGCATCAAGAGCAATGAAGTTAATGGCGACCCGGAGATGATCTACCTGAGCCCGCTTGAGCAAACGTTGGATAACGTGACCCTTTTCTCGGCCAAAAATTTCAGCATCCGGGCAAACTTTATAAACGTAGTCATCAAATCGGCGGATGTATCCTCATTTATATTGGATGGCAGGCCTTATAATACTTTCAGTGCCGTTCCGGGCGATGCCTCGTATTCATATGCGCAAATAAGCGTGCAAAGCGGCGTGCATAACTTGTCGGCAAAGGGCGGCTTCAGTGCAATCGCATACGGCTTCGGGCAATTTGAATCGTACGGCTACGCGGCAGGTGCCAACCTCGATAACCTGAACGAGCGTATTGTGTTGACCCCACCAGGCGGAGCCGGCGATTTTTTGGCAGGATGTGCAAATGTAGATTATAGTTTGCAATTGGCGTTACCCTACTTAACAAACACCATAAAATGGGTGCTGCATGATAGTACTGAGGTTGTGCAGAATAACCCGGCTTATACCACGGCAGCGGTTAACGGAGGGATGGTATATTATTATAAATTCCCTAACATAGTCAACTACCGGGCGGGCGACTACTTAGTGAAAGCCATAGTTAACCCGCAGCAGGTGGACGACTGCGGCTCTACTCGCGATGTTGAGTTTTCATTCAATATCTCTGATCCGCCTGTGGCGCGCTTCGCAGTGCAAAACGTTTGTTTAAAAAACGAAATGCTGTTTGCCGATAGCAGCCGCGCCCGAGGAAGTACTATTAAAACCTGGTATTGGGAGTTTGGTGATGGTAACGGTAGTTATGAACAATCGCCCGCACATTTGTACGCAACGCCCGGCAATTATGATGTAAAGCTTACTATTACAAACAACAACGGGTGTACTGATGTGGCGGTGAAAAATGTTACCGTTTATCCGCCTCCCGTTGCTGATTTTAATTATGCAGGCAGGCTATGTTCGGCAGGAGATACGGTGAGGCTCAACGGAACGTCGCCCACACTTGCCGACATTGACGAGTGGCAGGTTGATTTTGGCGATGGTACAGCGCCTGTAAGTTTTACCAATAACAAACCTTACCATCAATATGCTACCGGTGGCACTTATGTGGTCTCCTTGCGCGTACGCTCAAAAAGTACAGGCTGTTACAGCAACCCGGTTAGCCATACCCTTACCGTTAATACAGCGCCCGTTATCAATTTTAACGTGCCCGACGTTTGCATTGCCGATATGGCGGTGTTTGAGAATAACACCCTGCTTGCTGATGGCACTGCCGGGCAGATCACCTACTCATGGAACTTTGGCGATCCGGCATCAGGCAGCGCCAATACAAGTTCAGCCAAAAACGGAGCGCATCATTACACCCGCGCCGGGGTATACAATGTAACGCTTACCGCGGCGGCGGGCAATGGCTGTTTAGTTACTAAAACAGCCACCATATCAGTAAACGGAAATAATTTTAGTGGCGGTATCTTGCTTGAAAATCAAGCGAACCTGTGTGTAGCACAGCCTGTGGTTTTTGTGAATAACGCCCGGGTTAATCAAGGTGAAATAATAAAAGTTGAATGGTATTTTGATGTACTTAACAAGCCGGGGGAGAAGCTTACACTAACCAAGGCCAATATGCCGGCAGATGGTAAGATTAGCCATTTATATGATCCGTTCAGCTTTCCGGCAAGTAAATATTTTAAGGTGCGCATGGTGGTATATTCCGGCCTTAAATGTAGCGAGCAATACGAAACGGACATTGTTGTATATGCGCAACCAGGCATAACCATTAATTCATCAGCGGGCTTCGTTTTGTGCGAGGATAGCGCTCCTGTGCAATTTATTGCCGATGCAAATGGTGTTAACGGTACGGGCACATTCTCAGGGCAAGGCATTGGCCCTGACGGGACATTTGTTGCCGCGAATGCCCGGCCGGGTATAAATACGCTTACTTACACCTTTAGGTCAGACAAGGGTTGCGATGTTGTAAAAACCTTTGATGTTACCGTGAGTAAGTTGCCGGTTGTAAAGGTGCCTGCCGTTGTTAATGTATTTAACGGGCGGGGTAAACAACCGGGGCTAAGCGCATCGGGCGAAGCCTTAACGTTTAAGTGGTCACCGTCTGACGGGTTAAGCAGGGATGACGTTTTAAACCCCGGTATCACCTTAAACAGCGACATGACTTATCGCCTTACCGTAACATCTGGTGCTTGCAGCGTTATGAGCATGGTAAATGTAAAGGTGCACCGGCAGCTCACCATCCCCAATACATTTACGCCTAACGGCGATGGCATAAATGATACCTGGAATATTGATCTGTTGCAAAGCTTTCCGGATTGCGTGGTTACGGTAGTTAACCGCAATGGTGCACGCGTATTCTCATCAACTGGTTATACGTCAGCATGGAACGGCACCATGAACGGCAGCATGCTACCAGCAGGAACGTATTATTATACTATCGATTTAAAGGATGGCAGCAAGCCGTACAGCGGTTACCTTACGCTTTTACGCTGATTAAAGCTCCTTACGCAGGCGCGCCACCGGAATATTCATCTGCTCGCGGTATTTGGCTACGGTGCGGCGGGCAATGTTATAACCGGCCTCTTTCAATATTTCGGTAAGCTTCTCGTCTGCCAGTGGGTGACGTTTATCCTCTTTGCCTATGTGCTCCTCTAATATTTTCTTTACCTCTTTATTTGACACCTCTTCGCCGCTCTCGGTCTGTATCGCTTCAGAGAAGAATGATTTCAGCAGATAGGTGCCATGCTCGGTTTGCACATACTTAGAGTTAGCCACACGCGATACGGTTGAAATATCCATGTTGATCCTGTCGGCAATATCTTTCAATATCATCGGGCGCAGGTTTTTATCGTCGCCGGTTAAAAAGAAATCGTACTGATATTGCATAATGGCATTCATGGTTTTAAGCAGCGTTTGCTGGCGCTGCTTAATGGCATCAATAAACCATTTAGCCGAATCGAGCTTTTGTTTAACAAATTGTACCGCTTCTTTCAGTTTTTTATCTTTTTGCGATGCCTTGTCATAATGCTGGAACATCTCCTGGTAAGAGCGGCTTACCTTTAGTTCAGGTGCATTTTTAGCGTTTAATGTAAGCACCAATACACCATCGTTATTGCTGATGTGAAAATCAGGTATTACCTGCAACTGCTTGGTGTTAACCTCGCTGGAGTCGCCCGGTTTAGGGTTAAGTTTCAGTATCTCGCCAACTACTGCACGCAACTCGCTTGAGTTCATGTTAAGGGCGCGTTCAAGTTTATCGTAGTGCTTACGTGTAAACTCGTCCAGGTATTCCTCAACAACCAGTATCGCTTTTTTGATGATCGGGTCGTTAACATCCTTGCGCCTTAACTGTATCAGCAGGCATTCCTGCAAAGTACGTGCGGCAATACCCGGTGGGTCAAAGCTTTGTATCACTTTCAGCATGTCCTCAACTTCTTCATCCTCGGCCATTACATTGGCTGAAAAGGCAAGATCGTCTGTTAACGACATGATAGGCCTGCGCAGGTAGCCATCATCGTCAAGGCTGCCAATGATTTGTTTACCTATTAAAAAGTCTTTGTCTGACAGGAGCAGCAGGTCAAGCTGCGATTGCAGGTTCTCGATAAAGGAATTCTGGATAGCGATAGGCATCTCCTTTTTGTCTTCCTCATCGTCGCCGTTCTGATCATAACGTGAGCCATAATCATTTACGCTGTCATCCTGCAGGTAATCATCAATGTTAAATTCATCAGCTTCACCACCCTCATTGTCTGAGCTGCCAAAATCATCATCCGGGTCGCGATCCGGGTACTGCTCCTCAGGCTCGCTTAACGAGAGGCTGAAATCTTCAAGCGCGGGGTTATCTTCCAGTTCTTCCTTGATACGGGTATCCAATGAAACGGTAGGTACCTGCAGCAGCTTTATAAATTGTATTTGCTGAGGCGATAACTTTTGAAGTAGCTTTTGTTGAAGATTTTGTTTTAACATAGTTAAGCAGGGCCAAAATTACATCAATTAGCCATAACTTTAAAATAAGTTATTTGTTGATCGTAATAATGAATGTAAATAGACAAACCAATACATTTGTTTTGAGGGGATATTATTTTTTATATTTATTAAACTTAAATTTTTAGAAGATATGGGTTTTGCAAAGGAATTCAAAGAGTTTGCCATGCGTGGCAACGTGGTCGATCTGGCGGTGGGCGTTATCATTGGTGCTGCGTTTGGTAAAATTGTAACCTCGCTGGTTAACGATGTTATAATGCCGCCGATAGGGTATGTAACGGGCGGCGTTGACTTTTCGGACAAGAAAATATTGCTCAAGGCAGCCGATCCGTTAACTAAAACGGCCGAGGTATCTATATTATATGGTAATTTCATCAATACCATTATTCAGTTCCTGATCGTTGCGTTCTGTATATTTATCGTGGTAAAGGGCATTAATTCATTAAAAAAGAAAGAAGAAGCCGCGCCTGCAGCTCCGCCGGCACCCAGCAAGGAAGAGGTTTTGCTTACCGAAATACGCGATATACTGGCCCGCAAATAAGCCGTGTGCCGTATATGTGGATAAATACCTGCTTATACTATAAATATTAGTTAGCAGGATATTTGATAAAAGCAAAAAAAGCACTACATTTGCGCTCTTTATTTTTTAAATCGATAAACGACGAATAACAATATATAGCGATGAAAAGAACGTTTCAGCCATCTCAAAGAAAAAGAAGAAATAAACACGGTTTCCGTGAGCGTATGGCAACTGCTAATGGCAGAAGGGTTTTAGCTTCAAGAAGAGCTAAAGGCAGAAAAAGATTAACCGTTTCTGACGAGCGTCGTCACAAAGCTTAATTCCGGCTCCTGTAAAGTTGCGGTTTTTAGGGGTGCCGGGCATTTATAATTTCCTGGTTAACCCTGTAGCTACAACTAATGTATACTTTTAAAAAAGAAGAACGGTTATGTAATAAACGGCTTATCGCTGCTTTATATCGTAACGGTTCTTCTTTTTTATGTTATCCCTTTAAGGTAGCGTGGATGCCTGCCGATACTATCGAAGCCCCGGTGCAGATAGTATTATCAGTAGCTAAAAAACGCTACAAACGCGCGGTTGACCGTAACCTGATCAAGCGCCGCATCCGCGAGGCGTACCGCCTTCATAAACAGCAGCTGCTCTACAGTCAAATACCCGGCAAAAAAATCTTGCTTTCTATAAGCTACATTGGTAAGGATATTACCGAATACGCGTTTATGGAAAAAAAGATGATTAAACTGCTAACGCAATTAAGCGGAGAGGTGTTAAAATGAAATGGCTGATTAATTCTTTAAAAGCCATAGCAGGCGCTTTTTTTATAGCGCTTATCCGTATTTACCAATATTTTTTGTCCCCTTTATTTGGCGCGGCTTGCCGCTATACCCCATCGTGCTCGCAATATGGTATTGAGGCAGTAAAAAAACATGGCGCTTTTAAGGGCGGATGGTTAACTTTGAAGCGCATTGCACGCTGCAATCCCTGGGGTGGCCATGGGCACGACCCGGTACCTGATTGATCCTGAAATATGAATACCATACTGCAAATAGAAACCGCTACTACGGCTTGTTCGTTAGCCTTGGCTTTTAACGGCGAGGTTGCCGTATATAAAACTATTAACCAGCGTAATATTCACGCAGAGGTTATCACCCTTTATATTGATGAGTTGCTTAAAGAAGCGGGTGCGGAGTACGCCATGCTTGATGCTATAGCGGTTAGCGCCGGTCCGGGTTCATATACAGGTTTGCGCATAGGTATATCAACCGCTAAAGGTTTGTGTTTCGCTTTAGATAAGCCCTTGATCGCTATTGAAACGCTTGAAGCTATGACCAAAGGATTTATCGCGGCCAAAGCGGTTGAAATTGATGATGACACTTTGCTGTGCCCCATGATTGATGCCCGCCGTATGGAGGTCTATACAGCGTTATTTTCAGCTAATGGCCAGCGTGTTACCGAAACATCGGCTGAAATTATTGATGCGAATAGCTACGCCGATCGTTTAGCTAACGGGAAGGTTATCTTTTTCGGTGATGGAGCACCAAAGTTTCAGGATGTTTTAACCCATCCAAATGCTGTAATAATACCCGATTTTGTGAACTCGGCCGAGCATCTGACAAAACCGGCATTGCAAAAGCTACAGACCGGGGCGTTTGAAGATGTGGCTTATTATGAACCTTTTTATCTAAAGGACTTTATAGCCGGCAAAAAAACCTTATAGTTCGCCACCGCCTTTACGCTTGCCAAATATTTTGTCGAAAAAACGGCCGAAAAATCCTTTTTCTTCACCCATCGGGATGTAGCTTGCATTTAGCGGACTTTCAATAGGTCTGCCGAATTTCAGGGAAAAGCCGAGGAATACATCGGCACCTGTATAAGCGGAGTTATTACCAAAGCGTTGCAAAACCATGCGGCCGGTAGGCAGCAGCCTTTCTGATCCCAGGTAGAACTCAAAGTTTGGCGATTTGTACATAAATTGCCCGCCAAAGTTAAACAAGCGCAAATCATTATATGATGCTGTTGCTGTAATGGTTAGGTTATTGTATTGCAGGTGATTAACCAGCGCCCCGGTTAAGCCCGGATAAAACAACTGCTTTTGTACAATAAGCGTAGGCATTAAGCCAAAGGTACGGTCATAATTAAAAAAGTATTTTTTGGCCACACTTACTTCGGCCACACCATCAGTAGGGGTAATAAATGAGCCCGTGCTCATATACCCAGACTTAAGCAGGTTTGATAACTGGTTCCGAACGGTATCTTCCCGCCATGGTCGTGAAAGGTCTGTCAACGTAGTTGAGCCTAAAACCCGGTAAGTGTTTGATTTGCCGCTCCAGTGAATAAAACCCAGATCCTTCACGTTTCCCTGCCAAATATATCCTCCCTCGTTTTTGTAAGAACCACCGATAGATACGGATGCACCGGGGTTGCGGAAATTAGGCGCAAAGGTATTCGCTTTAAAACGCCCGGCGTTTTCACTGGCGTAGTACAGGCCATCTAAGGCAAGTTCTGCACGGTCGGCGGCTTTATCAAAAGCGATGCTCGAGTTATTGATCAGTATTTCCTGGTACTGCAAACCCATCAAAAAGTTTACCTTGAAACCAAAAGCGGCACGTTTATTTAATCTTTCTCGATACGAAAAACCTATCTGGTGGTACGTTTGGTAATAGCCTTTACTATTCAATATCTGATCGTACGCCTGGTTTTGAAAGTTGGCCGATCCGTTGAATAAAGCTATACTCTCGTCAGTAATGGTACCATTGGCCTCACCTTTGGTTTTAAAGGATATGCCCATCTCTTTATCGCCCTTCATACCGGCATACCATTTAAACATCAGCAGGTAAACGCCGGTATTGCCAATTACATGGTTCAGTTTTCCTTCGCCTATTCTTAGTTGTGAGTTATCATACCGTTCATCAAACAGGCGGGTTTGCACCGAGCGCTGGGCATTACCGGTTAAAAAAGCATATCCGCCAAAGTTCGGTATCAAAAAGTTTGATGCCATGTTGTAGCTCGAATCGCGGATGAATGACCGTTGCGAAGGGTTTTCAAATGAGTCAAACAGCGTTCCGGTGTTGTATTGCGAAAACTGCTGCGCCGCTGCAAACATAGAGGGGATTAACAGCAAGAGCAGTAGTAAAAATTTCTTCATATATGTAAATAAGACTTTTGTGCCGGCGCCTGTTTAATTGTCGATGCTTGTTAAACGCATTTAAGCCGTTATGGTTGATTAAATTTTTATTAAATGCGGTTAATTCGATGCTATTGTATTATCCTGATTGCGCAAAGTATCCGCACCGATGCAAAAATTAGTGTAAAAGCTATTGCCCGAGGCGGTTAACTGGTACGATGCGCCATATACATTTTGCCAGCCGGGAGAGCCTTCGTTAAATGCGGTGTAAGTTTCTTTATGCATATCGCGCTTAAAAACGTAGCGGGCGTTTTTACTGTGCACAAAGTAACAGATGTTGCCCCGTTGCGACATCATATTATCAAAGTTAATGTATTCGCTGGCCTTGGTTAAAAACTTACGGTTCATGTAAGTTTCATAATAACTCTGTAGTTCCGGGTATGATGCCGCAAGGATAAGGTAGTTATCCACAATCATAAAATACGGCTTACGGAAGCTTCCAAACGCATCGCCAAGCAAATAGTACATCAACCTGTCGTAGTTTAACCTGCCGCTGTTCTCGCTCATCTCCGAGCTGATATTTAAAAAATGCGGCAGCAGTTTCGAGCCGTTTTTAAGCGCTACAATGCCCAGCTTTTCCTGAAAACGCGTGGTTAAAACAGTAAACTCGTTAGCTGCAAAGCTGTTAAATGCCTGGCGTATGTTAACACCGGTTTCGTTTTTTATGGTAGTAAATAAAGCGGTTTCCTTTTTAGCGATACCCGTATTACGCTGCCATTTGTCCAGATCAGCAAAAAACTGTTGGGTATTTGAAAGCGTAAAGCTATTGTAGTATGCCGTGGTTGATGGCATAATATTTTTAAGGTGATTATCGGCAGGTTTCTGGTTGATGAAAACATTAAGATAGCCATGCCTCCCGCCTTGCGTGAGCGACGAGGTACCGTTAAACATCAACGCATCGCTTTTGTAGTTTAAGCTTAGTTTAGCGGTTGATGCCAGGCCGTAAAAGTTGAGCGGCAAATTAGCGGTGTTCTTAAAATAGCTGGCCAGCAAAGGATTAGTTTGCTGATAATTAATATATAATGAGCCGAGCGCGTTATTATCAGGCTGTGCAGGTTCTACGGCAAACACAGGTTTGTCTGTATAAAACCCGGCAGCTTGCGATGCCAACTCCTTTGAAAAACTACCCGAAAAAATCCCTTTACCTTTATTGATGATATAAAAGCGCTTTTTTATAGCCTTGATGTATAATATCCAACCTTTGTTTTTGCCCGGGGCATTGTCGGACAGAATTAGCAATGGGTTTTTAGCCAGATCATTAAAAGCAGAAGCTTTAAAGTTTTTAGGGGCTACGCCCGTAAGCAGCAGGTTGGTGCCGTTTTGCGCCGGGTGTACCGATACAAAAACGTGCTGCCCGCTAAACAAACCATCGGCGTTTGTGCCCAGCAAATTGCGTAGCGTATCTAACTCGTCGATATTTTCTTTGCCTGATACGGCCGCCAGCAGGGTGTTGTTCCGGAATATGTCGTAAAAGCTTACATCGTTCGGAAACTCAAATACAACAGCCGCATCAGTTGGAATGTTACGCATAACCTGGCTGGTATGCCTGCCCGGTGGGTTCAGGCTTTTAAAGTATGCCACCGTGATATAACCGCAGGCAACAAGTAAAATAACCGTAATAAAAATTATGCGTTTCATTTATATGTTTGCACTTGCAAGTTATACAAATTATGGCACTGCATTAAACGTTTACTTGCCAAAATTACCCTAACTTAGTCTTTTTATCTTTCAATGAATAAACAAATCATTTTTACCGCGGCCATATTCGGGGCGGTAGCGGTAGTACTTGGCGCCTTTGGCGCGCATGGTTTGCGGGCACTGATTACTGAAAGGCAGCTGGAAGTTTGGCAAACCGGTGTTCAATATAACTTCTATCATGTTTTTGCCCTGTTGTTTCTATCTACATTTACACGTTTTAAAATAAAATTAATTGCGGCGGCGTATTATTTATTTACGCTGGGTATGGTGTTTTTCTCCGGCTCGTTATACCTTTTATCTTGCCGCGATTTGTTGGGCTGGAGCTGGCTGGGCATATTAGGGCCCGTTACTCCAATAGGTGGTATATTATTTATTGCCGGCTGGATATGCCTGGCACTTGCAGCCTTACGTCACCGTTAATATTATTACATGCTCGAGTTTGCATCATCAAATACATCCGAAAGGAAAACGCTTTTTGTTGAGGTTATTTTGCCATTGGCGATAGCTAAGAACTACACTTATCGCGTGCCTTTTGAAATGAATGATGCCGTGGCCATTGGCAAGCGGGTGGTGGTGCAGTTTGGCAAAAGCAAGCTATATACGGCTATAGTGGCGGCTATAGGCACGCAGGCTCCCGAAAAGTACGAGGCAAAATACATCCTGGAAGTATTGGACGATCAGCCTATTGTTACTGCTTACCAGTTGCAATTGTGGCAGTGGATAGCGGAGTATTATATGTGCAATGTAGGCGAGGTAATGAATGCCGCGTTGCCCGCGGCTTTAAAGCTGGCCAGCGAAACTAAAATTGTGCTGAACAAGGATTATCCGATTGACCGGGCTACCTTGCACGACAAGGAATTTCTCATCGCCGAAGCGCTAGACCTGCAGCCTGAGCTAACTGTAAGCGATATAGCTAAGCTTTTAGGCCAAAAGACGGTGATGCCCATATTGAAGGGAATGTTCGAGAAGAACATCATCAATATATCTGAAGAGGTGAGCGACCGGTATAAACCCCGCAAGCGTACATTCATCACGCTCAACCCCGTTTATCATAACCAGGATAATCTGCGCGAGCTATTTAGCATTTTAGAGCGTGCACCTAAACAGGCAGATGCACTGCTGGCTTATATGAAACTGGCCCGTCATCAAAAGGCGGTATCAAAAAATGATATTACTGAGGAAAGCGGTGCCGGCTCAGCAGTGATAAAGGCACTCATTGAAAAGGAAGTTTTTTTTGCCGAGGAAAAAAATGTGAGTCGCCTGCATTACGAGCAGGAGAATGACACCGGCATATTTGACCTGAGCGAACTGCAACAAAATGCTTTAACGGATATCAAACGACAGTTTGAGGATAAAGATACGGTGCTGCTTTACGGTGTAACTTCATCTGGCAAAACGCAGATTTATGTGCGCCTGATTGAGGAGATGATAAACAGTGGCAGACAAGTGTTGTATCTGCTGCCCGAGATCGCGCTGACTACGCATATCATCGAACGTTTGCGTGCCTATTTTGGCAGCAACATCGGTGTATATCACTCTAAATTTAATGATAATGAGCGTGCCGAGGTATGGCAAAAAGTATTGAATGGCGATTACCGGGTAATACTTGGCGCCCGTTCATCGGTGTTTTTGCCGTTTGACGATCTGGGGCTGATCATTGTTGACGAGGAGCACGAAACATCATACAAGCAGTTTGATCCTGCGCCCCGCTACAATGCGCGCGATGTGGCCATTTACCTTTCGGCAATGTATAAGGGGAAGGTGTTGCTGGGTTCGGCAACGCCATCGTTCGAGAGTTACTTTAATGCCCGGGTGCACAAATATGGATTAACCGAATTAGTGCAGCGTTACGGCGGTGTTGAGCTGCCTGATATTGAGGTGGTGAGCATAGCCGAAGAAACCAAACAAAAAACCATACAATCGCACTTTACAGGTGTGCTGATGAAGGATTTGCAGCAGGCTATTGAGAATAAAGAGCAGGTGATCTTGTTTCAAAACCGCAGGGGTTACGCGCCTTTGCTGATGTGCCGTACCTGTGCTCACACCCCCAAATGTATTAACTGCGATGTAAGCCTAACGTACCATAAGAGCAGCGGTAAACTGCATTGCCATTATTGCGGTTACAAAGAGGATTCGCCCAGTATATGCCCGGCCTGCGGATCAACCCACCTGGAGTACAAGGGCTTTGGTACCGAAAAGATTGAGGACGATTTGAGCCTGCTGCTGCCCGATGTTCGTCTTGCCCGCATGGACATGGATACCACGCGATCGCGCAACGCGCTGCAAAACATACTTAACAATCTCGAAGAAAAAAAGATAGATATACTGGTGGGTACCCAAATGGTAGCAAAGGGGCTTGATTTTGCAGATGTTACCGTGATAGGCATAATCAACGCGGATAGCCTGCTTAAATTCCCGGATTACCGGGCCAACGAGCGAAGTTATCAGTTACTATCGCAGGTAAGCGGCAGGGCAGGGCGAAGGGGGAAACGTGGCAAGGTGGTAATTCAAACTTATGACACCGGTCACCGGGTGTTAAGGCAGGTGATCGAAAATAATTATCACGACCTGTATTTTACGGAGATGGAAGAGCGGCGCAGCTTTAAATATCCTCCTTATTACCGCATCATCAACCTGGATATTAAACATAAGGACCCGGATGCGTTATATAATCAGTCTGTTTACCTGGCTAACGAGTTACGTAAGCAGTTCGGCGATAGGGTAATTGGCCCCGAAGCGCCGTTGGTGAGCCGCATACGTAATTACTACATCAAAAGCATTATGTTGAAGTTTGAAAAGGATGGTATCTCCATAAACAAAGCTAAGGCCGTTATACGGGATGTGATTACCCAGTTTCAAACCACCAAATTGAGCAAGGGCGGGATTGTACAGCCCGATGTTGACCCGTATTAGGCTATTTTTTACTGATATTGGTGATGTGTATCTGCGGAAAGCCGTTAGTGGCCACCATGCCGCAACTGAACCTCGTGCTTAAATTATTGTAGTTTACTTTCACCCGCAAACTATCCTGCATAAAACTTGCGGGCAGGTTATCAGGGCTGTACATGGTATTATTCATCAGTATCAGCCATCCGCAGCCATCTGCCGCAGGCGAGCCCGTGTTAAGCACAATGCCTTCGGCCAGTTTTTCGTTTTTGTCTTTTTTGCAGGCCATAAAAGCGCTTGTCAGGGTAACGAAGAGCGCAATCAATATAATGCCGGGTTGGATACCTATTCTCATGCTATTGGTGTTTAATTGCCGCTACGTACAATTTTAATAAGATGCTACACAAACAGATAAATTAAACCTTGGGCTGTGGCAAGGCTTTCGCCTCGGTAAGCCCGTAATTTTAGCTAACTTTGGCAGCAAATGGCCTACAAGAGTATTGATAACTATCGTGAAAAAGGAGCGCGCAAGCGGCTGGTAGAACTATTGAGAAAGAAAGGCATTGAAGACGAAAATGTACTGAATGCCATCTGGGAGGTTCCGCGGCATTTCTTTTTTGATGAAACCTTCTGGAACCAGGCTTATAAGGATATCGCCTTCCCGATAGGTGAGGGGCAAACCATATCGCAGCCGTATACCGTGGCGTACCAAAGCCAACTGTTGCATATAAACAAAGGCGATAAGGTGTTGGAGATAGGCACCGGCAGCGGTTATCAAACCTGTATATTACTAAAACTTGGCGCTAAAGTTTATACTATTGAACGCCAGCCCGCTTTGTATGAGCGTACGGTTGACGGCCTTACCCGTTTAGGGTACAAGCCTCACTTTTTTTTAGGCGATGGCTCAAAGGGCATCCCTAAGCATGCACCGTATGATAAGATCATTGTAACGGCCGGTGCGCCTACTGTACCCGACGTATTACTGCAACAACTTAAAATAGGCGGCATCTTAGTTATCCCCGTTGGCGATGAAAACTCCCAGCAAATGGTTACCATATTGAAAGTCGGTGAGCACGATTACGAAAAAGTAGTGTTAGATACCTTTAGGTTTGTACCACTGGTGGGGGATAAGGCGTGGTAGCCCCCAACCCCTGAAGGGGAGTTTGTATTGCAAATGATTATTAGGTTTCCCCTTTAGGGGACGGAAGGGGTTAACTCTTCATCACCCTGTCCAGCTCGCGTTTGCTGTCGCGTTCTTTCATGGTCTCGCGTTTGTCAAAGTCTTTTTTGCCTTGTGCCAGAGCTATTTCCAGTTTGGCGAAGCCTCGTTCGCTGATAAACAATGCCAGCGGAACAATAGTAAAGCCCTTTTCCTCACCTTTGGTAAGCAGTTTTTTCAACTCCTTTTTATTGAGCAGTAGCACACGGTCGCGCTTGGCCTCGTGGTTGTAAAACGAGCCGAATGAATACTCCGATATATGCAGGTTACGCACATAAAGCTGTCCGTTAATAAAGCTGCAAAAGGCATCGTTTATATTAGCCTTGCCTTGGCGTATTGATTTTATTTCGGTACCCAGCAGTTGAATACCGGCAACATACTTATCCAGTACGTGGTATTCAAAGTAGGCTTTTTTGTTTTTTATGTAGATGTTATCCTGACTCATATCCTAAACGTTTGCAAATATGCAAATTATTTTGCTTGAGGCTTAACAACCAATACCGGAACGTTCACCATGTGCCGAACCGTATTTACGGTGGTGCCAAAAATCAGATCCTTAAGTACCCGGTGCCCATGCGATCCCATCACCATAAAGTCGATACCCTCATCGTTCACAATTTTAGCGATAGCCTTGGCGGGTATACCGTAGCCAATATATCCGCGGGCGTTATATCCCATTCGTTGCAGGTCATCAATGTACAGGTCCAGGTTTTTTACATCGCTTTGCGTTTCGCGGTCCATTACCTCGGTTTCGTGATAGCGGGCGGCGGCAGTTTCAACCACGTGGATCAGGGTATAAGCTGCATCCTTACCGCCCTGCATAATGGCATGGCGTATGGAGTCGCGGTCATTAGCGCTAAAGTCAATGGTAATGGCAATGTTGTTGTAAACTATGGGACTGATATCGCCAATGGCGGTGGCTTCACCATGTGGTACACGGGCAGGCCTTTCCTTCAGCTTGAATAATAATGGCCTCATAAAAACATACAACAGCAAAACGCCTACGCCGACAATCAGCGGCACAACAATAGCGTATATTTCTATGCGGGCATCAGGGTAGCCGCTTATCCAATCGTTAACCTGGTCAATAACCAGCTTAACATTGAGGCCTACAATCAACACGGCGCTTATCCAGGCCGCTATTTTTGCGAGCGGCCCAATAGCAAAGCCCTGCATTTTGGTTTTGTCAGATGTAAAATGTATCAGCGGAATAATAGCGAAGCCTAATTGCAAACTCAAGACCACCTGGCTCAATATCAGCAGATCGCTTAAGGCGTTCTCTCCAAAATATAAAATGGTAAAAACGGCAGGCAAAATGGCCAGCAAACGGGTGAGCAGCCTGCGCATCCAGGGGGCAATACGCAGGTTAATATGGCCTTCCATAATGATCTGCCCGGCCAGGGTGCCGGTAACAGTAGAGCTTTGTCCGGATGCTATTAACGCTACGGCAAATAGCACAGGCGCTATCTTCCCGAAAATATTTTCGAGTAGTTTGTAGGCATCCTGAATTTCGGCAACCTCAAAATAACCATTTTTAAAAAAAGCACCGGCGGCAAGTATCAGTATGGCGGCATTCACTAAAAAGGCAAGGTTAAGCGCTATCACCGTATCAAACATGTTGAATTTTAGCGATGCTTTAATACCTTCTTTAGTACGGTTTATCTTGCGTGTTTGCACTAACGACGAGTGCAGGTACAAATTATGCGGCATTACCGTAGCGCCAATAATACCTATGGCGATGTAAAGCATTTTATGGCTTACCTCATCATTTTTAAACAGGTTGTTGGGGATAAACCCTTTGGCTATCTCTACTACATCAGGCTTAACGATGAACATTTCAGTTAAAAAGGCCAGCCCGATAACAGATATCATGGATACAATAAATGCTTCGAGCTTGCGCATGCCTTTGTTCATCAGGAAGAGCAGCAGCACAGTATCGGTAATGGTAAGCAATACGCCCCATATCATTGGCAAATCAAACAGCAGGTTCAGCCCGATGGCCATACCGATGATCTCGGCCAGGTCACAAGCTATAATGGCAATTTGCGCCAGTATGTACAGGCAAAAGTTAACAAAGCGGGGGTACGCATTTTTTGAGGCCTGCGCCAGATCGAGCCCGCGTACAATACCTAAACGCGCGCTTAATGATTGCAGCAGCAGGGCGATCAGGTTTGATGCGAGTAATACCCAGATTAGCCGGTACCCAAAGGCGCTGCCGCCGGCAATATCGGTTGCCCAGTTGCCCGGATCCATATAGCCAACGCTTACCAGGTAGGCGGGGCCTAAAAATGCGAATATCTTTCGCCAGCCTGTGCGATGTTCAGTGTTTACCGTTCCGTGTACGTTGCTTAATGACTCACTGTGCCTGGCATCCATATTTATTTTGTGGCTCCCGTATCTTTTTTGCTTTTGTAAACGTTAAACAAAAGCTGATGTTTTTAATAAGTATATTTTCTCAAATCTAATTAAAAAAATTAGATAAGACTAATAATTGCATGAAATATACTTTTGAAAGACTGCACCTTATAAAAATATTATTTCGCTAATATTTTTATAGTATATATTTGTACCACCATGGCCGCCGAATTAGATAAAATAGATCTGCAAATTTTAAAGATATTACAAGAGAACGGAAGGATTACTAACCTGCAGCTCTCTAACGAGATTGGACTTTCACCGGCACCTACGCTGGAGCGTGTGCGTAAGCTCGAAAACTCGCACTACATCAAAAGCTATCACGCCCTGGTTGATGAGGAAAAGCTCGGCCTGGGTATAAAAACCTTTATACAGGTATCGCTTGATTTTCATAAAAGCAATACCATCCAGGTGTTTTTAGAAGAGATCAAGAACATAAAAGAGGTGACCGAGTGCCACCACGTAACCGGCCAATGCGACTTTTTGCTGAAAGTTTACGTGCGCGACATCAAATCGTACGAGCAATTGATTATGGAGAAAATAAGCCGCATTGGCGTGGTAAAAACATTCCACACCATGATGATCATGTCCACCAATAAAAAGGAGCCGATTATTCCACTGGAGTATTAGTTGTTGGGTGTTTATGCTTTTTATTGAAGGCTATTTGTTTCTTTTCAGGAAATAATTGTCCCGTTTTGGAGTACACTAAAACTTTTGTTTGGATCTCATCTGTGCTTATCATGTACACACTATCACTGAAAGTCTTTTCTTTTAGATTTACCTTTTTGCATATATAATAGTTGTTAATCTTTTTTATAATTATAAGTTGAGGACTGTTTTGCATGGTCCAAAACCCTTGGTGGTTAAAAGCGTCTCTTTTACCAAGCTTGGTTATAGATGTATAGAAATGTGTCAATGAAAACAGTAGCAACGAACACGCGAGCAGCCATCTAATTTGATACTTCCAATGATATATGTATAACAATAATAAAATTGTTATAATCATCTGAATAGTTAACTTTTCAAATACTGTAGGAATTATAAGCATAATTTCCTGAAGATTTATTGAGCAATTTTCTCCAGAAATTTTAAAATAATGGAAATATTCGTGCCAATACCAATAGGCATTTAAATAACAATAACCAGTAGCTACAGTCAGTATAGAGGCAAAATGCTTAGCGATAAATTTAAAAACGGGATTGTTTCCTTTGGGTATAAATTTAGCAATTTTTAGCCATAATCTTTTTATCATCGTGATAAGTTAATATTCCTAAAGATTATTTGCGGCGGTGAGAATGGTTCTCACTCTTTCAGCATTAGTTACAATCACACTATACTCATCCACATCGGCGCCGCCCATCAGTATATGGTCGTTGCGGTAAAGCATTTGGCTGCTAACGCGTGTTTTCGCGGTGGAGTGTACTTCTTTAGCGCCGGTAAAGCGCACAATGTCGTTCACGTTATTTTCGTCGACACCACAACCCGGCATAATGCTTATACGCCCGGCGGATTGCTGCACCAGGCTGGCAATTACACTGGCGCCCTCAATCGCCGTAGTTTTACCGCCTGAGGTAAGCACACGCTCACAGCCTATTTCAACAATATCTTCAAGCGCCTGGTAAATATCTGCCGACATATCAATCGCGCGGTGAAAGGTAACACCCAAGCCCCATTGTTTGGCGATATCCACCAACTCTTTACAGCGGGGCTTGTCTACACGCCCTTCAGGGGTAAGCATACCAATTACTACGCCATCGCATCCTGCTTCAATGCAATGCCGTATTTCTGCTTTCATGATCTCGAATTCTACATCATTATACAGAAAGTCGCCGCCACGTGGCCGTATCAGCACATATATTTTTATATGGAGCAGTTTGCGGGCAAGCTGTATTTGCCCGGCTGATGGCGTAGTACCGCCGTCGCTTAAATTATCGCACAGTTCAACACGCGTTGCGCCGCCTTCCTGTGCCGCCACTGCCGAAACCACGGAGTTGGCACAAACCTCAAGTGATACCATTCAGGATTTTACTAAGCTATAAAGTTAACAATAAATATATTATATATTATTTATTGCTTTTGTAGTAAAACTTACCTTTTATCAAGCGGTCCTGCTTCTCGCTGTCGCAAACGGCATAGCTGAACCCGTCCTGCAGGGCATAGGCGCCGTATTCACCTTTTTTGTTGATGGCTAAAAAGCCCACCTGTATCTCTTTAGCGGTATCGGGTTTCTTTTTTACGATGCGCATAACTGCCTCTTTACAGGCTGCTTCGGGCGTGTAACCTTGGCGCATCAGTTCTACTACTAAAAAGCTGCCTACGTTGCGGATCACTTCCTCACCAACACCGGTTGAAGTAGCGCCACCAACCTCATTATCAACATAAAGCCCGGCACCAATTATCGGGCTGTCGCCCACACGGCCGTGCATTTTAAAGGCCATACCGCTGGTGGTGCACGCGCCGGATATATTGCCTTTAGCGTCAATAGCCAACATGCCAATTGTATCATGATTATATTGGTTGCCGGGTTTCTGGCTGTTCTCTATATTCATCACCGGCTTGTACTGTTTAGTTTCAAGCCATTTTTTCCATTCTTTTTCTGATTCAGGCGTGAGTAGTTTTTCTCTTTTTAAGCCTTGCTCAACGGCGAATTGGGTAGCGCCTTCGCCAACCAGCATTACGTGCGGGGTTTTTTCCATCACCATGCGTGCTACTTCTATGGGGTGCGCAATGTACTCCATGGCAGCAACCGAGCCGCAATTGCCCTTTTCGTCCATAATGCAGGCATCAAGGGTAACGTGTCCGTCGCGGTCAGGATAGCCGGCGCGGCCAACGGTATGGTTATTCAGGTCGGCTTCAGGTATTTTTACACCTGCTTCAACGGCATCCAGCGCGCGGCCGCCCTTGCCTAAAATGGTCCAGGCCTCTTTATTGGCGGCAATGCCAAAATCCCAGGTTGATATTACTACGGGCAGTTTTGGCGCTGCAGCTTTTAAAGGGTTAGCCAGGCTTGTTGATATTGTTGCGCAAGCAGCGCTTGCAGATGATATTTTAATAAAATTTCGACGCGATAACATGGTTCAATATAGCTAAATTATATCAGCGGCAAAGTTAGCTTTTTAATGTAAGTGTATTTTTACGTTTAATGATGTTAGTAAAATGCGCACCTGTAACGGCAGACACGCACCGCTTTTTTATTTAATTTCGTTGCGATGAACCGTATCGACCGTATATCAGCCATATTGATCCAGCTACAATCGCGCAGGGTGGTTAAGGCCGCTGATATTGCCGAGCGTTTTGGCATCAGCCTGCGTACAGTTTACCGTGATGTTAAAACGCTGGAAGAAGCCGGTGTACCGCTAATGGGTGAGGCCGGGGTAGGTTACTCCATTATGGATGGCTACCGTTTGCCGCCGGTAATGTTTACCCGTGAGGAAGCGACGGCATTTTTAACTGCCGAAAAATTTATTGAAAAACTTACCGATAACTCTACCATGAGTTATCACCGGTCGGCGATGGATAAGATACGCGCTATACTGCGTACCGCCGAAAAAAACACGTTGGAGGACCTGGATGGCAGCATTGCGGTAATTCACAGCCGGAGCCAGCAGCAGGCAGATAACCAGGATCATATACAAACTATATTGAATGCGATAACGCAAAAGCGCGTGATGCAACTTGATTATTTTGCCTACCACAGCCAGCAGCAAACCAGCCGTATGGTTGAGCCGGTGGGCGTTTATTACCTGGATAGCTATTGGCACCTGATTGCCTACTGCCGTATGCGTAAGGATTATCGTGATTTCCGGCTCGACCGAATAAAAGGTATCAGTATCAGCAATGATAAATTTATCGGCCAGCACCCGGCATTGAAGGATTATATCACTCAAACCGCGCGCGAGCATAAGCTGGAGACGGTAATTATGCGCATACAAAAAAGCGTATATCCATATCTTACCAATCAAAAATATTATAATGGTTTTGTATCCGAGCGGTTAGATGGCGATGAATGGGAGATGACTTTTCTAACCATGTCAATAGAAGGCTTTGCACGTTGGTTTATGATGTATGGCGATATGGCAACCGTTATAACGCCTGATGTTTTAAAGGATAGAATACAAGAGATCGCCGGCGCAATCGTTAAAAAATAATTGTTTACGGTTTTTTACTACTGACATAGGGTTGTCATTAAACGGTGCGTTCTTTGGGCTTATTCAAAAATTAATATCATGACAGACATCACACTAACCACCTCGATTGACTTCAAAGCTCCGAAAGAAAAAGTTTGGCAGGGGCTCACCGACCCTAAGTTGATAAAAGAATACTTTTTCGGAACAGATTTAATTACCGATTGGACAATAGGCAGCCCAATCATCTGGACAGGCGAGTGGGATGGCGTAGTTTACACCGACAAGGGTACCGTGCTGGAAGTTATTCCCGGCGAATTTGCCAAATACACTTACTGGAGCAGCATGTCGGGCACTGAAGACTTACCTGAAAATTACCAGATAGTGAGCTATCGCCTTGAGGGTAATGATAGCGGAACGCGCCTTACCATTACGCAGGAAAACATTGCCGACGAAGAAAAGAAACAGCACTCCGAATATAACTGGCAAGCGCTTATGGCCGAGCTGAAAAAGCTGATAGAATAAATTAAGCCTGCGGGTTAAATGCCATTCGCTGGCCGGACAGGTGATGGTTCACAAAATGGCCATTATCCCAAACCAAATTACCCGATACAATGGTGCTAACCACGCTCGATTTAAAGGTAGTACCTTCAAACGGGCTCCAGCCGCATTGGTATAAAATATTGTCCTTTTCAACCTGCCATGGTTTGTTCAGGTCAACCAAAACCATATCGGCCCAGTAGCCTTCGCGTAAAAAACCGCGCTTGTCAATACGGAAACAGGTGGCCACATTGTGCGCCATCTTTTCTGTTATTTGTTCAAGGGTGATCTTGCCTTGATGGTAAAGCTCCAACATGGCCGTTAAGGCATGTTGTACCAACGGACCGCCTGAAGGGGCTTGCATATAAGGCTGGGCTTTTTCCTCGATGGTGTGAGGGGCATGGTCGGTTGCGATGACATCAATACGGCCATCCAACACCGCTTTCAGGATTCCCTCGCGGTCGGCGGCGGTTTTAACAGCAGGGTTCCATTTTATCAGGTTGCCTTTGGTTTCGTAATCCGCATCGCTAAACCAAAGGTGGTGTATGCAGGCCTCAGCGGTTATTTTTTTATCCGCCAGCGGGGTGCTGTTATCAAAAAGGTGTGTTTCCTTTTCTGTTGAAATGTGCAGAATATGCAGCCTGGTGCCATGCTTTTTAGCCAGCTCAACCGCTAACGATGATGACAGATAACAAGCCTCGGCACTACGGATCACCGGGTGTAATGATATGGGAATATTTTCTTCGCCCAGTGTCATTTTATAATGGTTGAGGTTGTGCCTGATGGTGGCCTCGTCCTCGCAATGCGTAGCGATCAGCATTGGCGAGTTGGTGAAAATATTTTCGAGCGTGGTGCGGTTATCAACCAGCATATTACCTGTTGATGAACCCATGAACACCTTAATACCGCAAACGTTGCGCGCGTCGGTGCGCAAAACCTCGTCCAGATTGTCATTGCTGGCACCCATAAAAAACGAGTAGTTAGCAAGTGAGCTATTAGCTGCAATGGCATACTTGTCAGCTAACAATTCCTGCGTAAGCGTATTCGGTACGGTATTGGGCATCTCCATAAAGGAGGTTATACCACCCGCAACTGCCGCCCTTGATTCCGTAAAGATCTTGGCCTTATGCGTTAGCCCCGGCTCGCGAAAATGCACCTGGTCATCAATACAGCCCGGCAGCAAGTGCAGCCCCTCGGCGTTGATCTCGGTATCGGCCTTAGCATCAATACTGGTATCAATGCGTTCAATAAAACCGTCTTTTATCAGTATATCGCCATTAAATTGCTTGTTCTCGTTAACAATGGTAGCTGCTTTTATCAGGATAGATGCCATGGGAGCAAAGATATTAAATTACGTTTTCTAAATCAGTTACAATTCGTTTTATTACCTGCCCTGAATTTCTTTTGAGCGATCAAAAGAAACAAAAATCGCCGGCTGTTTAATTTTCTATGAAAGTCAGTGCTTCAACCTGCTACCCGAAAATTAAAAGGCCGGAGGATGCACTTATGAGCAGTCTTTTATTTCAAATGTGCGCTGGCCTGCCGGAAAGCCGGGCCGGGAGTATAGCCTTGTGCGGATGAAGGTTTTTTCCGGCTTGACTTTTGGTTACTTTGTGTCTAAGACAAAGTAACTGGCTTCTGCGGCCAAGGGCAGACCTACGATAGTTAAAGCACAACTCCTTGATCAAAGAAATAATAGTTCATTATCTGCCCTAAATTTCTTTTGATCGCTCAAAAGAAGTTTAGGACAAGTAATGATCTTTTTAAAAGAACTATTTCAGCTTCAAACCAAATACTCCCGGATATGCAATGGCTGCTTTTAAAATGAAATTCAACGAATCAGTAACCCATATATCACCGTTAATGGCCATTTCGAGCACCTTTGGCGCAGGCAGGGTCAGCACGTCAATATCCTCGGTTGAATCAAGCTTTTGTTGGGAGTTAAATTCCGCACCAAACAAGATAAAACCGTAGGTGATTTGCTTCAGCTTGGTTGGGTTGTTGGCAATTTTTCCGAGCGAATTAAGCTGCTCGGCGGAGGCTTTAACACCGGTTTCTTCTTCCAATTCGTTCAACGCCGATTCAATAATACTCTTGTTTTTTTGCTGCATACCGCCGGGCAGTTCAAGCAGTATTTGGCCGAGGGCGTGTTTATACTGTCGCACCAAAACCACCTCATTGTTTTTAGTGATGGCCAGCACCTGCACCACATCGCCGAGGGGCGAAAAATAATAATCGTCAACTATACTACCGTTGGCTAATTCAACAGCATGCTTTAATATCGGGAACCAGGGGCTGGGCGATACGTCCTGCTCGCTCAGTAACTTCCATGGTTTTATTTCTTTATTGGTCATGTTTTAACTATTCAGGCTGAAAATTTTGCCCTAAAATATCAATTAGCCTTTAACAAACGGTGTTTTATCATCAAACCATCAAATAGTGTATGGCGATGTGGTGGGTAAGCGCACCTTAAAAGAAAAAACTATCTTTGCGGCATGGCAGAAACGTTTGATGATTTTAAGTTTAACCGGCAGATATTAAATGCCATTGCCGATGCCGGTTATGAGCAGCCTACGCCCATACAGCAAAAGGCTATTCCGCCAATCAGCAACGGGCAGGATGTAATGGGCATTGCCCAAACCGGAACAGGTAAAACGGCGGCTTATGTGCTGCCTATCATCATGAAGCTGAAATATGCGCAGGGAGAAAACCCGCGTGCGCTGATAGTAGCGCCAACGCGTGAGCTGGCCTTACAGATAGAAGAAAATGTACGTACATTCGCCACCTATACCGATTTGCGGGTGGTGGTGCTGTATGGCGGTATCGGACCGAAAACACAAATTGAAAATATAAATAAGGGTGTCGACATTATTGTGGCCACACCCGGCCGCTTTATGGATGTGTACCTGGCCGGACATATTGTTACTAAAAGCTTGCAGGTATTGGTGTTAGATGAAGCCGATAAAATGATGGATATGGGCTTTATGCCGCAAGTAAACCGCATTTTAGAGGTAGTGCCGCGCAAAAGGCAAAACCTGCTTTTTTCGGCCACCATGTCCGACAAGGTGCACCAGCTATCAGCCAACTTTTTGGAGCATCCAACCGTGGTTGAGGTTACGCCGCAGGCCACACCGGCTGCTACGGTTAACCAAAAGTTGTACTATGTGCCTAACATTAAAACCAAAATCAATCTGCTGAAAAAGTTGCTTGAGGAAGATGGCGATATACGTAAGCTGATCATTTTTTGTAAAACGAGGACTTCGGCAGAAGGGGTGTTTAGGTTCCTGTCCAGAAAATACAAGGAGGATGAGGTAAGGGTATTGCACGCCAATAAAGGGCAAAATACACGTATCAACTCCATCAACGCTTTTCGTGCCGATGAAGTGAAGATTCTGGTAGCTACCGATGTGGCCGCCCGTGGTATTGATGTGAATGATGTTAGCCACGTTATCAACTTTGATGTGCCGATTGTGATTGAGGATTATGTGCACCGCATTGGCCGTACCGGCAGAGCTTTTCAGTCGGGCGAGGCTATTACCTTTTGCAATCCGGCGGAGGAGTACTATATCCGTAAGGCGGAGAAACTGATCAGGCAGCAAATACCTGTGTTTAATTTACCGGATGACGTGTTTGTGGAGGAAACTCCGTACGAAGAACGCCAGGATCAGGCCAAAGATATCGACATGCAGAAGCGCCGCGAGAATCCTGACTTTAAAGGTGCATTCCACGAGAAAAAGACTCTGAACCAAAAAAAGAAATTTGAAGCAGAAAAAGCCAAGCGTAATCCTCGCGTAGCCAAAAAATTGAGCACTAAAAGATCTTCTAAAAGAAAATAAACACTGATGAAATTCAGGATAACACCTTTAAACATTGCTTCGGCGTTTTTAATTGTGCTTGCCGGCTACATATGGATATACGGCGCAAGCATAACCGGCAGTCAGTACGAAAGCTGGAGCGGTACCATTGTATGGATATTTTTGCTTTTCGCCTTTGTGGTAGCCTTTCTGGATATCACCTTTCGTAATTTTTTTAAGGAAATACGCACGCTTTGGACTATTGAACTGAGCTTTATAGCCTTGGTTATTATATTATTACTACTTGTTAAATAAAATATAAAAATGAAAAAAGCCGAAATAAAACTGACTATTGAACTGGACGATAATAACGTGCCTGAAAATATCCTATGGGAGTCAACCGATTCAACCAACAAGGAGGCGCTGCCTGTAAAATCAATGATGCTGGCCCTTTGGGATCAGAGCTTTAAAAATACACTGCGTATTGACCTGTGGACCAAGGATATGCCGGTTGATGAGATGAAACGCTTTTTTTATGAAACCCTGCAAACCATGGGCGATAGTTTTTTACGTGCTACAGGCGAAAAAAACATCGTAGAGGATCTGCGTGACTACTGCGCCCACTTTGCCGAAAAAATGGAAATAACCCGATAGACTTTTATGCGCATTCCCTCATTACTTTCGCTTGTTGGTTTCATTATGGTTATCGCGGCCACCTATTGCCCTATGCTGCGCCCGTTCGGTTTGTTCAGCATGAACGTTTATGACATGAATAAGCCATTCGGTATGGTGATCCTCATTGTGGCGGTTATTGGTATGATAGGCTTGGTGTTTAACCGCCTGAAGATTGCCCGTAGTGCTGCCTGGGCTACCGTGGCGTTGGCCGCGCTGTTGTATGTAGGCGCATACTTAAAAGTGCATACATCGTTCAGCTTTTTACCAATGTCATCAATCGCCGCGTATCTTACTTCAAAAATAAAATTCAAATGGGGTTGGTATGTGTTGTTCACCGGGGCGGTGTTGTGTTTAACCATATTATTCTCCAAAAAACAGGGTGTTATAAAATCCGGCAACGAAGTTGTTTCGTAAGCAGATTATTAATGTTTACACTCAACCTTTTTTAAGGTTATGCGTATTACATATTTCAACTTTATTTAAAACATTATCAGCATATAAACCTAATCAATGGCTAAGCTTTCTTTTCGTAACCAGGTACTAACAGGTTTTGCAATATCTGTTATTTTGGTTTTTATAGTGGCTGTATTGTCTTACCGCAGTATCAACCAGCTTGAGGATGATACTGTTAAGGTTGAGCATACCCAGCAGGTTATTAAAACATCTACCAGTTTGCTACAGCAGCTGATTGATGCTGAAACGGGTATGCGTGGTTATTGTGCTACGGGTAAAAAACCATTTTTAGAGCCTTATAACTCTGCTTTGCCGAGCATAGAAAGCGATCTGGACAAGCTACGCGGACTTATTGAAGATAACTCCGTACAGGTAAAGCGCGTTGAGATTTTATATAAGTTAATAGGCAATCAGCTGGGTATATTAAGCAACAATATTAAAACCCGCGATGATAAGGGCCTAAATTACATGGTAGCCAATGATATGCTTATCAATGGTAAAGCCAATATGGACAAGGTAAGGGCGGTTATCTCAACCGTTATTGAAACCGAACAGGCTTTACTCATCAAGCGTAAGAATGCTACCCAGGAGTCATCTACACAAGCCATATATATAATTATAGTAGGGTCTGCCATATTCCTGGTAATTATAATTATACTGTTTTATTATATACAAGGCACCTTCAATCGCCAAAAGAAGATTGAGCAGGAAATCACCGACGCCAACGTACAGTTAGGTGTTGTACTTAAAGAAAACGAAGCAAAAAACTGGTTGCTTACTGGTACCGGCCTGCTTAACGAGAAGATGCAGGGCCAGCAAACCGAGAAGGAACTTGCAACCAACGTAATTAACGAGATATGTAATTATACCGGCGCGCTTACCGGTACATTTTATTTGCTGAATGACCAGGATGAGCGACTTGACCTATGCGCATCATACGCATTCCACAACCCGGATGTGCTGAAAAAAACAATACGTTTATCAGAGGGGGTGCTTGGCCAGGTTGCCGTTGAGCAAAAAGCCAAAGTGGTTAAAGGTAAGCTGAATAGCAAGCTGGAGCTTAGCACATCAGTGCTGGAGAACGAGCTCACCGATAGCTTTATAGTGCCATTCTTTTACGATAAAAAGCTAAAAGGCGTAATGGAACTGGCCTATCAGGGCGAGATGCACGAGGCCATTCGCGATTATATTTTAAGTGCGACTAACGACATCGGCATCGCCATTAACACGGCGCAGGCCCGCACCATTATGCACGATCTGTTTGAGGAAACCCAGCAACAAGCCGAGGAGCTGGAAGCGCAACAGGAAGAAATGCGCGTTACCAACGAGGAGTTGCTTAACAAAACAGAAATGCTGCAGGCTTCAGAGGAAGAGCTGCGTGTGCAACAGGAAGAATTGCGCACTATTAATGCCGAGCTTGAAGAAAAAGCCAGCTTGCTGGAAGAAAAGAACCAAGCCATTGAAGAAGCCCGCCAGGCGATCAACCTAAAGGTTGAGGAGCTTGAATCTACCGGAAAATACAAATCGGAGTTTTTGGCTAACATGAGCCACGAGTTGCGTACGCCGCTTAATAGTATATTGGTGTTGGCGCGTATACTGAAAGACAATAAATCAGACAACCTGAGCGAGGACCAGTTAAAATATGCCAGCGTTATATTTAATGCCGGTAATGACTTGCTTACGCTGATCAATGATATTCTCGATCTGTCAAAAATTGAGTCGGGCAAGTTGGAGATGCAGAATGAGCATGTTCGCGTGAACGATATTTTGAAGGATATGGAGATGATGTTTGGCGAAGTAGCTGCCAATAAAAAAATCAGCTATACTACCAGCACCACCGCTAACATTCCGTCAACCATATTTACCGATAAGGTCAGGGTGGAGCAGATCATCAAAAACCTGCTTTCGAACGCGTTTAAGTTTACGTCGGAGAATGGCAGCATCATGTTAAACGCTACGGCCAATACCATAAACGGAACCATCAGTTTCCATATTAAAGATACGGGTATTGGTATACCTGCCGAAAAGCAGAAGCTGATATTCGAGGCATTTCAACAAGCCGACGGCTCAACCAGCCGTAAATACGGTGGTACCGGCCTTGGCTTATCAATTAGCCGCGAGCTTGCAGCCTTGTTAGGTGGTAAAATAACCCTGCAAAGCGAGCAAAATGTCGGCAGTGAGTTCACGCTGACGATACCTTTTGAAGCAGCGCAAACTGAAACGCATGAGGAGGAGATAATACCTACCGCCGAGACATTTTCGCCGCCAAAAGAGTTTTTAAAACCGGCTGCGCAGATAGCGAAAAAGCAAAACGGCGAGCCGCTGGTAGTAATTGTGGAGGACGACAAGAATTTTGCCGATATCCTGAAAGATTACTCGCGCGATCATGGTTATAAATCAATAATGGTGAATGAGGGTACAAATGCCTTCCAGATCATAAAGGATAGCCAACCCGATGCCGTAATATTGGATATTATGCTGCCGGGTAAAGATGGCTGGCAGATATTGCGTGAGCTTAAGCATGACGAAGAAACTATGCATATCCCGGTACACCTCATGTCTGCCGGCGAGGCAGCTGCCAACCGTGTACGCCGCGAGGGTGCTATCAGC
The DNA here is from genome assembly GCF_021215455.1 of Mucilaginibacter roseus. Lineage (GTDB taxonomy): Bacteria > Bacteroidota > Bacteroidia > Sphingobacteriales > Sphingobacteriaceae > Mucilaginibacter > Mucilaginibacter roseus. The sequence continues at coordinate 149,793 of NZ_JAJPWV010000002.1, read as the reverse complement.
TTCCTGAAAAAACCTATTGATACCAACGCGCTCGATAAGTTGTTTACCGATATTATGCAGCAAAGCGGCGCTAAGTTTAAGCAGATACTACTGGTTGAAGATCACCAGGCGCAAAGCCAGGCGCTTAAGGATATGATGCAGGCACAGGGCATTGAGGTTGACCAGGCTTTTGACGGCGAGTCGGCTTACCGTATGCTGCACGAGAATGAGTATCAATGTGTAATACTCGATTTAAACCTGCCTGATATTTCAGGGCTTGACCTGCTGGACAAGATCAAGGCGGTTGATAAATTCCTGGAGTTGCCGGTTATCATCAACACCGCTATGGAACTTGATAAAACATCGGTTACCAGGCTGATGCAGTATGCTAACGCGATGGTTATCAAAACCAACAAATCGTCGGACAGGCTGATCGATGAGGTAAACCTGTTCCTGAACAAGATCGCCGAATCATCAAAAACCGAAGTTGACCTTACAGCACCTAAACCGAAATCAATATCAAAAGGTAAGGAGGTCATCAAAAATAAAAAGGTGTTAATTGTGGACGATGATATGCGTAACATATTTGCACTGAGCAGCGCGCTGCAAAGCTATGATATGAACGTGGAGATAGCCAACGATGGGGAAGAGGCGCTGGCTAAGCTGGAAGAAATACCGGACGTTGATATTGTGCTGATGGATATTATGATGCCTAAGATGGATGGCTACGAAGCAACGCGCCAGATCAGGAAGCAAAACAAATGGGCTAAATTACCTGTAATAGCATTAACAGCGAAAGCAATGAAGGATGACAGGGAAAAATGCATAGCTGCTGGTGCTAACGATTATATAACCAAGCCGGTTGATATGGACAGGCTCGTAGCACTGATGCAGCTTTGGCTTGAAAGCTAATATAATGAAGGTACAGTTAAGTGGTATAACCCCTGAAGAGTTAAATGAATTAACAACCCTTGTAAAAGAGGTACATGGGTTTGATTTTAGCGATTATGGTAAAGCATCGCTTACCAGGCGGGTAAGCCGCATCATGAGCCTTAAAAAACTTTCGTTTTATGAGTTGAAGCATCGTATTGTTAATGCCGAGGGCTTTTTTCAGCATTTTTTAGAAGAGGTTACGGTCAACGTGACAGAGATGTTCCGCGATCCGAATTTTTACCGCTCGGTAAATGAGTTGGTTGTTCCGTACCTGTCCACCTATCAGCATATAAAGATATGGACAGCCGGTTGTTCATCGGGCGAGGAGGTATACTCACTGGCCATATTACTGCGCGAAGCAGGCATCAAACATAAATGCTTTATTTATGGCACCGATATCAATACCGAGGTTTTAAAAGAGGCGCGCAAGGGCATTTATAGCTTCCGCAAAATAAAAAGCTATACCGAAAACTATATGTACACAGGCTTAAAAGGTTCGCTTACCGACCATTTTACCATTATGTACGATGCCGCCACCATACACAGCGAGTTAAAACAGGATACTTTATTTTCGGTACATAACCTGGTGTCGGACGGTGTGTTTAACGAATTTCAGCTGATTACCTGCCGTAACGTATTTATCTACTTTGATAATAAGTTACAGGAACGGATACTCGACCTTTTTTACCATAGCCTGGCGCCGCATGGCTTTTTATGCCTCGGCTCAAAGGAGACCATACGATCAGAGGCCTTCCGTAAAAAGTTTAAGGTGATCAACAGCAAGGAAAATATATACCAGAAAATTGGCATTTGACAATAATATATTGCAACGTTGGCAGCAGGCCGAAGTGCTATTGATTGGCGGTTCGGCAGGCTCGTTCAAGCTGTTTTTTAGTATTGTTAAACATGTTGATGTCGACATAAATAAAATTATTATACTGGTAATGCACCGTAAAAAGAATTTTTTTAGCGAAATAGAAAAACTCTTTTCAGAGCACTCTCGTATATACATCAAGGAAATTGCCGATAAAGACGTATTACAACGTAATACCATATTTATCGCACCTGCAAATTATCATACGCTGATTGAAAAGGAGGGCTACTTCAGTCTTGATGTTTCTGATCCGGTGTGGTATTCCAAGCCCTCAATTGATGTGACTTTTGATAGCGCTGCTGAGGTTTTTAACGAGCGTTGTGTCGCTATATTGCTTTCGGGTGCCAACCAGGATGGTGCCGAGGGTTTACTAAAGTTGCGACAAGCCGGCTCGCTCACCATAGCGCAGGACCCATCCGAAGCTGAAATGGCAGAAATGCCCCGCTCCGCAATTAACCTGGGTGCCGCCGAACTTGTTTTAAGCGCAGAAGATATTTATAAATTAATACGAACTTAGCCATATACCCCACACAATTAACAAATGACCCCTGTTAATATCCTTATTGTAGATGATAGAGAAGAGAACATTGTTGCGCTTGAGGCACTGCTAAAACGTGATGATATTCGTATCTACTCTACTACTTCACCTAACGAAGCGCTTAAGATTGCCTGGGAAACCCAGATAGCCATTGCACTGGTTGATGTGCAAATGCCCGAGATGGACGGCTTTGAGCTGGTAGAGATGCTTAAATCAAACCCACGCACTCGCGATATCATGGTGATATTTGTTACCGCGATTTCAAAAGAAGCGAAATACGTGGTAAAGGGTTTAGGCGTGGGGGCTGTTGATTATTTATACAAACCACTCGACCCGTATATAACGTCAGCGAAAGTTGACTCGTTTGTACAATTGGCCCGCAGCCAGGATGAAATTAAACAAAAGAACGAGGAATTGCAGAACTACGCTACTGTAGTAAAAAACTCCGCCGATATTATTTGTACCGTTGATGCGCAAACACTGCGTATTTTAAGCATTAACCCGGCCGCCGAGCAAATATTGGGTTTTAAACCGAGCGAGTTGATTGATGCCAGCATAGTTGACCGCGTTATTGAGAGCGATCAATCAGCGTTCAGGCAAAAATTGGCTGAGGTTATTAAAGACCGTTTGACGTATTCAGTATTCGAGTTTCAATTCGAAACTTTTAATAAAAACATCATTTGGGGCGAGTGCCGGGCATCTTACCGCAACAAAATGTTGTTCCTTAACATTAACGATGTTTCGCCGCAAAAAAGCTACCAGCAGCAGCTAATCAAATCAAAGGAAGCGGCCGAGCTCGGCAAAAAAACAAAGGAGAACTTTTTGGCTAATATGAGTCATGAGTTACGCACACCTATTAATGGTATATTGGGCATCACAAATCTGCTGCGCAAAACAGAGGTTAACGAGCAGCAAATTAACATGCTTAACCTGCTCGAAGTTTCGTCGCAATCATTACTTGGCGTGGTTAATGATGTGCTTGATATTTCAAAAATAGAAGCCGGTAAATTCAGCATCATCCGTAGTCCGCACAATTTGCACGAAATTGTAAAGTCGGTTTATGGCCTTCTTAAATTCAAGGCCGACGAAAAAAATATTGAATTTATATTTGACCTTGCGCCCGATGTGCCGGAGAATATCATGGTAGATTCGTTACGCCTTAACCAGGTGCTGATGAATTTGCTAAGCAACGCCATTAAATTTACCGAGCGAGGTTTTGTAAAGCTGAGCGTTAAGACGCTGGATAAAACGGCTGATCGCGCCAAGATAGAGTTTTGCATTGCCGATAGTGGTATAGGCATAGCGGCCAACCATCTTTCAAAGATATTTGATTCGTTTGAACAGGCTGAGGACGATACTTCTATAAAATATGGTGGTACCGGCCTCGGGCTTGCCATTGTTAAAAAGCTGGTTGAGCTAAAGGGTGGCGAGCTGAAGGTGAGCAGCAAGGTAGGAGAGGGCAGCGAGTTCAGGTTCATAAACTGGTATACCCTTACCGAAATGCCTAAGGAAAAGCAGGAGCGTCGCCCTACCGAAACGCTGTTGCCGTTTAATAACGTAAGCATATTGGTTGCCGAGGATAATATGGTGAACCAGTTTATGATCAGCAAATTGCTGAAGGATTGGAATGTAGCTGCCGAAATAGTGGATAACGGCCGTAAAGTTTTAGAGAAGCTTAGGCAAAAGGATTACGATATTATTTTGATGGATACCCACATGCCTGAAATGGATGGCTACCAGGCTGCAAAATCAATACGCATGGATTTTGAAGACCCGAAGCGTACCATTCCGATCATATCGTTATCAGCCGCTACTTTGGATTACGAACAAAAGGAAGCGCTTGCAGCCGGTATGGATGATGTGCTGTCAAAGCCATTTCAGCCATATCAATTACATGAAAAAATAAGCAAGCTTTTAAAAAAGCGGTCGCTTACAAAGCCAGTTTAGTTTGACCGGTGCCGGCAATGCGCGCTTCATGTTCAAGCAGCCATTGCTTACGCCACAAGCCGCCTGCATAGCCGGTAAGGCTGCCGTCTGACCCGATAACGCGGTGGCAGGGCACAACTATCCATAAATTATTTTTCCCGTTTGCCGATGCTATTGCGCGTATGGCAAGCGGGCTTTTCATTTGGTTGGACAGCGCCGCGTAACTGGTAGTACTGCCGTAAGGTATCTGCAGTAATTGTCGCCAAACCTTTTGCTGAAATTCGGTGCCTGCCTGCCTTATCGGAAAGTCAAAATCCTTCCGTTTGCCGGCAAAATATTCGTCAAACTGTTGTGCTGCTGTTTTAAGCAGTTCGGTCTCCGGCTCGTTTGTTTTTATATCTTCATCACGTATGGATATAGCGCTTATAAAACCATCATCATCAGTAATGCGGGCCACACCGAGCGGGGTACGGTAAAACAAATTCACGGGCATAGGGTAAAGTTAGGGCTTTTAAAATATCGGCAAAAGCAAAATTACAAACATGCGCTTATTATATTTGCAGCTCATGGAACTTATCGGTCAAACGCTTACGCTGTTAAAAAAAGAGATACTGCTGGAGTGGCGATCAAAATATGCCTTTAACGGGGTGCTGTTGTATGTGGTATCAACCGTGTTTGTTTGCTATATCGCCTTTAGTTTAAGCGCTGGTTTTACGGGCAGCAGCGGTTACCCCATAGTATGGAACGTGCTTTTTTGGATCATCATGCTGTTTGCTTCGGTCAATGCCATCGCCAAAAGCTTTGTGCAGGAGAGTAGGGGGCGTTTGCTGTATTATTATTCCATAGCCAGCCCGCAGGCCGTTATACTTTCCAAAATTATTTATAACATGCTGCTGATGGCGCTGTTGAGCACTTTGGCTATCGTAGTTTATGTAGTATTCTTTAACAACGTAGTAGGCGATCCGTTACTGTATTTTGCTTCAGTGATTATTGGCAGCATTAGCTTTTCAACGGTTTTTACCATGATATCGGCCATTGCATCAAAAGCAGGAAATAACGGCACGCTGATGGCGATATTAAGTTTCCCCGTTATCATCCCGGTTATATTGATACTGATCCGCTTTAGCAAAAATGCCATGGATGGTTTGGACAGGAGCCTTAACTATGGCCATTTAGGCGCACTGGCTGCTATTAACGCAATTGTTATTGCAACGTCGCTGTTGCTATTCCCTTACCTATGGCGCGATTAATAAGTTCTGTTTCCGGGCTGATAATGCTATGCCTGTTTATGGTGGTAAGCACCGCCTTCGGACAGGATGGTACCATTACAGGAAAGGTTACCACCGCGGCAGGCAAGCAGCCACTTGCCAAGGCCAGCGTGTTTTTAAACAACGCCACGTTCGGTACCACATCGGCCGATGATGGCACTTATACATTACGTGGGGTTAAGCCCGGCCAATACCAGCTGGTTGTTACCAGCGTAGGCTACCAGGAAGAGGTGCAAACCATCATGGTAAGCAATAAAACACTTACTCTGAATATCGATCTTAAGCAAAAAAATATGATGCTGCGCGAGGTAGTGGTCATGACGGATGCCGACTGGAAAAAGAATTATGAAATATTTAAGCAGGATTTTATTGGCACTTCTGAAAATTCCAAGAAGTGTTATGTAGTAAACCCGCGGGTAGTAAGCCTGTCATACAAGAGCTCAAAAAAGACGTTAGAAGCTTATACGGATGAATTTTTAGTGGTAGAGAACCGCGCTTTGGGCTACCGGGTTAAATACATGATCAATGATTTCAAAACCGATAAGCTAAACGGGATCATATCATACGAGGGCAGGGCGCTGTTTGAGCAGTTGCCGGGCAGCGAAGCCCAAAAGCAAAAATGGCGCGATAAACGTAAAGAGGCCTACTACGGCTCTGCGAAGCATTTTTTCCGTTCGGTTTACGCCGATACTTATGAAGAGGACGGATTTATTGTAAAACCGTTTGTACGTGAGCCTAATCCGCAGCGTGCGCCCGAGGAGTTGATACAACGTAAAATAAAGCAATTCAGAACCACCAACCGCGATTCTGCCAATTACTGGATCAACATGTCAAACATGCCTAAGTATTATAAAGAGATGCTTGGCAAAGAACCGCTGAAGCGCAACCAGTTCTTTTTTAAAACGAATGATCCGGGAATATTTGGTTTGGGAGTGAACAAGTATCTGCTTTACGTGATCTACACCAAAAAACACGAGGAAACCAATTTCAGGGACCTTTACCGGCCGCTTGACATGGAAAACTTCGAGATAAGCACAATGACTTTCCCTAAGCCCGTTATTTATTTTGACATGAATGGCCGCATATTGCAGGATCCGCCTTTGGTGGAGGGCACATGGTCAAAAGCCAAACTGGCCGAATTGCTACCGCTGGATTATATGCCCGGTGATTGAGTTTTTAGGCATAATATGACCTGAAATTATCAATACCGTATAGGCCGCTTCCGGCGTTCTATATTAAAAATTATTACATTTGTCGCCACAAGTTATTTTATGAAGTTTATGTACCAAACATGGTGGAAAGTGCTGGCCGTACTGCTGGTATTAACAACCATCATAGCCGGTTTTTTGATACAGGTGCCGCGTTTGCCTATCGTTCATGAAACCATCCGTAATACATTTTTTCATGTGCCTATGTGGATGGCCATGTTCATCGTGTTCATTATATCGGTAGTGTATAGCATCAAATATCTTCGTTCGGCCGATCCAAAACACGACCTGATAGCGGTTGAATGCGTAAATGTTGGTGTTTTCTTTTTCGTGTTAGGCCTCATTACCGGTATGATATGGGCACGCAATACCTGGGGCGAGTACTGGAGTAATGACCCTAAACAGAACAGTGCCGCTATTGCATTTTTGTTATACTGTGCCTACCTGGTGCTGCGTAATGCAATAGATGAAGAGCAAAAACGAGCACGTATATCGGCCATCTATAACATTTTTGCTTTCCCTGTAATGATTGTGCTGATCATGGTACTACCCCGCATGACGGATTCATTACATCCCGGCAACGGCGGTAACCCGGCTTTTAGTAAAATTACCGATAACAACGTACGTATGATTTTATATGTAGGTTTTATTGCCTGGAGTTTAATGGCAGTTTGGATAGCTACCTTACGCTACCGAATCCGCCTGATTGAATACAAACAGAATTCCCTTGATTAATGATGAAGAAATTATTCTCCCTGATAGTATTGTTGTTGAGCTTTACCGCTGTTTTTGCGCAAAACGGTGCCGATATTGAAATGGCTGATACCCTGCGCAGCTCCGGCAAAATATACGTTGTAGTAGCTACTTTGGCCATTATTTTCGTGGGTTTGGCCATTTATCTGTTCTCCATAGATAAAAGATTAAAAAAAATCGAAAACGAAAAATAGTTCAAAAATTTAGCCTGTGTTGTTTAAACATTGGTTTAAATTGTTTGTTATGTAGTGTAGCCAAAACACTATGGGTTTTAACATTTGCAGTTGTGCTAAAATTTGTGTCAACTTTGCGCATATATTAACACCCAATTATTTACTCATACTAAATATCTATGTCAGATAATTCGTTATTAGATCAGAATACGCACTTTTTTGGTGACGTATGCAAGAACTTTGACTACGCCGCGAAATTTACAAAACACGATGCCGGCCTGCTCGACCAGATCAGGTCATGCAATAGCGTTTACCGTTTTCGCTTCCCGATACGCCGCGGCAACGGCTTCGAGGTTATTGATGCCTGGCGCGTTGAGCACTCGCACCACCAATCGCCAACAAAAGGCGGTATACGTTACAGTGAATTTGTAAACGAGGACGAGGTGATGGCGCTTGCCGCGCTGATGACTTACAAGTGCGCTATTGTTAACGTGCCATTTGGTGGCGCTAAGGGCGGTATCCGCATCAATCCTAAAAGCTACAGCGTACAGGAGTTGGAGAACATCACCCGTCGTTACACTGTCGAACTGATTAAAAAGAACTTTATAGGCCCAAGTATTGACGTGCCGGCACCTGATTACGGAACCGGTGAGCGAGAAATGAGCTGGATTGCTGATACCTATGCTACCATGAACCCGGGACAGTTGGATGCCATGGGAGCAGTAACCGGAAAACCTATTGCGCTGCACGGTATTCAAGGCCGTCGGGAAGCTACCGGCCGTGGTGTGGCTATCGCTATCCGCGAGTGCGTTAGCGTTGCTGAAGATATGCAGAAACTGGGTTTGCCAACAGGTATTTCAGGCAAGCGCATTATTGTACAGGGTTTGGGTAACGTGGGCTTTTATACTGCTAAATTTTTACAGGAATACGGTGGTATTATAGTAGGTATCTGCGAGTTCGAAGGCGCTATTTATAATGCTGACGGTTTGGATGTAGAAGCTGTTTACCAGCACCGTAAAGCAACAGGTTCAATTTTAGGTTATGCCGGCGCTAAGCAGGAGTTTAAAAACTCGGGTGAAGGCCTGGAGCAACCATGCGATATTTTAGTGCCAGCCGCGTTAGAGAACCAGATCACTGCCGAGAATGCAGACCGTATACAGGCGAAAATTATTGCCGAAGGCGCTAACGGTCCAACCACTCCGGAAGCGGAAGCCATATTTTACGCCAAAGGCGGTATCATCATCCCGGATATGTATGCCAACGCCGGCGGTGTAACCGTATCATACTTTGAGTGGCTTAAAAACCTTTCGCACGTAGCGTTTGGCCGTATCAACCGCAGGTTTGAGGAGAACAACAATCTGAACCTGGTAAATATGGTTGAAGGTATAACCGGTATATCGCTCACACCTGCTCAGCGTGCAACCATCGTTAAGGGCTCATCCGAGCTTGAACTGGTTAACTCTGGCCTGGAAGATACCATGATCCGTTCTTACCACGAGATACGCGAAACATACAAACTCGAGAAAATCGATACTCTGCGTACAGCTGCCTTTGTTGGTGCTATCAACAAAATCGCGGTATCGTACCAAAATCTGGGTGTGTGGCCATAAACAGTGCCTTAAAATAAATTTTATCAGCGCCGTTGCACGTACTGCATCGGCGCTTTGTTTTAGGTGGAATTATAACTTATGTATGATGCGATTGCCGATTGTTTAACACAGATTTGCATCTCGCGAAAACAAATCTCCGTTCACAAAATTTATATTAAATGAACCATCTGGCTAATTCAACATCACCATACTTACTTCAGCACGTTAATAACCCTGTCGACTGGTATCCCTGGGGACCGGAGGCATTGCAAAAAGCAAAGGATGAAAACAAGCTGATACTGGTGAGTATAGGTTACTCGGCCTGCCACTGGTGCCACGTAATGGAGCACGAGAGCTTTGAGGATGAACAGGTAGCTGCCGTGATGAACGAATACTTTGTATGCATTAAGGTTGACCGTGAAGAGCGCCCCGATGTTGACCAGATTTACATGAGCGCCGTGCAATTGATGACCGGGCGTGGCGGCTGGCCATTAAATTGCATTTGTCTGCCCGATCAGCGGCCTATTTATGGCGGTACTTATTTCCGCAAAAATGAGTGGACTTCGTTATTGTTTAACCTTGCCGATTTTTATAAGCAAAAGCCACAGGAAGCAGAGGAGTACGCGGTTAGGCTTACTGAAGGTATCAATCAATACGAATCGGTTGATTTTATCGAGAAAGCCGAGGATAAGTACACACAGAAGGATTTGCAAACCATCATCAACAACTGGAAAAAATATTTTGATCACGTTGAGGGTGGATTTGGCGCGGCACCCAAGTTCCCGATGCCTAACAGCTGGATTAGCCTGATGCGTTACGCGCATTTAAGTAAGGATGCCGAGGTAGCAGCAGCGGCTGAATTAACATTAAAAAAGATGGCCTACGGCGGTATTTACGATCATGTGGGCGGTGGTTTTGCCCGTTACGCGGTTGACGGGCACTGGCATGTGCCGCACTTTGAAAAGATGCTGTATGATAACGGCCAATTGTTAAGTCTTTATGCTGAAGCATATACATGGAAGGCCGATCCGCTTTATAAGCAGGTGGCTGTCGAAATAACAGAATTTGTTTTACGCGAACTAACATCAGAGGATGGTGGTTTTTACTCCGCTCTCGATGCAGATAGCGAAGGGGTAGAAGGTAAATTTTACACGTTTACTAAAGCGGAATTAGCAGAGATATTAGGTAATGATACCGATCTGTTTTCCATATACTACAACGCCACTGCTAATGGCAACTGGGAAGAGGAGCATACCAATGTTTTCTTCCGTAACCGGGATGACGAGGCACTCGCTGCCGATTTAGGATTAACAGTCGAAGTGTTAACCGGTAAATTGAGTGAGTTAAGTAAAAAGGTTTTGGCTGCCCGCGCCATGCGGATCAGGCCGGGACTGGACAATAAGATATTAGCCTCATGGAACGGCCTGATGTTGAAAGGGCTTTGTGATGCTTACCGGGCTTTTGGTGAGGATAGCTACTTGCAATACGCGCTATCGAATGCGAATTTCATTGTAAATAACTTACTTACCTCGTCAGGTAAATTGTCTCGTTTATATAAAAAAGATGTACCGGGCGGCGATGGGCTGGCATTTTTGGATGATTATGCTAACGTGATAGATGCCTTTATCGCGCTTTACGAAGTTACATTTGACGAACAGTGGCTAAGCCGGGCACGTAGCCTTGCTGATGTGGCTATCCGGAATTTTTATGACGAAGAGGGCGGTATATTTTATTACACCGCGGCAGATGACGAAATGCTCATTGCCCGTAAATCAGAAATTATGGATGGCGTAACCCCGGCATCAAACTCAACCATGGCGCGTAACCTTAAAAAGCTTGGGTTGTTATTTGATAATGAGCATTATCTGGAAATATCGGCCCAGTTACTGCGTAATATCATGCCGTACCTCGGCAAGTATGGCTCGGTATACTCTAACTGGATCATGCTGCTTACGGATGAGGTCTACGGGGTGTATGAGGTGGCGGTAACGGGTAATGATTTTGAAAGTTATCGCCGTGATATTGAGAAAACATATATTCCTAATAAAATAATGTTGGGTGGCAACGCAGGAAGTTTACCTTTGCTGCAAGGGAAGTTTAGTGGCAATACACAAATTTTTGTATGCCGCGATAAAACCTGTGGCTTACCCGCTCGCAATGTTAACGAGGCTTTAAAACAAATTGAAGCCTGATTACTTATATTAAAAACGATTATAATGAAAATTGAACCAAAGCACGTAGTATCATTAACATATGACCTGTATGTTGACAACAACGGTACAGAAGAAAAAGTAGAAAGCGCTACTGAAGAGCAACCGCTTACCTTTTTATACGGTGCAGGCCAAATGCTGCCGAAATTTGAAGAGAACTTAAGCACCCACTCAACAGGTGATAACTACGAGTTTCGCCTGACTGCTGAAGATGCTTATGGTGAATATGACGAAGAGGCAGTAGCCAATTTGCCAAAAGAAATGTTTGAAGGAGCTGAAATTCCGGAGATAGGATCAATTATCCCTTTACAGGATAATAATGGTAACCGTTTCCGCGGCCAGGTGGTATCAGTAGCAGAAGATGCTGTTATTGTAGATTTGAACCACCCGATGGCAGGCCAGGAATTGCACTTTAAAGGTACTATCCTAAATGTGCGCCCGGCAACCGAAGAGGAATTGGCCCATGGCCATGCTCACGGTCCGGATGGCCACCACCATCATTAAGATTATAACAAAAGAGGCGCTAAAAGCGCCTCTTTTGTTATGTTAAAAAATTACTCTTCCCCGGCTATCAAATCGGCAAGTAATTATTACCGTCATCCCTACGTTTTGGCCATTCTTTGATGCAGGCAGAAATATCTTGTCCTCAGGTTCAATTAGGTCCAAAGGCATATCTGCAACCTTGTTTACATTAATAAAGCTGCCAGGCCTGGTTACCCTTATTTTAAAATCAGCCAGCCGCCCACCCGGACTAACCAGTAATTCCACTGTGGCAACAAGTGTGGTATAATCAAAGTCTTCCAGTCCGGCGGGCATTTGCACCAGCCTAACGTAAGGCATATAGCCAAAGTAAACGCTGCCCGGCTTTATAGGCGGCGCTATAGCATCGTTAGGTTTTATCTCGTCATCTATAATATATCTTACCGAGTGCATGGTATCAACAGGGGAGGAATATACTATGGCATGTTTATCATAATCATAATTTTGCAGCAGTTGCCCGGTTTTGCTGTAATAATGCCACATGCCTACCCGCTTGCCGCGCTCGTACCGGCCACTTGCTATTGCCGTTTTTTTGCGGTAAATGGCCTGGTAAAACCCATGCCTAATTGAGGGGCTATCCGCTAAAACAGAATATCGTTCCTGTACATCCTGTATCAGCTTCTCATCCCGTTTTTGTGTTACCTGTGCAAATAAATTCAACGTAGTTACGCAAAGCAATAAGGCAAAAAAGTATTTCATCGTTATTAGAATAAAAAAAGCCGGCTTAGGTTTATTTTCTAAAAAAATAATTTTTGCGCTTTATCCTCTGCGTCCCCCTCCGCCGCCACCGCCTCCTCCGTTGCCGCGTCCTCCCCGGTCGGAGCCGCCTTCCCGGCGCTCGCCACGGCCGCCACCGCCCATGCCGCGCCCCGCAAATTTGCGGAAACGGTAGCTAAAAGTAAACAAAAAATAACGCCCTAAACGGTTGGTTCGCGAATCGACGGTTACGTTGCCGTTTACCGAGCGGCTGATGCCCGTGTTCTGGTTAAGTAAATCAAACCCCTGTAGCCGGAATGACGCCGAATTTTGCGCCAGGAACTGATATTCAATGTAAGTACTGATTATGGTAGGATTTACACTTCGTGAGCCGAAACCACTGTTAATTTGTTTATAAATGTTGTAACCTAAAATCCATCCGTCAAAAAAGTAGTTGCGGCCATCAAGACCCAAATTCCAGGTATTCACGTTTCTGTTAAGCGGGCGTTCATCATTGGTCAAGCTGTTTTTTGAGGTGTTGATGCTATAACTCCCGCTGATCTCCGTATCCATTACACTGTCTATATCCGCGCGAAACTTTAATCCCTGCGTTAAAACGAGATTCTTTACCAGGTTGCGTTCACTCTCGATAAAAGTTACCTGATTGTTGTAATTACTACTGCCGTTTAATGATACCGTGAACGATTTATTGGTAAAAGGTTTGGTGGTAAAAGCGTAGTTACCGTTTATTGAATAAAAGCCATCCGTATTAAGGTAACGTGTTTCCTGTATCAACCTGCCGGTACTTTGAGTAGATGAGGTATCATCAAGCCGCACGGGTTTGGTGTTCGATACTATATTGTTAGCAGTGGTATTATAATCCAGGTTTACAAATAGTGAATTGCCACTTTGCACATTAAACTGGTTAAAGCGCAAACTATAACGCATATTAAACTCCGGTTTCAAATCAGGGTTACCATACACCCGGTTTTGTGGGTTCGACAGATCGGGCTTAGGCTGTAACTGGTAAAAGCTGGGTTGCTGATTTGAACCGTTAAAGTTGAATGTAAGCGTACGGTTAGGCGTAAACTTATAAATAAAGTTAGCGTTGGGGATGTAGTTTACCGTGTTGCGTGAAGTACGCGTTCCCTGAAACTCGCCCTGCAAAGTAGTGGGCTGAAAGCCCATGCCCAGGGTTAAATTGTACTTAGTTTTAATGCTCCGTAAGTTTAAACCAAAACGGTTATTAATAAACTGGTAATTATATACCGTGCTTAACGAATCAACATAAGTAAGCTCGTTAGTATAAGGGTTAATACGATAGTTAAAACGGTCGTTCTTATTATTGGTGTAGCTATAATTATAATTGGCCTCTAAAAAAGTGGTTTGGCTAAGCGGCTCAGTATAGGATATGCTTGAACCAAACCTGTCGGTAGATCCGGCAGTATTTATTTGCTGGTAAATAGTATCGCGCAGGCCGGTTTGCTGGTTTTGAGCATTGTAAAGGTCTTGTGCGTTATTGGTATTGTCTGATGAGTTTGCATTTAAGTTTATACTGAAATTACGCCCCTTTTTTTTGAACCGGTGGTTAAACAAAAAGTTACCGCCGTAGCTGGGTGAGCGGTTGTTGCTATTGTTATATTGCTGGCCAACATCAGTTACGCCGTTTCGGTTATTTATAAAGTCGAGCTTGTTGTCGTTCCCGGACGTGTTGGTATTAAAGTTGGGGCTTATCTTAAAAAAGTTAAGCGTGTCGGGTTTATATTCCAGGTTAAAATCAACGTGGTGGCTTGTATTCCAGTTGGTGTTGTTACTTTGGTTGTTACGCGTAATAGCTCCTGAGGTATAGAGTTCTTCTCGCAACGAGGATGTAATGGTGTTACGGTCATTATCATCAATGCTATACCGTCCATCAATCTTAATCTTCTTACCAAATTCGTTACTGTACCTGATCTGGCCGGAGCGCTGTGTATTTATACCATTCTGGTTACCATCCGTGTTGTTAAAATTGCCGAGCACTGAAATCTGTTCCTGGTTGTTAAAATGATTGGCAAAAACGCGGGTATTAAAACGTTTTTCGTTACCTACGCCGGCATTTAAGCGACCAAAGTTGCCAACGTTTCGGTTTTTCTTTATCGTAATGTTCAATATTTTAGCTGGCTCCCCGGTTTTTATACCGGTCAGGTTTGCCTGGTCGCCGTAATCATCAATTACCTGTATGTTCTCTACAATATCGGCCGGCAGGTTTTGTGTGGCCAGTTTAGGGTCGCCCGCAAAAAAATCCTTACCGTTTACGCGTACCTTGGTCACTGCCTTGCCGTGCGCGTTGATGTTGCCATCTTTATCAACCTCTATGCCCGGCATCTTCTTCAGCAGGTCCTCAGTTGGGGAGCCATCGCGCACTTTGTAGGCCGCGGCATTATATTCTACAGTATCCTGCTTTATGGTGATGGGTGGTTTGAGCGCGGTGATATTTACAATGCCCAGCAGGTTATATTGCGTTTTTAATTTAATAGGTTTTAAACTGGTTGATGCTTCGTCGGTTAGTTTAAAGTCGCCTTTATATATTTCATAGCCAATACCGGTTATCATAAGTTTAAAGGTATTGCCTTTTACTGCCGGAAACTTGAATTTCCCTTCCATGTCGGTAGCGGTGCTCACGCTGTCAGTAGGGGTAACCAGCTTAACACTGATGCCTGGCAGGGTTACGTTTGCGCTATCAACCACAGAGCCGGTTACCTGGCGGGCGGTTTGCGCGTTTGCGGATATAAAAATTGTAAGTGTAAAAAAGGTAAGTAGTAGTTTTTTCAAGTGGCTAAGGGGGTTAAGTTGGTGTGTTCGACGATGAAGATACCGCATAGTTTAACACTGCATTTAAGTGTAATATAAATGTTGCAGTATTTATGAAAAACGGCAATTTAAATGCATCTATTGCGTTAAATCCTCGAAATCCCTCAACAAGTTTATTTACGCAAGTTGTAAAGATTTTTACATTAGTGTGATAAATAATACTTACCTTCCCACTTTCCTAAGAGTTTAAATTTTTAACCCATTTTTATTATATGGCATTTATCCATACGGTGCTTGAAGCGCCTGCCTACGGCTGGCAGGATAGTGAAGGTAATCTTTCAAAACCCTCAACCTTACAAATTCTAAAAGCATTTGCCAGCCGGATGAATGTTATTAAGGATCGCCGTAACTGGCTGCCTTTAATGAGCTGGTTGATGGTTTTAGCGTTAACGCCGTTCTTTTTGTTGTTCATATTCAAGTACTTCAGCTTAAAATTATTGCTCATTACTTTTGTTTACAGTATGGTGGTTATGGGTACACATGGCACTATCTGGTACCACCGCTATTGCACGCACAGGGCATTTAAATTCCGCAATAATTTCTGGCGCTTTGTTACCCAAAATCTTACCCTTAAGATTATTCCCGAAGAAATATATGTGATCTCGCACCATGTACATCATGCACTTTCTGATCAGCCGGGAGATCCTTACAATGCATCGGGGGGCTTTTTATATTGCTTTTTGGCGGATGCAAACCATCAGCCAATAAACCGCAATATGAGTGAGGGTGATTATAACCGTTGCGTAACCCTGATGAAACATACCGGTGTAAAAGCTAATACTTACGCGCAATATAAAAAATGGGGCACTGTGGCTAATCCGTTTCACACTATAGCCGGTGTAATATTAAGCTGGGGCTTTTGGTTTACCGTATTTTACCTGCTTGGTGGTATCGCTTTGGCTTGCGCCTTACTGGGCGCTGCGGGCTTTTGGGCGGTAGGCGTACGTACCTTTAATTACGAAGGCCACGGTAAGGGTAAAGATATGCGCCGCGAAGGTGTAGATCATAACCGTAACGATATGTCAGTTAATCAATTATGGCCGGGTATAGTAGCCGGCGAATGGCATAATAATCATCACTTGTTCCCTAAAAGCGCGCGTTCAGGCTTTAAGCCATACCAGGTAGATATGGCCTGGTACTACATAAAAGCTATGCACTTTTTTGGCGCGGTAACTTGCTACAACGATTCTAAGAAGCGCTTTTATCAGCAATATTATAAGCCTGTACCTGTGGTAGAAAGGGTATGCCCCAAAACCGGATTGCTAATTACCGAAATATAAAATACACATAGCCACCCTCGGGGTGGCTTTTTTGTATGCCGTGTTTTTGCCTTAAATGTTTCATTTTAAAGGAGCAATAATTACTTTAGTAGGGCAGATGCCGTTGTGATGGATTTTGTTTGATGCGGTGTTTGTGTTACCAACCAATTGCAAACCATGAATTACTCCCGACGAAGTTTTTTAAAAAGCTCGGCTGTGTTGGCCACGGCGGCAGCTTTACCACGTTACGTTGGCGCTGCCGATAATAAGTTACATCGCAATGTATTGCAGCTTTACTCCGTACGCGACGAAATGCGTACCGATCCTAAAGCTACGCTGAAGCGCCTGGCCGAACTGGGGTACCGCCACGTAGAGCATGCCAACTATTCAGATCGTAAATTTTATGGTTTTACAGTAAAGGAATTCAAAGCGATATTAAATGATAACGGCCTTACTATGCCAAGCGGCCATACTACCATGGCACGACAGGATTGGGATAAATCAAAGAATGACTTTACCGATAAATGGAAACAAACCGTGGAGGATGCCGCCATTATCGGTCAACGGTTCGTGATCAGTCCGTCATTATCAGGCGCAGCCATGACCGCGGAGGAGATGAAACCTTACATGGAGCAGTTTAACAAATGCGGCGAGCTGTGCAAAAAACACGGCATGAAATTCGGCTATCATAACCACGACTTTGAATTTGAACAGCGTATTGATGGTGTGCTTTTGTACGATTTTATGTTGCAGCATACCGAGCCATCATTGGTGGCGCAGCAGCTGGATATGGGCAATATGTACATGGCCGGTGCCAACGCCATGGATTATATCAAGAAATACCCGGGCAGGTTTGAGCTGATGCACGTGAAAAACATGATAAAAGCCGGCGAAGAAAATGGCAAGCCCAAATACGAAAGCTGCCAGCTTGACAAAGGTTTACTGCCGTTAAAACAAATACTTAAGGCCGCCAAAAAAACCGCCGGAACATCATACTTTGTAATAGAGCAGGAAGAGTACCAGGGCCTTGGCCAAAGCGAAAGCGCGGGTATTGATTTGGCCGTAATGAAAAAATGGGGCTATTAGTAACTTATTTATGGCATAATACTTTTTTAATAATAAAGTTATTAAGTTTGGAAAGCACGGCTTTCTATAGTCAAACCTGTGTTTAGCGCTTAACGGCGTTAAATAAATCAACACTGATAATAGTTTAATGGACAGAAGAGTTGCGATTAAAAATCTGGCGTTAGTATTGGGAGGAGCTACGCTTTTCCCGAAAGATATGCTTGCGGGTAGCAGTAATTTAATACAGTTAAAAAATGTAAAAATTACGCCTGCACAGGAAAAATTACTTGCCGAGGTTACCGAAACCATCATACCTAAAACAACCAGCCCAGGCGCTAAGGACATGGGCTTGCATTTGTTTGTGCTGCTTATGCTGGATGATTGCTACAACAAGCAGGATCAGCAGCAATTTACCGAGGGGCTAAAACAATTTGCCGCGATTACCGCAAAAATGAGTACAAAGCCGTTTGCCGTATGGCCGCAGGCACAACGCGAGGCATTGCTGCTAACGTTTGAAAACGGGAAGGCAGATACTGCCGAACTTAACGCGTTCTATCGCATCACTAAGGATAAAACAGTACAGGGCTATACCCAATCAAAATATTTTATGACCAAGAAGGTGGTGTACGAGCTTATACCGAGTAGGTATAAGGTAGACGTGCCTGTTAAAACTAACAACACAGCAGTTAAGCATGGCTAATTTAAACATCGACAGCGTTAAGGAACGTACATTCGATGCCATAGTTATCGGATCGGGAATAAGTGGGGGCTGGGCTGCCAAGGAGCTTACCGGAAAAGGCCTTAAAACGCTGGTACTTGAGCGTGGCCGGGATGTAAAACATGGCGTTGACTATCCTACCACCAACATGTACCCCTGGGAATTTAAGCATCGCAATGAAATGCCTTTATCGGTACGCGAAGAAAATCCTATCGTTTCACGTTGCTACGCTTTCCATGAGGATGCGGCGCATTTTTTTGTGAAGGATAAGGAACACCCTTATGTACAGGAAAAGCCTTTCGATTGGATACGCGGCTACCAGGTTGGCGGTAAATCGCTGTTATGGGCACGCCAAACCCAGCGTTGGAGCGATTTTGATTTTGAAGGCCCCGCGCGTGATGGCTTCGCAGTGGACTGGCCTATCCGTTATGCCGACATTGCACCATGGTACAGCTATGTTGAAAAGTTTGCCGGTATATCAGGCAATAAGGATGGTATTGCTGAACTGCCTGATGGCGAGTTTTTACCCGGCTTCCCTTTAAATACTGTCGAAAAATATTTTAGCGATCACGTTAAAAAAACATACAACAACCGCCACGTCATCAGCGCGCGCTGTGCGCACCTTTCAAAGCCGGAGCCAATACACTTTGAGCAGGGCAGGGTACAGTGTCAAAACAGGGTGCTTTGTCAGCGTGGTTGTCCGTTTGGTGGCTACTTTAGCAGTAATGCCTCAACCATTCCTTGGGCCATGAAATCAGGTAACATGACGTTGCGCCCGTTTTCAGTAGTGCAATCGATTATCTACGATGAAAACAAAGGGAAAGCCACCGGCGTACGTGTTATCGATACTAATACCAAGGAAGTTATAGAGTATTACGCCCGCATCATATTCGTGAATGCCGCGGCGCTGAATACCAACATGATATTGCTTAATTCAACCTCAAACCGTTTCCCTAACGGCCTGGGTAATGATAGCGGCGTGCTGGGTAAATACGTAGCGTTTCACCTATATACGGCTACTGTTAATGCCGATGTGGATGGCTTTACCGAATTTAAAACTGAAGGCCGTAACCCGGCGGGTGGAGGCTATATACCACGCTTCCGCAACGTTTACAAGCAGGAAACTAACTTTTTGCGCGGTTACGCTGCCGGGTTAGGCGCTTACCGTTCGTCACATGCCGATAGTTCAGGTGTAGGCAGTAACTTAAAGGCATCCTTAAGCAGCCCCAAAATGGGCGGCTGGAGTGTAGGATCGCATATGATGGGCGAAACCATACCCAAAGAGAGCAATTACGTAAAGCTGGATAAAGATCAAAAAGACCAGTGGGGTATGCCGCTGCTACGCATTTCGGTTGATTATGATGATAACGACCGTAAAATGACTGACGATTACCTGGAGCAAGTAGGCGAAATGTTTGAGACCGCGGGCTTTAAAAACATCCGCAAAAATATAACACAGGGCAAGGCGCCGGGTTTGGATATCCACGAAATGGGCGGCGCACGTATGGGGCACGATCCTAAAACATCCATCCTCAACAAATGGAACCAGGTGCATACCTGCAGCAACGTGTTTGTTACTGATGGTGCCTGTATGACATCAACCGCTTGCCAAAACCCTTCATTAACTTACATGGCCTTTACCGCCCGCTCGGTTGACTACGCTGTAAGTGAAATGAAAAAAGGAAACCTTTAAATCAATTAAATTAAACATAATACACCGGTACTACTACTATGACTAAGGAAACTGAAAACAATTCGAGACGGAGTTTTATCAAGAGCGGCGCGCTGGCAGCGGCCGGTTTCATGATTGTGCCACGCTACGTGCTTGGCGGTAAAGGTTACACTGCACCAAGCGATAAGCTGATAGTTGCCGGTATTGGTGCCGGTGGTAAAGGTAAAAGCGATATTGCCAACTTTTACAAAAGCGGTAAGGCGGAGATAGCTTACCTATGCGATGTTGATGATCGCGAAGCGGCAGAATCAGTTAAAAACTTCCCGAAAGCAAAATACTATAAAGACTGGCGTAAACTGCTGGAAAAAGAACATAAGCATATTGATGCCGTTTCGGTTTCAACGCCCGACCATAACCACGCCATTATCGGCCTGGCGGCTATGCAGCTTAAAAAGCACGTATATATACAAAAACCATTAACGCACGATATTTATGAGGCGCGTGTATTAACCGATGCCGCTAAAAAATATAAGGTAGTAACCCAAATGGGAAACCAGGGTTCATCAGGCGATGGTGTTAGGCAGCTAAAGGAATGGTTTGATGCAGGCCTTATTGGTGATGTAAATACCGTTTACTGCTGGACAGACCGCCCGGTATGGCCTCAGGGTATTCCATGGCCAACTAACAAAGCCGCGATACCAAAAGAATTGGATTGGGACTTATGGTTGGGTACTGCACCAAATAAGGATTATATCGAAAAATTAGTACCGTTTAACTGGCGCGGCTGGTGGGATTACGGTACCGGTGCCTTAGGCGATATGGGTTGCCACATTATGGAGCCTGCTTTCCGCCTGTTAGATCTTACTTATGTTAAAGATGTACAATCAAGCGTAGGCACGGTTTATACCGATATTTTCAGGAAAGGTTATTTCCCTGAAAGCTGTCCGCCGTCAAGCCACATTACCATGACTTTCCCAAAAACGGCCAAAACTAAAGGCGATGTAACCATCCACTGGATGGATGGTGGCATTCAACCGGAAAGACCGGCCGAGCTTGGTCCTAACGAAACATTCGGCGATGGTGGTAACGGTATGCTGTTCATTGGCTCAAAAGGTAAAATGATGGCTGGTACATACGCGGTTAACCCGCAACTGCTGCCAACATCGCGCACTAAAGAGGCTAATGTTGCCAAAACCATTAAACGTGTACCGGGCGGCGATGAAGGCCACTATGCGCAATGGGTTGAGGCTTGTTTAGCCGGTTACGGTAAAATGGAAGTAAGCTCACCGTTTGAGATTGCCGGTCCGTTAACTGAAGCATTGCTGATGGCTAACCTTTCTATCAGGGGCCATGCCGTTGAGGTTAAGGATGCGCAGGGCCGCGGCTCATTCCCTGGTAACGATATTAAACTGATTTGGGATAACCAGAACATGAAGGTTACCAACTTTGATGCCGTTAACCAATACGTAAAACGCGAATACCGTGAGGGTTGGAAACTGGGTGTGTAATTACACCGCCGCCTGAGCGAATAAATATCTGAGAATATAAACACAACCGATGAAACTGAAATTAGCAATGATTGGCGGTGGACAGGGTGCCTTTATTGGTGCTATCCACCGCATTGCCTCACGTATTGATGACCATTATGAACTGGTGGCCGGCGCATTCAGCAGCAATGCCGAAAAATCCCGCGCCAGCGGCTTAGCGCTTGGTGTATCACCTGATCGTGCCTACACATCGTACCAGGAGCTTATCGAAAAAGAAAAGCAACTGCCCGAGGATGAGCGCGTACAGGTGATCAGCATAGTAACACCTAACCACGTACACTTTGAGCCAACCAAACTGGCTTTGGAGAATGGTTTTCACGTGATATTGGATAAACCCATGACCTTCTCGCTGGACGAGGCAAAGGAACTGGAAAAGGTAGTAAAAAGCAGTGGTAAGCTGTTTTGCTTAACACATACGTATACCGGTTATCCAATGGTAAAAGAGGCAAAGCAACTGATTGCTTCAGGTAAAATCGGTAAGGTGCGTAAAGTTTATGTGGAGTATCCGCAGGGCTGGTTAAGCACATTTTTAGAAGGAGAGGATAACAAACAGGCCTCATGGCGTACCGATCCGGGTAAAAGCGGCATTGCCGGTGCTATGGGTGATATCGGTACCCATGCCTTTAACCTGGCCGAATATGTAAGCGGTTTGCAAACCACCAAGCTGAATGCCGATATCAATGTAGTAGTTGAAGGCCGCAAGCTGGATGATGATGGCGCAGTGCTGTTAAAGTATGATAACGGTGCCAGCGGCGTGCTAATGGCTACCCAAATAGCCGCGGGCGACGAAAACAACGTTAAAATTCGCGTTTATGGAGAAACCGGCGGCATCGAGTGGCAGCAGGATATTGCTAATACATTACTGGTTAAATACCTGGATAAGCCAACCGAAATATGGCGCACCGGCGGCGGCTACACCAGTAGCTTTGTAACCGGTAACATGCGTGCTCCTGCGGGTCACCCCGAAGGTTATTTAGAAGCGTTTGCCAATCTGTATAAAAACTTCGCACTAACGGTTAAAGCGTCAATTGAGGGCAAAGAAGCGGAAGCTGTATGGCTTGATTTTCCGGGCGTGGAAGAGGGCGTTCGCGGGATGGCGTTTGTGGAGAATGTAATTGCCTCGGGTAAGTCGGATAAAAAATGGACTGATTTTGTGATCTAAAACCAATAAAACATATATGAGAACCATTAAAGGACCCGGAATATTTTTAGCACAGTTTGTTGGCCCTAACGCGCCGTTTGATAATCTGAAATCTATTTGCGATTGGGCAAAGGGTTTAGGCTACAAAGGGGTGCAACTGCCAACCAATGATCCGCATTATATCGACATACAAAAAGCGGCTGAAAGTCAAACCTATGCCGACGAAATAAAAGGTATTGTTAACGAAGCCGGTTTAGAGATCACCGAACTTTCAACCCACCTGCAAGGCCAACTGGTTGCCGTTAACCCGGCGTACGATCAGTTATTTGATGCCTTCGCGCCAGAGCAATATCGTAATAACCCAAAAGCTCGTCAGGAATGGGCGGTGCAGCAATTAAAGTATGCGGCTAAAGCATCACAAAACCTGGGTTTAAATGCCCATGTTACCTTTAGCGGCGCGCTGATATGGCAAACCGTTTATCCATGGCCGCAACGGCCTGCCGGTTTGGTTGATACCGCGTTTACCGAGCTGGCCAAACGTTGGGAACCTATCCTGAATGTGTTTGACGAGCATGGCATCGACCTTTGCTACGAGATACACCCGGGTGAGGACCTACACGATGGTATTACTTATGAGATGTTCCTTGAAAAGGTGAACAACCATAAGCGTGCCTGTTTGCTGTATGACCCATCACACTTTGTGCTGCAATGCCTGGATTACCTGGAATACATCGACATTTACCACGAACGTATAAAAATGTTTCACGTTAAGGATGCCGAATTTAACCCGACCGGCAGACAGGGTGTATATGGTGGTTACCAGAACTGGGTTGACCGCGCAGGTCGTTTCCGCTCACTGGGCGATGGCCAGGTTGACTTTAAGGCGATCTTCAGCAAAATGGCGGCTTACGACTTTGAAGGCTGGGCCGTACTGGAATGGGAGTGCGCCCTTAAACACCCGGAAGACGGCGCGCGCGAAGGTGCCGAGTTTATCAAGAACCACATTATCCACGTAACCGATCACGCCTTTGACGACTTTGCATCAGCTGGCGGCGACGAAGCGTATAACAGAAGATTGCTGGGGTTGGAATAAAACCTCAATCAAGCCCTCTCCAAAAGGAGAGGGCTTTTTTACCAATAGCTTAAAACTATACCTATGAAAAAGCTTTTTATAATTCTTGCAGCAGGTGCACTGTTCGCCTCATGCGGTGGCGAAACTAAAACAAAAACGGAGGATGCTGATACAACTGCAGCCGATGGTACAGAAGTGGTAGCAACAGACTCGGCTGCTGGCAACGATACGCTAACACCTGCGGATAAACCGGTATCGCAACCTCCTGCTGAGAAAAAGGAACAGCCAGAGAAAGCCGAACAACCTGAAAAACCGGAGAAGGCCGAAAAGCCCGAGAAACCCGAAGCCGTTGCAGGCTCGGCAAAGGGCGGCGAGCTAATCAAAGCCAGTGATTGTCTGTCATGCCATAAAGAAGATGTTAAATTAGTTGGCCCGGCGTATGCTGATGTGGCTAAAAAATACAAGCCAACCGCTGCCAATATTGACATGCTTGCCGAAAAGGTAATAAACGGAGGCTCGGGCAACTGGGGCCAGATACCGATGAGCCCGCATCCTAATGTATCAAAAAATGATGCAAAAGAGATGGTAAAGTATATATTAGCGGTTAAATAAAAATTAAACCAAAACAGACCATAAAAAATGACCTTTACTAACCGCTTTAAATTATCAGCCATGATGTTCCTGGAGTTTTTCATCTGGGGTGGCTGGTTTGTTACGCTGGGCACGTATCTAAAATCTCTTAACGCTACCGATTTTCAGAATGGTGTTGCTTATGCCACCCAGTCATGGGGGGCTATTATTGCACCATTCATTGTGGGCTTAATTGCCGATAAATATTTTTCGGCGCAAAAAGTGTTGGGCGTTTTACACCTGATAGGCAGCGCGCTGCTATGGTACGCTACCACAATAACTAACTTTGAAGGTTTTTACCCGGTTATTTTAGCTTACATGATTGTTTATATGCCAACGTTAGCACTGGTTAATTCAGTGGCATTTAAGCAAATGAAGGATCCGAGCAAGGAGTTTCCACCCATCCGTGTTTTGGGCACAATAGGCTGGATTGTAGCCGGTGTTACTATTGGTTGGTTAGGCTGGGAAAAAAGCAACCAATTAGTGCTTACCTTCAAAATGGCGGGTACGGCATCATTGCTATTAGGTTTGTTAAGCTTTACCTTGCCTGATACCCCTCCGGCAAAAAAAGGTCAGAAAACCACCTTTGGCGATATCATCGGTCTGGATTCTATCGGGTTACTAAAAAACAAGTCTTATCTGACATTCTTTCTGGCATCAGTTGCTATTTGCGTGCCGCTTGCTTTCTACTATAACTTTACCAACCGTTTCCTGAATGAAGTGGGTATGACTGCCGCTGCGGGTAAGCAATCGTTAGGGCAGATGTCTGAATTTTTATTCATGGTGCTGATGCCATTATTTTTTGTGCGCTTGGGCGTGAAAAAAATGTTGGCGCTGGGAATGGTGGCCTGGGTGATCCGTTACATATTCTTTGCTTATGGCAATGCCGATACCAATTACTATATGCTGATCGCAGGTATCGTACTGCACGGTATCTGTTACGATTTCTTCTTTGTTACGGGTCAAATTTATACGGATAACTTGGCTGGCGAACGCTTTAAAAGCGCCGCGCAGGGCTTTATCACTCTGGCTACTTATGGTGTGGGGATGTTGATCGGTTCGTACATTTCAGGTCCGATAGTAGATCATTGGAAAACAGGAGCGGATTCACATAACTGGCAAGCCATTTGGCTGGTGCCTGCGGGTATTGCAGCAGCAGTGTTATTGCTGTTCCTGATCTTCTTCCGTGATAAAAAGCACGTTGAAACACAGCCGGGTGTTAATGCCGAAGATGCTGAAATTGTTTTGTAATTAAACTAATCGACTAATACTTAATCAAAGTAACAACAATAAAACATTGCACATGACAAATAGACGTACATTTTTAGGTCAGGCCGGTTTACTTGGCGCGGCCATGCTTTTAAGGCCCGATCTGTCATCGGCCAAGGGCGTAAGCAAAGTTGGTTTACAGCTCTACAGCCTTCGCGATTACCTGCCTAAAGACGTTAAAGGCGTTACCGAAAAGGTTGCCAAAGCAGGGTATAAAGAGGTGGAAACTTATGGCTACTCTAAACAAAATGGTTTTTGGGGACTTGATGCCAAGGCTTACAGTCAACTGCTGAAAGCTAACGGACTTGTTTCGCCAAGCGGACATTACGGTATCGAGTCATATTTCCGTGATGGCAGTGACAAGGAGATCAACGAAGCTATTGAGGCGGCTAAAACAATCGGCTCAACCTACGTAATTCTACCATGGATGGGCGGCGAACTGATTGACACCGTTGACAAGTGCAAAGCCATGGCGCAAAAATTTAATCAGGCCGGCGAGCTGGTAAAAAAAGCAGGTTTAAAATTTGGTTACCATAACCACAACTTTGAGTGGAAACCGGTTGGCGATACCTCTTTTTACGACGTATTGTTAAAAGAAACTGATGTAAACCTGGTAACACTTGAGCTCGACTTGTACTGGGTGTACCGTTCAAACCTTGATCCGGTTAAGATGCTGACCGAGCACCCTAACCGTTTTAAACTGGTGCACGTAAAGGATGCTGATAAAGCCAATAAAGAGTTGAATACCGAGATAGGTAAGGGCCTGATAGACTATAAAGCTATTTTTGCCGCGGCACAAAAAGCGGGCATTAAGCACTTTATTGTGGAGCAGGAAAACTTTACCAATATCGATCCTTACGTAAGTATCGGCGAAAGCATAGCATACGTAAAAACATTATCTGTATAAAAAACCAATTACTGTGAATAATAAAACTATACTGACACTGCTGCTGGCTTTTGGCAGCGTATCGGCATTTGCGCAAAACGCCAAACCTGAAGATACCGAGGTTTGGGAGCCGGTACCTAAAGTGGTTACACCCGGTAAAACTACCGCCGAAGCGCCATCAGACGCTATTGTTTTGTTTGATGGAAAA
The DNA here is from genome assembly GCF_021215455.1 of Mucilaginibacter roseus. Classification (GTDB taxonomy): domain Bacteria; phylum Bacteroidota; class Bacteroidia; order Sphingobacteriales; family Sphingobacteriaceae; genus Mucilaginibacter; species Mucilaginibacter roseus. The sequence continues at coordinate 122,789 of NZ_JAJPWV010000002.1, read as the reverse complement.
AACCTTAACGAGTGGGCATCGGCTGATGATAACAGCAAACCCGCTAAATGGGATGTTGCCGGCGGCACGCTTACCGTGAAAAAAAGCGAGGGTGGCATTGTAACCAAGCGTAAATTTACTAATTACCAACTGCACGTTGAGTGGCGAGTTCCTGCTAATATTACCGGTACCGGCCAGGGCAGAGGTAACAGCGGTATCTTCCTGGCGTCAATAGGCAAAGGCGATGCCGGTTACGAGTTACAGGTGCTCGACTCTTACAATAACAAAACTTACGTGAACGGTCAGGCCGGTAGTATCTACAAGCAATTCCCGCCGTTAGTTAACCCTACCCGCAAACCGGGCGAGTGGCAAACTTACGACGTGATTTGGACCGCTCCGACCTTTAACGAGGATGGTAGCGTAAAAACGAAGGCTTATGTTACCGCTTTCCTGAACGGGGTGCTGGTACAAAACCATACCGAACTGTTAGGCCCAACTCAATATATTGGCAAACCATCATACCACAAACATGGTGCGGCACCAATTTACCTGCAAGCACACGGCGACCCGAGCGAGCCGCTAAGCTTCAGAAATATTTGGGTTAGAGAGTTGTAAAACTTGTTTAAATATTAGGAAAGCCATGTGTAAGCATGGCTTTTTTTGTTGCCTGGATTGAACCTTTTGCCCCGAAAACTTAAGCGGATGATCATTGTTATTAAGCAATACACTAACAATGAACCGTCTTCAAAAAAAACTCGAAAAAATTGGTCGCGACCCTAAGGTAACCGCCAAAGCCGTAGGCTTGCGGTATGTAACTGATACCATGCCCGGCTATACCCGCAAAAAATCAGGTAAGGGCTGGAGTTTTTATGATGCTGACGGTGCCTTGGTTAAGGAAAAGGAACTGATTGCAAGGTTTACTAAACTGGTGATACCACCCGCATATACCAACGTGTGGATATCACCGCATGAGAACGGGCACCTGCAGTTTACCGGGGTTGATGCTGCGGGACGGAAACAATACCGCTACCACCCGGAATGGAACCAGATACGTAATCAGTCAAAATATTATCGCCTGCAAACCTTTGCAGCTCATTTGCCCGCCATACGCGAGCAAGTAGACAAAGATCTGGCTCGTCGGAACCTCGGTTACGAAAAGGTTGTGGCGCTTGTAGTGCGTTTAATGGAGCTGACCAGCATACGTGTAGGTAACGAGTCGTATAAAAAACTGTATGGATCATTCGGCCTTACCACTTTGCAGGATAAACATGTGAAGATTGAAGGCTCCAACATGCGTTTTGAGTTTAAAGGCAAAAAAGGCGTGTACCAAAAAATATCGCTGCAAAGCAAAAAGCTGGCAAAGCTGGTTAAGCAGTGTCGCGATATTCCGGGTAAGGAGCTGTTTCAGTTTTATGATGATGAAGGTAAACGTTGCACTATTGATTCAGGTGATATCAACACCTATCTTAAAAACATCACCGGGGAAGATTTTACGGCTAAGGACTTTCGAACATGGGCAGGTAGCGTAAGCGCTTTATTTGCATTTAAAGAAGCTGGTGAGTATGATAACGCCTCTGAGTGTAAAAAGAAGATAGTGAGCGTACTTGATGAAGTGGCCGTAGTTTTAGGTAACACCCGTACCGTTTGCAAAAAATATTATGTGCATCCGCTGGTAATAAAAACCTATGAAGAAGGAACGCTATTTAAATATATTGGTCACCTGGATGAAGATAAAGAAGAAAAAGCTTCTGAATTACGGACCGCCGAAAAGGCATTATTAAGCATACTCGAGAATGAAAAGCTGGCACAGGCCAGCTAAACACATATTTATTTCCCGATCAGCAAATTTATTACATTGGCAGCAGTAACCACCGTTATTACAGGAGCAACATCAGGCATTGGTAAAGAAACAGCCTTGGCGCTGGCAAAAAAGGGGCACGGTCTATATTTATTAGTTCGCGATTTGGTACGCGGCGACGAACTCGTGCGACAACTTGTGGAGCAAACCGGCAACAAGGAGATCTTTTGTATCAAGTGTGACCTGGGCGATCTGCACAGTGTATACACCGCTGCCGAAAAACTCAAAAGCAAACTGTTCGCCGTAAACGTGCTGATCAACAATGCCGGCGGCATGTTTCCGCAGCGCGAATTGAGTAAGGATGGCTTTGAAAAAACGTTTGCTGTTAACCACCTTGGGCATTTTGCGCTGTTTCAACACTTGTTGCCCTTGTTGGAGAAAGGGCAGGCGCGCGTGATCAGCCTTAGCTCGGAAGCCCATCGGGTAGGCAAGGTTGATTTTGATGACATCAACAGCGAAAAAAAATATTCGCCTATGCGTGTGTATGGCATGGCCAAGTTGTTCAATATCTTTTTCACTAAATCAGTCGCCGAAAAGTATAAGGACAAAGGCATTACCGCCTTCTCCGTGCATCCTGGAATAGTTAATACCTCATTTGGTGCAGGCACAGGGGGCTTTACAGGTTTTCTGCTGTCATTAGCGCGGCCCTTTATGATTACAGCCGAACAGGGTGCACAAACGCCCGTCTATCTGGCAACGCAAAGCGGATTACATACCCAAAGCGGGTCTTATTTTAAAAAGTGTAAGGTGGCAGGTACATCATCCGCGGCTAATGATGCGGCAGCACGCGAAAAACTTTGGCAATTGAGTGATGATTTGCTCAGGCAGCATCCGCCTGTGTAACAGTGTTGGTATATTTACGTAATCGGGCTGCAAATGTGTGGCGGCATATTATATTTACTGCTCAATCACACCCTAATATGTTCATCAGTAAAAAAACATTTATCACAATTGGTTTACTGGCTGTTGTGGCCGGTACATCCATGATGTCGTTTAAAAGCGAAGCGCCCGCCGAAGAAAAGAAATTCAAGAACCTGAAGGTTCTACCCAAAAACATCACTGAGGATCAGATGCATGATGTAATGGAAGAGTGGGAGCACGCCCTTGGCGTACGCTGCAGCTTTTGCCACGTGCGCGATACAGCCACCAAAAAAATGGACTGGGCTAACGATGCCAAACCTGAAAAGGAGATGGCGCGCAACATGTATAAAATGACCGCCATGCTCAATAAGAAATACTTTCATGCTAAAAAGAATGAGCTGGGCATGATGGCCGAAGAGGGCGTTAACTGTAACAGCTGCCATCGTGGTAATGCGCACCCTGAAGTGGTACCGGCGAGCAAAAAGAAAGAGTAATACATTGGTCTCGGCATAGTATTCAGAATGCGCCGCTATTTAATTAGTAGTAAAAAACTAAAACAAGCGGCGTATAATGCAGGTTATAGTAATATAAAACAGCCCTCAACCAGGCTGTTAATTTATCACTAAACATACACTGCCATGGAAAACTACGAAACTTTAGTGGATGCCACTAACGACCTCCTGAAAAGAGGATATACAGCTAACCTGAGTTTGGATGAAGACTCAGTGAATGATAAAGAGCGCGGCATTGAAATGCTGCCCGAGGAATTTGAAATTGATGAATTTTATCGTTTTGAAGGGCCGAGTAATCCTTCGGACATGTCGATAGTTTATGCCATCAGTTCAGAGAAGTATAATCTAAAAGGCGTGTTGGTAAATGCTTACGGTGTGTACGCCGACAATGCCACTGCCGCCCTTTTAGCTAAGCTGCACCATAATCAGGTGAGCGATCACTTACATGGTGAGGACAGGCCTAAAGCCTAATGCTTCAACCAGGAGCTGAAATAACAAATAAGGCTTTATTAAAAATAGCGACGGATTTAATATCCGTCGCTATTTTGTTTTACGGGTTTTAAGTTGATGGAGTATCCTTTTGCCGCGTGCCTGTATAGCGGCGGTACCATTGCGCATTAAAAACTCCATTTGGTTGGCAAGTTCATCCGCTATCCAATCGTACCGGGTACTCAAGTTCAGCAAGGCTTCTGCCGCCGAAGCTTTAACGGCCACCAATACTTCAGGGTCTATCAGCCAGTCAAAAAGTTTTTCAACTACCGCTTCCAGGTCAAGCCTTGTTAATGTATGCTTTATTTCTTGACTTGATTTATGGCTGGTAAGCCTGATCATGGTATTGGCATAATGGCGCTGACTGCTCGGGTAAATAACTTCCGGAAAGCGCTGCATCAGGTAAGGCAGATCGTTAAGATGTTCGTTAGCATTGGCGATGATCATGTTTTCCAAAAGCCATGATGCACGAAAGGCGATGTTTTTATCAGGATGAAACGTAATATCGATCAACTCCCCTAAAGGAAACCGGTGTTCTCGCATAAGCGCAGTGAGCGACAGTACACGGGCTTTACCCATGGTGGCCGATATCTGTTTAATAAGTTCGTTTTGTGTGAGCATGACGCGGGCCTCAGCCAATATTACAAAAACCAACCCAAAGGCTTTTGATTAATTTGTAAATTGCATTAGCGATTTACCGCTGTATCATTATGTCAAACATCAGCCTGATTATTGAAGAACGCCCGCGCGATATTGGTAACTTTTTAGTTGGCCGCCTGCTGCCCTTTAGCGGTAAACGCATGGTAGGACCGTTTATTTTTATCGATCATATGGGGCCGGCTAAATTGAGCGAATACCAGAATATCGATATCGCACCGCATCCGCATATCGGCCTGTCAACACTCACTTATTTGTTCGAGGGTGCCATTATGCACAAAGATGGTTTAGGCACCGAGATGGAAATAAAACCCGGCCAGGTTAACTGGATGACTGCGGGCAAAGGCATCGCCCATTCAGAACGTACGCCTGAATACCTGCGCACATCCGAAAAGCAATTGCATGGCCTGCAAATTTGGGTAGCCTTACCCAAACAACTGGAGCAAATGGAGCCGGAGTTTTACCATGCCGAAGCCGATGCGCTACCCGAATGGAAGCAAAACGGTGTAAATTATAAATTGATAGCAGGCGAATTTGCAGGTAAGAAATCGCCGGTGCCGGTTTATAGTCCGCTTTACTTTTTGGAGCTGAAAAGTAAAAGCCGGCAAAGCATAAAAATAGGGCATGAACTTTACGGCGAATGCGGGCTTTACATTTTGGAAGGCAGTATTGAAAGTGAAGGCACCACTTATCAGCCTAAAGAATTATTGGTAGCTAAAAACAGCCAGTTATGCGAATTTACGATGGACGCAGGCAGCACTATTTACTTTTTTGGCGGTGAGCCTTTCTTTGAGGAGCGTTTTATCTACTGGAACTTTGTAGCCACCAGCCAGGAACTAATTGAGCAAGCCAAACAAAAATGGCGCGACCAGGAGTTTGCTACCGTATCCGGCGAAACAGATTTTATACCCCTGCCACCGGAGCCCAGGGGAGTAAAATTTAAATGATGTTATTTAAAATCTAAAAATTCATTGCTTACCCACTTGTTGTCCATCCCAATGCGGCTCCAGTTATTTTTTTGTTCGGCGATGAATAGTTCCTGCCCTTTGGTATAAGCGCCTACCTTTTCAAACGATGTGCCCGGCCCGGTACGTACATTAAGTGTATTGGCCGAAACGGTGGCATGCTTTACATCAACTGTATATTTCGCGGCTACCCAATGCTGCTGGCTTGCTGATATACGGTACCAGCCGTTTTTATCTTCGTAAACACGCAAAACGGCGCCCAACGTGGCAGCCGGCCTATCTGCAACTTTAGCACTTGTGGCATTTGGCTTGGTGCGTATGTTGAGCGAGCTGGCCGTTACCATAGCGTATGTTATAACCTGCCCGGTTATTTGCGGGGTAGGCTGCGTAAGTACCGATACCAGCGGCAAAAAATTGTTTTCGCAGTCGCTTACCTTATTGCCGCCAAAAAATGCTGTACCCGGGCAGCTTTTATTATTTTTTGCTCCGTTGTTTCTTACGCCGCTTGTTAAATCAAACCAGTGATGGTAAACAATGGCATTAGTAGTTACCGGAAGACTGAAACGGGTGCATAATTTAGCGGTTATGCGTAAAACGGTGTCGCGCTGCTCAGCGGTCATGCTATCCTTACCGGTATCAAAATTACCCAGGTTTTCAATGCATATGGCGTTGGCGTTTTGCCCGGTTATACAGGCCGGTGAGCGTTCGAGCGACCGGCCGGTAAGTATCGTCCCATCCGGAAAGGTAGTGAAGTGCTGCCCGATAGCTGCCCAGCCGTTATGATTGATGTGGTAATCCTGCATGCCTTTTTGCAGCTCAAAATGGTTGTTACCCTTAAACTGCGCGTACGCCGGGCTATAAGTATGGTGTTGTTGAACGGTAAGCACTGTGCGCGCTACCTTAAGTGAGTCTATCCAGGTTTCAAATTCCTGAACGGTCATTTTCGTGAATCCGAATTTTGTTGTCATAATGAATTAATGTGAGATTTAAGCTAAAGAAGAAAACATGCAGGCACCTGTCCTGCAATAAATTGTTATAAAGTTTGGGTTGGTTACTTAAAAAATCAGGGGAGCCTGGAACCGGTATAATTGTATGCTAATATACCAAAAAATGGCCGCATTGCCAAAGTTAAATCACGATAACGATACCGTTTTAACACGGGTACTGGTGCTTAATATTGGTTAACAAAATGTTAATACGATCAGGTGGTAGGCTTAACAATACGCATATAGTTTTGGCGCTTACATATAAGTTAAAACTATGAAATATCCTTTACTTTTTATCTCATTACTCGCCATTGGCTTTGCAAGCTGCTCAAAGGAAAACACAGCCCCGGATACGGAGAAACCTGAAGAAGAGTTCTTTGTGAATGAAGATCCGGCCACTTTTGCCGAGATCGGTTCAATAGATATTGGCGAAACGGGAGCTGCCGAAATTTCAGCGTTCGATCCGCAAACCAAACGTTTGTTCGTTGTAAATAACGACGAGAAGAACGGCGCGGTAAACCGTATTGACGTACTGGATTTTAGTGACCCTAAAAATATGAAACAGATACACTCTATCAGCATGCAGCCTTATGGCGGCGCTGTTAACAGTGTTGCGGTGTACGACGGAAAGCTGGCTGCCGCTATCGAGTCAAGCGATAAACAGGCTAATGGCAAGGTTGCCGTATTTAAAACCAGCGATTACAGCGAAATTAGATCGGTTACCGTAGGTGCACTGCCTGATATGATCACCTTTTCGCCGGATGGCAAATTCATCCTAACTGCTAATGAGGGTGAGCCTAATGCTACTTACACCAATGATCCGGAGGGTTCAATATCAATTATCACAGTTGATAATAATTACGCGGTAGCAACGGTAAACTTTTCAGCTTTCGCAGGTAAACAGGCAGAACTGGTAGCTAAAGGCTTCCGTGTATTTGGCCCAAGCAACAGCTTTGTAAAAGATATTGAGCCGGAATACATCACTGTATCTGAAGATTCAAAAACAGCCTGGGTAACCCTGCAGGAAAACAACGGTATAGCAAAGATCAATCTCACTACTAAAACCATCACCGATATTTTTCCGCTTGGCTTTAAAGATTACAATACCGACGGTAATGAGATTAATGTAAGCGATAAGGATAATAACAGTGTTGCCCTGGCAAAGTGGAATGTTAAAGGTATTTACATGCCTGACGCCATTGCCTTGGTAGAATCAAACGGAACGCCGTACCTGTTCACTGCGAATGAGGGCGATGCCCGCGAGTACACCGCTTTTGTTGAAGCAGAACGAATAGGCAAATTAACGCTTGATGCAACTGCTTTCCCTAACGCCGCTGATCTGCAAAAAGAAGCGCAGTTAGGCCGATTAAACGTTACTAAAACGCTTGGCGATGCTAACGGTGATGGTAAGTACGAAGCGCTGTATTCATTCGGCGCGCGCTCATTCAGCGTATGGAATGGCAACACCGGCGCCCAGGTGTTTGACAGTAAGAACGAACTTGACGTTAAAGCCATTGCCGCCAACGTGTATGATGACGGCCGCAGCGATGATAAATCAGTAGAGCCAGAAGGCATTGCCGTAGGTAAGGTTGGCAACAAAAAAGTAGCCTTTATAGGGATGGAACGCGCCGATGCCGTTGCTGTTTATGATGTTACCGACCCGAGCAAGCCATCATTCCTGCAGATATTTAAATGCGGCGATGCGCCGGAAGGTGTGTTGTTTATCCCTGCCAAAAATAGCCCAACCAAAAAGAGCTTGTTAGTAGTGAGCAGCGAGAATGATGGTGTAGTGAAGGTGTACACTCCCAATACCATTTAATTCCCTTAACCTTAATACGATTGAAATGCCCGCGTTATTGCGGGCATTTTTGTTTAGTTGCGAACAAATGTTTTTTGATAACCCAGCGGGCTTTTGCCTGTTATCTGTTTAAAATATTTATGAAAGCTGGCAAAATTGTAAAAACCGCTTTCATAGCAAATCTCCTTAACGTTTAGTTGATTGTCAATCAATAGCTTGCAGGCATGTCCAACCCGTATTTCGTTAATAAACTGCGAGTAGGTTTTATGGCTGCGCGATTTAAAGAACCGGCAAAACGAATTCGGGCTCACGTTAGCAATAGCTGCGATTTCCTCCAGCTTTATTTTGTTTTTAAAGTTGGCTATGGTGTAGTTGTATATGGCATTTATACGATCCTTTTCCGCCTCCTGAAAATTGTAGTGGAAACCCATTGATGCCAGGGCCTGCTTTTGCGGATAACTCCCCAGAGACATTAAAACCTCCATAAGCAGCATGATTTTTGAGGGACCCTCGGCGCAAACCAGGCGTTCCATAAGTTCGCTGGTTTCAACGTTTTTATCAATACCCCTAATCCTGATACCTCGTTTTCCCAGTTCAAGCGTATCTCTGATGGCCTTATTCTCAGGCAGGTTTAAAAATACATCACCCCAAAAGTTCTCATTAAAATGAATAACTATTACATCTGCCCGGGCTGCATCATCCTTAAAATATTCATCATCATATTTCCAGAAATGGGGCAAATTACCGCCTACCAGCACAATGTCGCCGCTTTTAAAATGCTCGATGCTATCGCCAATAAATTGTGTACCGCCACCGCTTTTAAAATAAATCAGCTCGGCCTCCGGGTGGTAATGCCAGTGGCTGTTAATGTCGGGCTCCGTATCGCGCCGGGCGCTAAAGGATTGAACAATATTGGTTGATACTTTTAATAGTTGGGGTTTCATTACCGTATCATTGGTTTATAAAGATGTGAAATAAGCGTAAAATACCTGTCAAACAAAAATTAAAGCTCATTTATTACAATATCGCTTAATAGTACGACAAAAAACAATAATTTTTAGTTTACCTGTTTATCTTTATTTGTAACATTACTTTTATAAAACCGCCTCCGGTATCCGGGGTTTGCTAATCATAATCAACACGTGAAAAAATATTGTCTTACTATTGATCTGTATGATGATCCGGGTTTAATAAAGGCCTATGAAGACTGGCACAAAAAGGTTTGGCCTGAAGTTTTGCAAAGCATTACCGATAGCGGCATACAGAACATGGAGATATACCGCTTTGCCGACAGACTGTTCATGATAGTTGAAGCGGACGATACTTTTACCTTCGAGGCTAAGGCACAGGCTGACGCCGCCAACGCCAAGGTACAGGAGTGGGAAACCCTGATGTGGAAATTCCAAAAGCCGATGCCGCAGGCCAAACCCGGCGAAAAATGGATGCTGATGGATAAGATATTTGAATTGAAGTAAGAACACCAATGCCTGACAGTAACAATACAACCTATATACAAATACACCCTGCCGACAATGTGCTGGTGGCGCTTACCGATTTGGCAGCTGGTACGCCCGTGCAGTTTAACGGCGAGGATTTTTTGCTTGCTACTCCCGTTTCCGCAAAACATAAGTTCACTATCCATAGCCTAAAAACTGGCGACGAAATATTTATGTATGGCGTGTTGGTGGGCAAGGCTAACCAGCCAATACCGCAGGGCACTGCCATTACGGTTGATAACGTAATACATGCCTCGGGCGAATACCATTTGGGTAACCGTAAAACAGACTGGCATAAACCCGATGTATCAGCATTTGAGGGACGTACCTTCATGGGATTTCACCGTGCCGATGGTTCTGTTGGCACGGGCAATTACTGGTTGGTTATTCCGCTGGTGTTTTGCGAGAACCGCAATATCAACGTTTTAAAAGAAGCCCTTACCGAAAAGCTGGGCTTTACCAAACCCCGTGGTTATACCAACGAGGTTGATAAGTTGGTTAACATGTACCGCACCGGCCAGTCGGTAGAGGAGATATTACAGGCCGATCTGGAACTGACGCCCGAGAGTAAAACAGCACAAAAGGTTTTCGCGAATATTGACGGGATAAAATTTATTAATCACGATATGGGCTGCGGCGGCACCCGTATTGACTCGGATGCGCTTTGCGGGTTGCTTGCGGGTTACATAACCCACCCGAACGTGGCAGGGGCAACGGTATTAAGCCTTGGTTGCCAACACGCTCAGGCCAGTATTTTACGTGCTGAAATTGAGAAACGCGATGCCAACTTCAGCAAGCCGTTATACATATTGGAGCAGCAGCAACTGGGTACCGAGAGTACTTTATTGCAGCAGGCCTTAAAGCAAACATTCGCCGGGCTTATCGAAGCCAATAAAGTTGAAAGGCAACCTGCACCTATATCCAAGCTTTGTGTTGGTTTAGAGTGCGGCGGTTCTGATGGGTTTTCGGGTATATCAGCCAACCCTACGCTCGGCTATCTTTCGGATATTTTGGTGAGCCTGGGCGGCAGCGTCATCCTGGCCGAATTTCCGGAACTTTGCGGGGTAGAACAGGAATTGAGCGATCGTTGTGTTGACGTACCAACTGCAGAAAAGTTTATGCATTTGATGCGCACCTATAACGCTCGTGCTGAGGCTGATGGTTCGGGCTTTTACGCCAACCCGTCACCCGGTAATATAAAAGATGGATTGATTACCGACGCCATCAAATCGGCAGGGGCGGCAAAAAAAGGTGGTACATCGCCGGTAACAGCCGTGCTTGATTATCCGGAGAAAGTAACCAAACCCGGCCTTAACCTTTTATGTACGCCCGGTAGCGATGTGGAAAGTACAACGGCTGAAGTAGCCTCGGGCGCTAACATTGTGTTGTTTACAACCGGTTTAGGTACGCCTACAGGTAACCCGGTAGCGCCGGTTATCAAGGTGGCAACCAATACAGCTTTGTACAAACGCATGCCTGATATTATTGATATCAATTGCGGTACCATCATTGAGGGGGAAGAAACCATAGCGCAAGCTGCCGAGCGTATGCTGAATTATGTGATTGAGGTAGCCAGCGGCAATATCACGCCAAAGGCGGTCAAGTTAGGTCAGGACGATTTTATCCCCTGGAAAAGAGGGGTATCATTATAAATATAAACCATGTTCAGTTTAAAAAATAAAGTAGCGGTAATAACCGGTGGGGGTAGTGGTATCGGAAAAGCCATATCATTATTATTTGCGGGGCAAGGGGCTACCGTACACGTAATAGAACTAAATGCTGATGCAGCCGCCGATGTTGTCGCCGAAATAACAAACGCAGGTGGTAATGCACAAGCTCACGCAGGTAATGTTACCGATCAGGCAGGTATAACAGCTATATTTAACAGCATTAGCAAAGTGGATATACTGGTAAACAACGCGGGCATTGCCCATGTAGGTAACCTGGAAAATACCGGCGAAGCTGATTTTGAACGAATTTTTCAGGTAAACGTTAAAGGCGCCTACAATTGCTTATACGCTGCTGTACCGCTGATGAAACAAAACGGTGGTGGCGCTATATTGAACATGGCATCTATTGCCGCGCATGTGGGCATTACCGACAGGTTTGCGTATAGCATGAGCAAGGGAGCCATTTTCGCCATGACTTTATCAGTAGCGCGCGACTATCTGAAAGATAATATTCGCTGCAACAGCATATCACCGGCAAGGGTACACACACCTTTTGTAGATGGATTTATAGCCAAAAATTATCCGGATAATCAAGCGGAGATATTTGAAAAATTATCCAAAAGTCAGCCAATCGGCCGTATGGCTAAGCCCGAAGAAATAGCTTCGCTTGCCCTGTACCTATGTGCTGATGAGTCTGGCTTTATCACGGGGACAGATTATCCTATTGACGGTGGATTTATTACGCTGAACAATTAATTCGATATATGAAATTAATAAGATATGGTGCCGCCGGACACGAAAAAACCGGTGTACAGATTGATGGTGTCAACTACAGTACTGCCGGTTTGGGCAGCGACTATAACGAGCAGTTTTTTGAAGCCGGTGGCCTTGAATCATTAACTGCATACCTGAAAGATAACCAGGATAAGCTGGAGAAAATTGATGACAGCGAGCGTTTGGGAAGCCCTATAGCGCGTCCGTCAAAAATTGTGTGCATTGGTTTAAACTATGCTGATCACGCGCATGAAACCAATGCCCCGCTACCACCCGAGCCGGTGATCTTCTTTAAAAGCACTACTTCGCTGATTGGCCCGTATGATAAGGTGGTGATTCCTAAAAATTCAGTAAAAACGGATTGGGAAGTGGAACTGGCCGTAGTGATCGGCAAAAAGGCATCGTACGTTGAAGAAGCCGAAGCCGCTGATTACATAGCCGGTTATGTACTACACAACGACGTGTCAGAACGGGAATTTCAGTTAGAGCGCAACGGAACGTGGGATAAAGGCAAGGGCTGTGATACCTTCGCGCCAATGGGGCCGTTTTTGGCTACGCCGGACGAATTGGGCGATATTAATAACCTTAACCTATGGCTAAAGGTAAACGGTGAAACCATGCAAAATGGCAGTACGTCAAACCTGATTTTTAACATACCGTTCCTGGTATCCTACGTAAGCCAGTTCATGACGTTGTTACCGGGTGATGTGATCTCAACCGGAACACCGGCAGGTGTTGGTCTGGGCTTCAAGCCACCGGTATATCTTAAACCTGGCGACGTGATGGAACTTGGTATTGATGGTTTAGGTTCATCAAGGCAAGAAGTGGTAGCTTATGAAAAAAATTGATTCGCACCAGCATTTTTGGTTATACAATCCGGTAAAAGATGCCTGGATAACCGATGATATGTCGGTAATTCAACGCGATTTTTTACCTGAAGACCTTTTGCCGTTGCTGCAATATAATCAAATTGAAGGTTGCATAGCCGTGCAGGCTGATCAAAGCGAAGCGGAAAATAGCTTTTTGCTTGGTTTAGCTAAAAACGCGCCCTTCGTAAAAGGTTTAGTGGGTTGGGTTGATCTTCGTGCGGAAAATGTGGAGGAACGATTACAATACTATAGTCAGTTTGAACTGATGAAAGGCTTCAGGCATGTTTTACAGGCCGAAGATGCATCATTTATGCTAACCGAAGAATTTAAACGGGGTATATCAAAATTGGCAGCTTACGGGTTTACTTATGATGTACTGGTCACAAACGAACAACTAAAAGCGGCTAATGAGCTGGTAGCATCTTTCCCCAATCAAAAGTTTATTATTGATCATCTGGCAAAACCCGGAATTAAAAGCGGTGAAATTGATGTTTGGGCAGAAGATATTACAACCATAGCCAGTCATAAAAACGTATATTGTAAAGTATCCGGTTTTTGCACCGAGGCTGATTGGTACCACTGGACGCTTGACGATGTTAAACCATACCTCGACGTTGTTTTTGGTCAGTTTGGCATCAACAGGGTAATGTATGGGTCTGACTGGCCGGTGAGCATTGTTGCAGGTGGCTACAACCGGGTTATTCAAAGCCTGGAAACTTATATGCAGCAGTTTAATGCGCAGGAGCAAAGCTTGTTCTGGGGCCAAAACGCTGCTGAATTTTATAACTTAAAAAAATAAACTGATCTTTTTATGGATCTGAAACTCAAGGATAAGGTAATTATTGTAACCGGTGGCGCGAGGGGCATAGGCAAAGGCATTGTGCAGGTATTGGCTAACGAAGGTGCCATAGTGGCCATTGTAAGCCGCACCGAAACCGAAAATTTAAAAACACTTGCTGAGGTAGAAGCTGCGGGTGGCGCGGGTTTCCAGGTAGTGGCTGAGCTATCAAACCCTGAAGCCAGCAAAGCAGCGGTTGAAGCGGTAGTTGCACGCTATGGACGTATTGACGGCCTGGTGAATAACGCCGGCGAAAATGATGGTGTTGGTTTGCAAAATGGCACCTATGAAAAATTTATGCAGTCGCTTCACAAAAACCTGGTGCACTATTACATGATGGCGCAGCAAGCGTTGCCATATCTGATAAAGAGCCAGGGGAGTATCGTAAATATAACATCAAAAACTGCCGAGACAGGGCAGGGCGGGACGTCTGCTTATGCAGCTTCAAACGGTGGCCGTAACGCGCTCACCCGCGAGTGGGCGGTTGAACTATTGCCGCACAACATCCGTGTAAACGCGGTTGTGGTGGCCGAATGTTACACGCCGTTATATGAACGCTGGATACAAACACTGGGTAATCCCGAAGAAAAGTTAAAAGAAATAAACTCGAAGATACCTTTAGGCAACCGAATGACGACTACCGAGGAATTGGGTAATGCGGTAGCGTTCCTGCTTTCACCGGTATCAAGCCATACTACCGGACAGTTAATTTATGTTGATGGTGGTTATGTGCACCTGGACAGGGCCATATCGTAAATATTTGTACAGATGAAGGTTGGGTTATTTGTTCCGTGCTATATTAACCAGTTTTACCCCAAGGTAGCAATTGATACGCTGGAATTGTTGGAAAAACTGGGTCTCGAAGTTGGCTACCCGCTTAATCAGACCTGTTGCGGGCAACCTATGGCCAATTCGGGTTACGAACATTTAACCGGTTCAACCAACGAACTGTTTACCCAAAACTTTGCCGGTTACGATTATATTGTTTCGCCATCCGGTAGCTGTACGCTGCACATTAAGGATCATTTACACTCAGATAAAGCCCCTGCCGAAGCAAAGAGCATCCGCTCACGAATTTATGAGTTGACCGAATTTTTAACGGACGTTATAAAGGTGGACAGTATAAAAGCCAGCTTTCCATACAGGGTTGGGGTACATCAAAGCTGCCACGGCCAGCGTGGCCTCAAACTTGCGCAAATGACGGAACTTACGGCACCGGCCTTTTCAAAACCCGAGCAACTTTTAAATATGGTTGATGGTATTGAATTGATCCCTTTAACCCGTGCCGATGAATGCTGCGGTTTTGGCGGTACATTTTGTGTTGCCGAGGAAGCGGTATCCGTAAAAATGGGTAAGGATAGGGTGGCTGATCACATAAAAAATAATGCCGAATACATTACCGCGGCCGATATGAGCTGCCTGATGCACATGGAAGGCATTCTTAAACGGCAAAATAGTCCGGTTAAGGTAATGCATATTGCTGAAATTTTAAACGCGGCCATGGTATGAGTGCAGTAAAGGATCATGCGGCGTTAGCGCAGGCTTTTAATAAAGATGAAAAACGTGTCGACTGGCACGACGAAACCCTGTGGTTCGTTCGTGCCAAGCGCGACCGCGCCAGTCATGGCATACCAGACTGGGAACTTCTCCGCGAAACCGCATCGCAAATAAAACATAACGTACTCTCCAACATGCACGATTATTTGGTGCAGTTTGAGGGGAATGCCCTTGCCAACGGCATCAAAATACATTGGGCGGCTGATGCTGCCGAGCATAATGCCATCGTGCTGTCTATCCTGAAAGAAAAGGGGATTGACCGCATGGTGAAAAGCAAATCCATGCTTACTGAGGAATGCCACCTGAATGATTTTTTGCAGGATAACGGCGTTGAGGTGATTGACTCGGACTTGGGAGAGCGTATTGTTCAGCTGGCTAAAGAGCCGCCGAGCCATATCGTGTTACCCTGCATCCATAAGAAAAAGGAAGAAATAGGCGATATATTTCACGAGCATTTGGGTACTGCGGCAGGAGAATCCGACCCGCAGATACTGACTGAAACTGCCCGCCAGCATCTGCGCGAAGTATTTTTAACCCGCCGTGCCGCCTTAACAGGTGTAAACTTTGCCATAGCCGAAACCGGTGAGTTTGTGGTTTGCACCAACGAGGGCAACGCCGATATGGGTGCTCACCTGGCCGATGTACACATAGCCAGTATGGGTTTCGAAAAGCTGATTCCGCAACGCAAACACCTCAGTGTATTTCTGCGCCTGCTTACACGCAGCGCCACGGGGCAGCCTATTACTACGTACTCAAGTCATTTTAAAAAGCCACGCCCCGGCCAGCAAATGCATATTATTATTGTTGATAACGGGCGCAGCATACAGTTAGGCCGTGAGGATTTTCGTAACTCATTAAAGTGCATCCGTTGTGGCGCTTGCATGAATACTTGCCCGGTTTACCGCCGTAGCGGTGGGCATAGCTACCACACCGCCGTTGCCGGGCCAATCGGCTCCATACTGGCGCCTAACCTGGATATGAAAAAGTATGCCGACCTGCCGTTTGCGTCAACGCTGTGCGGGTCGTGCTCAAATGTATGTCCGGTTAAAATTGACATTCACGATCAGTTATATAAATGGCGGCAGGTGATCGTAAAAAACGGTTACTCTACCAAAACTAAAACCGCCATGATGAAGGGTATGACCCTGGCTTTATCATCCCCGGCAATATTTAATATTTCGGGTAAGGCAGGCAGGCTCGCCTTAAAATTCATCCCGTTCGCGGTGAACAATGGCCTTAACCCCTGGTACAAACAGCGCGATATGCCAACACCACCCGAAGGCTCGTTTACCGACTGGTATAAAAAGAACCGGAAAGGAGAGCAACCATGAGCCGTGATAGTATTCTGAAAGCCATCAAGCAAAACCAACCTGAACTACGGCCGTTGCCCGCTGATGTTGATTTCTATTTTGAACAGACAGAGGCCGCTGAAAAGTTTAAGCAAGTGTTAGAATTTATAGGGGGGCGGTTTGTTGAAGCGAATAATTACGCTGCAGTTAAAGCTTCTTTAGAAAATACATTTCCGCAAGCTCAGCGATGGATAACCGCTATTGATGAGTTTAGTGAATTAGCTACACTGATCCAACCCGGCGATCCGCACGAACTGGAAAATGTTGACGTGGCTATTATCAAAGCCCATTTTGGCGTTGCCGAAAATGGTGCCGTTTGGGTAACTGAGGATTTGATGGGCGCACGTGCGCTACCATTTATTACGCAGCACCTGGTTATCCTGCTTAACAGGAATAATATAGTCCCGCTGATGCAGCAGGCCTACCAATTAATAGCCGAAAAAGATTACGGTTATGCGGCTTTTATAGCCGGTCCGTCAAAAACGGCAGACATTGAGCAATCGCTGGTTATTGGTGCACACGGGCCACGCAGCCTGACAGTGTTTTTGCTCGATAGCGATAACTAATCGTATCAAAATCAATTACTTGATCCGTCAAAAAAAATGTCTGCAAAATTTTTATTTCTTTAAAATTAATGTAGATTTGACAGTTAACACAATTATATGACCGTAACAGATATTTTCCAGCAAATTTTTGAGGCGGAGCCTTTGGTGGTGCAGTCGCCTGGCCGTATTAACCTTTTGGGCGAGCATACCGACTATAACGAAGGCTTTGTACTACCTGCTGCCGTAAACAAATACGCTACCGTTGCCATTAGCGCTAATGACACCGGCAACATTGTAATGCACTCCGTACAATTTAATAAAACGGTAACCGTGCCTTTGGCAGATATAGCGCCGCAAACCGAAAATTCATGGACGAATTATGTGTTAGGTGTTACGGATGGCCTGATTCATGGTGGTAAAAAAGTAACCGGTTTTAACATAGCGGTTGATGGGGATATTCCTATCGGCGCGGGTATGTCGTCATCAGCAGGTATATCATGCGCGGTGGCTTTCGCGCTGAACGAGTTATTCAGCCTGGGGTTAAGCCGCGAGCAGTTAGCCCGCACCGCCCAATGGGCTGAGCATAACTATGCCGGTGTGGCCTGTGGTATAATGGATCAGTTTGCCAGCTTGTTTGGTAAGGCTAATCACCTAATACAACTGGATTGCCGCAGCATCGAATATAAATATGTGCCTATTGAGATGGAAGGTTACGCGCTGGTGTTGTTTAACACCAACGTAAAACATAACCTGGCCTCAACCGAATATAACCAGCGCCGCCAGCAATGCGAAAAAGGCGTTGCATTGGTTAAAGAGAAATATCCGCAGGTAAACAGCTTGCGCGATGTAACAATGGATATGCTGCATGAGTTAGTTGAGCCTGTCGATCAGTCAACCTTTACCCGTTGTAAATATGTGGTTGAAGAGAATGACCGCCTGCTTAAAGGTTGCGAGGATCTGCGTAACGGCGACTTGGTGGCTTTCGGTAAAAAGATGTTCGCTACACACCACGGCCTATCGCAGGAGTATAACGTAAGCTGCCCTGAGCTCGACTTTTTGGTTGATGCCGTACGCAATGATGCTGATGTATTAGGCGCACGTATGATGGGTGGCGGCTTTGGCGGTTGCACGATCAACCTGATCAAAGAAGAAGCGATTGAAAGGATAGCTACAGACCTGGCACCTAAATATGAAGCCGCTATGGGTAAGCCGCTTACTACCTATGTGGTGTTAACCGGCGATGGTACTTCCATTGTATCAAAACCTGTTGTGGCCGCTTAGTCCTATTCAATTTATAAAAACAAAGGCCGGATGTTTTAAACATCCGGCCTTTGTTTTTATAGTGGAGCAAGGTTATTTTGCTTCGTTTATTTGCAATACTACGCTGTTACGGCCCGCTTTTACATCTGGGTTGTAACCGATCGTCATCAGGAATTCGCCGCTGTAGGTTTTAGTTGCATCAAGCGATGAGTTGCTTCCCGGATATAGGTTGATCTCCTTTAACGTATAACGTTTGGTAGGATCAAGGCCTTTAAGTTTAATAGGCAGTTTGCTGCCTTCATCATAACGGTTATTCACCAGGTAATTGAACATTACGCCGCTGCTCTTTGCCTCATCGATGTACATAATAGATGCTACGCTGTTTTTACGGGGATCAGCCAAACGGTATTGTTCGCCATGCCAAATGATGTCTTTCAACTGGTTATAGTTTTTGATGGCTTCCTGGCAAAATTTAAGTTCATCACCGCTGAGCTTGCTTACCACAATATCAAAACCCAGTTTACCCATCATGGCTACATCCACACGGAATTTTATAGGTTGCTTGCCCCAATCGGTTACGTGGTTTGAGCTGGTAATGGCAGGGTAGAAGTAGGAGTATTCCCACTGGATGAAAATACGTTCCAGCGGATCGGTATTATCGCTTGGCCAAAACTCGGTAAAGTATTTAAGCGCCGCATAATCAACCCGGCCGCCACCGCCCGAGCAAAGCATCATAGGCACTTTAGGGTATTTAGCACGTATGCGTTCCAGCACTTTGTATAACCCGCGCATATACTCAATATAAAAATGCGACTGATTTTTAAGATGTGCCGAGTAGGCGTTAAAAATCACTGCGTTGCAATCCCATTTTATGTAAGCCAAATCCGGGTTTTTAGTGAACAGATCATCCACAATGCTGTACACAAAGTTTTGCACCTCAGGGTTAGCCAGGTCAAGCACTAATTGGTTACGGAAGTAATGTTCGGCACGTTTGGGTTGTTTAATTACCCAGTTAGGGTGCTTTTCGTAAAGCTCACTTTTAGGATTCACCATTTCAGGCTCCAGCCAAATGCCAAATTTTACGCCATTGTTAGTAGCTTCTTTCACCAGGGATGCAACACCGTTAGGCAGCTTCTTTTTGTTTTCCTGCCAATCGCCCAGGCCTGCGTTGTCGCCATTACGGGGGTATTTGTTGGCAAACCATCCATCATCCAGCAAAAACATATCAACGCCCAACTTCTTGGTGTCCTTTATTAATTCAAAAAGCTTTTGTTCCTCAAAATCGAAATAAGTGGCTTCCCAGTTGTTAAGCAGTGTGAGGCGGTTGCCGTTGCCATCCAGTACCCGGTAATTACGTGCCCAGCGCTGCAGTTTACGGCTGGCATCACCTTTACCCTTGTCACTCATGGTGTATAAAAAGGCAGGCGTGGTAAATACCTCGTTTGGCTTTAACGTATAGGCTGATGCATAGTTATTGGCACCGGCTATAATGCGCAGGTTGTCCTGGTTGTCCAGTTCCAGATCCGTACGGAAGTTTCCGCTCCACTCAACTGCGCCGTATAACACAGTGCCTTCGTCCTCGGTAGCAGGCTTATCTAACGATACCATAAAAACGGATGGCTGAAACAGGTTGGCGCGTGTACCCAGCTTGGTATCTAAGGTTTTAATACCGTGGGTCATCAGGCTTTCCTCGGGCTGCATCTCTTTGGCCCAATCGCCGTGGTATTGGGTAAGGTAATACTTAGCCGCCTTTAAATACAGGTTGGCCGACGCGAATTTTTGTAGCACCACATTGCCCTTTTCGGTATGTTTAATACTGCTCCATTGCTCCACCACATCCTCGTTGAAGTAGGTTTTATAATAAAGTGTAACCTCAAAATTGTAAACCGGATCTTTAAGCACCACACTTAATAGTGACACGTTATTATCTGTTTTAGTTACTTTATGGCTAACATACCGCAGGTCGAGCGAGTTGTTGCCATCGGCATGGGTTACGGTGATGGCCGGTTCAAAATATCCGCGCGAGCCGGAGGTGGAATAGGCTGAGTTTGATGTATTGTCGGTATAATCAGCGGTTTGTTTATAAACGGCCGGTATTTGCGCGTATGCGTTAGCGTCGCTAAGCTTTTTACCTAAGTAAATGGTGCCTACATCATTTTTACTATCTACCTGTAAAACAAGGGCATTATTCCTGGTTTCAATGGGGATAGTAATATTTTGCGCCCGGGCCATACCCGTAAGGCCGAGTGCAAGGGCAAGCGCAATAAAAGTTTTAGGATTGATAATTGGTTGGTTGTTGTTCATTCTATAAAAATAAAAATAATAGCTTATAAATGTCGGCTAAACAGATAATTGGTTATCGAACAAAAAGCGGAAAATGCCATCGTTCGGTTTTGTAAAGAGCTTGTTCCTCTATTTTCAAACCTAATGGCTGAGGTACGTTTATAAAATGGATAATCCTATCAATTGGATGGATAATTAAGGCTGTTTTTAAAGTTATTTAGCCGTTTTGTTGAATAATGCTATGAATAGCAAATGGTATTATCCATTAAAAAAGTGGAATTATCTATTCTAAATCCTCTCTTCGGGCTGTTACTTTGAAAACGTCAACAGTCCAGTTAAACAAACCAATACAATCATACTAACAGTTTTCTGAAGGTTTTCGCGGTTAACGCCGTGCAGGCAGTCTGTTGGTATTATTTAAAATAACGAAATCAAAAAGCTTATCATAAATGCAATTATTAAAAGACAAGGTAGTTTTTTTGACCGGCGGAACCGAGGGTATCGGCTTTGAGTGTGCCAGAGTTTACCGCGACGCGGGTGCTGCTTTGGCCATCGTATCCAACAACCAGGAGAGCATTGATAAGGCTTCGGTTTCGCTAAACGGCGATGACGTAATATATCTGCATGCTGATGTATCAAATGTCGACCAGATAGCACAAGCAATTAACGCGGCGGTTGAGCGGTTTGGCCGTATTGATGTAGTGCACAACAATGCCGGCATATCCGACCCATCAAAAAACCTGCACGAAACAACCGACGAAGAATGGCAGCGCCTGTTTGATGTAAACGTAAAAGGCATTTTTAATACCACCCGCCACGCCATACCTCAACTTATAAAAAACAAGGGTAGTATTTTAAATACCGGTAGCATGGCCGGCGAAATTGGGCAGGAGATACATGCCGCCTACAGTGCTACCAAGGGCGCTATCAGCGCGCTCACAAAATCAATGGCGATTGATTACGCGCCACATGGCATCAGGGTGAACGCCATAGCCCCGGCCGGGGTGTGGACACCTATGCTGCGCAGCTGGAGCGAACAGCAACCAAGTCCGCAATCCATAGAAAAATACCTAGATAGCATACACTTATTGGGTTACTGCCCTGATGCTGATGTGATTGCGGATGTTTGTTTATTCCTGGTGTCGTCTCCGGCGCGGTTTATAACGGGCTGCATATTGCCGGTAAGCGGTGGAGCCGAGTTAGGCTATCGCCGTAGCAATTAATCAATAATCTACGTAATGATCAAAAATATACAAGTTAAAGATTCCCGATATCAGCTGGATGGTAAGGCGGGCAGCGATGCCATTCACCGCGACCCGGTATACTCATATGCTGTTACCCAACTGCATGACGATAGCGGACTAACCGGCACCGGACTGGCTTTTACCTTGGGTAAGGGCAATGAACTGGTTTGTTCAGCCGCAAAATTTTACGCCGAAAAGCTCAAGGGGCTGGATATTGAAGAGGTGATGAGCAATTTTGGCGTATTATTCAACAAACTGGCCAACGAGCAGCAATTCAGGTGGTTGGGGCCGCATAAAGGGGTGGTGCACTTGGCGCTGGCCTCGGTAACTAACGCCTGTTATGATCTGTGGGCAAAAAAACGTGGCGTGCCATTATGGAAATTGCTCATTGACCTATCGCCTGATGAAATTGTTAACACGCTCGATTTGAGTTACCTGGAAGATGAACTTACAGCGCAGGAAGCGATTAAATTGATAGCAGATCAGCAAAGGGGTATTCAACAGCGAGAATTGATTACCCTGAAAGGATATCCCGGTTATGATACCTCTATAGGCTGGTTTAATTACAGCGATGAAAAGGTGCGTGAAAATTGCCTGAAAGCTGTAGCCGAAGGCTTTACCGCCATGAAGCTGAAGGTGGGTTCAGCCGATCCGCAACGCGACATTCGCAGGGCGCACATTGTGCGTGAGGCAGCAGGCAATGAGGTAAAGGTAATGCTCGATGCCAACCAGCAGTGGAACCTGCCGCAAGCCATCAGTATATGTAACGAATTGAAAAGCATGAATCCATACTGGGTGGAAGAACCAACGCACCCGGATGATGTATTGGCACACAAAACACTGGCCGAAGCCATAGCACCGGTAAAGCTTGCCCTTGGCGAACATGTACCTAACCGCGTGATATTTAAAAACTACCTGCAAACTGGCGCGGCATCATTCATTCAGGTTGATGCGGTGCGTGTGGGCGGGGTGAGTGAATTCATCACAGTAAGTTTACTATGCAAAAAGTATGGCGTGCCTGTTGTACCCCATGTGGGGGATATGGGGCAGCTGCACCAGCACCTGGTTTTATTTAACCATATAAAACTTGGGCACGAAGCTTTATTTTTAGAACACATTCCGCACTTGCAAAGATATTTTGTAAATCCGGTTATAATTGAGGGCGGCTTATACCAAACGCCACAGGCACCCGGAAGCAGCTGCGATATAAAATCCATATAAACCGAATTATGATTGGCCCGGCAGATATTACCATTACGGTGCTCTACATTTTGGGCATTGTTATTATAGGCTTATGGTCGGGCATCCGCCATCAGCAAAAAAATAAAACCGGCAATGCCGCTGGCGAATACTTTTTGGCAGGAAAAACCTTGCGCTGGCCTACAATCGGGCTGGCTTTGTTTGCCACCAATATATCCTGCGTGCATTTGGTAAGCCTGGCACAAAGCGGGTTTGATACCGGTTTGCTGAATGGCAACTTTGAGTGGATGGCATCATTCACACTTATTTTGCTGGCGCTGTTTTTTGTGCCGTTTTATATCCGGTCAGGTGTTGCTACCCTGCCTGATTTTTTGGAGAAAAGGTATGACCGTGCCAGTCGCGATTGGTTGGCCATCGTGTCCGTAATATCCGCGATCATTATTCATATCGCCTTTTCGTTATTAGCGGGCGGCATTGTTTTGCAAACCCTTTTCGGGGTTGACATGTATACCAGCGTCATCATCATTTCCTTACTCACCGCCCTGTATACGGTTGCGGGTGGTTTAACAGCGGTAGTAGTTACAGAATCTATACAAACCATTGTTTTATTAGCCGGTGCGGTAATAATGTGTGTGGCTGCATGGGTAAAAATGGGCGGCTGGCAACCTATGGTGGATGTATTGCAGCAACATGGAGAGATGAGCAAATTATCTATGATGCGCCCGCATGGCGATAGCAGCGGTATGCCATGGTACTCGGTGTTTTTAGGGTACCCGGTGCTGGGAATATGGTATTGGTGTGCCGATCAAACCATTGTACAGCGCGTGTTAGGTGCAAAAAATCAGGATCACGCGCGGGTAGGTTCATTATTTTGTGGTTTTATTAAAATACTTCCGGTGTTCATCTTTGTGTTGCCTGGTTTGTTTGCTTACACGCTTTCGCAAAAAGGTTTGCTGGATGTATCAGCCCTGCAAACCATTGCAGATGGCAAGCAGGTGGTAAACAGCAAGGGCATCTACACCCTCATGATCACTCAACTTATACCCAAGGGATTAGTGGGTGTATTAGTTGCGGCTTTACTATCCGGTTTAATGAGCCAGATATCGGGAGCGCTTAACTCTATATCAACACTGGTAAGCTATGATATTTATAAACGCTATAAGCCCGAAGCAACAGACAAGCAACTGGTTAAAACAGGTAAAGTTGCGGCAGGCGTATCGGTAATAGCATCCTTGCTTATGCTACCGCTGCTCAATAGTTACGAGAGCATTTTCAACGGCCTTAACGATATTATTGCCCATATTGCACCGCCCATTACATGCGTGTTTGTATTAGGTATATTTTGGAGAAAGGCATCTGCAACCTCATCAAAGCTAACGCTGTGGTTGGGGTCGCTGTTGGGCGTAGTAGTTTTTATTATATCCAAGCTGATGCCCACGTCGTGGATAGGAGAGGTTCCGTTTATGATGATGGCCTTCTACCTGTTTTGCGCCTGTATGCTGATGCAAATACTTTTTTCGTACGTCTATCCTGTGCAACAAACCATCGACAGCGATAGGTTATACTGGAATTCTCCGTTTGAAGCACTAAAGGGTGATAGCTGGAAAGGATTGGGTAATTACAAGGTGCTATCGGTGCTGTTATTGCTCATTATGTCAGTACTATTTTATTTATTCCGATGAAAAATATTGTTTGCAGGATAGTTTTAGGCATCGTTGTATTATTGATAAGCTGTAATCCATCAGCACAAAAAGTAGTGCGTTATGGTATGGTGACCGGTATTAAACCAGAAAAGATAGCCTATTACAAAAAGCTGCATGCGGCACCATGGCCTGGCGTTGTTAAAAAGATCAGGGAGTGTAACATTCGTAACTATTCAATCTACCTGCAAAAGATAGACGATAAATATTACCTGTTCAGTTATTTTGAATACACCGGTAATGATTTTGATGCCGACATGAAAAAAATGGCCTCCGACACAATTACGCAGCGCTGGTGGAAACAAACCGACCCTACGCAGCTACCATTGCCCGAAGCCCTCGCCAGGCATCAAATATGGACGGCAATGTCCGAAGTATTTCATCAGCAGTAATTATTTTTACAAATTGATCGTTTTAGCAAAAGAATGATGATTTCATGCAATCGATTTTTGTTAATTATTGCTAAAAATTTAGCGCAGTTCTTAATGAAAATGAAAAAAGCTTTTATCGTAATCGAATAATCCATTATAATAAAAGGATACGTCATTTATCGCGCTGGCCCGGCACTATACATTTGTTTTATAAGCCGAAATAAAATAACAACAATTTAACGTAAAGGCATTCGCAGTAACAATGCCCATTAATGCAGGATTAAGGCCTGTACGGGTATCTTATTGCTTTTTTTTACCAATTATTCACCCTTTTTTATGAGTAAACTTTACAAACTAAGTAAACGCCTTTTGGTGTTAAAAATTCCTAAAAAGTACTTGCAGGCTGCCTGTTGCATTTTGCTATTTGCGGTGCTCATGATTATGGCACAAAGTAGTATCGCACAAAACAGGGTAACCATTACGGGTACCGTAACCGACACAACCGGCGGAATTATTGCCGGTGCTAACGTTACCGCGCTAAACAAAAACGGCAAAGCCACATCAACTGATGCTAACGGTAAATTTGTTTTGGATGTTGAGCCAGGTACTGTTTTAAAGGTATCATTTGTTGGTTACCAGGATAAGCAGGTAACCGTAAATGCCGACCAGCGTACATACAAAATTGTGATCAAGGAGAACGTTGCCCTGGCGGAAGAGGTAATTGTAACCGCTTACAGCCGCAAGCAAACCCGCGAGGCGTTGGTAGGCTCGGTAACTACCGTGAAGCCCGGTAACTTAAAAATACCGGCCAGCAACTTAACAACCGCGCTGGCGGGGCAGGTTGCCGGTGTAATTGCTTACACGCCAAGCGGGCAACCCGGGCAGGATAATGCCAACTTCTTCATCCGTGGGGTAACTACCTTTGGTTACAAGCGCGACCCATTAATTTTGGTGGATAACGTGGAGCTTACCTCGTCAGACCTGGCCCGCATCCAGGTTGATGATATCGAGAGCTTTTCGATACTTAAGGACGCCAGCGCTACAGCCCTTTATGGCGCACGTGGTGGCAACGGTGTTATTTTGGTAAAAACCAAAGAGGGTAAAGTAGGTAAGGCGCAAATTAATTTCAGGTTAGAAAATTCCATATCGCAATCAGCCAAAACTATTGAGCTTGCCGACCCGATTACCTATATGCGTTTGTTTAACGAGGCAACGGTAACCCGTAATCCGCTGGCGCCCCGGCCGTTTACGGAGAACAAAATACTAAATACCCAGGCTACACTGGCCGGAACGCCGGGCAGTAACCCGTACGTTTACCCGGCGGTGGACTGGATTGACATGTTATTTAAGGACAGAACTAACACCCAACGCGCTAACCTGAACATCAGCGGCGGTGGCGGTGTGGCTAAGTACTACTTCGCCGGTTCGTACTCAAATGACAACGGTATTCTGCGGACTGATATCCGCAACAATAACAATAACAACGTTAAGTTTACCAACTATCAGCTGCGTTCAAACATCAACGTTAACCTTACCGATAAAACCGAGTTGATATTAAGGTTGTCGGGCAATTTTAACGAGTACAATGGCCCGCTTACTAACGATGCATCGTTCTCTACAGACTTGTACAATGTGGCTATGCATACCAGCCCGGTATTGTTCCCAGCGTTTTATGAGCCGGATGAGGCGAACCTGAATACGCAACACATTTTGTTCGGTAACACGCTATCAACCGGTGGTTCACCGGCAAATAACAGTATAGGCCAAATAAATCCTTATGCTTCTTTATTACGCGGGCATAAAAACTTTGTGGAGTCGCGCATGCTGGCTCAGCTCGAACTAAATCAAAATCTGAACTTTATAACAAGCGGCCTTAACTTTCACGGCTTGTTCAGTACCAACAGGTACTCTTATTACACGTCGGATATGAGCTATTCGCCGTTCTACTACAACGTTGCTACATACGACAAACCAAGCAATACCTACACCCTACAATGGCTTAACCCACAACCAACGGGCAATAACGTAGCAAGGGAGTATCTGGAATACAACCGTAATATCGGCAGCGATAATATAAACACTTTCGTTTACTTCCAGGGTGTGCTTGATTATAGCAAAACATTTGGTAAAAACCATACCATCAGCAGCTCACTGATCGGTACCCGCCAGCAGCAAGTGTATTCAGACGCTAAAGACCCACGGTCAGGTACCACCACCTTGCAATACTCGCTGCCATACCGTAACCTTACGCTTGCGGGCCGTGCCACTTACTCGTTTAAGAGCAAGTACTTCCTTGAATTTAACTTCGGTTATAATGGGTCCGAAAGATTTTCAGAGGAGCATCGTTATGGTTTCTTCCCGGCAATCGGTGCGTCATGGATCATATCTGAAGAAAAATTCTGGGGCGATTTATACGATGTATTCGACCGCGTGAAGATCCGCGCCAGTCATGGCTTGGTGGGTAATGATGCTATCGGCGTACAAAGGTTCTACTATCTTTCAGACGTTAACCTGAATGGCGGCAACTCCGCCGTGTTTGGTACCAATAATGGCTATGGCCGTAATGGGGTAAGCATTCGTAACTACGAAAACCGCGATGTAACCTGGGAAACCTCACAACAAACAACACTTGGTTTAGAGTTTACACTGCTTAAAAACCTGAATGTAATTGCCGAGGTTTACAAAAACCACAAGTATAATATTTTACAGGATAGGGCTTCAATACCAACCACCATGGGTTTAGAAGCGCCGATTGCCGCTAACATAGGTAAGGTCGACTCAAAAGGTATCGATTTATCCGTTGATGGCAAAAAACAGTTCTCAAAAAATGCATCGGTTTCGCTGCGTGGTAATTTCACCTTTGCACAAAACAAATTTACGCAGTTTGAAGAGCCAAACTATCTTGAGCCATATCGTTATAACGTAGGCCAGTCACTTAACCGCCAGTATGGCTATGTTGCCGAACGTTTGTTTGTGGATGATAACGAAGCGCGCAACTCGCCGCAACAAATATTCAGCACCAACGGGCAGCAGCCTATGGGGGGCGACATCAAATACCGCGACCTTAACAATGACGGACGGATTGATGGTGCCGATCAAACCTTTATCGGTTACCCAACCGTGCCTGAGATTGTTTATGGTTTTGGTATAACCTCACAAATACACAACTTCGATTTTTCAGCCTTTTTTCAGGGCCAAACCAGGGTATCATTCTTTATTGACCCGGCCCGCACCAGTCCGTTTATCCAAAGTCCGGATTCATGGTTGCCTGGAAATACCCAGTTGTTAAAAGCTTATGCTGATGATCATTGGTCAGAAGATAACCAGAACCTCTACGCGCTGTACCCACGCCTGGGTGCCAACGGGGCGCAGATTGAAAACAACCGCCAAAACAGTACCTGGTGGATGCGCGACGGCAGCTTTTTAAGGCTTAAGCAATTAGAGATAGGCTACTCCATACCACGAAAGTATGCACAGCGTTTAAATCTGCGCAACGCGCGTATCTATTTCAGCGGTCTGAATTTAGTTACCTGGAGCCCATTTAAGCTTTGGGACCCGGAGATAGGCGGCAACGGGTTCAATTACCCCATCCAACGCGTATTCAACCTTGGCCTCAATGTTAATTTATAATTAGTGATGAAGATGAGATCGTACAAAATATTAATATACCTGGCCGCTATTACCATGCTGGGTACATCGTGTAAAAAGTTTCTGGATGTAACGCCGGAGAACGTAGGCACTATTGATTATGCCTTTCGTAACCGTAACGAGGCGGAGAACTACCTGTTTTCATGCTACGCTACCTTGCAGCAATTTCAATATCCGCAAAATGATCCGAGTTTTACCAGCTCGGGCGAGATCATATTCCCCAACAACCTGACGGATAACCAGGGGATCGACCCCACAGGTTTTAACCTGATCCGTGGTACACAGAATGTTCAAAATCCCGGCCTTAACTATTGGGATGGCGAAAATGGGGGGCAGGCCATATTCAGGGCATTACGCCGCTGCAATACCATGCTCGAAAATATTGATAAGCCGATTGACCTTACCGCATCAGAAAAAGCGCGTTGGATAGCAGAGGTGAAGTTCCTGAAAGCCTATTATCATTATTATCTGTTCCGGATGTACGGGCCGATACCTATTACCGATAAAAACCTGCCGATAACCAGCTCGACAGAAGAGGTAAAGGTTAAACGTGACCCGGCTGACTCGGTAGTGAATTACATTGTTCGCCTGTTGGATGAATCGGCTCCTGACCTGCCGGTGATTATACAAAACCAGGTGCGCGAGCTTGGTCGTATTACCCGCCCAATAGCACTTGCTGTAAAGGCCGAGGTGCTGGCGACCGCGGCCAGCCCCATGTTTAATGGTAACCCTGACTTTGCAAGTTTGGCCAATAAGGATGGCGAAAAACTATTCAGCAGCACTTACGACGCCACTAAATGGGATAAGGCAGCAGAAGCCTGCGACGCCGCTGTTAAGCTATGCGAAGCTAACGGGTTTGCGCTACATACCTTTAACGCGCCGGCCAATATACCTTCCAATTTAACCGACTCGTTGCGGAGAGTACTTACCCTGCAAACCGCTATTACTGAAAAATGGGAGCTCAACAAGGAATTGATTTGGGCGCTTAACCCGGTATTTGGTTACGGCAGGCAGGAGTATAACATGCCCCGCTTAACGGCTAAAGCCGCGGCTAACCTGATTGCCCAAGGTACGTTTGCCGCGCCAATATCTCAGCAGGAGTTATTTTACACCAACAACGGTGTGCCTATTAACGAGGATAAAACCTGGGATTATAACAACCGCTACAATCTACGCACGGGAGATGATGATAACCGCTTTTACATACGCAATGGTTACCAAACCGTTAGGGCACACTTTAACCGCGAGCCGCGCTTTTATGCCGATATGGCCTTTGATGGCGCTATATGGTATGGTAACAATGTTTTTGATCAGGAAAACGCTTTGTATGTGCAGGCACGCAGCAGCAGCTCGTACGCAGGGCCAAAAGATAACATCCGTATAAACGTAACCGGTTACTGGGCTAAAAAGCTCGTTAATTATCAAACGGTTTATGATGAGAACATGACCTGGGTTGATTTCCGTATGCCGCTGATCAGGCTGGCAGGGCTGTACTTGCTATACGCCGAGGTGCTGAATGAGCAGGGTAAGCCTTACGCCGAGGTGGTACGTTACATTGACCCGGTGCGCCAGCGTGCAGGTTTGCCGGGCGTTGTTGATGCCTGGAGCAATTACTCACGCAATGCCGCAAAGTTTGCTTCGCAGGATGGCATGCGCCAGATCATTCACCAGGAACGCCGGATAGAGCTGGCGTTTGAGGGACAGGCCGGTTGGGATTTACGCCGCTGGAAGGAAATACAAAATGTAATGAGCAGGCCAATGCAGGGCTGGAATATTTACGAGGAACAGCCGCTTAACTACTACCGCCCGCGCACCATACTTACGCCGGTGTTTAACGTGCGCAACTACCTGTGGCCAATAAAAAATAACGATTTAATAGTGAATGGCAATCTTGTTCAAAATCCAAACTGGTAAGCAAGGTAAAAACTTAGTAACATGAAAAATATTAAACATTATATAGCTGTTGCAACCTGCCTGGTTATACTTGTGGTTGCGGCGTGCAAAAAAAATGATGGGTATAATAAAACCCCTATATCGAGCGATAGCACAAAGCCGGGGGTGGTAACCAACGTTAAGGTTGATAATTTTAATGGAGGTGCCTACATCACTTATGATTTGCCCAACTCCGAAAATATATTGTATGTGCTTGCACAATACAATATACGCGATGGCGTAAAGCGCGAAACCAAGTCATCTTACTATACAGACACGGTTACGGTTAATGGTTTCGCAGCATCGGCAGATTATGATGTAACGCTTTACACGGTATCGCGGGCCAACGTGATGTCTGATCCCGTTACGGTAAAGGTTCATCCCGAAACGCCTGTTTACCAGTTGATCAGACCATCAATAAACGTAAATGCCGATTTTGGTGGTGTAAACGTTCAGGCTCTAAATCCGCTTAAAAAGGAGATAGGGATCATTATTACGGCCTTTGATCCCACAACCAATTCCATGGAAGTGCAGGACCAATTTTTTACAAGGACTGATACCATCAATTACTCCATCAGGGGGTACAGTACCGATCCACGGGAATTTGGTGTATATGTAACCGATCAATGGGGAAATATTTCTGATACGTTGAAAAAAGAGATCAGTCCGTTATATGAGGAGATGCTGAATAAAAGCTTGTTCAGTGCCTTTAATTTGCCAAGTGACACGCCGATTGGCTACGGGTGGCAGTTGCCAAACCTTTGGAATGGTAGTGCCGATGGCAGTGGCTGGCATACGCTTCCGGGCGAAAAACCGCCTTTCGTTTGCACGTTTGATGTAGGCAAAGTATACAAACTAAGCCGTTTCATTATGTGGGAGCGTGTTGGTGAATTTACTTACGGCCACGGCAACCCGCGCGATTTTAGTTTATGGGGTACAAAAGTTGCCAATCCGCGCGACGCTAAACTACCTATTTCGGCGCCGCCGGGAGCCGTGGTGGGCGACTGGATAAATATGGGCAACTTCCATTTTCCTGATCCGCCGTCAGGTTCACCGCCGGGAGCAACCACCGCGTCTGACGAGGCCTTCGTACGCGCAGGTGTGAACTTTAACGTACCATTTGATGCGCCTACCGTGCGCTTTATCCGCCTGGCTGTAAACAGATCATGGTCTGGCGGCGATATAGCGCACGTTATGGAGCTATCGTTATATGGTAATCCGCAGTAATAATTAATTAAGCTAAAAGAGATGAAAACCTTAAGATATTGTTTAATAATCTGTGCCATGTTCGCGGTTATTTATGGCTGCGGCAAAAAGGATACAGAGTTCCGTGATTTTTTTGATGGTAAGGAGATCACTTACACAGGCGCCGTTGGCGATGTAACCTCGCAACCCGGTAACCTGCGTGTTGGTCTTAAATGGAAAGCCAGTACCGATCCAAGCATTACCCGCTATATTGTTTACTGGAACAACAGAGCTGATTCGCAAATAGTAAACATAACCGAGAAAAAAGACACCATCAGCACTGTAATAAGCGGTTTACGCGAGTACGTATATTCGTTTACTATATTCTCTTTTGACGCTAAGGGTAATAAATCCATAGCCAAAGAGGTGAACAACGTAAAGGTTTACGGGCCAATATACAATGGCACGCTATTGAACCGGGCGTATGATGTGGAGAATGCCTTCAATATCAACAGGGATGGATCGGTTAAGTTGAATTTTATCACGCCCGATACCATCAACATTACAACCAAAATAAAGTATACTACCAATGCAGGCGAAACCAAAACTGCTCAGCTGAGCCCGGATAGCAGCAGTATAACAATACCGAATGTTAAGATCGGGTCGGTAGTTACCTACCGTTCATACTTTATTCCGGAGCGTACATCTATCGATACCTTCGCAGTTGCCGCCTACAGCGATTATCCAACTATTGAGTATCGGTATGTAAAATGTGATAAATCGCAATTCAAAAAAATGAATAACGCGAATGATGTGTATGCGGAATTTGGCACTGCTATTGAAAAACTCTGGGATAATTCAAACGGTCCGCAAAGTTACCCGAATATTTTTCACTCCAATGAAAGGGCTTTACCTCAACAGCTTACCATTGATTTGGGTAAGGTGTATGATAACATAGGGCAAATGGAAGAAACCGGTCGCGATTGCTGCCATAACCCCGACCAGTTTGAGGTTTGGGGTATAGAGGACATTAATGGGCACGATACCAGCTTGCCCGCCAACAACCCGGGATGGAAAGATGAAGCCATATCAAAGGGCTGGGTGTTGCTTAAAGATGTTGTACGTACAGATGATGGCAGAAATGCTTATAAGTTCGATCTGGATAACCATGGCAAGCTAATACGCTATATAAGGCTTCGCATCAAACACAATTCAAATGGCGAAAATAACTATAGTAACATGAGCGAAATAACCCTTTGGAATAAACAATAACAGTGAAGCCTGCACAATATCTTAATTGTGCAGGCTTTGATTTTTACTATGCGTCGATTAATTATTTTTTTGTGTCTGTTTACGATTTCATCCGCGTTTGCACAGAGCGATGCCAAAACACCTGCCGCGGCGATTGATGCTTTTATGGATAAGCGGTTCGGGATGTTTGTTCACTTTGGGCCGGTTACCTTGCGTGGCACCGAAATAGGATGGAGCCGCAATAAGGAAGTTTCGCAGGCAGATTACGATTCACTTTACCGGGAGTTTAACCCGGTATTATTTGATGCCGATAAGTGGGTGAAAACCGCCAAAGATGCCGGTATGAAATACCTGGTAATAACGGCCAAACACCACGATGGATTTTTGCTATGGCCGTCGGCGGTATCGGCCTATAATATAAGCCGTACGCCTTTTAAAAAAGATATGGTTGGCTTGCTGGCCAAGGCCTGTAAAAAACAGGGTATCTCATTTTGTATTTATATGACGGTGCTGGACTGGCATGACCCGGATTACCCGATCCATAGTCCGCATGATTCGTTACGCAATGTAAAAGGCAGTATGCCCAGGTTTGTTAATACGATGAAAAGCGAGCTCACCGAATTGATTACCCGCTATAAGCCGGATATGCTATGGTTTGATGGCTATTGGGAAAAACCATGGACAAATGAATTTGGCCGTGAGATATATCAGCATATAAAAAAGCTGGATGCGCGCATTGTGATAAACAACCGCCTGGGCAAGGAGAGTGAAAAGCTGAATGAAAATTCGGTAGGTGATTTTTTAACGCCGGAGCAGCGTATCGGCAACATCAATATGCTGGAGCCATGGGAGAGTTGCATCACCATTTGTAACCAATGGGCTTGGAAGCCTAACGACCAGATGAAATCTTTAAAAGAGTGCATCCAAACCTTGGTTAAAACTGCCGGTGGTAATGGCAATTTACTGTTTAACGTTGGGCCGATGATGGATGGCCGCATAGAGCAGCGCCAGGTTGACCGTCTTAATGAAATGGGGAGCTGGCTCAAAAGATACGGCCAGGCTATCTATGGCACAAAAGGTGGCCCGTACGCGCCTAACGATGTTTACGCCGCAACGCGTAAAGGCAATTATATATTCATCCATGTATTTAAACAAATAGATGTGCTTAAGTTGCCTGCACTAAACGGCACCACGGTAAAAAGCGTAAAAGTGTTAGGCGGTAGTGCCTTAAGATTTACGCAGGCTGACGGGTTGCAAGTTACTATGCCCGGTAAATTACCGAATGATAACTGCACGGTAATAGCCATTCAGATTAACGGTAATGCTGAAAAATTACCGGTTATTAAACAGCTGCAATAACATCACGCTTGGCCGTTGATCGGTATTGCTCAGGCGACATGCCCATGAATTTTTTAAACAGTCGCGAAAAGTAATACTGATCTTCATAGCCTAAGTTACTGGCCACAGTTTTTATGCGAATTTCTTCAGAGAAAAGCAGTTGGCAGGCCTTCTGCATTTTCAGGTTGATAAAATAATCAATAGGCGGCATGCCTGTTGCCTTTCTGAAGATGATGGAAAAATACGAGCTTGACAACTTATGCTGGTTAGCCATATCATCAACCGTAAGTTTCTTATCCAGGTTGGCGCGCATGTAATTAATACTGAGGGTAATTACATCGGTGCTCTCATCGCGGGCGGCATCAATATGGCGCTCCGGAAATAAAAAGTTAGCGATGAAATTATACAGGCAAAAGTTGGCGTTGCACAGGTTCTCGGTACTGTAACCCATCTCAAGGCTGTCGTACATATTTTTCCAGAGCTCAATAGCCTTTGCGTTAAACGGAATAGTAACCGCGCCTTTGTTATTATTAATATTTAAAAAATTATTAAAGCCATGCATATCGGTGCCGTTAAAGTGTACCCAGTATATGGTCCACGGTGTTTCAGCATCGGCCCAATAGCGCATATATTTATCGGTAGCGGCTACCATGATGTATTGGTTAGCGTTTACCTCGAATTTTTTATCGCCGATGATAAAATAGCCTTTGCCCTGCAGGCAGTAAATCAAAATATTGTCTTCGCAGCCTTTGCGGCGCTCGCGATAGTGGTATGAAGCCCGCGGAAAATAGCCTATCTGCGCCACATATATCCGGAAGAACGAGGGATCTTTCCTGAAAACATCTTTCCAAACTTTAGGCGGAATGCTGATAATCTTTTCACCCTCAAAGCCGTCTCTTCTTTTAAAAGCAGTACTGTTCATTCAAAGTATCAATTTAAAGCGGGGGATGCTACGCAGGGTTTATGGCTGCGTTGTGCTATTATAATACAATTAAATGTATATCGCCAAAGGCATGAAGCGCTTTGGTTAAAATTAAATAATAGATGGAATATATTGCTTACAGGCTAAGAAAGGCATTATTTATAATTGTAAAAAAGAAGGATTGTCCATTTAATAAAACGGTTTATCCATTTTTGTAAAGACAGCCCCGATATAACTTTATCACACCAGTTATTTATGACCGCAAATACGTTTAAACTACTTACTAATCAAAGTGTAATCCTGTTCCTTATGGTAGTGGTTTTTGCCACTC
This sequence comes from Mucilaginibacter roseus, assembly GCF_021215455.1. Lineage (GTDB taxonomy): Bacteria > Bacteroidota > Bacteroidia > Sphingobacteriales > Sphingobacteriaceae > Mucilaginibacter > Mucilaginibacter roseus. Next base: position 86,921 of record NZ_JAJPWV010000002.1, on the reverse strand, counting down.
CGTCAAACGCGCAAACCGTTTGGAAAGGATTTAACAAAACTGATCTTAACATCAGCGGGCATAAAGGCTATGTTGTAAAACCGAAGGTAGCCTTGCCGGGTAAGCCCTGGGTCTGGCGCGCATCATTCCCTGATTGGCATACCGGTATAGATAGTTTGCTGCTAACGCGCGGTTTTCATGTGGCTTATGTTAGTGTTGACGACCAGTATGGCAGCCCTTACGCCATGCAGGTATGGGATAAGTTTTATAATTACCTGATCGATAGTGTACAACTCGCGCCTAAAGCAGCATTAGAAGCGGTTAGTCGTGGTGGTTTATATGCTTTAGGCTGGGCAAAACGCAACCCCGATAAGGTTAGCTGCATTTATGCGGAAACCCCGGTTTATGATTTTAAAAGCTGGCCGGGGGGTAAGGGAAAAGGCTTGGGCGACAGCGCGGCCTGGAAGCAGTTAAAACAAGTTTATAATTTTACAGAAGCCCAGGCTTTGGCTTATATGGATAACCCGATAGATAACCTGGAAGGGCTGGCATCATTTAAGGTACCTGTATTGAATATGATAGGTTTAGATGATAAACTGGTGCCGCCTGCCGAAAATAGCTTACTATTTGCAGAACGCTATATTGCCGCTGGTGGCCCGGTTACAACATATCCGGTAACCGAAGGTCCGCAGCATTTAAACGGCCATCATGTGCCCGATAAACATAACGAGGAATGGACGGATTTTATTTATTACAACTCATACCCGGTAAAAAAGATTTCGCCTTATGCCGATTATCACAAAAAGCGTAGGGGCATTACTAATTTTTATCGTGCGGCTACTGACAATAAAAAAGCAACGGTGGCATTTTTAGGCGGATCAATCACGTTTAACCCCGGCTGGCGCGATAAGGTTTACCGGTATTTAGAGGAGCGTTTCCCGCAGACTAAATTCACCTTTATTATGGCGGGCATTCCATCGCTGGGCAGTTTGCCGCACGCGTTCAGGTTGCAGCGCGATCTGTTAGACAGTGGCAAGGTTGACCTGTTGTTTGTTGAAGCCGCCGTGAACGATCGCGTAAACAAAACCGACAGCCTTACGCAGGTGCGGGCACTGGAAGGCATTATTCGTCATGCACGTAAAGCTAATCCGCAAATGGATGTGGTAATGATGGAATTTGCTGATCCTGATAAAACCGCTGATTACAATATGGGCAAGCAACCTATTGAGATAAAAAATCATGAAATAGTAGCGGCAAATTATGGCCTGCCTTCCATCAACATTGCTAAAGGCGTGAAGGATAAGCTTGCTAATAAGGAGTTTGACTGGAACAATGATTTTAAGGATCTTCACCCGGCAATCTACGGGCAGGAACTTTATTTCGTTTTTATCAAATCATTACTTAATGAATGCCTTAAGGATAGCGTTGATAAATCTGCAAAATATATGCTGCCTCAGCCACTCAATAACCAATCGTTTGAGAGGGGCACGTATTATAACATTACCAATGCCAAGCATGATGATAAATGGAAGATGGATAGAAACTGGCAACCGACTGACGGTTTAGGCTCACGCCCAGGTTTTGTGAACGTACCGGCCTTGACTGCTACAGAACCAGGTGCAACGCTGACGCTAAGTTTTAAAGGAAATGCGGTAGGCATAGCCATTGTGTCGGGAGGGGATGCGGGCATCATCTCATACGCTATTGATGGCGCACCGCTTAAACAGGTTGACCTGTATACTGAGTGGAGCGGCTTTTTGCATCTGCCCTGGTATGTACTGCTGGGTAGCGGTTTAAAAAATGGCGAGCACACTTTGCAAATAAAAATCAGCGCGGATAAAAACGCGAAGAGCAAGGGCAACGCTTGTCGCATTGTGAATTTTCTGATCAACAAATAAACCCCATAATTAAAAGATGAGAATTGTTAAAAAAGCTTTATGTGTATTGGTTTTGGCATTTTCTGCCCAGATGTCGGCAGTTAACGCGCAAGCCTTAAAGCTATGGTATGATAAGCCCGCCCGTGTTTGGGAAGAGACCCTGCCGCTGGGCAACGGCCGCCTGGGTATGATGCCGGATGGTGGTGTAAGTAACGAAAAAATCGTGCTGAATGATATAACCCTATGGTCGGGCGCGCCGCAGGATGCCAATAATTATGAGGCCTACAAATACCTGCCGCAGATACGCCGTCTGCTTGATGAAGGCAAAAACGATGAAGCCCAGGATCTGATCGACAAAAACTTTGTATGTAAAGCCCCTGGCTCCGGTGATGTGCCGTTTGGCTGTTTCCAAATGTTTGGCGATCTCAATATTAAATTCAATTATGGCGATGGCAAGGAACCGCAATACAGTAATTACAGGCGTGAATTGTCTTTGGAAGAAGCCACCGCATCTGCCAGCTACGTTGTAAACGGCGTAACTTACAGGCGCGAATATTTTACCAGCTTTGGTACTGATGTAAGCGTTATCCACCTGATGGCAGATAAAAAAGGGATGCTGAATTTAAGCATATCATTAAGCAGACCTGAACGCGCTGAGGTAAGCGTGGATGGCAATACCCTGCAAATGGCTGGCGGCCTTAAAAGTGGTACCGATAAACCCGGCATGCAATTTTTAGCGAATGTTAAGGCTGTACTGAAAGGCGGCACGCAAAGCACTGCAGATAATACGCTCGAGATAAAAGGGGCTGATGAGGTTACGCTTTTTATATCGATGGGTACGGATTATAAAGATCAGCGCTATAAACAGAGGATCGACAGCTTGCTTAATCAGGCGGTAAAGAGTTCATATTACATGCATAGGCTGGGACATACGGGCAGCTATTTAAGTCGTTTTAACAGGCTTAGTTTAACATTGGGTAAGAGTAATAAGGCTGATAGTTTACCTACTAATCAACGGTTGATCGCCTTTCATAAAAATCCATCGACAGATAAGGGATTACCTGCTTTGTTTTTTCAGTTTGGGCGATACCTAAGCATCAGCAGCACAAGGGTAGGGCTGTTGCCGCCAAACCTGCAAGGCTTGTGGGCTAACCAGGTACAAACCCCTTGGAACGGCGATTATCACCTGGATGTAAACGTGCAAATGAACCACTGGCCGGTTGAGGTAGCTAACCTGTCCGAACTTAACCTGCCGCTGGCGGATTTGGTAGACGGTATGATAGAACCGGGCAAACGCACTGCCAAAGCGTATTACAATGCCGATGGCTGGGCGGCGCATGTTATCACTAATATCTGGGGTTTTACTGAGCCAGGCGAAAGTGCCTCGTGGGGGATAACCAAGGCCGGTTCGGGCTGGTTATGTAACAACCTGTGGGATCATTACGCTTTTAGTAATGACAGGCAGTATCTGAAAAAGATATACCCGATTTTAAAAGGCGCAGCCCAATTTTACAGCAGTATACTCACACGGGATAAAAAAACGCTTTGGCTGGTAACATCGCCGTCATCATCTCCCGAAAATAGTTTTTACCTGCCCAACGGCAAACATGCAAGTATTTGTAAGGGGGCTACCATTGATAATCAGATCATCCGTGAGTTATTTAACAATGTTATCACCGCCTCGCAAACCTTGCGTATTGATGCCGACTTTCGTATAAAACTGAGGGATATGCTAAACAGCCTGCCACCGGCAGTAAACATAGCTAAGGATGGACGGGTGATGGAATGGTTGGAAGATTATAAGGAAACCGATCCGCAGCACCGCCACATATCGCATTTGTACGGTTTGTACCCGGCGTCGCTCATTACAGCCAATGGTACACCAGAGTGGGCCGAAGCCGCTAAAAAAACACTTGAGGTTAGGGGAGATGATGGGCCAAGCTGGACTATAGCCTATAAACTATTGTTTTGGGCACGCCTGCACGATGGTAACCGCGCTTATAAACTATTCACCGAGATCATGAAACCAACCGAGCGTACCGATATTAATTATGGCGCAGGTGGCGGCATTTACCCCAATTTGCTCTCTGCCGGGCCGCCGTTCCAGATCGATGGTAACTTTGGCACCACAGCCGGCATTGCCGAAATGCTGATCCAAAGCCATGAAGGTTATATCAATTTGCTGCCTGCCATTCCGGATAGCTGGAAAGCCGAGGGTACTGCTAAAGGCTTTAAGGCACGTGGCAATTTTACCGTTAGTTTTAGCTGGAAAGATGGAAAGGTGGTTAATTATAAAGTAATCTCGGCTACGCCAAAAATCGTAAAGCTTAAAGTGAACGGTAAATTTATAACCACAAAATCTGTTAAGGCGTAACTATGTTCATCAGTATAAAAAATGCAATAAAAACTGCCGCATTGTGCTTGGTCATGAGCCTGGCTGCTTCGGTTAATGCGCAATCTAAAATTATTAAAATCGCTTATGGCGCTAATAATTATATAAGTTACAACCTTACTTCAGGTTTATATAATGTTTATCAAAAAGGCGAAACGGTTTTTACGCATATTTCAGCGTCTGCAGTTGTTAACGGGCAAAACCTGTCGACAGCTAAATACACAAACAGGGCATACGCTAAAGCTGCTGTTAATACTGGGTTTGGCAAAGGAGTGAAGCATGTCGTTACTTTGTCGGCTAACGGATTGCCGACCATGCAGCAGGTATTTTATACTTATAATGAGGGCAGTTTTTATACACAACTGATTATTAAAGGTAAGGCCATATCTACTAATAATATGGTGCCGTTAGAGGGTGGCTTTAAGCAGATCAGCGGCAATGTGTATTCGCTGTTTATGCCTTTTGATAACGATACCTTTATCAGTTATAACGCAAAACAATTTAAGGGGAGTGAAAAGGTAACCAGTGCCGAAGTGGGGGCGGTTTATGATAACAATACCCGTGGCGGATTGGTGGTGGGTTCGGTTGAGCATATGGTTTGGAAAACCGGCGTAACCACCGCCGCTGCGGAAAGCAATGCCATAAAAGTTGTTGCCGGCTATACCGAAGAAGGCGTTACCCGCGACAAGATTGCCCACGGTATGGTAAGCGGGAGTGAGGTTTCTTCACCATTAATCTTTGTTGGCTATTTTGCCGATTACCGCGCAGGACTTGAGGCATTTGGCAAGGCCAACCGCATAGCCCAGCCGCCTTTTGTAGCCAAATGGACAAAACCCACACCTATAGGCTGGAATAGCTGGGGCGTGATACAGGAAAAGCTGACCTTTGATAAAGCCATTAAGGTAGCTGATTTTTTTGCCGACAGCCTTAGAGGTTTCCGCTCAGGTAATACTGCTTACATCGACCTGGATTCGTACTGGGATAACCTGCTTACAAATAAAAACGGCGAGCGCGATTTTTCAACGCTGAAAGAGTTTGCCGATCACTGCAAGGCTAAAGGACTACAGCCCGGTATTTACTGGGCTCCCTTTACGGATTGGGGTTTTAAATCGGGCCCGGACAGAAAGATGGAAGGCAGCAACCACACCTGGGGCGAGGCTTGGACGAAGATCGGCAGCCAATACCATGAGCTGGATGGTGCACGAGCTATCGACCCAACACATCCGGGTACGCAGGCGCGCATTAACTATATGATTGATCATTTTAAGGCTTGCGGTTTCACTATGATTAAGATCGACTTTTTGGGCCATGCAGCTGTTGAGTCTACCGGATTTTATGATAAGGGTGTAACCACTGGTATGCAGGCTTACCGCAAGGGTATGGAGCATTTGATTAAACGTATTGACGGGCAGATGCTAATCTACGCGGCTATATCGCCAAGTTTAGCCAGCGGCCGGTACGTACATACCCGCCGCATAGCCTGCGATGCTTTTAAATCTATCAAAGACAGCCGTTACACCCTCAATAGCGTTACTTACGGCTGGTGGCAAAGCTATGTATACGATCATATAGACGCCGACCACATCGTATTTTCAACGGAAAGCGAAGGGGCTAATCGTGCACGTTTACTGTCAGGCGTAATTACAGGCACATTAATGACTGGTGATGATTACGCTGCTGATGGCCCATGGAAAGCTCGTGCTAAACAATATCTGCAAAACCCGGAGCTATTGAAGATCGTAAGAAACGGCAAGGCTTTTAAACCGGTAGATGGTAATGTTGGCGAGGGCGCGTCGTCAATATTTGTAAACAAAATTGGGAAGTGTCACTACGTAGCGGTTTTTAATTATACCAATAAGGAGGCGACTTTTAAACTAATTGCCAAACGTTTAAATATTCCAGCTAAATGTAGCGTTACCGAAATTTTGGGTAAACAGAATTTAGGTTCGTTCCGTGATGAAATGGAGGTGTCGTTACTTCCGGCGGATGCGATTATTTACAGGTTTGATCCTGACAAGTAACCCTTTCTAAATGGCGAAGCCCTCATAAGCACCGCTAAAAATAATCATAGTGAATAATCCTCCCCAAAGGGGAGGACCTTGATGAATATCTTAATTGTGAATTAATCTTCGTGGTAAAGTTCACCGGCTTTTTCAGCTGAGAACTTGATGCCTTTTATCATGGCAGAGCTGAAACCGTGGTGTTCCATCTCGTTCAGGCCGGCAATGGTACAGCCTTTCGGTGAGGTTACCTTATCAATTTCCTGTTCAGGGTGTGAGGCTAATTGCAGTAACAAATCCGCGGCACCTTTAGCGGTTTGGGCAGCCATGCGTAAGGCATCCTGTGCATGGAACCCAATTTCAGTGCCGCCTTGCGATGCCGCGCGTATTGACCGTAAAAAGAACGCGATACCGCAGGCACAAAGCGCCGTGGCCGATGTCATCAGTTCTTCGTTGATCTGTATGGTAACGCCAACGGTATTAAACAGTGAGCGTACCAGGTTTACATTTTTAGGCGTACCGTTATCGGTGGCTATACACGTCATGGATTGGCCAATGGCGATAGCCGTGTTAGGCATTGCCCTTAATACCTGTATGTTCATTTCCAGATAGCGACGTATATCATCACAGCTAACGCCTGATATTACCGAAACCAGCAATTGCTTTTCTGATTTTATGGCTGGCTTTATCTCGTCAAGCAGTTTATTAAGCTGCTGCGGCAGTACAGCCAGCACTACAATATCAGCTTTTTTTACAGCCTTTAAATTGGCTGATGTGGTTTGATAACCCTGTTCTTCATACTCGGCCAATGCCTCAATATTTCGGCGGGTGAGTATTACCTGCGATGGCTGGCATATATTGGCGGTAACCAATCCCTTTGCTAATGATAATCCGATGTTACCGCTGCCTAAAATGGCAATTTGCTGATTTGCATTCATAACTAATTACTTAACCTTGTCCCAAATGGTTGTTTCTGTTGCAGGCGGCTTAAATCATCCGACTTACCTATAATTACTGATTTTACACCGCAGGCAATGGCTGAGAAAGCATTGTCCAGCTTCGGCAGCATACCGCTGTGTATAATTTGTTGTTCTTTTAGTTCCTGGTATCTTTCAGGATTGATATCGCGAATGATGGAATCCTCATCATTTATATCGTGTAACACACCTGCTTTTTCAAAGCAATAGATCAACGTAGTTTCATAAAGCCTGGCTAATGATACCGCTAAAGCCGAGGCGATAGTATCCGCATTGGTGTTCAGTAATTGACCTTCACCATCATGTGTAATGGCGCAAAACACCGGTGTGAAACCCGCATCCAGCAAACGGCTTATGTTTTCGGGGTTGATAGAGCCTGAATCAATATCGCCCACAAAACCGTAATCGATTGTTTTTACAGGCCTTTTTTTTGTGCGGATAAAGTTACCGTCGGCACCGGTAAGGCCAATTGCATTAGTGCCAAACCGCTGCAACTGGGCAACTATGTTTTTATTGATCAATCCGCCGTACACCATAGTCACTACCCTCAAAGTTTCAATATCGGTTATCCGGCGCCCGTCAACCAACTTGGCCTCAATGCCCAAGGTCTCTGATAATTGCGTAGCTACCTTACCGCCGCCATGTACCAGTATCTTATCGCCCTCAAGTGCTGTAAAGTCTTTTAAAAAGTGGTAAAGATTTTCGGAGTTATCAATAACATTACCGCCAATCTTAATAATATGTAGTGATCTCAATGTTTTTCTAAGCTGTAGTACGGAGCCTAAAAACCTTTAAAGCATCCGCATGAATATACTAAAAATATACGTGCAAAAATAATATTTTAAGTCGATTTGTTAACGATTTGACCGGCTTTAAAGAATATATGACGGAAAATAGATAGAGTCATCTATTATTAAACGCTGTAATTGCTATGATGACGATAAAACAGGTGTTATTTATTGAAAATTGCATTTTATTGTGAATTTTAAGTTAAATAACTCCGAAAGGAGCCATAAATATAATTTAGGTAATATTTGCCGGGCATTATTGCAATAGCTATTGGTTGTAAGGCATGTGCGCTAAACTTTTTGCAAATGCAGGTGTTAGCAAATTATACAGCCGCTCAACCCTAAATGGAATTATTTGTAATTATTTCTTTACTTATTGTTTTAAGCGCAATTTACTCTTACATAAATGCAAGGTTCATTAAGCTGCCCGGTACAATTGGTGTTATTACAATAGCCATCATTGGGTCAATCGGAATTATCATCAGCAATAAGTTAAACACAGATTGGGCCAGGCGGCTAACCGAATTGGCACATAGTATTGATTTTTCGCGTACGGTGCTAAATATCATGCTTGGCTTCCTGTTGTTTGCTACAGCGTTCCGTATTGATAAAACAAAATTAAAACGGCAGATGTGGCCGGTTATAACGCTAAGTACTGTAGGGGTTATATTGTCAACTGCAATTTTTGGCGGATTGATGTATTTTGTAACAGATTTGCTCGAACTTAACGTACCCTTGCTATACTGCCTCATTTTTGGTGCCCTCATTTCACCTACCGATCCGGTTGCCGTGTCGGCAATTATCAAGGAGTCTAAACTACCGCAAAAACTCGAAACGATTGTATCGGGCGAATCCCTTTTTAATGATGGGATAGGACTGGTATTGTTTATCACGCTGCTTGAAATAGCAGAGGCCGGCGTTAACAGTACCGATTTTCACAAGGCTTTTATTCTATTTACTCAGGAGGTTTTTGGTGGGATTGCTTTGGGGGCATTTACCGGTTATATAGCGCACCGCTTGATGCGGTCGATTACTGATTTTCAAACCATTGTTCTTGTGTCATTTGCTCTTGTGATGGGTAATTCGGTAATAGCCTCATTCTGGCATCTGTCAATCCCGTTGGCGGTGGTAACGGCTGGACTGTTCGCGGGTAGCGAATCGATCAATATTGATAAAAGTGAACGCTCGCATCAGGAACTTGCCAGCTTTTGGGAACTGGTTGACGAAATGCTCAATACCATTCTATTCGTGATGATCGGGCTGCAAATGATCAACATACCGGCAATAAACAATTACTGGCTGATCGGTAGCATATCCGTTATTGTATTACTCATTGCTCGCTGGCTAAGCATTATGCTGCCAATTACTTTTTTAAGGCGTTCGCTGGATGTAAATTACGGCAGCATCAATATACTTACCTGGGCCGGTGTGAGGGGCGGCATATCTATAGCGCTTGCCTTAACATTGCCTGGGTCTGAGCATAAAGGCCTCATACTGTCAGCCACTTATTTCGTAGTTATATTTTCAATAATAGTGCAGGGACTAACCTTGAATAGAGTTATAAGTGCCTGGTATGGAGATAAAAAGTAAACCCTCTTTCCGTTTTTACAGAAAGAGGGTGAACAGCTTAAAGCTGAATGTAAATTAAAGAGTTTCCAGCATTTGTTTTAATACCGCTTGTGCTGCCCAAACACGGTTACCCGCCTCATGCACTACGACAGAGTTGGGTCCGTCCAATATCTCGTCAGACAGTTCGAGGTTACGGCGTACCGGCAGGCAGTGCATAACCTTGGCGTTATTACTTAATTTAAGCTTTTCGTTGTTGAGCATCCAATCCTCATTGCCGGGCAATACCTTACCGTAAGGCTCGTAAGCCGACCAATTTTTTACATAGATAAAATCGGCCCCGCTAAGCGCCTCATTTAAATCATTGGTGATGGTTGCACCGTCGGTAAAATCAGTGTTCAATTCATAACCCGCGGGATGCGCGATGGTAAAGTCAATATCGGCCTTACACATCCACTCGGCAAATGAGTTGGGCACAGCTTGTGGCAGCGCTTTAATGTGCGGCGCCCATGCTAAAACCACTTTCGGGCGTGCTGTTTTCTTTAGCTCCTGAATAGTAACCAGATCTGCCAAACTCTGTAGCGGGTGGCGTGTGGCCGATTCAAGGCTTACAACCGGAACACCGCAATATTGTACAAACTTGTTAAATATGGCTTCGCTGTAATCCTCTTCACGGTCTTTCAATCCCGGAAAAGAACGTACACCAATAATGTCGACATATTGACCCATTACGGCGGCGGCTTCACGTACGTGCTCAACTGTGCCGCCATTCATAATAGCGCCGTCCTGCAATTCCAAGGCCCAACCTTCCTTGTCAATATTCAGCACCATAACGTTCATGCCCAGGTTAAGCGCCGCTTTTTGCGTGCTCATGCGGGTGCGCAGGCTCGGGTTTAAAAATACCAGTCCCAGCGTTTTACTTTTGCCCAGATGCTGATGTGCAAAAGGGTTTTGCTTTAGCTGTAAAGCCTCGGCTGCAAGCGCGTTAATGTCGGATACGTCGTGTACGGATGTAAATAATTTCATAAGCCTATTTCTGTTTATGCTGAAGCGATGGTTTGTTTGAACGCCTCTAAAAATCTGTCGGCATACGCTTTAGTAAGGTTTAAAGCCGGTAACAGCCTAACCACATTTGGCTTGGCCTCGCCGGTGAAAATATGATGCTTGAACAATAGGTCTTTGCGTACATGGCTAAGCTCTTCGGGCAGTTCAATACCGATCATCAGCCCACGACCGCGAACTTCTTTCACCTGCTCAAGTTTCTTTAGTTCGCTTATCAGATAACCACCAATTTCGGCAGCGTTTTGCAGCAGGTTATCCTGCTCAATAACTTCAAGCACCGCCAAGCCTGCAGCGCAAGCCAGGTGGTTGCCGCCAAAGGTAGTACCCAGCATACCGTAAGCCGGTTTTATTTTAGGCGATATAATGATACCACCGATAGGAAAGCCATTACCCATGCCCTTAGCCATACTGTAAATATCGGCATCAACGCCCGCAAAATCATGCGAGAAGAACTTGCCGGTACGGCCATAACCGCATTGTACCGAGTCGGCAATAAATACCGCGTTATGCTGATCGCATAATGCTCTGATCTTTTGCAGAAAGCTTTCAGTAGCTACCTGTATGCCGCCTACACCTTGTATGCCTTCAATAATTACGGATGATATTTCGTTACCGGCGAACGCTTGCTCCAAAGCTGCTTCGTCGCACCAAGGCAGGAATATCACGTTATCTGTTTTGTTAACGGGAGCAACTATCTTCGGGTTATCAGTTACGGCAACAGCCAATGATGTACGACCATGAAACGCCTTGCGGAAAGCGATAACCTTTTTTTTACCATTGTAGAATGAGGCCAGTTTCAGGGCATTCTCATTGGCCTCGGCACCTGAGTTACACAGAAACAACTGGTAATCTTCTTTGCCTGATACATGGCCCAGCTTTTCAGCCAGTTGCTTTTGCAACGGAATCTCTATCGAGTTTGAATAGAAACCGATCTGGTGCAACTGGTCTTCCAAACGCTTTACGTAATGCGGGTTGGTATGGCCAATTGAAATAACAGCATGGCCACCATACAGGTCAAGATACTCGGTGCCCTTGTCATCATAAACAAGGCTGCCGGTGCCACGGGTAATGTTTATATTATTAATTGGATATACGTCGAACAGATCCATTTATTTATAAGGTTATATAAGATTAAAAAATTACGTCATTACGACTAACCCCTCCTAAATCCTCCCCAAGGGGAGAACTTTATTTATGATAGCCCTCCCTTTGGGAGGGTTGGGTGGGTTTGAGATTGCTTCGTACCTCGCAATGACGTTTTACTAACACACTACTTAAAATCCAATCGCTTTCAATCGTAATCCGGCGCGTTCATCCAGACCAAACAGTAGGTTCATGTTTTGAACCGCCTGGCCTGACGCGCCTTTGAGTAAATTGTCTATAATGCTTATTATTAATAGCTTATTTCCGTGCTTTTTAACCTGTATAAAGCATTTGTTAGTGTTTACTACCTGCTTTAAGTCGATATTTCTATCGGTAACATGGGTAAACGCCTGATCTTTATAAAAATCCGTATACAGTGCTAACGCTTCTTCCTGCGTTAAATCACTATCAGTGTACATAGATGCAATAATACCACGTGTAAAATCGCCACGGTAGGGGATGAAATTCAAGGCTCCCCAGCCGGCTGAAGGAGGAGTGAAATCTGACTGTAACTGATTAAGCGACTGTCCTATTTCGTTCAGATGCTGATGGTCAAACGCTTTATAAACCGACAGGTTATCATTCCGCCAGCTAAAATGCGACGTGCTTGAAAGGCTTTGCCCTGCACCGGTTGAACCTGTGGTAGCGGTTATGTTTACTTCTGTGGTTATCAGTCCTTTGGCTGCAAGCGGCAGCAAGCCCAACTGCAAACAGGTGGCAAAGCAACCCGGATTAGCAACATTCTGCGCTGTGCGGATGGCATCACGGTTTAATTCCGGCAGGCCGTAAACAAAGTTCTTGGTGCCGATGCTTGCTTTCGGCTTTAGCCTGAAATCCTGACTAAGATCAATGATCTTAACAGTATCAGGAATAGCGTTGGTCTCTAAAAATTTACGCGCGTCGCCATGTCCGACACATAAAAACAGCACATCGATATCGGTCGATAGCTCAGACGCAAATTTCAGGTCTGTATCGCCAAACAGGTCCGAATGTACTTCATATACATAATTGCCCGCATTGCTGTTACTATGCACAAAAGCTATCTCAACATTAGGGTGATTGATGAGAATGCGCAGCATTTCTCCGCCGGTATAACCTGCACCGCCTATAATTCCTGCACGTATGCTCCCGTCCCTTGAAGGGGAATTGTCGGTGGATATGTTTGAATGTAACTCAGTCATTATAATAAAATTAGTTCCCCTTTAGGGGTTAGGGGATAACCCTGTCATTTTTTGTAGATGGATATGAGTACAAAATAAATTCCAGGTCGATATCCCATTTATTACTGATGTAATGTTGCTGACCCGGCTTAATTTCGATGCCTTGCTGCTCACGCAGAGCATGCTCGACAGCGTCTATCACAAAGGTTGCCCTTCCTTTTAGTATAAAGAAGAGTTGCGTTGCCTTTTCATGGTAATGCAACTCTTCAGCCGTATCAGGAGGCATTAACTCCTGCTTAACGGATAGTCCGTCTGTATCAACAAAGGTCCAGCCGTGGCAATCATCGCCCCATACATAATGGTTAAGGCATTCGCTTTTTGAAAAAATAGTGGTCGCTTCCCAGCCCCCTGAAGGGGGAGTAACATTAGCAGTACTATTGTTTTCTGTTGATGACATATCGACTTTTAATCCCCCTTTAGGGGGTAAGGGGGCTATGAGTTAACTTTATGATAGATCATCACCTGATTGCCAAATATTTTGGAGAATCCTTTTACATCCTCACCGCTCCATGCATTGTTCATTTCACCGTAGCTGCCAAATTTGTTCGACATCAGGTCATGATCTGACTCGATACCCACTACATGGAAACGGTAAGGGTTAAGCTGAACGTATACCTTGCCGCTAACAGTTTTTTGCGTATCGGTTAAAAACGCTTCCATGTTGCGCATAATCGGGTCGTGAAACTGCCCTTCGTGCAGCCAGTTGCCGTAAAATGTAGCCAATTGGTCTTTCCACGTTAACTGCCATTTGGTAAGTACATGTTTTTCTAATGTATGGTGAGCCTTGATGATGATCACCGGTGCGGCAGCCTCAAAACCAACGCGGCCCTTAATGCCGATAATGGTATCGCCAACGTGTATATCACGGCCAACACCATAAGGTTGGGCAATAGCTTGTAAGGCCTGTATAGCTTTGGTTGGATGATCGTACCGATCGCCATCAATGGCAACCAGTTCGCCTTTTTCAAAGGTCAACTCCAGGTTCTTTTCTTCGGTAGCGGTTACCTGTGTAGGCCATGCTTCTTCGGGTAAACCTAAATTAGAGGTCAGGGTTTCTTTACCCCCAACAGATGTACCCCAAATACCTTTGTTGATAGAATATTTGGCTTTCTCAAAGTTCATTTCAACGCCGTGCTTTTTCAGGTATTCTATCTCCTCTTCGCGGCTCAGTTTAAGGTCGCGGATAGGGGTAAGAATCTTTACATCCGGTATCAGAATGTTGAAAATCATATCAAAACGCACCTGGTCATTACCGGCACCGGTACTACCATGGGCAACATATTCAGCACCGATCTCTTTAGCGTAATTGGCAATTGCTGTGGCCTGGCTAACGCGCTCGGCACTTACCGAAAGAGGGTAAGTATTGTTTTTTAACACGTTACCATAAATAAGGTAACGCACACAGCTATCGTAAAAATTGGTGGTCTCGTCAACAACGTGGTGGCTGGTTACGCCCATTTTAAAGGCACGTTCTTCAACGCTTTTAAGCTCTTCGTCGCTAAAACCGCCGGTGTTTACAATTACCGAGTGCACCTCTAAGCCAAGGTCGCGGGTTAAATAAATGCAGCAAAACGATGTATCTAAACCGCCGCTGTATGCCAATACTACTTTTTTCTTCATTATATATGTTTGTTCAACCGGGTTAAAAGTTTAAACCTTTGCTAATAGTGCAATAATTTTTGATGATCCGCGCAACGCGTTTTCCAAACGCTGAAGCAGGGTAGCCTTGTGTGTTATTTTCTTCAATTTACTTTCGGCCTGTTTAGCTTTATCAGCCGGATCAAAAAGCATGGCAGTGCACATGCAGTTTTTACGGCCCTTGCTCATCAGGATATCGTAGTTAACGCAGCTTTTGCAGCCTTTCCAAAATTCCTCGTCCTGTGTAAGCTCAGAGTAGGTAACCGGCTCGTACCCAAGATCAGAGTTTATCTTCATCACCGCCAGCCCCGTAGTCAGGCCGAAAAGCTTGGCATCGGGATATTTAGTGCGCGAAAGTTCAAATATCTTTTCTTTAATAGCTTTAGCCAGGCCCACCTTACGAAAGTTAGGGTTAACAATAAGCCCGGAGTTCGCAACAAATTGCCCGTGGCTCCAGGTTTCAATATAGCAAAAGCCTGCCCAGGTGCCATCTTTATGTAACGCTATAACAGCCTTGCCTTCAAGCATTTTGTTGGCCACATATTCAGGCGAGCGTTGTGCGATACCGGTACCGCGTGCCTTAGCTGATTCAGCCATTTCATCACATATCTGCTGCGCAAAATCAACGTGTTGTGCTGATGCAACTAATATATCAAAATCGTTTATGGTCATTAAAAAAATAGAATGATTGCTGTAAACTAAACGGTTATATATAACCTATTAAGTAATCAGATGATTTTTTGTTGACAGAGTTTAACATCAAAAACTCTTCAATGGGTTGTAGCAGTGTAAATTAAACCCGGGGGATAAACAATCGTCGTCGAGACGGAATACATATAAAGATAACTGAAACCAAAGCATTGGCAACAGGAGCAAAAATTGCTCTTGTAACTGGCTTATAAAAGCTTTGCTGGTTCATTTATACAGTATTTATTTGCGTTTTTAAATTTTGTGCAAAGTATCGTATTAATTTTTATTTATGCAAGAAAAAATTGCACTAATTAATAACTTAACAATGCCTTATTACATTGGGTTGAAAAATGGTAATTACACATTTGCCGGTCAGTGAGTTACAAGCCGGCTAAATCTCCACCGCCGCAGCCAAACATTATAAATTATTGAGCGTTGAAAGCAGGGTGAAAAACAAAGCCTGATGCACACGGAAAAGCCACTCATTTTAACCCTGAAACTGGACGATAAGGCACAAATTTACTTTAACCAGTTACGCAAGAAATATTTCCCTCCTGAAAGGAACTTTTTGGATGCACACCTCACGCTTTTTCATCACCTGCCTGCTAACGAACCAGGTATTAACAATACCATTGAAAATTTGGCAGCCGGGCAGCAACGTTTAGAAGTCATCATAACCAATATGGTTTCGATTGGTAATGGTGTAGCTTTTAAGTGCGATAGTGCCGAGCTGCAAAAGCTCCACGGCAACCTGCAACGGCAATGGCAGCAATGGCTCATTCCGCAGGACAGGCAAAAGCTATGGCCGCACATCACCATACAGAACAAAGTCAACGCTAATACAGCCGCAAATACTTTGAAGGAATTATCCGGTTCGTTTACTCCGTTTACAGCACAGGGTTTAGGATTTAGCCTGTGGCGTTATCTTGATGGCCCCTGGCAGCATGTGCGTGATTATTTATTTCAATAAAAAAGGCTGCCGGTTACCCGTGCAGCCTCATGTATGTGTGAAGTCTAAAATTTCTTAATCTTTACCGCCTCCAAATATCGAGAAGCTAACGTAGCGTTTAGGGTGAGCCTTCAGGTCAATAAACAAGTTGTTAAGATTGGCTGATGCTGCACTCAGGTTTTTGTACATGGTACTGTCGTTAATCAATAAACCTAAGCTGCCATCCCTGCTGTTAATTTTATTGGTGGTTAATTCCAGGTTAGCCATAGTTTTATCAACATTGTCCATGGTCTTCTTCAGATCTGTAGATGCCAGGTCGTTACTGAATTTTTTAAAGTTAAGGGCGATGTCATTAAAGTGAGCGGTAGTACCCTTCAGGTTACCAGATACGGTAGCTGCATTGCCCATGATGGTGTTAATATGCGATGATTGCGACCCAACAAGTGCATCTATTTTTTTAGTAGTGCCTTCAAGCGTTTGCAGGGAGTTGGCAATGCTGGCAAAGCTACGGTCAACATTTTTTTCAAAAGCCGGGTTCATTATGCGGTTGATTGATGCCAGCGACGAATCCATCTTGGTAATTAACGCTTCCGCCTTTTTCTGTATCGGCTGTAAGCTTTCCGCAAGGCTGCCTTGAATATCGGCACGCAGCGTGTCTTCATCCTGGGCCGGCTGCGAGCTGTCGCCTAAATCAAAAACAATGGCCTTACCGCCCAAAAGGTCGGTACTTTGCAGCTGCGCCAGGGTGTTTGAAGGGACGTTATATTTGTCGTCAACCTTAAACTCAACCACTGTACGACCGTCGGGCTGTAGTTCCATCTTTGAAACACGGCCTACCTGGTAACCATTTACCAAAACCGGCTTTGATACGGTTAAGCCTTCCACATTTTTATAGATGGCGTAATATTTATTTGAGCCTGAAAAAACATCGTTACCGCTGAGGTAGCTGTAAGCTAATAGTAATAAGGTAATGGCTATTGCGGTAAATACGCCTATTTTGGTTTCGTTTGAGATTTTCAAGGTATAGCTGTTTAATAAATTCTAATTCTCCAGTTGTTTTTTATAACTCTTAAGGGCGCTTAAAATAGCATTTACAATCTCGTTCTGTCCTTCATCTGATGTAAGGTAGTCTTCTTCATCCGGGTTATTGATAAACCCGGTTTCAACCAGCACCGATGGCATGGCTGTATGATCGAGCACCAAAACCACCTGTTCCTTCACACCATGACTTTCGCGATTGTAAGTTCCTGTGAGTTCGCTGTCTATTAAACTCGCAAAGCGTATACTTTGTTTACGATATTTATCTCTAAATGTGTTTAGCATGATAACCGATGCCGGATTATCGGGATCGTACCCGGCATAATTGTCCTTGTAGTTCTTTTCCGTAAAGATAACGGCATTCTCACGCAATGCTTCTTCCTGCGCGCCTACACGCCTCGAGCCGTATACCAGTATCATGGCGCCTTTGCCGCTGCGGTTGGCCACCGTGCTGGTTTTATATATAGGTATGCTTTTGCCTTTGCGCTTACGGTAACCCACCACCTCGGTAACTTTACGGTTGGCCAGGGAGTTGCAATGCAGGGAAATAAATAATTGCCCTTTAGCCTGGTTGGCAATGTCTGATCGTTTGTGCAACTCCACAAAGGTGTCGTTCTTGCGGGTCATGATGGTATTAACACCAGGCAGATCGCGCTCAATAGCCTTTTGAAGTTTGAGGGCCAAGGCAAGGGTAACCGTTTTTTCGTTTGTGTTAGGGCCAAATGCGCCCGGATCTTTACCGCCATGCCCGGCGTCAATAACCACCGTACGCAGCCTGAAACCTTCCGGCGCTTGTACCGAATCGGCTGTTTGCTGTTCAAATGCCTTTGCGGATGGCGCTAATGAAAAAGAACTTATAAGTATAGAGAATATATAAATGTATTTCCTTGAAAATGCTATCATCATTTGCAGTTAACGGACTAAACTTAATTTTATTGGCAATAAACACTAAGCTTCCACTTCGGTTTTAAGAGTTTTTAAAGCGCGTACAATAGTAGCTACAATTTGGTTCTGTCCTTCTTCAGAATTCAGGTAATCTTCCTCATCCGGATTGTTGATGTAACCGGTTTCAACCAACACTGCCGGCATGGCGCTGTGGCAAAGCACAAGCACGCCCTGCTCACGTATACCCTCGCTACGGCGGCCGTCGTTTTCAATAAACTCCTGGTTCAAAATACTGGCAAACCTTACGCTTTGCTTGCGGTACTTGCGTTTGTACTCGTTCATTAGTATCATGGCTGCCGGGTCATTCGGGTCAATCACGGCATCCATTTCTTCCTCGTCGCTTAGGCGGGTGTCCTTAATGGCTTTTTCTTCTTCCTTAGTGCGATGAAAACCATACACCAACAGTAATACACCTTTGCCTGAACGATTGGCTACCCTTGTTTTTTTGCCCGAAGCTGAGCGTACTATACGATCGGGGAGGGAATTGCAGTGTATAGAAATAAAGATATCGCCTTTGGCATCGTTGGCAATATCCGAGCGTTTTTGCCACAAAATATCATCATCAGTAGTGCGGGTCATCACCACTTTCACATCGCTTAATTCTTTTTCTATCGCCTTCTGCAATTTAAATGCAATTTGCAGCGTTACGTTTTTTTCGACAGAGTATTTGCCTGAAGCGCCGGTGCGAAAGCCACCGTGCCCGGCATCAACAATAACAGTTTTTAGTTTAAATTTATTAGTTTGATTAACCGTATCTTTGGGCGCATTAAAATTGGATGCCCTCGAAGTTTTAAAACAAAAAAATGCAATTGATATAAACAGTAACCGTAAACAATAATTCAATCTATTCAGTGTTTTCATTATGTTTGAACGCTGGTTAACCATATCTGCAAAAATACTATTCATTATTAATTTTGAAATTCGTTAGGCCTTTTTTTCTGCTTGCTATTATATTAACGGTAAATGCGGTGGCTGTTGCATACCGAAGCGGATATAAAAGTAGCTCAAAAGTTATAGCGCGTGATACCATTATAAAACTGGATAGTAACCGTGCTACCGACCGCCGCCTGATGAGAGGCCCTTTCGGTAAAAAAGCCGAACCACCCCGCGCTAAACCAACCGCCGCCATTTCAAAAGACACCATCCCGAAAGATTCGTTGCGGCGTGATACATCCGCTCGCGATACTGGCCGTTCGGCGTTGGTTTTGCCTACTGATACCGGCCGCAAATCAGCCAACGGTTTAGAATCAGAAGTTAAGGCTCATGCCGAGGATAGTATTATTGTTGATAACGAAAATAACCTGATGTACCTGTACGGCAAGGCGCGGGTAACTTATGAGGACGTTGAGCTTGATGCCGAATACATCCGTATTGATAAAAAGAACCACCTGATATACGCCAGCGGCAGGCCAAGCCCTAAAACAGGCCGCTACATTGGCCGCCCTATATTTCAGCAAAAAAATGATAAGCCCTCTTATGCCGACTCGTTGCTGTTTGACTATAAAACCAAAAAAGGAAAGATTTTTAACCCGGCATCTGAGCAGGACGGAAACTTTATATCAGGCGGACAGGCAAAAAAGCTTAATAATGATGAGGTTGCTTACAAGAATGTAATTTACAGTACCTGTAACGAGCCTTTTCCGCATACGCACTTTGGTATTGTGATCACAAAAGGGATAGGCGAGAAACACCGCATTATATCGGGCCCGGCTTATCTCGAGATCGCTAACATTCCGTTGCCGTTGGGTGTGCCTTTCGGTTTCTTCCCGAAGCCGGAGTCGAGGGCTTCGGGTGTTATTTTCCCTACATTCGGTGAGGACGCCCGCCTGGGTTTCTTTATGCGTAACCTGGGTTACTACATCGCGCTGAACGATTATATGGACATGACCAGCAACGTGTCTATCTACTCGCGCGGATCGTATGAGTTGAGCACCGCTGCACGTTATTTAAAGCGCTACAAATATCAGGGTAACCTAACGTTGAGTTACGGTTCGCACAACTACGGATTGCCCGGCGATCCGGCCGCTAAGGACTTCAACATCTCCTGGTCGCACAGCCAGGATGCCAACGCGCATCCCGGAAGTACGTTCAGTGCTTCGGTTAACGCGGGTACATCAAGCTTTTATCAAAATTCGCCTGCCGGGCAAAACTATAGCCTTACGCAGTTAACGCAAAACAACATGCGTTCAAGTATCGCCTATGGCAAAACCTGGGCTGGTACGCCATTCAACTTAAACGTAAGTTTGGGCCATAGCCAGGATATATCGCAAAAGCGTATAACGCTCGATCTGCCAACGGTGTCCTTCAACATGTCAACCCTTAGCCCGTTTGATAGCAAGAACCGCATAGGCGAGCAAAAATGGTATCAAAAAATTACCGTGGGTTATAGCTTGCAGGCGCAAAATAAGATCAACAATATTCCGGAGTCGCAGCTGTTCACCAGCGAAACATTAAGCAAACGTTTACAAAACGGTATGCAGCATACTATCCCTGTTGCTTTGAGCTTGAATGTTTTAAAATACTTCCAGTTTAATACGTCGGCAAACTATACCGAGCGCTGGTATCTGCAATCCATCCGTAAACGATATGACCGTGACAACCCGAACGTAGCGCCGGGTACGGCGGTTGTTGATACCGTTGCAGGCTTCGCGCGTGCCGGTGAGTATAACCTGAACGCAGGCTTTTCAACCAAAGTTTATAGCCAGGCTAATTTTAAAGGCAAAATCAAAGCCATCAGGCATGTAATGACGCCGTCGTTAACGTTCAGCTACCGCCCCGACTTTTCTGATCCGAGCTATGGTTATTACCGCACTATTGTGAGTGAGGCATCAATACCTTATACCTACACCGCGCAAACGTATTCTATATTTGAGCAATCCGTTTATGGCGGTCCGTCTGCAGGCCGTTCAGCTGGTTTGGGTTTAAATATTGACAACGTTATTGAAGCCAAAGTTAGGCCGAAGGCTACTGATACCTCCAATACGGATAAAAAGATAGCCATTTTGCAAGGCTTCTCCATATCCACCTTTTACAACTTCGCGGCCGACTCGATTAAACTTTCGCCTATATCATTTTCGGGGCACACCGGTTTATTTGGGCAAAAGGTTAACGTTAGTTTCAATGGCTCGCTTAACCCGTATGTGCTGCGCGTGCGCGATTCAATCACCAACGGAGCGGTGATTCGTTATGCCCAACCAACGGCGCGCTACACCTGGAAGGATGGTAAGTTGCCGATGCTGACCAACCTGGGTTTATCCATGAGTGGTAGCTTGAATTCATCGTCCTTTAGCCCCAAAAAGCAGGCACAGCCTAATACCCTGCAAGGCATGACGCCCGAACAATCAAGGCAGTTATCGCTGATCAATAGTGACCCGGGCGCTTATATTGACTTTACTGTACCCTGGAATATATCTTTCAGTTATAACTTTAACTACAGTAACACGGGTGTGGCTACCAATACCACTAATACGATGATGATTAGCGGCGACGTAAGTATAACACCTAAGTGGAAGATACAATATTCAACCAACTTTGACTTTAATGCCATGAAACTGGCTGACGCCACATCGTTCGCCATATACCGCGATCTGCATTGCTGGGATTTGTCGGTACAATGGCTGCCGTTCGGTTACTACAAATCATACAACGTAACCATTAAAGTTAAATCATCAATTTTACAGGACCTTAAACTTACCAAGCGCAGCGATTATACCAGCAACAGGTATTACGGCGGAGGATTTTAATTATGCTGGCAGAAATTATTACCATTGGCGACGAGATACTCATAGGGCAGATTGTTGACACCAATTCCGCCTGGATGGCGCAACGCCTGAATGAAATAGGCGTACGCGTGAAGCAGATATCATCCGTGTCTGACGATCGCGAGCATATCCTGAAAGCGTTTGCTGAAGCTACCGGTCGTGCTGATATCATCCTCATCACCGGCGGCCTTGGCCCCACAAAGGATGACATTACCAAAAAAACGCTTGCCGAATATTTTGGTGTTGAACTTGTTGAAAGCGAAGTGGCATTAAACAATGTGCTCGAAATATTTAAACGATATAACAGGCCGCTGTTAGATACTAACCGCCAGCAGGCATTGGTGCCTGCCAATTGCGAGGTAATCAATAATAACAACGGTACGGCACCGGGCATGTGGTTTAACCACAACGGCAAGGTATACATGTCGATGCCGGGCGTGCCTTTTGAGATGATGTATATGATGGATGAGCAGGTGCTGCCAAAAATAAAGGCAACCTTTAAGCTTTCAACCATTATACATAATACCATATTAACGGTAGGCGAGGGCGAGTCGTACCTGGCGGAACGTATTGCCGATATTGAAAACGAACTGCCACCCTATATTAAGCTGGCTTATCTGCCAAAACTTGGCCAGGTGCGTTTACGCATAAGCGGATATAGCGATGGCGACGAAACGCTTTTACAGCAGCAGGTTGACGCTTTTACTAACCGTATTGCCGAACGCGTGAGCAATGTGGTGGCCGCACGGGAAGATATCCCGCTGGAAAAGGCTATCCTGAACATGATGACGGAACGCGGGCTTACACTATCAACAGCGGAAAGCTGCACCGGTGGCTTTCTATCGAGTTTGCTTACCCAGCATGCAGGTTCGTCAAAGGTATTTTTGGGGGGAGCGGTATCTTATTCCAACCAGCTTAAACAAAGTATACTGGGCGTAAACGCAGCAACCATCCAGCAATTTGGCGCGGTAAGCGAAGAAACGGTTATCGAGATGGCTAACGGCGCGCTTAAAAATTTCGCGTCAGACTATGCCATTGCCGTAACCGGCATTGCTGGCCCCGATGGAGGTACGCCGGATAAGCCTGTAGGCACGGTTTGGATAGCAGTAGTAACAGCCTCTAAGCAGTTAGTTAAAAAGTTCACCTTCAGGGGCAAGCGTCAGCAAAACATCGAACGCTCGGCCATCAGCGCCTTGGGCATGTTAAATACTTTACTTAACGATAAGGTAATTTAATCGCAGATTTAGTTATTTTTGACCGATCAACTGTTATATCATATATGGCTAAATTTCAGTTATTGCTACCTAAAATGGGTGAAAGTGTTGCCGAAGCGACTATTGTGAAGTGGGTGAAAAAGCCCGGCGACACCGTAGAAGCCGATGACACCATAGCCGAGATTGCTACAGATAAGGTAGACTCCGAAATTCCATCTCCGGTAAGCGGTAAACTTGTTGAAATATTGTTTAACGAGGATGACGTGGTAGAGGTGGGCAAGGTAATAGCCATTATTGAAATTGAAGGTGAGGAAACTGCCGTTGAAACACCACAGCAACCCGCACCACAACAGGAAGCATCGCCTGCGGCAGAGCAGCCTGTACAAACGCCTGTTCAGGAACAGGAAAGTTACAGCATACCGGGTACCGATCAGTTAGCACAACGCGAGGTGCAAGCTGCGCCTTCGATATCATCATCCGTACGTTTTTATTCGCCGCTGGTGCGCAACATCGCGGTAGCCGAAGGAATAACTAATGAAGAATTAGATAGCATTCCGGGTACCGGTGCGGATGGCCGTTTAACGAAGGACGATTTGATGGCTTACCTTGAAAACCGCGCTACAAGTGGCAATCAGCAGGTTCAGCAGCCACGTGCCGCACAGCCACAGCCAGTTCCTCAACCTGTCGCTAAACCTGTGTATACTTCACCGGTAGGTACCGCATCTACATCGGGCAATGAGGAGATCATTGAGATGGACAGGATGCGCAAACTTATTGCCGATCATATGGTAATGAGTAAGCAGGTATCGCCACACGTAAGCTCATTTGTTGAGGCCGACGTTACCAACCTGGTAATGTGGCGCGATAAGATTAAGAACAGCTTTGAGCAGCGCGAGAAAGAAAAAATTACCTTTACACCGATTTTTGTTGAAGCGGTGGTAAAAGCTATTAAGGATTTTCCGCTTATCAATGTATCGGTAAAAAATTCGCAGATCATCCGTAAAAAGGATATCAATATAAGCATGGCTACCGCATTACCAAGCGGAAACCTGATAACGCCTGTTATAAAAAATGCCGATCAGCTGAACCTTGCAGGCTTAACCCGTGCGGTTAATGATCTGGCCAACCGTGCCCGTAATAATAAGCTTAGTCCGGACGATATTAAGGATGGAACCTTTACCATTACCAACATAGGTACATTTGGTAACATCATGGGTACGCCTATCATCAACCAACCGCAGGTAGCCATTTTGGCTATTGGCGCTATCAAAAAAAAGCCGGCTGTTATTGAAACCCCGCAAGGAGATATGATCGCCATCAGGCAGATGATGTACCTTTCGTTATCATATGATCACCGTGTGGTTGATGGTATGCTGGGCGGCTCGTTCCTTAAACGAATTGCAGATTACCTCGAAAACTGGGACGTTAAGCGCGAGGAATAAACACGTTAATGTATTGCGAAAGGCAGGCGGTAACGCATGTCGTGGTCCTCGCCGGTTTTGTTGGTGAAACGGGCTTCGCTCATTACCCGCACGGCTTCTTCATCGCAGCCATGGCCAAGTCCCTTTACAACGCTCAGATTTTTAGGTTTGCCATCTTTATCAACCGTGAGTTCAACAGTAATCCAGCCGCTTACATGCTCCTTTAAGGCGCTTTCGGGGTATTTAATTTTTGCATAAAGCGCTTTTTCTCCGCCTATCAACTCAACCGGCGATTCCTCACGCTGTTCATAGCTATAATACAAACCTTCCGGATTGGGATTACGCTGTTGCGTGGGCACTTTATATTTAATGTTCCATTGCTGCAGGTAAGTTTCTAACGGCGGTAAGCCAATTTTTTTACGGCGAATGTTCACACCAGCTTCATCAGCAATAGGATACAATTTTACGCTGTTACCCATTTGCCAAAGCTGGGTGCCATATACCTGTTTTTCATTCTGCCCGGTTTTTACACGGTCTATAAGCAAAGCCAGTGATCGCCATGCAAGCTCGCCCCGGTTAGCGGCTTTAGTCATAACCGGCAGGTACTTGCGCTGCGTTTCGGCATCGCTATGTTGTATCACCATAAAAGCCAGCGAAGCGTTTTGCTTGCCAACAAGTGATTTGCCCGGGTAGCCATATTGGTCAATTATGGCGGTTATCCGGCTGGTGTTCTCAATGTCGGCCTTGCCTTGCAGACGCATTAAGGAGTCAGTTTCCGGTGAATCCCAGCCATGTAAATCGGCAGCTTTTTTGGTCGCTACGCGGTAATACTGATCGGCGTTATATATATCTTTTATCTCTGCAATAAGCTTTTTGTTAAGCTGTTGTGCTGATGCGTTGCTAAAATAGCCTATGCAGGCTATGGCAATGTAAAGTGATAACTTTCGGTTCATGTTGATTAGATCGCCTTGTTTACAAAAAGTTACTTAACTTATTTATATTTCCCCGACTATAAAACTAACTTTGGGATACTGTATCGTTTAAGCCTTACAAAGCGTAAAGCTAAAACAAACTTTAATACAATGGCATCACTATCAACGGGTAAGCCGTTATTTATATTTGTAATATCAGCTTTTATACTGTCATCATGCAGTAGCATAAAAAAAACGCAGCGCCCGGTTTATGGTAACAATGGCGGAGTGATTGTACAGCCCACAGGCCCTACCATAAAACGCATGGGGCCATACGTAATGGAAAAGCCGGATAAAGATGACGCGGAGAAATATTCGGCCATAATGGGTGTTAAGAAAAGCGATATAAAAAATGGCCGTTTATACAGTTTTTTAAATGAATGGATGGGCGTGCCTTACAAATATGGTGGCCTTGAAAAGGATGGTATAGATTGCTCAGGCTTTGTATACCGTTTACAGCAGGAGGTTTATGACATTGAGAACATGCCCCGCTCAACAAACACGCAGATCAACTTTATCAAGCGCAAGTATGAAGAAGAATTAAAGGAAGGCGACCTGGTTTTCTTTGACTTCGACGGCCGTCAGTTCAGTCACGTCGGAGTGTATCTGCAAAACGGCTACGTAGTACATGCCAGCACCCGCAAAGGCATAATGATTATTAAACTTAAAGACCCGTACATGTACAAGTACTTTTCGCGTGGGGGATCTGTTTTAGTAGAGCGCGAAGGGGATACGGAAAGCAGCGGCAGGTGAGAATAACTTGATGTTTAATCAATATTTTATCTATATAAGCTTGTCGAAGGGTGCGTGTGTGGGGAAGAATAGTTCACTGATGCTTTGACAAGCTCAGCATGACAAAAAAATAGTAAGTTAGCCGCTGCATGGCAAAGCATCCTATACTTAAATGGCTCAGCAAACCCAAACGCCTCATGGCGTTAGCCGTGTTGCTTATCCTGCTTGTTCTCTTCATCTTTTGCCTGCCCAAGCCACTGTTTAATAAACCAACCTCGTATGTAATTGATGATGATAAGGGGCAGCTTTTAGGCGCATCCATAGCGGCCGACGGGCAGTGGCGTTTTCCTTATAACGATAGTGTTCCAGAAAAATTTAAGCAGTGTATTATCACCTTTGAAGACAAGCGTTTCATGTATCATCCGGGGTTTGATCCGTTGGCATTTGGCAGGGCCGTCAACAGGAGCATTAAGGCTGGTCATGTCACCAGCGGGGGCAGTACATTAAGTATGCAGGTTATCCGTATGGCTACCAACCACCGGCGTACCGTATGGAACAAACTGATCGAAATATTTATGGCCCTGCGGCTCGAACTTGGTTACAGCAAGGACGAGATACTGGCTTTATACGCAAGTAACGCGCCATTCGGCAGTAATGTTATCGGGCTCGATGCCGCTTCTTGGCGTTATTTCGGGCGCAGTCCGGATAAGTTGTCCTGGGGAGAAATGGCAGCTATGGCCGTATTACCCAACGCACCGTCGCTGGTGCATCCCGGAAAAAACAGAACAGTGCTGCTCAAAAAGCGTAATAAGCTCTTAGATAAATTGGCATCCGAAGGGATAATAGACAACACTACCGCCAACCTCGCCAAACTTGAACCTGTTCCTGACAGGCCCGTTGCTTTACCGCAAACTGCCCCGCACCTGCTGCAGGTGTTCAAGGCCGATTACAGGCGTAACCATACCGCGGGAGACACCAGGATAAAAACCACTGTTAAAGCCGATCTGCAACAGCAGGTAAGTAACATTCTGGAACGGCATCACCAGGTACTTCGGGCTAACGATATTAACAACATTGCCGCCGTGGTGCTTGATGTGGAAACCGGCGCGGCACTGGCTTATGCAGGCAATATCTTCCATCCCGGCGAAGGCCAGCTGGAAAGTGATGTTAACGTCGTAAACGCACCGCGTAGTCCGGGTAGCACACTAAAGCCATTGCTTTACGCTGCCATGCTGAACGACGGGTTTATATTGCCCAACAGCCTGATACCGGATGTACCTACGCAAATAGCCGGTTACCATCCCGAAAATTTTGATTTGGGTTATGACGGGGCGGTTACGGCATCGAAGGCGCTTTCGCGCTCGCTGAACGTGCCCGCGGTTAAAATGCTGCAGCAGTATAAGTATGAGCGGTTTTATGATTTTTTAAAGCAGACAGGCATCACCACTTTAACCAAACCCGCCGATCACTATGGCCTCGCCCTGATATTAGGTGGGGGCGAAAATACCTTATGGGAGCTAACCGGTAATTATGCCGCTATGGCGCGTGTACTTAACCACTACAACAGAAATGGAGGTAAGTATAATCCTGCCGATTGGCATCACCCGATTTACTCTGTAACCGAAAAAGCAAAACCTGAATTGCAAAAGAATGGCCTGCTTGATGCAGGCTCCATCTATTATACCCTGCAAGCCATGGAAGAGGTAATGCGGCCCGGAGAGGAGTTATTATGGCAGCAGTTCAGCTCGTCGCAGCGCGTTGCCTGGAAAACGGGCACCAGCTTTGGTTTTCGCGATGGCTGGGCCATTGGCGTTACGCCAAAATATGTGGTTGGTGTTTGGGTGGGTAATACCGATGGCGAAGGCCGGCCGGGTTTAACGGGTATAACTACCGCGGCACCGGTTTTGTTTGATATTTTTAAGCTGTTGCCTTCGGCGCGCGATTGGTTTGAAATGCCCGTGCGCGATATGGTGAAGATTAGTGTTTGCCCCGAAAGTGGTTACCGTGCAGGGCAGTATTGCGACCATGCAACCGAGCAGTGGGTACCGCGCGGCGGCCTGAAAGCAAAGGTTTGTCCGTGGCACCAAATGGTACACTTGTCTATGGATGGAAAATGGCAGGTAACTACCGATTGTGAAACACCGGAGCGAATCCAAAACAAAGGCTGGTTTGTGTTACCGCCATCTATGGAGTATTACTATAAATCAAAAAGCTATCAATATCAGTTACTGCCTCCTTTCAGGGCCGGTTGCACACAGGAGAATGTGAACCCCATGGAAGTGATCTACCCTAAAAACGGCGCAAAGGTTTATGTGCCGTTAGAGGCTGATGGCGAGCGCGGGCGTATGGTCTGCAATGCGGCACACCGTGAGTCAGGCGTAAAAATATATTGGCACCTGGATGATAAATATGTAGGCGAAAGCCATGATCTGCACCAGATGGCGCTCAACCCGTCTCCCGGAAAACATAAGCTTACGCTGGTTGACGCCTACGGCAATACCACCGTTATAAATTTTGAGGTGCTGGATAAGGATAAGTAAAACCGGGGCGAATGCTTATCTTGGCAGTAAAATTCTACTAACTGATGCTTGAGCAGTACGATCTGTATAACATAATGGTGCTTGATATTGAAACCGTGCCACAATACGCGAGTTTTGATGAAGTGCCTGGAAACATGCAAAACCTATGGGATGCCAAAACCCAGTATCAGCGTAAGGATGAAAGCGCGGCGGCTTTTTATGAGCGGGCGGGTATTTGGGCTGAGTTTGGTAAGATAGTTTGTATCTCGGTAGGTATTTTTACCGGCGGACAAAGGGTTGGCCTGCGTATCAAATCCTTTGCCGGGCATGATGAAAAAGAGTTGCTGCATGACTTTGCCCGCTTGCTGAACAGCCAGCCGCCTAACCAGGTACTTTGCGCGCACAACGGCAAGGAATTTGATTTCCCGTATATCTGCCGCCGTATGCTCATCCACGGCATTAAGCATCCATCACAGTTGGAACTATCGGGTAAAAAACCCTGGGAGATAAACCATATTGATACAATGGACCTGTGGAAGTTTGGCGATTATAAAAATTATACCTCGCTAAGCCTGCTTACGGCTATTTTTGATATTCCCACCCCAAAGGATGATATTGACGGCAGCCAGGTTGGCCATGTGTACTGGGTTGAAGATGAGTTGGAGCGTATTTGTACTTATTGCCAAAAGGATGTGGTGGCTACCGCGCAACTGTTGAGACGCTTTCGCGGCGAACCATTAATTCCTGATGAAAATGTAACTATTGTTGGCGGCTGATGCTTAGGGTTGAGGACTTACATATCAGCTTTAAAACGCAAAATAGTTTCTTTGAAGCGGTGAAAGGCGTCTCATTCCAAATCAATAAGGGTGAAACGCTGGGTATAGTAGGTGAGTCCGGTTCAGGTAAATCCATTACCTCGCTGGCCGTGATGCGTCTTTTGGATAAGCAGGCGAAAGTGCGCGGCAAAGTTTGGCTGAACGATCAGGATATATTTGAACTTGCCGAACGCGATATGCAGCAAGTGCGCGGCAATCGCATGGCCATGATTTTCCAGGAACCCATGACCTCGCTTAACCCGGTGCTTACCTGCGGTTTCCAGGTGGCTGAAGCCATAATTACCCATCTTAATAAATCCAAAGCAGGAGCGCGCGAAGCGGCAATCGCTTTATTTAAAGAAGTACAGCTACCCCGGCCCGAAGCTATTTTCGATAGCTATCCGCATCAGCTTTCGGGCGGGCAAAAACAGCGCGTGATGATCGCCATGGCTTTATCCTGTAACCCTGAATTACTGATAGCCGATGAGCCTACTACCGCGCTGGACGTGACCGTACAAAAGAACATCATTGAGCTGCTTTTAAAGTTGAAAAAAGAACGGGGCATGAGCCTCATCTTCATCTCGCATGATCTGGGGGTAATACGGTATATAGCCGACCGCGTGTTAGTGATGTATAAAGGTGAGGTAATTGAAGAAGCACCGATAGAACAATTATACAACGCCCCTGAAAAAGCCTATACTAAGGGCCTGTTGGCTTGCCGGCCATCGCCGCACAGGTTGCTGAAAAAACTGCCTACCGTTGCCGATTTTTTGCAAGCAGGTGATGAGCTGTGTGTTAAAGAGATGTGCGGCCGCTACGCTTACGAGCCAGGCGAGTTGTATGCACGACGGCAAGAGCTTTATGCTAACGAACCTATCCTCAAGGTTGATGGATTAAGCACCTGGTATCCGGTTAAAAAGGGGCTGTTTGGCACAAGTCATGAAGTGATCAAAGCGGTAGATGATGTGAGATTTGACGTTTTCCCCGGTGAAACATTGGGGTTGGTGGGTGAGTCGGGTTGTGGTAAAACCACACTTGGCCGCAGTATTTTGAGGTTGATTGAGCCTACAAAAGGCAACTTAAGTTTTGAAGGTATTGATTTATGCAGCTTAAGCAATACCGAAATGCGCCGTATGCGTCGGGATATACAGATCATTTTTCAGGATCCGTATTCATCCCTTAACCCGCGGCTATCCATAGGGCAAGCTTTGCTTGAGCCGCTACAGGTTCATCAGCTATATATTAACGATGCCAACCGGCGTCAAAAAATAAAGGAAGTGCTGGAAAGGGTAGGCCTTCTGCCGCAACATGTTAAACGTTACCCGCACGAGTTTTCGGGCGGGCAAAGGCAGCGCATCGTTATCGCGAGGGCATTGGTATTACAACCTAAATTCATTATCTGCGATGAGTCGGTTTCCGCGCTGGATGTATCCGTGCAGGCGCAAGTGCTTAACCTGCTTCGCGATTTGCAGGAAGAGTTTAAGCTGAGTTACATCTTCATCTCGCATGATCTGGCGGTGATTAAACACATATCCGACCGTATGATAGTCATGAACAAAGGGCGTATTGTTGAGCAGGGTTTTCCGGAAGATATCTATAACAATCCTAAGGAGGAATATACACGTTCACTTATATCTGCTATTCCGGATTAACAACATACCAAAACACTTTAGCTATATTTGAGTGTTAAACAGATTGGACTGTTTAATTAACTGACCGATCACTGAACACTTAAGTGTGTTTCGATATCTACTTTATGTCAAAAAAGAAAAGTAATTCTACCATAAAACAAGTGCTCACACAAATGGTGCTGGGCGTATTTGAAGAGAACGGCAACACGCCGTTAAACTATAAACAAGTATCGGCTAAATTAAATGTGCGCGATCCTGAATCGCGTGATATTATTTTGGAGATTCTGAAAGAAGAATCAAAAAAAGATACCATTAAGCAAATATCCCCGGGAAAGTTCCAACTGCTGGAGCTTAAAACTTTTGTTGAAGGTAAGGTGGATATGACTAATGATGGCTCCGCCTTTATAGTTACTGACGACGAAACCGAAGACGATATTTTTGTGGCTCCGCGTAAGCTGCGCACAGCACTTAATGGCGACCGTGTAAAAGTTTACGTTTATGCCAAAAGCAAAGGCCGCCGCAAGGAAGGTGAGGTGATTGAAATACTGGAACGCCGCAAAATGGAGTTTACCGGTATCTTAAAACTATCACAGCACTATGCCTTTTTAATTCCGGACGACCGGAAAATGCTGCATGATATTTTTATTCCGCTGGAGCAACTTGACGGTGCCCGCAACGGCGAAAAAGCGGTTGCCGAGATAACCGATTGGCCTGCCGGTGCCAAAAATCCGGTAGGCAGGATAAAGCACATCCTGGGTAAGCAAGGCGAAAACGATACCGAGATGAACGCCATATTGGCGGAGTATGGTTTCCCGCTTTCATTCCCCGCAGAAGTGGAGCAAGAGGCGGAATCCATTACTGAAGCTATCACCGAGGAAGAGATCGCCAAACGCCGTGATTTCCGGGAGGTACTCACCATCACGATTGACCCATACGATGCCAAGGATTTTGATGACGCCATATCCTTTAAAAAACTGGAGAACGGCAACTACGAGGTTGGTGTTCATATAGCTGACGTAGCACATTATATAGAGCCCGATTCCGCATTGGATAAAGAGGCTTTTGAGCGCGGTACTTCGGTTTATCTGGTTGACAGGGTTATCCCAATGCTGCCCGAAAGGCTATCAAACGGACTATGCTCGCTTCGCCCTAACGAAGACAAGTTGTGCTTTGCTGCGGTTTTCGAGCTGGATGAAAACGCCAATATTGTAACCGAATGGTTTGGCAAAACGGTAATCCACTCTAACAGGCGCTTTACTTACGAGGAAGTACAGCAAATAATTGAGGACAAAGCAGGTGAATACAGCGAGGAAATACTAAAACTTAATGAACTGGCCTACATTTTACGCGATCGTAAATTTAAAGCAGGCGCTATCAGCTTTGAAACAACCGAGGTTAAATTTAAGCTGGATGAGCAAAGCCGGCCAATTGGTGTGTATGTAAAGGAGCGTAAGGATGCGCATAAGCTGATTGAAGACTTTATGCTGCTGGCTAACCGCAAGGTGGCTGAATTTGTTAGTAAAAAAGGTAAGGGCAAACATAAGTTCACTTTTGTTTACCGCGTTCACGACGCTCCTAAGCCCGAAACCCTGGCCAGCTTTGCGCAATTTGCGTCGCGGTTTGGCTATAAAATAAATACCAAGAGCGATAAGGAAGTGGCCCGCTCACTAAACCATTTGATGGAAAGCGTTGAAGGTAAAAAGGAGCAGAATGTGCTTACCCATTTGGCCATACGCTCAATGGCAAAGGCAATTTACACTACAAAAGGTACCAGTCATTACGGCCTGGCCTTTGATCATTACACCCATTTTACCTCACCCATACGCCGTTACCCGGATGTAATGGTGCACCGTTTGCTATTTCATTATTTGAACGGTGGCCAGTCGGCCAATGCCGAGCATTATGAAAAGCTGTGCGTACATAGCTCCCAAATGGAGAAAAAAGCTGCCGATGCGGAACGTTCATCCGTAAAATATAAACAGGCTGAATACCTGGCCGATCAGGTGGGCAATACTTACGCGGGTATCATATCCGGCGTTACCGAGTGGGGCATGTATGTAGAGATCATTGAAAACAAATGCGAGGGCATGATACGCCTGCGCGATATAAGCGATGATTTTTATACTTTGGATGAAAAGAATTACGCCATCATAGGTCAGCGCAAGAAGAAGGTTTACCAGCTTGGCGACGAGGTGAAAGTTAAGGTAAAGAACGTTGATTTGACAAAAAAGCAAATTGATTTTTCATTAGTGCAGGAGTAATTATATTTGCCGGGTGAAGAAACTTGCCGAACTGCAGGATATAATATCCGAAGCGCTGAACCGCTATACCTTACCTGCACAACCTGCCGAACTTTATGAGCCGATACGCTACATCCTTACGCTGGGCGGCAAACGCCTGCGCCCGGCACTGGTGTTAATGGCTTGCGATATGTTTGGCGGCGATGTTGAGGCGGCCGTGCAGCCTGCGTTGGCTATTGAGGTGTTCCATAATTTTACGCTGATGCATGATGATATTATGGATAACGCCCCTTTGAGGCGTGGCAAAGCTACGGTGCATGAAAAATGGAACAGCAATATCGCCATCCTTTCTGGCGATGTAATGATGGTGGAGGCCAACAAGCTGATGATGCAGGTTGATGACCGCATACTGCGCCCGGTGCTGGATATTTTCAACGAAACCGCCCAGGGCGTATGCGAAGGCCAGCAGTATGACATGAACTTTGAGCAGCACAACACCGTTGCCGTTGAAGAATATATCGACATGATTCGCTTGAAAACGGCCGTGCTGTTGGGTGGTGCTTTGCGCATTGGCGCGCTTATCGGCGGGGCAAGCATTGCAGATGCGGAGAACATTTACCACTTTGGCGTTAACCTGGGTATAGCCTTCCAATTGCAGGATGATATTTTGGATGTCTATGGCGACCCGAAAAAATTTGGCAAGCAGGTAGGTGGTGATATCCTCTCCAATAAAAAAACATACCTGCTCATCAAGGCCCTTGAACTGGCTAAGAACGATGACGCGATCAATTTACATTACTGGCTCGCCGCACGTACATATGAGCCTGCCGAAAAGGTAGCCGCTGTAACCGAGGTTTACAATAATCTGCAAGTAAAGCAACAAGCCGAAGAGGCCATGAGTGGCTATGTCGAAAAAGCCTATCAATACCTCACTGCTATCAGCGTAGCTGAAAACCAAAAGCAATTTTTGCAGGAATTTGCCGATGGGTTGATGGTGAGGGATTATTAGTAATACATTTGTGGTTATGAAAAAAACCTTATTCACAGTTTTATTTGCTGCATTTTCGTTAGTGCTTAAAGCACAGGATGCGCCTGAAAGATTGGACTCATTAGGAAGAGAATTAGAGGAACAACCACAAGTTGAGGCTGAACAGCAAGATGTACTACCTATGTATCCGGGCGGCTTAATTCAATTATTTAAGTTCATCGAAAAACATAAAAGATACCGTGGAGTACATGGATTGGTTGAGGTGTCATTCGTGATTGAAAAGGATGGGAGTACAAATGAATTCAGAGCTGTAAAAAGTTTGAGTGAAGACGCAGATCAGGAAGCAATACGTGTTTTGCGTAAAATGCCTAAATGGAAACCGGCAATGCAAAACGGTGAACCTGTCAGATTTGCATTTACTATGCCGGTAAGATTTTAAATAACATGATAAAATTTACAGTTGTCTTTTTAACACTATTATATAGTGCTTCACAGCTAAGCGCGCAAGATAGGCCTAATACCGATACAGTAAAAACGGATAGCGCAGAAGTGTTTTACCCGGTTGAAGTGCAGCCGTCTTTTCCCGGAGGCTTTCCTGCCTTATATAAATTTGTTTCTAAGGGTGTTACTGAAGCTAATGTATCAGGTCCGGGTAGGGTTTTTTTAACCTTCATCGTACAAAAGGACGGTAGCCTCACTGATATTAAGGTTGCTAAAAGTTTAAGCGAAGACGCAGATAAGGCCGCCATAAAAATTATGGCGGCAAGCCCTAAGTGGGAGCCCGGCATATCACGTGGGAAACCTTGTCGTGTTCAATACACCTTACCAATTACGTTTAAATGAAATTGTAATGTCTTGATTAGTTAATAACGTTTCTTCAATCACATAAATAAACAACAAAGGCCGATCATATGATCGGCCTTATTATTTTATCCCTTTTTAAACTTATCAGCTAATAGCTTCAGCATATCATCGTTAACCGGTTTCGCCGGGGTATCATCCTTTTTGGAATAGTTGTTATTCGGCCTGTTGTTTTGATATTGTGGTTTTTGGTAATCCTTTTTTACAAAATTTTGCTGCGCGGGTTGCTGAGGCTTAGGCTGCTGCGGGCGGTTTTGCCTTTCAATAGCTTTTTTGGCGCTCCAGCGTTTATAAATTTCTTCCAGCTTACGTTTAGTATACAGCGGGAAATCGCCCTGCATCATCCAGGAGTAATAGCTTGGCTCGGCATCAAATACATCTTCAACGCGCTTGCCTTTATGCTTGCCAAAGTTGATTACTTCTTCGCCATCCTCGTTGTACACTAAACGGCCTGCAAAATCGACCGGTTTGCTTAGGTTGGTAAATTTGTGCAGCGCCTCAACATCGCCCACAACAGGCACACTGCGTATGCCCTTTTTATCTTCCCATTCGGTGCCATGGTAACGGGCTACCTGCGCTAACAGTACTTCCATGGTGGCACGGGTATCGGCCTCGGCACTGTGGGCATTTATAATATCCTTGCTGCAATAAAACTGGTAAGCCGCCTTTAAGGTACGCTGCTCCATCTGGTGAAAAATGTTTTGAACATCCACAAAATGGCGGTTTTCCAAATCAAACTCTACCTTGGCACGCAAAAACTCTTCCATAAGCATAGGTATATCAAACTTGTTGGAGTTATAGCCGGCCAGGTCACTTTTACCTATAAAGTCGGCAATGTCCTGAGCGAGCGCTTCAAAGGCAGGCTCGTTGGCTATATGCTCATCATAAATGCCATGTACCAGCGACGATTCCAGCGGAATAGGCATCCCTGGGTTAACGCGCCAGGTTTTAACTTCTTCACTATCATCAGGGTGCAGTTTTATAACGGCTATTTCCAATATGCGGTCGGTACCCAGGTTGGTACCGGTAGTTTCCAGGTCAAAAAAGGCCAGCGGACGTTTTAAAATCAATTTCATTGAGGGCAAAGGTCTTAAAAAACTTTAGTTGTTTGAAATTATTTGCGGTTATAAACAACTAATTGGCGGTAAATTATTTGCTTATCCGCTTGATTTAGTATTTTTATGACCGAAAAAACGATCGGACTTTATCACTTCATGAAAAGAAAATTACTCTCCCTGGCTTCGGCCATTTTTGCACTATGTACATCGGTTAACGCGCAGGATTTTGATTACGGTAAGTTCTCCTATGATGAGCTGAACAGCAAGTCCTACAAAAACGATACTTCGGCACATGCGGTAGTGTTGCAGGAATATGGCAACGCGCGCATAGGAGATGCTGACCGTATTACCTTAGAATTTGATTATCATGTTAAGATCAAGATTTTTGACGCCAAAGGATACGCCAACGGCAACATTGAGATACCGATACGTGTAAATTCAAATTCTGGCGAGGAAGTAAGCGAGATTGAAGGCATTACTTATTATACCAACGAAAAAGGCGAAGCGGTAAAGGAGCAGCTAAGCCCCAAAAATGTATTTACGGTGAAACAAAACACCTATTGGAATACGGTGCGGTTTGCCATGCCGGCACTGCACGAAGGCTGCGTTATTGAATATAAATACCACTTAAAAAGCCCTTACATACAGGAGTTCAGGAAATGGGATTTTCAGTCGGATATCCCTAAGGTTTATTCGGAATATAAGGTGCAGTTGCCCGCCGTTTACAACTACAAAATATCGTTACGCGGCGTTTTGAAAATGTTGGAAGGCGGAAAGTACAAGCCTGAACTCGAACGCGAATGTTTCAGCATAGGAGGTATCAAAGCCGATTGCTCCAGGTTTATATTCGCCATGAAAGACATACCGGCATTTAAAGAAGAGGAGTACATGACCTCTAAAAATAATTTTTTGTCGGCCATTTACTTTGAGCTTGAAGATTATACTAACCTGAATACCGGTTCAAAAGTAAAATTGTCAAAAGAGTGGCGGGACGTTGACCGCGAGTTACGGTCTGACGAATCATTCGGTAGCCAGTTAAAAAAGAAAGATTTTTTTAAAGAAAAGCTGATACCGGTATTAGCCGGTAAAACAGCTCCGCTCGAAAAAGCGCAGGCCGTATATCACTTCATCCAGAAAAATATAAAATGGAATCATTTTTATGCAATTTACAGTTTTGACGGCATCAGGAAAGCCTTTGAAAAGCATACCGGTAACGTAGCCGATGTTAACCTTGCTTTAGTGGTGGCGCTTAAAAGCGCCGGATACGATGCTGAGCCGGTTTTAATTTCAACCCGCGAGAATGGTTTTATCACCAAGCTCTATCCTGTGCTTACTGAATTTAACTACCTGATTGCAAAAATCGATATCGAAGGTAAAACTTACTTTCTCGACGCTACCGACCCGCTGCTTGGGTTTGGTACCTTACCAATGCGTTGCATGAATGACCAGGGCCGGGTGTTTAGTCTGGATAAACCATCGTATTGGGCTGACATTACTAAACAAACCGAAAGCGGCACTTATGTGCTCGATTTTAAATTGCAGGAAAATGGTAAGCTCAAAGGTACTATCAGCAGTATTTTAACCGGTTACGATGCCTACCGCAAGCGTATCGAGATCAGTAAGTTTAATACTGTTGACGAATATGTAGAGAACTATGACGAGCGAATGCCGAGGATGAAGATATTAAAATCAGACGTTAAAAACGTTGATAGTTTAGACAGGGGCGTTATTGAATATTACGAGGTGGAAATAGATTTATACGACAACCTCGACTCAAAAAAATTAACCTTTAACCCGTTCCTACTTCACCGTATAGCTGAAAACCCGTTTAAGCTTGAGGAAAGAACATACCCGGTTGACTTAGGTGTAGCATCAACAGACCGTGTTAGTTTAAACATAGAACTACCGGCGAATTACAAAATTGAGTATTCGCCAAAAAACGTGGGCTTAACGTTGCCGGATAACGGCGGCAGGTTTGTTACCAATTTTGAGACGATAGGTAATAAATTTTCATTTTCGCACATTACACAATTCAATAAACCGGTTTATGCGTCTTCAGAATATCCTTACCTGAAAGAACTGTATAATCAGATCATTCAGGCTCAAAAGGTTGATTTAGTCTTTACTAAAGGGTAATTGCATCAATGAAACGTTTACTTATACTAAGTTTATTTATAGCCTGCGCTGTTACAGCAAAAGCACAGCAAAATTACGATGTATCGTTAATACCCAAGCAACTGCTGCCTTATGCGTCGTCGGTTATCAGGTATAGCGATGAAGTAGTTGAAATTAGTGATATCGGGGCACAAACCCGTCGTATAAAAAAGGCGATCACCATATTTAACAGGAGTGGTGATGAAGACGCGGAGATATTGGTATGGCATGATAAAAATACCTCGATCAAATACATCAAGGGTTTTGTGTACAACAGCTCCGGCAATGTTACGGCAAAAATAAGCGAGCGTAATTTTGAAGATGCTTATGCAGGGAACAATTTCTCGTTATACGAAGATACCCGTGTAATGCACTTTAAACCCGCAGTGGTTGATTACCCTTACACGGTAGAGTATGAGTACGAAACGCGCGATAAGCAAACGCTTTCTTTAGCAAGCTGGATGCCTGCGTCAAGTACCAATACCGCTGTTGAAAAAAGTTCGTTTACCGTTATTTGCCGCCCTAATTTCAACATCCGTTATAAGGAAATGAATTTACCGGCTAAGGTGCAAACAGGTACAAACAAGGATGGTATGGCCACCTACAGCTGGCTGGTAAATAATTTAAAAGCTACCAGGCAAGAGCCATATAGCCCCAATCCCGAAACCTTTTTGCCGATGGTTAAGATTGCACCTGTCAACTTCAGGTATGGTGCTTACACCGGAAGTTTTAATAACTGGAACGAGCTGGGCAAATGGGTGTACAATAGCTTGCTTGTAGGCAGGCAGGCGCTTTCGCCGGCTACAATTGCCAACATTAAAGAGCTTACAAAAGATATTCCTGACGAAAAGCAGCGTGCTAAAAAAATATACGAGTATATGCAGCAGCGTACGCGGTACATTAGCATACAGATTGGTATTGGCGGTTACAGGCCGTTTCCCGCGGATGATGTTGACCGGTTGAGCTACGGCGATTGTAAAGCACTGGTAAATTATACACAGGCCTTGCTGGCAGCAGCTAACATAAAATCATACTATTGCGTGGTGAACGCCGGCAGCCGTAAAGTAAACGTTGATCCTGATTTTGCTACCATAAATGATGGCAACCACATTATTTTATGTCTACCGTTTAAAAATGATACTACCTGGCTGGAGTGCACCAGTCAAAAAATGCCTTTCGGCTATTTGGGTGATTTTACTGATGACCGTACGGTTTTGGCCTGCACGCCTGAAGGT
The DNA here is from genome assembly GCF_021215455.1 of Mucilaginibacter roseus. Taxonomy (GTDB): domain Bacteria; phylum Bacteroidota; class Bacteroidia; order Sphingobacteriales; family Sphingobacteriaceae; genus Mucilaginibacter; species Mucilaginibacter roseus. The sequence continues at coordinate 47,057 of NZ_JAJPWV010000002.1, read as the reverse complement.
GGTGTGTTGCTGCATACGCCAAAGTATACAGCGGAGAAAAATATACAATTGCGAAAGGCGACGCTTAAGCTTGATTCGGCAGGCGAAGTTTCGGGAAGTATGAAAACTCTTTATAAAGGCACTCAGTACGAAAACCAGGAAAACCTGACTTATGAGTCGCCCGCTGACCAGTTGAAGGAGATAAAAGAAGCCTACGCCATTAATAACCTCGATGTAGGCAAGCTAAAGTTTGAGAAAGTGAAAGATATTAATCCGGAGCTCAGCGAGGAACTACAGTTTAGCGCGCGCGATTACGCGTCTGTAGCTAATAACAAGCTGCATTTCACCCCTAATATTGCCAATAAAACCCGCAGCATACGCGATATACGCAACAGAACAACGGATGTTTGCATACAACGTGGCTATACGGATGAAGATGAAATTGTTTACACGTTACCGGCTGGCAATTACCAATACGAAAAAAAACCGTTATTGATAGCCATAAATAAACCGTTTGGAACATACATGGCCATTATGAATTTAACGGGTAACAAGCTTGTTTACAAACGTACAATTAAACTGATAGACGGTACTTATGATAAGGAAACTTATGCCGACTTAGTGAAGTTTTTTGAAGATGTTGCCGATGCAGATAATTACAATGCCACATTGGTTAAGCAATAGAACTTGAAAGCAAAGCAAAGGCGCGTTAGTGATAACGCGCCTTTTGTATTTATAGCAGTAAGTAAGCTATCGTTAACCGATAACCTCGTTAATGCTCATTTCTTTTACTTCTTTTACCTCGTTAGGTCGGCCGTTTTTGAATGCTTTGCGTGGGGTAAGGCCCAGCAACTCAAACATAGCCATGTCGTCGGCAAATGCCGGGTTAGGGGTGGTAAGCAATTTATCTCCGGCGAAGATGGAATTGGCGCCTGCCATAAAGCAGAAGGCTTGTTCCAATGTGCTCATCTCGGTACGGCCTGCTGAAAGGCGTACCACCGTGCGCGGCATAATAATGCGGGCGGTAGCTATCATACGTACCATATCCCAAATGGCTACGCGCGGCTGATCTGCAAGCGGGGTACCCTTTACCGGTACCAGCGCGTTAATCGGCACTGATTCCGGGTGCTTCGGAAGGTTTGACAAGGTTTTCAGCATCGATATCCGGTCCTCAACCGTTTCACCTAAGCCAATAATGCCGCCGCTGCATACTGTGATCTTGGCTTTACGTACATGCTCCAGCGTTTGTAAACGATCATCATACGTACGGGTAGTGATTATACGCTTGTAATCATCTTCTGAGGTATCGAGGTTGTGATTGTAAGCATATAACCCGGCATCGGCCAAACGCTGTGCCTGGCTTTCGGTAAGCATACCCAGGGTACAGCAAACCTCCATGTCAAGTTCATTAACGGCTTTCACCATATCAATCACCTTATCAAAGTCGCGGTTATCGCGTACTTCGCGCCAGGCTGCGCCCATGCAAAGGCGTGAAGCACCGCCGGCTTTTGCTCTCTCGGCAGCGGCAACCACCTCGTGTTTGGGCATAATGGCATGCACTTCAACACCGGTATTGTAACGCGCCGCTTGCGGGCAATAGGCGCAATCTTCGGTGCAGCCGCCGGTTTTAATTGATATTAATGAACTTATCTGTACTTCTGAGTAGTCCTTATTTTCGCGGTGAATGGTAGCCGCGCGGTAAACCAGGTCAAGCAATGGCGAGTGGTAAATCTCGGCAATTTCGTCCTGTGTCCAGTTATTTCTTACCTCTGTCATCTCTTCAATTTTGATGGTTCAAATTTATAATAAAAGCTTTGAAGCTACCCATAGTGGCAGCAAAAAACCAAAACAATCTGTAAATGTGGTTATTATGATGGATGATGCCACAGCAGGGTCAATACCAACACGCTTAAGTATTAGCGGTATGGATGCCCCGGTAATGCCAGCGATTAGCAAATTACCTGTCATCGCCAAAAAAAGTACTAAACCCAGCATCGGGTTGGCATCATAAAACAAGGCTACTAACAATACGATCAAACCATTGGATGCACCGTTGATCATACCTACTAATAACTCCTTTAAAACGGTACGGTAAGCCTGGTTGTCGGTCAGATCGCTTAACGAGATACGCCTCACCGTAACGGCCAGCGCCTGCGTTGCCGCGTTACCACCCATACCGGCAATAATGGTCATGTAGGCCGACATGATGGGGAGCGCCTTTACCGTATCATCAAAACTGCGGATGATGGATGCCGCAAGGAATGCCGTCCCCAGGTTGATCACCAGCCAAGGCAGGCGGCTTTTTACCGCATCCTGCCAGCTACCGCTCAGTTCTTCATCTTCAGATACACCGGAGATCTTCAAAATATCTTCGGTATTTTCTTCCTGCATTACGTCAATAATATCATCAACCGTAATGCGGCCAAGCAGTTTCATGTGCTCATCCACTACCGGTATGCTGTTGATGTTGTATTGTTGTATCAGGCGGGCAACTTCTTCCTGGTCAACGTCGGCCTGTACATGTACAAACTCCGTCACCACCAGGTCGCGTATCATTACATCATGACGCGATTTGATGATATTTTTGAGCGATACAATGCCTTGCAGAATGTTATTATCATCAACAGCGAATATGGTATAAAATTCTTCCTGTTCTTCTGATTGCTTGATAACGGCATCCAGCGCCTCCATTTTATTCATGCCGATGTTTACCGTAGTAACATCAGTGGTCATCAAACCACCGGCGGTATCCTCGGCATAGCTCAGCAGGGTGCGTATATTGCTGGCATCCTCATGGTCAAGGTCGTCTAATATTTCCTGCTGCTCATCTTCATCAAGCTGGGCAATAATATCGGTGGCAACGTCGTCATCCAGTTCCTCAACTATCTCGGTACGCTTCTCGGGGTCAAGGTTAATTAATATATCTTCCGGGTGATGCTCCTCGTCCATCTCGGCAATAACATCCGAGGCAAAATCAGCAGGGAGTATAGATATAATTTTTTCCTTGGCTTCCTGTGGCAGTTTTTCAAAGAGTATAGCAATCTCCGACGCATGATACTCATTCAGAATTTTCTCTAAATCAGCATCATTGCCTTCTAAGGCGCTTTTGATGCGCTGCAGGTCGGTTTTATCAAGTTCAAAAGATTGCATACCTGCCTAATGTAGCTAAAATTATCTCCTTTATAAAATAAAAAAAGGGCAGTTCTGCTGCCCTTCATCATCTATTTTCGGGTTGGTCAGGCCACTTTTTTTAATTTATAGGAGGTGTTTTCATGATTAATAACCAACTCATTCAGCCCTATTGATTCTACCGTAATACGTTTCTCTCCCGAGCGGTCATAATTGTGCACTACAAGGCATAAGCCTTCATCAGTGCGTATGATCCTGAATGGAGAAACAATACTGCCGGAAATTTTTGAATCTTTAAAATAGCTGATCTTTAAAAGATGACGTACAAAGTCAAACTCAAACCGTTTCTCATTTTCGAGATAGATTCCCAAAGGCAGGCTGTTCATGTTCTTAATGGATAAATAATAGCTTATAAACAGGTACCGCTTTAGCTTTGTTTTATACACTGCAATTATTTTTAGCAAAATTTGGGTTATTAACCAAAAGTGCGGTCATCTGCTGACGGGCCATAAATTGAAGGCACTGGAATATTGTTTAAACGCATGTAAACGGTTAGTTGGCCGCGGTGGTGCACCATATGGTTTATGCTTGATGAAATGCTGTCTCTGCGTGGTTCGCTATGCAAAACGGTTCCGTTGTTTTTAAGCGAAAACGTGCCGACCAGGTCACCATCTTGAATGCCCTTTAACACCTCAATAGCTTTTTGCTGGTTGCTTTTAAAATGATCGACTAACTCGCCGGTAGTCTTAGGTTGAAAGTGGGTATATGTTGCAAAGTCAATATCATTGCCCGATGCGATATGATAAACCCATAACGGTATCTCAGCTACTAACAAGGCGAGGTAACCTAACGCCATCGATTTTTCGTGCGGTCTGTACTCAAATAAAGTTTCAGGTATGCGCTCAAGGCATTTCAATGATGCGGTGTATTCAGCGTCCAACTCATGAATGCTGGCTTTTGCAAAATCAACGTCGTTCATGGTAATGGTTTTTTACTAAACTACGTATTTATGCCCTGTTTGTTTTTGCTTAGTTTTGGTGCAAGAACCTGACCTTCAATCCATCAATGCCGTTTAGCCGGCCGAGCGCTTTATTTACCTGCTGCTGCCTGATGGACAGGATGATGCTACATTGGTTGTCAAAGTTTTGTTCAACAATCTCCAAAGCTTCATCCTTAATAATGCGCATCACGTCATTCATCTGCAAGTAATCAAAGCCGATGCTGTAAACATCATTAACGGTTTTTTGTACGATGGTTGCTTGTTGAATGGCTTCCTCGGTAGCGGTTTTGTAAGCGTTGATCAATCCCGGTACACCCAACAGCGTTCCGCCAAAATATCGCACCACTACAACAAAAACATTGGTGATATTGTGAGAAAGTAAGGTGTTCAATATTGGCCTGCCCGCGGTGCCTGATGGTTCGCCGTCATCATTCAAACGAAAAATGGAACGGTCGGGCGTTAGGCGCAGCGCCCAGCAATGATGGCGGGCTTTTGGGTGCTCGTGCTTTACCTGCATTAGCAATGCCTTAACATCGTTTTCGGATTTTAAAGGAAACATATAACCAATGAATTTGCTGCCGCGATCGCTGAACACGCCCTCGGCCGGTTTTTCAATGGTTTGGTAGGTATCGTCAAAAAGCATTTAATAAAATTAAAAAGCGGTAGCGTTCAGTAAAATCCTCAATCGGTCAGCACCAACAGCTTCTTCTGATTGCAGGTTGCCGCTAATGGTGGGTGCTTTAATACCGCTGATCAGGCTGTTGCTGCCGGTAAATATGCGGGCTTCGTCCCACAAACCTGCCTCAATAAAGCTATTTAGCGTATGCACGCCGCCTTCAATAATTACAGATTGTACATCCTGCATATAAAGCTGGAACATGATGTATTGCGGTACAAACCGGTCAAAATCCTCCAAGGCGATGTATTTAATGTTGCCGTCAATATCCGTTTTAACCTCGTTAAATATCATGGTTTCCACAGATTGATCAAACACGTGCAGCGAATGGTCAAGCTCGAGTTTACGGTCAATAATTACCCGCTTTGGCGATTTACCCTGCCAATAACGTACATTCAACTGCGGGTTATCAATGGCAACGGTATTTTTCCCGGCAAGTATGGCATCTTCTTCGCTGCGCCATTTGTGTACCAGCTTACGCGCTTCGGTGCCGGTTATCCAGTACTGGCATTTATCGGCAGGGGCAAAAAAGCCCTCGTGTGTTTGCGCCCACTTTAAAACAATATAAGGGCGATGTTTTTGTACTCTCGTAAAAAACCGGCGGTTAAGCCATTGGCATTCCTGCTCTAATACACCGGTTTCAACTTCAATACCCGCGGCTATCAATTTTTCGATGCCTTTTCCATCCACCTGCGCAAATGGGTCGCGGCAGCCAACTACTACTTTGGGTATATGGTGCTTGATGATTAGATCGGCACAGGGCGGTGTTTTGCCATGATGCGCGCAAGGTTCCAGGGAAACATAGATGGTTGCCTGTGCTAACAGTTCGGCATGGTTGGGATATTTGGCGATAACACTGTTTATGGCGTTTACCTCGGCATGCGGTCCGCCATAGCGCTGGTGCCAGCCTTCGCCGATAATGGTGTCGTTATGCACGATCACCGAGCCAACCATAGGGTTCGGACTAACCGCCCCGGCACCTAAACCAGCCAGTTGCAGGCAACGCTGCATATATTTTTGATGCCCAAGCATGGTGCAAAAGTAGCTTTTATGTTACTTTGTTGCATGGAAACGGTAAAGGATGTGTTCAATAATTTCAGGCAAAGGCTCGCAGCGGTGTACAATGCGCAAGAAACAGAGGCGCTTACCCTGGCTGCCGTTGCCGAAGTAACACAACTGGGCAAGGCAAGCATCAAGGCATTTCCGGAGCGTGAATTGAGCAGTGAGGCGTTAGCTAGGCTTGATGAAATTGCCAGTGAATTACAAACCGGCAAGCCTTTACAGTACATTTTAGGCAAAGCCGAATTTTATGGATTAACATTTAATGTAAACCCCGCGGTTCTTATTCCGCGGCCCGAAACAGAGGAATTGGTGGAGTGGGTTATCGAGTCAGTTAACAGTAGGCAGTTGGCAGTTTACAGTAAAGAGTTAAGTCTTTTAGACATAGGCACAGGTAGTGGTTGCATCGCCATCAGTCTGAAAAAAAATTTGACAGCCGCTGATGTATCAGCTATGGATATTTCTGCCGATGCCTTGCAGACGGCAAGAAGTAATGCCATGGTGAATGCAGTTGATGTGAGTTTTATTGAGGCGGATGTACTTTCGGCAAAACCGGATGCGGCGAAGTATGATATCATAGTATCTAACCCACCCTATGTTACCTCGGTTGATAAGCAGCAGATGCATACTAACGTAACCGACTTTGAACCACATACCGCGCTTTTTGTATCCGATGAAGAGCCGCTTTTATTCTATAGAGCTATAGCCGATTATGCATTACTGAGTTTAAAAAAACCGGGTATGCTTTTCTTTGAGATAAATGAAAATTATGGTAACGAAACAGTGGAAATGTTAGCGGAAAAAGGCTATAAGAATATTGAGCTAAGAAAGGATATGAGCGGTAAGGACAGAATGGTAAAAGCTCTGTTATAGTATTCCTAATATCTCTTAATAAAATTACTATTTGCTAAAAATATTAGTAATTTTGTTTTGGGATGAATTTAGAGCGGATAACAGAAAAGCTGAATATTTTGGCCGATGCAGCCAAGTATGATGTATCGTGCGCATCGAGCGGGAGCAAGCGGAAGAATGAGAATAAGGGCTTGGGCAATGCCAGCAATGGTATTTGCCACTCGTATACCGAGGATGGGCGATGCGTATCGTTATTAAAGATACTGCTTACCAATCATTGCATTTTTGATTGTGCTTACTGCGTATCGCGCAAAAGTAACGACATTAAACGCGCTGCCTTTACCGTGCAGGAGGTGGTTGACCTGACCATCAACTTTTACCGCCGTAATTATATCGAAGGTTTATTTCTTAGTTCAGGTATTTTTAAGGATGCCGATACCACTATGGAGCGCCTGGTACAGGTAGCTAAGAAATTGCGCACCGAGCATAAATTTAACGGCTATATTCATCTCAAATCGATACCTGGTGCAAGCGACGAACTAATGCGCGAGGCTGGCCTGTATGCCGACAGGTTGAGTGTAAACCTGGAAATGCCTACCGAAGAGGGCCTGAAACTTTTAGCTCCGGATAAAGACCGTAAGGATATGATCCAGCCGATGGGGTTTTTGCGTAACGAGATCATTCAACGGGCAGAAGAAAAAAAGCTGTTTAAAAAAGCGCCCATGTTTGCCCCGGCGGGACAAAGCACGCAGGTTATAGTTGGCGCCACCGCTATTGAAGATGACCGGGCAATCCTTTATTCAGCCAACCATTTTTATCAAGCCTTTAAGCTGAAGCGGGTATATTATTCAGGTTATGTACCTGTATTGGCCGACAACCGCTTGCCTGCCCTAAATACCGCTGTACCCATGGTACGCGAAAATCGCTTATACCAGGCTGATTGGCTGATGCGCTTTTATGGTTTCAGGGTAAATGAGATCGTAAATAACGATCAACCGCATCTTGACCTGGATATTGACCCTAAACTGAGTTGGGCGCTGCGCAATATGCAAGTGTTTCCGGTTGATATTAACAAGGCTGATCTGCAATTAATATTACGGGTTCCGGGCATTGGCATGTTATCAGCGCAAAAAATTGTAAGTGCCCGTAAGTTCAATAAGCTAAACTGGGATCATATTAAAAAATTGGGTGTTGCCGTAAACCGTGCCCGCTATTTTATCACCTGCAACAGCAATGCCTACGAGCGCCGTGATCTGACGGGCACGCGCATCAAACAATTTATCCTCGCCGAATCGCAAAGTAAATATCTCAAGAATAAACCCGACCAGCTAAGTCTTTTTTGATATGACAACTACTTTAGTCTACGATGGTACGTTTGAAGGCCTGCTCACCGCCGTATTTGAGGTTTACGAACATCGCCTGGAATATGTAAAGCTGGTAAAAGGCGAGTGTCGAAACACAGCTTTGTTCGATAGTTCGATGGAGATACTTACGGATGAACCGCGGTACAGCCGGGTATTAAAGGGCCTGCAAAAAAAGCTGTCGGCCAGTGGTATGCAGCGTTTGTATGTGGCCCACCTGTCGGGCATTGATGATGCCGACCCGGCCGTTTTAGGCTATATACGATACGTGTTTGACGCTCCGCTGAATATTGAGGAAGATTATGGCAACCGGTACGTAATGCGGGTATCAGAAATTGTAAAGATGATGCGCCGCGAAAAGCACCGTATGGAGGCTTTTATTCGTTTTCAAAAGCTGCAGGATGGGTTGTTCTATTCTGTAATTGAGCCAGACTTTAATGTGCTGCCCATGCTGATCCGCCATTTCAAAAACCGGTATGCCGATCAAAAATGGATGATCTATGACCTGAAAAGGAAGTATGGCATCTATTATGATCTGCACCAGGTTGAATACATGGAGATGGATTTCAGCGATGGGCAGGGAGCGGCTAATGTAGTAAGCTCCTTTAATGAAGATGAGGACGCTTACCAGCATCTTTGGAAAAACTATTTTAAAAGTGTAAATATCGCTTCCCGCAAAAATACTAAACTGCACATCAGGCACATCCCTAAACGGTATTGGAAACATTTAACCGAAAAGATTTAGCAAAACAAACCGATGCTTTTTTGTGTATTGTAAAAGCCTGTTAATCAATAAAATTGCTACTTTTGTAAAATTAATACTTAAGCCTGATGAAACATTATCTGCTGCTTTGTGCGGCTACAGTACTGCTCTTTTCTTAGTGCAGTAAAGAAAAACGCGTTTCTCCTGATGATGGAGAAAAAAAATATCCTGTAACTTTTAACTTATCCGGGTTTGGGCAAACTTATGTACCGATTGTTAAAGCCAATACTGCCGGTAAGAAAGTAAACGAAGTCGACTCCGTACCGGTTAATAAATTGTATTTTTTGTTATTGAACGATACGTCTGGAAACGGAGGCATTCAGTCATACAAAGAAGTGACCAAAACAACGTCAGGTTTTGGCGTTTTTAAAGAGAATTTACCGGCCGGGCAATACACCGCAATATTTATTGGTTCAAACGGTGGTATAATGGACACAAAGGTGAAACCAGCTTTGTTTAGTGCTTATAATTACGAGACTTTTTATAGCAAGATACCTGTAACCATTTCAAACGCAGGTGTAAGTCAAAATGTAGAAATGGGACGGGTTACCGGCCAACTTGTTTTAAATATAAATGATGCCGTACCTGCCGGAGTTACTAAAATAGAGATGACCTATACCTCTGCAACCTATTTTGAGGTTTTTACAGTTTTGAAAAAAACTTTTACACCCATGACAAAAACTGTGGCCTTAAATGCTACGGATGCTGGCAAAACCAATTACAGGGTTACAGCAAATCTGCTTGCAGCTGATAATGGTGTTTTTAGTGTAAATATCAAATATTACAAAACGAGCCAAACCACTGCCACCAGATCGGTTACAGTTCCTAACGTACAATGTAAAACCAATGTACGTACTATACTTTCAGGAAACCTTTTCACTAATGATCCGCCGGCGGGAGTCGGCCAAAATTTTACGATTAAACTTGACACGACCTGGAAGGCTCCTATAACTACTGAATTTTAGTGTGTAAAATCCATGAAAAAATATTTAGCTATTATAGCCTTTATAAGCTCAGCCGCGCTATCGTGTAAAAAGGATCAGAAAGTGAACCGAGGCGAAGAAACGGCGGGAAAACTATATCCGGTTACTTTTTCGGTTAATGTATTCACGCAACAGCATGAACCTGTTATCAACTCAACTTCGCCACGCTTATTGGCTGATGTGCCGTTAAAGGGTAGGGTAAATCACTTAATGTACAGTATATACAAGTTGGACGGTACACGTGTTAAATCAAGATCAGATCGGCGTTTTAATGATGCGACTTTTGGTACTTTTAAAGACAGCTTAGCTGCCGGGGAATATATCTTAACTGTTTTAGGTTCTGATCGAAGTTCAACTAATTACTTGCTTAATAGTGGGAATGTTTACACTGTTAGCACCAGATATTCAAGACCTATGGAATGTCGGCTTTTCTCAAAAAAAATAAACTTAACGGTTTCGCCCAATGGAAATAACAGCCAGACGATAACACTTGAACGTGTTAACGCAGCTTTGGAGATTGTTGTTAAAGATAAAGTGCTATACAACAGTACTATTAATGTAGGGTATGTTGATTACCACGGATTCGGCATGTTTAGTAATGAAACAGGAAAGTATTGGGATGATAATGATCCTCCGGAGTATCAGGTAAACAGGCATAGTCATCATTTGCTTTTGCCTGGAGGTGTATCAAACGCTTCGGTACTCATAACTGATGATGTGCTAAACACATCTACGCCAATTGATACCGATATCTCGGTAACTGATAACAACAAAAACGTTATAGCTCAAAAAACTGTATACGGAGTAAGGTTTTACCGGAATACTAAAACCATTTTAACCGGCAGATTATTTAGCAATGATCCTTCCGGCACAGGTAACGCAGGGTTTCAAACAACTTTTAAAACAGCGTTTGAAGCGGCTAGCATAGTTAAAAATTTCTGAGCATCACGGTCATAAACAAGAAAAGCGATAGTCACCCTATCGCTTTTCTTGTTTGTAATATCATTTATAGCTTAAAACGGTGCTTCGTCATCCATATCATCCATACGCGATGGGCGGATGATGAAATTGCTCGCGTTTGGATTATCAAAGCCTTGCGAAGGAGCGAGGCCGGCAAACGCATTGTTAGCGCCCATGCCAAAATCATTATCATCCTCAAGGTTGGCAAACTTAACGTATTTACCCACAAACTTAAGGCGCACGCGGCCGGTTTCGCCATTACGGTGCTTGGCAATGATTACCTCGCCAACGCCCTGCGTAGGGTTGTTGTCCTCATCCACATCCAGGCCGTAATATTCCGGGCGGTAAAGGAAGAGTACCATATCCGCATCCTGCTCAATTGAACCGGACTCACGTAAGTCAGATAGCATCGGCCGTTTTGAACCACCCGGACGGCTCTCAACGGCTCGGCTCAGCTGTGAAAGCGCAATCACCGGTACATTCAGCTCCTTAGCTACTGATTTAAGCGCCCTCGATATGCTACCAATCTCCTGCTCACGGTTACCGCCTTTACCATCGTTTTTACCATGCATCAGCTGCAAATAGTCAATGATGATCAGTTGAATGTCGTGCTGAGCCTTTAAACGGCGGCATTTAGCCCTGAATTCGAATATATTAAGCGCAGGAGTATCGTCAATAATAATGGTGGCCTGTTCAAGCTTGCGCACCTTGCTGTGTATCTGCTCCCATTCCCACGGTTCCAGGTTACCCTTACGTATTTTTTCCTGCTCAATTTGCGCCTCGCCGGATATTAAACGGTTAACCAACTGAACCGACGACATTTCGAGCGAAAATACCACTACCGGTTTATCAAAATCAACCGCGGCGTTACGCGCGCAGCTTAATACGAAAGCCGTTTTACCCATCGCAGGGCGTGCCGCAATAATAACCAGGTCGGATTTTTGCCAGCCCGAGGTCATGCGGTCAAGATCAGTAAAGCCTGATGCAACACCGGTAAGGCCGTCTGTTTTATCTTTCAGCGCCTCAATATCACGCAATGCCTCGTGCATCAGGTCGTCCATCTTGCGCGAATCGCGGCGAAGGTTATTCTGGGCGATATCAAACAGATTCTTTTCTGCCTTATCCAGCAGGTCAAGCACGTCCGTCGTATCCTCATAAGCGCTATTAATTACATCTGTAGATATACGGATCAGCTCACGTTGTATGTATTTCTGAATAATGATACGGGCGTGGTACTCAATATTAGCTGCCGATGCAACACGATTGGTAAGCTCTGTGATATAATAAGCGCCACCGATCATTTCCAGCTCACCCTGGGAGCGTAAGTGCGCAGTAACGGTCAGGATATCAACCGGTGATGTTTTTTCAAATAAAATGCGTATCGCCTGAAAAATTTTCTGGTGTGCATCCTTATAAAAAACTTCCGGTTTCAAAATATCAATAACGGACGATAATGCATCCTTTTCAAGCATTAGCGCACCCAATACGGCCTCTTCAAGGTCAAGCGCCTGCGGCGGCAGTTTGCCTAAGCCGCTGTAGGCGTTTCCGGCAGAAAACCGGTTTCTTCTTTCATTTGTATTCGGCTTGTTAAATTGATTTTCGTTATCGGGAATCATAGTCTACAAAAATATACAAATATTCTTCGGATTAGCTAACATTATGCTCAAACCGCCAAAACTTAACGTTGAAAAATAATGGTTTAGCAAGGTGTTGTAACTAACACCGCATGTTAATAACGTGTGGAATACTTACTTATGTTGCTGATAGATAACGATGTTAATAACTATTTGAGCGTGTTAATTAGTTAAACGTATACTCAAAAGCCCATTCGGTTCATTAAGTGCATAATCAAATTAATATAGCTATTTTTGACCCTTAAATTTTTACTATGGCATTCCACTCAAAACCTGTTCGAGAAAGTAACCAGATGGTTTTTGGCATACGTGCCGTTATTGAGGCTATCCGCTCGGACAAGGAGATCGAATCCATTTATATTCAGCGCGGCATAAGCGGCGGGTTAATGAGCGAGCTTAAAGCGCTGCTTGGCGAGTATCAGCTAACTGCACAGCAGGTACCGGTAGAAAAACTGAACCGTCTTACGCCTAAGAATCACCAGGGTGCGGTCGCGTTTATTTCGCCGATTGTTTACCGGAAGATTGAGGATATCATTCCCGAAATATTTGAGAAAGGGGAGGTGCCGCTAATTTTGATTTTAGACAGTATTACCGACGTGCGCAACATGGGCGCCATTGCCCGCACGGCTGAATGTGCGGGAGTGCACGCTATTGTGGTACCCGCCAAGGGCTCGGCACAAATCAACCCGGACGCGATTAAAACCTCGGCAGGCGCGCTGTATAAGATACCGGTTTGCCGCCACGCCAATCTTTTGCAAACAGTAAGATTTATCCAGGAGTCGGGCCTGCAGCTGGTTTGTTGTACCGAAAAAACTAACGATTACTTATACAAGCCTGATTATACCGCACCTACGGCTATCATCATGGGGTCAGAAGAGGACGGAATTCGTAATGAGATCATCCGCATATCCGACCACCTGGCCAAGATACCTATGTTCGGCGAAATAGAATCGCTTAACGTAAGTGTGTCCGCGGGTATAATTATTTATGAGGCGGTGAGGCAGCGGAACGCGTAGCCCCCTGACCCCCTAAAGGGGGAATTGTATTTGCCCAAAAGTAAAAAGCAAAGGCCGGTTGAATACTCAACCAGCCTTTTACTTTTTCTTAAACTCCCCTTTAGGGTTTGGGGGCTCTAAATATATTTCGTTCCGAACTTTTGCTTGACGTCGGCAACCACCTGTTTAACGTTTTGCTCCTGGTCGCGCGGGCATATAAGCAGCGTGTTGTTTGATTCTACCACGATGTAATCGTGCAGGCCTTGTAAAATAACCAGCTTTTCGTCAGGCACGTTAACCATACAGTTTGATGAGTCGTACATGATCACCTTCTCAGCTGGAATAACGGCATTGCCTACGTAGTCTTTGTTTGACAGTTCGTAGATCGAAGCCCAGGTACCCAGGTCAGACCAACCGAATTCCGAAGGCAACACATATACGTTGTCCGCTTTTTCCATAATACCGTAGTCAATAGATATGTTGGTGCATCGCTGGTAGGCGTTGCTTACATGCCTGCGTTCGTCATCAGTGTTATAAACAGAGCGGGCTTCAGCAAATATGTCGAACATGTCCGGCAGGTAGCTGTTAAAAGCCTTCACAATAGCCTTGGCCGACCATACGAAAATACCCGCGTTCCACAAAAAGTCGCCGCTTTGCAAAAATGTGCGGGCAAGCTCCAGGTTAGGTTTCTCAGTAAAGGTTTTTACTTTATGAAAATCGCCGTTTATAGCATTCTCGGTGTATTGAATATATCCGTAACCGGTATCAGGCCTCGAAGGTTTAATGCCCAGCGTTACCAGGCACTGATGTTCAGCGGCTGTTTCAAGTGATTTCTCGATAGCGTTTACAAAAGCCGTTTCATCAAGTATCAAATGGTCTGATGGCGCTACCACAATAGCGGCATCCGGGTTAAGCGATTCTATTTTAAAACAACCATATGCAACGCAAGGCGCGGTATTGCGCATTACGGGCTCTGTAAGTATCTGGTTGTCGCCCATGTCAGGCAGTTGTTCCTTAACCAGGCCTGCGTAGCTTTCGTTGGTTACAACGTAAATATTTTCTTTCGGGCAGATCTTTAAAAAACGGTCGTAAGTGTTTTGTATAAGTGTTTTTCCGGTACCTAATATGTCAATAAATTGCTTAGGATGAGAGGTTCTGCTTATCGGCCAAAAACGGCTTCCGATGCCGCCGGCCATAATTATGGCATAGTAGTTACTGTTCATTGAGCAGGCTGAAATAATAGTTAAATGTGACGTACGCTGTAAAAGTGAACAATTATTTGCAAAATCTACGTTAAATGTTCGTAAAAACGGCGTCTGGGTTTTAAAGCCGTAAGTAAGCAAATTGTTTTTAATTACTAAATCATTTTTATATAAAAATTTGGTTTAAAGCGGACGCATTAATAAAAAAATTTGTTATTTTGAACTTTTATTTTCAAGCACACAACAAATAATGATAGAGACTAAAAAGTCGCTTTTCGATAATCTCCAAAATTTTTTCGGATTTGATAATTTTAAGGGCGACCAGGAGGCAATTATTACCAATATATTAGCCGGGAGGGATACGTTTGTTATAATGCCTACAGGTGGCGGTAAATCAATGTGTTACCAGTTGCCAGCACTCATGAGCGATGGTACCGCCATCGTAATTTCACCACTTATTGCATTGATGAAGAACCAGGTTGATCAGCTACGGGCTTTCGGCGGTTCTGATAGTATTGCACACTTTCTTAATTCATCATTAACCAAAGCAGAAATTGCCCGCGTTAAAGAGGATGTACTGGCCGGCAAAACCAAGCTTTTGTATGTTGCGCCGGAGTCATTAACCAAACAAGAAAATATTGATTTTTTACGCCTCAACCACGTATCGTTCGTTGCGGTTGACGAGGCGCACTGTATATCAGAGTGGGGGCATGATTTCCGCCCCGAGTACCGTAAGATCAGGCAGGTGATCAGCAATATCGGCGAGAACATCCCGATCATCGCGCTTACCGCTACTGCTACACCAAAGGTGCAGCATGATATTCAGAAGAACCTGCAGATGAACAATGCAACGGTCTTCAAATCATCATTTAACCGTACCAACCTTTTTTACGAAGTGCGCGCCAAGCGTAACGTAATCAAGGAGATTGTGAAGTTTGTTAAGCAAAATACAGGCAAATCGGGCATTGTGTATTGCCTGAGCCGTAAAAAGGTGGAAGAGGTAGCCGAGGTGCTTAACCTCAATGGCATACGTGCCCTGCCTTACCATGCCGGGCTTGATGCCAAGGTGCGCGCCGATACGCAGGATAAATTCCTGATGGAAGATGTTGACGTAATTGTAGCCACCATTGCCTTCGGGATGGGTATTGACAAACCGGATGTACGTTACGTAATACACCACGATGTGCCAAAGAGCATGGAAGGGTATTACCAGGAAACCGGTCGTGCGGGCCGCGATGGCGGTGAAGGTGTTTGTGTGGCGTTTTACTCTCAAAAGGATATTGATAAACTGCAAAAGTTTATGAAGGATAAGCCGGTATCTGAGCGTGAAATTGGCACGCAGATACTGAAGGAGGTGATTGATTATGCAGAATCATCAGTATGCCGCCGTAAGCAGATTTTGCATTATTTTGGCGAGCATTTTGACGAAAGTGGTTGCAGTAAAATGTGCGATAACTGCAGCGCGCCTAAAACCTTTTTTGATGCGGAAACGCATTTGCATAAAGCGCTAAGCCTGATCAAACACCTCGGCGAAAATTTTGACGACCGTTACATCATTGACATATTAGTTGGTGCAGATAACCCGCAGATACGTAATTACGGGCATGATGAATTACCCTACTACAATTCAGGCAAAGAGGATGGCGAGAATATCTGGAGCTCAGTTTTAAGGCAGGCTTTGCTCGACGATTTCCTGTCAAAGGATATTGACCAGTATGGTTTATTAAGGCTTACTGAAAAAGGAGCCAACTTTATTGACAATCCTTTCAGCATACGCTTTTTAGTAAACCGTGTTATTGAAAATACCGATGATGAGGACGGAGAGGACGGCCCTAAGCAGGGTGGGGGCGCTTTAGATACGCAACTGCTGCAAATGCTGAAGGATCTGCGTAAAAAGATAGCCAAGCAAAAAAACTTGCCGCCATTTGTTATTTTCCAGGATCCATCATTAGAGGAAATGTGTACACACTATCCGGTATCTATTGATGAGTTGAAGCAGATATCAGGTGTGGGTGCCGGTAAGGCCTTGAAGTTTGGCGCACCGGTTATCGAGCTGATCAAAAAATATGTCGAGGATAACGACATTGACCGCCCGGTGGATATGGTGATCAAAAGCGCGGCTAATAAGTCGGCTTTAAAGGTTTATATTATCCAGAATATAGACAGGCATCTTAACCTTGAGGACATTGCCGCTTCAAAAGGCTTAACTTATGAAGAAATACTCCGCGAGGTGGAATCGATAGTAAACTCCGGTACCAAACTGAATCTCGACTATTATATTGACGAGGTGATGGACGAGGATAAGCAGGACGAAGTATTTGATTACTTTAAAACCGCCGAAGTTGACTCCATTGATAACGCATTGGCAGATTTAGGCCCTGATGACTACACTTACGAAGAGGTGCAGCTGATGCGCATCAAGTTTATGTCGGAACTGGGCAACTAAGCTATAAAGACATTACATACAAAGGCGGCGAGGAAACTTGTCGCCTTTTTTGCGTTGTGGCGATCAGCTTTTTCGCCATTGGTCGTCACAAACCGACTGTTGGTCTATACTCAGTATGCGCAATGATCCGCGCGCTATATATTTGATTTTTAAAGAGGATAAACACCGGGACAAGAAAAAAATTAACGACGCCAATAGTGCAAATGGCCCGTTATAAGTGTGATGGTTAACGCATGGCTTAAAGGCCATGCGTTTTTTTTATGCTGTAAAACTTGTGTAATGCGCTATAACGTCATCCGGAATAGCTACGCCGCGATTCGTGCTCAGGTCTATCAATACAAAATCAAACCAGCCGTCGCAGCTTTCTTTATTTGTTGATTTATTAATGATGTTGAACTTCACCCGGCAGTTACGTGTGCTGATGTCCTCAATACCGGTACGAACCAGAAACGTATCGCCCATTTTTAAGGCGCGTTTATAGTTAATATGTACGGTTTGTACCAACCAGCCAAAGCCGCGTTTCATAAAGGTTTCCATGCTCTTGCCATAGTTGTGGTCCATTTGGTCGTACCGGGCAGCCAGTACGTAATCAAAATATTTGCTGTTATGTACGTGTTGGTACATGTCTATGTCATCCGGCCTAACCTTTAATTCAGTTTCGAAGGTTTTATACATTTCTTAAATAAAATTTAGAGAAGTTTATCAACTGATGATAAAACGTTTTATGTTTGTTTATATTTACGATGTTAAATAGATCACATTATATGAAAAGAATAATCTTACTCGCATTAACGGTTGTGTTTTTCGCCGCTGCAAATACGCTTGCAGGTGGCATTGATACCTTAAAGAAGAACGGCTACACGCTGATTGTTTCAGGTAACGACGAAAATTTTGATAAGGAGCTTACCCAAAAGCTTATTAACACATTTTTTGAGGTATATCCAAAATTGGCAAAGGAGTACAATAAGAAAACGGATAAGGTGGTGACATTTTTTATTGATACCGCTTACCACGGTGTAGCGGCAACAGGAGATGGCAAAGTAGTGTTTAGCGCCGAGTACATGACCAAGCACAAAACCGACATTGACGTAGTAACGCACGAAGTGATGCACATTGTGCAAGGCTATGGTAATACCAACGGCCCATGGTGGGTAACTGAAGGTATTGCTGATTATGCCCGCTATAAATTCGGCGTGGCTAATGAGGCCGGCAACTGGAGATTGCCGGAATTTAAGGCTACCCAAAATTTTGATAACAGCTATCGTATCACCGCCCGTTTCCTGGCGTGGATTGAAGCTAAAGTGAAAAAAGGCGCCGTTAAAAAAATAGATGATGTTATGCGCAGGCATGCATATAATGATAATACCTGGAAAGATATAACAGGTTATACCGTTGAAGATCTTTGGAAGAAATATGCGGCTAATCCGGCTATATAGTCAGCATGAAATATTACAAAGGAGGGGCAGATTTATCTGTCCCTTTTTTGTTTATCGACTCATAAGCCCGGTTTAACGATACATTTTTAATTATAGCCAACTATTGCTCCACTTTTATATTGATCAAAATATAAAAGTTATGGAACGCAAGAATTTCTTGAAGAGTTTAATGATCGGGGCAATGTCAACCCCGGTATTGCTACATGCCTGTAAAAAGGATGATGATACGGTAACCCTCGATTCTGATGATACGCAGGCAACTAATACAGGTTCAACCACAACAGGCTGTAACGTAGCCCCAACCGAAACAGAAGGCCCTTTCCCCACAAAACAACCGGCATCTTATGTACGCAGCGATATTACCGATGGGCGCACAGGGTATAAGCTAACCGCTAAAATTACTATTACTAACACCAATAATAATTGTTCAGCCCTCGCAGGCGCGTTGGTTGATATTTGGCATTGTGATGCTGAAGGTAATTACTCCGAATATGGCGGTTCAGGTATGCAGTCAACTAACTACCAATCGGTACATTTTCTTCGTGGCCGTCAGACTACTGATTCGAACGGCTTGGTAACCTTTACCAGCATATTCCCGGGCTGGTACACCGGCAGGGCCACGCATATTCATGTGCATGTTTACAATTCTTCAGGTAAATCATTAAAGGTTACGCAAATCGCTTTTCCTGAAGGTTCGGGTTCGGCAGTAGCATTAGTTAACGGCTACGATAAGGGCATGAACAATTATACTTACAACAAAAATGATAATGTTTTTAGCGACGATACCGCTGGCGTGCAAATAGCATCTGTTACTGGTAGTAAGGCTGATGGTTTTGAGCTGGCCATAACTTTTGGTGTGCCTGCTTAATGTGTTCTGTTTTCATAACTGATAGGGCATACGCAGGTATGCCCTTACTTAAATTAATGGCATATGTACAATAGAATAATTCGTATTTGTTACCGCAAGATAATTGATGGAGCAGCAAGCAAAGCCTGGGACAGGCTGGTGTTTGACGATAGTTACACCGAATACCGTATGCAGGTGCAAAATTTTGAAAGGGCAGCACAGTATCCGCTATATACCGACCTGTTAAAATATAATCCGGAAGTAATCAAAATGAATCATATGGTGAGCGGCGCTGTAATGGGTTATCTGCAACTCCTAAACAATATAATGCCGGATGTGCTGAATACGCTTGGCCGCAGGTTTTTAAAATTCAATCAGTTTAAGTTTGAGATCATCAACTCTCACTTGGAAAACAAGGAGAAGCACCGTATTTCTATAACTTTTTATTCAGAGCCGGTATACTGGCTGGATACTATAGGTCAAAATCTATTATTGACCGGTATCGATCAGCAACAGGATATGACGCTTACGGACTTGTTACCATTAACGCAATACCTCAGTATTTACTCTATCCAAAATCAGGAGATCAATAATTGTGGAACAAACGCAAGCTACCATATTTTTAGCCGATAGTCGCGGCCTGATGCAAGATGAACGCGAGCAGCGTTACAGCACCTTCAATTTTGGCGATTATTATGATGAGCATAAAATGGCCTTCAAAAACCTCTGTTTGTTTAATGAGATTATTTTAGCCGGAGGAGCAACCGCTACTTACACGGTTGAGCATACTGGCTACGTAGTTTTGTTACCCGTAACAGGTGCATTTAAATACCGAGATACCTATAATCAAACAGACGCGGAGGCAGGTGAAGCTTTGATTATCCCGATAAAGGCAGGGGGCCAATTCAATATAAAAAATCACTACAAAGCTAACTGGGTGAGCTTTGTAATGATGAATATAGAAACAGCTGCTATACCG
This sequence comes from Mucilaginibacter roseus, assembly GCF_021215455.1. Taxonomy (GTDB): domain Bacteria; phylum Bacteroidota; class Bacteroidia; order Sphingobacteriales; family Sphingobacteriaceae; genus Mucilaginibacter; species Mucilaginibacter roseus. The sequence continues at coordinate 26,756 of NZ_JAJPWV010000002.1, read as the reverse complement.
GTTGCTACGACCCGGAAAAACGCTTTCGATATCTATTATCGCCAGGATGAATTAATGGAGGTGACCGGCAATATAGAACTTCCTTTTTCCGTGCACATTGGGCGATTTACAGGCCGCTTTGAGGCGGAATATAAAGTCCGTCGTACAAATTCAGCATTATTCGTGTTTGCCGTAGCGGGAGCGTTCGAAGCGCAAAACAGGCTTTTGCACCAAGGTGACGGATTAGCCTTACCGGATGCCGAAACGTTTGAAGTAGAAGCGCTTAGTAACGACGCCGTTTTGCTGCTTATAGAACTTCATGGTGAAAAGCGCTTATAAAGCGCCTTCAATCAGCAATCCATAAAATTCGCTTACCTGCATACCCATTGCCCGAACTTGTTGTGGTATCAGGCTGTTGGCGCTTTGGCCGGGGGTAGTGTTCACCTCTATAAAATAAAAATCGCCGGTACCTTCCTGTATAATAAAATCAATACGTACCATACCGCGGCAATTTAGGCGACTGTAAACATCCTTTACAATGCTGGCTACAAGTTCGTTCTGCTCATTGGTCAGGTCGGCAGGGGTAACCTCATTGGTAACGCCGGGGGTATATTTGGCTTCGTAATCAAAAAAATCTTTTGAGCTGATGATTTCTGTGGCGGGCAGCACGGTTATTTTTCCGTTTAAGCGAGCGATACCAATACTGAACTCGCGGCCCTGTATAAATTCTTCGATCAGGATCTGATCATCCTCATGAAATGCTTTCTCCAACGCGGCCGGTAGCGCGGCTGCATTATACACCTTGCTCATGCCTACGCTGCTGCCGCCATTGTTGGGTTTAATAAACAGCGGGAACTTTAGCGTAGCGGCAATGGTAGCCACATCATGCACATCATTTTTAAACAGTTTGATAGATTTAGCGGTATGCAAACCATGTATGCCCTGCACCAATGCTTTGGTGTAAGCTTTATTCATGGATATGGCCGATGTAGTGGCATCGCAGGTGTTATAAGGCACGCCTAACATATCCAAATAGCCCTGCATTTTGCCATCCTCGCCTGGCGTACCGTGTATGGTAATAAAAGCAAAGTCAAACTTTATCTTTTCGCCGTTAAGGGTTATACTGAAATCATTTTTATCTACGTCAACAGCACCCTCAGCAGTTTCGTGCAGCCAGCGGTTACGGTCGACCAAAATGGTATAAACGTTATATTTCTGCGGATCAAGATTGTCCGCTATGTTTTTCGCGCTATTAATTGAAACTTCGTATTCGCCGGTATAACCACCGGCCAAAAGGGCTACGTTTTTTGCTGACATAAGGTCAAATATAGGTTTTTAGCTGATACCTGTATAGGTTATAAACGTACAAAAATACACACCAATATTGAGGATAAATTCAGGCTTTGGTAAATCAATCAGTTACGTTGCTAATAGTTGGCATTCTTCGTTAATTAAAATATTTCACCTATGTTTGATAGCTAAAATGGCTATCCTGCTAACAACATGAGTAAATTTGGTACATATATAAAATCAGCTTCTTTTGGTAAAACATTGCTGCTTGCCGCAGGCTCGGTATTGGCTGTGGTGTTGATAGCTTTTTTTAGTTTAAGTTACTACACACGGCATGGCTCAGGCATACCGGTGCCTAAGTTAAAGGGCATGAATATCGACCGTGCCATCCAGCTATTGGAGGAGCAGGGATTTGAATACAAGATCGATTCGGCATATATAGGTGATCAGCCTCCGGGTACTGTTATTGAGCAGGACCCTGATCCGGAAACGAATGTTAAAGAGGGCAGGGTGATCTACCTAACCATAGTTACTACCCAGGCGCCAATGGTTTCGCTACCTGATATGGAACAGAATAACTACCGTGAAGCATTAGCTACCTTGGCTAACTACAGCCTGAAGCTGGGCGATACCAGTTACCGCTCAGACATTGCCCGCGACCGAGTGCTTGAAGTACGTTTTGGCGGCAAGGTTATTGGCCCCGGCACAAAGCTACCTAAAGGGTCATCGGTTGACTTGGTGTTGGGTGATGGGCAGGGAGCCAGCGAAGTGGATATTCCTGATCTGCTGAACCAGGACCTGGACGCGGCGCGGTTCGCTATAAAAGGCGCAGGGCTTACCTTGGGTACGGTTACCTATGAGGGTACTATAACCGATTCATCAAACGTTATCATTGTAGCGCAATCGCCTATGCCTACTGATTCCGCTTCAAAAACAAGTATAGGCACGCGTATTAATGTAACGGTATCGCAGGGTACTGCAACACCACTGCCACCTGATGAGCAAAACTAATATTACCGCCGCCGAACTGCTGGAGTTGATGAACAGCGGCAAGCAGCCTGTATTATTGGATGTGCGCGAAAAGATAGAATTCCATACTTATAATGTCGGTGGCATTAATGTGCCTTTGGCGCAGCTTCCCGATTATATTGAAGACGCCGGGCACAACAAAAACGACCAATTAATTGTTGTGTGCAAAGCCGGGCTACGGAGCCGTACAGCGCAGGTGTTATTGCAGCAGCATGGCTACACCAATGTATTGAATTTAACCGGCGGTTTGATCGCCATTCAAAAAATTAATAATTCGTTATAACAAATGGATCAGCAGCAAAAACCGGCTTCGGGCGGGTTTAAGAAGTTTATCATCGCATTTATAATATTGGTTATAGTTGGCTTGGGCGCTACGGGTATATTTTATTACCTGCGCTTTTTTGGCCCAAACGTAACCGATAATGAGGAGTATCTATATATCAAAACCGGATCAACCTTTACTGATGTATATAATACCATTAAGGAGCAGCACATAGTTAAGGATACATTTGCGTTTGCAGCCACCGCCCAAAGCATGGAATATCCGGCTAAAGTAAAACCCGGTAAGTACCGCCTGAAAGAGGGGATGGGTAACCGCGCGTTTATCAATATGCTGAAGGCCGGCAACCAGGAGCCGGTGAAGCTTACCGTTCGTGGCCTGCGCCTGAAAACTCAATTGGCTGCGTTTGTATCAAAACAACTGGAACCCGATTCGTTAGCTATCATCCGTTTGCTTGATTCAGCTCAGTACGTCGAGAAGTTCGGCCTTAATACCGACAATGTTTACGTGATGTTTCTGCCCAACACTTATGAGTTTTATTGGAACACACCGGCCGATAAATTCATTGATAAGATGTATGCTTATTACAATGAGTTTTGGACACCTGAGCGCAAGGCAAAAGCCCAGGCATTGAATTTAACCCCTGCACAGGTATCTATATTAGCATCAATAGTAGATTGGGAGGCCCTGCACGATGATGAGATGCCGACCATCGCCGGTTTATACCTTAACAGACTGCGTGTAGGTAAAAAGCTGCAGGCCGATCCTACGGTGATATTCGCTACCGGCGATTTTACTATCAAACGTGTGCTTAACCGCCATTTAGTTACCAATTCACCATACAATACTTACCTGCACGAGGGCTTGCCTCCGGGGCCGGTTATGATGCCGTCTATCAACGCTATTAAGGCCGTGCTTGATCCGCAAAAGAGCGACTATATCTATATGTGTGCTAAAGAGGATTTTTCAGGCTACCATAACTTCGCGGTTACTGAGGCCGAGCACTTAAAGAACGCTCGCCGTTTTCAGCAGGCACTTAACGAAAGGAACATCAAGAAGTAATGTTTGAGCACTCTACAAAAATAAGGGTACGTTACGGCGAAACTGACCAGATGGGGTATGTTTATTATGGTAACTATGCCGAGTTTTATGAGGTTGGCCGAGTAGACATGCTGCGTTCGCTTGGCATGACTTACCGTAAAATGGAAGAGACCGGCATTATGATGCCCGTGCTCGAGATGAAGTGCAAGTACCTTAAACCGGCTTTGTACGACGAAGAGATTACCATACGCGTTATTATGGATAAGCTGCCTGGTGTGAAGATACATTTCAGGTACGAGTTATTTAACGAGAAACAGGAGCTTATTAATATTGGCGAAACGCTGCTGGCATTCATTAATATGAAAACAAACCGCCCGTGCCTGGCCCCGGCTGAATTTATTGAAAAGACAAAGCCGTTTTTTGAGTAGCTTTGATTAAATGGAGTGGCTGCATAACTTTCTTTTCAGGTTTGCATTTTACCGCAGGTTTATTGAATGGACAAAAACGCTCATTATACCAGGCTTTCGTCCGTTGCCGCTTTATACCGTCGTAGTTTTCTTTATACTCGAAATTAAGCAGGGATCGCTGGGTAACCGTGCATCATCGTTAGCGTACAGCTTTATGCTGGCAATATTCCCGGCTTTGATCTTCCTGGTGTCGGTTATCCCGTTTATACCCGTAGTAATCCCTTATATACCCGAATATAAGTTCCAGCGCGAGTTATTACAGTTATTCAAATTGATTTTGCCTGATGATGCTTACCAGGCCTTTAAACTTACATTGGTCGATCTGGTGAAAAATCGTAACGGGGGATTGCTTTCTTTCGGTTTCTTTTCGGCGCTATACTTTGCTACAAACGGCATCAGCAATTTAATGCGGGCATTCAACAAATCATCATTGCAACTGGAAACCCGTACCTGGTTAAAGCGGCGGTGGACGGCATTATTACTTACGCTGGTATTAAGCTTCGCGATGTTCTTTGCCATTATACTGATGATAGCCGGGCAATCGGTTATCAGCTTTTTGCAGGAGCATATTTATAGTAAAAGCAACTTTTGGTCGTACGTAATTGCTTTTTCACGTTGGATCATCATAGTGATCATTTTCTTTGTAACGCTCGGTGTATTGTATCGTTACGGACCGGCGCATAAGCAGCGCTGGAAATTCATAAACCCGGGCTCTGTACTGGCCACCTTTTTAGGGTTGCTTATATCAATAGGCTTCGCATACTACATCAACAACTTTTCGGCGTACAACAAGGTGTATGGTTCAATCGGAACTTTGATCGTGGTGATGATTTGGATGTACCTTAATTCACTTGTTGTGCTCATCGGGTTCGAATTAAACGCCAGTGTCGACCTTTCAAAACGTAATATCAAGATCGCGAAACCCCGTTTTAACACCTTTAGGACTACATTGAACAAGCCAAACGAAAATTAATCTGCTTGTTTATCAAAGCGTTGTTTCAAAAAGGAGATTTTTTAAGAAAAATTTAACATTGAAATTTGGCAATTCAAGTCGGTTTTGTACTTTTGCCCCCGGAGAGATGGCAGAGTGGTCGATTGCGGCGGTCTTGAAAACCGTTGACTGTTAAAGGTCCGGGGGTTCGAATCCCTCTCTCTCCGCAGATTTACATATCGCAAATTAATGAAAGCCCGTTTTTTTTAAAACGGGCTTTTTTTATCTGCTATTTGTTATTCCATCACAAGCGATAGCTATGTTTGATTGCTGGACCATATTTTATTTTCGTCTAAGGGGGATATGTTATTTGTGCTGTTGCAGTACGTTAAAGGTTTGTTAAATTTGACTGCTTTTGGTTGTTTTTAACCAACTTATAATGGAGAAGATTACTATTAAGCTGCTTGCAAAAAGTTTAAATGTTTCGATCGCGACCGTATCGAAATCATTTACCGGCAGCCACGAAGTGAGTGAGGCAACACGAAAGCGAGTGTTGGACCTGGCTAAAGAGCTTGATTTTGTTCCGAATGCTTATGCTGGCAGCTTAAGGGGGCATAAAAGCAAGACTATAGCTGTGTTGATACCTGAAGTAGCCGATAGTTTTTTCTCCACGGCATTAAATGGCATTGAAGAAGTAACACTTGAAAAAGGCTATCAAACACTTATTTGCCTAACACACGAGAAGTTGGAAAAAGAACAGGCTTTGCTTAAGGAACTTGCCAACGGACGGGTAGACGGGGTAATTATGTCTGTTAGCTCTGAAACTAACTCATTTGACCATATTAATGCCTTTATCAAAAAGCTTCCGATTGTATTTTTTGACCGTGTATGTGCCGAACTGAAAACAGCCTGCATAACCACCAATGATTTTGAATGCGGTTACATAGCCACGCGGCATTTAATTGAAGCAGGCTGCAAGCGCATTGCTTTGCTTTCTATATCAAATGCGCTTTCTATTATTTCGGAGCGTAGTAAAGGATTTCAAAAAGCGATAGATGAATATGGTTTAGATACTGGAGCTTGCTCAATTATTAACTGCAGCCAGCAAGCCAATGTAAATTACCAACTGATAAGCGAGCTGATGAGTGGGCCAGACCGGCCTGACGGCATTGTAGCTACAGTAGAAAAACTTACTACCGAAATTTACATGGCTTGCGCTGATCTCGGCGTCAATATCCCCAACCAGGTAAAAGTAATTTGTTTCTCCAATCAATCATCTGCCGGCATATTAAATCCCAGCTTAACTACCATTACGCAACCTGCCTTTGAAATGGGAAAGGCGGCTGCCAAAGCCTTGCTTCGGGGATTAAAGAATAAAGAGCTTGATCTTACTGATGAAAGTACGGTAATACCTTCTGTATTAACCGTACGAAATTCAACCGTCAGGAAAAAATAACAGCTTTATTTCTTACTGATGGCATCAAACTTAGCGGGGAAGGCCGACTGTCCCTCAAAACACTGGATTTTTAAATTGGCTACATTACGGCTGTCGATGGCATGCCGAAAATAATCAGGCCGGTTGTTTCCCCAATTAACCGAGCAATTACGGATAGTAACGCTTTCTGCATTCTCCAGGTAAAACCCGGAGGTATTGCCCGAAATCAGGCCTTCAATTTTAGCCGGGCGCCGGTCATAAACGCCACCTTTAACGCTCGTGGTTTTGTTAATATAGAGGTCAACCTGGTCAAAAACAATCTCGCTCAATTTATCGGCAGACTCTGCACCTAAATACACCCCGTTTTCGCTTACTCCCTTGATGTTGCTAAAATAAATACGGCTCACTCTGCCTACACTTCCCTCAGTTTTGCCTTTCGGGAAACGCCAGTTGGCATCTTTGTTATTCCCGTTGGCACGCCTGTAAGCCGTTACGTAGATAGGCTCTGCCTTACCCCACCATACGTCCGAAAAAAGATGCGCATCAATGGTTATATTAGAAAAAATTACATCGGTAACTGTACCTTCATCACGATTTTGGATGCCTATGCCCCGGTTACTGCTCCGGATAATGCAGTTGTTAATTAATACATGCCGGATGCTGTCCATATTTTCAGACCCGATCTTGATTGCGCATGAACGGGAGGTCATGGTGCAATTATTTACAACGATATTTTCGCAAACCCCGAATTCCTCATACTCGCGGCGATTTTTAATGCAAATACAATCGTCGCCAGATTCAATAAAGCAATTACTTATGCGCACGTTCTTGCTATGGTCTAAATCAATTCCATCGCTGTTGCGTACTTTCAAATCATTCAACAGGGTAATATTATCAATGGTTACATCATTGCAGCCTATAAGATGTACCGTCCAATAGGCTGAGTTTTTTATAGTCAGGTCTCTGATGCGGATATTCCTTCCGCCAATAATAGTAAGCAGGTGCGGGCGTGGGTCTGCAACGTTAAATGGTTTCAATACATAAGAGTCTTCCAGCGGCGCTCCCATGAATGATACGCCGTTGCCATCTAATGTACCACTGCCGCTTATGGTAACGTTTTGCAGATTATAGCCGCCGATCCAAATCATGCCTTCTCCTACATTACTTTTAAAAGCACTGTTTTTGTAGATGGCTTCATCGGGATTGGCCAATACGCAGGCATTGGCTTCAACCACCAGTTCAATATTAGATTTAAGGTTAAACGGCCCACTCATAAAAAGCTTACCACTCGGCACAATAACACGCCCGCCACCGGCGGCGGCACAGGCATCAATGGTACGTTGAATGGCCCCGGCATTGTCTACACCGGTTTTTGTAGTGGCACCGTAAGTGGTAATCACAAAATCATTAGCCCTACCGCCAACAGGCTGAGCCAGTGTGACAAAACAGATTAGTAATGCAGGAACGAGCATTATGGTAGCTTTTATAAACTTACTATGCATAAAATTATTTTGAGAGTGAGGGGGGCCTGTCCGCCACATTAATGGCCCAGTTTTTATTTGGCGTAGCTGATAACGTTAGCTCCAGCACGCCGCCATTAGTGATGTCGCTATGCTTAATGTAACTCCTGGTATATCGTTTACCATTTAGTTTTACGCTTTTGATATAAATATCACCAGCAATCCGCTTTTTAACTACTACCTTAAAAACAATTTTACCTGGCAAGTTAATTTGATAACTGTTAAAAATCGGAGCTGAAAGGATATAATGATCTGATGCCGGATTTACAGGGTAAAAACCCAAAGCTGCCATTACATACCAGGCAGACATTTGCCCGGCGTCATCGTTTCCACTTAAACCGCCTGGCCCATCGTTATATTCATCATTTAAAATTTCGTGAACATACCGCTGCGTTTTCCAGGGCGAGGATGTATAAGTGAACATAAAAGGTATTTGCTGCCCGGGTTCATTGCCGTGCCAGTACTCTCCGGTTTCAAATAGCTTATCGAGGCTTAGCTCTAATTGGTGTGGGCCGCCCATAGCCTTGGCTAAACCGTTAATATCCTGCGGCGCGTAAAACGTATATTGCTGCGGTGTTCCTTCGGTAATGTAACTTTGCTTTAAATTAGCATGGAAAGGCTTTACCCAACTGCCGTCAATATATCGTCCGCGTACCATTTTAACCGACGGATCAAACACGTTAAGGTAATTGCGGGCCCGCTTAATAAGTACTTCATAGTCGGCAGTTACGCCGATACCCCTGGCTACTTGCGCCAGGGCATAATCGTCAAAAGCATATTCCAGCGTGCGGCTCACCTGTTCCTTTTTGTGAAAAGCGTCAGGCACGGAGTCCTCAAGCGGAATATATCCATACTTTAAATAAGAATCTAATGCGCGCCTGCCCTTCCCATCGACGTAATCACTACGGGTTGGTATTTTAAATGCATTTTGACGCATTAAGCTGTAAGCCGCTTTCACATCGTAATCACGTATTCCCCTTACATAGGCAGACGCTATGAACGCCGTAACGTGGTCGCCAATCATGGCCGCGGTAAAACTGTTCCAGCAGGGAAAAACGGGCATCCAGCCCCCCTGTTGTCCCTTCAAAATCATTGATCGCACGCAGTCGTTCACTAACGCAGGCTCGAGCACTTCAAACAACGGCATCTGAGTGCGGTAGGTATCCCACATTGAAAAATCGTCATAATAATTCCCACCGGCAATCTTTAAAAGTTTATAGTTCCCTGCAAATTGGGGATAACTCCCATCAACGTCATTAAACAACCGGGGCTGCTGCATGGCATGGTACATGGCTGTATAGAATATGCGTTTGCTGCGTTCGTCTGAGGTAGTAACCTTAATTTTGCCCAGTGCCTTTTCCCAACCGTTTTTATTGGCTTTCACCAGGCTTTCAAAGTCCTGGTGTGTAATTTCTGTATTGAGGTTGAGCAGCGCACCTTCGAAGCTGCTGAACGATGTACCAATCCGAAGCCGCACCTTTTGCCCGGCTTTAACTTGCAGCCCAATAAAAGCGCCACTGTTAAGGCCGCCTTTTAACGTATCTGCAAACCAATTTTTTCCATCCCGAAAAACGCCGCGTCTGGTGAATCCGCCTTCAACCTTAACTACAAAGTATCCACTGAAACCAGCCGGTTTGCCCCAGCCTTGGTAAATACGATGAACAGGATTATAGCCCCATACTAAACCTTTATCAGCATCTATTTGTACAAAACCTTCCCCGCGGTCGCTGTTGGGTTTTATCAAAACATATAAACTATCGTTCTTTTGTGCGGTAAACTGTAACATGCCGCTGCGTAAAGTGGCCGTAACTTCCGCATTCACTCCATAAGCAGGCAAGTTTACATGATAATAATAGGGTGATGACTTTTCTTCGCTATGCTTAAATGGGGTAGCATAACCTAAGGTATTCAAGGAGCCTGTCAGCGGCATAATGGTTAAGCTGCCGTAATCCTGTGTGCAGGAACCGCTTAACCAGTGCGACGCCCGGAATCCATTGAATAACGTGTCGCTATATAAATATGGCGGTAAACATTTGATTTCAGACTGCCGGGTTTCTGGTGTCCACTGTGTCATGGCAAATGGCTGCGTAACCGCAGGTATCACGTTGGCGTTAAGTTCAGTTCCGGCGCCATGCTTGGTGGCTGATTTGGTGGTAGCCCGTGCCGTACCGGCCAAAGGCTGTACATAATCAGCCAAATTCTGCGCCACCACCACAACGTTGCATAAAAACAAGCTGATGAACGTTAGTGTTAATTTATTGATTACAATACGAATGGTCATTTGGATTAATATGCTGCAACCAGGCGCAGCGCTATCTGTTTGCTAATTTAACAACATTGAATAAGGGTGCATCTGCGCCGGCTAACTTTTATAACGAAATCGTTTACTTATTTGCGGCAAATGGCTTCTATTTTCTTTTCGCTAATCATAGCCGGAGGGTAAGTGTACAATTTCCAAGTTCAGATAGGCCAACTCGTGAGTCAATCCGGATTGGAGGCCGTCTGTGTAGTTTGCTCACTACCAATCAGTATAGTTAAGTAAACGTTTACTTAACTATTTACTCATCATATTGATAAACATCATTTTAAAATTCTTCACATTAGCATTACGTACCAATTCAGTCAGACACTCTGATAACCGCAAATAGGATCTGTTTATTAAAAATTTTAATTGTGATGGATACACGCAATACTAACGCTATGCCTAACCAAGCTACGCCACTTGATAACCTGGATGAATGGGAGGATGATATTCTTCGCCGTTATCCTGATCCTTCAAAAATAAACGAAGACAAAAAGGAAGAGGCTTTCCGCAATTATGAGGAAACTGAAAAAGATGGCGTCAGAGAATTTTATCGCTTAAACCACCTGTACCAAACGTATGATTTTGTGCTTGAGCGCAAAGCCAAATACCTGAGCTTCGACAAAAAAACAATGCCTATATGGGATGCCTTTACTTTTTTGAACGAGCTGGTTGATGATTCTGACCCCGATACCGACCTTGACCAGATGCAGCACCTGTTGCAAACATCTGAAGCGATACGGAGAGACGGGCATCCGGATTGGATGGTGCTGGTAGGGCTGATACATGACATGGGTAAAGTACTTTGCCTGTTCGGCGAGCCACAATGGGCTGTTGTAGGCGATACCTTCCCGGTGGGCTGCGCTTTTTCAGACAAAATTGTTTACGCTGAATTCTTTAAAGAAAACCCTGATTACAACAACCCGAAATACAATACCAAGCTTGGTGTGTATACGGAGCATTGCGGTTTAGATAAAGTACATATGTCATGGGGGCATGATGAATATGTGTACCACATGATGAAGAACTACATTCCGGAACCGGGTTTGTATATGCTGCGTTATCATTCTTTTTATTCGCAGCACCGGGAGCATGCCTACAATCACCTGATGACCGAGCATGACCACAAGATGTTTGAATGGGTAAAATTATTTAACCCGTATGATCTGTATTCAAAAAATCCCAATCAAAAAAGCTGGCAGGAATTACGGCCTTATTATGAAAACCTGGTGGCCAAATACCTGCCTGCTACACTAAGCTTTTAATCAACATTACGAACACTTTAACACACTTTATGAACTTAAATTTACGCTAATTATGACATTAAATCTCTTTTGCAGCAAGGGCAAACTCGTGCCCTTATTACTGCTGCTTGCCCTGATTTTTAACATGCAATACACGTTTGCGCAGGATATCCGCGTTACGGGTACCGTAACGGATGCCAAGGGCGTATCAATTCCGGGTGCTACTGTAGTGGTAAAAGGAACTACAAAAGCAACCTCTACAAGTACAGATGGCAAATTTACCATCAGCGCCAAAAATGGCGACGTATTAACCATTTCATCAGTTGGTTATACCAACAAAGAAGTAGCTGTAACCAGCGAAAAAAATTACAGCATTACCCTTGCCGACGCCAACCAATCATTAAAAGAAATTGTGGTTGTGGGTTACGGCACCAGCTCGCGCAAAACGCTGTCGAGTTCTGTTAGCTCGGTTAAAGCTGAGGATTTGAACCGCGGTGCAATTGCTGATGTTGGCCAGTTACTGCAAGGTAAAGTACCGGGCTTAAACATTACCGCCAGCGGCGACCCTAACAAACCTGCAAGTGTTATTTTACGCGGCGCTTCAACGGTAAACAGCCCGGGCTCACCATTTTATGTGATTGACGGCATTCCGGGTGCAGATATCGCGGCCGTTGCACCTAATGACATTGTTACTATTGACGTACTTAAGGATGCTGCCGCTACCGCCATCTACGGTAACCGCGCCTCAGCCGGTGTAATTATGGTAACCACCAAACGCGGAAAAAAAAATTCATCTTTAGTGTCTTACAATGGTTACGCGGGTGTTGAAAAGGTCAGCAATCAGTTAGATTTGATGAATGCAGATGAAATACGTGCTTTTCTGGCAAAAAACAACACCGGCTTTTCTGCTAATAATGATTTGAATGCCAATACCGATTGGATGAAAGCCATTGAGCGCAGCTCTGCATTCTCTCAAAATCATAACATTTCATTTAGCGGTGGTTCTGAGCATGGAACTTACAGCGCCAGCGTTAATTATTTTGAAAAGAACGGTATTTTAAAAGGCAGTAAGTTAGAACGCGTAATTGGCCGTTTAGCTGTTGATCAGTATGCTTTGAACGATAAACTAAAATTCAGTTTAAACCTGTCAAATTCGGCAAGCAATTCTAACAACGTACCTTTACAAAACGTAGTATTATTACAGGCCGCCAAGCACTTACCTGTAAACCCGATATATAACGCTGACGGTACATATTATGAAAACTTTGGCAATACCGGTTATTTTAACCCGCTTGCAATTGCCAACAATGCAAAGGATGATACCAAGTACAATGTTTTATTAGGATCATTTATTACCGAGGCTAAATTGCCTTTCGGGTTTAGCTACAATGTAAATCTGTCATATCAAAAAACAACTGCTTCACGCGGCGAGTACTATAGCTCGTATTATAATGCTTACAGGGGCAACAGCTTTTACAACAATCCCGATCCTTCTATAGGTGTTTATCATACGCTGATTAACTTCGGCCAAAATGGTACAGCGTACCGTAGTGAGTTATCTGCCTCGGTTAAAACGCTTGAAACCTTTCTGAGCTGGGATAAACAGCTGGGCGATCATAAAATCAACGCGGTTTTAGGTTACTCCTATCAGCAAAACGTTGTTGGTGATGGTATCCAGGTATCAACCATTAACTTCCCTACGGATAATGTTGGCTATAATAACCTTGCACTATCTAACCCTTACGCGGTTGGCTCATACAGAATTAGCTTTGGCAACGATCGTGCTTACGGTAAAACCTTGTTAATTTCTGATTTTTTCAGGTTTAATTACAGCTACAAGGATAAATACCTGGTTCAAGGCTCTATCAGGAGAGATGGCAGCTCGGTATTTGGCATTAACAACCGCTGGGGTTATTTCCCTTCCGGAAGCGTTGCATGGCGCATTGCGCAGGAAGACTTCATGAAAGATCAGAAGTTTTTTAACGAGTTGAAACTCCGCGCAAGTTATGGTGTTACGGGTAACTCTTTCGGTATAGGAGCTTACACTGCGCAACTGCTTTACGGCGCTGTTGATAAATATTACAACAATGGTGTATTAGAAGCTGCATTAGCACCTATCCAGGGGCAAAACCCAGATTTGAAATGGGAGCGCACTGCCTCAACCAACATCGGTGTTGATTTTGCAATCGCAAATAATAAAGTAACCGGTTCAATTGATCTTTATAATAAGAAAACCTCTAACATGTTATTCAACTACCGCGTATCACCGGCTTTGGTTCCGGGTGGTAACATCAACGCGAACGGTGGTAGCATCAGCAACAAGGGTATAGAGGCAAGTGTTACGGTTAACGCGGTATCAAATAAAAACTTCAGCTGGTCAAGCACTATCAACGCTGCTTACAATAAAAATAAAATTACCAGCTTGGTTAGCCCTTATGCCAACGGCGACTCAATTTTATACACCTCGCCGGAAGGCCCGGGCCAGTCTGGCTCAACACTGCAAATACTAAAGGTTGGCTATCCGTTAGGCCAGTTCTTTACCTTTAGGTACGCAGGGAAAGATGCTGACGGCAACTCGCTGTTTTACAAAAGAGACGGCTCAACAACTAAACAGCCAACTACCGGCCAGGACTATTTCTATGCAGGTAGTCCGCAGCCAAAAGTGTTAATAGGCTGGAATAACTCGTTCCGTTACAAAAGCTTCGACCTTAATGTTTTTATAAGAGGCACATTGGGTAATAAGATATTTAACGCCACGCGTGCCGATCTGTCAAACACATCTGCCGCAAATGCTAACAATATTTTACGTTCAGCCTCGGATGATAAAATTACCGATACACGTAATTACTTTTATTCTGACAGGTATATCGAGAGCGGGTCGTACATAAGGCTGGACAACTCCTCTTTAGGGTATAATTTTATACAGCCAACCAAATCTATCAGTAACATACGGTTATACTTAACCGCAAACAACTTATTTGTTATTACAGGTTACAAAGGTGTCGATCCGGAGATTAACCAGGGCGGCCAGTCCCCAGGTATCGATTACAATAACTTTTATCCAAAAACGCGTACATTTTTATTGGGCGTAAACGTATCATTATAATTCATAGTAGCATGAAAAATATATTTTTAACTATCGCATCTGCTGTTTGCATAGCCGTAGTTTTATCCTCTTGCCATAAAACGGATGTTACGGTAGACACACAGCTCACCCCGGAGGTATTCCCGCAAACACCGGCTCAATACCAGGCTGTAACCGGTTCGGTATATGTAGCATTGAGATCTGATTATACTGGCGCGTACTTTTTTTCGCAAAGCCACACAACTGACGAAAACCTGTTAGGTATTTTTGGACCTGACTGGATTGACGGTAACAGGTACATGGAGCTACACCGCCATACCTGGACGAGAGATAACAGCGGTGTTAGTGCCATTTGGTATTATTATACTAACATGATAGGCGTTACCAACCAAACCCTGTCTATTTTTAAAAACGCGCCTGAAAGCGCTGCCAAAACAAACAGCATTGCCGAGTTGAGAACACTACGCGCGTTTGCCTATTATATAGGTATGGACAACTTTGGAGGCGTTCCCCTGGATACCGTATACGGAAACAAGGAGTTACAGCCGAGGGCTACCCGCACCCAGGTTTTCAATTTTATAGAAAGCGAGCTTAA
Organism: Mucilaginibacter roseus; assembly: GCF_021215455.1. GTDB lineage: Bacteria > Bacteroidota > Bacteroidia > Sphingobacteriales > Sphingobacteriaceae > Mucilaginibacter > Mucilaginibacter roseus. Next base: position 11,558 of record NZ_JAJPWV010000002.1, on the reverse strand, counting down.
GGCATCTATTCCAAACCTTAAATCAGATGTTACGGCGGCAACCTATGGTTTGGTAACCAAGTACTTTGCCTACTCGTTACTGGCTAAATTATATTTGAATGCCGACGTGTATACCGGAACCCAGCGTTACAACGATTGTATAGCAGCCTGCGATGAAATCATTAGCTCTAACAAGTACTCGGTAGAGCCTATGGCTTCTTACCTGCAAATGTTCTATCCAACTAACGGGCCGACAACTCAAAAAGAATTCATTTACGCCATTCCGTATGATGCTTCTACAAGTTCAGGAAATTTGATTTTTGCGAGATATAACCTTAACCGTAACCTGGGTATACGCTATGGATATTCAGGCTCAACAGCAGGTGGCTATACAAACCCGGTAATTAATCAAAGCACAGGTAATGGCCTGGCGAATAACAGGCCAAGTGGCCCATCAATGACCACCGCTGAATATTATGCCTATTTTAACGATCCTAACGATATTCGTAATAAACAATGGTTAACCGGCCAGCAATACTGGCAGGACGGAAGCCCTATTATGGTAAGCACCACAAATGTTGGTTACAACCAGTTTTATAACGGGCCAAACCCTAATGATAAAATTGTTTATCCATTGGTGTTAAGCCAATTAACATTCAGGCCACGTGCCGGCACTAACTCTGATTATGATTTAGGCCGTGATGAAATTGCCTGGAATACCGGTTACCGCAATAATAAGTTCATTGCTGATTATACGAACACCATTAACCGTGCCCAAGGCAACGATTTCCCTGTATTCCGTTATTCAGACATTTTGTTAATGAAAGCTGAAGCCATTTTACGTGGCGGTGCCGCAACCTCAGGGGCTACGCCAGTATCTTTGGTAAACCAGATCAGGGCTAACCGCACTACGTCTGAGCCCTTGACTTCAATAAACTTAGACGGTGTTTATGCAGAGCGTGTAAGAGAATTAGCTTATGAAGGATGGCACCGAAATGATATGATCCGTTTTGGTAAATATGAGGGCACATGGGGTTTAGGTAAAACCAACGCCGATACATATCGCCGTATATTCCCGATACCAACTTCCGGTTTTCAAACAAATACTAAGCTTACACAAAATCCTGGTTATTGATTAATGATATCAGTTGATTTAGATTGGTTGGGGGAGAGCAGCAATGCTTTCCCCCTTTTTTTGCGTTATGATATCTTAATCTGCGTGCAATACCATTTTATAAATTACGCGCTAAACTTTTAGCAAAGATTATTTCTATGTGGCAGTTTAGTTTTTTTAACTTACGGCATTATCTACGCTTGCTTTACCACAAGCATTTTAAATCATACCGTACCGACCAGCACTTTATGCAATTATCCGCCAATTGCTTCCAACTATGTGCAATTACCTCGATCATTTTAACCTAAGTCAATAAGAAAGGGTCAACTCAAAATTGAATTGACCCCGGTACTTAAGTTTTAATATTTAGTGTGCCGATTAATTGTTTATATAAGCCTGAGTGATGGTAGGCCAATACTTGTTGTAAAGCAGGCGTGCCTGCACCACACTGTTACCCTTAGGCTGTGCCGGATAATCCTTACGGGCTGTTACCCAGTTCCATTCCCAATCTTTAATCTGGTTATTAAAATCATCCTGGCTAAAATCTGCCTTACCCTGGATATCAAGCGTTAATTGCGCAAAATATTTTTCCCAGCGAGGCTTGTAAAAGTCTGATAGCAAGCCGCTCCATTGGCGGCAGGCATATTCATATAACGGGCAGTTTTTATCGCCCCAAAGTGTAATCAAGTTTTTGGCATTCTGCTCATATAGCGCTTTCTCGGCAGGTGTTACTCCGCAATTGCGGGCACCTGCCACCCAGGCACCTAACAGAAAGTCTTTGCGGGTTGCCAGCAGTTCATCCATATCATTAATAAGTGTTATAAACTGGCCGCTGTATTTTTTAAAATCAGCTTCGTTTTTATCACGATAAGCTTTCACCCACTTTTGCTGAATGTTGAGCGCATAGTTTGCCAGTACCTGCCGGGTAACGTCAACCAGGTCATACTGAAAGCCATCGCTGCCCTTCAATTCCGGCGAAGCAAGAATCAGGCCCTGCCAAGCCGGTAGTAAATCCTGCGGTTTGTAGTTCAACTTTGTAGCTGCCCAGCGCGCAAAGCTGTCAAGCCGTGGCCGTGCCTGTATAATTGATTCGGCACCGTCTCTGATATACCTGTCTGCCGGTACTGAATAAGCCGTTTTGTGCAGTACATTCCAGGCTTTAAGCGCCTGTGCATTGTTTTTACCATAGCGGTTACGCACATATTTCGGCAACCACTCGCTTATGTTAATTGGCTTGTTACGCCAGGTATTATCCGTAAATAGCTCATATATAACCGGGTTTTGCTCAATGCCTTCCATAGTTAAGCCAATACCCATCATGTTACCGCTGTTAGGATCGGCCAGGGCCTGCGCCGGCCCCGTGGCAGCGCCATCAAGCCTGCCAAATAAATTGGTATTACCGCCAAAATTGTTCAGCATGTTCCAGATCCAGGGCTTGCCGTAAAACGCGCTGGTACGTTTCCAGATCGGTTCAATTTCGGCCGCCAAGTCCAGTATAATCATTTTGTTATCAGGCACGGCTTTCAGCAGTGCTTCTGTTTGCGGGGCTTTCCAAAACTTTCTGTCGCTGTAAAACAACCAGCCCTGCATCACCCAAACCGCGGCTGTATCAGCCTGGTGCATACCATCATATACCCGGGCGCTTAGTTTGCTCAGATATTCCGGATCATCAGACGGCGGTTCATTTTCATTAAAGGTATCAGCGCTGTAAAAATGATCTGTTCCGAGTAATTGTGTTTGTTTCTGCAAAAACAGCTTACCTATACGCGCAAACATCGGGTCTTCAGAATCAAGAATGTAGGTATCAGCAAATCCGTTGTTCCAATTGGTAGTTTTTAGCTTAGCTGCGGGAAACCTGTTTTTGAAGCTGGCGGGTACGTGCCCGGTAAAAGCAGGCAGCACAGGCTTCATTCCGAGCGCGCGCTGGCGCGCCACAATTTTTTTTTGCAGCTCCATGTGGCTTTGCATCCAATGTAACGGAAGTGGGCCTCCCCAGCCGTCGACATTGCCCATCCAAAACCACGAAAAATAAGCCGGACCGGTAAAAAAGCCCTTTAAATCTTCATCGGTAAACCCTAAATCTTTGTAAACAAGGTACCAGGTATATTCTTCGCCCGTGATAGCCAGCGGCATGTTTATGCCGTGCATCGCCATCCAGTCAATCTCCTTCTCCCAGCGTTTCCAGTCCCACCAGCTCATGCTGTAGTTAAAAGTGCAGTAATTCAGGTTATAGCGCAGCTTATAAGGCGTGGTTTTTACCACTTTGGCAGGCACCTTTGGCAATACAGCCGGCAACTTAAGGTTGGTGCCGTTCCATGTGATCTGGCAATGAGCATATTCCGTTAAGTAATAATATAGTGCCGATGCCACAGCCACCCCGTTGTTACCACGCAGCACAATACGATTATTGCGGCTTTCTATTTCGAAGCCATCTGTTTTTTTCCCTTTAAGTTGCTCCACGCTGAATTTCTGAGCGTGCGCGGGCAATGTTCTCTTTATAAGGGCGTAGGCCTGCTCTTCCATTGTTTGTGCAAAAGCCAGCCCGTGTACAGCGGTTAAGGCCAGGCAAGCAACAAGTTTTTTTATAACCATATAGAAAACGTAAATAGTTTATTAATGCGGCCAACCATGCCGTTTTATAATTTCAGAAATATTTTATGCCGGTATAAAAACCGTAGCAGCAGCAGTTGAATTAACAGTACTCCAGTCCACAAAATACTGCGGTGCCACAGCGGATCCACATATTTTAGCACACCATCCAATAAAAATTGTGAGGTAGATAGAAAGTTTACCAAGCCATGCGCGGCCAGGTAAATAAGTATGGAATTTGTACCGATCCAAACAAAAGGGCGGCACCACTTTTGCCAGCCGCCAACGTCAATAACTCCATAAAAAAGACCGAATAAAATTAAACTCCAGCCCCCTGCGTATATTGTGAAAGCACTGGTCCACATGTTTTTGTTAATCGGGAAATAAAAATTCCAGCCTAAACCCGTAATAACAAATAGTAAGCCCGCAGCCAATATCGCCAGCATTTTATTCACCGGAGTAAATTGCGTACCCTGACAACGCAGAAACGTGCCGGTGAATATTCCCAGTAATGCGGTTGCTATAGCCGGTATGGTAGATAGCAGACCTTCGGGATCATACACCCCTCTGTGAAGTTTGCCTGGCAGCATAATCCGGTCAACATAAGCCGAGAGGTTCCCTGCAGGGGAGTAATTACCCGCACCATATCCGGGCACCGGCACCAGTGCCATAAGCGCCCAATAGCCAAGCAGTATTATAACAAACCAGGTAATTTGCCAGCGTAAATTGAATTTTAAATAAATGAGGGCGGCAAAAAAACATGCCAGGCCAATGCGGCCAAGCACGCTGGCAAATCTGGTGTGTTCATACCCGGCAAACTTAAGCCCACCGTTAACCACCATGCCCAGCAACAGCAGCAGCAGGGTTCGGCGCAACAGGCTGCCGTACTCGCGCTGGGTCGGGTTTAGCAAACCCGTTTCCTTATTACGCAGCCTGCTATAAGAAAAAGGCATAGAAACGCCCGCAATGAAGATAAAAAGCGGAAAGATAAGATCGTAAAATGTAAAGCCGTTCCAAACGGTGTGGTGTAACTGATTACTTATGGCTACGGCTATCTTTTCCAAAAAAGACAGCCGCCCATCCGCATAAATTTGCCAGTTAGTCGGGTTACGAAAAAGACCGTATTTATGCTGCACAACGTCTGCAAAGCCATGAAATATTTCTTCCCCGCTTATTATCCAGAACATATCAAACCCGCGCAATGCATCAAGCGACAGTAGTCGCGCCGGTTTTTTTGAGTCATTGTTTTCAGTGGGTGCAATCAACATTTTACTGGAGAGAACAACGCGTAAAATTTAAACTCAAACCGGAAATTCCAGATGGATAATACCGGTTAACCTTGCCTGTTAAAAAGACCCGTTTAAGTATGCGTTGAGCAATTTTGTTTGTATTGCTAAGATGTAAATTTGTTTGAACTTTATATCCTAACAGCTACATAAAAAGTAAGTAAACGTTTACGCTCGTGAAAAGACGTGTTAAAGGATGTTATTGGAGCTTGGGTTAAGGCGGCAAACAATCACGATCTGCGTTTTGGAGTAAGCGTACACGCGGCGCATGCGTGGAGTTGGATGGAAACCGCGCAGCGGGCTGATAAAAACGGACCCTATGCCGGCGTATCTTACGACGGCAAATTACCAATGCCGATGGTGCCGGAAAAATGATGGCAGGGAGAGGCCCCGCAGGAATTATATGTTCAAAATCACCCTTTAAGTAAAACAACCAGTATAACGGCAGGATTCATAGCCGTTATCATTTAAAACAAGGGTAATGTGTGTAGAACTTGAAGGTTATTCGGAAGAGGAGATTGAAGAAATGCGCCATGTTATAGAAATGAAAAGATGATTATATAGAATTCGACCTCTATTTCTTAATTTCCTGTTTAACAGCTGATTGAAACGTTTGGTGCAGGCATATAATAAACAACCCCGACCAAAGGTTGGGATTGTTTATTATATTTTTATCAGCTGTAAACTTATCAGTTCTTACCTACTCCCAAATGGATTTAACGGTGTACACTTCCAGGTTCTTCACATCGATGTTGTTACCCCAAAAATGAAATCCTTCGGTATTCTTAGCATCCGGCTTGCGCTGCATGGAGTAGGAGTAGGCGCCGTTGTCAATAAATACCTCGATGGAGGTTCTGTCTATATAAATGTCGGCGCTTAGTTCCATGCTGGTCATATCATCAGGCGAATAAAATACACTGTTAATGGTATTGTAGTTCATATCATAATCAATGATACGCTGGCCAAACAGGTTAAGCCCGGCGCTTGTAGCGTGGGATAATTTGATAGTTGTTTTAATACGCAGGCGATCGTTGTTGTTGTTGTTGTTGTAGGCTTTTAGTTGATCATTAGCCGCGGCCTCTTTCAGGTTTGTCCATTGGCCCACTTTTTCAAACAGTTGTTCGGTTTCCTTAATAGGAGTGCTAAACAACCGCACGCCATTTTTTGTAGTTTTTAGCGTCAATTCAGTAGGTAATAACATGATGCCGTTAAATGGCATACCAGGGTGTGAGAGGCGACCCCAGCCAATCTGTATCCTGCGGCCATCATTATCGGGTATATTGGTAAAAGTTTGCGCGGCGTAAATGGTACCAGTACTAAAATAATGCTTGCCCGATTCCGGAGTGAACTTTTTACCATCAAACGAGCCGATCATGTAGGTGTTTGAGGCGCCATACATTACCCATTTGGTTTTGCTTTTGTCGCCGTCAACCGGTAGTTCAAACAGGTCGGGGCATTCCCAAAAACCGGTGGTATGGCTTTGGTAAGTCCAGTCCTTTAAATTAGTAGAGTTATAGATAGAGTGTCCGTCGCGCTCATTCAGGGCCATTACCCAATGTTTGCCCGGCGCGTACCAAAACACCCGTGGGTCGCGTGTATCCTGGCTGTTCCATTTTTCTTTTGAATCAATTAGCGGGTTGCCTTTGTATTTTGTCCAGGTACGGCCCTTATCGAGGCTATAAGCCATGCATTGTACTTGTTTGCCATGTCCGTCAACCGTGTAGGTAGCTATCATAGCAGGTGTTTTGCCTTTGTTAAAGCCTGCCGTGTTATTATAGTCGATGACAGCAGAGCCTGAGAACATAGTACCCATATCGTCCGGACTAAGCGCTACCGGCAGTTCCTGCCAGTGGATCATGTCCTTACTTACCGCGTGCCCCCATGACATGTTTTCCCACTCACGTTCGTACGGGTTATACTGATAGAATAAGTGATATTCGCCCTCGTAGAATATCATTCCGTTGGGGTCATTTATCCAGCCACGGCGGGTGGTGAAGTGAAACTGCGGACGGTTCTTTTCGTGGTACATGGAGTCCTGCCCAGCAATTTTATCATCCTGGTAAATTTTTGACAGTCCGGCGTTATCACCCTCATAACTGATGGTTACGGTTTTTCCCTTTAAGTTACTTACGTCGCAAAATACCCAATACTCTGGTTCGCCGCTGGCCAGGCGTATCTTAAACTCACGCTCCTTTTTGCCACAAACAGTAAACTTCATGTTGCTGCGTTGCTGTGCTTGTGATACCGGCAGATTTAAATACCGCTTAGTAATTTTAATGGGTAAATCCGCAGCCTGTAATTGCAACACACTGCAAGCTGTAAGGCAGCAGGTAAGTAATGATTTAGTGAATATGGTCATCGTTTAATTTAATTAACAGCGTTTATCTGACTTCGTTTAGTTGTAAACCTTAAGGTTTAGTTTATCAGAGATCAGGCAAGGCTTTTTAATGCTAATTGGTTTTAGCGTAAAAGTAATAAAATTACACAGCTGAGAGGCATTAGTCTTGATTATTTGCTGATGGCGAAAAAGTAAGTCCACCAGATAAAAAGTATTTGTAGCGGTATCCTGAACCAGAGGTAATTTAAGCCGTTGCCGTTAAAAGTTGCTTTTTGATAATCCACCTTGTTGATCGCCGCGTAGATGTTTGATGGAAGTATCAATATCAGGAAAAAGATAAGGAGCCAGGCGGCAGGCGTCCGCCAGGAGGGAATTAACAGGGCGATAGCAAAAACAATTTCTAGTATGCCGGTTGCATAAACAAGCTCACGCCTGAGCGGTATAAATGATGGGATCATCATCACCATGCCTTTTGTGAATGCAAAATGTCCGCCTGCGGTAAACAGCAACATTATGGAGAGCGCGATGGTGCCTGAAAGGTTAATATTAAAATCAGCCGATGTTATTTTATACACGATGCAACTAATAGCAAAAACAGCCAGCAGTATAAATAATGGTTTCATTAAATTTTTTTTTCTGCAAAGCTCGGTAGCCATTGGTTAAAAGGCAATGAACCTGGGTTAAGAAATACGCTTACGTATACGGCTTAAGGCCTGCGGCGTAATACCGATGTATGAGGCGATGTATTTTAAAGGGATTTGCCGGATAAGGTTTGGCCGCTCCTTAAACAATTTAAGGTACCGTTGTTCCGCGCTATCTTTCAATAATGATAGCTCTCTCGCCGATTTGATCAGAAATAGCTTTTCACCCGCGTGTCTGCCCATCAGGTTGCCGGTTTGCGTTGTTGCGTAAACAGTTTGCAGGTCATCGTAACTGATACGCCATAATACGGTTTCGCTAAGTGTCTGTACGGCATAAGTACAGGGCGCGCGGGTCAAAAACGAATCGTAAGCGCTCACAAACTCACCATCAAAACTGAACCCGAAGGTGATCTCCTTATCTATGCCCGGCATAAAAAACCGAACGATGCCTTTCTCGATAAATGACAAATGGTTTTCTGTTTTACCCTCGCTTAATATCAGGCTGCCCTTGGTAAATTCCCGCTTTTTTAAAAACGAGGCAAACACATGCCAATCATGGTCAGTCATTTTTGATTTTAACTCCAGCTGTTTCCTGATTTGTTCCATTTGGCAAAATCAAACTATTTGAATGCTTCGTAAATTGCAAAAAAAGGCCGGCTTGTAAACATGCCGGCCTGTCTAAAATAAAAACTAAACTGAACTATTCGCTTCTTAAACTCTTTACCGGATTAACCATCGCGGCTTTTATAGCGTGCGAGCTAATGGTTAGCAATGCAAAAGCTACTGCCGTAATGCCAGCTACTATAAACGGTAAAGCGGTTACATTTATACGGTAGCTAAATTCCATCAACCATTTGTTCATCAGGTACCATGCTACCGGGGATGCTATTACGATAGATATCACCACCAGCTTTAAAAAATCAGTAGTCAGCAAACGTGTAATGCCCGATATACTTGCGCCAAGTACTTTGCGGATACCAATTTCTTTGGTACGTTGCTCGGCAATAAAGGCTGCAAGCCCGAACAATCCAAGGCATGCCACAAAAATTGCCAGGATTGAAAATACCGTAGCCGTACGCGCCATTATTTGCTCTGAAGCATACATGCTTTCAATATGGTTATCCAGAAACTGGTACTCAAAGCTCGAATTAGGCATGTCAGTTTTAAACTTGCTCTGCAATTGCTTTATAAAGGCGGCAAGATTGCTCGTGTTATATCTTACCAATAGCGTTTTTATCGATTCGGGCGCAGCCAACATATTATAATATACGTAACCGCCTATTTCACTTTTTAACGATTGATAATTGAAATCCTTCACCACACCGGTAACAACCGACCGTGCACCCATCTCGCTATGGATGTATTTACCAACGGCATCCTGTGGTGTTTTAAAGCCAAGGTACCGGGCAACCGTTTCATTTATTAAAGTATAGCAAGTGCTGTCACCTTTGGCAATTTCGGTCGGCAGGGTAGTGCCGGCTAACAGTTTTAACCGCATGGTTTTTACAATGGATGCATCGGTATGGCAAGTTTTTACCGGTATGGCTTCCTTTTCATTAGCAGTTTTACTTACACTCCTGCCGCTTTCTACATCGCCGGGAATAGATTGCACTTCCGAAAAGCTTTCAACACTGCTCATGCTCCTTAAATCATTGGTTAATGCTGCTAACTGCTGCTTATTCTGCGCCGACTTAATATCGAGCGCTAATACACCGTTTGGATTGTAACCCAGGTCGCGGTTTTTTATATAACGGATTTGTTGGTAAATCACCATAACCGAGATGATAAGCACGATGGACGATGCGAATTGAAATACAACCAGCGACCGGCGCATAACATCAGCAAAAGAATGTTTAAGCTTCAGCTTGTTCATCAGTACCAAAGGCGATATGCTTGCCATTGAAAATGCAGGGTAGCTGCCCGCCACCAGTGTAACTACTATCCAGGTAATTAACAAGCCGATAAGCACCGGCATCGATAGAAATGCCGAAGAACTTAAACCGATACCTGTAATGTTTTCAAACGTTGGTTTTAATGCAAAAGCCAAAATGTAGCCTATTGTAATAGCTATTAGCGAGAGCAGGGCTGTTTCTGTATAAAATAAGGCAAGCAGGTTATTGGTTCCGGCTCCCAAAACCTTATTGACCCCAACACCCTTTGCTCGCTTTTGCGACCGGGCGGTTGCAAGGTTCATATAGTTAATACAGGCGATAAATAATACTAATGCTGACAGGAACATTAATGATTTTACCATGCCGATGCTGCCCACACGGCTTGTGTAGCCTTCCCGTATATCAGCAGAATAAAGGTGAATGTCTGTTAGCGGTTGTAAAAAAAAACGCTGAAAATATTTGTCTTCAGGCTTTACGTTTTTATCTATTAAAGCCGTTGCCTCTCGCTGCACCTGGGCAACGTTGGCTCCTGGCTGTAGCAGACAGTATGTTTCGTAACTGGCATTGCTCCAATAAACATCCTTACCGGCCCATGTATCCATAATATTATAGATCATGTTACAATCAATAGTACTGTTAGCAGGTAAATCGGCGTATACACCCGATACATGCAGCGTATCGCGGTTGTTTATATAAATTATTTTGTCAACCGCCGACTGGCTTCCATATAACCTTTGTTTTGTAGATTGAGAGATTACAATTGATTTAGGCTGAGCGAAAGCCGTTTTAACGTTTCCTTCCAAAAATTTAACGTCAAAAATGTTGAACACGGTAGAGTCCGCCATGTACAGGCGTTTTTCTGTAAAATTTTTATCATCAGTTTTAAGTGATACGCTCGCGCCAAAGTCGTGCTTGATCAGTCGCGTGGCCGATTTAACCTGCGGAATGTTCTGCACCATTGCCGGGCCAACTGAATTTGGCAACTGTGCCCACACCTTATAGTTGTAATCGGCTGTAGTTTGCATATTAACCCGATAAATGTTTTTCGCGTTCTTAAACATACGGTCAAAACTTAGCTCGTAAAACACATAAGCAAACAAAGTGATACAAACGCAAATGCCAATAGCAAGTCCGGCCACATTAAGGCCTGTAAAAAGCTTGTTATTTAGCATGTTACGCCAGGCGATTTTGATGAAATTTTTAATCATGATAGGGTAACGCTTAATGGGTTATACAGTACGCAGTTTTTAATGAGCCGCGCGTTAGTATCATTGCCAAAACTTGTGCCTTTATGGTAACTTATTGTAAGACAGTGTTTTTTAATTATATGCTGATATTTAGATGTTCGGTTATGATACATTGGATGTTCGATTTCGAATGTTATCTACTATAATACGAAGCAACTAAGCTGTAATAATTTAGCGGAATACCCCTGTGTTTTTGAATTTTCAATATTGTTTGCCTTGCTGCTAAAATTTTTCTCCCTGATGCACAGCATGTTTAAACGGGTATAAGACGAAAAGGGCGGTTATGATTTGGAACGGCGGTTAAAAGGCGTACCTTTGCAGCCGCTTTGATAGATAAAGCGAGTGTTATTTGAAAGTTAGGCAAAGGTAAACAGAGGGGGGTTGAAGGAAAGCTTGAAAGAGCAATCCGGAGACGAATAAAAGCAAGGAAAAATTCAAAAAATTTTTCTTGCGGAAATGATAAATAAAGTTG
>NZ_JAJPWV010000001.1 GCF_021215455.1 Mucilaginibacter roseus | reverse complement strand
AGCCATTATCGGTGGCGAAGGTAACGGCGGGATCATTTATCCTGAATTGCACTACGGCAGGGATGCGCTGGTCGGCATCGCCCTGTTCCTGACGCATCTGGCAAAGGAAAAGAAAACCATATCTGAACTAAAAAAAACCTACCCGGAATACTATATTTCTAAAAACAAGATAGAGCTGCAGGCGGGGATGGATATCGACAACTTACTTAAACAGGTCGAAGAAAAATACCAAGATCAACCCTACAGCACAATAGATGGGTTGAAGATAGAATTCGGTAAAGAATGGGTACATTTGCGCAGGTCGAACACAGAGCCTATTATCCGCATCTATTCGGAATCATCAAGCGAGGCAGCAGCAACTGCCTTGGCTGAAAAGCTCATTGCTGATATGAAGGTGATCCTGAGTTTATAAACACCATCCGTAATCGAACATTCATTGCATCATAACCGAACACTATGTTTGGTTATGATGCTGATATTAAGTTAATTGTTATTTGGCATCGGTTTGGTTGGGCTTATATAGTTAATGTCGAATCATGCTGAAAAATTACTTTATCACCGCCTTTCGGAGCCTTAAAAGATTTAAGCTGTTTACCTTTCTTAATGTCTTTGGCCTTTCAACCGGTATGGCTTGCAGCATACTCATTATGCTTTGGGTGCAGGATGAAAAAAGCTATGATAAGTTCATACCTAACGCGGGTGAAATTTACCGGCTTACCTCTGAGGTATCGGGTTCAAAGGCTGCGGTAACACCACCGCCGGTTGTTGATGCTGTTCAACAACAAATTCCAGCCATTGAAAAAGTGACTCGCGTTGTGCCTGTATCTGCCACGGTTAGTGTTGCCGATAAAAAGTTTGATGAAAAAAACATTCTCTACGCCGATGCTGATTTTTTACAATTCTTTGGTTATCCATTGATACGGGGCAATGGCAATGTACTTGGGCAACCTAACCATGTGGTGATCACTGCGGCGGCCGCTGTTAAATACTTTGGTACCGAAGATGCCGTTGGTAAAACTTTAAAAGTTGAAAATGGCTACAACAGCGATTATGTAGTGAGCGGCGTTCTTAAAAATCTGCCACATAATTCGCATTTGCAGTTTAGTATGTTGCTGCCCATCAGCTATTACAATATTTCTAACGGGAATGATTGGGGTAATTTTTCGGCTTATAGTTATGTAAAACTGAATAAGCATTTTGAGGCGACATCATCGTCCATAGCTTCGCTCGAAAAGCAGATTGATTTGATTCATCAAAAGAACGATCAATCCAATACCAAAAGCCGCTTCACACTGCAACCCTTAACCGATATTCATCTTACTGCCGGTTTACAGCTTGATGTTGAAGGGCAAGGCAATATGCAGAATGTAAAAATATTCAGTATTGCGGCCATATTCATACTGGTTATCGCCTGCATCAATTTCATGAACCTTTCCACAGCTTTAGGCAGTACACGCGCAAAGGAGGTTGGGTTACGAAAAACCATCGGTGCACGCCGTATCGATGTAGTGTTGCAGCTTATGGGCGAGTCGTTAATAGTTGCGCTGTTATCATTGTTCATCGGCTTATTATTCGCCTGGTTATTACTCCCGTTGTTTAACCAACTTGCCTCAAAAAATATTACTATTAATCTGTTGAATATTAAATTGCTAGGTCAGTTATTGGCTATAGCCACAACGGTAGGTATGGTTTCCGGTAGTTACCCGGCAATTTTCATGTCTTCATTTAATCCGGTTAAGGCACTTAAAGGCGTAAAAGCTCCAAAGGGAGAGCTGTCATATTTACGCAGTGGTTTGGTGATTGTGCAGTTTGCCGTTTCGGTTATTTTAATTGTCAGTACTTTGGTGGTTAATTACCAGCTCAAGTATATAAGCAGCCGCGATATTGGTTTCAACAAGCAAAACCTGCTTTATCTGCAAGTTCCGCAGGTTGGTTATCAAAAAAACAATTACAGTGCGTTGAAACAAGCTTTGCAGCAAAATAATGCGATAAAAAACTACACAGTTGTTGATCACCTGCCCACTTATCTTACTACAGGTACTACTGATGTTACCTGGAGCGGTAAAAATCCGGATCAGCAAACTGTATTTCCACATATTGGGGCTGATGAAAACTTTATAAAGACGTTTAATATGCGCCTGATAGCCGGACGGTCTTTTAATGATAGTTCTCCGGCCGACGATAACGCTTATATGATTAATGAAACCGCGTTGAAAGCAATGGGTATGAAACCAACGACAGCCATTGGACAGCGTATAACAACAAACGGAAATTCCGGAACAATTATTGGCGTTGTACAGGACTTTAACTTTAAGCCCGTACAGCAGGCTATTGAGCCTCTAATAATTAAACATAACAGTCGTGCAGGTTTTGTAGTTATGCGAGTGAATACTAATGCGCGTAACGTTATCACACAATTAAAAACCGTGTTTCAGGATCTGTATCCCAACTATCCTTACAGTTATGGTTTTGTAGATCAGGACATCGCTAAGCTATACGTTTCAGAACAACGTACGGGCATGTTGTTCAATATATTCTCAATCATCTCCATCATCATATCCTGCCTGGGTTTGTTCGGTCTGGCTACATTCGCCATACAAAAACGGGTTAAGGAGATCGGGGTAAGGCGGGTGTTAGGAGCAAGCGCGCAAAGTATAGTCGCCATGCTATCTGCCGATTTTATAAAGCTCGTCGGTTCATCATTGTTGGTGGCATTTCCCGTGTCATGGTATATCATGCACCAATGGCTCGAAAATTATGCTTATCGGATAACTATTAGCTGGTGGGTATTTGCCATAGCTGGTTTCTGTGCTTTGTTAATAGCGCTTGTAACCGTCAGTTATCAATCTGTAAAAGCGGCCTATGCTAATCCGGTTAAACGTTTAAGGAACGATTAACAAGGATTTGATCTTCTTATAAAAGATGTAAAGCGATGGGTAAAACCATCGCTTTTTTTGTTTTCGGAAGAAAAAATATCGAAAAAATACTTTCTTGTCCTATGTCAAGTCAGCTGGCAAAAATGCGGGGTACATTTGTAGTGTTAAAACAATAAATCAAAACACAAACTAAATATTAAACACTATGGAAAGTACAATCAACGGCATACACCACATCACTGCAATAGCAGGCAATGCCAAACGCAACCATGATTTTTATACCAAAACTTTAGGCTTACGCATGGTTAAAAAAACCGTGAACTTTGATGATCCCGAAACATACCATTTATATTATGGCGATAAAGAAGGTACGCCGGGCACCATCCTGACCTTCTTTCCCTGGGAAAATATCATGACCGGCAGGCGCGGTTCACGTCAGGCTACCGAGATTGGTTACTCAGTACCCGAAGGCAGTTTGGATTTTTGGCAAAAACGCTTCGAAGATCACAATGTAATCTACAACAAAGTGGCCGAAAAATTTGGTGAGCAATACCTTACCTTTCTTGATCCCGACGGCTTGAAACTGGAGTTGATCGTATCAAAAACAGCCGACAACCGTTTACCTTGGGAAACTGATGAGATCAAGGCTGAAAACGCAACCAAAGGTTTTCATAACGTAACCATCACCACCAACAAAATGCAGCCAACTGCCGATATTCTGACCAATGTATTCGGTTATAAATTATTGGAGCAGCACGTAAACCGCTATCGTTTTGTAACCGATGCTGTTGATAACGCCAATATTGTTGACCTGGTAGAAGTACCCGGAGAAGTTGCCGGTCATGTAGCAGGTGGTTCTGTACACCACGTAGCGTTCCGCGTAAAAAATGAGGAAGTGCTGATGGAGTATCGTGATAAAATAGCCGCGCTTGGTTTACATATTACCGAGAAGATAGACCGTAACTATTTCTACTCATTATACTTCCGCGAACCGGGTGGTGTGTTATTTGAAATAGCTACTGATAACCCCGGCTTCGCGGTTGATGAACCGGTTGAAGAATTGGGTCAGCACCTTAAATTGCCTGCACAATATGAGCAATACCGTGCAAGTTTAGAAACCACTTTACCAAAATTAGTTTAAGTAATGTACACACACCATAAACAATATATCACCGCCGGCAAACCAATTGCCCAAGCCGGCGGTGCCCTGATAATGATACATGGCAGGGGCGGCTCAGCAGAGAACATCATCAGTCTTGCTGGTGAATTAAATACGGATAATTTGGCTATTTACGGTCCTCAGGCCAGCAACCATAGCTGGTACCCTTACAGCTTTATGGCGGCTGATGATCTAAATCAGCCTGCTTTAAATTCAGCTATTGGGGTGATTGGTGAATTGGTTGATGAGATCCTCAGTAAAGGTATTCCAGCCGAAAAAATTTATTTCGCAGGCTTTTCGCAGGGGGCATGTTTAACCTTGGAGTATATAGCCCTTAATGCAAAAAAATATGGTGGCGCGGTAGCCTTTACCGGCGGCTTGATAGGCCAGCAATTTGATGCAAGCAAATATAACGGCGATTTTAACGGAACCCCTGTGCTGATCACCACCGGCGACCCTGACCCGCATGTGCCCCTAACACGTGTTGAAGAAAGTGTGGAGTTATTGAAAAAACTGAATGCTGATGTAAATGTAACGGTATTTAAAGGCCGTCCGCATACCATTATTCAGCAGGAGATTGATCTCGCCAATAAATATGTGTTTCATTAAAAAACTCCGCGACAGGTTGCTGGCATTTTATACGTCGTTGCAGTTTCGTAAGTATGATAAACATTAAAATGATGGAAGCATTTAAAGTAACCCGTGTTTTTGCCGATGAAAACGGTGACAGTCGTTTTGATGAAGTATATTACCCATTACATGAGGGCGGGCCGATAGGTTATTTCTCGGAGAAGGTAGCGGTAAAGGAGTTGATCTTTCGTAAAGTAGTACCCACTTATGATGATTTCCATGCCGCACCGCAAAGGCAGTACGTTGTACTGCTTGATAGCGGTGTGGAGATTGAAACATCAACCGGCGAAAAGCGGCAGTTTACGGCCGGTGAGGTATTGTTGATGGAAGATACCAAAGGCAAAGGCCACCGAAGCCGTAACTTGCAGGAGCACGTGCGCAGTTCGCTGTTCATTATTTTTAAATAAACGGAGGCGATTTTAGTGGTATATTGCGTTTTTATCGCGATTACTATCTATGTCAACCGATCTGATACTGAAAAGCATTGGCAAATACATTGGCCTTACCGACGAGGAAAGGGAATATTTCTTAAGCCTGCTGCATCCAAAAGAACTAACACGCAAGCAATTTTTATTGAAGGAGTTTGAGGTTTGCAAGTATTCGGCTTTTGTAAACAGCGGCTGTCTGCGTGGCTACACGGTTGATGAACACGGACTGGAGCATGTAATGAACTTTGCCCCGGCAGGGTGGTGGATAGCCGATATGTATAGTCTATTAAGCCAAAAGCCCGGCACCTTGAATATCGATGCTATTGAACCAACCGAAATATTACTGCTCTCAAAAGTAAAGCAGGAGCTTTTATATCACGAAGTGCCTAAATTCGAGCGTTTTTTCAGGATCATAACTGAAAATTCGCTGGTAGCTTACCAGCAGCGACTGATGGATAATTTAAGCCTTACGGCTGAAGATCGTTACAATAACTTTTGCCGCAGGTACCCGACTTTGATACATCAGCTACCTAAAAAAGATATAGCCGCTTATATTGGCGTTACACCGGAGTTTTTTAGCAGGATGATGGCAAAGCTTTTGCGGGCAGAAAAATAAATTTATAGCTATGGAAGATCAGGATAAACTCAACCGTATTGTTGAGTCGCGCATGAAATTGAAAGCGCGTTTTGAGCAGCAGATGCGCAGCACGCCATCCCTTGCCGACGATCAGCCGAAAGGCTCGGGCGAACCAAACAGGCACGGTATGCCGGTAATCCCCATAGGGCAAACGGCAACCTCAAAATGGCCGGTGCTTGACCTCGGTTATCAACCTAATGTTCCTTTAGACAGGTGGCGTTTAACCATTGATGGCGAGGTGGAAAACCCGGTACGCCTTACGTGGAAACAGTTTATGGATTTACCGCAAACCAAAGATACATCCGACTTTCACTGCGTAACTACCTGGTCAAAGCTCAACATGCACTGGAAGGGTGTAAGTCTACTTGACCTGGCTGCGTTGGTGCATCCTAAAGAAACGGCTACCCACATTATGTGCTATGGTTATGATACCTATACTACCAATGTGTCATTACAGGAAGCCTTGAAGCCCGATGTATTGTTAGTGCATACTTATGAAGGCCAGCCGCTGCCGCATGAGCATGGAGGCCCGGTACGAATGATCACCCCGCAGCTTTATGCCTGGAAGGGCGCGAAGTGGATAAAGCGCATTGAATTCTTATCCGCAGATAAATTAGGATTTTGGGAGGAGCGGGGTTATTCAAATACGGCGTACCCCTGGCGAAATGATCGTTATAGTGATTAGCTGTTAAAACAGATGGCCGATATTTTTGGTTAATAAAGTAAAATGTATAATCATGATTAACCCGGCAACCTTTAATACTTCGGCATCTGATGGCACAGTCAGAAAACTGATAATAGAACCTGTATTGAAAAAGGATGCCGATGGTAAACTTACAGATACAGGGGTCTACCGTTTAATAAAAAACGCAAGTGATAACGACAGTATTTTATTCACCGAACCGCTGGAAACTACTGAAAGTAACACGGATATACCTGATGAACTTAATCCGGATTACTTAGGTAAAATAACCTTAAATGGCAAAAGCTGGACCTTTGAGGGTGACCTTTTGACCGAGCATGAGCAGCAACAGGTAGCTGATTTTATTATCGGGCAAGCTTAGTGCCTCGCACGCCGTTTAAGCACACCGCCTGCCGCTTCCTTAATGGTACTGGTAAATACAAAGGCTTTTGGATCAACATCGTGTATCAGGTTACGCAGTCGCCTGACTTCAAGGCGGGTCACTACCGTGTAAACAATGTCAACGGGGTGGCTCACATCAAAGCTTTCCTTTAAAAAGCCACGCTCGCCTTTATAAACGGTGATACCGCGGCCAAGCTCCATCACCAGGCGGCGTTTTACTTCTTCGCTTTCCGATGATATGATGGTTACGCCTGTATATTCCTCTAAACCTTCAATAACAAAGTTTATTGTTCGCGATGCGGTGTAGTAGGTCAATATAGAATACAAGGCCGTCGGCAAGGTAACTTCAATAGCAGCAATCAGGAAAATAACGATGTTTATACCGAGAATAATCTCGCTGATAGTAAAGCTGATGCGTTTCCCGGTATAAAGCGCCAGTACTTCAATACCATCGAGCGCGCAACCGCCGCGTATAGCCAAACCCACGCCTATACCCATAAATACACCGCCAAAAATAGAAACCAGTAATTTATCGGATGTTATAGGTTCATACGGAACGTAAAGCAGACACAAACCCAAGCCAAGTATAGCCGCCACCGTACGGAAAGCGAATACCCGGTTTACCTGGTACATGCCCATTATAATAAAAGGTACGTTAGCCAGCACAATTACATAAGCAATATTAAGGTGGTAAAGCTCATGTATAAGCAGAGCCATACCGGTTACGCCGCCGTCAAAAAACTTGTTAGGTATCATAAAGCTTTTGAGTGCGAAACCGCAAAATAAAATACCTAAAACTGTGTAAACCGTGTCAATTAACCAACGTGGCAGGTTCTTCATTTGTAAAATGTGTACTTATAAATTTGTATTGAAAATCCACTAAAGCAAGCTTTAATAGCAATACATTAAATTTATGGCTAATATATTCAAATGTTTCTATTTATAGGCTTTAATGGTTTAATAAACGGAAATGTTATATTTGGTT
Source organism: Mucilaginibacter roseus (assembly GCF_021215455.1). GTDB lineage: Bacteria > Bacteroidota > Bacteroidia > Sphingobacteriales > Sphingobacteriaceae > Mucilaginibacter > Mucilaginibacter roseus. The sequence continues at coordinate 1,104,703 of NZ_JAJPWV010000001.1, read as the reverse complement.
GCCAGCCATAATCAACAACCGGCCTGCTTTATTTCAATATGTATTTTTTTGTTTATCTGGGTGCCTTTCTGCTGCTAACGCGTTTACGAACCTCCGTAAAATTTACCGAGCTTTTTGATAAGTGGAATATGCTGCTGCGGTGGTCAGCCATCGGCGTAGCGATATCATTTTTTGTTTTTGGCAGAATTATGCCCGATGTAATAACGCCTTTTCTCGGGCCATTTATTTTGGGCGCTATCGTTGCCTACACACTGAAGGAACCTGACTTTAAACCGTTAAAGGGTTTTATAAACACCCATATACCGCTGATAGTGATGGGTTTTCTGGATGCTTTTTTAGACCTGGTAGCGCCTGAATTTTATGGTGAGTACGAAGACGCTTTTCAGATAGGTGTGCTGCTTGCCTTTGTTTGGATATTTGCGAGATGGGCAAGTACCAAAAAGCAGCAGCAGGAACTGCGCATGATGTCGGTAAAAAAGGATGAACTGGAAGCTATTGTGGCTGAGCGGACGTCCGAACTTACCAATCAGCGTAACGAATTGCAGGATTTAGTCAAAGAACTTAAGGCGACGCAAGCACAATTAATTCAATCTGAAAAAATGGCCTCGTTGGGTGAACTTACCGCGGGCATAGCCCACGAGATACAAAACCCGTTAAACTTTGTCAATAACTTCTCTGAAGTGAGCGCCGAATTGATCGAGGAGATGGAAGAGGAACTCGCAAAAGGCGACAAGGACGAAGCACTTGCCATAGCCGCCGACATCAAGCAAAATTTAGAAAAAATACGACACCACGGCAAACGCGCCGATGGTATTGTGAAAGGCATGCTGCAGCACAGTAGACAAAGCACTAATGTTAAAGAGCCTACAGACGTTAACAAACTGGCTGATGAATATCTGCGATTGGCATACCACGGCCTGCGCGCCAAGGACAAATCATTTAACGCTGAGCTGCTCACCCGGTTCAGCGAAAACCTGCCTACAATTGAGGTTGTACCGCAGGATGTAGGACGTGTATTACTTAACTTATTTACTAACGCTTTTTATGCTACGCAACAGAAAGTTAAGCAGGGCGATCCGAAATTTAAACCGGTTGTAGAAGTAGCAACCTTACTAAAGCGCGGTATGATCGAGATTTTTGTGCGGGATAACGGTACCGGTATTCCCGAACATATTAAGGATAAAATTATGCAGCCGTTTTTTACGACCAAGCCAACGGGTGAGGGTACGGGGTTAGGGCTATCCTTAAGTTATGATATCATTGTGAAAGGCCATAACGGCAAAATTGATGTGCAAAGTAAAGAGGGCGAGTACACCGAATTTATGATCAGCTTGCCGCTATCGGCTAAAAATAGTTAATTTTATAGCTTCTTATGAAAATATTGGTAGTTGATGACGAGGCGGACGTACAACCGCTTTTCTTGCAGCGCTTCCGTAAAGAGATACGTAATCAGGAGGTTGAATTTGATTTCGCCCTTTCCGGGGAAGAAGCGTTAAAGTATCTGGAAGATAAACATTCGGAAGTGGTATTGATTTTATCTGACATTAATATGCCCGGCATGAGCGGCATTGAATTGCTGGGTCATATCCGTGAGGATTTTGGCGATCCGCCTCCGCCGCCGGTTGTAATGATGGTGACCGCCTACGGCGACGACGAAAACTACAGGCAGGCAATGGATAAAGGCGCTAATGATTTTTTAACCAAGCCGCTTGATTTTGATCTGCTTAAACAAAAACTTAAAAACCTTGCTGAATAATGGCCAAAATTCTGGTAGTTGATGATGAAGCGGATTTGGAACTACTGGTAAAACAAAAGTTTCGCCGCAAGATAAGAGAGAATATCTACGAGTTTATTTTCGCGCAAAATGGTGCCGAAGCACTTGAAAAAGTAAAGGAACACCCTGACCTGGACATTATTTTAAGCGATATTAATATGCCCGTAATGGACGGGCTCACGCTGCTTTCGCACTTACCTGAAGCCAATCCTACGCTTAAGGCTGTAGTGGTATCAGCTTATGGCGACATGCAAAACATACGTACGGCCATGAATCGTGGCGCGTTTGATTTTGTATGTAAACCGGTTGATTTTGACGACCTGGACCTGACCATGCAAAAAACCATACAGCATGTTAAGCAATTACAGGAAACCATAAAGGCTATTAAAGAGAACAACATTCTTAAAATGTATGTTGATGAAAATGTGCTCAACTTCATGACGCACAAGGAGTTTGAGAATAGCCTGTTAACCAATGAGCAAGTTGATGCAACGGTTATGTTTATTGATATTTGCGGCTTTACCGCGCTTACCGAGCAGGTGCCGCCCAATACCGTAATCAACTTGTTGAATGGCTTGTTTGATAAAATTGTGAAAGAGATTATTGCGCAGGGCGGACATGTAGATAAGTTTATGGGCGATGCCGTTATGGCGGTTTTCAGAGGTAATTATCATTTGGACAGGGCTATAGACGCTGCGCTGGCTGTTCGCGATCAAATACGTTCGGCAGAGGAAATTGATGCCGGCGACCGCAAGTACAGGCCTGGTGTTTCGGTAGGTATAAATTCTGGAGAGGTTGTGTCAGGTAACATTGGGTCCGCTTCACTTAAGCGATTAGATTATACCGTTATTGGCGATATTGTCAATGTAGCACAACGTTTGCAATCTACCGCAAAAGAGGGCCAAATATTGATAAACGAAGCCACTTACGAAAAGGCAAAGGAATCCTTTAGCTGCGAAAAAATAGGAGAGGTGGTGTTAAAGAATAAGGCTAAGCCGGTTACCATATATGAGGTGCTTGAATAAAGCACCTCATATAAGTTTTAGTTAAGCGTGCGCGTAAGCGCTCTTATCAAGGCAGTTATTGATGGTTGTAATGAGCTCATCAAGATCAAACGGTTTTGGTATAAACGCATTGCAGCCATAGTCGCCGAAGGCCTCAAGCAGGCGAGGGTAGCCCGATAACAATATAACCGGCAAAGAGGCTGTTAAAGGATGCATCTTTATTTCCCGGCAAAGTTCGCCGCCGTTTATACCGGCTAACAAATGATCGAGCAATACAATGTCCGGCTGGTGTATGTTTACAGTTTGTACAATGTTATCAGTATATAATAATGCGGTAACGGTAAATCCTTCAGGAGTCAGCACGTCAGTCATCAACTCCAGCATCTCCGGCTGGTCATCAATGATCAAAATATTCTTCACCATTTCAGTTTATCAGATTGGTATCAGTAATAACGTGCAATTATCACTATTTGTTTCCTGACTGAGAATCCGAACGGAAAATATAATATTAAAATCAAAGTAGCTTAACAAGGCCGTCCTGAATCAGCATTTCTTATACCAAAAACACCAATCCTTCTTGAGTTAGTTGTAGCAGCCCGTCATAGTTGGCTATAGCAATGCTCTTGCCCGAAAGGGTGATTAGCTTTTCGGCCACCAGTTCATTAATTACACGAAAAACGGTCTCATATGTAGCGCCTGCAAAAGATGCCAAATCCTGCCGGCTCAAATCAAGGCTGATATACCCTTCGGGTGTTGTGCCGAATTGGTTTTGTAATAATATCAGTGCTTCAGCTACCCGGCCTTTTACCGGCATATGCGCCAGGTTACGCATTTTTTTCTCTGATTCGCGCAGTTCCTGTGAGAAGAACATTAATAACTGATAGGAGAGTTCCGGGTTTACTTTCAGGCTCGCCTCAAAAAAGTCCATATCTATGTAGCAAACAATGCCTGGCTCTAAAGCGGCCGCCGATACCGGATAAATTGCATCGCCGCCAATGCCGCGGTGACCAAGGATAGCACCATCATCCGCAAACCGTATGATTAATTCTTTTTCGGCGTCCCATCTCTTGTATACTTTAACAGTTCCGGAGTGAACAAAGTAAACTCCTGTCACCGGATCACCTTCTTTAAATATTTTTTCGCCTTTTTTTACTTTAAAGGTCTTTTTATTTGTGTTAATGGCCGCCTGCCACTCCTTTAGGCTGTGTTTGCATAAGAAACAATTGCAAGTTTCGCCAATCAAATTTTTTTTTGCCATTCATTGGGGGATATACACCTCAAATTTGAATAATTTTTAATGAATAACAGAAATAAGTTTAAAAATTTAATTTTAAAACGAGTTAATGTTTAAAAAATGCAAAGTTTAGATAACTGAAATTTATGATTTGTAATTAAAGATATAAAAGAAAAAGCTTCAATTGAGATTATTTATAATCTTAACTGCATATTCAACGTGGTGCAGATGTATGTCCAGATGAGTTACGAAGCGAATTCTGTTTTTATCCGTAGATCCACACTTAATTCCATGCTCAGCAAGTTTATTTACTATTAAATCAGCCGGTTCAAAGGTGTCAAACAATACGATGTTAGTCTCAACGGGTAGTACCTGGCTTACCCAGTTACACTTGCTTAGCTCATTAGCCAATAATTGTGCGTGCTGATGATCAATTTTCAACCGCTCTACATGGTGGTCGAGCGCGTAAATGCCGGCAGCAGCCAAAAATCCTGCTTGCCGCATACCACCACCCATTACTTTACGTATGCGGCGCGCCTTGTAAATGGTTTCTTTATCGGCCAATAAAACAGAGCCAACAGGTGTACCGAGTCCTTTAGACAGGCAAACCGATATGCCGTCAAAATATTTTCCGTAATCAATAGCTTTATCGCCCGTGTGCGTAAGTGCGTTAAATATCCGCGCGCCATCCAAATGCAGTTTCAGTCCGCGTTCTTTGCATAGCCCAGCAATGGGTTTTATCTGCTCAAGTGTATAGCAGCTGCCACCGCCCTTGTTTACAGTATTTTCAAGTACTACCAAGCTGGTGTGCGGATAATGTATATTTTCTGCATTTATTTCCGGCTCAATCATTTCGGCGGTCAATATACCACGGTAACCATTTAATAACCGTGTTGATACCGCTGAATTAAAAGCGATGCCACCACCTTCATAACGGTAAACGTGCGCGGTTTGGTCGGCAATCAGTTCGTCCATTGGTTGAGTAAAGCACTTAATAGCTATCTGGTTAGTCATGGTGCCCGACGGGCAAAACAAGCCTGCTTCCATACCAAACATATCGGCCGCTTTTTTTTCCAATTCAGCTACGCTTTCATCTTCGCCAAAAACGTCGTCGCCGATTTTAGCATTCATCATGGCATCCAGCATGGCTGGTGTAGGCTTGGTTACGGTATCGCTACGAAGATCAACTGTAATTTGCATCAATTTTAATTTAGATGGTATATTTAGCGCAAAACTAAGTTATGGCAGGCAAAGTTGTTTAGCCTACTACAGATTTTACATTTGAAATTAAACCAAGGCGCAGGGCTGAAGTCCATTTATAAAAATCCTAACTTATGCAATCATTTTACAAAGCCGCTTTGGTGTTAATTACATCAGCTATAACTTTAAGCGCATCCGCTCAATGGAAAAAGGGATGTTACTATGATTTGAACAATACCCAACATACAGGCCTCATCAAAGCCGACGAAAAATATATATTATATAAACCCTCAAAAAAAGCTGATGAAAGCAAGTTGACCGCCGAGGATATAAAAGCGTATGTTACGGAGAAGGATAGCTTTAGGGTGTCACATGCGCCGGTTATTGGGGAGCCGGTGTTTGTACAGGTACTTACAAGCGGGCCAACCAAAATTTATGTGTCAAGGCCGAAACCGAAAAAGTTTAGTCGCGGGTCAATAATAGGCGGCTTGCTTGGCGGTGAAACCGGGGCCGAAATAGGCGGTCATGCTGATGCGCTGAAGCGTTATAACGGTTATTATTACGGACAGGACGAGAATTCTCTTGCTATGATCACCATGCAGAATTTTGAGGAAATTACCGCGAGCATTATGGCAGATAAACCGAAGGTGGCGGCCAAAATAAAGGATAAAACATTTCGTTATGGCGATATTGACGAACTGATTGTGTTTTATAATACAGGTAGAGAACCATCGCTTATTGATTAAATTGAAAATGAAGAATTGCTTTACAGCTATATTGTTATTTGCCATTACAACTGTTTCGGCTTATGCCCAAAAATGGCAGGCCGGTAGCTTCACTGATGCAAAAGGAATCAGGCAAACAGGTTTTATTAACCCGAATCCGAAAGGTAAGGGGCCGGTAAAAGAGGAAGCATTTATTGAGTATAAGCTTGATGATAAAATGAACCCGATAAAACTAAGCGCAGGTGAATTGCGGTCTTTCACAATTGGTCGTGATAGTTTTGTAGTGGCACATGCTCCCGGTAACACCATGTGGGCGGGTAAAGAGTTGGATTTTGTTCAAGTAGTGCTCAACGAGGAAATTAAGCTTTATACCGGCAAAGGCGGTAAAGGTAAATCCGGTTTCGGTATCAGGCCGGGCCTGTCGGGCGGGTTTGGTTTAGGTGGTGGTGGCTATGGTGGAGTAGGTGGCGGTGTAGGCATTTCACTGGGCGGCAACGGCAATGGCGACAGGCAAAAAACGGCTTATTATTTTGGCGCCAATACCGCCGAAATGATGTTGCTAACCCCGATAAACTTTAACGATATTATGTGCGATATTATGGGGGATGAACCTGAAGTGGTCAACCTGATCCGTCAAAATAAATTCAACCTTAACAATATTGATAAGCTGATAGAATACTTTGAAAAGGTAAAAGCATCGCGGCAACAGCAACAATAAGTTACAATTTATCAATACGTACCCATTTCATGCCTGCCGCAGTTGCAGCGGTTGTGCCGGCTTCGCCATCCTCAAACACCAGGCAGTCGGCAGGGGATATGCCAAGCTTTTCGGCCGCTGTTAAAAACGGATCCGGGTAGGGTTTTCCGTGCTCGGTTTCGCCCGCGCAAACCAATACTTCAACATTTTCAAGTATGCCAAGCAGCGTTAAAGTTTTTTCTACAGCTTTACGCCCGCTGCCTGATACCACCGCAATACGAACTTTACCTGCATGTGCCTTTAAATGCTCAACTACGTAATTTATAGGCTGGGTGTTTTCCAAATATTCGTCAAAGAAAACCTGATAGCGTTTTTCGGCAAACGTCACAGGGTCAAAAGTGCTGTTGTAGCGCTTGTTAATTTCCTCAACCACGTTTTTCACCGGCCAGCCGGCCAGTTCATCAACAATGGCGCCGTCAAATACTAAGCCGCCATCCGCAGCAACTTTAATGTAGGCGGCTTTGTGGGCAGGCATGTTATCGGCAAGTGTGCCGTCGCAATCGTATAAAAAAGCTTTATAGCCGGTTGATAGCCGGGTGAGTTTCTGTAACTTTTGCAGTTCGGTTTCAGTCATCCGCAAATATGAATAAAAATGGTAGTAGCAAAGTTATGCCGATGTAAATTATACATTAATGCGTTATAAGCGCTTAATCAAACTGATTTTGCAATCTTTCCAACCGTTCAATAATCAGGTTCAGTTTTTCCTGTTCCAGTTTAAAAATACGGTCTTTCAGATAAAAGGCTACATATAACAGCCATACCACTGTAAAGCCGTAAAACGAGAAACGGAATATTTTTGATGAATGCTCAAGCACCTCGAATAGATACAACGATAAGCCTATGGTAATCAGTAATAAATAAAGGTAATATAGCCAACCGTACAAGTCTGCGCGGCGGTGCTGATATTCTTTTAACCCCTGCAGATATTCTGCCGGATGGATGGTTACATCTTCCTTTGATACAAGCTTATAATCTTTAATCATTACAAACATATAAAGCAGCATGGTACAAAGTATAATTCCAATGCCCGCGTACGTAACCCACGATTGAAATACCAGAAAAAGCATTACTAATAACACAGCGGCAGCACCTACGGCCATGCTGACAATACCACGTAACAACCTTTTATTAAGGCTTCTCACTCCACGTTTCACCTGCTTCAGCGCCTCGTCTACCGAAAGCTGATCGCGTTTTGGCTGATCCTGCCAAACCGACATTATATGATCAAAGTCTTTCATACTGGTTGTATAATTCAGTTAACTTTTGTTTTATACGATGAATTTTTACCCGCAGATTGCCTTCGGATATCCCCGAAATCTCAGCAATTTCAGGGTAGGGCATTTCATCAAGCACCATTGTTATAATAATTCTTTCCGACTCTTCGAGCTTTGATATGCATTTATAAAGCAATGCAACCTGCTCATTCTTCTCAGATAGTTCTTCACGTTTGGTTTCCGCAATTTGTGGCGTAAGTTCATCCTTGGCCTGGCGCTTTTCGGAGCGGAGGTAGGTAAGGCAAGTGTTTACGGCAATGCGGTAAATCCAGGTAGAGATCATGGCCTGGTTGCGGAATTTATCCAGGTTTTGCCAAACTTTTAAAAAGGTTTCCTGCAGCAAATCGCGCGCCGCGTCATCATCCCCGGTGTAGCCATAACACAGGTGGAATATTTTTTTTGAGTTGGCTTCAAAAATTTGCTTAAAGGCTGCTTCTTTACCGGGCACGCTTGCAGTTAATTGTTATACAGATTAGATTACAAAGTTATTAATATGTTACAACTGGTAATCAATAATATTTAACCACTGCAATTTTTTATCGGCGTCGCTGAGTAACTGCTCGTAATCAGGCAAATGGTCATGCCTTACATCCTCGTGCAGTTTGTTAATATTGTTGCGAATTTTTTCCAGCTGTTTAGCAAATATAACGCGCAAGGGCTTGTATGATGTTTTGCGGTCGGCATATTGCAGGTAATTCTCACAAAAGCTTATGAGCAATTCTATCTCAGCGATTTTTGATCCGGTAAACTTAACGTATTTGGTTATCAGCCTTAAAATTTTTCGTAAGGCCTTAGCGGCGAAATAACCTTGTGCCGGTAATTGGCTAAACATAAAACCTATTTCACCTTTGACTTGCGTAATAAACGCCGATTCATCATGCGCTTCAAACATCAGGTAGGCCAACAGTTCCTTGTTTTCTTTTTTATAGCGGGCAAGGCGCAGCAACAATTCGGCCATTTGTGCAGCCGGTATGTGCTGTAGTTCCTTTTTTATATTTTGGAGTCCGTAAGTAGTAACACTCATAGCTGGTATATCATCTAAAGCAACAAAGTTCTATTATTCATTTAAATATTGATGATATAGTTTATGTTTGACGTAAACAAATACATATATAACTATGATAGTAACAACCAGCACACATTTAGAAGGCTACAAAGTAACTGAGCATTTAGGCGTTATCCGTGGTATAACGGTTCGCTCACGCGGTGTAGGCGGTAATTTTTTGGGTGGACTGCAAACCATATTCGGCGGTCGTAACAGCATCTATACCGAGCTATGCGAGCAGGCCCGCCAGGAAGCTTATAACCTGATGATACTTCATGCGCAGGAAGTTGGCGCCACGGCAGTGATCAACATGCGGTATGACGCTAATGAAGTTATGCAAGGCGTTACCGAAGTACTTGCTTACGGTACGGCGGTGAAAGTTAGCAAGGTTGACCTGTAAAGGCTGGTTTTCAACGCCTGCTTTTATTAACGGTGTAAATTTGTAGCTTTGGGGTTTAACTGACTTGCATGCGCCGTAGCAAACTTACATTGTACATATTTATAGCCCTTGTTGTGGGCGTAATAACAGGGTATTTTTACAATACCCTTGTTATTAATGATATCAATAACAACATCAGCAAAGCCGACGCTCAAATAAAAATAATTGATACCCGGCTTGCCGCCATTACTGATACCACCGTTGCAGGTTATAAAGAACTCAAGCTACAACGTACTGAACAGATCAGCATCCGCAAAACTAACGATACCTCCCGCGAGGATAAGCTGGTAGGCTTCAACGTGCTGAGCGATATATTTTTACGATTGATAAAAATGATCGTAGCCCCATTGGTGTTCACTACTTTAGTGGTGGGCGTTGCCAAGGTTGGCGACATTAAGGCTGTTGGGCGTATTGGGGGCAAAACCTTGCTTTGGTTTTTAAGTGCTACACTGGTGTCGTTATTATTAGGTATGGTACTGGTTAACTTTTTTGAACCTGGCAAGGCTATGCATCTGCCGTTACCCGATAGCCATGTTGCTACCGGCGTACAAAAGGCTGCACTATCACTAAGAGATTTTATTGGCCACGTTTTTCCAAAGAGTATTATCGAATCAATGGCGAACAATGAGATATTGCAGATCGTAGTTTTCTCCCTGTTCTTTGGTGTGGCGACGGCGGCTATCGGTGAAAAAGGAGAGGTGGTGATCAAGGCGATGGATGCCATTGCCCACGTGATACTGAAAATTACAGGTTATGTTATGAAGGCAGCGCCACTTGCGGTGTTTGGTGCGATTACAGCCATTATTGCCAAGCAGGGGCTGGGCATTCTATCTACCTATGCCATATTTATAAGTGAATTCTATTTTTCGCTCGTGGTATTATGGTTAACGATCATACTGGCTGGGTACTTTGTTTTAGGTAAACGCGCTCTAACGCTGGTAAACAATATTAAGGATGCTATGCTGGTGGCGTTCAGTACATCAACCAGCGAAGCTGCTTACCCCAAGGTTTTAATGGAACTGGAGCGCTTTGGTTGTAATAACAAGATAGTAAGTTTTGTTCTGCCTTTAGGTTACTCTTTCAACCTGGATGGCTCCATGATGTACATGACCTTTGCTTCGCTTTTCCTTGCACAATCATATAATATTAATCTTTCATTTGAGCAGCAGTTGTCTATGCTATTAGTGCTGATGCTCACCAGTAAAGGTATTGCCGGTGTACCGCGCGCGTCGCTGGTTGTTATTGCAGGTACTATTGCTATGTTCAATATACCCGAAGCAGGATTGGCATTGCTTATTGGTATTGATCCATTACTTGATATGGGCCGCTCCGCAACCAACGTATTAGGTAACGCCATGGCTACCGCTGTAGTAAGCAAGTGGGAGAAAGAAATTGATTAAATGTAATTTTCGATTAATCAATTTCGAACTATGCAATTCAATAACGATTTTCGCTCCTGATTTGCTGATGCTCGGTGAAATCAATCTATAATCTGTGTAATCAAAGTATATAATGACTTTAAGAAATAAAAAGATATTCCTTGCTGCCAGTGTCGCTGTGCCGTTTTTACTGTATTGCTTTTACTATTATGGCATGATGGTGAAGAATGCGCCGTATAAGTTTAATGAGTTTCAGTATATGGTTTTTGAATATGGAAACGGTGATAGCTTGTTGAATAAATACAACTCTAAAACTCATAATTACCAGTATGTTGATAGTAGAGATTCGGTTGTTAAAACATCATTGAAACTTACCAACGATGATCTGTTATACTTGCACCGCAAGGCTGCTGACCTGGGTTTCTGGGATTTTCCGGAGCAGGAAGTGAACAGCGCAAAGCGCGACCCGAAGGTGCCGTATTACCTGATCCAGTTTAACTACATGCGCAAAAGCAAAAGCGTACTGTTTCAGGCTAATTACCAGGGTAATGAAAAGCTGATAGACGCCAACCAGCGTTTAATAAAGGAGATACAGCGTGTGTTAAGAGACGCTGAGCAACGAAATAAAAAGTAAACGTTGTTGGTATTTGATAGATTAATATCTATATTTGCACCTCGAAATTTAAAAACATAATTAAATAACAATGTACGCAATAGTAAGTATAGCCGGACAGCAATTTAAAGTTGCAAAAGACCAGCAAATCTTTGTACACCGCTTACAGGGAGATGAAGGCGCTAGTATTGAATTTGACACAGTATTGTTAGCAGAAAACGAAGGTAAATTCAAATTAGGTACTGATTTGAAAGGCGCTAAAGTATCAGCTAAGATCTTGTCGCATGTAAAAGGTGATAAAGTGATCATCTTCAAAAAGAAAAGAAGAAAAGGTTACAAAAAGAAAAACGGTCACCGTCAGCAATTTACCAAAATCGAGATCACAGGTATTGCTCTGTAATTATTGTTTAATCCCGAAGGTGTTTATCCTTCATAATAGATAAAAGAAATGGCACACAAAAAAGGGGCCGGTAGTTCCAAAAACGGTCGTGAATCGCATAGCAAACGCTTAGGTATCAAAATATTCGGTGGTCAGCCGGCAATCGCAGGTAACATCATCGTTCGTCAGCGTGGTACCCCGCACAACCCAGGTCAAAACGTAGGTATCGGTAAAGATCATACTTTATTCGCCCTTGTTGATGGTCAGGTAGTTTTCAAAAAGAAAGCTGATAACCGTTCATATGTATCAGTAATTCCTTTTGAAACTGAAGCCGTAGCTGAAGTGGCTGCACCGGCTCCAAAAGCAAAGGCTGCAAGCAAAGCAAAAACCGCTAAAGTTGAAGAGGCTCCTGTAGCTAAAGCAACTGAAGGTACTGAAGAAGCTGCTATAGCTGAGTAATTTCAGTAAATAATATTACCACATATAAGGCTGCCCGCAAGGTGGCCTTTGTTATTTTATGAGCTTTGGTGATATATAGTTTAATATACAGGGAAGGCTATTGTTTATTACGATTAATAGCTATATCTTTGCCGCTCAATTAACAAAGTATTTACAGCTTTAATATTATTCAGGTAATGTATTTAAGTAAAGAAGCGAAACAAGAAATTTTCGCAAAACATGGTAAGGGTGCTGCCGATACAGGTTCAGCAGAAGGTCAGGTAGCATTGTTCACAACACGTATTGCGCACTTAACCGGTCACCTGAAAAAAAACAAAAAAGATTTTGCAACACAATTATCACTGCAAAAGCTTGTAGGTAAACGCCGTGCCTTATTGGCGTACCTATACAATAAAGATATTGAAAGATACCGTGCTATTATCAAAGCTTTACAGCTAAGGGATATTATCAAGTAATTTTAAACAGTATTTTTAAGAAAGCCGTTCGTCAAATGCGAATGGCTTTTTTACTTTTGTACGCAAGTTTTTAAACATAAATAAAACCGGTGCGCTCCTAAAGACGAAAAGCGCATCTTAATAAACACAAAATGAGTTATAATGCAATTAAAAAGGTTTTCGATTTAGGTGATGGCCGCACCATTGAGATCGAAACAGGAAAACTGGCCAAACAAGCTGATGGCTCTGTGGTAGTAAAACAAGGCGACACCATGTTGCTGGCTACCGTAGTATCATCTCCTGAAGCTAAAGAAGGTGTTGACTTTTTACCACTTTCGGTAGACTATCAGGAAAAATACGCTTCAACCGGCCGTATACCGGGTGGTTTCTTACGCCGTGAGGCCCGTTTGTCTGATTACGAGGTGTTGATCTCTCGTTTGGTTGACCGCGCTTTACGTCCGCTTTTCCCGGAGGATTACCATGCCGACACCCAGGTAATGATCTCTTTGATCTCGGCAGATAAAGATATTATGCCCGACTGCCTTGCAGGTTTGGCAGCATCTGCAGCATTAGCCGTTTCTGATATTCCGTTCAACGGCCCTATATCAGAGGTTCGCGTTGCTAAAATTGATGGCCAGCTGGTGATCAATCCAACCCGTAGCGATCTCGAACGCGCTACTTTAGAATTTATCGTAGCCGGTTCTGAGTTCGACATCAACATGGTTGAGGGCGAAGCAAAAGAAATTCAGGAAGAAGAGCTTGTTGAAGCTATCAAGTTCGCGCACGAGGCTATTAAAGTACAGGTTCAGGTTCAGCGAGAACTTGCTGCCGAGGTTGGTAAAACTGAAAAACGTATTTACAGCCACGAGCACAGCAATGAGGAGCTTAAGAAACAAGTTTACGCCGCTACTTACGATAAAGTATATGAGGTGGCTAAATCAGGCTCAAGCAAACATGAGCGCCATCAAAAACTACGCGAGATACGTGATATATTTATCGCAACCTTAGGTATCGAGATTGACGCGGTTACAGAAAGCCTGATCAAAAAATATTTCCACGATGTAGAGTATGACGCGGTACGTAACCTGATCCTGGATGAGGATTTGCGTTTAGATGGCCGTAACTCAAAACAAATACGCCCAATATGGAGCGAAGTTGGCTACCTGCCTGCCGCTCACGGTTCTGCCGTATTTACGCGTGGCGAAACCCAATCACTAACTACAGTTACTTTAGGCGCTAAGGACGACGAGCAAATGATTGACGGCGCGTTCATCAACGGCTACCAGAAATTCATCCTGCACTACAACTTCCCTGGTTTCTCAACCGGTGAGGTTCGTCCTAACAGGGGAGCAGGCCGTCGTGAGATTGGCCACGGTAACTTGGCTATGCGTTCGTTAAAACAAGTACTGCCTGTTGAGGATGAAAATCCATATACTATCCGCGTGGTATCTGATATTCTGGAATCAAATGGATCGTCATCAATGGCTACTGTTTGCGCAGGTACGTTAGCGTTGATGGATGCAGGTATTAAACTTCAGGCTCCGGTATCTGGTATCGCCATGGGTTTAATTACTAATCCGGAAGGTACTAAATACGCTGTATTATCTGACATTCTTGGCGACGAGGATCACTTAGGCGATATGGACTTTAAGGTAACCGGTACTGAAAAAGGTATTGTTGCCTGCCAAATGGACTTAAAGATCAACGGCCTTTCATATGAAGTATTGGCTAAAGCATTGCATCAGGCAAAAGACGGTCGTTTACACATCCTGAATGAGATGAAAAAGACCATCGCTGAGCCTCGCGAAGATTACAAGCCACATGCTCCGCGAATTGTTACTATCAAAATTGACAAAGAATTTATCGGTGCCGTTATTGGCCCGGGTGGTAAAATCATCCAGGAAATGCAACGCGAAACCGGTGCTACAATTTCAATTGAAGAGGTTAATAACCAAGGTATAGTGCAAATATTTGCTGATAACAAAGCATCTATCGATCAAGCTGTTACCCGTATACGCAATATTGCCGCTAAACCAGAGATAGGCGAAATTTACGAAGGTAAGGTTAAATCGATCATGCCATTCGGCGCATTTGTTGAAATTATGCCGGGTAAAGATGGTTTACTGCACATTTCAGAAATTGACCACAAGCGTTTTGAAAGCATGGACGGTATCTTCCAGGTGGGAGACGAGGTACGTGTTAAATTGCTTGACGTTGATAAGCAAGGTAAATTAAAGCTTTCAAGAAAAGCCTTATTACCAAAACCTGAAAAACCAGCGCAGGAAAGCAAATAAATTTATTATAATTGCAATATGAAACCCTCCCTAAAAGCGAGGGTTTCTTTTTTTATTAGCCGATACGTAATTGTGTAACATAGTTGCTACAAATACTTTGCGTAAAACAACTGCAATCATTATTTGTATTGCTTAGGTAAATGGTAAATTATATCCGGTGCTATAAAAAATGAATTTTACACCCCTTGATCCTTTAGATTTTCTCAGCAAAAACCCACAGGGGGTTAAGTCAGACGCGCAGGCTGACTTGGTTCAGTTGTTGTTATATGAGATCATTCGGGTGAAAGATATCATCAAATATTATGAATCTATACCGAATGGTGCCGGACAATTAGGTGCATCTATACTAAATGAGCTTGTATCAGAGGCGTACAACTCACTTGTTAATTACGATACTGTTTTAATGAAGAAATATTATGACTTGCTGCTCAATTGTGATTAAGGCAGAGTCATTTTTTTGAAAATAATAACTACGCGCCACACCAATGCCTATA
This sequence comes from Mucilaginibacter roseus, assembly GCF_021215455.1. Taxonomy (GTDB): domain Bacteria; phylum Bacteroidota; class Bacteroidia; order Sphingobacteriales; family Sphingobacteriaceae; genus Mucilaginibacter; species Mucilaginibacter roseus. The sequence goes on along the minus strand of NZ_JAJPWV010000001.1, from coordinate 1,089,199 downwards.
TTTACCGCCATGAAGCCTTTTGTTTCCCCTTCAATTCTTGCGGCGGACTTTGCAAACATGCAACGCGACATTGAGATGTTAAATAGCAGCGAAGCTGACTGGATACATGTAGATATAATGGATGGCGTTTTCGTGCCTAATATCTCTTTCGGCTTTCCGGTAATGAAAGCAGTTAAGCAGTATGCCACAAAACCCTTAGATGTGCACCTGATGATCGTTGATCCTGACCGTTATTTAAAAGCGTTTAAGGACGCAGGCGCTGATGGCATAATGGTACATTATGAGGCCTGTACCCATTTGCACCGTACTATACAAGCTATTAAGGATTTAGGCTGCCGCGCGGGCGTCGCCTTAAACCCGCACACTAATGTGCGTTTACTTGAGGATGTTATAGCCGATGTAGAGCAAGTTTGTGTAATGTCGGTAAACCCCGGTTTCGGCGGACAAAAATTTATACATAACACTTACAAAAAGATACGCGAGCTACGTACCCTGGCCGAACTGCATAACCCCAAACTGTTTATTGAAATTGATGGCGGGGTGGATGTAAGCAATGCTTCAAAACTTATTGAAGCCGGGGCTAATGTGCTGGTAGCCGGTAGTTCGGTTTTTTCGGCTCATAACCCGCTCGATGCCATCTCAGCCCTCAAAAACACGCAGCCTTTAAAGGAAGCCTGAGTTTATTGATCTTATTGTTAATAAAGTGTCGCTTTTTTTCAACAAAAAGCAAATAATCTCTATATACTTTGTCAAAATAATTAACTTCGGAGCGTTAATATACTAACTGACCAAAAGTGTTATTAGCGTTTACATTTCAACAAATTATATGAAACATAATTTTGGTGCCGGGCCGGGCATATTACCCCAGGAGGTTTTCAAGCAGGCCGCTCAGGCTGTTATTGATTTTAATGGTACAGGTTTGTCGCTTCTTGAGATCTCGCACAGATCAAAGGAGTTTGAAGCTGTTTTGGATGAAGCTGTACGGTTGGTTAAGGAGTTATTCAGCGTTCCCGAGGGTTATTCGGTATTGTTTTTACAGGGTGGTGCAAGCACTCAGTTTGCCATGGTACCCTACAACCTGTTACCCGAAGGTGGTAAAGCCGCTTATCTGGAATCAGGGGTATGGGCTAACAAAGCTTTGAAAGAGGCTAAATATTTTGGCGAGGTAGCTGTTGTTGCTTCATCAAAACAAAGCAACTTTACTTTTATCCCGAAGGATTTTGAAATACCTGCCGATGCAGCTTATTTCCACATAACGTCAAACAACACCATTTACGGTACGCAATTGCAACAATTCTTCCCTTCACCGGTACCCGTTGTGTGCGATATGTCGTCAGATATATTTAGCCGCAAGATCAATGTTGCCGATTTTGGTTTGATCTATGCCGGTGCGCAAAAAAACATGGGCCCCGCTGGCGTAACACTGGTTATTGTTAAAGACGAGATTTTGGGGAAAACCGGTCGTGCTATACCATCAATGTTGAATTATCAAACACAAATTGAAGGTGGCTCCATGTATAACACGCCGCCAACCTTCGCTATTTACGTTTCAATGCTTACCTTGAATTGGGTTAAAGCAAAGGGCGGCGTTGAAGCCATTGAACAGGAAAACCTGGCTAAATCAAAAGCTTTGTATGCCGAGATTGATCGTAATCCGTTGTTTAAAGGTGTAGCTGCTACGGAAGACCGTTCGCACATGAACGTTTGCTTTGTAGCTGAAAATCCGGAGCACGAAAAACCATTCCTTAAACTGTGCGATGAAAAAGGCATAGTAGGCATCAAAGGCCACAGAAGTGTAGGTGGTTTCAGGGCATCAATTTACAATGCGTTGCCAATAACAAGTGTGCATGTGCTTATTGAAGCTATGCAGGAGTTTGCTGAAAAGAATAAATAATTTAGTCAACGGTCAATGGTCAATAGTCATTACATAAAATGATAATTGCCAATGACTAATGACATAATGACTAATAATAAATGAAAATATTAGCTAATGACGGTATTGACCCGGTAGGCAAGCAAATGCTTGAGGAAGCTGGTTTTACCGTTGATACCAATAATATACCGCAGGATGAATTGCCTGCACGTTTAAACGAATACGATGCCATTACCGTACGCAGTGCAACTAAAGTGCGTAAAGCCCTTATTGATGCCTGCCCTAATATTAAGTTAATAGGCCGCGGCGGTGTTGGTGTTGATAATATTGACGTTGACTATGCCAAAGAGAAAGGCGTAGCCGTTTATAACACTCCGGCATCTTCTTCACTATCAGTAGCGGAATTGGTTTTCGCTCACTTATATGGTGGCGTTCGCTTTTTGTACGATAGCAACCGTAAAGTGCCGGTTGAAGGCGCTACCAACTTTAACGGACTTAAGAAAGCTTATGCAAAAGGCGTTGAACTGCGCGGCAAAACATTAGGTATTTTAGGTTTCGGCCGCATTGGTCGCGAAGTGGCCAAGATTGCCATTGGTGTAGGTATGGAAGTAGTGGCTTACGATGTATTCCCTTTTAACCCTGAACTGGAAATTGTTTTAGGTGGTGGTACTAAAGTAAATGTTTCAGTAAAAACTGCCACATTTGATGAAGTGCTGAAACAGTCAGATTTTATTACTCTACACACGCCATTTGTTGATAAAGCATTGATTGGTGGAGCCGAACTTGAGCTATTGAAAAAGGGTGTAGGCCTGATTAACTGCTCTCGCGGTGGTTTGATCGACGAAGCAGCTTTGATTGCAGCGCTTGACAGTGGCAAGGTTTCATTTGCTGCATTAGATGTGTTCGACAATGAGCCAACTCCTCGCCAGGAAATTCTATCTCACCCTAAAATTTCATTAACCCCGCACATCGGTGCGGCTACCAACGAAGCACAGGAAAGAATTGGTGTAGAGCTTGCCAGCCTGATCATCGATCACTTTAAGAAATAAGAATTTTTGTTAAAATGATTTTTTAAAGTCTATGAATAGAAATATTCATGGACTTTTTTGTTACCCCTCCAAAATCCTCGCGATAGGGAAGACTTGAACGAGTTCTTGTCATTTCGAACGAGGTATGAGGAGAAATCTGTCGCTGATTATGGACGCAGACAGATTTCTCGCTATCGCCTCGAAATGCCAAAATAATAAAAAATAGCGTAAGCCATGTCACCCTGAGCCTGTCGAAGGGCGAGCGACGGAATTAATCAAACGGCGAATGCTTCGACAAGCTCAGCAAGACATAGTAATCAAACCTATAGGTTGTTTGGTTGTTTTGGCAGAAATATTATAAAATATAATCTACCCCCTTTTCAGGAACAGTTGCCCGATAACCCGCTTCTTCAATAGTTGCCGCCAATGCTTCCATGCTTGATGTTTCACCATGAACCAGGAATACATTTTTCAATTTATTTTTGTCTTGAGACAAAACATTAGCCATTAGGTCGTCATGGTCGCCGTGCGCGCTTAATACATCGGTCTGCTTAATGGTAGCGTAAACGGCCAGATCGCGGTCTTTAATATGCACGATCGGGTCGCCACGTAGCAGGCGATGGCCTAAAGTGCCTTTGGCGCAATAACCGATAAAAAGGATGGTGCAGTAGTAATTTTGTATGTTGTAAAACAGGTGATCCTGTATGCGGCCACCCTCCAGCATACCTGCGGATGATATGATAATGCACGGTTCAAAGTAATTGGAGACCTGCCGGCTATCTTTCAATGTTTCGACATAGGTAAGGTTGTCAAATTCAAACTCATCACCCTTTTTATTATAGAATTCCTGTGCTTCCCCGTTTACCAGGTAATGATATTTACGGAATATACGCGTAGCCATAACTGCCATGGGGCTATCAACAAAAACTTTAACAGGTGGCAGTAAACCGCTGCTGAATATCTTGTTAAGCGCAAAAACAAGCGATTGTGTACGCCCAATGCTGAATGCCGGAATGATTAATCGTCCTTGCTCTTTAATGCAGGCTTGATCGATAGTTTCAACCAGAGCCTCCTCAACCGTTTTGCCTTTGGTATGATAGCGGCCACCATAAGTGGCTTCACTTACCAGGTAATCCACAGCCGGTAGCGGCTCCGGATCATTTAAAACCGGGTAGTTTTTGCGGCCGATATCACCGGTAAAGGCAATTGTTTTTTCTTCACCGTTATCATTGATTTTTAGCACCGCAGCAGCGGCGCCAAGTAAGTGGCCGGCTGGTATAAAAGTGAGCTCAATATCGCCCGTAAGCCTGAAAGGTTTGTTAAAACCTATGGTAACAAAACGCTCCATAGTATCCATTACATGCTTTTGCAGATATAACGGCTGTGAAGAATTGCTCTGTTTACCACGATTGCGACTGTGTTTGCGGCCTTTATGAGCTTTATTCATAAATATACTAACCGAATCGAGCAGTAATAATTCTGTAAGATCAGCCGTAGGGGCGGTGCTCAATATTTGTCCTTCATAGCCCAGGCGTATTAACGTAGGCAAATTGCCCGAGTGATCAATGTGCGCGTGGGTGAGTATCACCACATCTATATCAGCAGGGTTAAAAGGGAAATCTTCGTTAGTGTGAAGATGCCTGTCGCGCTCATAATCCAATCCACAATCAATCAATATCTTATAGTTTTCTACCTCAAGCAAATGCATGCTCCCGGTAACCTGGCGTGCGGCACCATGTATAGTTAATTTCATTAAGTATCCTCAGTTTGCTACCTGCTGCGCAAGCATGGTCAGGTAATGTTACCCTACAACAAAGTTAAGTTAAAACAGCTTGTTTGCGGTTTTTTAAAATAATTGTTACAGGTAGCTGTTATTCAAACTCGATAATCACGCTGTCGCCAAGGTTAAGGCCCAACAGCCCGCTTGCGTTACCTTTATTAATGGCAATTTCCAAATGATCGCTTATACCAAAAAGGCAAAGCTTTTCGCCCTCGGGCACCTCATTGTAATGCCAGCTCAGGTGATTGATGGTTTCGTTGCGTTTAAAGTATAACGTAAACCGGCGACCCTGCTGTATGGTATTGAAAAATTCCTTCGTGATATTGGTGATAACGTTTTGAAAAGAGTCGATATAAATAACCGCACCTTTGATGAGGTTTCGCTCTACCACGGGTTGCAGGTTCATCTTTTTTTCGATACCGCTTATGCGCAGGCCGATCTCGTCAATCTTGCCGCCCTGGGCCAGATGGCAGGCCGCTTTCACAAAAATGTCAGCCAGCGGAAAGTGCAAAAATTTCAGGTCCTGCATAATGTTGATCTCGTAAACCTCCTCAGGCTCATTATCAAACATCAGAGAAAATATACCGTTATCAGCGCCAACAAAAAAGTGGTTTTTGTAGTGAATGGCCAGGTACTTGGTGAACGAATTATACACCGTATCAATACCTATAAGGTGTACCGTATTATCCGGAAAATAATGGAAGCTGTTCTTTAAAATAAAGGCAGCCTGTTGAATGTTAAAGGTTGATACGCTGTTCGTAATATCAACAATATTCACATCAGGCAACAATTTTAAAATACTGCCCTTAAGTGCTGCAAGGTATATATCCTTATCGCCAAGGTCGGTAGTTAAAGTTATTATTGCCATTAATTATTTAAATATTTATTGCTAATCTTGTACAAGCGATAAGCGCTACAAATATTCAATTTTTAATTCATAAAAATCAGCAACTAAAAATCAATTTTGTATTGAACGAGCTAAAACTATCTATCGAAAACATCAATCCTGCGGTACTTTGGGGGCCTAATAATGATCATTTTGAGATCATTAAAAAGCAATACCCAAAGCTAAAAATAGTTGCACGGGGCAGTGAGGTGAAGGTACTGGGCGATGAGCATGAACTGTCGGTTTTTAATGAAAAATTCGGGTTTTTGCTTCAGCATGTTGAGAAGTACGACAATTTAAATATAACAGACATAGAGCGCATACTGGGTTCAAAAGTAACGCACACCCCTGCTGCTGATGGCCCGGTTGATAAATCTACCACCGGAGAGGTGATTGTTTTTGGACCTAATGGCATAATGGTTAAGGCGCGTACCAATAACCAGCGCCGCATGGTAGATAGCATCGTGAAAAACGATGTATTGTTTGCCATAGGTCCGGCGGGTACAGGTAAAACCTATACGGCTGTTGCGTTGGCTGTACGTGCGTTAAAGAATAAGGAAATTAAGCGCATAATATTAACCCGCCCGGCTGTTGAAGCAGGGGAAAACCTGGGGTTTTTGCCTGGTGATTTGAAGGAGAAGATTGATCCATACCTGCGCCCGTTATATGATGCGCTTGATGATATGATCCCACCTGAAAAGCTCAAAACTTACCTGGAGAACCGTACTATAGAAATAGCGCCCTTAGCATTTATGCGTGGCCGCACACTGGATAATTGCTTTGTAATTTTGGATGAGGCGCAAAACGCCACAGATATGCAGTTAAAAATGTTTTTAACACGTATGGGGCCAACAGCCAAATTCATTGTAACGGGCGACGTAACACAAATCGATCTACCTAAAAAACAGCAATCAGGCTTACATACTGCGTTAAGGATACTGACAGACATAAAAGGCATTGACATTATTTATCTGAGCGGGGAGGACGTGGTACGCCATAAACTGGTGAAACGCATACTCGAGGCTTACGGGGATATACAATAATTAGATTTAAGATGTTAGATATGAGATATTAGACATATAGCATCCATATCTAATTGATAATGATATAAGAGTTTGGATTTAGGGTGGTGATCTCACTACTCACATCTCACCACTCACATCTATAACTAATGGACGCGATAAAAGAAACGAACTTTAATTTTGATGGGCAAACTGCTTTTTACAAAGGCAAGGTGCGCGATGTTTATACTATAAAAGATAAATACCTGGCCATGGTGGTTACCGACCGCATATCCGCTTTTGATGTGGTGTTACCTGAGCCTATTCCATTTAAAGGGCAGGTGCTTAACCAGATAGCTGCCAAGTTTTTAAAGGCCACTGAAGATATTGTGCCTAACTGGGTAATCAGCGTGCCCGATCCGAGTGTTACTATAGGCCGTATTTGTGAGCCGTTTAAGGTAGAAATGGTAATACGTGGTTACCTGGCCGGCCATGCCTGGCGTGAGTACAGCGCGGGGCGCAAGGAAGTTTGCGGTGTAGCGCTACCTGATGGTTTAAAGGAAAATGATAAGCTACCGCAGCCAATCATAACGCCTACAACTAAAGCATCAGTAGGGCACGATGAGGATATATCAAAAGAGCAGATACTTGCCCGCGGCATTGTATCAGCTGAAGATTATGAAAAACTGGAAGCCTATACTCAGGCGCTGTATGCCCGTGGTACCGAAATAGCCGCTGAGCAGGGTCTGATACTGGTGGATACCAAGTATGAATTTGGTAAAGCCGACGGCACAATCTACCTCATCGACGAAATACACACTCCTGACTCATCCCGTTATTTTTATAGTGAAGGTTATGAAGATCGCCAAAAAAATAACGAGCCGCAAAAACAGCTTTCAAAGGAGTTTGTTAGAAAGTGGCTTATAGAGAATGGATTTCAAGGTAAAGAAGGACAAGCAGTGCCGGAAATGACCGAAGAAAAAATCCGGTCGATATCTGACCGTTACATTGAGCTTTACGAAAAAATTACCGGAGAGCCTTTTGTCCGTTCAGCAAGCGATGATATTTTAAAAAGGGTAGAGGCTAACGTAAAACAAGCGCTGGCCGCCTTGTAAGTTGTATATATAAAAATTTGCTATATTAGCTTTATATAATTTTAACAATGAAATTTACTGTTGACAAACACGAAAAGTACATATTGGTGAAGCTGAATGAATCAAAGTTAAATTCATTGGTAACTCCTCAACTTAAATCAGAACTAATCCTGATCAATACTGAAGGCCAGCGCAACATCATCCTTGATCTTTCGCAGGTAAAATTTGCGGATTCATCAGGTTTGAGCAGCCTGTTGGTTGGTCATCGCTTATGTAAAAATGCTGAAGGCGTATTTATTCTTTGCGGTTTGAATGATGCGGTTAACCGTTTGGTTACCATATCGCAATTGGAGAATGTATTAAGCATTGTACCAACCTGCGAAGAAGCTATCGACCTGATTTTTATGGAAGAGATAGAAAAAGAGCTTAAACGCGAACTAAAATAATCCTTTGATTGTTTTCCGGGTATGAAGTTTGAAGTTACTATACTTGGAAGCAGTTCGGCAACGCCTATTTACAACAGGAACCCCACCGCCCAGGTACTTAACATTAACGAGCATTTATATATGATTGACTGCGGTGAAGGCAGTCAGCAACAAATGATGCGGTTTGACATTAAAGCAAGCCGCATCGATTGTATATTTATCAGCCACCTGCACGGCGACCATTACCTTGGTTTGGTTGGCCTTTTATCGTCTCTGCATTTAAACGGCCGTAAAAAGCCCATGAACTTGTTCGGTCCTGCACCATTGATCGAGATCATTGAAATGCAGCTTAAATACTCTGAAACTACACTCCAATATCCGCTTGTTTTTAAAGCTACCAACGCCGAAAAACCTGAGCAGATATTTGAAAATTACGATTTCACGGTAGAGACCATTCCGCTGCTGCATCGTATTGCTTGTACCGGTTTTATATTCAGAGGGAAGAAGCGCACCCGTAAGCTTGTAAAGGAGCGTATTGATGAGCTGCAGGTGCCTGTGGCTTACTTTAGCGCTATTAAGGCGGGCAGAGATTACACTGCGCCTGATGGTACGGTATATGCCAATGAGAGCTTAACGATACCGCCGCCGGAACCTAAAACTTATGCGTATTGCTCAGATACGCTTTTCAGTGCACATTACTTTGACCAGATCAAAGGCGCTACATTGCTTTATCATGAGGCTACCTTTATGAACGATATGCTTGAGCGCGCGCGTGATACCTACCATACTACAGCTTTACAGGCTGCGGATGTAGCGGTGCAAACAGGCGCAGAAAGGTTATTGATTGGGCATTTCTCGGCGCGTTATAAAACCTTGAACGATCTGCTTGATGAAGCACGTACCGTATTTCCGGACACTGAACTGGCTATAGAAGGGAAGACGTTTATAATTGATGAGTAAGGTTTAACCGCGTTTTTTTACTATATCTCCAATTATCATTTCGGCGTGTACCCTCGAGTTTTCTATAAACCACAAATGCGTATCTAAGCCGCCGCAAACCACACCAGCCAGGTACATGCCAGGCTGATTGGTTTCCATCGTTTCCTTATTATAATGCGGTATAAATTTGTCATCAGTTAGCTCGATACCCAATTTTTTCAGAAAATTAAAATTGGGTTTATAGCCGGTCATCGCCATAACAAAATCATTCGGAATTGTTACTAAACCATCCGGAGTATTAATATCAGCTTCATGTTCACGTACGGCGGCCAGTTCGGAGTTGAAGTAAGCCTTAATACTTCCTTCTTCAATTCGATTGATTATATCCGGCCTCACCCAATACTTAACTCTGCTGCTAACCTCGCTGCCCCGAACAACCAGGGTAACATCTGCACCTTTACGATAGGTCTCTAAAGCAACATCGATAGCGGAATTGCTTGCCCCAACTACTATCACCTTTTGCATGGCATAATAGTGCGGATCCTTATAATAGTGTTTTACTTTAGGCAGATATTCGCCCGGTATGTTAAGATTAACGGCAATATCATAAAACCCTGTAGCAAGTACTACATATTTAGCCTGATAAGTTGCTTTGCATGTTGTTATATGATAACCATCGCCATCACGCCGTACATCCGTTACCTCCTCAAATAAACTAACGGGAAGCTGGTTTGATAAGGCTACACGACGATAATACTCCAGTGCCTCGGCCCGGTTGGGTTTATTGTTGATTGTCACGAACGGTATGCCGCCGATCTCCAGCCTATCTGACGTGGAAAAGAACGTCATGGTGTAAGGATAGTTGTACAGGGAATTAACAAGGCAGCCTTTTTCAATGATCTTGAATGACAGACCAGCGTTTTGTGCCTCTAAACCACATGCCAGCCCGATAGGGCCGCCACCAATAATTAACAGATCAAGCATCAGGATAACGTATATTTTGCTAATATAAAAAATAGGAGAGGCTAACCACGGTATAATCAACTTTACTTACTTGCAATTGACTAAACACTTTTACGGAAACAAAAAAAGCCATCGATAAGATGGCTTTTAAAATATGTTAGCTTGATAATTATTTACCAGCTGCTTTAGCATGGTCGGCCAGGAATTGTGCAAGGCCATTATCGGTAAGCGGGTGTTTCAATAGTGAAGCGATAGCGCTTAAAGGAGCAGTGATTACGTCGGCACCAATTTTAGCACATTGAATAATGTGCATTGCATGACGCACTGAAGCTGCTAATATCTGAGTTTCGTAACCGTAGTTATCATAAATTAAACGGATATCCTCAATCAGTTGCATACCATCGGTTGATACATCATCTAAACGGCCAACAAAAGGAGATACATAAGTAGCACCGGCTTTAGCGGCTAATAAAGCCTGACCTGCAGAAAACACCAGCGTACAGTTGGTACGGATACCTTTTGAAGTAAAGTATTTTATAGCTTTTACACCATCCTTTATCATAGGCACTTTCACCACTATTTGCTCATGCAGTTTAGCGAGGGCTTCGCCTTCGGCAACCATCTCGTCAAAAGTAGTTGATATTACCTCGGCGCTCACATCGCCATCAGTAATTTCGCATATAGCTTTATAGTGGTTAATTACGTTTTCCTGGCCGGTAATGCCTTCTTTAGCCATTAGTGATGGGTTGGTAGTAACGCCATCCAAAACACCCATTTCGTGTGCTTCTTTGATTTGTGCAAGATTTGCAGTATCAATAAAAAATTTCATTTTATATGATGATTTTGTTGAATAACAAAACAAAGTAATTACCCGGGCAAATAATCAGACGGCTCAGGTAATGCAGGTCGAGTTAAAAAAAATGGGTAAGCTACTTTTATCGCACCGCTACAACCCTCTACCCTTGCTGCGTTCCCACCCTGGGGGAGTTCAAGAGGAGCTGGTCGTAAAAGACTTACCCACCGCAAATATAGCAAACATTTCGTCTTCAGTATAAAAAATAGTGCTTGTGTATTTAACACACTTATAATCAGTCAGAATAATTGTTCAGGCTGCTAAACTTTAGCTAAAAAAGCTGTTATTAAATGGCAATAAGCAGTGTTGCCGCCAGTTTTGATGCGGCTCAAAGGTGTCTCTTTTTAGTATGGTTAAGCCATCAATCTTAAATACATCATGGTATTGCGCTTTAGCAAAATGAGGCCATAGCTGCTCAAATTTGTAAGCCGGTATATTGCGCACGATGGTGATATGAGGTGTAATGTTCGTTTTAAGGTTCATATTCAGCAATAAGAGCTTGAACCATTTTTTAACTGAGTCAGTTTGCTCAATACGCGCGTAAATAGTCATTCCCTTATCGCCATGTTTAAAAAAGTCAAATCCCTTTATGTGTAAAACAATAGGCGGAATAGTGCTTAGTTTTTGCGCCATGCGCTGCAAGGATGGTTCTATAATAAATGTTTTTTGCCGGTCGGCTCCGCAAATACTGATATGTGCTTCGGAGTGCATGCTATTAAAATTACCGATATGCTTAGCCGAGGCCAGCTTATATCTTTTAATCTCTATGTTCACTTGTTCGGGTGGCGCTAAAAGCATCATATAATCCGCGTAATGCATAAGTATGATTTGATTTTTATCTTGCAATACTTGCTAATATTTTTAGTATTTACAAATTAATTGTGATATTTGTGCTATGTCCAACAAGCGGTACATCGTGCATATTGATCTTGATTCATTCTTCGTTTCAGTGGAGCGTAAGTTCAATCCTGAGCTTATTGGTAAGCCGGTGCTCATAGGTGGCTCGGCAGACAGGGGAGTTGTTGCATCATGTAGTTACGAGGCGCGTAAGTATGGCATTCATTCGGCTATGCCTACACGGCAGGCTTTAAAGCTTTGCCCGCATGCCATTGTTATTCATGGCACACATGGCCGTTATTCAGAGGCTTCGCGGGAGGTTACAGAGATTATTAATAACGCGGTGCCGCTATACCAAAAAACCTCTGTTGATGAATTTTATATTGATCTTACCGGCATGGATCGCTTTCATGACCCATATAAAATGGCGACTGATCTGCGGCAGAAAATAATGCGTGATACCGGCTTGCCCATATCCTTTGGTATGGCATCAAGTAAAACGGTGGCTAAAATGGCTACCAACCAGGCTAAACCCAATGGCCAATTGCTGGTACCGCACGGAAGCGAGATGGCTTTTTTGGCACCGCTGCCCATCAGCAAAATCCCGATGCTTGGCGAAAGTACCTGCAAAAAACTTTATGGATACGGCATCGAGAAAATCGGCGATCTGCAAAAGGTAGAGCTACGCTTTTTACAAACAGTGTTCGGTAAAGCCGGGTTATTTATTTGGGAAAAGGCACGTGGGATAGATTACAGTGAGATTATACCGCACTCGGACAGAAAGTCAATTTCAAGCGAACACACTTTTCATAATGATGTGGCGGACCGGCGCACTTTGGAAACCATTTTGGTAAGCATGACCGAAGAACTTTCATACAAACTCCGTAAGGAAGATAAGCTTGCCGCGTGCCTTGCTGTAAAAGTACGTTACTCAAATTTTGAGACGCACACCTTACAACAGAAGATACCGCTTACTGCCGCCGAGCACATTTTGATACCCGGAATTAAAAATCTGCTTAAAAAAGCCTGGAACGGTTATAGGCCTATCAGATTAATAGGGGTTAGGCTAAGCAATCTGGCAACGGGCCGTTATCAGATCAACCTTTTTGAGGACAATGAAGAACAGATACGCCTGTATCAGGCTCTGGATAGCATCAACTTTAAGTTTGGCGATAAAACAGTTTGCCGCGCTGCCGGTATGGAAATAGGCACACGTAACTTTAACCCATTTTTAAAAGGGTAGTAAACAAGTAAGGCCGCTTATTAAGGCGGCCTCGATTATTTAATTTCATTTAGGTTATTTATACACTTCAACCCATTGCCCTTTAATTAAGGCGTTTATGGATGTATTGTACATGGCTTCGCAATAGGTGGCAGGCATATAATACTTACCGGCATAGGCAGCGTTCAGCATTACGTAGTAAGTAACTTCTTGGCCTTCGCTTAAACCAATGTAAGTATTTACCCTGTCGTCGCGAATATCACGATAATCGGAAGGGGATGACTTAAACGCCTCGTCGTTATTCAGCATCCGGCTGTTTAAAATTTCCCATCCCGAAGGGAATATTTGCGTTAAAGCCAGGTTGTCGTACCGACCTTGTTTACCCGGATTACGTAGGGTTACCTGTGCAACAAAATCAGTACCCTGTTTAAGTTTCGACGGATCAACAGGCTTGCCTGCAAGTGTAAAGTAAGCTACGCGCATGTTAAGTACGTCGGGGTTAACATAGGTATCTATATTATCGGCTGATGACGGCTGCCCTTTTTGTATCAGGCGAACATAAAGTTTATTCGTGCCATTATTTTTTACAAACACTTTACCACCGTTTGGCGCTGCGTCACCTTGCCAGATGTATGAATTAGCATTGATAGACCCTTTCCCGGCACCCTGGTAAGCGAAGGCCATTTTACCGCCGTTTTTATTTACGCCGCAATATTGCGCTATCGCGATGAGTGAGTAGGCGGTGGTTTGCGTACTGTACCAACTATCCTGAGACAGGCGGGCGGCCACGGCACGCATTACGCCCGAAGCCCGTTGTTGTTGTCCTAACAAAGTCAGAGTTTCCAATATCATGGCCTGATCTCGAAGGTCAGAACCATAGGTACCGTACATGGTGTTGTAAGGTTTGATGGTTGTTGGTAGTCCTTTTATCAAATTCATGGCTACCTCCGTTTGCCCGGCCAGTTTATATGCCGCCGCCAAACGCCATTTAGCTTCTACGCTGATGTATTGAAACTCGCGCAAGCGGTTCATAGCACCCAATTCAGGTGAATGCGCCAAAGCAAGCAGGTATAGACGATAGGCTTGTATAAGGTCAGACCCATAGAAGCTGCGCGTATCAGGAGCCCAGGCAAGAGCTCTTTGTTTCTGGAATTTTTTCCATTGCTCAATAAATCCTACCGGTAACATATAGCCTTTAGCTTGAGCGGCAAGCATAAAGTGACCCGCATAATTGGTACCCCAATCGTCGGCATCGCCATAACCCGGCCAGTAGCTCAGGCCGCCGCTGTTTACCCTAAAGCCGTTAAGCCTGTTTATGCCCGACTTTATGTTTCGGTCAACTTCAGCTTTCTGCCGATCGGTCAAATCCTGTAGTTGGCTCAAATATAATTGTGGGAACACGGCTGACGTGGTTTGCTCCACGCAGCCATGCGGATATTGTATTAAATAACTTAAGCGTTTCGATAGATTTAGCGCTGGTATGGCCGAAACTTCGAGTGTCGCTTTATTGGTACCTGCCATGCCCAAAGCAGCATAAGGCGCAGCCCATGATTTTCCCGGCGCTAATTCCGCTTCAATAATTTTAGTAACCGGCGGATTCGGATTACGCACGTTTAATTCAACATCATAGGCTGCTGTTTCACCACCGCTTTTTGCAACAATTCTCACTTTTCCTATACCTACAAAGTCCTTTACATTCAGATTGAAGGTAACCAATTGATCACCGGTTTTAGTAAAGGTGAGGCTACGGGTATTGTTGCCGCCGAGATTACTAAACGCGTTAGACTGTACCTGAACGCTCACGTTCTTGATGTTCTTCTCCAGGGCGAATACCGTAACCGGCAACTGTATTTGCTCCTGCGGGGCTAATACGCGTGGCAGGGTGGCCATAATCATTAACGGTTTTTTAACCGCAACCGCTTTTTCGGCAAAACCATAACCTCCCGCATGACCGGCTATTACCATCGCCCGTACAGAGCCTATGTATTGCGGCAGCGTAAAGCGCTGTGTTTGTTTTTCGCCTGCATTTAAATGGAATGGGCCGAGGAATTTTACCACCGGCTTAAAGCGGTTTACCGAAACGTTTTTATTTACCGAACCGGTGCCATCACCACCAATGCTGAGTATACGTTCGAGGCCGCCACCAAAAGCGCCTATCACATAATCAAACAGGTCCCAGGTTTTTACGCCTAACGCTTCTTTAGCGTAAAACGCGCTATGCGGATCAGGGGTTTTAAAGCCCGTAATATCCAGCAAGCCTTCGTCTACAATGGCTACGGTATACGTCATTTCTTTGCCTGATGCTTCGGATACTGTTATAGCAGATTCTGTCTCCGGCCGTATTTTATCAGGCATCGCGATCTGTGGTTTCAATATTGTTTCCGGATCCTCAACCTGTAAACCGATAGCGCCATACATGCGGATAGGTAAATCATTTATGGTTTGCGCATGGCGTTGAAGCAGGGTAACGTTCACAAACACGTTTGGCGCCATGCTTTCATCAACTTTAAAGCTATAGCGGGTTTGTCCTTTTTTGGTATCAATCCATACTGTTTTAAGCACTTTGCTGCCATTTTCAAAGCTGATAAGCGCCCGGCCGTCGTTACTGGTTGGTATGGTAAGCGTGGCATCGTCGCCAACTCTATAGCTTGTTTTATCAGATGTGAACGATAGCATCGCCGCTTCGGTAGGATTATCCTGCTGTAACCTTTCCGACCAGTTTGGCCAATCCACGTAAATAATTTTACCTGTTGAATGACCGGTTTGCGGGTCTTTTACCTTAATCAGGTATCGGCCCCAATCGGCTTGGGCTATACGCATTCCCCATTTACCGCGACCGTTGGTCAGGTTAACGGTTTCGGTTTTTATAAGTTTATTGTACCTATCCTGCGTAAAATTGCTTAACTCATCACCGGTTTCATCCCACCACCAGCGCCATTGAATTTTATATAATTCTACTTCAACAGAACGGCTGCCGGGTAGCAATTTGCCTTTTGTGTCCACATCCGCAATATCAATCACGTGATCTTTACCGGTAACCAGCATACCCGAAAGCTCGCTGCCTTTTGGTGTTTTAATACCTACATAAGCCGGGTAAACATTATAAGGCAAAGCCACTTGGTTAATACTGAAATTACCACCCGGCTCAAATACTTTAACCACAAAGTTTGCACGTAACCGGCCCGGCGCCTGGCGTTCTACATTAATGTCGGCACTTACCGGCGTTGTGCCATTCGCGTTTAAGCGTCCATCAAACACGGTTTGCGTTTGTGTATTAAAGGCAAGGGTAGGGTCGTCAAACACATAATCATCAAATCCTTTAAAAGTGGTGGTTTGCGCAGACAGGAAGGCATCCACTTTAGCTTTTAAATTTTGAGCCGCGCCGCCAAACAACCACTGTGCAGATAGGGTGCCATTTTCGCCGGCACCTTTGGTCAGCTCCTCGGCACCCCCAAACGAAAGGTTAAGTTTTAACCTGTTCGGCATTATGGTTTCAACTTTTATGTTCTTCTCAAACACGGCACCGCCAACCTTAACACGCGCCAGCCAGTTGCCCGTAGGCGATGAAGTTTCGGTCGCGGTATGGAAACTATAAAAACCATCAATCGATTTATTTTGCGTTATGCGCTTATAAACCTGTCCCTGCGGGTTATAAAGTTCAAATTCAACGGGATGGTCTGGTGGAAGTGTTTTTAGCTTATCCTCTAAAACAAAGGTCAGGTAAATATTATCGCCGGGGCGCCATACGCCGCGCTCGCCGTAAATAAAGCCTTTTAACCCTTTTTGCACCTGCTCGCCACCAACATTAAAGCGCGTAAGCGGGAGAGAACTTCCATCATCCAGTTTCAGATAACCGCGTTCATTATTATACTTGGCTATTAGCAGGTATGGCTTGCGTTTTAAATCAAAATTGGCAAGGCCTTCTCCGTCTGATGTGGTTTTGAATAGTACCTGTTTCTGGTAATCGAGTAATTGCAACTCAACGCCGCTCATAGGTTGTGCGGTAAGCAAATTGGTCACGGCAACCAGCATACTATTATCGCTACCGCGTTTTGCTATTAAACCAATGTTTGAGGCCATGATATTGCGCGTGGCCCAACGCTGTTTGGTAAAATATGAGTTAGTACACGGGTCGTTACGCTCATCCCAACGGTAGTCATCAGGATAGTAGTTATCATAGCGCTGCCAAAACTCGTCGTCTTCATCGTTTACCTTGCCTGTGTTGTTGCTATAATCATAGTCACCACCATAATCATCTTCTTCATTATTTATGTTAGCTGGTGACCCCGCACGGCAGTTGTATAGCGAGTACTCTTTTCTGAAGCCGATCACTACCCGGTAAATCGCGCCTGGTTCGGTACGTAATAGCTGGTCGATATCCAGCATAAAACGGTTCTTTTTACCCAGATTTAACCCTTTATCAGTATCCAGGCGTATGGTTTTTTGCACCACTGGTTTACCTACCTGGCGTAGCTCTGCGCCGCCATCAAAACCATTGTTCTGGAAATACTGGGGTACATTGTTTTCATAAACCTTGATAATGGTAACATCAACCGCATTTAGGTTAACAGCCTCAAAAGGCATCATCAGGTGCCCCGAATCCGGTAGAATAACGCCTTTGCCCGGTATGGTTACAGCCGGCAACCGGTTCTCGAAGAAAACATTTGCGGTGTAGGGCTTAGTGAGTTTTTTGTTGGAGATGTTTTCGATACCGGGATTTACCGTAACAGTATAGTTCCCTTCCAATCTCTCCGGCGCATAAACTTTTACTACACTACCATCAATGGTGTAAGCAGCATCGCCTATATTATTTATGCTGATGAGGCCATTCAGTTCCTGGCCAACCATAATAGCATCTGAGAATTGCACCTCGGCATATTCGTCGGTATTTTGAACGGCGCGCACGGCTAATACTCGAAAATCGCCAATGGCGGGCACAACAAAATCCTGACTTCCGCTTTTGTCTACGTTCAAACTACTGCCGTTCCATTCAACATTCAATGGTGTGGCGCCATTTGAAGCGCGTGCGAGATTGTTTACCGTGAAGGTGTGCGTTTTAGTAGTTGCATTATGCTGCCAGCTTACTTTAGCTGATGAAGAATAATTAACTGCCAATATTTTTTCAACCGCTTTGTCATCCTCGGCATCGGCGGTTTGAATGCATCCACCAAGTTTCATCTTATCAACGGATGTATTGGTAGCTGTGCGTAGCCCTGTAAAACTAACTGTGAAGTCAGGCTTTATGATCTGAAAATCAAAACTGAAGTGCTTGTAATCCTTAGGTACATCAATTACCTTACTCAGGTCAAAGTCGGCAGAGTAGTTTTCTCCGGGTTCCAGAGGTTCGTTAGGAGTAAACTCGATAGTGCGCGCATCAACCCAACGTGTTTTACCTTTTATAGACGGTGAAAATTCAAAGAGGCTGTTATCCAGCTCACCATCCTGCTGGTGTGCCACCTGTACCTCGCCCGAAAGTTTGATACGTACAGTGCCTTTTTTTGAAATAATACCCGTTGTATAGGCTTCAATATATTTGCTAAAAACCGGATCAACCGGCGGACGCTTAGGCCTGTGGATGAAAAAGAAGCTGACAATGAATATTAGTAGTACAGCTACCCCGATAGTGGCTAATCGTTTCGGGTGGTTAAACAAACTGCTTTCACCTGGCATAATAAAGGTTTATATATTTTGAGTAAATATAAACCACTTATCATATTAAGCAAATATCGGCCGGATTATTTTATCATTACCCCGGGTTTATTTACCACGGGTAATTTGATCAGGTTCATGTCGACGATACTTTCCGGAAGGAAGATGAATTTTTTGTCGTAAATAGTATTGGCAATATAATAGCTAAGCCAATATTCGTTATTTAAACCAAACGTTTGCTCATCTATGGGTTCAATAATGGCTGATGTTTTTGGCGATAGGCTGGGTATCATGTGCCGAAGGGTAGAGGTTTTAACCTGCTCACCATCTTTTTCGCCATAACCCTTTGAGGTAATAAGTATGTTTTCTAACGGTTCATCTTTTAAATTGATGATATAAACATACCAGGTTTTTCCCTCAACAGTTTCGCCCTCTAAAGCCACTGCAATCGCTATGTCCTGAACTGTATTATCGGGAAGGTCTTTTATCATGATGATCTCCTTATTTACGGTAATCAATTACCTGGCATTACTTCTTTTTAGCAAATTTTTTGGCGCCCTTTTTGGGCTCTTTACCAGCTTCGCCGGCCAGGGCTTTCACATCTTCAAACGTAATGGTGTTAGGGTCTTTATCCTTCGGGATTTTTATATTTTGCTTACCATACTCAATGTATGGCCCCCAGCGTCCGTTTAATATTTTAGCGTCCGGGTCTTCATCAAAAACTTTAATTAGTTTCTCCGCATCCTTCTTACGCTTTTCATTGATGATCTCAATCGCCTGTTCTCCGCTAACGTCCAACGGGTCCAGGCCCTTAGGCAACGAATAGAAGGCGCTGTTATGACGTATGTAAGGGCCAAACTTGCCAATAGCTACCGTCATCTCCTTATCTTCATAAACACCAACCTTTTTTGGCAGTTTGAACAATTCTAAGGCCTCTTCAAGTGTAATGGTTTCAATGCTTTGTCCGGTACGCAAACTCGCGTACAATGGCTTATTATCAGCATCATCATTATCACCAACCTGTACAAACGGACCATAACGCCCTATGCGTACTGATATTTTTTTACCCGATTCGGGGTGCGCGCCTAACTCACGTTCGCCACGTGCCTTGTCAGCAGTTTCGATGGTATTCTCTACATCTTTATGAAAAGGAGCGTAGAACTTACGGATCATGTCTGTCCATTCCTTCATTCCCTGGGCTATCTCGTCAAACTGCTTTTCAACGCTCGCGGTAAAGTTAAAATCAACTATACCGTTAAAGTGTTGTACCAAAAAATCATTTACAACAGCGCCAATATCAGTAGGGAATAGTTTACCGCGTTCGGCTCCGGTATTTTCTAATTTTTCCTGTTTGGATATCGATCCTTCCTTTAAGGTCAACACACGATAGTTACGCGCTTTACCCTCACGATCTTCCTTAACTACATAACCACGGTTTTGTATGGTTGATATGGTAGGGGCGTAGGTTGATGGACGACCGATGCCTAACTCTTCTAATTTTTTAACCAGACTTGCCTCTGTATAGCGGGCCGGCGGACGAGAGAAACGCTCGGTAGCAGAAAGCTCCTGCAAATCCAGTGGCTGGCCTTTTTGTAACGGTGGCAGCATAGCATTGTCGCCATCCTGTTGGTTGTCATCTTCGTCATCGCTGCCTTCGAGATATACTTTGAGGAAGCCATCGAACTTCATTACTTCTCCGCTGGCAACCAAATCCTCATTACGTGTTGATATACCGATTTTCGCGGTAGTTTTCTCAAACTGGGCTTCACTCATTTGCGAAGCTATCGCACGCTTCCAGATTAGCTCATAAAGGCGTTTTTCAGCATTATCGCCATCGATAGTATGCCTGTCGAAATACGTAGGCCTGATGGCTTCGTGTGCTTCCTGCGCGCTTGCGCTTTTTGTTTTATATTTTCGCTGCTGATGGTATTGTTCGCCGTAAGCGCTGCGGATTTCCTGTGCTGCCGCGTTTAACGCCATTTCCGAAAGGTTAACCGAGTCAGTACGCATATAGGTTATGTTACCCGACTCGTAAAGCCGCTGCGCTAACGACATGGTTCGCGAAACAGAGTAACCCAATTTACGGCTGGCTTCCTGCTGCAAGGTGGAAGTGGTAAAAGGCGCTGCAGGTGAACGTTTTGCCGGCTTTGTTTCAAGTGAATCCACAGTAAACTCTGCACTTATACAGTCTTGCAAAAACTTTTCGGCATCTGCCTGTTGGGCAAAGCGCTGTGGTAGCTCGGCTTTAAAAGCGCTTTTACCCTTGCCAAAAATGGCAACAATTTTAAAAGCAGCTTCAGTTTGAAATTTGTTGATCTCGCGTTCGCGTTCAACAATTAATCGTACTGCTACTGATTGTACACGACCTGCTGATAACGATGGCTTTACCTTTTTCCAAAGAACAGGAGAGAGCTCAAAACCCACAAGCCGATCTAACACCCGTCGTGCTTGTTGGGCGTTTACCAGGTTATAGTCTATGGTGCGTGGATTATCAATCGCTTTTAAAATCGCGGGTTTAGTAATCTCGTGGAAAACGATCCGTCGCGTTTTATCTTCTTTTAAATTGAGCGTATCAAATAAATGCCATGATATAGCTTCTCCCTCGCGGTCTTCATCGGATGCTAACCACACCGTTTCGGCTTCTTTAGCTAATTTCTTTAACTCGCTAACTACCTGCTTTTTATCTGCCGGTACTTCATATTTTTGTTGAAAATTATTGGCAATATCAATAGCATCCTCAGATTTCACCAGATCGCGGATATGCCCGTAGCTCGATTTTACGGTGAAGTCTTTGCCGAGGTAACCCTCAATGGTTTTTGCCTTTGCGGGTGATTCTACTATGAGTAAGTTTTTAGCCATTAACAGTTCAATTTTTCTGCAAATAAAATATAAAGAACGCTAAACGCAAATTTGTTTTGGTTTTAATTAGCGTGAAATTTCTGAAAACCTATTTGAGCTATACAATAATTTGGGGAAGCATACCTAATGTATAACGCCCGGTATAAATGCTTTACGGCATTTATATCGGGCGTATGCTCGTAGTTATGTTTGCTGTAATTATTAAATTAAAAAACCGCCGCCAAGTAAATCATTGCCTTCGTAAAATACAGCGGACTGGCCCGGGGCAATGCCTGATACCGAATGATGGAAGTCTACCTTCATATGCTCACCCATTTGTACAATGTTGCTTAATGTGCCGGCATCCTTGTAACGTATTTTGGTAATCGCCTCAATAGGTTCAGTTATGGTCTCATATTTTATAAGATTCAAATTCTTAACCCAGGCTTCTTTGCGTTCCAATTCTTCTGCAGTACCTAATACCACTGTATTTGTATCCGGTTGGATAGAAGTAACAAACATAGGCTTGCCTAAAGCTACACCTAAGCCCTTACGCTGACCAACGGTATAAAAAGGGTAGCCTTCATGCTGGCCAACAATAGTGCCATCGGTAAGTACATAATTGCCTTTGCCTACACGTTCATCCAGGTCCTCAACTTTATGGCGCAGAAATGAGCGATAGTCGTTATCCGGAACAAAGCATATCTCATAGCTTTCGCTCTTACCAGCAAGCTCCATCTGGCCCATGTCCAATGCCATTTGCCTGATCTCGGGCTTAGAAAAACTACCTAAAGGAAACTTGGTTCGGGCAAGGTTTTTTTGCGAAACTCCCCAAAGTACGTAGGATTGATCCTTGTTAACATCCTTACCCTTTGAAATTACATAGCGGCCATTATCATGCATCCTTATGTTTGCATAATGCCCGGTAGCTATAAACTCGCAATCGAGTTTATCAGCGCGTTTTAATAAAGCTTCCCATTTAATGTGTGTATTACATAGCACGCAAGGGTTAGGGGTACGGCCGGCAAGATATTCGTCAACAAAATTATCTATCACAAAATCTCCAAACTCGTTGCGTATATCCAGTATATAATGCGGGAAACCATAGCTCACGGCTAAAGCGCGCGCATCGTTTATACTATCCAAACTACAGCACCCGGTTTCTTTTGAGCTACCGCCTGATGATGCATAATCCCAGGTCTTCATGGTAAGGCCAATAACCTCATAACCTTGCTCGTGCAGCATTACCGCTGCTACCGAACTATCCACACCACCACTCATGGCCACTAATATTCTACCGTGCTTGCTCATATTAATTGCAAAAGTAAGCAATGTTTTACATACGCCCGTAAACGCCACTTATTTTGACGATCAAGTGATAACATTAGCCGATTTACGTAAAGAAATACTCTGTAAATGATTATCAGAACTTATTTCCTTCTGCGAAAGGAATATTGTTGTTCAATTATTTACTGGTTTTATATCTAATTTTTGTGTAACTGAATTTCTGTATCAAGCTATTACTACAGTTTTAATGTTTACAAACTCATGTATACCGAACATGCCCAGTTCGCGTCCGTAACCAGATTGTTTTATGCCTCCGAACGGTAGCCTCGGGTCAGACTTTACGAGTCCGTTTACAAAACATGATCCGGCTTCGAGCAGGTTTGCCGCTATATAATCGCCGCGTTCAACGTCATTAGTAAATACAGCAGCGCCCAATCCAAACTGACTTTTATTGGCCAGGCTGATAGCATCCTCTTCTTCATTCGCCGAGATAATAGCCGCTACAGGACCAAATAGTTCTTCATTAAAAGCAAGATTGTCTTCCGTGACATTGACGAGCACAGTAGGTGGATAAAATGCGTTTTCGCCATCCGGGATTTTACCACCTAAAATACAGCGTGCGCCTTGGGTTACAGACTTTATGACCTGGCTATGTAACTCGTCTCGAAGATCAGCCCGTGCCATCGGCCCTAAGTCCGTTCTATCTTCCAATGGATCGCCCATTACCTTTTGCGACATATATTGTGTAAATAGCCTGGTGAATTCTTCCTCAACTTCTTTAACCACTATAAAACGTTTGGCGGCTATGCAACTCTGCCCGCCGTTGATAAGCCTGCTTTCGGCGCATACTTTAGCGGCAAGTGCTATATCCGCATCTTCTAATACTATATAGGCATCGCTGCCGCCAAGCTCGAGCACGGTTTTCTTTAAAAGCGATCCGGCTTTTTGCGCAACTTTTATACCAGCTTGGGTACTTCCGGTTAATGTTACAGCCTTGATGTGCTCATGTTCAATTATCTTATCTACCTTATTACTGCCGGCAAGCAACGTTTGAAATACATACGGTGGAAATCCAGCCTCAGTAACCATATCTTCAATGGCGAGCGCGCAACCAGGCACATTCGACGCGTGTTTTAAAACCCCACAGTTACCTGCAGCCAAAGCGGGCGCTAAAAATCTGAATACCTGCCATAGTGGAAAATTCCAAGGCATAACGGCAAGTACAACACCCAGCGGATTAAAACATACATAACTTTTAATAGCCTCTGTTTTGATGATTTGATCTGAAAGAAAACCTGCTGCTTTTTCAGCATAGTACTCGCAAACCGCAGCGCATTTGTCGGCCTCGCTTATTCCTTGTTTTACAGGTTTACCCATTTCTAAAGCCATAAGCCTGGCCAATTCAACCTTACGTGCTCTTATTATTTCGGCAAGTTTGTTTAACAGGTAGCTTCTTTCTGCATAGCCGGAATTTCGCCATTTTAACCAGGCACCTTGCGTTTGTTCAATCTTATCATTGATTTGTTGATCGGTATGCAAAGCGTACTCCTCGATGCTTTGCAAATTGTACGGATTTATGGATTGGATCGTCATAACTATTTTAAAAATAAATCCAGTTATGTGGCAAAAGTTTGCTAAATATTTAATGAGTTATGGTGAACAGCGCAAAATTACATGTTTCATTAAATTAAATATGATGTAAAATATAGGTTAACAGACCAATAACCACCAATATTTTAATGTCTGGCAGACATTTTTTTGAAAAATTTTTTAAAAAAGCGACTTGTGTTTAAACACGTTAAAGTTGAAATTGCCATTTTGTTAAAAAAATAGCAAAAGTGATCGGCACTATTGCAAAATTAGCAACACCTTATAGATTTGTAATACCCTAATTTATAAAGATATGAATGCTGTTAACTTAACTTTCGAGCAAAAGCTGCAAGGTGTAATACTTGCGGTAGTAGGCTTAGCAGTGGCGGTGAATTATTATTTTTTCTAATTACCCCAGAATGAATTTCAGCGGGATCCCGGCATGAGGGGTCCCGCTTTTTGTTTATAAGATTTGGTTATCAGCGTTCTCTAATCTGACCGCTTCCTTTTATCACCCATTTATAGCTTGTTAATTCGTTAAGGCCCATTGGCCCGCGGGCGTGTAGTTTTTGTGTGCTGATGCCAATTTCGGCTCCTAAGCCAAATTGGGCGCCATCAGTAAAGGCTGTCGATGCATTAACGTAAACAGCTGCCGCGTCAACCTGGTTGGTAAAGCGGTCGGCTTCGTCCTGGTCTTCAGTAATTATCGCCTCGCTGTGTTTGGAGCTGTGAAGGGCAATATGATCCAGCGCATCATCTATGCTGGCAACGGTTTTAATTGCCATCTTATAATCTAAAAACTCAGTCCCGTAATGCTGTGCCTCAGCTTGTTGCAAGAGGTTTGCAGGATAGTGATCTTTTAGTTCGTTATAGGCCGGATTATCCGCATAAAGTGTTACTTTTTTTTCCGCAAGGGTTGCAACTATACCAGCGATATTTAATAAGTGCGAGGAATGTATAATCAAACAATCTAAAGCGTTGCAAACACTCACCCGGCGGGTTTTTGCATTAAATATGATATCTCTGGCTTTATCAATATTTGCAGACGGTGCTATGTAGGTATGCACAATGCCTGCTCCGGTTTCAATTACAGGCACTTTGCTATTATCGCGCACGTAATCTATCAAACTTTGGCTTCCACGCGGAATCAACACATCCACTTTACCCGTAGCATTCAATAGGGCATGTGTGGCTTCGCGTTGTGCGGGTAGCAGGGTCGCAATATTTTTGTCAAGATTGTTTTTTTCGAGAACTTGTTGAACAATTTCAATGATACAGCGGTTAGAGTGGTCAGCATCGCTTCCGCCTTTCAGTACCGCCACATTTCCCGTTTTAAAGCAAAGCGCAAATACATCAAAGGTTACATTTGGCCGTGCTTCATAAATAACACCCACTACACCAAGCGGTACAGAGACTTTTTTAAGATGTAATCCGTTTTCAAGCACTCGCTCTTCTAAAACCCTTCCCAAAGACAATTGTAATTCAGCAACGGCAATCATATCATTCGCAATATTTTCAATACGCTCAGCGGTTAACTTCAACCTGTCATACTTCGGATCATCCTCCGCCATTAGCGCAAGATCCTTTTGATTTTCACGAACGATATGTTCAGTATGTTCAATGGCAGCTGCAGCTACTTCATTAAGCACTTTGCTAACCAGTTGCTCAGATAGGCCAGCCATTTTGCGGCTTGCCGTTACTGCATTATCAAAATAGGTATTGTACGATGTCATGTTTGCGGTTATTGTAAATAAAGGTAGTCGTAATGCACTAATGGCTTTTGATTTTTTTGCCCCATACGTTCCCGTGCTTTATCGGCGCCGTATTCCGCACGGCCAACGCCAATAATATTACCTGTGCTATCAACTAATTTAATGATATCACCTTTTCTGAAATCAGTTTTAATGGCATGTATCCCCACCGGAAGCAGGCTGATGGCTTTGTCTGACGATAACGCCTGCTTGGCACCGTCGTTTAACTCAACCACACCGGTAGCCGCGGTTTCTGAATGGGCTAACCACTTTTTGCGTCCGGATGTAACTTTTTGCGGTAAAAAGCAGGTGTGCGGTACATCGCCCGATAGTATATCGTGCACAATGTTCTCACGAGTTCCGTTGGCAATATGCACGGTAATGCCCAGCTGTGCTACCTTTTGCGCCATGTGGGTTTTGGTAATCATGCCGCCCCGGCCAAATTGAGATTTGCCTTGCACAACAAAGGCGGACAGGTCAACGCCTTTGCCATTAATTTCCTTAATAACCTCAGATGATTCATGTGCCGGGTTACCGTTATAAATACCATCAACATTGGTAAGTATCACCAACGCCTGGGCGTTCAACATAGAAGCGATAAGCCCGGCCAGCTCATCATTATCGGTAAACATAAGTTCTGTAACCGATACCACGTCGTTTTCATTTACTATGGGTATCACCCCGTGTTGCAATAGTATTTCCAGGCAGTTTTTTATATTGAGATAGTGGATGCGGTCACGAAAATCATCTTTGGTGACCAAGACCTGCGAACAAAGCTGCGCTGATTTGGCAAACAGGTCCGCGTAAATATTAATGAGTTTTACCTGCCCCACCGAAGCAAGCAACTGGCGCGCTGCAACCGCATCGCAACGATCAGATACGCGTATCAAACCCCGGCCCGAGGCAACCGCCCCCGAAGAAACCAATATCACTTCAACACCGCTATTTTTAAGCTGGGTAATCTGATCGGTGAGGTGCGCTATGCGTTGCTCATCAATAAGTCCATCGCTCTTTGCAAGTACATTTGAGCCTATTTTTATAATAATTCGTTTGTATTTAATCAATTTAAGTTAATTTTTGGCAATTTAAGCAAAAATGAGGCGTAATTGACTTGTAATTATCTAAATATATGTCAAAATATTCTAAAAATTCCTTTATTGATTATTTTTTGATTTATAAATAGGTAAAAGAGTCGTTTATCGATTGTTTTCTGTTGGTACGGTATCTTGAACAAATTTGATATTACGCTCAAGCCCGACGAACTTGGCACGTTTCACTGCCGACCTTTGAAAAACTTTTTTGAATGTTTCTTCGGTAAGTTCCGTCCAATCGGCCATCTTCAATCCAAGCAGATCGGGGTGGGGGTTGAATGCCGGTTCATTATGTAATACCGAAAATTTATTCCAGGGGCAAACGTCCTGGCAAACATCGCAACCAAACATCCATCCATCCATTTTATCTTTAAAAGACGATGGTATCTCATTCTTTAGTTCGATGGTCAGGTAAGATATACACCTGCTTCCATCCACAACATATGGTGCAACTATAGCTTCTGTAGGGCAGGCATCAATGCACCGGGTACAGGTGCCGCAATGGTCGGCGGTAGGTTCAATATCGTATTGCAACTCCAGGTCAATAATCAGCTCGGCCAAAAAATAGAAAGAGCCTGTTTTTTTATTAATGAGGTTGCTGTTTTTGCCTATCCAGCCTAAGCCCGCCTTTTTCGCCCAGGCTTTATCAAGCACGGGGGCAGAGTCAACAAAAGCCCGGCCGCATACATCGCCAACATGTTCTTGTATAAACTGCAGTAAATATTTGAGCTTATCCTTTATAACGTGATGATAGTCGGCCCCGTAGGCATATTTTGATATCTTAGGCGCGTCGGGATCAGTCTGCGTTTGATCGGTATAATAATTTAATCCCAATGATATTACTGATTTAGCACCATCAACCAGCAAACGAGGATCGAGCCGCTTATCAAAATGGTTCTCCATATAATGCATTTCGCCATGCATATTATTTTTGAGCCATTTTTCGAGCCGTGGCGCTTCTTCCTCTAAAAAATCAGCTTTAGAAATACCGCAAAAAAGAAAGCCCAACCGTTGAGCTTCGTCCTTTATCAATTTGCTGTATGTTTCTTTATTAGCCGATATCATGCTGTAAGTAAGCGTCTGATCGCACAAAAATATTAAAACTTTTTGTACGGTTAGTTAACCTGAGTTTTCACTAAGTCAATTAAATTATAACTAAGTAACAGTATATTTTTATATTTAGCTGACAGTTGAACTATTGACAGTTTATGTTTTACTACCGGAAAATTTATCTTACAGCTGTTTTATTGTGTTTAACAATAGTTCAAGTATATGCTACCAAGCTCGACAGTATTTTTGTAACCCGTGCGCTGCAGCGCAATCTTCCGGGAGTGAACGATGGTGATCTGGCCCGATATCTAAATACTTATTTTGTAAGGGTCCCGGAACGTGAAATAGATGGTGACAGGCAAAAGGTTTTTAGCTATTTAAAGCTATACCGCAATAGAGAGCGACCGGCTTTTGAGCTTTTTATAAATGGAGTAATAGAAAAGCGATTTTATAAATACACCAAAGCACGTACTAATTTTGATAGGGCGATAGTAAAGGCGGAGAAAACAGGTAATCATTTTTTGCTGTATGCCTTGCAAACAAACAGCGCTTTTATTGAGGCTGCAATTGGTAATAGTGCAGAAGCTATGGTTAGATACCGGTTGGCACAAAAGCAAGCTACTTTATTAAACGATATTGACCGCCACATTGTGCTGGCCATTAATATATCTGACCTCTATTATAAAAATAACCTTTTTAAACAGGCGCTGCAGTATCTGGATCAGGCGCAGGCTATGGCCGGTGCTCAAAGATCGACTAATTTTCAGCACGAGAACTATATTTACTTTAATAAGGCCGAAATTTATTTCAGGCTGAACCAGCTTGACTCATTAAATAAATACAAGGAACTTTTAGCTACACGGGATCGTAAGTCAGCCGGAATATATGAATTTAGAAAGCGCGCGTACTATTTATGGACGATAGCTAAAGGCCGCCATTTGGAAGCTATTAATCAAATAAACCGGCTACGGTCAGACGAAAAATACCCTTTTAGTGATGAAGATTTGGTGTATCTGGCCGATACCTATTACAAAGCAGGAATGAACGACTCAGCGAAGCTTACAGTCAATTATATCGTCAAAGCATCAGCACATAATGATAGCCCGTTTCTAAAGTTTCACTTATACAATATGCTTGGTGAGATTGATCTGAAAAATGGCGATTCAGTTGATGCCTCAAAAAAGTTTTCAACGGCACTGGCTAACCTTCAACTGCATACAACACGCATGGTGCAGGTAGCCAACATATCGTCTGAAATGAAGATTGATCAAATTGCCGGAGATTTCATCCGCAAAGAGGAAGCTTACAAACGCCAACGCCTTATTCTCATATTCATCATTGTAGTTTCGGTTCTGCTTATTGCTATCACTATAATATTTTATCGTGGCATAAAACAAAAACACTATTACGAACAGCTTTTGTATAAAGCCAAACATCAGGAACTGGCTTTCATAAACTCACATGAAGTCAGGCGGCATCTATCCAATATATTAGGATTGGTTTCGCTTGTGAAAGATAAAAACATGGGCGATGATCAAGAAAAAAATCACATCATTCAAAGTCTCGATCACTCCGCAACAAGCCTTGATACGGCGATAAAAACTATTTCCAAAAAATTGGACAGCTGACCACTAAGGTGTACTAAAAGTTCGTTTTTAATTCGCAGTGCCAGTTTTAGTCGTTTAATGGTATGCTGTTTGCGCATAGGTTAATAAATTTATGAAGTTGCACATGGTTATTAGCCGATCGCAATGTTAAAACAGATAGATGATTTGCCCGGCCATGTACTTGGTGTGCATGCAAAGGGAAATGTCACGAGGCAGGACATTAAAACAATTTTGGAACCGGCGGTTAATAATCTGGTGAAGGTTTACGGTGGTTTGAATTACATATTATTAGCAGAAAGCAGCATTTGGGAGTATACAACCGGTGCTATGTTTGCTTATTTATTTCTGATACTAAGATATTATACCAAATGGAACAAGGTGGCTGTAGTGGCTGATGACAAGGGAATACAAATGTTCACATCAGCATTTCGGTTTTTAATTCCCGGCGTTTCCAAGAGGTTTCGTTTTGTACAGATGGATAAAGCCATTCAATGGATAGCAAAAAAAGATCATTAATAAATACAACCTATGAATACAGAAAAACAAGAACATCGTGATGATGAAAGTGTTCACCAGTCATCCGATAATCAGGGTCATGATTTAACAAAAGGCAACCAGCCCACAGAGCAGAAGAAACCCGACGACGATTTGGTGCATACCGTTGCGCCTGATAACGACAGCGGAATACCGGGCCCGCCCGCCGAAGAACAAGAAGACGATGAGCAATAAATGCTTTAACGCATAAAACAAAGGCCTGCTTGATTAAGCAGGCCTTTGTTTTAAAAGCTATTCTTCATACTGTTATGCAACGTTTTGGCACTCCAGTAACCACTGCCTAATATACGGCGGACCGTATAAAGCGGGTCTTCCTGGTCGCGTTTTTCAGCAAGCTGAAATGCCAGTTTAAAACCACGGCTTTTTAACTCTGGTAAGCCTTCTTTATTCCATAGCCCAAATGGATACGCAAAATATTCAATTTTACGTCCGGTTATCTCTTCCAGCCGCTTTGTTGGTTTATCGAGTTGAATGAGCCAATCTTCACCCTTCAATTTCTTAAAGTTATGGTGATCCCAGGTGTGGCTGCCAATTATATTTCCTGCGTCAGAGAGTTCTTTTATTTGCTGGCTGTTCATGTAATTAGGCCGGCCTATAGACACCGTCATGATAAAGTATACCGCCTTATAACCATACTTTTTAAGTTCAGGTGCGGCAATGGTAAATTGGTCAAGGTCTGTATCATCAAAAGTAAGCATTACAGGTTTTGAGGGTAATTCTTTGCCATATACCAGGTAATCATAAAGCTGATCGGGCAATACGGTATGATAGCCACTATCAGCCAGCATTTTGATGTGCGATTTAAAGTTGTCCGGCTCGATGATATAGTCCTTAGCGGTTTTTGAATCCTTGGGGCGCCAGTTTCTGATTTGATGGTAACAGATAATGGGCACTTGTGGTCTTGACAGTATTGTAGCCGCATCAGCCGCTTTGGCATGCACGGCTTTAATGGTGTCAGTAGCCGCAGTATCTTTGTCAGAAGCACTGTCGGCACTTAGGTTGTTGTTTGATACAGATTGGCAAGCTATAAGTCCGAAGCTTGCAAAAAGTGTAATAGCAATAAATTGCTTAAGCATATTGGTGTAAAGTATTAAAAGTAATCGGGCGAATTGTGAATCCACCCTTAAGTTGTACGCAAAAATATAAATTGCTACAAAATAATTCGTTTTCCTTGTTTTATTGATTTTTTAGCGGCGTCAAGTATCTGCATTACAATCATATTATATTGCAGTGAAGCCTGATCGTGCGATTCATCTATTTTTCCATCAAGCACCGCAGCCAGGTACACAAGCGGATCGTTATAAGGCGCCGCTAACGGTACTGCTTTACGGCTATTGGTTTTGTTTTCCGTTAAGCGTACCTGCAGGTTGTCCCCGTTAAAAGCGTGAACATATCCAGTGCTGCCGAATATCTCCCAATCCTTAATGTTAAATGGCCAGTTCCAGGATGCTTCTATCTGACCAACAGCATTTGGATATTCCACTAAAATGGTGGCGTCGTCTTCAACTTTAGGGTAAACGTTTGGCTTATAATGCCGGGCAATTGCGGTTACGGCTATTGGTTTTTTACCATTCATAATCCAGGTCATCAGGTTGGCCCCATAACAGCCAAAGTCGTTAAGTGCGCCCGCCCCGTTTAGCACAGGGTCTGTAAGCCAGCTTAAAAACTCTTCGCTGCAGCCTATCTCGCGTGGGCCTTTGTGGCCATCGTGCACTACCATTTTACGGATAGTACCAAGGCTGTCTTTTTTTGCGAGATCATAAATCTCCTTAAACGAGTTATACCATGTTGTTTCGTAATTGGTGAGTACCTTAATTTTATATTGATTAGCGAGTGCCTGAATACGTTGGGCTTGCTCAAGGGTAGCGGCTAAAGGCTTTTCAACCATAACCGGGATATGCAGCGGCGCGCAAATTTCAACAACGTCCACATGCTGCGCTACCGGATTGTAGCCTAAAACAGCATCCGGTTTTCTGCTATTAAGCGCTTGCTTTAAATCGCTGTAAAAAATATTCTCAGGCAGGTTGTAAAGCTTTCGGTATTTTTGCCATAGCTTTTTATCAGGTTCGGCAATAGCGCTTATTTCCACTTCGCCTTTGCGGTATTGGTTCATGATATTATGCACGTGATCATGCGATAGGCCGGCCACAACCACCTTCAACTTTCGTTGTTGAGCAGCAACCTCATTCCCAACGCTCACTAAAAAAGCAAACACCAGCAACAGGCTTAATTTAATTGGTTTCATAAAGCAAGTATATGTTTAAAAAAGCGAAGGCGTGCTGCCCGGTTTAATTTTGCCGAGATGTTTGTAGGCAGCCTCGGTAACTTCGCGCCCGCGGGTGGTGCGCATTAAAAAGCCTTCCTGTATCAAAAAGGGTTCATACACTTCTTCAATGGTGCCTTCGTCCTCACCAACCGCGGTAGCTATGGTTTTTACACCCACAGGGCCACCTTTAAATTTATCAATAATGGTCGAGAGTATTTTGTTATCCATCTCATCAAGCCCGTGTTCGTCTACATTAAGTGCGTTGAGCGCATAGCGCGCTATCTCGGTATCAATATTACCGTTACCTTTTATCTGAGCGAAATCGCGCGTACGGCGCAATAGCGCGTTGGCTATACGTGGGGTGCCACGGCTTCGGCGCGCTATTTCAAACGCACCGGTTTCAGTAATATCGGTACGCAAAATGGATGAGGAACGCATTAATATTGTTGTCAGTAGCTTTGCATCATAGTATTCAAGACGCGCGTTTATACCAAACCTTGCCC
Source organism: Mucilaginibacter roseus (assembly GCF_021215455.1). GTDB lineage: Bacteria > Bacteroidota > Bacteroidia > Sphingobacteriales > Sphingobacteriaceae > Mucilaginibacter > Mucilaginibacter roseus. The sequence goes on along the minus strand of NZ_JAJPWV010000001.1, from coordinate 1,056,111 downwards.
GCAATGGTGCAGTAAGTAAGCCTGATCGGGTAGTAGCGCCAACAAGTGTAAACGGGTTAAGTGATATTTGTACCGAGCGCGCGTTAGGGCCGCTTTCCAGCATGATATCAATCTTAAAATCTTCCATTGCCGAGTACAGATACTCCTCAACCAGAGGACTAAGGCGATGTATCTCGTCAATAAACAAAATATCACCTGTTTCAAGGTTAGTCAGCAATCCCGCCAGGTCGCCGGGCTTATCCAGTACCGGGCCCGAAGTTATTTTTATTCCAACGCCCATCTCATTAGCGATGATGTGGGACAGGGTGGTTTTACCCAAACCCGGCGGGCCATGCAGCAAAACATGATCAAGCGCTTCGCCGCGCTGGCGGGCTGCCTGAACAAATATTTTTAAATTGGCTAATATTTTATGCTGGCCGGTAAAATCTTCAAATACCTGCGGACGTAGTACTTTTTCAATATCACGTTCCGCCGGACTTAAACGCTCACGTGCCGGGTCAAGATTTTCGTTCATTGCCAACGAAATTAGTAATTTTTTACGAGTAGGTTCATTTTGTAGTCAGCAATTTTCGCTTTGTTTATCTAATTAGCTAACGCTTTGAAACGTTGAGTTTAAAAAAAGATTTCTTACCGATAAAGGAATTCTTTGCTGAATTATGTATTTCAACTTAACCATTGCCTATAACTTTGCGTTTTACGAAACTGTTTTGGGTGGTAACATGTTAATTTATAAATCGTAAACAGTATTGCTTAAATAAATTGTAATCTATGCAAGCTAATAAGTTACCGATACCTGCAAATGAAATGGAAAGGGTTATTGAACTTTCTGACTATGATATTGACTACGGCGCGATGCAAGAACAGTTTAAGGATTTAACCACCCTGGCTGCAAAAATTGCAGGAACCGATATTTCATTGATTAACCTCATCGACTCTTACACCTCATGGACTATAGCCAGGCATGGGTTACCGGTAGAGCAGTTGCCAAGAGATGAAACCGTATGCCAGTATACTATAAGCGGAGACGAAAATTTTGAAGTTGCGGATTTAACGGAAGACGATCGGTTTAAAGATAAATCATACGTTAGCGGTGCACCTAATTTAAAATATTATTTTGGTGTACCCTTGCGGACAGCTAACGGGAATAACCTCGGTGCCTTGTGCCTTATGGATGCAGAAACCAAACAGCTTAGTCCGGAAAAGATTGAAATGCTAAAAATAATTTCCGGTGAGATCGTTAACCGTTTACAAGTTTATAAAACCCTGCAGGAGCTTAAACAAAATGCAAACGAGGCCTTAGAAAGCAAAAAGCGGGTGGCACATGATATACGCGGGCCTGTTGGCGGAATTATTGGCTTGGCCCGGGTAATCAGTGAGCAGGGTAATGAGAACAACATGGAAGAGGTACTGGAGTTCATCAACCTTATTTATAAAAGTGGTAATTCCATACTCGAGTTGGCCGACGAAATTTTAAGCGTTGATTTGGCCAAATCAGCTAAGGCATTAGGAGCTAATGAGTACAACCAACTTATGTTAAAGGATAAGCTTGAAAAGCTTTATGCGCCACAAGCTTTAAATAAGGGTATCCACCTCACCATAACAACCGACTCAGGGACGGAAGCGGTGCCATTTTCAAAAAATAAATTATTACAGATCATCGGCAACATCATCTCAAACGCCATAAAATTTACGCCCAGCGGAGGTGGAGTTTCGGTAAGTTTCGGATTACAGATCGGCACCAACCAAAACGTGCTGCTCTTTACTGTGGCTGATAATGGTGTTGGTATGTCTCCCGCTAAAATTTCGGCCGTTCTTTCCGGCGAAGGCGAGTCTACACATGGTACATCCGGCGAGCAGGGGTATGGGTTCGGCTTGTCGCTCGTAAAACATTTAATAGACAGCCTGAAAGGAACTTTGGATATAACTTCAACTCAAGGAAGCGGCAGCATTTTCAGTGTGAAAATTCCGCAAAGTAAAGTGTCATAAAAATAGAAAGCCCCTTGCACTCGCTGCCGGGGCCTTCAAACCTAAACCTTATCACATAGCAGGCAGGTGCCTGCGATACAATAGTACGGCAAAATATCTATCTGTATAACCGCAGATGTGATTTCTAATGGAATTTTAATGCAGCTTAACTTTTATTATATGATTTAAGCAATGTTTAAACACCGGCCTTCAGTATAAAGTAAGCATTAAACAATATGTATATGGCGAGCACAACGCGACCGCTGCGTATATCAAATATTCTGGATTCATTTGTTTTGCCTTGCTTAATCAGCGTTAAGGTGTAAGCCGTGCAAATAATTACGGTTAGTATACATAACAAAGTTAGTCCATGAAGCGTATCTACCAGGGTGAAGGTTGTTGAATCGGGTAGAGAGGCATCTATAATATATTTATTACCAATTACCGCGAATAAGGCGCCAACGCTTAGTCCAAAGCGAGAATCAATACTATCGGCATGTATATAAAAGCACATGTACGCAATCAGGAAAGCTACATACATTCCCAAAAACATCTTCCAAAAGAGTCCCATCGCATTGCGATGAATAATTAATTTAGTTTTAAAACTGCTGTATTCGGTATGAGGCTTCTCTAATGTTTCGTCTCCAAAGCCGGTTTCGTACTTTTTTATGCCGGTGGCAATGTCAACGCTGTCAATATTCCAGCCCCGTAAAGTTAGGCGTGGGTCGAAATGCTGTCCAACTGTATCAGCCGCGAAAACGAGCGCATCTGAGTCAAATTGCGAGTTTTCAATAGAGAACCGCAGCGTTTGCTTATCAAACGGAAAGTTATTAATACTCCAACTGTCCTTCATTACGCATTGCAGCTTCATCATCAGGTATATCCGCCCGTCAGACGAATCAACGGTAGAAAATGATTTTTCAACCGTTTTTGCCAGTGGCACCTCCAGGTTACGCTCAAAATCAAAATCCTTGTTCTTGTATTTCATCCAGAGCCAAAGGTTCACGGTGTATTCCTTATCCTTGAAGTTGATATCGTGAATGCTGGTTATATAAATATCCGTGCGTACGGTATCGGGCACAGATTTGGCAATTGCCGCAAAAAACGGAAAGACTATAAGGAAAAATATAAGCTTAGTTTTCAAGGTATTACTCTATAACTATCGCTTAACACCTTTTGTGGTTAAGTTGTTTTAATGCAGGTCATCGCCCTTTTGGGTTCTTTTTTCTACTGTCATATATACAACTGCGCTTGCGGGCCCTGGTTAAACAGCAAGTCAACAATACTTAAATCTGGCACAAAGCCGTTTCTCTCCTCAAATACCTGAAAGTAGGGCTTATTATCAGTGATCAATCCTTTTTTAGGGTGAATGCTTTCACGCAGGTCAATCGCGGTTGTGTAAGTATGCTCGTAGTTATCGGTAAACTTTAACTCGGTTTTTATTTTGAGCAGCTTTAATATCAGCTCCAGCATTTGCTGATTATAGTCAAATAGGTAATCAACCTTTTGCTCGTAAAACGGTGCAAAGTCGTCCTCGTAAAATTCAAAATAAGCCGATCGGCGGTAACAGGCTTGCAGGCTCATCCAGTGCAGGCGCTGCCAGTTAAAATCGTAACTGATGCGTACATCCTTTATCTTGGTGTGATTTTTTGATCCTTTTATAACAGGCACTACCAGGCTCAAAACACCGTCGGGCGAATATATATTGGCGCGGTTACGATAGGTTTGCTTTGGGAAATGCTCCTCGCGTTCAATCCATATATCGGGCTTATACTTGTTTAATTGAGTGAAGTATGATACCGGTGGTAGATAAAACAAAGGAAGAACTGCGCCTTTATCGATCATATATTTTATGTTTGTGTTCAAATTTCGCAGAAATAAATGATAAACAAAGGGCTTTCATACATCGGTATCGGTTTTTTATACCTGGTATCGTTATTGCCTTTTTGGTTTTTGTATCTTATTGCTGATGTGTTATTTGTTGTAATTTACTCTGTTACAGGCTACAGGCGTAAGGTGGTACAGCAAAATCTGCGTAATGCTTTCCCTGAGAAAAGCGATGAGGAGCGGAGTAAAATTGAGCGTGATTTTTTTCGCTACTTTGCTGATCTTATTGTAGAGATCATTAAGGGCATTACCCTGTCTGAACGGCAGATTGTCAAACGTATCAAAGTTTTAAATGTAGAACTGATTAACAGCTACTTTGAGCAGGGCCGCAGCGTGATAGGGGCAGTAGGGCATTATGGTAACTGGGAAATGTCGGCTCTGGGCCTGGGGATAATTACTGATAGGCCCCGGCTGATTGTTTATAAGCCGTTAAGCAACAAGATTTTCGAGCGTTTTTTTATTCATGTTCGGTCGCGGTTTGGCGCTACGCTGGTAGCTATGAAAAACACGCTGCGCAAAATGAGCGATATACGCAGGCAAATTTCAATAACGGTTTTAGTGGCCGACCAAACACCCGTGCAGCACGAAGCGCAGTACTTTACCACTTTTTTAAACCAGCCAACGGCTGTTTTTTTAGGGATTGAAAAGCTGGCGAAAATGATGGACGCGGTAGTGGTTTTTTGTGATATAAAGCGGGTGAAAAGAGGGTATTATACTTGTACCTTTGTGCCACTTGCCGAAAATCCAAAACAAACGGCAGAATATGAGGTTACTGAACTTCACGTAAAATATTTAGAGAACATGATAAGGCAACAGCCGCAATACTGGCTTTGGACGCACAGGCGCTGGAAATTTAAGCCGGAGGATAAGCATTAATGAACGATATACCTAAAGTTGCGGCTGTTATTTTAAACTGGAACGGGCTTTCACACTTACAGCAATTTTTGCCTTCGGTAATGGCCTCAACCTGGCAAAACCTTGAGATCGTACTTGGCGACAATGGCTCAACCGATAGTTCGGTGGAGTGGGTTTCGAGCGTTTATCCGGCGGTAACCATAATTAAGAACGACGAAAATTATGGCTTTACCGGAGGTTATAACCGTGTGCTCGAAAAGGTTGATGCCGACTATTTCATACTTTTGAATTCGGACATAGAAGTACAGCCCGGTTGGATAGAGCCGGTGATTGCCTTAATGGAAAGTGATGAACGTATTGCGGCGGCATCCCCTAAAATACGATCATACGCTGATAAGAAAATGTTTGAACATGCCGGTGCTGCCGGTGGTTTTATTGATCATTTTGGTTACCCGTTTTGCCGTGGCCGTATTTTTTATGAGATAGAGGAGGACAAAGGGCAATACGATCAGTCAGGAGAGGTGTTCTGGGCATCAGGTGCGGCTTTGTTTATTAAAAGGAAATGCTGGGAAGAGTCCGGTGGGTTTGACGAACGTTTTTTCGCCCACATGGAAGAGATTGACCTTTGCTGGCGATTGAAGAATATGGGGTACAAGGTAATGTACTGCGCCGAATCAACCGTTTACCATGTGGGCGGCGGTACGCTGAATACCGAAAATCCGTTTAAAACTTATCTTAACTTCCGTAACAACCTGTTGCTGTTAAAAAATAACCTACCATTTGGCCGGGCAACGTTTGTAATTGGTCTGCGTTTTTGGCTGGATCTGTTAGCGCTGTTCCGATTTTTAGGTGAGGGTAAACGCAAGGATGCCTGGGCGGTGAGCAAGGCGCATCAGAATTTTGTGCGACAGCTATTCAAAGCATCCAAGCATAAGGGCGAAAAAAAAGGAAGTGTAAAATCACTTACCGGCATGTATAAAGGCAGTATAGTATCGGCATTTTTTGTGGGCAAAAAGCACCGGTTTACTGATATACCTGAGGAGTTCTTTTACAAATAGTAAATATTTATAATAGCAAAAATGGCTCGCTTAATCAAGCGAGCCATTTTTGCTTATTGGTAAACTTCTTTATTGGCTGATGCTAAAGTGTTTTTAAGCAAGCCAACAATGGTCATTAATCCAACGCCGCCCGGTACCGGGGTGATCCATGAGGATTTTGGCGCTACGTTCTCAAAATCAACGTCGCCATATAACTTATAGCCTGATTTTGTGGTGGCCGATGTTTCACGGTTCATGCCTACGTCAATTATTACAACGCCATCTTTAACCATATCGGCAGTAATAAAATTCTTTTTACCGATGGCCACGATCAATATATCAGCATCCAGCGTAAACTTTTTAATATCCGGTGTACGACTGTGGCAAATGGTAACCGTACAGTTACCCGGCTGCGTATTACGCGCCATTAATATACTCATTGGGGAACCAACTATATTACTGCGGCCAACCACTACACAATGCTTACCTGCGGTTTCAATACCATATTCCTTAAGCATCAGTGTGATGCCATAAGGTGTAGCCGGGATGAACGATGGCAGGTTGCGCTGCATACGGCCCAGGTTTACCGGGTGAAAGCCGTCAACATCCTTACGGTGGTCTATGCGCTCGGTTACCTTTTCCGGGTCGATGTGTTTTGGTAATGGTAGCTGCACAATAATGCCGTCAATATCAGCATCGGCATTAAGTTCCTCAACCTTTTTCAGTAATTCTTCTTCGGTAACGGTATCTTCATAACGTACCAGTGTCGATTTAAAACCCACCTTTTCGCAGTTTTTCATCTTGCTGGCCACATAAGTTTCGCTGCCGCCATCATGCCCAACCAATACCGCCACTAAATGTGGCTTACGGCCGGTTTTTTCCAGAATAATAGCCGCTTGCTCAGCTATTTCCACCTTAAGTTTTTCTGATACGTATTTTCCGTCTAATAAATTCATTTAGTCTCCTAACCCCTAAATGGGGAATAAAAGTTTAGCTTCCCAACCCCCTTGAAGGAAAGCAGATATATAAGTCGCCAATAACACCCCCTTCAGGGGCAGGGGGACACTTAATCCAGTTTCAAAACCGCCATAAACGCGCTTTGTGGTATCTCAACGTTACCTACCTGGCGCATGCGCTTTTTACCTGCTTTTTGTTTTTCTAATAGTTTACGCTTACGCGATATATCACCACCGTAACATTTGGCGGTAACGTCTTTACGCATGGCTTTCACCGTTTCGCGGGCGATGATCTTAGCACCGATTGACGCCTGGATAACGATTTCGAATTGTTGGCGCGGTAAAAGCTCTTTCAGCTTTTCGCAGATCTTTTTACCAAAATCGTACGAGTTGCTGCGGTGTATCAATGATGATAGCGCATCCACAGGCTCGCTGTTCAGGCGAATGTCCAGTTTTACCAGGTCTGACTGGCGGTAACCTATCTGATGATAATCAAACGAGGCGTAGCCTTTTGATATGGTTTTCAGCTTATCGTAAAAATCAAATACTATCTCGCCCATCGGCATCTCAAAAATGAGCTCCACACGGTCGGACGTTAAATAAGACTGGTTTACGATAACCCCACGTTTATTGATACATAATGACATTACCGGCCCCACAAAGTCGGACTTGGTGATGATAGTGGCCTTAATATATGGCTCCTCTACAAAATCTATTTTGCTTGGATCGGGCAGGTCGGATGGGTTGTTTACCAGCATGCTATCGCCTTTTGTGGTGTAAGCGATGTACGATACGTTGGGAACGGTGGTAATCACCGTCATATTGAACTCACGTTCCAAACGTTCCTGGATGATCTCCATGTGCAGCATGCCCAGGAAGCCGCAACGGAAACCAAAGCCTAACGCGGCTGACGACTCCGGCTCAAAAACCAGCGAAGCATCATTAAGCTGTAGCTTGGCCATTGATTCACGTAGCTCTTCGTAGTCTTCCGTATCTACCGGGTAAATGCCGGCGAATACCATTGGTTTTACTTCCTCAAAACCCTGAATACCTTCGGCACAAGGGCGGTCAACCTGGGTAATGGTATCACCAACCTTAACCTCACGCGCTTCTTTAATACCGGAAATAATATAACCTACGTCGCCTGTTTTGATAACATCCTTAGCCAGCGGGCGAAGTTTTAATGTACCTACCTCATCAGCCAAATACTGCTTTTCGGTAGCTACGAATTTTACCTTATCATTTTTACGGATCTCACCGTTAACTACTTTAAAGTAAGCGATGATACCACGAAATGAGTTGAAAACGGAATCAAAAATCAATGCTTGCAGCGGCGCGTCAGGATCACCTACAGGTGCAGGCACACGCTCAACAATGGCGCGCAAAATATCATGCACACCCATACCGGTTTTGCCGGACGCTGCTAAAATGTCCTCACGTTTACAGCCTATCAGGTCAACAATCTGATCTTTCACCTCCTCCGGCATAGCTCCCGGAAGGTCCATTTTATTTAATACCGGGATTATTTCCAGGTCATTCTCCAAAGCCAGGTAAAGGTTTGATATGGTTTGGGCCTGTATACCCTGCGCCGCGTCAACAATCAATAATGCGCCTTCGCAGGCGGCAATTGAGCGTGATACCTCGTAAGAGAAATCCACGTGTCCCGGCGTATCAATCAAATTAAGGGTGTATTTTTCACCATCAAGCACATAATCCATTTGTATGGCATGGCTTTTAATGGTAATACCGCGTTCACGCTCAAGGTCCATATCGTCAAGCAACTGGGCCTGGCTTTCGCGCTGGGTAATGGTGTTGGTGTATTCAAGTAACCTATCGGCTAAAGTGCTTTTGCCGTGGTCAATGTGTGCTATAATACAAAAGTTACGAATATGCTTCATCAGAACCGCAAAAATAGTTTTTTGCCTTGATAAATTTGCAATGTACTACGCGGATATTTACTAACGCGAAATTTGAACCTATGGAAGCATTGTTAAGTGCAATTGAACAGCAATTAAATCAGCATATAACAACTTACCAACCTGTAAGTGGCGGGGATATTAATAACGCGTTTTGTTTAAATACATCTAAGAACATCTACTTTTTAAAGACTAATAGTAAGCACAAGTTTCCGGGCATGTTCGATGTTGAGACGAGAGGGCTGGAGCTGATACGCTCAACCCAAACTATCGCCGTGCCTCATGTAATTATGCAAGGCGATGCCGGCGATAAGAGCTATCTGGTACTTGAATGGATTGATACGAAAAAAGCTGACGCGGTTAATACGCGCGAATTAGGCGAGCAATTAGCCGCTATGCATCGCGTAAGCGCCGAAAGCTTTGGTTTGCCTTATGACAATTATATAGGTTCGCTAAATCAAAGCAATAAACAGCATACTACATGGGCTGAGTTTTTTGTTAAAGAGCGACTAACGCCTTTGATAAGCATGGCGAAGGAAAGAGATTTGCTAAATACCGAAGACATAAAGCTGGTTGAAAGATTGTATAACAAGCTCCCTGAGTTGTTTGATGAAGAAAAACCAAGCCTTATTCACGGTGATTTGTGGGGTGGCAATTACTTGATAAGCGGTAGGGGCAAACCTTACTTAATTGATCCTGCGGCGAGTTACGGACACCGGGAGTTTGATATAGCGATGACGACTTTGTTCGGTGGTTTCAATAAGGAGTTTTATGGTGCATATAATAATTCTTTTCCCTTAAACAAAGGCTGGCAGCAACGTTTAAAACTATGGAATATCTATCCGCTGTTAATACATCTTAATTTGTTTGGGGCGATGTATAGGCAGCAGCTACTGAATAATTTGTCATTATATGTTTAATAGGGTGATTTTTAATATATTGATAATCAAAGTGATAATAAGATATTTATTATTTTATATAAATTCTATAGATTTAGTAGTATATTTGTCTTGTCAATAAGAATAACAAATGAACACGACCTGCATCTACCCTAATTCTCAATTGAGCCGTTTACTAAAGGCCTTTTTCTATTGTTGTTGATATGTTTTTAAGGAGACAACTCTTTTAATAACTATTCCATTCGTTTATCAACAACACAACTATCATGACAAAGTATATACTATTTACCGCAGGCCTGGTGCTGCCTTCTGTTTTATTTGCACAACAAATCAATTTTAATTTAAAGGGAGATATCAAGAATTTTAATAGCAGCGGTAAGGCGTATCTGCAATACCGTACCGACGCCGGTACTGTTGCAGACTCTGCCGAAGTTCAGAAAGGAAGTTTTTCATTCAAAGGCCCGTTGCCTGAGGCAACAAAAGCTACTTTGACTATAACCCGCAATACCGAAAACTTTCAGCAACAGCGTAATGCCGACCGCTTAACTCTTTACCTTGAAAACGGCAATATCAATTTACAGGCAACAGACTCAATAGCCAAAGCGGCTATTAATGCCGGACAATTAAATAAGGACAACATTGAATTAACCGTTGCGCTTAAACCTTATACAGACAGGTTACGTGCGGAATACCGTGCCTATGGCAGCTTACCTAAACATCAGCAAACCAGCCAGGCTGAAGCTGAACTTGACAAAAGGGTAGAGGCCATTGAAAATGAACAAAAAGCTATACTCGTACCATTCATTAAATCGCACCAAAACTCGTTAATAGCGTTGGATGCCTTAAAAACTTATGGTGGATATTTCCCGGAAGCTGCTGAAGTGGAGCCGTTATATACCGCTTTATCCAAACAGGTTAAAAGCAGCAAGGCTGGTGCGCAACATCAAAAATGGCTGGATGGCTGGAAAAAAACAGCAGTTGGTGCTACGGCTCCGCAATTTTCCCAAGCTGATAAAGATGGGAAGCAGGTTTCTTTAGCATCATTCAAAGGCAAATATGTATTGGTTGACTTCTGGGCATCATGGTGCGGCCCTTGCCGAAATGAGAATCCGAATGTGGTATCCGCATATAATCAATATAAAGATAGGAGCTTTACCATATTGGGCGTTTCGCTTGACAGCAATCGCGATGCCTGGTTAAAAGCCATTGACGATGATAAATTAGCCTGGACACAGGTATCAGACCTTAAATACTGGAAGAACGAGGTGGCTGAATTATACGGTGTGCGAGCCATACCGCAAAACTTTTTAATAGGACCGGATGGAAAAATTGTAGCCAAAAATCTTACCGGCGATAAACTATCAGCAAAGCTGAATGAAATTTACAAAGACAATAAACAACTAACTACGGCGAGCACGCGTGGTAAGTAAATCAATAACGGTAGGGTGGCCGAGCGGTGAGGCGGAGGTCTGCAAAACCTTTTACGACGGTTCGAATCCGTTCCCAACCTCTCTTAGCACAAGTGGTGGTTCTTTGTGCTGCTGAAGATGGCCCTGGCGCTCCTGCGCCGGGCCAATACTTCAAATCAAAATTTTAACTATTAACTGACTATTTGACGAGCTGCTGAGATAGCACCTCCAAGGCAGAAATTGCTATAGCATTTCTGTCAAAAAAACTGTGTTAGGGTGTTAAACTACGCAGCAAGGAGCGGCTGAGGTCATTGTGGCCGCTCCTTTTATTTTCTTGCCTGATCTGATTTTTTCTTCATCAATCTGTTTTAACAAACTCGATTCATGTCAACATCTCATTCTATGTGTATGCCGATAGTTTTTAACTATTTAGCATAGAATATATTGATTGTGATTGTACATTTTTATGCCATACATTTACGTTGTTAAATCAAAAAAGACATTGATTAATAAACTTATAAATTATGGAAAACGGATCAAATGACATCAGTAAATGCCCTTTTCACAATGGCACAATGAAACACAATGTTGGCGGTGGCGGTACCCGCAATCGCGACTGGTGGCCTAATCAATTAAAGATTGGTATTCTGCGCCAGCAATCATCTTTATCAAACCCCTTGGATAAGGATTTTAATTATGCCGAAGCTTTTAAAAGTCTTGATCTGGAAGCCGTAAAAACCGACCTGCACGCGCTGATGACCGATTCGCAGGATTGGTGGCCGGCTGATTTTGGTCACTACGGTGGCCTGTTCATCCGTATGGCCTGGCACAGCGCAGGTACTTACCGCGTAACTGATGGCCGGGGTGGTGCGGGTGCCGGTATGCAACGCTTTGCTCCACTCAATAGCTGGCCAGATAACGTAAGTTTAGATAAAGCCCGTAGGTTATTATGGCCTATCAAACAAAAATACGGCAACAAAATATCATGGGCTGATTTAATGATACTTACCGGAAATGTAGCTTTAGAATCAATGGGCTTTAAAACCTTTGGTTTCGCCGGCGGGCGTGAGGATGTTTGGGAGCCGGATGAATCAGTTTACTGGGGTGAAGAACGTACCTGGCTTGGTGGCGATTTGCGCTATGCAAATGGTTCAGAGGGTGTCCAGGAAAATCATGGCGTATTGGTATCTGACGATGATGCCGACGGTAATATCCACTCGCGTAATCTTGAAAAACCGTTGGCAGCGGTACAGATGGGTTTGATTTACGTAAATCCCGAAGGCCCGGATGGTAACCCCGACCCGATAATGGCTGCTAAGGATATACGTGACACCTTTGGACGAATGGCGATGAATGACGAGGAAACAGTGGCGTTAATTGCCGGTGGGCATACCTTTGGTAAAACACACGGCGCAGCACCTGCTGATAATGTGGGCAAAGAGCCGGAAGCTGCTGATATTGAACAACAAGGCTTCGGCTGGAATAATAAATATGGCTCAGGTAAAGGTGCTGATACCATTACCAGCGGGCTTGAAGTTATCTGGACAAAAACTCCGACCCAATGGAGTAATAATTTTTTTGAGAACCTGTTTGGTTTTGAGTGGCAGCTTACCAAAAGCCCTGCTGGTGCTCACCAATGGGTAGCTAAAACAGACGAGACTATCATTCCTGATGCATATGACGGTGCTAAAAAGCACAAGCCGACCATGCTAACTACTGACTTGGCGCTCAGGTTTGATCCGGCATATGAAAAAATATCAAGACGCTTTTTAGAAAATCCGGACGCTTTTGCTGATGCATTTGCGCGCGCCTGGTTTAAATTAACGCACCGTGATATGGGCCCCCGTGAGCGTTATTTAGGCCCTGACGTTCCGCAGGAGGAACTTTTGTGGCAGGATCCAATACCGGCAGTTGACCATGTTTTGGTTGATGAAAACGATATCGATATTTTAAAGGCTAAAATAGCGGATTCTGGTTTGTCGATATCTGAGCTGGTATCAACAGCATGGGCATCAGCATCAACCTTCCGCGGTTCAGATAAACGTGGCGGTGCTAATGGCGCACGTATAAGCCTGGCTCCGCAAAAATACTGGCAGGTTAATAATCCTCCGCAACTACAAAAAGTGCTCGACGTGCTCGAAGCAATTCAAAAAGATTTTAACGGAGCGCAAACATCAAGTAAGAAGATCTCGCTGGCTGATTTAATTGTGCTGGCAGGTAACGTAGGTATCGAAAAGGCTGCCAGGGCTGCTGGGCATGACGTTACAGTACCTTTTGCAGCCGGGCGCATGGATGCTTCTCAAGAAAAAACCGATGTTGAGTCATTCGGCTACCTGGAACCAATTGCTGATGGTTTCCGTAACTACCGTAAAAAAGTGCGTGTATCAACCGAAGAGTTATTGATTGATAAAGCGCAGCTACTAACACTTACTGCTCCTGAACTCACGGTATTGGTAGGCGGTTTACGCGTGCTGGAAACAAACTACGATGGTTCAAAACACGGTGTGTTTACGCAACGGCCGGGGCAATTAACCAACGATTTCTTTGTAAACCTGCTGGACATGAGTACTGCCTGGAAAGCGGCATCTCCGGATAGGGAGGTATACGAAGGCACTGACCGCAAAACAGGTGAGCTACGTTGGAGCGGTACCCGTGCCGACCTGGTATTCGGTTCAAATTCTGAGCTGCGTGCGGTTGCTGAAGTTTATGCAAGCAATGATGCGCAGCAAAAATTTGTTAGTGATTTTATAGCAGCATGGACCAAAGTGATGAATTTGGACAGGTTTGATTTGGTGTAAAAATAAGTTGCGAAGAATAATCATAAAACCGGCCGATTTTTTAGCAGGCAAACCAAAAGTTACGTAAAGGGCCGCACTGTTGATGAACTGCATCAGGTGATTACTTGGCTCACAGGCTTTGATGCCGAAATGATACAGGAGTTAATTAACGCGAAGGTTAGTTTCGAGGGTTTCTTCGCTCAGGCTACAATTAATCCACGAGCGTCATTAATTACCGGGCTGATTTGCGGTTACCGGGTAGAAGAAATTGATAATCCAATTACTCAAAAAGTTCGTTTTCTGGATAAGCTCGTTGATGAACTTGCCAAGGGTAAATCCCTGGATAAAATACTTCGTAAATAATATATAGAGCCCATATGTATAAGCAACCTACATATGGTTGCTTTTTTGTTGTATAATCAACAATTAATATCCACACTTATAGATAATATGTGTATTTTGCCGTATACCTATTAGTAAGCCTGTTATGCTCAATTTTTCAAGCCTTCCCAAATGCGCTAAGCGCTTTAGTAGCATTTTGTTATTAAGTTTGACTTCCTTCTTTAATGCCTTTGCACAGCAACCACAGGTAAGTGTCGACCTTAACCGCGTTATCGAACCAATGAAACCCATTTGGGCGTGGTTTGGTTACGACGAACCAAATTATACTTACATGAAAGATGGCAAGAAGTTGCTTACTGAACTATCGAAACTAAGTCCAGTGCCGGTTTATGTGCGTACACACAGTTTATTGGTAACGGGCGATGGAACGGCCGCACTTAAATGGGGTTCAACCAATGCTTATACTGAAGATGCCAGCGGAAAACCGATTTACAACTGGGCTATTATCGACAGTATTTTTGATACTTACGTTAATCGCGGTATGAAACCGCTGGCACAGATAGGCTTTATGCCGCAAGCATTGTCTACACATCCGGAGCCTTACCGCCATTACTGGAAGCCCGGCGACCCTTACAATGATATTATTACCGGGTGGGCTTATCCACCTAAAGATTACGATAAATGGCGCGAACTGGTGTATCAGTGGGTAAAGCATTCTGTAGAACGATATGGCCAAAAGGAAGTGGAAAGCTGGTATTGGGAGGTTTGGAACGAGCCCAACGGCGCTTATTGGAAAGGTACGCGTGAGGAGTTCTTTAAATTATATGATTATGCAGCTGACGGATTAAAAAAGGCTTTGCCAACAGCTAAAATCGGCGGTATCAATATTGCCGGAACGCGCACGAAAGGAGCAATAGAATGGACGCGCCAGTTCATTGAACATTGCATAAGCGGCAAAAATTACGCAACCGGCAGGGTAGGTTCGCCGTTAGATGCCGTTTTATTCCATGCTAAGGGATGGCCGAGGCTGGTGAACGGAAATATCCGAATGGATATGGCGCCGCAATTGCAAGACATTCGTACCGGGATGGAAATTGCTCAATCGTATCAACAAACAAAAAACCTACCGCTGATAGTTGGTGAATCGGACCCGGAAGGCTGCGCGGCCTGTGGTATGGCCACAAACCCGGAGAACGCCTACCGCAACGGGGTAATGTATTCCAGCTATACCGCTGCCTCTTTTGCCCGTAAGTATGAGCTGGCCACCCGTAAAAAAGCTAATTTGTTAGGCGCGGTAAGCTGGTCTTTTGAGTTTGAGGATCAGCCCTGGTTTTATGGTTTCCGAGATCTGGCCACTAACGGGGTAGATAAACCTGTGTTGAACGTTTTCAGAATGCTGGGCATGATGAAGGGGGGCCGCGTGCAAGTCCAATCGAACAGAATGGTTGCATTGGATAGCGTTGTAAAAAATAGCGTACATGGCGCTTTGTCTGATATTGGTGGATTGGCCGCGAAGAGCAAACAAACAGCAAGTATTATGCTGTGGAATTACCACGATGATGATAAGCCGGCTGCTTACGAAACCGTTAGCCTGCAAATTGCAGGTCTTACCGCAAAAAAGGCAAGCCTGAGCATTTACATGATCGATAAAAATAACAGCAATGCGTACGAGGTGTGGAAAAAAATGGGTTCGCCGCAAAATCCAACCGCAGCGCAAATAACCGAATTAGAAAAGGCCGGGCAATTAAGCCGTATTTTAAACAGTAAAGTAAAGCCAAAGGCAGGCAAAATAACTTTGGAAGTTAAGTTGCAACGCCACGCTGTAGCACTTGCTTTGCTTGAGTGGTAGTGTTAATGTGCGTTTTTAAATTTACTTGGCTTTTTAACTAACATGGGCAAATTCCGTTTAGCGATAACTACGGTAGTTGCATAAGGCGCGGCTAATGTTTTAGTTGTTTTCGTTTTAGTAAGGCTTGCTTCGGGCTGGATTCCTGTTATTGTTAAAGCTTTTTTCAACAACGGATCATTGGGATCGCCAAATGGTAATAAGGGCAATGTAGAAAATTCGTCTACTAAATAATCTGGCGGCAAGCCGTTTGCGTAATCACCCATCCCTTTGGCGTTGTAAAGTTTAAATATTAAGGGATGCATGGTTAGGTTAACCAGTTTAGGTTCTCTAAGGTCGCTAATAGCAAAACTCGCCATATCCTTACCCATGCTTTTGCTGCCAATTTGAGTGACAGTTACAAAAGGCTTAAGGTTGTTAACCAGTAATTCTGCGGCTGAGGCCGTTGAACCTGTGGTCAAAATAATTACGCTTTGCAGGTTGATTCGGCGGGCAGTCAGTTCATTAAAATCTTGAGGGGTAAACGAATTTTCTGTAATTAAATCGTTAAATGTTTTAGGCAAACGGCCACCATTGTTGTTCGCCTGATAGATAGCGAAAAGTTGGTTAGCTGTGGTAGGAGTTACGGTTGCTGCTATTTTAGCGGCTGAGGATACATCACCACCAGGATTATAACGCAGATCGATAATTAGCTTAGATACTCCCTCATTCTTCAATTTATTAAGTGAATCAAGAACATCATAGTCCTGCCGTCCATCAAACCAGTTGTAAAATATATAACCTACCTTTATTGTGCCGTTTGAGAAAATGCGTGTTTTATACACGGCCGGCTCAGCAAACCTCGCATAGTATATTTTCACTTTTATTGAAGGTGTTAAGGTGTTGTTATGCAATGTAGATAGCTGAAGGATAACTCCATCGCCCCGTGCGAGTGTTTGTTTTATTGATGATGCCGTACCCAACGTAATGTCTGTTCCGTTTACAGACGTAAACATATCGCCACGCTTAAGTCCCTGCCTATCGGCAGGCCCGCCCGGCACAACCAGCGTTATTGTTCCAATTAGTTGATTGGGCATTGATGGTATTTGTATGAGTGCATATTCAAAGCCATACCATGCGAATGATGAATACTCGGTCCTGGTCTCATCGGGGCTGTCAATAAAAGAAAAGCGGTCGGCCGGATTAAGCAGCGATTTAAAAAATGAGGTCGGGCTTAATGCTGATGCAGGCTTTCCTGGTAATTCTGAGTTCCAGTAATAGTAAACTTTCATGCTATCTAAAATCCACTGATTACTTAATGATAGTGGATTATCGGTTTCATTGTTTTTTTTACATGATGGTAACGCTATCATGATTATCATAATAGCGAAAATTATATAACCCGTTATACAGCTTTTCATAGGTGCATTTATTATATAATGAGTAGGCTGCGACAACTCCCTATTCGTAGTAAATATTTTATTAAGTTTTTTTTCAATTGAACTAGGGAATATGGTCCATTACGGGATTATATAAGAAACAAGCAAATGAATTGCCGCCCATTACCGCGGTTAAACACTCAAATGAATAAAGAAATACTTAAGAGATATTTTGAGGGTAAGAGCAGCAGGTGGGAAACTGAACAGGTAAAGGAGTATTTCCGGGGAAATGACATGCGTGTTTTTGATAATTATATTAATGATAACGAGAAATGCACTGATGATGTTCAGTTAGAGCACGCTTTTAAGGAACAGTTCTTTGATAACTTAATGGAACGGGTGAACGGGCAGCAAGAGGTAAAACGACCAGTCCGTAAAACCGCATATATCTATCTCAAAATTGCGGCTACTTTAG
Organism: Mucilaginibacter roseus; assembly: GCF_021215455.1. Lineage (GTDB taxonomy): Bacteria > Bacteroidota > Bacteroidia > Sphingobacteriales > Sphingobacteriaceae > Mucilaginibacter > Mucilaginibacter roseus. The sequence continues at coordinate 1,038,389 of NZ_JAJPWV010000001.1, read as the reverse complement.
TATTGATTGTCGGAATAAGTGCTTTGATCTATAATTCTGCCGAGCGAAAAATTGAACAAACGTCTACCTATGAAAAAATTACCAACATTACCGGCAGTTTGCAATATGCGGTTATAAGAGACGGAACCAAAATTTGGCTGAACCCGGGAACTACCATTAGTTATGATAACAGATTATTTAACGATAGTACACGTGAGGTGAATATAACCGGTGAAGCTTTTTTTGATGTCGCTCATAACCCTCAAAAACCCTTTAAAGTGCATGCCGGTAAGTTAACTACAACGGTTTTGGGCACGGCTTTCAACGTTGAAGCGTATACCAAAGAAAAACGCATTAGGGTGTTATTGTTACGAGGACATGTACGGGTGAGCGATGGGGGGGAGCAGCATGACTTAACTCCCGGACAGTTTGTTGAATATAATCAGTACAGCCGTAACATGAACGTAAATAAAACTGACATTACCGGCAAGCAGGAGCTATACACAAGTGGTAAAATAGTTTTCGAAAACTTACCGCTTAAGGATGTAATACATCGCCTCGAAAATATATTCAACCTGTCGTTAAAGGTGACAAACTCAGCTTTGCTTAATAATAAAACGGTAAGCGGCAACTACTATCGTAATAACAGCCAGGATGTATTAAACAGCATTTTGTTTATGCATGGCCTTCATTTAAAAAAGAAAGGAGAAAAAGAATATCTGATCTATTAAAAAAATATTACTTAACAGGATATAGTAAAAAGGAATGCCACTGGCATGGCATTCCCCAAAAACTGAATAGTTAAACTATAACAATTTTATGTTCATCTCTACAAAACTAAATAATCGTATTGAAAAGCGACGCTTGTCGTTCATAATTTTCGCAGCTTTATTAATCATGTTCAGTCCTGTGCAGGCGCAGTCAGCGCCAGCGAGGCCTACTTTTTCTATCAATATCTCTAAATCAACCTTATCAGATTTATTAGATGCTATTAAAGAACAAACGGGGTACGAGTTTTTCTTTGACAGGGTTGCGGCAAAAAAAATAAGCGTAGAGCATTTCAGGCTTACCGCTTCGTCAATTCAACCCTTTTTAAAGAAATTACGAAAAGATTTACCGGTAGATTATCAGGTTAACCGCAATGAAGTTACTATACAAATAGAAAGTGACGAAAAATATAATAGCCGTACCCGGATGGAGCAGCCGGGCAAATTATCAGGTAAGGTATTTGATGACAAAGGCGGCACGTTACCAGGTGCAAGCATACGCGTTGTAGGCGCTAATTATGCCACGCAAACAGCTGCAGATGGTACTTATCAATTAAACCTGCCCCCAGGTACCTATATAATCGAGGTGTCTTATATATCCTTTCAATCAAAAAGAATAACCGATGTGGCGGTTAAACCCAATCAGGTTACTCCGCTTGATGTGCTTCTTACGGTCGACTCAAAGTCACTTAAAGAGGTTGTAGTTACTGCAAGTTATCGCAGGGCATCAATAGAGGGTATGTATGCTAAACAGAAAAATAATTCAGCTGTGTCTGATGGTATAACTGCCGAGCAAATCAGCAGAACGCCGGCCACTAACACCGCGCAAGTACTGTCAAAAATCAGTGGCTTGCAAATATCTAATGACCGGAATGTAGTGGTGCGCGGGCTCAGTGACAGGTACAATAATGTATTACTTAATGGCGCGGTGCTGCCAAGTAGCGAACCAAACCGCAGGGATTTTGCTTTTGATATGATACCCAGTGCGTTGGTAGATAATATCGTAGTAAATAAAACTGCTACTCCTGATCTCACCGGCGAATTTACAGGTGGTTTGGTACAGGTAAATACAAAGGATATTCCGACAGAGGATTTTTTCCAGGTGACTATTGGAAGCGGCTATAACACACGAGCTACGGGAAAAAATACGCTCGGTTTGGACCGCGGTAACCGGTCATGGTTAGGCCTCGCTTCTAATATTCATAAGAAACCGGAAGGGCTTACTTTTGGTGAATATAACAGCGTAATAACTGCTGTTCAAAACAATACGCCTACTGCTGATCAACGTACAAAAATAAATAGCTTTTTAAGTGAGGTGCCTGAAAATTGGCGGTTTAAACAATACACCGGCCAGCCAATCCAAAATTATCAGCTGCAAGGTGGCAAGGTGTTTTCATTTAAAAACGACTCGCGTTTAGGAGTTGTAGGCGCCTTAACCTACCGCAATGAGCAACGCGCCGACCAGCGGGATTTATATTTCAATAATTTTTACGACTACAAAGGAGAACAGTATCGCTACTTAACCACACTTGGAGGTTCTTTAAATCTGGGATATAGTTTCGGCAAAAATAAAATCACATTGCAAAACACCTATAACGGCAGATATAGTGATGATTTTTGGAAATACAAGGGCGTTGATTTTGATAATAATAATTCAAGGGTAGACAACTATAATAACGTAACCGTTATCAATAATTTGCTGCAGTCTCAGTTAAGTGGCGAACATACAGTAACAAAAACAGGAATAAAGATAGATTGGAACTTCTCTGCCGCGAGGCTTAACCGCGACCAGCCATATAGCCGGATTTTATTAAGACAAAACGGATCGGTAGGAGACAACACTCCCGATGATTATTTTGGTTATAACTTTAGTGATCCCGGAATAAGAAATGGTTCAGTTTACTATTCTGAATTAAACGAAAAACTATTTAATTGGGGAACGAACGTCCAGGTGCCGTTCAAACTACTTGACTTAAATCAAACATTTAAGGCCGGTTATCAAGGCAAGTATCGCGAGTCTGACTTTAGTGCGAGCCTTTACAGGATATTTTCGTTTAATAGAGGAAGCAACTATTACAGCGGTTTGCCGTATTATGATGTGTTTAACACGGCGAACTTTACCAATGACCTTTACCTGAGGCCAATCGGCACAGGAGGTTCAGTTTATGGATCCAGGCCGTCATCTGAGGGTTACGATGGCTTTCAACGGCTACATGCATTTTATGGTATGCTGGATTTTAAGCCGATAAAAATGCTTAGGGTAATTGGTGGGATACGCGCCGAGAAGAACACCCAAACGGTGTTTGATAATATTTTAAGTTCAGGTGCAACTACGGTTGATCGGGTTGCGACAGGCATTAATCAAATTGATTGGTTACCTTCGGTCAACGCTATTTATTCGCCAACCAGTCAATTCAACATCCGCGCCGCAGTATACAAAACAATTGCCCGTCCGGACCTTCGTGAGTTATCCGCGTTTCGCTATTTTGATTATGACATTTATGATGTGATAGAGGGTGCACCTCTGCGAACCACTAAGATTAATAATGCTGATTTGCGATTTGAGTACTACCCGTCTCCCGGCGAGATTATCAGCATATCTGGTTTTTACAAAAAGTTTAAAGACCCGATAGAGGTAGTTTACATAGGCACCAGTAGTGGCCAAACATTGTTTTACAACAATTTACTGTCTGCCGAGGATATTGGCCTTGAGCTGGACTTTCGTAAATCACTTAACTTATGGGGTAGCGAATCATCCATCTTAAAAAATATCTTTCTATCTGGCAACTTTACCTGGCTTGACGCAAGCATTGAGTTTGATCCATTGGTGGCTGTTGACGCGGAAGGGAATACGGTATCGTCCAAACGTAATCGACCCTTGGCAGGCCAATCGCCTTACATTGTAAATGGTGGCTTGCTATATACAGGCAAGCAGTTTGGACTAAATGTGACGTATAATCGTTACGGCAAACGAATTGTATACGCTTCACCAAACCGCTCACTTGATCAGTATGAAAATTCAAGGGATATAATTGATGCTCAGGTAAGCTATAAATTTTTAAAACAGCAAAAAGCGGAATTTAGATTGAATGTTAGCAATTTGCTAAACCAGGAGCAATTTATCTATACCAATCGATTTGCTGATGGTAACCCGTTCGGGTTTTCTTCCGGTGATGCATCAATACAAGAGTATCCGTCCACCGCCGATCAGACACCTTTGCCTGCCGAACGAATTGACCCCAAGGGCACCTCTTATAACAAGGATTATGATACCAAGTTCCGAAGGTTTCGTTTCGGTACCACATTTACGTTGAATTTTATCTATCGCTTTTAATGCTATCTATTATATAAACAAACCTGGAAATTATGAAAGACAACAAAACGTAAATTAAACGCTGCTCGAGACGGACATTTTGAACAGTGAAAACAAACCAAAAAAAATTAAGATTATGAACTTTAAATCAATTGCCTTAAAGGCTTTATATGCTCCAGCTTTGGTAGCAGTTTCTTTATCATCTTGCAAAAAAGATAGCTCAATAGCTGATAACCAAGGTGATTTTAATAAATCAAGTAGCGCTTATGTTGACTCACGCACAGCGCCAACGGTAACCAGCGTTCTGCCAAATATTATCGGCGGCAACAGAACACTGTCGCGCGATACTACTTACATCCTAAACGGCCCAACTTATGTTACTAATAACAGTACCTTAACCATTCAATCAGGTACATTTATTAAAGGAAGGGCGAGAACTGCAACAACTTCAAGCCTGCCTTCATATCTTTTAATTACCAAAGGCGCTAACGTACAGGCGGTTGGAACAAGCGCTCAGCCAATTGTATTTACCAGCACTGCGGCAGCGGGTGCACGCAAGCCGGGTGACTGGGCTGGTGTTGTAATATTAGGTAACGGTATAACCAATGCTGGCTTACGTCCGATTGAAGGTATCTCTGCAGATTATGTTACGACCTTTGGCCTGCCTTTTCCAAGTACAATTCAATATGGTACAAATGTATCTGAAGCAGATGCTAACGCTGCAAGCCGTTTAAGCTATGTACGTATAGAGTACGCCGGTGCCGTTTTAGAAACTGATAACGAATTGAATGGGCTTACTTTAGGTGGTGTGGGCTCAGCAACTACTTTAGACCACATACAGGTGTCATACGGTGCTGACGATGCTTTTGAGTTCTTCGGCGGTTCAGTAAACGCTAAATACCTTATTGCGCAGGGCAATAATGACGATGACTTTGATTTTGATCAAGGTTACCAAGGTACTATTCAGTATGCCGTATCTGTAAAAGATGCTTCAACGCCGGCTCCGCAATTTTCTTCAAATCCTAATGGTATCGAAAGTAACAACGTTACTGCCCCTGTTACAGCCACAACGAGCCGTTTAACCAGCCCGCTGTTAACTAACCTGACCATTCTTGGTTTAAATCCTCCAAGAGGCCCGCTTACCGGAACAACTTACGGTATCGGCGTGGTTTTTCGCGTAAGTTCAGCAGGAACGTTTGCTAACTCGGTAGTTGGTGGTTTTGATATAGGTTCGGCATTGTTAACCAGTGCTACTACAACTTTCCAGGGCAATTATGGCCAGGCTTTCACAACTGCAGGCCCTGCGTTTACTTCATCAACAGTAAATGCAACAGCTAACGCGAACAATGCATTGCGTTTGGCCAGCCCGTTCAATGTAGCTTTCACTGGTTCAACCGCGGTGCCTGATTTTCGTTATTTAACTTCTCCGGTTGCATCTCCGGCTGCTTCAGGTTTTACTTATGCTGGCTTAACTATTCCTCACCCGGGTGGTGCCGTAACTGCATTAGAAACTCCATCATACCGTGGTGCTTTCGGTGCTTCATCAACAACCCGTTGGGATGTTTCTCCGTGGGTTTCTTACAATTCTAACGCTAACGTTTATTAATAATAACCAGGCCTTGTTTAATTGATAGTAACATTAAAAGATAACCCGGGGCGTAATGCTCCGGGTTTTTATTAAATTATGAAAAACCTAAGACAAATTTTTTCTTTAATAATTATCACTGTTTTTTTGTTTAATGCCTGCCAAAAAGGCAAGGAACTCGAAAATCCGGCGTTTGGCTCACTAAAAATAATTTCTTCGTTTACAGGCGATGCCGATCCATTGCTAATACAAGTTGATGGCCGCACTTTAGATACGCTGACATCCGTGAAACAAAGCATCAATGGATTACGGTTAAAAGAAGGTGAGCGTCATCTGGTATTTATTAATCAACGTAACAGCAAGGTTATTACGGATACCATAATTAATATTGAACGACAAAAAAACTTTGAACTACCAACATTTCTTTATACTGGAACGGGAACATTATTTGATGATCTCGTCGAGAAACCTCAACCCGACAGCATGTTGGTGAGAATAGTTAGCATTGACCCTGCATTGCCCGAAATAATGAATATTCAGATAAGCCTGTATGATTTTGCCGGTAATCAGTATCAATTACCTAATAAGAGCATTAATGGCGTTCGCAAAGACAAGTTCAGCAATTTTATACAATTACCTAACCCTATTCAGTTGCTTCCCCCGGGCACGGATCCGTCCTCATTTTACTATTTTATAGAGGGCTTTGACCCGGCTAATGGTAACAAAAAGGTTATGAGTATTGAAGAGGGTAATGGATGTTATGTAATAGATTTAGATTCATTTGCTGCTTATACCCCAAATCTTGTACTGTCGCTTGGTATAGGCGCTCCTACGGAATTCAGCACTTTGCGAGACCCGTCCAATATTTTCCGGAGAGTTGCACAGCAATGATTGACTGCTTCAATAATAAAAATAAATGGCTTACCCCGGACAAGGTAAGCCATTATTTTTTAAATCAACGCCTTAAAATATATTTTAAAGGTTGAGCGAAAATAACGTAATATTTGTCTGTAAACAAATAACCGTATCAATTTTATACGAAAAATATTCGATTTCAAGCAATAACAAATAATTAATCTTAGTTTAAATTATTTATTCAAAATAGGGAATATTTATTTGTCAAGAATCGATATAGTTATGAATTGGGTATATAAACAAAAATGGAAGACATTTATAGCTTCCATTTTTTGTTAACCTTGCAAGTTGAAAAATTATTTATCAACTAATAAAGCGATTATGGTTGCAGCTATTGTTGTTACGGTGTTTCGAAGTTTGTAGTTAGATAATAAACTTTTTTTTACCGCTTTATAAGCTTCATTTAAATGATTGTCAACGGTTTTACTTGATATTTTAAGCGCGTTGGCAATATATTTATAGCTAAAGCCCTCTTCTTTAAACATCCTGTAAACTTGTTGTCTTTTCGGCGGGAGGGTATTTACAACGCGGGTAACCATAATTCTGAATTCTTTTAAATCAAGTTCGTTGTCCATATCTACACTAAAACTTGAAGGTAAAAGCGTTGTGCTTAAATCCTGACAATTAAGCATAAGCGCTATTTCTTTTCGGGCAAAATTTCTGGCGTAGAAAAATAAGAAAGGCATGTAATCCTGTCTGCCGTCCAGATCATCCAACCTTGCCCACAGTTTTAAATAAGTATCTTGCAAAACATCATTAGTAAGCTCCTCATTTTTTAAGCTACGCAGAAAAATATGATAGAGTTTAGGAAAGGTTTTGTTGTAAATTTCTTTGAAAAGACGCTCTTTTACTTGCATTACATCCGTTTTCATAGGAAAGGTTTGATGCAATCAAGATAGAGAGCTAATGTTAATTCATTATTAAATTGTAACACGTAAGAAATAATGTATTAGAGAGTTATAACGATCTGAAGTATCGCTTCAAATATTTCGCGATATCATAGCAGATGGTTTAGAAGAGAAACACTTCGTACACATGCAAGTTGGATTTAAAAAATTCCTATTAACACCCCGCTTCGTGCTTCGTAAAATGAATAAAGTGTATTCGGCAGATCATTGTTAGCCAAAAAACTAAATGAACATCTGCAGAATGTTAACCAATTTTGACGCTCGTCGACAGAATTGAATAAAGATATAAATCTTGTTCACTGGGCACAATCAGGGGCAGGCCCTATATCATAAGCTGGGGCGTCCGGGTGAATGCACATCATTATATTAGCGTCCTTGGCCGTTGGTATTACATTTACCGCTTGCAGAAGCTGAGGCCTGCAATCAAAAAACAGTTCCGTTACTTCAAAAGCAAGTGTTACAAATATGTTTATATGAAATTTTAGTTATTCACAACCTCACGATATTATATTTTTTTACGCAGTCATTCGGAAAATTGATACAGAATAGCGAAATATTGATAAAGTAATAAGGTGTAATCAAACTGGTAATCCTCATTTTTACGGCCTTATGTTACAAGTAAAGAATGTTTAATGAACGTTACTCTGACAAACACTAAACAACATTTCAAAATTCTTGATGGATTAAGAGGTATGGCCGCTATTTCAGTTGTGATATTTCATTTTATGGAAATCACCATCCCCGATTACAAGGACAGTTTCATTGCCCATGCTTACCTTGCGGTAGATTTCTTTTTTTGCCTATCCGGTTTTGTAATTGCTTATGCATATGACCACCGGCTGAACAAAATCGGAATCAAAAATTTTCTTAAGCTACGCCTTATCAGGTTGCATCCGCTGGTACTGGTTGGATCTGTCATTGGCTTGCTCGCTTTTATGTTTGATCCGTTCAGTAATCTTTACGGCAAATATCAAAACAGTACCCTCACGCTGTTCCTGTCGTCGCTTCTGATGATCCCTTACCCGCTTGTTCACGAACGCTATTACAATCTTTTTCACCTAAACCCGCCTACATGGTCGTTATTTTGGGAATATATATCTAATGTTTGTTATGCATTTTTCCTTGTAAAGATCCGAAATAAGTTGCTTTGGACACTGACGCTGTTTGCAGCCGGAATGCTGATCTTTGAAGCTCAGCGATCAGGTAACTTAGCCGTAGGTTGGGGCGGAGACAATATATTTGGCGGTAGTATACGTGTATTTTTTTCATTTCTTGCCGGGATACTTGTGTATCGCTCCGGCTGGATTATCCATACACGATTGAGTTTTTTATTGGTTGGAATGCTTTTGCTCATAATCTTTCTTATTCCGTTTTCGGATTTCAATCGAGTTATTGATCCTTTGGTCGTTATTGTCTGCCTACCTTTGCTGGTATCTTTGGGTGCAGGAGCAAGATTACCTAAGTCATTAAACAAGTTATGCAATTTTTCAGGTGATTTATCTTACCCGCTATATATGATACATTATCCTTTTGTATGGGTATTTATGAGTTATGTAGAAAAGCTTAAACCATCGCTTTATGAACAAACTATTGTAATTATGTTGAGCACTTTACTGCTGATCTTGTTGGCGTATATCGTTTTAAAAGTAGTGGATATCCCAATCAGGCTTTGGTTAAAAGAACGGCTATTTAAAAAAGTTAATGTTATAAATTACTAAATCTATGGCGTTTAGGTACTGTGTTATTACAGTATTCTTCTTTTTATCCTCGAATGAAATTAGACTAAGCTGATGAAGCATATTATAAAAAAAATAATTCAGTCGTTTTTTGCCGTATTTATGCTCATTTGCTTAAGTGTAAACATTTATGCTCAACAGGCCTATTTTATTGATGGGTATCATGGCGGCATTTGGGGGCATTACCCTGATTGGAACACGCGCTTTATGGTGGATATGCTTAACAAGCATTCGTATTGGAAAATCAATTTGGAGATAGAGCCCGAAACATGGGATAGCGCTGCCGTGGTTGATCCCGAAGCTTTTGCAGCTTTAAAAACATTGATTGCAGATCAATCAGTTAATGGCCGCATAGAGTATGTTAACCCTGCTTATGCACAAAGTTACATGTATAACTTAGATGGTGAAAGTATCATACGCCAGTTGGGTTATGGTATCAAGAAATTAAAGGCAACGTTTCCGGGCATACAATTTCATACATATTCATCTGAAGAACCTTGTTTTACTAATGCGCTGCCCGGAATATTGCGATCTTATGGGTTTAAATATGCATCCCTGAAAAATCCTAACACTTGTTTTGGCGGCTATACAAAAGCATTTGGCGGTGAACTGGTTAATTGGATAGGGCCGGACGGTAGTTGCATTACCACGGCTCCGCGTTACGCAATCGAAAAGCTTGAACCGAATTCAACTTGGCAAACCATTGCTTGGAATAACAATAATGAATACATCAACGCAGCTATTAAATATGGAATAAAACATCCAATTGGCATGACCTTGCAGGATGCTGGCTGGAAAAACGGCCCATTCTTAGATCAGGAAAGTCCGGCTACGAAGAAACAATATACTACATGGCGCAACTATTTTGAGCGGGTTAGTAACCGTGAAAAGGCAACGGATTGGCGAGTAAGCCAGGAAGATATTTTAGTAAGCTTGGTTTGGGGCTCGCAAGTTACACAACGGATAGCCCAGCAAGTACGTGCTGCCGAAAATAGGATTTTACAAGCCGAAAAGTTAACTGCTATAGCGGCGCTAAGAGATAGTAGTAAATTGTCTCATAATTTTGACGATGCCTGGCGTACGCTCATGTTGGCACAACACCACGATTGCTGGATAGTACCTTACAATGGGAACAATGGTAATACCTGGGCCGACAAAGTAAAAAAATGGACAGCCAATACCATCAGGCAAAGTGATAGTATAGTTGAATTATCTATAAATAAATCAGCACAAAAAGGAAATATAATCACTGTTTACAATACACAATCACATAATCGGCGGGGGGTGGTTAGCATAGCTATACCTGAGGGAATGATGATCAAGAATTATAACGGTGAAGCCGTGCCCTTTCAAAAAAATGGTGATACAGCGTTGTTCATAGCTAATGTTCCTTCATTTGGTTACGCTATGTATAAACTGGAAAAGGGCGGGGCAAAACAGGCAAAAGGTATAACGATAAACCAATTAGATAATCATAAATACCAAATCGAAACAAACATTTACCGCTTAATTATAGATGCGAATAAAGGCGGCAACATTACAAGCTGGTATGATAAACGTTATAAAAAACAATTGGTTGATAAGCGGAATACTAATGGGTTTAACTCGCTTCGAGGGAATTTTTACGAGGATGGTGGGTTTAAATCAAATAAAGATTCGGTGGCGAAAATAACAATTTTAGAACAGGGTCCTGTTAGGGCTACCGTAATGATAAGCACTCATATAGCCGGCACAACGTTTAATCAACGCATAAGCTTGTTAGCAAATGACGCTGTTGTTGATATGCAATTAAATATTGGTTGGAAGCGCAACGTTAAGGTAGGTGAGTATGCAGACAAGAAGAACTACAAATGGACCGATTATGAAAAACCATTTTATAACGATAGCAACAAACTACTTACAGTGTTTCCATTGGCATTGAAAGGTCAAAAAATTTATAAAAATGCGCCGTTTGCGGTAACGGCCAGCAAACTTAGTAACACGTTTTTTAATAGTTGGGACAGTATTAAAAATAACATCATACTTAACTGGGTTGATGTAATGGCCGGCGATGACGGTTACGGTGTAGCCTTTTTTACAGACCATACCACAAGCTATACCCATGGCAATAACTTCCCGCTGGGTTTCGTTTGTCAATATTCAGGGCTGGGTTTATGGGGTAGAGATTATTTTACCGATGGTTCGACTTCGGTACGTTACGCCCTTCTGCCCCATAAAGGCATTTGGGATAAATCTGGTGTATGGTCAGCCTCCGCAGCTTGGAATGAACCGCTGACCGTGTTACGTTCGGCCACGAAGCCTCTATTGCCGAATAAATCATTTATCGATGTTAAACAGTCTGGATTAGTAATTACCTCCATTACTACTGAAGGAAAGAGTATCATGGTACGACTGTATAATGCAGAGGGTACATCAGGAAAAAAAATGATAAACTTAAATTTTGATATCAATACCGTGCAAATGGTAGAACTTGACGGACGAAGTGCAGGAAACATACAGGTGAAAAAGTTGAGCAATGGTATTACAAAAGTTCAGTTTTTTATACCAAAGTTTGGCATCCGGACTTTACGTATAGCTAAAGAATGAATTAATTGACTTCACTGTTACTATAGTAATATACAGTGCGTTTACGCAATACCCTAATTGGACAGAATATTAAGCTGTAAAATTTTGTTATTAGCTCCTAAAAGGAATCATCTAAAACATTGACAGGAAAGCCGGCATTCAATATCGCAGTTGTGGAAGTTTGGCTTAGGTAGCAACCATATAAGGTAAGCTATTTTATCCAATTTGAAAGGTAAATATGATAAGATTGTAGTGTTTTTAGTCGTCACTTTTTACCGCTTTAACCAAGATAGTTTAAAAGCCATTTAAATATCTTTTGCAATATGAAACAAACTCTCAAAAGCGTAATAATCTTAGTCTTTAGAAAACTATAATGCTAAGCGGTGCTATGTTTAACGCTCTGGCGGTCACAGCTAACCCTTGTTAAGCTTCCATTTCTTTTTTAGTTGTGCATAGGCAGAACATGCTTCGGCCGCTTTCCACTTATTATAAAATATCTTAGCAGCAGCTGCTTTTTCAGGGTCGCCTGTTCCACGTTCCAGTGGCGCATAGTTATCATTGTCGTCATATTTCTTGCCACCTTTATAATTGGCATAACGACGTGCGCGGGTATAACCCATCTGTAAATATTTTCGCGCCATATCGGCGCCGACAAAGTCATTTTTAGCAAGGTATAATTCAAAAAGTTCAAAGATCTTTTTGCTGCTTTCCTCAGCAATTGCCATCGTTCTGAATCGCCAATGCCTGCCAATTTCGCTTTTATAAGGTTCACAAATCAATACGCCCTGCTCACCTTTTCCAACCCGGTAAAGCTCCGGATGCCGTCGGTAATCGATACCGGGCTTCCACGGGTAATTGTCTCGTTCGAAATTCAGATCGCTCGGTCTGTCCATATCAGAACGCGTAGCGAATGACACAATAGGGGATTGTTTGCGTACACAGGTTAACCAGATCATCTACGATTTCTCGTTTGAGGTTATTTTTATAGCGTACATTACGCTGTCCGGTTTGGCTATATTTTACCTGTTGTATGTCAGGCCGCCAAAGCAGTTGCTCCGCTTTAGGGTGCCATTCTAAATTAACTTCATGCAATTGTTGGTTATGGGTCAGAAAGATGATTTCGGCTGCAAGTTGTCGCTTAACCGGTTCGCTAAGAGAATCATCCAGTTCTTCCAGCAATCTCCGCCAGTCGTCGAGCCAACCTTCATAAAATATTACCGGGGCAAAAGACACATTAACCTCGTATCCTGCTTCGTGAAAATCGTTCATCACAGCGATGCGATCACTGATCGGGCTGGTTCTGACATCAACTAATTTTGACATGTGATGCGGCATCAAACTAAAGCGAATTCGCGTCTTGCGCTGCGGATCATAATTGAGTAACTCCCTGTTCACAAACTTGGTGGCAAAGGTTAGTTTGGCATTAGGTAAGCCGCGGTAAAGCTGCACCAGGTCTTTCATGTTATCACAAATCGCAGCATCTGCAGAGCAGTCGCCATTCTCACCAATCTCATAAACCCAGTACTGTGGATCAATCTGGTCAGGAGTTAACTTTTTACCTTGCCGCCCTGCGTGCCGCTCTAAATAGCCCATGATTTTTTCGATGTTCACAAAGGTCGTTATTGGGTTAGCATAACCTTTACGGCGCGGTACATAACAATAGGAGCAGGACATTGCACAACCGTTTGATTGAGATGGTGCCACCCAATGCGAACTGCGGGTGTTGGGCCGGGCACTCAGGCTGTGCTTGGTTCCTAAAATCAGGACATTCTTTTTATTCCAAAGCCAGTCTTCAACTGCCCCCTCAAACCCGTATAATTCAGGTATTAGGTTATGCGTTTTTACTTCAATCAGTTCTGCATCCGGATATTTTGCCAGTATCTCACGGCCGCGCGCATAGTCGCGAACATCCGGTTCATGGTATATTTGATGTATGGATAAAAGGTGATCAATGGTTTTTTCTTGCAGCATGGCTTGTCTATAGCCATGATCGTACCACACTCTTCGGCTTATAGCTAAGGGCGGCTGTAAAATTGTCGTATAATGGCAGCGTTTGTGGCTGGCGATTACTATATTCTGAATCGTGCAGAACAAATTAACAACTTTAAGGTTTAAATTATACTACCTGCCGCTACGTAACTCTTCTTCGCGATTCACCCACTACCTACGGTTAAAAAAACATGAAAAAAGAAACAGGGGAACCTAAATTCAGCACCAAAACATCGCCTAAGGAACAGCCGGCATTGCTTGAGTTGTTTACTGACGGAATCAAAGACATTTACTGGGCGGAGAACCATCTGGTTAAAAACCTGCCAAAGATGATCGCAGCAGCAACGTCAAAAGCACTTGCGAAAAGCATAGCCGATCATCTGGAAGAAACCAAAACACATGTATCACGCCTGGAACAGGTTTTCGAGCTACTCGGCGAAAAAGTACAGGCGCAGAGGTGCGATGCAATGGAAGGCCTTGCTAAGGAGGGCGAAAGCATCATCGAAAGCACCTTGGCGGGAACAGCCACACGTGACGTCGGAATCATATTGGCTTCCCAAAAAGTAGAGCATTATGAAATAGCAACTTACGGCGGCTTACATCAACTCGCTATCACGCTTGGTTTGGAAGAAGTTGCAGGGATTTTGGCCGAAACATTGGTGGAAGAGAAAGCCGCAGACGAAAAATTAACCCAGGTAGCCGAGAGCGACATTAATTACACCGCAGCAACTGAAGCATAATATGGCAAAGAAACCGTCACCCAAAATGGGCACCGAGGCTGCCATTGATAAACAATTGGCCCCTCAACCCGAAAATGCAAAAACACAAAACCTTGCCCCGCATATTGCTGACGCTGCGGGCGAGCAGATGAATACCAATACCGGTTTACCAATAAACGATGATCAAAATTCGTTAAAGGCCGGAGACCGGGGGCCATCGTTATTGGAAGATTTTTTATTCCGCGAAAAAATGACCCATTTCGATCATGAGCGTATCCCTGAAAGAGTGGTGCATGCCAGAGGGTCGGGCGCGCATGGTATATTTAAATTATACAAGCCACTTGCTGAATATACCAAGGCCGCCTTTCTGAACGATACGGAGGTGGAAACGCCGGTATTTGTACGTTTTTCAACTGTTGCCGGCTCAAGGGGCTCTACAGACCTGGCGCGCGATGTACGTGGTTTTGCTACAAAGTTTTATACGACGGAAGGTAATTTTGACCTTGTAGGAAATAACATGCCTGTCTTTTTTATACAGGACGCCATCAAGTTCCCGGATCTAATCCATGCCGTTAAGCCCGAACCGGACAATGAGATTCCGCAGGCAGCGTCTGCTCATGATACGTTTTGGGATTTTATTTCCCTGATGCCCGAGTCGGCTCACATGATCATGTGGGCGATGAGTGACCGCGCTATTCCACGCAGCTACCGCATGATGGAAGGTTTCGGCGTGCATACGTTCCGCTTGATCAATGCCGAGGGTAAGGCCAGTTTTGTGAAATTCCACTGGAAACCTTTATTAGGCGTGCACTCAGTGGCTTGGGATGAAGCGCAAAATATTTCAGGTAAAGACCCCGACTTCCATCGCCGCGACCTATGGGATGCCATTGAAAGCGGCAATTTCCCGGAGTATGAACTGGGTTTACAGATCATTCCGGAAGAGGACGAATTCAAATATGACTTTGACCTTTTGGACTCTACCAAACTGGTGCCTGAAGAATTAGTACCCGTGGAGCGCGTTGGTAAACTGACTCTGAATCGAAACCCAGATAACTTTTTCGCAGAAACAGAACAAATAGCTTACCATATTGGCCACGTAGTACCCGGCATTGATTTTACCAACGATCCTTTGTTACAAGGTCGCTTGTTCTCTTACACCGATACTCAATTGACCCGTTTAGGCGGACCAAACTTCCAGGAGATACCGATAAACCGGCCCATTGTACCGGTACATAATAATCAGCGGGACGGCTTTATGCGGCAGACCATCAACCGCGGTAAAACAAGTTACAATCCGAATTCATTGGGCGGTAATGACCCGCAGCAGGTTAAAGAATCCGCAGGAGGTTTCGTAAGCTACCGCGAACGCATCGAGGCCCGTAAGGAACGCCTGCGCAACAAAAGTTTCTTTGATCATTTCAGTCAGGCCAGACTGTTTTTCAATAGTCAGTCAGACCCGGAAAAAAACCACATTGTAGACGCGCTCACGTTTGAGTTGGGGAAAGTTAAAACCATCGCCATCCGCGAGCGGATGCTGGGCATACTGGTACAGATTGATAAAGGCCTGGCTACCCAGGTGGCTTACGGCTTAGGGTTACACTTGCCTGAGGTTTTGCCAACTAATCAAAGCATCCCGGCTGATGGCGATCCGGCAGATTATGAGTCAATACAAGTGGAAGGCGCTTTGGCTAAATCGGAAGCGCTGAGTATGGCCAACACGGTTAAAGACACTATCAAAAGCCGTAAAATTGCTTTGCTTGCCGCTGATGGTGCTGATGCCACCTCCATTAATGCAGTTAAAGATGCGCTTATTGCTGAGGGAGCTACCGTAGAAGTGATCGCACCGCGTCAGGGTTTTATAACCGCTATGGATGATACACAGATCATGGTAGATCACAGCTTTTTGACCGCTGCTTCGGTACTGTTTGATGCAGTTTACGTGGCTGGCGGTACTAACGCCGTAGCTACCCTGGAAGCAGAGGCCAATGCTGTTCATTTTTTAAACGAAGCTTTTAAGCATTGCAAACCTATTGCTGCCGCGGAAGATGCCATTCAAGTGATTGACGCCACTTATTTCAGTAAAAAGCTGCCTCCCGATTTTTCTGAAGAATCTGTGTTAAGAGAAGGTATTTTGGTGGGAAAACCCGACAAAAACCTTACCGCGATGCTGATCAAAATGATTGCGCAACACCGTTTTTGGGAGCGTGAAAAACCAAGACTTATACCTGCTTAACAAGCTATCTACTTATGAACAAATCAATTCAACACATCATTAACGCCGCCCGTATGGGCGACGTTGATGCATTAAAAAGTTTGATAACCGCCGATACAGATCTGAATGCGACCGATGAAAAAGGCTATACACCGCTGATCATCGCTTGTTATAGCAATCGGCTGGAAGCAGCGCGATACTTGTTGCAAGCAGGAGCAGACCCTAACGTAGCCGACTTTGGCGGTAATACCGCGCTGATGGGTGCATGCTTTAAAGGCTACCCGGAAATTGCCACTTTACTTATTGAAAATGGAGCAGACTTAAACCGGCAGCACGGGAATGGTGGTACTGCGTTAATGTTTGCTGCCATGTTCGGTCGAAATGCAATGATTGAGCTTCTGTTAAAATATGGGGCGGATAAAACCTTGCTGGATAGCCGGGGTATGTCCGTATTTGATCTGGCTGCACAGCAAGGCAATGAGGAAGGTATTTCAATACTCGAAAGTCATCATTCAGCATAGAACGCTACCGTGCAGTGTTCTTCGGACACTGCGCGCAGTATTGATCAACGCAGCTTGTTTTAATTGAACGCGTAATAATTGACCCGATAATCAAAATCGGGTCAATTATGTAGCTTCGCTGATAATATATCTGAGTTATCGAAAATAACCGGTCAGCAGCCATCGCTTCAATCTGCGTAAGCATCGCTTTATAAGAGATAATATCCAAATAAATTACACGTGCCTTTACATGCAATTTAAAGATGTTAGGAGCAGTCAAACTACTTTGTTAACTCACCACAGGTAAAGAACCACCGTCAATGGCATAGATACTTCCAGTCAGGTAAGCAGCTGATGGTGAAACTAAAAAGTGAACAAGCTGTGCGACTTCTACAGGTTCGGCCATTCGGCCGATCGGGATACCACCTGTTTGCGCCATTAGTTGTTTCATGCCCTCTTCTGGTGTTATTCCTGCCGAAGTTGAGTAGTCATTCAAGAACCTGATCATCGGTTCTGTCTTAGTGGCACCTGGAGATACGGTCAGAACGCGTACGCCCTTATCAGCCAGTTCAGTTGCCAGGGCTTTACTATAACTATTTAACGCTGCTTTAGACACTGCGTAAGCCATATTCAGGTTCCATAATGCCTGTTTGCCAGCTACCGATGAGATATGAATGATAACGCCGCTTTTTTGTTCAATCATTTTGGGTAGTAATATTCTGTCCAACCGGATGGCGGAAATCAAATTCAGATCTAATTCCTGTTGCCAGTGTGCGTCAGTAAGTGTGCTATGTCCACCACCCGGGGTGGTTAACCCGCCTACATTATTAATCAATATATCAATGCCGCCGAAAGTATTTTCTATTTCGTTTGCAAGCGCCAAAACCTGATCTGCCTTGGTCAAATCTGCTGCAATAAAATGATGAGTGCCTTCGGCTGATTTCGTTCTGGCACTTGTGATAACTGCTGCACCTGCCTGTGCTAACTCATCGGCAATTGCTTTACCAATGCCTTTTGTACCGCCTGTAACCAGTACTCTTTTTCCTTTAAGATCATTCGATTCCATGTTTTCGTTGTTAAATATTCTGAAACAAACGTTTCAGAATTGGTTAAAAAAATTATTTCGTTAATTGCTTTATAAAATATTCTGCCATGCGCTTTATCTTAACAGGGTCTTTGTGAAGAATGTAAGATTCATACCAACCAGTCCAGGTGCTGTTAAAATAATCTGCCAGCAAAGCCGGATCTTCGTCACTGCTGATTTCGCCTTTATCCATGGATTTTTTTATCAGCTTATATAAAAACTGGTAGGACCGTTGGTCGTCAGCTGCTAATATTTGTTTAACCCGTTCATCGTTTGTTGCCACTTCAAATGCACTTTTTACAGCCATGCAACTGTCTTCGCCGTTTATAATAATGTTAACCGCTTCGTTAATATACTCTATTAAAACGTCTAAAGGTGATCTTTTGCTCGCTAAACGTTTATCCCAATCCTGCGCTCTGATATCAGTATAATGTTGCACACAACGCACAAATAACTCCTGTTTGCCACCTATAGTGTTGTACAGGCTGCTGCTGTTTATTTGCATGGCATCAATGAGGTCACGGAGCGAAGTGGCATTATAGCCTTTTTTCCAAAAAATTTCCATCGCCTTCTGTATTGCTGCCGATTCATCAAATTCTACATTCCTGGCCATAACTATACAAAGGTAGATAAATCTGAAACAATTGTTTCAGATTTAAGTCATTTTACGCAACACTTTATTTTTGTAAGCGCTTAAAATTCGGACAGAAATGCCATGTATGATTTTACGCCCGTAGCGATATGGTGTTGAGTTGTATTATGTTCCATGCCATAAAAAGCAAATGGTTTTTGATAATCCGCTTTTATATATTCAAAGCTTAACTCAAAGGGTCTGGTGAGCTCCTGTAGCGTATATTTGTATAACCCGGATTCGCACAATTCGTCTCTTTCTACTCCCAATGATATCGCCAGGGCTATTTTTTTATTTTTCATTTGGTATCCGCTTTTGCTACCGTATGCCCACCCATGAGTCAAAACCTCGTCTAACCATTTTTTTAATAAGGACGGACAGTTAAACCAGTAATATGGAAATTGAAATACAATTTTCTCATATTGCTCAACCAAACGCTGTTCGGTCAAAATATCTATTTTCTCGTCGGGGTAAACTTCATATAACTGGTGTACTGTATACCGTTCAGGGAATTTAAGCAATTCCTCTACCCACTTTTTATTGATAACAGAATCGTTGATATTAGGATGCGTAACTATTACTAAAGTTTTCATTTTTTTTGACGTTAATAATTAACGTACAAAAAATAGTAAGCAACATATTATATCGTATATTACATACCAATTTATAGGTACTATACAAAATGTAAGTAATGAGTAAAATCAAGCGAAGTTCAACTAATTTCTCTAATAAGGTTGCTTTAAGTGACGAGTGCCCGGAAGCTTATGCATCACATATTATCGGAGGGCAGTGGACTTTAGTTATATGTTCATGGTTGCTTAACGGCAAGCTTAGATTTGGCGAACTAAAAAAGAAATTACCAAATATTACGGAACGGATGTTAACGTTACAATTGCGTAAACTTGAAAAAAACAAAATAGTTTGTAGAACAGTTCACGCCGAAGTTCCACCACGTGTTGAGTACGAATTAACTCCTATAGGGCTTGCTTTGAGGTCTGTTATCAAGGAGCTTGAATATTGGGGCGATTGTCATAAACAATTAATGAATGAGTAACTACAGCTGGTAAGCCATTACACTTTAAGCAATACAAAAATAGCACCGCTGCTTCCTTATCTTACGCTGTTTCAGATGCTTTGTTAATTTCATCTATGTTTCACAGTCAATTATAGTGAGAAATATCAGTTTATGGTTTTTAACGGTGTTTTACATTATTTTTTAATTAGCTGATCGGCGTACACAGCGTAGTTAATGGCAAATTTAGCTGCCTTATCCGTACGGTGGGCTGAGTCGCCGCCATAAGCGAAGCTAAACCAACCACCAAGCTTAGGTATCTTAACCTCTGCTACTATAGCGAGGTGGTTCCATCTTTCATTGAGTCCGGGTTGTGGATATTTTGAAAAAATTCGCGCATATTCACCGGAAATAGCCAATGCGCTGCTGAGGAAAAAGCGTGCTCGTGCCCCGGCAACGTAGCGATGGCGTTCTGTAGTATCATTACGGTGGCTAACCCAAGCGCTGTTCCCGCTGATAGTAAGCTGTGCCTTTTTTCCCAGAGGTAATCCTAACGCGCTCCATAAACCTATTCTGTCCCTAAATAAACTATCGCGTTTAAGATAACCTGAAGCCGCACGGTCCGAAGCACCCAGCCCTACATCCCAGCGTAATGCATTCCAGGTATTTGCCGTGAATTCATCTCTGATCCGTTGCACACTCGGTGATTTGCCCGCCATATCTACGCGTTCCTGAAATTGTTCCAGCGTTTCTTCTAAGTCTGGAGTAATTTTGAAGAGTACCGAATCGTACGCATCAGCGAGTTTTTGTGTGAAAGCTTTATCGTTTTTCGGATCACTCTTGTCGATCAGTGTAATGCGCAGCCCTACGCCAAGAAAAACATCGTTTCCGCCACTTTTGCCCGATGTGGTGCCCAGAGCAACGGTAGTACGCCATGCCAGCCTGGTAAGATAGTTTTCCTGGTATTGTTTAAGGTCGCCACCCGTAAATGAAAAAGGCCGCAGGTCTACAGCGGCACCCGCCTGTAGTTTGCTGCCATTAAAAAATGTGCCTGCATTCACACCTATATCGTGGGCGAAATTAAGGTGCGTTACCTCGCTGGCCTTACCCGGAAGTAATTCAAACGCCGGTGAGGCCGGCACGCCGTAGTTTACTGCCGTTAACAGCTCTTTAATGGCCGCTGCACCATCGCCCGCTCCGGGCTGGGCATACCCGCTTATTGCAATAGAGCTCAGCAGAACTAACAGATAAATTTTGTAGGTATTTTTCATGATCAGGAGGTTTGAAGTTTAAAACGGTAAATAAATGCAAGGGCCTTGTTATCGATGGCGCCGCTACCACCTTCTTTGGGTACTTCGGTATAAAGCCTGTTACCATCCTGAAAAATAGAAACCTGCAACTCGTATGGTATGGGTGTGCTAGCTCCCTGGTTAATAAGCACACCTTTAACCAGAAATAATTTATCTGCCGCAGCGGCGGCGGCGCCAAGTTGAACTTCCTGCCGGTCGTATCGAAAAAAACCACATTGCTGGTCAAATGTCTTGTCTGCCTTATACCGCCAAACAGCTCCGGTATAAGCCACCGGCGAGTTGCTTTCAATAATGGCAGTTAACGGCCCGCCCTGGGCGGTTATGGTAATAGTTGATATACTCATATTCCGTTAATATTTACAAGGTTATTATTGTTGAATTCCGGAGGTGCTAATCTGCAAATCCTGTCTGTGGCTATGGCTATACGGTTTTCGGTACGCAACATAGCCGTATTGGCCACCACATTTTCTGTGGCTACTTGTTCTTGTTGTTTTTGCTGTATCCTGATATCACGTACCGCTTTTGTATAGCCCAGCATGGTGGTCCAGAACGCAGAGCCGCCGCTGGCAAGCAGGCCGAGAAAGACATCGGGCATATTCGTCAGTTCATCGTTCTCAGCGTTCTGTTTAACCAAATAAGCTGTTAGCCAGCAGCACCCGAAGGCTATGACCATAACAGTGACCTTCCGTACGGCCTCTTCTTTACTGTTTGATGGTAAGTTGACGTTGGGGTTCCCGGCCAGCCAGGGAATTAATGTTTTGATAAAGGCGACAAGCCTTTCACCTGCGAGGCTTATTGCCAAAACCAAGGTGATTAGTTCGGTTAGTGCATTCATGATGATTTTTTTTCATCAAAATTCCAGTAGATAAGCGTGTTAGGCAATACCCCGCCGGTGGTATTCTTAAAAATTGATTACATTTATGAGGCTGGTCTTATCACACTGTAATACAACTGTTTTATTATACCCCCATCGTGGTATGGCATATGGTATTTCGCCGGCATATTTTTGCTGAAAACCAAATCACCATTTAATTAATTAAACATATGACAAACGACAACGCACTATGCCAACAGATGAAGGTAAACCTTTGTAATGCCGGAGAGTTCATTACAGTTAAGAACGCCGCAGATTCGCTCACGCGTTATTTCAAACTACCAACCACTCCTCCGCACGATGATCCTAAACACGTTTACGGGCACACCTTCGGTTTAAATAAGATCAGGCGTATGCTTTTTGATATTGACTTATATAATGCCGGCTTAACCGTAAGTGAACCCCGCATTGCCGGAATTCGCGTTTATTACGGCTTTTCTGAAAGACATGACCCGGATTTTCCGCTAAACGAGGCTTGTGCTGATTTGCTATTTATGCCAGTATTAGACAATGGCGTGGATATCTATAACATCCATTTGTTAACCGGAACCGAACAAATACTCTCGGCTTCCCGCCCATGTCCCAACCAATGCGGAACGCCGCCGCTACAGTTTATTCAAGAATAAGCATGCTCAGTTATCCGCAATTTTCTTTTGCCGTATCGGACATTTCTGATCTTTCTGAAACTGTTCCATTACTGGCATGGCTGATGTGGGGAAAAAAAAGCAAACCTTTTGTTACACTGGGTTTGCTTTTTTTTGCTTTCCGCCCCCATAAAGCTCGCAACCCTTCTAACGGCTGTACTATCAATTTACAATATGCCGGCATACCATGTGCTGGCGTACCTGGAAGCTGCTTTCCTTTGGGTGTATTACAATCAGCTCGCCGATAAGAAAGTTCCGTACGCTGGTCTTTTGGTTTTATTGCTGCTGTACTCCGCCAATGTTTACCTGCAGGATATAAATTATACCTTTAACTCAAACACCTGGACTTGCACAGTAATGCTGATTATGTTGCTTGGAATCGGGCACTTTCGCAATATTTATCATAGCGAAATTACGGTGCCATTGGTGCGGCAACCGGAATTCTTCATAACCGCGGGCTGGCTCATTTATGCCGGTGGATCACTTTTTTCATATTTGATGGGTACTGATATCCTCTCCGGAACTCCGGACGGCTTTTTTACCAATGCCTGGATATTCCAGTGCTTCGCTAATATCATTAAAAACGGGCTTATAGCATACGGACTGGCCATAAGCGGAATAACATGTCACAAATAACCTACTTTATTTTAGGCACTTCATCAATGCTTATGATGATCGTGGCAATTATTTGGTTCGTTTATAATTATCAGCGAAAGCTGGAACAAAAAACTAAGGAATATACGAACATCGAACAATTAATGCAGCGGCAAGAATTGCAACCAGCTTACGCTGTAATTCAGGGACAAGAAGACGAACGAAAACGTATTGCAGAAGAACTGCACGATAACATTGGCGGATTACTGGCTACCCTGAAAATATATAGTGATCTCAACCTTGTGAAGGAAGACCCCACAGACATCAAAAGGCTAAACGAAAAGATTAGCCTACTTACAGACAAGCTTAGCGAAGAAGTTAGAAAACTTTCTCACGAAATGGATCTGCGCACCTTGTCCGGATTTGGTATTACCGTTGCCTTACAGCAGCTCTGTGAGGCTGTTACGAGCTCTGGAAAGCTGAAATGTACTGCACTAATTGAATTACCTGCACCCCTGCGTGACCATGTGGCTTTGCATATATACCGCATCATACAAGAGCTGATCACAAATACCCTTAAACATGCCGGCGCTACGCAATCGCGGATTGAACTTAACCTTATAGATCAGGAAATAACGTTGATTTATGAAGATAATGGTTGCGGATTTGACAGTAAAACCGAAAAAACAGGCGGTATGGGCCTCCTTAACATACGGCGGCGCGCTGAGCTGATAAGCGGTCGCCTGACCATGGATTCGTCACCACAAGGAACTACTTGTATCTTAGAAGTAAAAAATGATTGATAAAACCACTGTCTATCTGGCCGATGATCACGCAATAGTGGTTGAAGGACTAATTGAAATCTTGAGATCGCAACCAGATTTGCATGTCATAGGCACCGCCGCCAACGGTGAGGAAGTTATTCAACTTATGCAAAACCGCAGGGCAGACATCGTCGTCCTTGATATTAATATGCCAAAAATGAACGGCATTAAATGCACCCAGCAGATAAAACAACAATTTCCCGCAACTAAAGTAATAGTGCTTACCATGTTCCCGGAAAAATCGTATGTTGATCAATTAATACGTGCAGGAGCAGATGGCTGCCTGCTCAAAAGTCGCGGAAGCCAGGATTTGCTGCATGCAATTGCCCGTGTGAAAACCAGCCGCTCATATTTTGATACTATCCGGGATTTCGACGCTAAGGATGAAAAGCCCTTATTTCAACTCAGCGAACGTGAATTTGAGATTATCCGACTGATTGTTAATGGATTGACGACTACCCAAATAGCAGAGAAGCTGTTCCTGTCTGAACATACCGTGAAAACACATCGAAAAAATATTTTCCGAAAAATAGGCATTAATAGTGTCAGCCAGCTCACTGCCTTCGCCATTAATCATCAACTAATGGGTTAGCTGTCATACATATGGCACTGGATGGTGATGGTCAATGTTTTGTCTTTTGCCAATGGTATGTGTTTAAAACCAGTAGAATATTATTATTCATACAACTTTAATAGATCATATCCGCGAAAAAGGTCGAATTATTTTTGACGTATAAAGTAGCAGATAAGTTCTTAACAAGGCAAATACAAAATAATCAATTATCACTAAACCTAACTAAAACACCTGCTTAACCCACAGGTGTTTTTTTATTACCATTTAAAAAGGTAAATTCATTAGAGGAACATCTTTATTAATAGGTAACCAAAAATTTCCGACTTTACCTTAAAGCTATTACTCGATATCTTTGATACTATGAAACATATTGTTGTGCTTACTGGCGCTGGCATCAGCGCTGAAAGCGGGTTAAAAACATTCAGAGACAGTGATGGATTGTGGGAGGGGTACAACATTGAAGATGTGGCCACGCCACAGGCGTGGCGCCGCAACCCTGAATTGGTACAGCAATTTTATAACATAAGGCGTAAGGCGGTACTTGAGGCCAAGCCCAATGCCGCACATTTTGCTTTAGCTGAATTAGAACAGCAATATAAGGTTACAATAATTACCCAAAATATCGACGATCTGCACGAACGTGCCGGCTCTGGCAATGTGATGCACTTACACGGTCTTATTACCAAATCGCAAAGTAGTGTGAACCCATGCTTAATATATCCTATGAACGGGTGGGAGCTAAAAATGGGAGAGAAGTGCGAGCTCGGATCACAACTGCGGGCTAATGTGGTGTGGTTTGGAGAGGAAGTGCCGATGATAGAACCTGCCGCCCGTGTATGTGCGCAAGCTGACATCTTTATGCTGATTGGTACTTCATTAGCGGTATACCCTGCCGCCGGATTGATTGATTACGTACCTGCGGAAGTTATAAAATATATCATCGATCCGAAAATCCCCGAAGTTTACATTCGCAATGTTATCCGCGTCGAAAGTAAAGCGTCGGTGGGAGTTGTGTCGGTTGTTAGGAAGCTTATAGATGATGCCAAATAAAATTCTGTTTATGTAATTTAGAATTTATAATAGACATTTTATCAATCAATTATAAAATTTACCAATAGATATACTTTAATAATTATATCTAAAATAAGCGTCCTTAAAATCTTTGCGCATGTCTGAAAAACGGGAAGCTACAGTTTTTAAAAACTCCTCATCTAATATTTCAAACACGCTATTTACACCGTCTGTCAAATCCATTTCAGGTATTTTGTAGCTTTGTTCCAAGCTGCCTTGCTCCACTTTGACAATGAACTTATTATTCATGTTGAGTATGGATATTTTAAATTCCGGATGCGGAAGTTCTGCTATAATTCTCATTGGTTATAATGTTTTTTAAAGGATTAACGCCGTTGATGGTGCCATAAATCGCTAAAGGTTTAAAACGGGCGAAAAGCTCTTCACTATACCAGTTCTCATTTCTTGTTTTTTTGATCACATCCGCGTGTTCGCGGCTTTTGTAGGCGAAAGCCTTCATCTGCTCTTCGGTCTGCCAAAACGAAAAAGTAGCCTGGCGATATACCGGCGCTTCGCCAATACCTACTGATGTTATGTAGCCGGGCGCCTTTTTCATCAAATCCGCAACACCGGCAACCTCGGCCCAAAAGTTTTTTAACCGGTTAAACCTAATTGTTGCACGAGTAAGTACGCCCACCGGTCCGTTGTAGACCTGCGTTGATTTATTATTATCAACAAATGGATTGTCGCCATCCCATTTACCATGACTTTGCAGCGGCTCGCACAGTACTGTCCACTGTTCAACGCAGAACTGCCGCCACCATTTTTTAATAAATGATTGAGATTCAAATCGTTTAAAATCTTCTAAGTTCTCCCATACAGCCAATAATCCCCATTGCTGCCAGTCGGGGTTGAGATCGAATGTGCCGTTCTTGCCGGTACCCAATAACTTCCAAAATCTGCATTTGCGATTCAACATCAGCGGTAAACGATGAATAGCCATTGCAAATAATGCCATCGGGATAAATATCTTTTTATAGCGCACTATTGTGAGGCTAACTATCATGCGGCTAAATTAAAACTTTAAATATGATAATTGACTTATTTACTTTGGCGCATCCTTATTTACATTTGCGCTATGGCCGAAGATTTAAAAATAATTGATAACGCAAACAAGCAAGAGCAATATAAAAGCCTCATACCACAAATTGAGGCGCTTATTTACAATGAAACTGATTTGGTAGCCAATCTGGCTAATATTTCCGCCGCTTTAAAAGAGCAATTTAAATGGTTTTGGGTGGGCTTTTACCTGGTGAAAGGTAACGAGTTAGTTTTGGGGCCATTTCAGGGGCCGGTAGCTTGTACGCGAATTGCGAAGGGCAGGGGCGTTTGCGGTTCGGCCTGGCAACAGCAGCAAACTTTAGTTGTACCTGATGTTGAAGCCTTCCCCGGTCATATAGCGTGTAGTTCGCTTTCCCGATCAGAGATTGTGGTACCCTTGTTAAACGATGGCCAAGTAGTTGGCGTGCTGGATGTGGATAGCGCAGAGCTTGCCGAATTTGATGACACCGATGCCAAGTACCTTGAACAAATTACCCGTTTGATAGAGTTTTAATGAGTCGCATTTACTTGATACCCGGTTTAGGGGCAGATTGCCGGATTTATAAGAACATTGATTTTAAAGGCCACGATGTAACATTTGTAAATTGGATTGAGCCAGCTTTAACTGATACTTTATCAAGGTACGCGCAAAAGCTTATAGATCAGTATAAAATAGAGAAAAATTCTATTCTGATTGGTAATTCAATGGGTGGAATGGTGGCCATAGAAATAGCTAAGCTGCTACCTATGGATAAAACCATTTTAATCTCAAGTATTAAATCAAGCGCCGAGGCGTCGGCATATTTTCCGTTCTTCCGAACCATACCAATTTATAGATTTATACCTACCGGACTACTTGTTCAAGCCCGTTTATTTATTAAGTACGTTTTCGGCAATATGCTGCCTGATGATCAGCATCTGTTTGAGGATATGTATAAAAATACATCGCCCACATTCATTAAATGGGCCATGGGTGCTATACTCAACTGGGAAAACACAACTATACCCACCAATGTTTACCATATAACCGGCAGTAAGGACAGGATATTTAACTGCCGTAAAGCCGTTGGCGCGCAAATCATTGAGAATGGTACACATATTATGATATTCGATCGCGCCGCCGAGATTAACATGATATTGAAAGGCATAATTAACTAATGAAGTTACCTCAGTCTTTTTACTTAGGCCATGATGTAGTTGAACTAAGCCGCACATTGCTGGGCAAGTATTTATTTACTTATGTAGATGGTTTATTTTCCGGAGGATATATTGTTGAAACAGAAGCCTATAATGGAGTTGTAGATAGGGCATCTCATGCTTTTGGTAATCGCCGGACGGCACGTACGGAAACCATGTTTGCTGAAGGCGGCTGCGCTTATATTTACCTGTGTTACGGCATTCATGAGATGTTCAATGTAGTTACCGCGAGCGAGGGTACGCCTCATGCTATACTTATACGCGCTATAGTGCCTACCGATGGAATTGATATAATGCAAGGCAGGCGTAATATGCCGATGATTAAGCCTAACATCACTGCAGGGCCGGGCTCGGTAGCTAAAGCATTAGGGATAAACCGCAAATTAAATACTGCTTCGCTCACAGGAGATAAGATATGGCTTGAAGACAGGGGCCTTACTTTTACGGATGACGAAGTGCATGCCGGGCCACGTATTGGTGTGGCTTATGCAGGTGATGACGCCTTGTTGCCTTACCGCTTTTATGTAAAAGGATGCCCCTATGTAAGTAAACCCAATAAATAAACAACATTAAACTACTTTTTGCTATAATTGATCCGCATGACTTATAATACTACTGCCGACTTTGCAAAACAAGCCGACGCTGATGATCCGCTGGCGATTTTCCGTCAACAGTTTTTAATACCACAACATGATGGCAAGGACGCCGTGTACCTTTGTGGCAACTCCCTTGGTTTGCAACCTAAGGCTGCTGAGCGATATTTAAAAGATCAGCTTGGTTACTGGCAGGATAAAGCTGTTGAAGGTTGGTTTGACGGCGACAAGCCTTGGTTAGGCTACCACCGTGAAGTGGCTGCTCTTGTGGCACCAATCGTAGGAGCCGAAAGTAACGAAGTATCGGTTATGAATTCACTTACAGTGAATTTGCATTTGCTGTTGGTAAGTTTCTATAATCCAACAAGTAAGAGATTTAAAATATTAATGGAAGCTGGTGCTTTTCCGTCAGATCAGTACGCAGTAGAAAGCCAGGTCAAATTTTATGATCTCGATCCGGCAGAGGCTATTATAGAGTTAAAGCCGCGTGAAAATGAGCATACGCTGCGTACCGAAGATATTATTGAAGCTATCGAAACACACAAAGACGAACTGACTTTGGTACTTTTCGGCGGTATAAATTATTATACAGGCCAGGTGTTTAACATGCAGGCTATAACAGAAGCAGCTCACAAAGCGGGCGCTTACGCGGGTTTCGACCTCGCACATGCAGCCGGAAATGTGCCGGTTCAACTACATAATTCGGGTGTAGATTTTGCTTGCTGGTGTTCATACAAATATATGAATTCGGGTCCGGGTGGTATTAGCGGTATTTTTGTGCACCAAAAACACCATAACACCAACTTTAAGCGCTTTGCAGGCTGGTGGGGATACCGTGAAGACAAGCGCTTCCTGATGCAGCCCGGTTTCGACCCGGCTGTGGGCGCAGAAGGATGGCAGGTTAGTACAAGTCCGGTTATGCTGCTGGCACTCCACAAGGCTTCGTTGGATATATTTGAACAAGCCGGGGGAATTAATGTGTTACGCGAGAAAAGCGTTAAGTTAACCGGGTATTTTGAGTACCTCATAAAAAGCATTAATGAAGATTTGGGTAAAGAGGTTTATCAAATTATTACACCTGCCAATTCCGATGAACGCGGTTGTCAATTATCCATCATTTGTCGTTACAAGCCAAAGGAAACTTTTAACCATTTGGTAAGTAAAGACATAATAGGCGATTGGCGCGAACCGGACGTTATAAGGCTAAGCCCGGTGCCATTGTACAACAGCTTTGCTGATGTTTACACGGCTTACCTTGGGTTAAGAGAAGCAATTCAAATTATTGATATATAAATAATTATGATAAACTACAATCCGAAAGAGTGGTTTAGGTTTATATTCACTATTCACCGGGCGGATACGTTACGTGAGTTGTTTCCGTTACTTTTTGCGGTATCGGTTTATGCAGTGGTGGTTGAATTTTTGATGACAGAAGTTTTTAGGGTAACGCCCGATAGCGCGTTGGTGAAGATCAGTTATGTGCATCAAACTATAGGATTCTTATTTTCCTTGTTACTGGCTTTCCGTATCAACTCCGCTTACGACAGGTGGTGGGAAGGTAGAAAGCTATGGGGAAGCCTGGTTAATAACAGCCGGAATCTGGCTATTAAGCTAAAGCATTTAAGCAATAAACCGGAAGATATTGCTTTTTTTAACTTCACAATCCCCTTGTATGCAAGGGCTTTGATGCATCATCTGCGCGATCAGTATCACCCGGAGGAGCAGGATATACTCAGCATCAACCCGAACAAACATGTGCCTAACCAAATTGCTGCTTCGATAATTGGGCGCGTTTATGAAATTAACAAGCAAGGAATAATTAACCAGGAGCAATTGTTAAGTTTGAATCCGGAACTTACTTCATTTACAGATATTTGTGGCGCTTGCGAACGTATTAAGAAAACGCCTATACCATTTTCGTACAGCGTGTTTATCAAGAAGTTTATCTTCACTTATATCATGACATTGCCTTTCGCCTGGGCGTTTACCCTGAGCTATTACGTGGTGCCATTTGTAGCCTTCATTCTGTTTGTTTTTGCCAGTATTGAATTAATTGCCGAAGAAATTGAAAACCCTTTCGGTACCGATGCAAACGATCTGCCATTGCAAACAATCAGCGACAACATCAGGCTGCACATAGGCGAAATATTTTATTAGCGATGTTAAAGATAGCGTTTGATCCGGTTTACATTCATCCGCTGCCAGCAGGGCACCGGTTTCCGATGCTGAAGTACGAATTGATACCCGGTCAGTTACTGCATGAAGGTTTGATAAGCCAGGAAAACTTGTTTTCGCCCAATGAATGCCCGGAAGATGTTATCCTGCTTACGCATGACCGTGATTACTGGCACCATCTGCGCGATCTTACTTTACCACCCAAAGAAGTTAGACGAACCGGTTTCCCACTTTCGGCACAGCTTATTAAAAGAGAAATACGTATTGCGCAAGGCACAATAGATGGTTGCCATTATGCCATGCAGAACGGAATAGCGTTTAATGTGGCAGGCGGAACGCATCATGCCGGCAGCAATTGGGGCGAAGGCTTTTGTTTGTTGAACGACCAGGCTATTGCATCTAATTATTTATTAAATAGAGGGTTAGCTAAATCTATATTAATTGTTGATTTAGATGTGCATCAAGGTAATGGCACCGCTCAAATTTTTGAAAAGGAAGATCGGGTATTTACCTTTTCCATGCATGGGGCCAATAATTTTCCTTATCGTAAAGAGCAATCGGATCTCGATATCCCGTTGGCTGACGGTACGGGTGATGACGAGTTTTTGGCTAAATTGAAAAAAACGCTCCCTCAAATCATTAACGATCATAAACCGGATTTTATATTTTATTTGTCGGGAGTTGATGTACTCGCAACTGATAAATTAGGCCGGTTAGCCATGACACGTGAAGGGTGTGCACAACGCGATCGCTTCGTGCTAAATCAATGCCGGCAACGCGGCATACCCGTGCAAGTAAGTATGGGTGGTGGCTATTCGACAGATATACGTGACATTGTGGAAGCTCACTGTAACACCTACCGAATAGCGAATGATATGTTTTTCTAAATTAAGGTGTTAATACCAATTTCTTACTTAGTTTGTTGAACCGGAAGTAGAGCATAATAGCAGCTGCACCGAGTCCGCAAACTAATCCAACCCAAACGCCGCCGGCACCTAAACCAAACTGGATTCCCATTAGGTAGCCTACCGGCAAACCTATTACCCAATAAGCAATCAGCGTTATTATTGTAGGGATGTTTACATCGCCCATGCCCCGTAATATCCCTAAGCCCACGACCTGCGCACCATCAAATATCTGGAATACCGCCGCGAGCAACAGTAGCTGAGAGGCGATGGCAATTACCTGGGTGTCATTAGTAACTATCCATGGCAACCATGGGTTCGCCACTACAAATACAATAGCTGTAAATGCCATAAAAAGTAATACAATATGGTAGCTTGACAGAGCTGACAGGCGCAGCTGATTGTAATTACGCGCGCCCGTGTTATTACCTGATTTAATAGCTGCTGCTGATGATATGCCGGTAGCAACCATAAAAGTAACAGCGGCCATATTAATAGCAACCTGATGAGCCGCCTGTTCAACCGCGCCTATGGTGCCAATTAGGATATTAGCCCCACCAAAGGCGCTCACTTCAAATGTGCTCTGCATAGATACAGGTACACCTATCCTTAAAATCTTGGCAGTGCGAACCT
This sequence comes from Mucilaginibacter roseus, assembly GCF_021215455.1. Taxonomy (GTDB): domain Bacteria; phylum Bacteroidota; class Bacteroidia; order Sphingobacteriales; family Sphingobacteriaceae; genus Mucilaginibacter; species Mucilaginibacter roseus. The sequence continues at coordinate 1,006,039 of NZ_JAJPWV010000001.1, read as the reverse complement.
TATCTATGTGGGTATACACAAAGCTTTTTAAATACATCTTAAAGCGGGGTGCCCTAAGCACATAAATTGCCATTACCACAGCCATAAGGCTCCTGTCAATAAGTGTACTGTAGCCAACGCCGCGTATACCCATCGGCTCAATGCCGAACAGTCCTTTAACAAAGGTTAGCCCCAATATAATGTTAAGCACGTTTCCCCATATAGATATCTGCATGGCCTGTTTAGTGAAGCCCAAACCTTCCGCAAACTGCTTGAAGGTGCTGAATATCATTAACGGGATGATTGAAAACCCAAGTATCACAAAAAAAGGCTTAGCCTGTGCAACAACCGCAGGTGCCTGATTCAAATGGTCGAGCACGTATACTGAGCCGAAGTACATCACTGTAAAAAGTACGATGCCGGTAATTAAATTTATAATGAGACTGTTTGATAATAGACGGCCACATTCTTCATAATTGCCGCGGCCGTTTTCTTGGGATATTAAAGGAGTTATGCCATAAGATATTCCTATGCCGATCAGCATCGGGATAATAAAAATACTGCCCACCAATGATACGGCGGCTAAAGCCACCGTGCCCACAAAATGGCCAACTACTATACTATCGGCTAAATGTGTGGCCACGTGCCCAACTTGTGATATTACAATGGGTATAGCGAGTTTAAGTGTGTCCTGGTAGTGTGGCTTGAATTTAGCGTAGATCTGTTTCATAACGATTTGGCCGTAAAGCGGCCGGCAAAAATAACAAATACGCAGATGTTATGCTATTCGTTACGCGGCGGTATAAAATTCTTCTTTTTCGGTGGTATGTACCAGTATCACCCCCGACAGAACCAAGTCAACCAAGATACGTTGCGCTCTTCTCCGCCCGATGTTGAGCAGCGTGCAAAATTGCTTAACGGTAATGCGGCCCATTTTATCCAAGTATTCCAGCAGAGCCTTTTCTTTAGACGAATATTCTATGAGCACGCCATGATCGTCATTAGAGCGCTTTAATACATCCACCACTATTTTGCTGGCAAGCACGCTTTTATCCTTTACGCGGATGTATACCCACCATTTGCCATCTTCAGCAAGCGCATAATGCGGTTTTTCGTCGCTCGGTGGTATCTCAGCCACCAATACTACTTTATCATCAATATATACTTCTTCGAATAATGGTTCAATGGCGGGCCTGCAGTAAAAATGCGCAGCCTTGGTTAGCATGTATTTTTCTTCTTCTTCAGATTTTACACCTACTATAGCACCATTATCAGCAACGCCAACCAAAAGTTTACCACCTTTGTTATTAGCGAATGATACCATTGTTTTGGCGATCTTTTCGTACCGGGTAATAGTTTTTTTAAAGTCGAGTGAAACGCCTTCGCCTTCAAAAATCAATCTTCGTATGTTCATTTCACTTCTTCGTTTTTATTAACTATAGCGTATGGTTTATAAATACCCATCCAACGTTCGGGGTTGGATAATACCGAAAACCCAAACTGTTCATACAGGCCATGTGCATCTGCCGTTGCTAAGGCCCACCTGCGCAATCCCTGTAATTCGGGATGGTTTAATATAGATTGTACCAACCATTTTGATAAACCAATACCTCGGTGGTGGGGCAATATAAAAACATCGCATAGGTAAGCGAACGTTGCGTTATCCGTTACTACTCTCGCAAATCCTGCCTGTCTGTTATTTAAATAAACACCGAAGCACATCGAGTTTTGGATTGCCGTCTTCAATTTCTCAAAAGGCATGCCTTTAGCCCAATACGATTCTTCATTAAGATAATTATATACTGAATTTATATCGATCAGGGTTTTATCTGTAGATATCAGGTAACCTTTGTTCACAAAAAAAGCGTCATTCATTATTGTACTCATTGTACGGCCTCCTTTTGCAACACGAAATCGAGATTCCGCAGATACACTTCATTATTAATGGTAACACACAATTCGCCGGTGTCATTATACATTTCAACCGGGTAGTGCTCCACATGTTTGCCAATGTGTTTGAGATCGTGTTCTATCGCTTTTACATCGCTGTTAGATAGTTTAATGCTGAACCATAATTTGCTGCGGACCGGTTTTAAGTACTGTATGGTTGATGATTTTAGCCACGCTATAACATTGTACCCTTTATGGCTAAATAACTGGTGTAATAAAACCGGATAAAACGGGTCAGCAGCGGCAAACAGCGTACCGCCAAAAATCGACCTGTTATAATTTCTGTTAAGTAAGCTATTGCTTATGGTAACGGTAATTCCTGTAAAACCAGGTTCAACCTTTTGTACCCAAACGCGCTGGAAGAGTAGAGGAGGGTAAAAACGCATAGCCCATTTAAGGGTATTTTCGCTTACAACCATAATGCATTAAATATAACATTATGCGGCTAAAAAATCTTCAGATTATTTTCAAGATTTTGATAACTCCTTGAATATTATGACCGTAAAGCGCTATCACGGCCTTTATTTAAACAAAGAAAGAAGGGATATGTTATATTATTAATTAATACTTAATAAAACATAAGCATATACCATGAAAAAGCAATTTGTAAATTTTGTAGCAGCCGCAGCAATAATCGGCGTGTTAGCTACGGGCTGTTATTCGCAAGGCGAGGCAACAGGTTCTGATACCAGCGCGGCAGATTCAACTACTGCGGTAACCGATACATCACAGGCAACACCTGTAACTGATACAGCATCAGCACCTGTACCGGCTGGCGATACTCAGAAAGACACTACATCTAAAATGTAATAAAATCCCGGTATCAACTACCGGGATTTTTTAATTTAACTGTACCTTCAATCACATCAAATAGAATGTATCAGCGGGAGCGGCCTGCTGTGGTTTAGGCAGGTCCGCCATCTCCATTAAATTTCGTTCTATCGTTTTTGATATCGCTGTCATCGGCGTATCAGTAGGCTTGTTTTCAAACGGATCCTGCATCAGTATGGCTGTACGCTCAATAGCGATGAATAATACCGGTACAAGTGTAGCCAGGCAAATTTCAACTGCCCAGTGATGGTCATCCAACCCGAACGGGAAGATAGTTGTCAGCACGTATATTAAAAAATGAATAAGTATACTGTAAGCGCGAGGGAAAACGGTATTCTTAATACGCTCACACCTGCCCATCGAGTCGGTTAAGCGTTGCAGTGTGCTATCCAATTGCACCTGCTTGTTATTATTAAGGTTATAATGTTCGCTTAACTTAGCAAGTTCGGCAGCATGTTTTGATAAGAGTAGGTTAGGGCGGTTATCGCTATCGGCGCCAACTTTTTGAATGTATTGTTGCACTTTTTCCGTCGGTGGGCATTTGCGTAAACTTTCAGCAAGTGCATAACACCATATGGATTGCCTTATGGCGAAATTTTGTACATAACCGGTTTTCCTATCATCGTTTGGCAAAAACTGTAATAACTGCCTGATCAGGGTGCGGCTGTCGTTTACAACAGCGCCCCAAATAATGCGTGCTTCCCACCAGCGTTCGTATGATTGTGCCGTACGAAAGGCAAGCAGCAGGGATAATAGCGTAGCAACCAATGCTGAAACACTTAGCGGGATAGTTAAATCTTTAAAAAAGGTGTAATAATCTAACATTCCTACCAAACAAGCATACAGAAATATGCCAAAGATGTCCCACTTAATTAATTTTAAAAAATAGACAACTGAAATCTTATTAGCTACTAACATAAATTGATGATCTTAAATAATTTGCTCCGGCATCTATAATTACAAAGCCATAGCTAAACATCAATTAAAACGGAAAGTTTGATGTTAAACCAAACGGCTATAATTTTTTGAACGGACATTTTAAGCGCGCTATTAATTCACAAAAAAGGAGCATAATTGCTTATGCTCCTTTTATACAATATTTAATGTCAGCTTTACGTGTTGTAACCCAGTATTTTTAATACCTGCTTACTGTTTTGCTCTTCGCCAAATACCTCAAAGTTGAACGTTTCATCGCGGTTACGCCTGATGATAACATGTTTTGGTGAAGGTAAAAGGCAGTGATGTATGCCGCCGTAACCGCTCAACACTTCCTGGTAAGCACCTGTGTTAAAAAAGCCCAGGTATTGTACCTTACGTGTTTTAGGCATGTACACGCTATTCATATGCGCCTCTTGATTATAATAATCCTGTCCGTCACAGGTAATACCGCCAAGGTTAACACGGTCATACTCGGCATCCCAGTTATTAATAGGCAGCAGGATGTATTTTTGATTAAGCGCCCAAACGTCAGGCAGGTTGGTAATGAACGATCCATCCAGCATCAGCCATTTTTCACGGTCGTTTTGCTGTTTACGGCCAATTACTTTATAGAGTATTCCCGAAGCTTCAGCAACGGTGTATTTACCAAACTCGGTGATAATATCCGGTTCAATGGTGTCATGTATAGCGCAGATCTCTTTAATACGGCTTACAATCTCGTTGATCATGTACTCATAATCAAAATCAAATACCAACGAATCCTTAAATGGCATACCACCGCCAATGTCTAACGTATCCAGATCAGGATTTACCTTTTTGAATTTACAGTATAAGGTAACGTATTTTTCAAGCTCGTTCCAGTAATAAGGCGTATCAGATATACCGGAGTTGATAAAGAAGTGAAGCAGCTTAACTTTAAAGTTAGGGTTTTTTTCGATCTTATTATGATAAAAATCGATCACGTCTTCCATACGGATGCCTAAGCGCGAAGTATAAAACTGCGAATTTGGTTGCTCTTCAGATGCTATACGTATGCCCAGGTTACAAGGCTCATCAAGTTCTATTTCATCATCGTAGATGTTAAATTCTTCCTTGTTATCTAATACGGGGATGATGTTTTTGAAGCCATCATGCAGCATATCTACAATATACTGCTTGTACTGGTATGTTTTAAAGCCGTTGCATATTACCGTAATATCCTTGGTAACTGTGCCTTTTTTCTCAAGCGCGTCAATCATAGGCATATCAAATGCCGACGAAGTCTCCAGGTGGATTTCATTTTTGAGCGCCTCTTCAACAATGTGTTTAAAGTGAGAGCTTTTAGTGCAGTAGCAATATTTATATGTGCCCCTATAATTATTTTTGATGATGGCCTGCTGAAACAGCAATTTAGCCTGCTGAACCTTTTTTGAAATAATGGGCAAATAAGTAAAACGCAGGGGAGTACCATACGTTTCAATCATCTCCATCAGGTTCAGATCGTGAAAGTATAATTCATCTTCAATTATCTCAAAACCCTCTTGCGGAAAGCCCACGCTTAGGTCAAGAAATTCCTGGTAACTTTGCATGCTTTAAAATTTTGGCAAAAATGTAATTTTTAAACGGTATTTTATTGAAAATGTTGAGGCAATTTATGTACCGAATGTAATTTATAATTACAGACCAGTATCTGCTTAACTATCAAGGTCATTTATAGCTCAGATGGCGATATTTCAACTTTATTGAAACATTCTTTAGTCTTAAAGCGATTTTTAATTATGATGATCGCCAAAATTACACTCGGTTTATTCGCTTTTAGCTTACTTGCAAACAACAACGTATCAGGGCAGGCGCCTAAATATCACAGCGAAAAATTGATACCTGCAGCCACCTTTGGCGACAGGAGGCCCATCGGTGTAAAGGTGTCGTCAACCAACCGTTTATTCGTTTCTTTTCCAAATCGTGGTGCAAGCTATAAATATGGTTTGGTTGAGGTACGGAACGGTAGGGAAGTACCTTTTCCGGATGATACCTGGAATAGCAATATTGGCGACCCGAAGCAACGTTTTGTAAATGTGCAGGATTTGTATATTGATACCGATGATAAACTTTGGGTGCTTGATTCAAAGCCTTCGTCAGGCGGATCAATATTCGGTAACAATGGGGGAATTCCAGCTCAAGGGTATTTTAAACTGGTTAAGATTAATCTAAAAAGCAATACCGTTGAAAAGGTTTATACGTTTGATGATCTGGATAAAGCTCATTCAGGATTAAACGATATACGGGTTGACACGGAGAAGGGACTGGGCTACCTGTCAGACCCGGGGCAGGCGGCCATTGTGATACTCGACCTGGTAAGTGGCAAAACACGTACTGTTTTAAAACAAAAACCATCAACTTTAGCTGATACAAGCATTGTTTTAACTTATGATGGGGTGGAAATGAGGGATAAGGAAGGCAAGCCATTTCGCTCGAACGTTAATGGCATTGCGATAACCAAGGATAATAAGTATCTGTATTTTAAGCCTGTTAATCAACTACATTTATACCGTATTGAAACGCGCTTTTTAGCTGATGCCAAACTCAATGACGAATCGTTATCATCGCATGTTGAGGATGTTGGCATTGTGGGTGTAACGCACGGACTGGAAGCCGATAAAAGAGGGAATATTTATTTAACAACCTCTACCGATTATTCTGTTAAATACATTACACCTGATGGTAAGTTGAATATGCTGGTACAAGACTCACGCATTATCTGGCCTGACTCTATGGGAATAGGAAGCGATGGTTTCCTCTATTTTTCCTGTGCGCAGCTAAACCGCGATCCGCAGTGGAATAACGGGCAAAACCAGGTTAGTTTACCTTATACAGTTTACAAAGTAACGCTGCCGTAACCGCGGGCTCAGAAAATTTTTTATAAAAAATATAAAATCTATAGGATTTATAGATTTTATAAGTATGTTTGCAACGTAGTTCTTTTACATACTTATCCAGAAAGACGGAGGGAAAGGCCCTATGACGTCTTAGCAACCTGTACTTGGTATAAGGTGCTAATTCCTGCCCGGTAACATGCCGGGATAGATAAGATAGCGTTTGATAAAAACTCGTGTCGTGGATAAGTTAATTAATGCATTTAAAAACGATAACGAACATGAGCATTTATTTTGATAACGCAGCAACCACCCGTATTGACAGTGAGGTATTCAATCACATCACCCCGTTTCTATTAGATCATTTCGGCAATCCATCATCATCGCATCAGCATGGCCGTATTGCCAGGCAAATTGTAGAGGAATCAAGGGCTACAATAGCAAGGTTAATCAACGCCAGGCCTTCCGAAATTATTTTTACCAGTGGTGGTACCGAGGCTGATAATACCGCTCTTTTATCCGGCATTCGCCTGCAAAATATTAAGCATGTAATTACTTCGCCCTTAGAGCACCACGCGGTACTTAATACCTTGAAAACCCTGCAAGCCGCAAATGAAATAGAGCTTAGCTTTGTAAGGGTTGATGGAAACGGCAACTTAGACCATGAGCAGTTGGATGTTTTACTACAAAGCAAGGGTAAAGCGCTGGTTTCTATAATGCATGCCAATAATGAGATCGGAAACATCAACAACATCGAACTTATAGCTGAGCAATGTTGTAGGCACAAGGCAATTTTTCATACTGACACGGTGCAAACCATGGGGCATTATAAGCACGATGTTAAAGAACTGGGTGCTCACTTTGTTGTAGCCTCTGCGCATAAGTTTCACGGGCCAAAAGGTATAGGCTTTTTGTATTGCCGTGATGGCGTTGACTTACACAAAATTATTCATGGTGGTTCACAAGAACGCAAGCTCCGCGCAGGCACCGAAAATGTGGCAGGCATAGCAGGTCTGGCCAAAGCGCTTGAAATTGCCTATGCCGATATAGATCAACATAGAACCCATATCCAGTCGCTAAAAAACAGGCTGATAGATGGGCTTAAAGAAACAGTACCGGGTGTTTTGTTTAACGGAAACTCTGCATTAGCGGATGAAAGTTTGTACACCGTTTTAAGCGCGAGTTTCCCGGCAGATCTGGCTCATGGTTTTTTGATGAACTATCTGGACGAAAACAACATCTCGGTCTCAGGTGGTAGCGCATGTTCTACGGGCCATGCCTCACATGTATTAGAAGCAATCGGAACCAATAATAGCAGGCAAACCATCAGGTTCTCTTTTAGTAAGTATAATGCCGCCGATGAAGTGGACAAAACGCTAAGTCTTCTGTCGGCGCTCTCCAACGCAGCCGCTGCCTGATCCAAAAAAATAGTCGCGTGACCGAGTGGTGAGGTGGGGGTCTGCAAAACCTTATACGGCAGTTCGAATCTGCCCGCGACGTCAATAATTTTAAGAACGCTACGGTGATTTTGACCGGTATGTTTACTTGGAATTAAACAATTGTTAAAAAAATCAAAATCCGAAACAAATATTACTGCAATCCGTTTGCTGGTATAAATAAATATCTACTAAAATGCATTGCCAAAAGAGGAAAAGGAAATTTGTGAGGTATCCGTATGGCTCCAGAAACATTACATTTTTATTGGGCGTAGGCACCCTTATGGCTGCCGCGGTAATACTATCAATCATTACAGCCGGTAAATAACCTGCTGTAATGATTTCTTATTATTTTTATTTAACTTTGTAACTATTTTGTGATAATATCTGCTTATAAGCAGGTAATTATCTGTATTATATCGGCTAACTGATTGGCTATGTTTGTTATGCGTTAACAATCGTCAACGCATTTTTGTCAAATAGAAAATGTATTATAATCATTTCGGGTTTATAGTACGATCAGTAAGTTAACAAAGGAGCACTGCCGCGATGGAGGTGCTCTTTTGATTTTAATAGCTTTTACATATCACGCTGAAAGCGTGTTTAGCCATCAATTATTTTATGTAGGGTGCCGTTCTCAGCATATAATTGGGAGATGACTTCAAACTATAGCAACATTTTAACTACTCTTTATCAAATTTTACCCACATCGTGTTAAATATTGCAACTACATGTTAATTAACTGTAAATTGTTCACTAACAATCCCTATTAATTGATTTGAACCATGAAAGTACTGCAATTCACCATTCCAATGCCATACGACAAGAGTGTGGTAGTCGACAAGGTTTGTCAGCAACACCATTATCCTTATCTGCACCGTCATAAAGAAGTGCAGCTTACCTGGATACAAAAGGGAGAGGGAACTCTCATAGCCGGCAATAATATGCACGATTACTCTGCCGGAGATGTTTTCTTTATAGGTGCTAACCTGCCGCACGTATTCAAGAGCAACCCGGAGTACTTTAATGCTGATAACGGTAAACAGATTGAAGCATTAACCATATTTTTTAATCCCGAGGGGACTTTGGCTCCTTTATTTGCATTGCCCGAAATGAAGGGTTATACTGTGCTACTGCAACAATATCAACAGGGTTTTAAATTTCCGCATTACCTGGTTAATGATATTTCGCAAATCATGTCATCCCTGCAACGCTCTTCGGGACAGGATCAATTAGTTGAATTTTTTAACCTGATGAAATGCATGAACGGCATAAAATCCAAGCTTGAGCCACTTTCAACGTACGGAAGCTTGCCGGGAATAACTGATAGCGAGGGTATCCGCATCGGTAAAATATATAATTACATAATACAGCATTACGCCGAACCTTTAACACTTGAGGACGTAGCCAAGATTGCTTACATGACACCCGAATCTTTCTGCCGGTATTTTAAAAAACACACCGGACACACTTTCGTATCATTCTTAAATGAGATCAGGATTAACGAGGCCTGTAAAAAACTGATTTCGCAACGTTTTGAGAATATTAACATCATCGCTTACAAATGTGGCTTTAAAAGCATAACCAATTTTAACCGCGTGTTCAAGTGCATAATCGGCAACTCGCCACGTGGTTACCTGGATGCTTACAATAATAACATGATCAGTTTAAATCGCGCCGCAAGTTAATTACATGGATAAACCTTTACGCAAACGCACACTTATACGCAGGTATAAAAACAAACTAAATAAAACAGGAAAAACGCAGCTTGCGCTATGGACATTGCTGGCATTGGCTGGCAATGTTTATGGGCAAAGTCATCCATCAAGTGTATTATACGATCAAACAAGCGAACTTGCCGGGCCGATAATTCAGTATGAGCAAGATATCGATGCCATACGTGATTTTTATTTGCCTTATGAGGTAAACGAACGAAGTGAGTATCAATTTAAGGTTTATGTACTGAACTCGCCCGAGCAGCGAAGCCGGTTGCTGCAGATTGACAGCACTTATCTTGCAGATCTAAAAAAAGTGGATTTCAGAGGATTGAGTATCTACGGTCAGGCCGACTACCTGATGCTCAAAAAGGAGATTGCGAAGCATGTAAAAAATCTTTCAGAAGAAAACACAAGGTATGACCAAATAAAAATATACCTGAGCTTTGCCGATGATGTATATGCGCTGGAGAAAAAGCGCAGGCGGGGGGAACATGTGGATGGGGAAGAGGTAGCTAAAATTTTCAGTAGGCTTGCTGTTAATATAGCTAACGATTCAGCAAAGCTAAGCAACGTCAAAAGTTTAGATAAGCCATTAGCCAATACCCTTGGTGACGCGGCATCCGCACTAAAAGCACGATTAAAAAGTTTTTTTGATTTTTATAACACTTACGATCCGGCCTTTACCTGGTGGGTACCTGTACCATATAAAAAAATAAACGGCCAGCTAAGTAGTTTCACTGAGCTTGCATCATCAAAAGGCAAGATAAGTACCACCCAGAAAGATGATGGCAGCGGCATAAAAGGCAAACCTATCGGGCGAAAAGCATTGATTGCGCAGTTGAACGACGAATTTATTCCGTATACGCCAGAAGAACTTATTGAACTGGCCAACAAAGAATTTGCCTGGTGCGATAAGGAAATGCTAAAAGCATCGCGCCAGATGGGTTTTGGCGACGATTGGAAAAAAGCGCTCGAGAAAGTAAAGAACAGCTATATGCCGTTAGGCCATCAGCCTGAGCTTATAGTTAAATTATACAACGACGCCATCGACTTTATTAAAGCCCGTGATTTAATAACCGTACCACCACTGGCCGAAGAAACCTGGGGCATGGTGATGATGTCTCCCAAGCGACAGCTGGTTAATCCGTTTTTTACAGGCGGTAAAGAGATCAGTATATCTTACCCAACCAACTCAATGGCTTATGATGACCGGTTGATGAGCATGCGCGGTAACAATCCTTACTTTTCAAGAGGCACTGTTCAACACGAGCTGATACCAGGCCACAATCTGCAATATTTTATGAATAGCCGGTATAAACCATACAGGCATGAGTTTTCAACCCCTTTTTCTACAGAAGGTTGGGCGTTATACTGGGAGATGTTGCTTTGGGATCAGGGCTTTGCACAAAAGCCCGAAGAACGTGTGGGCATGTTGTTTTGGCGCATGCACAGATGCGCGCGCATTATTTTCTCGATGAGTTACCACCTCAACCGGTGGACGCCACAGCAATGTATCGACTTTTTGGTTGACCGCGTAGGCCATGAACGCGCTAATGCAGAAGGTGAGGTTCGAAGATCTTTTGAAGGAGGCTATAGTCCGCTTTACCAGGTAGCATATTTATTAGGTGGATTGCAATACATGGCCTTAAAGCATGAAATGGTTGATAGCGGTAAAATGACCTATAAGCAATTTCACGATGCAGCAATAAAGGAAAACCTGATACCTGTAGAGATGCTCAGGGCTATACTTACCAAACAACAATTAGACGCAGACTTTGAAACCAAGTGGCGATTTTATAATATCAAATAAGCTTTTTAGTACCGGTTTATATCTTGAACCCGTACTTTAATGCAATAGTGTCCACTTTTTCTAAATACAACGTGTCTTTATAATAAAGCGTTCCGCGCTTAAGTTCGAAGAACATGTTTCGGGGAAAATTTATGCCGTACTTTTCCAATTCGTACCCTTCGTCAGTGTAAAACTTCATGTCTGAATTTTTTAGTGAATCTATCACATAAGCATTATTACTTGGAATTATAACTAATTTCTGATATCCTGCATAAGTTTTGTTCGACTTGTCACCTAATTGCGAAAGAAATTTGATTGTTTTTTCGGTACATGAACCGCAATTGCCTGATATAACCACTACAAACGCCTTGTTGTTGTTTGGGAGCGTTATCTTATGTTTCTCCGAAAGATACATATTGATATGCTCTAATTCTATCGACTTTTGTTCGCCAGAAGTTCTACAGCTATAGCATATGAATATGATTGTTGACAGAATGAAAAACCTCTTTAACATGTTATCGGGTTATTTTATAGATGTGAAACTTTATTTTGTCTGGGGCGTAGAATTTATTTTTCTTATTGGCTGACGAAATATATAAACCCTGTTTATTAATAAACCAGGTGTTTGGGGCATAAATATATAAAGGCAGTGTAATCTCTTTAATAACTTCAAATTTTTCGTTAAAAATCATCAGCACAAGTGGCTTGTCGAGTATGGAATTGAAATACTTCCCATTTTTATAATCAATATTTTTCAGACTAAAGCGGTAATAAACGTTTCGGAATTTATCATACATAACGTTGAAAAATTGAGTATTCTCTACATTATGTATGTCCCATTTTTTTAGGTCATCACCGCCTTTGTATTCAATAGGGGTTACATAGTTAGAGCCGCCTGACATTGTACCACCGTATATAGTAAGAGTAGAATCTTTGTCCTTAAACTGATAGATATTTGATTCATACATATAATTGTAAGTCAATAATCCATTTTTTTGATATTCACTTGTGCCAACATTCACCAAGTAACCTCCCTTGCCTGTTATCTCATATAGATAGTCAGAAAAAGAAAGTGGTAATTCAGTGAGCTTTTCATTTTTCATGTCTAAAGCAGAAAACACAGATACCTTTTTCTCCCAACTGTATTGTGGATAAATTTGATTAAGCAAAAGTTTATTATCATGCTCAAGCATCCTAAAATTAGAGCTATAAGATATCACTCTACCTGGTAAATTGTTGTTTTTAGCAATCGCGTTTAAATCAAATGCCTTTATTAGGTTCAAATTTGTGTCAACAAGTAACAGGCGGTTATTACTGTCATTAATCAAAATAGAATCATTGCCGATTACTGTTATATCCGTAATGCTTTTGCTTTTGTCGAGGTCTTGACGGTCTAACTTTTGCGTAAACAAAGCTGTTTTATTTAAAAACAAGTGTTTTACGCATTTTGCTTTAGTGAGGTTTATGATGTCCAGGCACGCTTTTTTTGCATTATAACCAATCAAAAAATCCTGGTTTTGCTGCGCGTATGTGGTGTAGGTATAATATAGTGTATCAAACCCTTCTTTTAAAGGAATTGATACACTATCAATTTTAAGTTTATAGTCATCAGCATCATCTGCGACTTTAGAATTAATTATAAATATATTTTTATCAGCTTTATGGCAAGCACAAAGTAATAGTGCGATAAAAATAATTAAATACAAATTAGCGACTCTAATCATATACGCTGATTAGTTTGGAGGAGACTGGCAGTTTACCAGGGTTCCGCAAGATGGACCACTTACCCAACCGCTAAAGCAACCAAATGCAATTTGTCCAAAATCACAAGGTAGCGGATGCTTGGTAGGTAAAGTTGGATTGTCGGGACAAGACTTCGGGCCGCTACAGGTAGGCGAGGTTGTTCCGACCAATTGACATGCTTTCGCCGTTGGGTTAATTGTGCAAGAAACCTCGTGGTATACAACCAATGGAGTACAGTTATTTGTAGACGTACAAACCGGCCCCGGACCTGTACCACACCCTGTAGATCCATTCGGACATATCATTTGATATGTGGTAGCAAAGCTCAAACGATTTTCATACGCTCCTAACGAGCTGTTCAAGGCCGTGAGTTTTATCACCTTAAAGTTTTTTTCGTCCTTAGGTTTTGTTGTTGAGGCAACAATAGCTGCTATAGGAAAAACAAGCAGCAAAAACTGGAGGTAAAATAATTTTGATTTCATGTGGTTTGGTTTGTTTTCTAAATATAGATAATTTTAACTTCCTGTAATAAAATTATTTATGCAAATAAATGCAGCCTGAATTTACAGCTGCATTTATTTATCGCTTATATATTCGTCATCAATTCTTTTTGGTCACATCGGTAAATTTAACCTGTATAGTGTAAGTGCCCTCAAGCTTTAATTGCCATGACCAGCGCGGATTAACAGAGAAAGTACCAAGCGATGATGGGAATCCGTCGATGTTTACAAACTGGCTTGGTATACGATAATACATCAGGAAGCCCCAGTCTGTAGTAGGTGTAACGTATTTGGTAAGCGGGAATGGCGCAATCTCAAAATCACAAATCATTGCGGTATCGGTAAGTGTAACCGGGTTAAACTTGGCGTAGTTCTCAAACACGGGTCTGTCACCACGTTTAATAATCTCGCCTGTTTTAGGGTTAAAAGGCTTACCATTTTTATCCACCATTTTTAAGATGGCCCTTGCACCTTCATTTGAAATTTTAGTACAAGTAATCTGTGGATTCTTCATCGGCGTTACCGCGCCTGTCACATCATGAAAAGCGTTTGCAACGTTATCCGTAATGGTAAATAAGTCATCGGTAGTAGGGTCAACCACGTTTATGGTAGCTAACGAAGGATATAACTTTGTACCGGTAGGGTTAGTCATTTGCACATCAAAAACATATTTACCTAATGGAAGGTTGGCTGAAGCCCTATTGAAGGTAAGCTGGCCGCTGGTTTCATTAAACTCCATAGGTAAGCGCTTTACCGTTTCTCGCTTCATGTTCAAAAGCTCTATAGTGGTATCAGTTTCAGCATTAAATGACATGCCAGGCTTAAAAAGCGTTATCTCGTATTCGGTGTTGAACTCCTTAGGCAACGGGGCACCGTCAACATTACGTAGATTTAACATTTTGTATTTGTATGGTGGGGTAGACCCGTCGGCGTTTATCCTGTCTGACTGGAATAATATCAATCCTCGTTTAGCATAAATATTATTATCCTTATAGCGAATATTATCACTCTGAAAGCCATTGTCAATCTTTTTACAAGCTACAGCGCTTGCTATGATAAACAAACCCAATATAACTTTTTTCATATCTTTTAAATTATTGATCTGTTTATTATTAATTCCCTAATGGTTGCGCGTTAAAGAACAGGCGGTGCCTGCCGTCTATTACATGTACTATACCGGTTTTGGTAATAATGCCTGAAGTTTGGCAATCAACAGATCGGTCTTTTTGGTTTTCTGGCACTTTATCAGGGTCCGGTTCTCTATCGTCACGCGTTCCTACTACCTTCACGTAGCTTACATAATCTACATAATCTACAAATTGGCTGTAGTCAAATGTACGTCTGAATTTTATCAGATAACTTACGTCAGCAGGTGGTGTAGTTAGCAGCGTAGGGTAGAACTTACCGGAAACTGTTATTACATCACGATTAATTTTGCCTGGAAACATATAGGTTTTCATAGAGTCAGCGAGCTCTTTTACGGGAATATCTTCTATTCCAAACTCGAAATTTTCATTACCGGTTTCAATAGCCTTTTGATTCTTTTTGGCTGCTACATAAGGTGCGGCACTGTAATTAGTGGTAGCAAAAAAGGTAATGTTGCCATTAACAGCATCCTTAAGCCCTGCGTGATCTATTATCTTAACCAGCGAATCAAACTGTGGTTTTGACTTTAAAAAATCATACGTAGTCATATCAACATAGGGGTTGCTTGTGCCCCCGTCGTTTTTATAGTCATCCTTTTTACATGCGCTCAGCAAAATCGCGACAGCGCATACAATTGATCCTATATATTTTTTCATAAACAAATTCATTTAAGTTTAATATTATACTTTGCCTAACCAGTAAGTAGTTTGTTTAAGCTTCGGATTTTGCCTGAACAAAGCAGGGTCAACCGGGAAATAGAAACCTTCAAGTTGGAACCTTTGGTCCGTAAGCCAATCAACCACGTTCCCATATTTACGTGTACGGAGCAAATCGTAAAACAAGTGGCCTTCCAGATACAATTCCCTGCCGCGCTCCAAAATATACTCATCCATCACTTCGTCTTTAGTAAGGGTATTATCGAGCAGAATAGCGTTGGCATTATGCCGTTTTTTTGATGCATTGATGATATTGATAGCAGTGCTTACGTTATTTTTATAAAGCGCTATTTCAGCTTTTAACAAATTGATATCACTTAATCTGAAAACTACCATATTGTTACTTAGAAATGGATCCAATTGCTGCCCTTGGTTACGATATATTACATTTGCATATTTAATGCACATTGGGCGCTCAGAGGTTGTAAGGGCGAAATTCTTTTTATAGCGTACATCGCTGGTATCAGCATTACGGAAGTGATTGCTAAGATAGCTGGGTACCACAAACATGCGCGGATTATTTGTGCCGTTATTGATATACAGGGAATTTAAAAAGTACATACCAATGGAGCTGTTAGAGCCTTCGAGCGTATTTTCACTCACGTTAATTTCAAAAATACCTTCTGATGACCGGCCTATGAAAATGTTTTTATAGTTAGCGGTATCAGTTAGCGAATAACCGCCCTTAGATACAATAGCGTTGATGGTAGTATCAGCACTGTTAACGTCGGTCATGTTCGGATTGGCCGTGCTTACATCAAGCATTGTTGCTCTCCATAAATAGAGATGCGTAAGTAAAGCGTAAACTGACCCACGATTAGCGGTAACCTTCGCATCGCCTACATTTGAGTAAGTCCAGCTTAATAATGGAGCTGCTTTATGGCAATCATCTTCAATTAACTTCATTACTTCCGCTTTAGGGCTGCGAGCAAGTTGTGGCGCGTTTATAGGATCATCATATGCCTCGGTTACTACCGGTACATCACCCCAAACTCTTACCATCATAAAATAACTTAAGGCGCGTAAAAAGTATGCCTGGCCCAATATCCGGTTTCTGAACTCTTCCGGGTCGTCAACGTCTTTTAACTGTTCATCAGTCATCTTACTCACATTCTTCAATACAATGTTTGACATTGCTATTGATTTAAAGTAGAGTGTATAATTGGCTAATGAGTTAAGGTTATATTGAAAGGTAAAATCACCGCCTTGTATGCCTTCAATACCATCGCCGCCATATTGTATGGTAAAATAGTTTTTAGCAACTGCGTCGCCATACATATAATACCGGTTGTATTTATTGCTCATGGCGTTACGTAACAAGGCATAATTACCTGCTATTGCATTATTAGCGTCCTGAGCGGTTTTCCAATAAACATCAAAGTAAGTTGAGTTTTTTGGTGTTTGTTCGAGCAGTTTTTTACATGAACTGAATGTTGATAAAGCCGCCACGCAACCTATCACACTTATTACTTTATATATTTTTCTTATCATGATTTTGTGCGTTATTAAAATTGAATATCGAGGCCTAAAGTGTATTTTTTAGGTATAGGATAACCGGCACCATTGTATTCGCCGTATGGGTTAACCGCTTCAGCATCAGGCAAACGCTTTGATTGCTGGAACATCTTTACGTTATCCATGATTCCATAAACCCTCAATCTTCCTAATCCTAATCTTTTTAAAACCTCCGGACGGAAGTCATAACTCAACCTCACACTCTTGATGCGGAAATAACCGCCTTTTTCAAGGAAGAAGGTTTGAGCGCCGGTGTAGTAATACCTGAAAGTACCTATATCGTATTTAGCGTACTGCGCATTATCTCCCGGCATTCTCCAAATGTTGAGCTTGCTAAAATCAGGCGTTGAATAGTAAGCAAGTCTGTTAATAGCATCATTAGCTGTAGAGTTAGAAAAACGATCAGACTCAAAAAGATTAAGTACATCACGGTCAAAAGTGAACGTTGAAAAGATATTTAATGAAAAATTCTTGTAATTGAAATCGTTGCTCCATCCGCCTACATACTTCGGATTTGGGTCACCTATAGGAGTTTTGTCAGGATTGATGCCGTCATTAAACAGGTCAACAAAATAATCTCCGTCTAAGTCAGCCAGATAAAATGCTCCAGCGCCATATTCGCCATTACTGCTACGATAGCGCTCGCCGGTGTACGGGTTAACCGGTATGCTCTCAACGGTAGGAAAAACGCCCAAGGTTTTGTATAAATAAAACGCGTTAATTGGAGAGCCTACCGATAATATGTGCGATTTATCAAAACGGTCACCGCTCATTACCAGGTCGCGGTTGCCATTAGGCAAATTCATTATTTTGTTTCTGCTATAGGTAAGATTTAAACGGGTATACCACCTGAAATTACCTTCTAACGGGTTGGCAGATACAGTCAGATCGAACCCTGCGTTACGCACACCGATTGAATTTGTAAGTGCCAGGTCGTAACCGGTGTTAACCGGCAGGTCAACGCTGAATAATTGCAATGATGATTCTTTATTGTAAACATCAAAAGATACAGCGTACTTGCCATTTTTTATCTCAATATCAGTACCTATATTCCATTGTTTTGAACGTTCCCAGCTTAAGCTGTTTTGCGCCGCCCCATCATAAAAGTTGGGTGTAATAGCAGTTACGCCGTTGTATGATGCAGCGCCGCCGTTACCTTCAAAACCACCGTTATTAACATTGTATAAGTTATATTGCAGATAGTTATTAGTAGGTAAACTTCCAGACACACCTATGCTACCGCGAAGTTTTAATAGGGTGAAAGGATTATTTTCGTTTTCTTTCATGAACGACTCTTCAGAGATTAACCAACCGGCTGACGCTGCTGGAAAGAAACCCCACTTATGATTTTTACCAAAACGCGACGAGCCGTCGGTACGTGCACTTACAGATAGCATATATCGGCTATCGTAATCATAATTAGCTCTTCCGTAGTAGGATAGTAATCCGTAGGCCTGATAGTCTGATCCGGCGCCGATTTTTGATTGCTGAAAGCCCCGAACAACCTGTATATTATCAGATGGGCCATTATAACCGGATGCGGTGGTGGTTTGGAAGGTGTTATATAAGATGTCCTGTCCGGCAACGCCGCTTAAATTATGTTTACCAAATGAATTGTTATAAGTAAAAAAGTTTGATGTACTAGCCTGTAAACCTGCATCAGCATAGCTGTATGAATAGTTGCCCTGTCCATTTTGTAACAGGCTGCTTCGGCTCTGATCTCGCCGGGCATTGGTTTGCAGAAACGACGATTGAGAGGTTAAAGTTAAATGTTTGTTTATCTCAAGAGCGAAGTTTAAATTAAAAGTGAGCTGGTTACTAATATTCTTATCCAGATTGGCTTGATATGCACCCAGGTAATATTCTTTTTTATCAGGCGATAAGTTAAATAATGATGAAGGCATATCTCCTGCGCCCAAGCTTATCGGACTGGCGTTATTACCATTGCCTCGTGCTCTGTCAGATCGAGAGTAAGCTATTAGTGGGTTAATAGTAAGTTTGTTGTTGAGGGCGTGTGCTGTAAGGTTCAATCTGCCGGTATAACGTTTAAAACCGGTAGCCTTAATAATACCTTCCTCATTGTAATAACCGCCACTAAAACGGTACACCATATTACCCGCGCCGCCACCACTTAAACCTAAGTCAACGTTTGAAATTTTGCCGGTTTGATAAAACAAATCTTGCCAGTTCGTATTGCCATTAAATGCCTCATTTAAACTGTCGGTAAGCAAATAAGGCAGTTGTTGTTTTTGATCATAGGTTAATTGTTCGTTCACTATTTGCATTTTTTGGCGACGTTCAGCAGCGCCAAGTGTAACATCACGTAACTGGGGGCGCTGCGTTAAACCATAGTAGCTGTTAATCGTTACTTTAGGATCACCTGATAAGCCCTTCTTCGTAGTGATTAGGATTACGCCATTTGCTGCGCGTGAACCGTATATTGCGGCTGCTGATGCATCCTTTAAAACGTCAATACTTTCAATATCATTCGGGTTAATACCAGCTAAATAGTTAGCGCCTGTACCCGTGCCCGGGCCTACATAATCTTCAGTGGGTTGAGGTACGTTGTCAACTACATAGAGTGGGCTATTTACAACGTTATACTCGTTGTAACCACGGCTAACTAACGAGTTACCACGTACGGATACAGTTGGCGTAGCGCCCGGTGCACCCGAAAAGTTTTGCACGTTTACACCTGATAAACGTCCTTGTAACAATTGGTCAAAACTCGCAGCGGGTAAATTGGCAATTTCTTTTGCTGATAAACTGGAAACCGCTGCGGTAGACTTTTTACGGGTGATTTTTTGATAACCAATCAATACAACCTCGCTTAATTGCTGTGGGTTGTCTTTTAATGAAATTATTAGTTTTTGTTTGTTTCCTACTTCTGTTTCGGTTGTGAGGAAGCCAACGAAAGTAAAAACCAAAACCGGCTTTGAAGTGGTGACTTTGATAGAGAATTCACCCTTAGGATTGGTTGATGTGGTAGCTGTTCCGCCTTTTTCTCTTACGGTTGCGCCCGGCACCGGAAGATTGTCTTTATCGACAACCGTACCCGTAATTACCGTTTGCGCGTGCGCGCTATACGGAACAAACAGGTAAAGTAAGCAGCAAACAACCAAGACGGCTTTTAAAAAAGTAAATCTTTTGGTCATAAATTAATTGTTGCAGAGTTAATAGTTTGAATAATTATCTCAAAACTATCTCCACCAAGCCCCAATTTTGTTTATGATATTATCTTAACATGGCTAAATCTTAACCATTTTGTTACAATACAACTTGATTGATTAAAAATATGGTAAAATTTAACTGTCAATAAAACAATATTTGGCATCCATATTGATAAAACGAATTATCTTTTTTCCGAAAAATTTTGTGATCACAGCAATATTTCGTTATATCGTTTTATCAAAAACAAGCCGATTTTTATAAACTCTGTAACATTTTTGTTGCTCTCAAATTATATATATGAGTTTGAAAGGCTTTGATTATAAAAAACAATAAAAAGCCCGCTTTCGGGCGAGTGCAAAGCGGGCCATCAAAATGTAAACTGAATAAACTTAGTTACGCATGTTAATATACTGCAGCGGTTGCCCAAAATCGTTCCCGCGGCAAAGGGTTATAACGGCTTGCAGGTCATCAATTTTCTTCCCCTGCACACGTACCTGGTCATCCATAATTGAAGCTTGTACCTTAAGGCCGCTATCCTTAATTGCTTTTACAATCTTCTTTGCGGCTTCCTTGTCAATGCCTTCTTTAACCTTTATTTCTTTACGGATCATGTTACCTGCGGCATAGTGCTCTTTACCAAAGTCAAGCGCATTTGCATCAAGCCCTTGTTTGGTCATGCGTGAGATAATAGAATCAGTAATTGCCTTAAGGCGCATATCATTTTCTGTTACGATGGTTATCTCATTAGTTTTTTTATCCAGGTCAACGGTGCTTTTGGAATCATTAAAGTCGTACCGGTTTAAAATTTCCTTTTTAGCGTTATTAATAGCGTTATCAAGGGTTTGTCCGTCTATTTTGCTTACTATATCAAATGATGGCATATGGGTAGTGTTTAAATTGCAAAAGTAGCACAAAAAGCTAAGTTAATGGTTATAAAAACGATGCTAACAATGAGTTAATACTAACTTAACAAATAAATAAGCACATTTGTCAATTCGGCTGCAAAGCAGGATAGTATATTATATGGATGCCAAACAGATACCTTTAACCAATCGTGAAATAAGCTGGTTGTATTTTAATGACCGTGTACTGCAGGAAGCGGCAGACCCGACAGTACCGCTTATAGACCGCATCCGGTTTCTGGCCATCTTTTCATCAAACCTTGATGAGTTTTACCGGGTTAGGGTTGCTACTTTAAATAGGCTGGCCAACTTAAACCAAAAGTCAAAACAAATTTTAGGTTATAACCCTAAAAAGCTGCTTAATCAAATTAAAAACATCGTAGTTAAGCAGGAAAAAAAATTTAATAATCTGTACGAAAATATCATCATCAAACAACTTGCTGAAGAGAAGATATTTATATTGGACGAAAAGCAGTTAAACGTGAGCAGGGGCGGTTTTGTTAAAAGCTACTTTCGCGAAAAGCTGCTGTCTACACTCGTGCCGATTATGCTGACGGATGCAGGACCACTACCTGAATTAAAGGACCGCGCCATTTACTTCTTCGTTAAATTAACAAAAAATAAAAAATCAAGGTACGCGCTTGTTGAGTTTCCGGATAACCTCTCGCGCTTTTTGGTACTGCCCGAAACCAACAATTTAAAGTTTATTATCCTGCTTGATGATATTATCAGGTATAATCTGGAAGATATGTTTTTCATATTTGACCATGATAACATTGAGGCTTATTCCATACAACTTACCCGCGATGCTGAACTTGATCTGGACAAGGAGGTAAGCGAAAAGTTTGTCGACGCACTTTCTAAAAGTCTTGTAAAACGCAAAAAGGGAAAACCCATGCGTTTGCTTTACGATACCGATATGCCTGCGGATATGCTGCAGTTTTTGGTTGCTAAAATGGGCTTGCAGGGCGAGAGCCTTATACCGGGCAGCAGGTACCACAACTTCAAAGATTTTATTAAATTCCCTAATGTAGGCAGGCCCGAGCTGGAATACAATGAGTATCCGGCGCTACCTGTTGATAGTATTTCCTTTGGCAAAAGCCTGATCAGTCTCATTGCCAAAAAGGATTACCTGGTTAGTACGCCCTACCAATCGTTCGACTATATCATCCACTTTTTACGCGAAGCAGCCATTGATCCCAAGGTAAAAGAGATCAGCGTCTCAGTTTATCGCCTGGCTGATAACTCGCGAGTTGTACATGCACTCATCAACGCAGCAAAAAATGGCAAAAAGGTAAATTGCCTGGTTGAACTTCGTGCCCGTTTTGATGAACAGAATAACATACATTGGAGTAACCGTTTAGAGGAAGAAGGCGTACGCGTGGTTTATGGTATTCCGGGTTATAAAGTACATTCAAAAATTTGTATGGTGAGCCGGGTTGAAAAGGGTAAGGTTGTTAATTATGGCTGCCTTTCAACCGGTAATTTCAACGAAAAAACCGCGCAGATATACGCCGATCATACTTTGTTTACCGCAAACAAAAAAATCACCGATGAACTTGCCGGGGTATTTAAAGCGCTAAACCGAAGCGTATTGCCTAAAGGTTTCAAAAACCTGATCGTATCGCCAGTTGACTCGCGCCCGGCGATTTACAAGCTTATAGATTGTGAAATACGCAACGCTAAAGCAGGTAAAGAGGCGTACATGATTTTAAAGATGAATAGCCTTGCCGATGAGCAAATGATAGAAAAGCTTTATCAGGCCAGCCAGGCAGGGGTTAAGATAGATATGATTGTGCGGGGCATGTGCTGTTTGGTACCCGGCATTAAGGGATATAGCGAGAACATCAGTGTTATTAGTATAGTTGATAAATACCTGGAGCATGCGCGCGTACACATATACGGTAACGGCGGCAACGAGCTGATCTACCTGACATCTGCGGATTTTATGACGCGCAATATTGATAATAGGGTAGAAGTGGGTTTCCCGGTATATGATGAGGATCTGAAGAAAGAGATAAAAGACATTATCAACCTGCAATTAGCTGATAACACAAAGTCGCGTGATATTAACTCCAACAATAGTAATAAATACCACCGCACACATAACGTAAACCCGCACCGGGCACAAATAGACATTTATAATTACCTAAAAAACAAAAATACTTTAAAGTGAGATACGCTGCCATAGACATAGGATCAAACGCTGTACGAATGCTGATTGCCGAAATTGTTGAAAATAATCATTCGGTATCATTTAAAAAGAATACGCTCATACGTGTGCCGTTAAGGTTGGGTGACGATGCGTTTCTTCATCAGCAAATTTCGGAAAAGAAATCCGCTGACCTGGTTAAAACCATGCAGGCGTTCAGCAACCTGATCGACGTTTACAAGGTAACGGATTATATGGCTTGCGCTACTTCTGCAATGCGTGAAGCTAAAAACGGCGATGAAGTGGTTAAGGCAATAAAGGAAAAGGCTGGTATTAACCTGGAGATTATACATGGCGAAAAAGAAGCCAAAATTATATACGCAAGCCATGCCGATCAGGAAATAGATAAAAGCAAAAACTATTTATATATAGATGTTGGCGGCGGCAGTACCGAATTGTCTTTATTTTCTGCCGGAGAGCTTATTGCATCCCAATCATTTAACCTGGGTACAATACGTATTCTCGATAATCAGGACAAAGAGGAAACATGGGACGAGATGCGCGAATTTATCCGCAAACATACCCGTGGATTTAAAGATATCGCGGGCATAGGTACTGGTGGAAACATCAATAAGCTTTATCGCCTGGCCGAACAAAAGGACAAGTCGCCCATGCTATTTAACAAACTTAAATCGCTTTATAGCTATCTGAGTTCGTTTTCATTAAAAGACAGGATAAATGTGTTAGGCCTGAATCATGACCGGGCGGACGTTATAATTCCTGCTTGCGAAATCTATATCACGGTAATGAAAACAGCCGGGATAAAGCAGATTTACGTGCCAAGTGTAGGCATGGTTGACGGCATTATACAAACACTGATAGAGAAGAATTTCCCTCAATATCGCTAGTGAAAAATTTGAAAACAAATTATTAAGTTTTTGTAAAAATCTTAGTATATTTGTAGTGCCCTCTCATAGGGTATGTTTTTCATAGGTAGATGTAGGGTCGGGTACATAGTATTCGACCCTTTTTTTGTGCCGCAACTTTATCCCGCCGCTTTTGTTATACTTGCAATTCTGTTTATGAAGAAAAAGATTGTTATAGCCATTACCGGAGCCAGCGGCGCCATTTATGCCCGGCTGTTATTAGATAAATTACAACAATTGCAGGGTCAGATAGCTGAGGTTGGCATTATCATGTCGACCAATGCGCGCGAAGTTTGGCGGGTTGAATTGGAGAACTATGATTATCAAAATTATCCATTTAAATTTTACGACAAGTATGACTTTAGCGCACCTTTTGCATCGGGTTCTGCCAGATTCGATACGATGGTAATTGTTCCTTGTTCTATGGGCACTTTGGGCCGGATAGCCAGCGGGGTATCTGACGATCTGACCACCCGCGCGGCAGACGTAATACTTAAGGAACGGCGTAAGTTAATATTAGTGGCTCGCGATACACCATTTAACCTCATTCAATTACGAAATATGGTGACAGTGACTGAGGCCGGTGCAATAGTTTGTCCGGCCGTTCCATCGTTTTACAGCAAACCAAAAACGATTGAAGAGGTGGCGCTTACGGTGGTTGATCGCGTGGTTGACCTTATCGGGTTAGAGAGCAATAGCTTCAGGTGGGGAGAAAGCTAATAAGTAATTTATCCGCATTCTCTCAAAGCAATTTAAAACAGCGACTTAAAAGTAGCGGGATATTTTATATTTGTATAGTCGTACCTAACCGGCAACAATATGAATAAACTTTACCAATACCTAAGCGCTGCCTTACTAAGCGTTACATATCTATCATGCTCGGCGCAGAATGTTATTCTAAAGAATGATGACTTGCAGCATATCCGCTACGTGGGGCGGGTAGCTGTTACCGACAGTAACACCATGCTGTCATGGACGGCAACATCAGTAAAAGTAAATTTTAAAGGCACGTCAGCTAAGGTGTTGCTGAACGATGAAGCCGGCGACAACTATTACAACGTTATTGTAGACGGTAAAATTAAACAGATTTTGCATCCGCAAAAAGGTAGACATGAATATACACTTGCCGAAGAATTGCCTAACGGCAAACATGAACTCGAATTGTTTAAACGAACCGAATGGAGTATGGGCCGCACCTGGCTTTACCAATTCTCGTTCAACAAAGGCGCAGAGTTAACAGAAGCGCCCTCGCCGAAAAAGCGCCGCATTGAAGTGTTTGGCAACTCTATAACCTGCGGTTATGCGGTTGAAGATACATCGGGCAAGGATAGAGGGACTTCGCCTTATGAAAATGGCTATATTAGTTACGCGGCAATTACGGCACGGCATTTTGATGCCGATTATCATAGTACATCCAAGAGCGGGATTGGTATTACCGTTAGCTGGTTTCCGCTTATTATGCCCGAGATGTATGACAGGCTTTACGCGAATGACTCCACTGTTAAATGGAATTTTGAAAAATATCAGCCCCAGATAGTTATCATCAATCTTTTTCAAAATGATTCATGGATTACGCATATGCCCGATAATCCTGAGTTTAAATCACGCTTTGGCAAAACTCCGCCAACTGCCGAACAATTGACTAATGCCTACCGGAATTTTGTAAAGACCATACGATCAAAATACCCCGACGCCAGCATTATATGCGCACTTGGTAATATGGATGCCACTAAAGAGGGTTCACCATGGCCTGGTTATATAAAGCAGGCTACGGCAGATATCAACGACAAGAAAATATACACCTGCTTTTTTCCGTACAAGCAAACGCCCGGACACCCTAACGCAGCTGAACAGCAAGCCATGGCTAATCAATTGATTACGTTCATCAACAAAAACATAAAATGGTAGATGTTGGTTTATAAAACAAGCCGAATTTTATCAGCCCAAAAAGCGCCAAAGTGTAACCATTTTAAGCCAATTGCAGTATAAAGCTGTACTTAACCGACAAATAATCAACCCGGCATTTTTACCGTATTTTGTTTGTTAATGCTGCCTTTTTAAGTTAAACGCTGAAGTAAACTGACATTTTAAACGGCATATTGTTATCCTGGTGAACGTGCGTAATTCTTTTATACCTAACGTCCGTAAATGAGAAAACTGTACCTACTCAAAACTTTCGTACTACTTTTAGCTATATTTTTATATAGCAATAAGGCCCACGCCCAATATGCTATTGGCGGCGAAGCCGGCACTAACCTTGTAAACTCGGTTTATTGGCTCACCTGGGATAACGCCCTTCCCGGCAGTACGCTGGTTACTTCGCCAAGTGGATCAAGCGCACAAAACATCACCAATGGTAACTATGTATGGCAGTTTTCGCCTACGGTGCAAATCAGGGCTACAATCAGCAACCTGGTTACCAGCGGCAATCAACCGATGCAATCTTACACGCCGGGTAGCTACGCCAGTGACGGGTTGGATCTGTTATATTCAGGTAATAATCGCCCTAAGCCCGATTCGAGGGGAGTGGCGGCATCGGCCGTAGTTACACCCTATGGCGGTACAGCTACTTTCGATATTGATATTAAAGTTTTTATACTGATAAACGGTGTTTGGACGGACGTAGTTTATCCTGGTATGATTATCGGCGATGCTGAATCTATTGACGCGGGCGGTGAATACATTTCAGCTAATACACCTAATCCGATTGCATGGCAACTGCTTAATAAACGCACGCAAAACAACGCTGCCGATAACGAGTATAAAATGCAATTAAGTAATTCCGGCAGATCATTCAGGCTCTTCGCTAATCTGCCGCCGGGAAACTTTGGCGTGCAGGCGGTAATGTTTGCGCGTGGCGCTCGCGAACTCAACGATGTAAGCATGAAAGGATCCGGCCTTACTGCTATGGCCATAGGATTCGTATTGCCTTTTGATCTGGGAGATGACCCGCTGGGCTACGGCAACACCGGGCATTATATGGAGAATTTCCAGATAACCAATTATTTTAATGGTGACGGTACCTTTGCCGTAGTAAATTATCCCACTACACCGCTGGTAGCACGTGCTACCGTTTACATCGGAGAAGATAACGTTGACCCGGACGGCGAACCGGAAGGAACGCTTAACGCTGATGGCGACGATAATACCGGAAACAATGATGAAAACACAATAAACCCAGCGAGCCTGCCTGTAGTGAAAGTTAACCAGGCCGGTGATATTGTATTTAATGTTCCGGTAACGAATACCAAAAACGTTCCTGCGGCTTTACGTATATGGCTCGATTTTAACGGTAACGGTTTGTTTGAGCCAGGTGAACTGGTAAGTGCTACCGTTCCCGCTAATACAACAAATCAGAATTTTACCCTTACATTTCCTAATGCGCAGTTCGCAGGCAGAATTAAGGTAGGGTTGCTTTACTCACGTATTCGCATTACCACCACAAACCTAATTGATGACCCATCAACCGCCGTTGATGAGCGCAGTACATCATTTGCCGCCGATGGCGAAACGGAAGATTACAGGTTAAAAGACATAACCGGCATCACTATATCGGGCAGTGTATTTAATGATGGTAATGGTGGCAGCAACGGTTCAATCTCGGGTACGCCACTGCAACAAGTATCGGGTTCCCAACTGTATGCTTACCTGGTTGATGCAGCAACGAACAGGGTAGTACAAAAGGCTGCGGTTAGCAGCACCGGCACATATAGTCTGGCAAATAACAACAACGGTGCTTACACAGTTGCCATATCAACCAATAACGTTGATACGGGCGCTACGTTGGCGGCGGTTGCAGCCAACCTGCCTGTAAACTGGAAACCATCCGGCGAGGCATACGGTACAAATAACGTTAGCGGTACGGGTATCGAAACCGGGACACCTAACCTGCAAATAAGAGTGAGTACGCCGGGTACAAGTTTGGATATAACCGGAGTGAACTTTGCGCTTAACCAAATACCGGTTGCCGTTGCCGATTCGGCCACCACAACTGCCGGCGTAGCCGTTACCTTAAACATACCGGGTAATGATACCGATGCAGATGGAACCATTAATCCGGCCCAGGTATTTATTGTTGACCCGATTGACAATACCAAAAAAAGAACAGTGACCGTAGCAGGGCAAGGCACTTACGTTACCAATACAACTACCGGCCGGGTAACCTTTACACCGGTGCCGTCATTCGCAGGCAAGGCTATACCGCTTTCTTATACAATTCGTGATAATTACGGTTCGGAGAGTTTGCCTGCCCTGATATCAGTAATAGTGAAACCAACCGGTGTGAATGACAGTGACACCACAGCTATAGGCACCCCGGTTACGACCATAGTAAAAGCTAACGACGGTACGGATGCCACGGCTACTACAGTTACCGCCACCAACGGTATACATGGCAATACAACCGTAGATGCTCAAGGCCGCGTAACTTACACGCCGGAGCCGGGTTATGCGGGTACTGACACATATACCTATATTTTAACCACGGCGGACGGCATATCTTCTGACCCGATAACCGTAAATATCTACATAACACCGGATGGTGAAAATGATGAAGCCATAACCAATATCAATACGCCGGTTACCACTAATGTAAAGGCTAATGATGGAGCGGCGGCTACAGGTGCAACAGTTTCGCCTAAAGCCGGGGCGCACGGTACTACAACGGTTGACGCGCAAGGTAATGTGATTTATACACCGGCTAACGGCTACGTTGGCAGGGATGTTTACACTTACACGCTTACGCGGGATGGTATTGTATCGGCGCCAATAACCGTTAACGTCACTGTAAAACCTGTACCGGTTAACGATACCGATATTACACCGGTTAATACCAGCGTTACCACAAACGTAAAAGCAAACGATGGGGCAAGTGGTGTTGGTACTACCGTTACCAGTACAGCCGGCCAGCATGGCGTTACGTCAGTCAATGCGCAGGGGCAAGTGGTTTATACACCTGTTTCAGGTTATACAGGTATTGATACCTATACCTATACGCTTACCACGCCGGATGGTGTGGTGTCTGATCCGGTAACTGTAACCATTACTATTTATTCCGCAACGGTAAACCTTACCAAAAGAGCAACCAATACCGGCAGCAAGGCAGGCGACGTTATCAATTACACGCTGATAGTAACCAACACCGGCCAAACGCCACTCACCAACTTAGCTGTTACAGATGTTGGGGCTGATGCGGGTAGTATTTCTCCGGCCAACATACCTACGCTGGCCGCTGGCGCCTCGCGTACAGTTACCGCAAGGCATACGCTCACACAGGTTGACGTGAATAACCGCAGTTATAGCAATCAGGCCAGCGTAGCGGGTACAGATCAAACCGGAAGGCCGGTGAGCGATACACGTTCTGACGACCCTACAACACCTGCTGCGGATGATCCGACTATTGTAACCATTACTCCGGTTGGCGCAATATCGCTTGAAAAAACAGGTGTGTTTACAGCCAACTATATTACCTACACGTTCACTTTTACTAACACAGGCGACGCTACATTAACCAATGTAACGCTTACAGATACCAATCTCGGTCTTACCAACACCGTCGTAAACATTCCAGCTGGGGGCTTAATTCCTGGTGGAACGGCTACTTTAACATTCAGGTATACACTAACCCAAGCCGATAAAGAAGCAGGTAAGGTAACCAATAATGCATCGGTAAGTAGTACTGACCCTGTAGGAAACATTGTAAGCGATAACGCGACAGTAGATGTTCCGGTTGATCCGGCACCGATAGCGGTAAACGATAACGCATCAACCCAACGAAATACACCTGTTGTGATCGACGTTGACCGTAATGACCTGGCGGGTAATTCAAGCTTCGATCAGCAATCTATCGAAATACTTACACAACCGCAGCATGGCACCGTACAGGTAGGTGCTGATGGAACCGTTACTTATACTCCAAATGATGGTTATACCGGTACCGATTCATTTACTTATCGTATTAAAGACTTGTATGGTTACTACACCAACCCCGCAACGGTGAACCTCACTATTAATGCGAACGCGCCGTTTAAAATACCAACCTTATTTACTCCAAATGGCGATGGCATTAACGATGTGTTTGAAATACGCGGCCTTGAGCAATATGGCCAAAACAAACTATCTATCATTAACCGTTGGGGTAATGAAGTTTACAAGGCTACCAACTATCAGAATAATTGGGCCGGTACCGGATTAAATGAGGGTACTTATTATTACATACTGCAGGTTCAGGATAGCCAGGGTAAGTGGAATGTGTATAAGGGTTACATTACATTGATGAGGAGTTTAAAAAAATAAGCTGATGAATAACCGCTTTCAGGGGCTGGTGAACTACATAACATGAAAAGATTTTTAACCATATTATTACTACTCATAAATACCGGTATAATCTACGCCCAGCAGGATGCGCAGCAAAGCCAGTATATGTTTAACGGTATTTATATAAATCCCGCTTATGCTGGTTATAAAGAGATCCTTAACCTGCATGCTTATTACCGTGCGCAATGGACTGGCGTTGAGGGTTCGCCGCGCAGCATGTCATTAGCCGTTGATGCGACGGCTAACAATGGCAATGTTGGTTTGGCTTTCCAGGTGGCGAGTGATAGGCTTGGCGCACAGGAGTATCTGTCAGCATACGCGAACTACGCCTATCGCTTGCGCATGAATGAGGACGGAAGCTCGAGGTTAGCGTTCGGTTTAGGTGCGGGCCTGATGCAGTTGGGCATGAATGGTTCAAAACTCAACCCTAATGACCCCGAACCCGATATGTTTACCGGCACGCAAAGTACTATAGTGCCCGATGCCCGCCTGGGTATTTACTACTCTGATAATAAATTTTACGCGGGACTCTCTGCTGATAACCTGGTAGCCCAGCATATCAATGTACGTAAGGATGGCTATATAGCGCAGCCCAAGGCACATTATTATCTTACCGGTGGTATGTTGTTTCCATTAAATCAGGATATTATGGTAAAGCCAAGTTTCCTTTTAAAGGACGACCGCGGCGGGCCTACGAGCTTAGATATTAATGCCTTTATATTACTTGGCGAGAAATTATGGCTGGGTGGATCATACCGTACAGCAGTAAAGTTGTATGACAAAAGCTACCTTCAAAATGACCTGAGCCCGCTCAATTCTATCATAGCAGCGGCAGAATTTTTCCCCAACCCTTATCTGCGTATAGGTTATGGTTACGATTTTTCAATCGGCCCGCTGCGCGGTTATGATGGCGGTACGCATGAGATATCCATTGGTATCTACTTTAAAACCAAACAAAGCCGGATGTTAACGCCAAGATATTTTTAAAGCAGATGAAAAGAGCATTGACCAAAATCGGACTTTTTACAGCGCTGCTTTTTACTGTTAAAGTAGCTGGCGCACAAAACGTATTAAAGCAAGCTGACGAACAATATAATTTGTATAACTACAAGAAAGCGGCTGAATTATACCTTGATGCTTACAAGCGCGATTCATCGTCGTTGCATATCGTAGAACGCCTGGCTAACTCGTACCGAATGATGCATGATTACCCGGAGGCGGAAATTTGGTATGAAAAAACAGTTGTGATACCTGAAAGCAATAATGCCAACATTTACCGCTATGCCGAGGTTCTTAAAAATAACGGGAAGTATGCCGAGGCTAAACGGCAGTTTGGCAAATACTACGCATCGGATAAAGTAATAGATAAAACGCAACTTAAATTCTGGACGGATGCTTGCGATTCGGCATTAAAATGGATGAAAAATCCGACTCCTGTACAGGTGAAAAATGAGCAGTTGCTAAAC
Source organism: Mucilaginibacter roseus (assembly GCF_021215455.1). GTDB lineage: Bacteria > Bacteroidota > Bacteroidia > Sphingobacteriales > Sphingobacteriaceae > Mucilaginibacter > Mucilaginibacter roseus. Next base: position 973,993 of record NZ_JAJPWV010000001.1, on the reverse strand, counting down.
AGCACCTACGCTGATTGGGGCGCCCGGAAATATAACGATCAGTTGGTTTTTGTTTCAGATCGCGAAAGCCGCTTTACCCGAAATGTCACTAAGGATGATGAACCATTTTTTAAATTCGATGGAGCAAAAGCACCTGATAAAAGGCAATACGGCTGGACAGGTAATGGTTACCTGCATTTGTATGAATCAGCCAATGCGGATAGCGGGCGCTTATTTCCCATAGTAAACAATGTGGCTTACCATACCGGGCCCGCTTCATTCACCGCTGATGGTAATGAAATGTACTACACCATTACGCGCGTACCTCGTAACTGGAGTAAGGATCTGTCAGGCATTAAAACATTCAGGCTTGAGGTATACTTCAGCAAAAAAGATGCTGCCGGCAAGTGGACTAAGCCTGTACCCTTCAAGTTTAATAATGAGAAAAAGTATTCCGTTGGCGATCCGTTTATTTCGGCCGACGGAAGCACGCTGTATTTTGTATCAGACATGCCGGGTGGAATGGGTGCTACGGATATTTACTATTGCGTAAAAGACGAAGCTGGAAACTGGCAAATGCCTGTAAACCTGCAGAGCATAAATACGGCAGGAAGCGAGCGCACACCCTTTATAGATGCTGAAGGTAATTTGTATTTCTCTACCGACGGTTTAATCGGCATGGGTGGGCTTGATGTTTTTAGAGCCTTTAAAACCGGTGATTTTACCTTTGCGAAACCCGAGAACCTGCAATATCCAACCAATTCTCCGCGTGATGATTTTTCATACGTAATTTATAACGGCCGTACAGGTTACCTGTCGTCAAACCGTTTAGGCGGGGTAGGCAGTGATGACATTTACAGCTTTAACCAACAGCCAGAACTTAACCTGCGTTTAGAGGGTATAGTATACGAAAAGGGTACGCGGCAGCCGGTATACAATGCAAAGGTGGGCTTGAGCGGCGGCGCCATTGTAATTACCAATAATACCGGTTACTATAGCTTTAGCATCAGGCAAAACAGTAATTATAACCTGCGTGCTGAAAAACAAGGGTATTTAAGTGATAACGAACAAGTAAGTACCAGCGGACTTACTAATTCGCAGACCCTAAAAAAAGACCTTTACCTGGAGAAAATCGTGTTAAATAAAGCCATCCGGCTGGAGAACATTTATTACGACTTTGACAGATGGGAGATAAGGCCTGACGCTGCAATAGAGCTGGATAAACTGATTAAGATATTACAGGATAACCCAACTATACAGATAGAATTGGGCTCGCATACCGATAGCAGGGGTGATGATGATTATAATATGGAACTATCCCGCAAACGAGCGAATGCAGCGGTAGACTATATTTTGGATAAGGGCAATATTGATGAGGGGCGGATAGTTGCCCGTGGCTATGGAGAAAGCCGCTTACTAAACCGTTGTAAAAATGGTGTAAAATGCAGTGATGCAGATCACCAGCTTAACCGCCGCACCGAATTCACTATTATCAAAATGTAATAAGTAAACCTAAACAAAAGGCTTTACTGTTATCGGTAAGGCCTTTTGTTTTATTGAGCCAGCGCAACTTCGGGCTGGTGGCGGGTTTTACCTATGTAATAGCTGGATATCAATGCAATTACCTTGGTAATGTAAAAGATAAAGAAAATAAATCGTGCTTGTTCATTCATTACGCTTCCCATAATCCAGATGAATAATGGGGCTATTTGAGCTGCAAAAATAGTACTGAACGCGTTTTTAGAATAGCTAAGCATCCAGCCTATAATCGAAAATAATAATACGGAAAGGCTAATGATCACCGTTGCTCTTACGGCATCGCTACCACTAAATATATGCGAAAATTGTATGGGCGTTTGCGCAAGCAAACCCAGTATTAAAGCATGTTTCCAATTAATGTTACGATTAAACTCCTTAAACGTAACACTCTCACGAGCATAGTAACGGATAGTAGCAAACGCGGCAACGAATATCAGCGGAAAGTAAAAGCCAAACATCAATACACTAAAAGCGGTACGGGTATCATCGCTATAGCCGTTGATGGTGGCCGCCATAGGGTACTTAACAAAGGTTATGTAACTGCAAAAGCCCGCCCACAAACCGGCAACGATAGCTACTATGGCGTATAACGATGCATTTTTGGTAAGTGAATTGGTAAAACGGTTAATAAAGTAACCACTGCGCAGCGTTACCAAAATAAACAGCACAAATAATATTACAGCCATGGCGTAATATTCGTTCTTGATGAAGCTATCGCTATTATCGGGCTGAAATACGCTGACAACCGTTTGGTTGAAAACCTGTGGCATTACGATAAATATTGCCTGCAAAATTAAAACACCTACAGCGCCCCAAAGCATCATCATCCAGTTGCGGTTTGCATTGCCGGTTAACGGTTTTTGCTCCTGAACCGTAACTGTTTCCGGCCGGCCAATTCTATGGGTAGCTACCAGCCAGGCTTCGTCATCGCTCAGATTTGCAGCGCGTAACTCCAGGTAAGTATCCTTAAGTAGAACAGCAAGTTCTTCAACGTCGGCTTCAGTTAACTGTGAACCGCCAAAATTTTGTTTCCAGGTTTGTATGCGGGCCTCTAATGCGGCAAGTTGATAGGTATCCATAAGGCATTCATAATGGTTTTATAAATGTAGCAGAAAATATAATGATGCAAATGTTTTTTAAATATTGCTAATAAAAAATGCTTTAATTAACTTAAAAGCGACATTAGCGTCATCACAATTCAAAAGCATGGAGCAATCCGGTTCAGTGCAACTAAAAAAAGTATTAAAGCCTTTACAACTGTGGGCAATTGCCGTGGGCCTGGTTATATCCGGAGAATATTTCGGCTGGAACTATGGATGGCACGAAGCGGGTACCGTGGGCTTTTTAATAACCACCGCAGTAGTTACATTGATGTATGTAACCTTTATTTTTAGTTATACCGAACTTACAACCGCAATACCACATGCCGGCGGCGCTTTCGCTTACGCCTATCGCGCTACAGGGCCTATTGGCGGTTTAATAGCGGGTTATGCTACATTGGTAGAGTTTTTATTTGCGACACCGGGTATTGCCTTTGCATTAGGCAGTTATTTGCACTTTTTATATCCGGATATATCCATTTTAGTATCTGCATTATTTTTCAATGTGGTTTTTATACTGCTTAATATATCCGGTATTAAGGAGTCGGCAGCTTTCTCCGTATTTATCACCTTGCTGGCGGTAGCAGAACTGCTTCTGTTTATGGGGATTGTAGCTCCATCTTTTAAAATGGAAAATTACCTCGCCAATTCTACGCCGGTAAAAATGAGTGGCATGCTAGCGGCCTTACCTTTTGCCGTTTGGTTTTATCTAGCAATAGAAGGCGTAGCACAGGTAGCCGAAGAGGTTGACAATCCCAAAAGCAATATTCCTAAAGGCTACATCTCAGCCATGCTTACACTGGTGCTTTTAGCAATTGGTGTAATGGTTTTAACCGGTGGTATAACAGACTGGCGGAAGCTAAGCCATCTTGATTATCCGTTACCTGAAGCTATAGCAATAGTTTTAGGCCGTAGCAGCGGTTGGACTAAAATATTCGCCAGTATAGGTCTTTTTGGTTTAATCGCTTCGTTTCATGGTACCATATTGGCCTCTTCAAGGCAGGTATTTGCCATGTCGCGCAGTGGATATCTGCCCCACAAACTATCAAAGGTAAACACCAGGTTCAAAACACCGCATTGGGCAATAGTAGCCGGTGGTGTAGTAAGTGCAGTTGCCTTATTTACAGGAACCACCAGCCAGATCATCATCATGTCAGTAATGGGGGCGGTGCTCATGTACATCATCAGCATGGTAAGTTTATTCATCTTACGCAAAAAAGAACCACATCTGGAGCGGCCCTTTAAGTCGCCGGTGTACCCAATTTTTCCGGCTATCGCGCTAACTATCGCTTCGGTGTGTTTACTGACTATCATGTACTTTAATCTCGGAATAAGTTTAATTTTCATCACGGGTTTACTGACATCCCTGGTGTTGTTTATCATAATGGGTAAACACAAGTTAAAAGTAACACACGATGATTTGCTGCAATCGCCGATGATATCAAACACAAAAGATTAAATGAGCTACCGGTATACCATAAATAACCATGTTTACCGGTTTAACGGCCTGAAGGACTTGCTGGCTAAAGCATCGCCACACCGTAGCGGTGATGTGCTGGCAGGCGTTGCCGCCGCAACCTACCAAGAACTTGTGGCAGCACAGATAGCGCTTAGCAACGTTTACCTGAAAAATTTTTTGAACGAGGCGATTATCCCATATGAATTTGATGACGTAACAAGATTGATTATCGACAGCCATGATGCACAAGCATTCGGCATGATTAGCCACCTTACTGTAGGTGGTTTTAGAGATTGGCTGTTGCGGGATGATGTAGACGAAGTTGTTTTACGGCACATAGCCTTAGGCGTTACGCCGGAAATGGCAGCGGCGGTATCAAAACTCATGCGCAATCAGGATTTAATTGCCGTGGCGAGTAAATGCCGGGTTATAACCCGTTTTCGTAACACCATTGGTTTAAAAGGTCACTTTTCAACGCGTTTGCAGCCTAATCATCCAACAGATGATGCGCGGGGTATCACGGCCAGTATAATTGACGGGCTTTTGTACGGAAGCGGCGATGCGGTTATTGGCATAAACCCGGCAACCGATAGCCCTGCTGTAACTGCAAACCTGCTTAACCTGGTGGATGAATTACGCCAACGGTTTGATATACCCGTGCAAAGCTGCGTACTTAACCACGTTACCACAACAATTGGCCTAATGGAAAACGGAGCGCCGGTTGATTTGTGTTTTCAATCAATAGGCGGCACGGAGTTAACCAATAAGAGTTTCGGTATCAATATTAAGATTATTGAAGAAGCCTATGAAGCCGCCCTTGCGTTGAATCGTGGTACCATAGGCCAAAATGTAATGTATTTTGAAACCGGGCAGGGCAGTGCGCTTTCGGCCAACGCGAATCACGGTGCCGATCAGCAAACCTGTGAAGCTCGAGCGTATGCTATAGCTCGTAAGTTTAACCCATTACTGGTTAACACAGTGGTCGGTTTTATAGGGCCTGAATATTTGTATGACGGTAAGCAGATCATCCGTGCGGCGCTCGAAGATCATTTTTGCGGCAAGTTACTGGGTTTGCCCATGGGAGTTGATATTTGCTACACCAATCATGCCGAAGCAGATCAGGATGATATGGACAATTTATTAACCTTGCTCGGCATAGCGGGTTGCAACTTTATTATGGGCATTCCCGGATCCGACGATATTATGTTGAATTATCAATCGACTTCTTTTCATGATGCGTTGTATATACGTAAAATGCTTGGATTAAAGCCTGCCCCCGAATTTGAAGCATGGTTATTAAAGCATGACATTATAGATGATAAAGGAATGCTGATATCAGATAGCCGTAACCGTTTGCTAAAGGCTGCTAACTTATGAGCGACGATTTATATAAACAGAACCTATGGGACAAGCTGAAGAAATTTACGTCGGCGCGGATAGCGATAGGCCGTACAGGCAGTAGCATACCGGTACATAACTCGCTCGAATTTAAGCTGGCGCACGCGCACGCGCGGGATGCCGTTTATTCCAGGCTTGATGTGGATAAACTTAATAGCGAATTAACCCGGTTTAATTTACCCGTGCTCAATATCAGCAGCCGGGCCTCGTATCGCGAACAATATTTACAGCGTCCGGACTTAGGTAGGAGAACAGATGATGTTTCAAATGAAATCCTGCAGGCGAACAAGGGTAAGTATGATATAGTGATCGTTATTGCTGACGGACTTTCAGCCACGGCCATCAATCAAAACATGATTGATTTTTTAGCGTCAGTTATACCAATGTTTAAAGCGGCTAAAATGCAACTGGCGCCAATATGCCTTGTTGAACAGGGTAGAGTAGCTATAGGCGATGATATTGGCGCTGCACTTAACGCCAGGCTTTCACTTATATTAATTGGCGAGCGGCCGGGTTTGAGCGCAGCGGACAGTATGGGGGCTTACATCACCTTTTCACCCAAACAGGGGTTGACGGATGATAGCCGAAATTGTGTATCAAATATCCGCCCGCAAGGTTTGCCCATACACATGGCGGCAGAAAAAATATTTTACCTGATACGCCAGGCTTTTCGTAAGCAACTTTCGGGCGTGCAGCTTAAGGACGATAGCGATGAACGATACTTTCCCTGATTAAATCTTAATATCAATGTTACCCTGGAAGTAAACCGGGTCGCGGTTATCGCTGATGATATTGGCAGTAGCCGAACCATTTTTAAACACATCCATAGTTAAACGGCGTGCTTTGCGGGTATCTTTAAAATTGATGGTTATCTGCCAACGATCTTTTTTCGAGGTAACCTTATAATCAAACTTGGTAGAGGTAAATTTAATGCCGCCATCTTCGCCACCCACCGGCGCATTCATGTAAACACGGCCAAAATACGGAAGGTATGCTATTACCGAATCCTTACGGATTTTAATGTCGTAATAATTGGCTGGGGTAAGAAACACCTGGCGGCCACCCAGCGGATTCATCCATTGAGCCACAAACCTGTATTTTGTTGAATCAACCTGGGCTTTTACCGCCTGTTCCTGTTTTGCTTTTTTGTCGGCTTTGCTATTTTGGGCATATGCGGTGCTTACAGTTAAACCCAATAAGGCTATAAATAAAAGTTTGGTTATCGTTTTCATGGTTATGAATTAGATATTAATACTAACAAATGGTTTAAAGATAAGTTGCTTACATCAGCTTTTATTTTTTGACTTACAGTTATTTAACTCATTTAGGTTTACTTTTTAAATATGTAATTATTTTTAATAGCTCTTTTCGGTTTTTGGCATCATGATAAAATTTGGGTAACCGCTCTATCAGTGTGAAACCTGTACGATCGTGGTACTCCCTGAGTTTGGCGCCAATATAATTTTCCAGATATTGCAGATGTTCATCATTATAAGCCCAAATACATCATCCTTAAAAGGATGCTGATACCACAATCGGGCGTCAAAATAACCATGTGCCGCTTTTATAAAAGTAATGGCTTTGAATTGTTTTGATGTAATATCATCTGTTTTATTATATCCGCATTGTGCACATATTAGTCGAGCTACCTTAGTCTCGTAGCTAACTGTCGCGTATGCTTGCCTACCACACATCGGGCATTCAACCGAAACTCTGGTTTGAAATTCTGACAAGCCCTTATTCTCATCCCTGAATCGTGTAGTATCCATACAATATCAATAAAGTAAAAGAGCCTCTCCGCATATACAGAAAGGCTCTATTTTAAATGATCAAATTACTTATATCAAATTAACGCTGCGGTTAACAAATTCAGTAAGTTCAGGCCCTGTTAATAAACCCTGAGATAGCAACGCTAAATCAAAGGCTTGTTTTGCCAATTGCGATTGTGTATCATCGCTTTCAGCTTCCAATATCCTGCTGATCAGTTTATGGTTACCGTTTACAATAACTTTATAATTATCCGGCATATTGCCGTAAAAACCCATGCCACCGCCCATAGCAGCCATGTCTTTCATACGGCGCATAAACTCGTCCATAGTAACGGTTACCGGTAACTCGTCAGGGTTTAGGCTTTCCAGTTCAACACGATAAGCGGGTTTATTGATAGCCTTAGTAAAGATGTCCTTAACCTTTGTAGTTTGCTCCTCGCTCAGTACGGTTTCCGGCGCGTCATCCTTTTTTATCAACTTGTCTGCAACGTCAGCATCAACGCGTTTAAGTGAGGTCTTCTCCAGCTTCTGCTCCAGGTGGCTGATAAAGTGATTATCAATAGGAGAATTCATCAGCAACACATCGTAGCCTTTTTTATTGGCCGACTGGATAAATGAATCCTGTTTTGCCGCGTCATTTGTGTATAGGTAAACCAGTTGGCCATCCTTATCCGTTTGAGTAGCTTCTACCTTTTCCTTGTACTCGTTAAGGGTGAAGTTTTCGTTTGCGGTGTTGCTCAGCAAAACAAAGTCTTTAGCTTTTTCATAGAATTTATCTTCGCTTACAAATCCATATTTCACAAACAGGCCAATGTCGCTCCATTTTTCTTCATAAGCTTTACGGTCTTGCTTAAATATCTCTGTAAGCTTATCGGCTACTTTTTTAGTGATATAGTTGTTGATCTTTTTAACGTTGCTATCGGCCTGCAAAAAGCTACGCGATACGTTAAGCGGAATATCTGGCGAATCAATAACGCCATGTAATAGCATCAAAAATTCAGGTACAATATCCTTCACCTCATCGGTAATAAACACCTGGCGAGAGAATAGTTTAATTTTGTTACGCTGTATCTCAAAATCGTTTTTAAGCTTAGGGAAGTACAGTACACCGGTAAGGTTGAACGGATAATCAACGTTAAGGTGTATCCAAAACAGCGGATCTTCTGAGAACGGATAAAGCTCTTTGTAAAATTTAAGATAATCTTCATCCTTTAATTCGTTAGGCGCTTTCGTCCATATTGGGTTGGTATCGTTAATGATGTTGTCAACCTCGATGGTTTTGTATTTTGGTTTTCCTTCCTCATCAACGCCATCTTCTTCTTCCTGCTCGTTAGTGCCGAATTTAATTGGCACTGGTAAAAATTTGCAGTACTTGTCCAATATCTGCTGAAGCTTGTGCTTGTCTAAAAATTCTTCAGATTCACTGTTGATGTACAAGGTGATCTCAGTACCGCGTTCTTCCAAAACACCATCGCCAATTTCAAATTCGGTACTGCCATCGCATACCCAGAAAGCCGGTTTAGCACCGTCCTGGTAGGACAGGGTTTGTATCTCCACCTTATCGGCAACCATGAACGCCGAATAGAAGCCCAAGCCAAAACGACCGATGATCTCATTGGCATCCTTAGCTTCCTTGAATTTTTCCATAAACTCAGTAGCGCCTGAGAATGCTATTTGGTTGATATATTTCTTGATCTCTTCTGCCGTCATACCAATACCATTGTCAGATATGGTGATGGTTTTGGCATCCTTATCAAACGCAACCTCAACACGCAGGTTATCAACCGGGCCATTGTATTGGCCTAATGATGAAAGGCGCTTTAGCTTTTGAGTAGCATCAACCGCGTTAGATACCAGCTCGCGCAGAAATATCTCGTTATCAGAGTAAAGGAATTTTTTAATTATCGGGAAGATGTTCTCGGTGTGGATTGAAATTGTGCCTTTTTCTTGCATAATTTTATAATGTTATAATTTTAATAATGATCAGTAACTGGCAAATATCAATGCCTGTTCCAAAGTGGATTCGCTTGTCAAATTGGCAGTGTTGATTAAAGTAAATATTTAATAATATCACTTATGAGCGCGAGAAACAAGCTCAGAAACAGACCATATCCAAAAAGGTAAATGACCTTCGATCGTACGGGCTTTTCTTTAAAAAAACTTTTTAACAGGAAATAACCTCCTACAAATGTGTAATAGAGAAGCAAAAAGAAAGGTGTAAGTATTAAGAGAGCTGCAAAGAACACCGAAATCTTATATCCAGAGTAGTAATGATGTGTGATCTTATCAAGTTGAGTTAATAAAATCATTGCTACAATCGACAACATACCGTATTTAAAATATCTTTTGGCCTTATTATAATTTTTAAGCGGATCAATAGCTGGTGTTTGTAACATGCAGGTTTAAAATGTTATTTATTTCAAGTAAAAATATCACACATTTTTCATGTATTTGCTGTTACTTAGCACAAATTTTCAATCACTTTGTTAAACAAATAAACCTCTCATGAAAAAATTTACTTTAATAGCGGCGCTCCTCTTTGGCGTTGCCCATTTCGCTTCGGCACAGCTTATACCCAACTTTCAGTTTGGCGCTAAAGCCGGTGTCAACCTGTCAAGCTTCAGCTTGTCAAACAACAATTTCGACGGTTCTAACCGCGCAGGTTACCTTGGTGGTTTTTGGGCGAGGGTAGGTGGCTTAGGCTTCCATTTTCAACCGGAGCTTTATTTGACCGGTAAGAACGTAAATATAGAAGATGATAACGGAAATGTAAACAGGGTTAAATTTACCAGCATTGATGTTCCTCTATTGGTAGGTTCTAAAGTAGGTGCTCTGGGTTTTGGTGGTAGATTTTACACAGGGCCATTGATTTCCTTTAAAATCAACGATAGTCAAAATTTTGGTGGTGCCTTTTCTGACGCCGTTAGATTAAGAGATGTTAAAAACCAAAATTTTGCATGGCAACTGGGTGCAGGCGTCGATATTCAGGACTTATCTATAGACCTGCGATACGAATATGGATTAACCAAGCAAACCTACAACGAAGGCAATTCAAAAGCACGCATCAACTTATTCAATCTCACATTGGCTTATAAAATATTCTCGATGTAATCAGATTTGATCTTGATTTTTGTGAAAAGCGCCTGATTGTGGCGCTTTTTCTTTTTATGCCAATTAAACAAAAAACCCCTTTACTCGAAAGGGGTTTTATATCAGCAGCAAAAGTGTAAGCCGGGTTCTGTTCCATAATTGCTTATGGCTTCTATCATTAATCTGGGCTTGCTATTGCTAACAAGCTCTTAGCAACCTACCCATCCTGATGACCAGCTAAAGCCGGTACGGAAGCGAGCAACTTCACTGATCAGGACCTATTTGGTCTTTCAACTCCTGAGGTTTACCGCAATTCCGGTCACCCGAAAAAGCCGTGAGCTCTTACCTCACGTTTTCACCCTTACCCTTGCGGGCGGTATATTCTCTGTGGCACTTGCTGTCGCCGGCTGCCGGCGCCTTCCCGTTAGGAAGCAGGATGCTCTGCGTTGCCCGGACTTTCCTCCCCGCGTAAACACGGAGCGATAGAACGTTTTGCAATCACAAAGATAAGCTTTTTGGCGTTATGCCTACGTTAGTCGCATTTTTTAAGGTCGACTTCCACCTGCTTAACATCAATCAATCGCATTTTATTGCCGAATGAATTGCCAATATAAGTTACAACCTGAGCTATCTCGATAGGGCTGAGGCCTGATGGAGGCATCTTATTGTCATACATTTTGCCTGATACGCGGATGAAACCGCTCATGCCGTTTTGCACAAAACAAGCCAGCTTGGCTTTGTTTTGTTTTAAGTATAATGTATCGGTTAACGGCGGTATAAGGGCAGATAAGCCTTCGCCTTTGCTGCCGTGGCAGTTTTGGCATTTTTGCTGATAGATGAGTTTACCGCCGGTATAGTATCGCGCATACTCCAACTGATCCTGGTTTTGACATGATACAGCCGCAACTATAATTACCAACAGCGGAACAAAAACTGCTAAAGCTTTTTTCATTTGGCTTGCTGATCGGGCTCTGCACGTAGTGTTTTAATATCCTCAATAAGCTTAGCAACTTCTTTTTCATCAGTGCCGATGTATGATCCCCTGATGCGTTTTTGCTTGTCTATCAAAATAAAATATCCATCGTGGATAAACTTTTCTTTTTCGTCCTCGCGGGGAGTAGTAACGAGGTAGCTCGTCGCCAGATTATAAGTTTCTTCTTTTTTACCCTGAACAAGCCACCACATGTTACCCTTAATGTTCAGCGCGTCGGCATATTTTTTTAAAACTGGCACGCTGTCATACTTCGGATCAATGGTCATCGAAATAATACTTACATCTCCTGCATCTTTAAATGCCTTGTAAACATTCAGCATATTACGGTGCATCACCGGGCATATTGACGGGCAGGTTGTAAAAAAGAAATCAGCCACAAAAATTTTGCCGTCGAGACTTTTATTGGTGACACTATCTCCATACTGGTTTACAAAGCCGAACGAGGGGATGGTATGATACACTGTATCCGTTACTTGTTTACCATCTACTGTTTTAGTAACAGCATCGCGTTCGCCGTAAATGGGTAAAGCTTTCCTTCCGTTATTATCGTTGAATTTGCAAGCGGCAAAAAATAATGCAGCGGCTGCAATCGCGGTAAAATATCTCTTCATTTACTGTTTGTGATTTGATAAAAATTGCCATGAAGCTTTGATGGCTTTTTTTGTGACTGAATCAACTTGTGTTATGCTTGCTTTTTGATCAGCAAGATACTTCATCGCTTCCTCATGCGTTTTTTGTGAGTAGTCGGGCTCAAATTGGTGCATCCATTCGCTCATAGCGGCATCCGCTATGTTCAAATTTTCGCTTAACGCAAGCGCCGAATCCTGAACAGACTTATCTACCTGAGTTTTTGCCAGCGTATCCAACTTTGCTTTATTTTCAAGTATCATACCTTCGTAGTTCATCACCTCGTTGTGGATGCTTATTACTTCATCAAACAGTTTGCGCTCCTGCGTTTTGTCATCAGAAAGACTGTTGCAAGCGGTGAAAAGTGCAGGAATAAATAACAGGTAAATAATCTTCTTCATAAACAAAGTGCTTCAAATATAGGCAACTTATTGTCTGATAAAAGCGATGTAATCTGTAATTGGCAACTGTGCATTGTTTTGGTTTTTCAGCAACTGGCCAATCTGTGCACGGTGATGCGTGCCATGGTTAATTACGTGCGTTACTATATCCATTAGGCTATCGGCATAAGGCACGCCCTGGGTGGTTTTATAATTGATGATCCTTAGCCATTCATCATCTTTAACATTTGCTAAAAATACCGTCCAATCGTCGTGGTTTTGCGTCAAAGTGGGCATAAATACCACGGGTTTCCAACCAGGCCAAACTTGCAGGTCAGGCGGGTTTTCCAAACCCTTGCAGCGGTTTAACCAGGTATGCTGCGTCATGAGCAGGTGGGCCATTAATTTTATAGCTTGCTGAGGAGCACCTGGCTGGTTTAGCAGATTTATAAATTTTTCATTGCTCTCGCAATCGTATTTAAACAAAGTGCTGAAGTGCTTTTTTAAGATAGACATGCAACAAAGTTAACGCTATAGCCTGTTTTGAAAGTTGTAGCAATGTCAGCATTCGCTAATTAACAATCTAATAATATAAATTGTACACTGAGTTGACAGTGTGAGAGTAATTTTATATTGTTAAAACTACCAATTATGAAAGCTTTAAAGTTTGTTAATTACCTGGTTGATCAATTACGCGAATGGTTCTTTTTAAAAAGCATGCGTTCGACCTTCATTCATTAATATAAAACGCGTTGCTTGATAAATACAATTTAAATGCACATTTTGGGCTGCTTTTAGGCTCAAAATAATGGAGGCATCTATCAAAAGTGATCAACTATCGCGCCTGTCTTTCGGCCGCGATTTTCAGTGGGGAGTATCAACTGCCGCATTCCAAACAGAAGGTTCCTGTTCAGCCGATGGTAAAGGTGAATCCATCTGGGATAGATTTACCGGCCGGAAAGGCAAGATATTAAATGGCGACAATGCACAAACCGCTTGTGACTTTTACAGTAGCTACAAGCAGGATATCGATTTAGTCAAATCACTTAACATCCCGAACTTCCGTTTTTCTATTGCCTGGACCCGTATTTTGCCTGACGGAACCGGTGCCATCAATCAGCAGGGAATTGACCATTATAACCGGGTAATTGATTATTGTTTACAGGTGGGAGTGGAGCCCTGGGTTACGCTCTACCATTGGGATTTGCCGCAGGCACTTGAAGACAAAGGTGGCTGGACGAACCGTGATGTTGTAAATTGGTTTAGCGAGTACGTAAACATTTGTGCCGAAAACTTTGGCGACCGGGTTAAGTACTGGATGGTAATGAACGAGCCGGCGGTGTTTACCGGTGCCGGCTATTTTTTAGGTATACATGCCCCAGGCCGTACCGGCTTAGGCAATTTTTTACCGGCGATACACCACGCTGTGTTAAGCATTGTGGCCGGCGCCAAAATATTGCGCGAAAAATGTAAAGACGCATCAATTGGTACGACCTTTTCATGCTCGCATATTGAACCTTACTCGGCCCATCCTCGCAATGTTAGCGCTGCAAAGCGTGCCGACGCACTGATAAACCGTTTATTTATTGAGCCGATACTTGGCTTAGGTTACCCTATGGATGATTTGCCGGTGCTGAAAAAACTACACAAGTATTTTCACCCCGGTGATGAGGACAGAATGAGTTTTGATTTTGATTTTATCGGCATACAGAACTATACGCGAGAAATTGTAAAATATTCCTTTTTTACACCATATATAAGCGCCAAACTTGTTAAAGCCGAGAACAGGGGAGTGCCTTTAACCGATATGCGCTGGGAGGTTTATCCGCCTGCCATTTACGAGGTAATTAAAAAGTTTAATGGTTATAAAAACATCCGCAAACTTATTATTACTGAAAATGGCGCCGCTTTTCCGGATAAGGTTGAAGCTGAACAAGTGCATGATGTAAAGCGCGTTAACTATCTGCAAACACACCTGCAGCAAGTGTTACGCGCAAAGAACGAAGGCTTTAAAGTTGACGGCTACTTCGTTTGGACACTGACAGACAATTTTGAATGGGCCGAAGGTTACCATCCACGTTTCGGATTGATACACATCAACTTTGAAAATCAACATCGAATTGTTAAAGACTCCGGAAAATGGTATGCAGATTTTTTAGCCGAACCGGTTTAAATTCCCGAGGGAATTTTTACATAAAAAACAGATCCATTGTCGGGCCTGGCTTCAAACCAAATCCGTCCACCATGATTATCAATTATCTGTTTACAGATAGATAATCCTAACCCGGAAGAGGCCTCGCCATTAGTGCCATGCCTTTTAGCATCGGTGAATGCGTCAAAAACCTTTGATTGCAGGGTAACTGGTATACCGATACCTTCATCTTCCACGCAAAAAACTACGCAGCCATCAACAGCATCAACAGCAATACGGATATTTTTACCTGCCGGGGTAAATTTGATGGCATTACCAATTACATTACTTACTACCCGTACAATCTGAAATTTGTTAATTTTCGCCGACGCATCAACCTGTGCCGGCTTAAAAATTAGTGTTTGCTGCTTGTTATTTGCAAGATAGGTCATGTCGCACATCACGGTATAAACTAAAGCATTTACATCGTGCGCCATCAAGGTATCGTCGGCCGGGTCAAGAGTTGCCGAATAAATCACATCTTCGGTAAACTCTAATGAATGTGCAGATATACGGCGTATATGATCAATGTATTCCTTTATTTCGTCAGTAAGTTGGCCTTTGCGCAATACTAACTCCGTTAATGTAATTATGGTAGCAAGCGGATTTTTAAGATCGTGGGCAATGGCGTACAACTCTTTATTGGTTCGCTTGTAGTCGGTGATATTATTTTTTGATGGGATATGTTCCGCAGCGAATTTGACCGCGTCACTTTGCTGTGATGAACTATAATTCATGGACATGGATTCACCATCACGCTCAAATGTATTTTCGGGAATGTTTAAGGCCGAAAACCGGTTGCTGAAAGTTGATTCCATAGAGCCACGGATTGGAAAAAAGTAATTTATAAGCAGTGTATATTTTGCGTATACGTTAAACTCTCTTTTAAGGTTTAATTTGTATTAACAAAACGTACAGTTTACAAATAAATTTTACGCGGCTGTAGAAGTATTTAATAGTTTGATATAGAAGGTGGTGCCGTGTTCGTTATTGCTTTCAAACCAAATACGTCCGTTGTGCTTTTCTACAATTTGTTTACATATAGATAAACCTAAACCAAACGATTTTTCTCCACCTGTGCCGGGTCGCTTGGCATCTGTAAACATGTTGAATATCTGGCTTTTCAGGTTGTCGGGTATGCCGATACCTCTGTCATTAACAGCTATGCGCACACCTTCGGCATCTTCAACAATGCGCACATTGATGATTGAGCCATACTGACTAAACTTTATAGCATTACTAACGAGGTTGCTTAAAACACGCCATATTTTTTCGCGGCTAATAAACAGTTCTTTATCATGCGGCAACAACTCCATCTCAATTTGCTGCTGTTTTTCCAAAGCCTTAAAGCGGAGAAGCTCTACGCTGTTACTAACCAACGAGTTGATCTCCACATTCTCCATCCGCAAAGGTGCGTTGTTGTTATTGGCTATCTCCATAATTTCGTTGATCAGCTCAAGCGTATTGTATGAAGTTTCTTTGATTAGGTTTACCAGGTCCTGTTGCTCGCTGGTTAGTCCGGCATCATCAATCATGGCGGTAGTTAGCGATGCTATCCCACCGATAGGGTTGCGTAAATCGTGCGCCACGGTGCGTAGTATACGGTCTTTTTCTCGACTATTTATATTAAGCTCAGTAAGCGCCTTAGCTAATACTGAATTTTGTTCATTTATTTGTTCGTTTAGTTGGTTAACCACCTGGTATGCCGCACGAGATCGCTTCCAGTTGCGATAAACCAGGAGTATAATTAACAGCAGCAAAATACCAATAACAACAGCCGTTACCAGGTAAATGCGCTGCACTTTATTATTATTGCTGAGGGACGCTATCTTCCGCTGGTTGTCATAAGTAGCCAATTGCTTGGTTACGTCGCTCGCTATTAAATCGCTCAGCTTTTTGTTTAACGAGTCCTTTTTTTCGTCGTATATCTGCAGATAGCCTGCGGCCTTTTCAAAGTTCCGCTTACGCAAATGATACTGCGCCATCAGGTTGTTCCAGTCAGTAACTGCTTCCTCGTTCTTTAAAGTATCGAATTGAGACTTCACGGTATCGAGTATTTGCTTAAGTGAGTCTAACTGATTACGTTCAAGCCATAATTTAGCCAGTTTTATTTCTGTTAACTGCCCATCGTTATTGTCGTTTCCCTTACGCAGATTGATGGCAATACTTTTTTTAAGCAATTCAGCAGCCTCAGCATAACGGCCCTGGCGTTGATAAATTTCAGCTATGTTTCCGTAAACAACGCCTCGGGCTATATCAAAGTGATCGCCCATTACCTGTTGCCTGTAAACAGGCTGCGGTATAACTTTCTTAAATTTGGGCTCGTTATCGTTAATATATTTAAGCGCTTTTTGAAAATAGTATAGCGCGGTGTCATTTTGATAGAGTTTTTTGTAGCACAAGCCGATGTTATCAAGCACTTCCTGCCGGCGATAAAACATCAGGAACTCGTTGTTATCATAACTCTGGTTATAGCTCTCCTTAAAGTATTTTTTTGAAAGCTCGTAATTTCCCTGCCTGAACATGATGAGTGCCATGCGATAGGTAAATTCACTCAGCATTACCCGGTTAAGTGTGTTTTGCCCAACAAGATAAGCCTCATAGTATTGTTGGTAGGATTCCGCATAGCGTTTTAGATCAAATAGTGCGTCACCCTTTGAAAAACTCGCTTCTGCAAGGTTTTCAGCATAGTACTTGTCTTTTTTATTTCGGGTGGCGTAATACACCATGCTGTCTGCGTAAACCAGGCTTTTTTCCACTTCGCCCATTCCACGCCGCAAAACCATGTAGTGTAATCCATGCCTGCGAACATAATCGCCGGTAGTGGGTGAAGTAAGGGTTTTAAATCCGGAATCGATATACCTTAAACCCTCTTTATTTTTATGATTTTCGAGCAACGCGGTGCCATGCTTTAAAATTTTGACAAACTCAGGCGAAAATCTTTCGTTGGCATTTTTTTGATTTGACTTGCACGAGCCAATAACTAAAGCCACAACAAAACATAGGCACAAAAAGGCGCAGCGTGATTTAGGTTGGAATTGGCTTACCAAAAGACTCAAGGGGATGCAAACAATAGTTGTAACAAATATAATATATTTATGACAACCGTTAAGGCAAACATTAAAATACTAACTAATAATTTAATAAGCGACAATTATTGCCTGGAGCCTTGTTATGTCTGTCTTAGTTGAGTTGATAAACATTGACTACTTTTGCCATATGATAACTGTTTGCTTAAATAACGCGGAGTTTTATGCTTACCATGGGTTTTATCATGAAGAACAGTTGATAGGGGGGCGTTATCTGATTGATATAACTGTCGGTTTCGAACCTTCAAGCCATGCGGCAGATGACGAACTATCGCAAACGGTAGATTATCAGGTGTTATATGCCATCTGTAAAGAGGAGATGGCTACTCCACGAAAATTAATTGAAACAGCCGCCGACGCGATAGTAAAGCGCGTAAAAGATAGTTATCCTTACATAACCCAATTGAATTTTAGCTTAAAAAAGCTGAATCCACCTTTAGGCGGATCAGTGGGATATTCGGCTGTAAATATCAGCTATCAAGCACGCGAGGGTATCAATTAGTATTTAATATAAGCGGCGGTTCATCATACTCTATCATGCGCTGCCGTTCGGTTATGGGTATAGGTGTTGACTTGTTAGCCCCGTAATCGTAGCTGATACAAACGGTTTTACCCGTAGTGCATATCTCCTCGCCGTGTGGCGTGTGTTTAACCAACACGTGCATCATATCAAAACTACTGTTGCCTATACGTGTTGTGCGTACATAACACGATATCCTATCGTCAAGAGTTAAGGGCTTCAGATAATTTATCTCAGATCGGCCTAATATCACACCTGCTTTTTTTTGATCCCAACTGATAGCCTCTCTCCAATAGTTTGAACGGGCTATTTCAAAGTAGGTAAGGTAAACAGCATTATTAACATGGCCGTAGGCATCGAGATCAGAGAAACGAATGGGTATATCGGTTTTGAAGCGATAATATGATAAATTTTCAGCCATTATTGTCAAAAAGTCAGCAAGTATCCATAAATGGCGACATTTTGTCGCTCAAAATTAATTCAATCTGCATTGGTATAACAGTTGAACATATTGCGACGAAGTTAACATTTAATACATAAAAACATTAGGAGGATATAAAAATGACTTTAGTAAAATTTGGCAACAACAGAAACCGTTCAGTAAGCCCATTTTTCAGCGACGTGTTTGATTCATTCTTAAATGACGCGTTTGTTGGCGACCGTTTGGCCTCACGTGTTCCGGCGGTAAATATCGCCGAAACTGAAAATGAATTCCACATTGAATTGGCAGTACCTGGCCTGAAGAAAGAAGATTTTAAGATCAATCTTGATAAGAACGTGCTGAGTATCTCTGCCGAGAAAAAAACAGAGAACGTTGACGAAGGTAAAAAATACAGCAAACGCGAGTACAGCTATAACTCATTTGTGCGCTCATTCACCTTGCCTGAGTCGGCAGATCAATCACGTATCGAAGCTGACTACGCCGACGGCATTCTGAAACTTAATGTAGCTAAAAAAGAGGAAGCCAAAGTACAATCAAGAGAGATTGTAATAAAATAAGTAAGTTTTGTTTTTCATAATAGAGTTGGTTTGATGAGAGGGCTGCCTAAAAAGGCGGCCTTCTTTTTTTGGGCCAGTCACGATAATGCCATTATGTAACGGCATCAGAAAAAAATCTATCAATTTTGTAGATATTTAATATAAATCGCTATACCTTAGCTATAGTTAACCAAAAATAACATACCATGAGTTTACGATTAGGAGATAAAGCGCCGAATTTTAAAGCGCAGACATCAGAAGGCGAAATAGATTTTTATGGGTATTTAGGCGATAGCTGGGGTGTGCTTTTTTCGCATCCGGCTGACTACACACCTGTATGTACTACTGAATTGGGTCGCACGGCCTCGTTAAAACAAGAGTTCGATAAGCGCAATGTTAAAGTAGTTGCGCTAAGTGTTGACGGCGTTGAATCGCACAAAGGCTGGATCAACGATATTAACGAAACGCAAAATGTTGAGGTAAACTTCCCGATAATTGCCGACGAGAACCGGGAGATTGCCGAGGCTTATGACATGATCCATCCAAACGCCTCATTGACTGCAACTGTGCGTTCGCTGTTTATTATAGCGCCTGATAAAACTATTAAGTTAATCATTACTTATCCGGCTTCAACCGGCAGAAACTTCCAGGAAATATTACGTGTGATAGACTCTTTGCAATTAACAGCAAATTACAGCGTGGCCACGCCTGCCGACTGGAAAGAAGGAGAGGACGTAGTGGTTGTGCCGGCAATCAAAACAGAGGACATACCGGCCAAATTCCCGAAAGGTTATACAGAGGTGAAACCATATTTAAGGCTAACTCCGCAGCCAAATAAATAATTTTATTTGGATTAATAATTTTTTATATTTGAGGAGATAGATTTGTCTATTCCGCTCTGATTATCAATCCGTTTTATATTCAGTTTGGTTTTAGTAATAATTCTTGTCAGCTATAACTTAATACGAAATTTAATATGAAAACTGGAAAAGTAAAATGGTTTAATACACAAAAGGGCTACGGTTTTATTATAACCGAAGAAGGTAAAGATCTTTTTGTGCATTTTAAGGATGTTCAGGGCGGCGTTAATGCGATCAAGGATAACGATTCTGTGGAGTATGAAGTAGAAGATGGCAAAAAAGGCCCTCAGGCTGTCAATGTAAAAAAAGTATAAATACACCCTGTTTATAGTTAAAACCTCTGTAGCGCTTACAGAGGTTTTTTTATGTAAAAAATTTTAAGTTTACCGGCCAAATACACCAACTCAATTTTTATAATGACCGATGATCTTTCGCGCAAGCAAAAGCGCAATGTAGTATTCCTGGTACTTGTAGCCGCGCTGGGCTACTTTGTAGATTTGTATGACCTGATCATATTCTCAATTGTACGCACGCAAAGCCTTAAGGATATTGGCGTTTCAGATGCAGATATACAGCCCGATGGCGTATTTATCATTAATATGCAAATGTTTGGTTTACTGCTCGGCGGGCTTATATGGGGGGTAATCGGCGATAAGTTCGGTCGTATTAAAGTGCTTTTTGGCTCAATACTGCTATATTCATTAGCCAATATCGCCAACGGCTTTGTACACGATGTAAATACTTACGCTATCATCCGGTTTATTGCCGGCATTGGTTTGGCCGGAGAGCTTGGCGCTGGTATTACACTGGTTACTGAAACGCTTAGTAAAGAAAAACGTGGATATGGAACGACTATAGTTGCGGCAATCGGTTTGTTTGGCGCTGTAGTAGCTTCACTGGTGGGCAAGGAGGATTGGCGCACGGCATATTTTACGGGCGGCGGGCTCGGCTTTGTACTGTTGCTGTTACGCATGGGCACGTTTGAGTCGGGCATGTATAAACGGGCAGAGCAAAGCACAGTATCTAAAGGCAACCTGCTCATGCTGTTTAATGATCGTAAACGGTTCTTTAAATACATCTGCTGCATATTAATTGGCGCGCCTTTATGGTATGTAGTGGGCATATTGATAACCCAGGCGCCGGAATTTGGCAAAGAGCTGGGTGCTACCGAGCCGCTAAGCGCTGCAACCGGCGTAATGTTTACGTATATTGGTCTTTCTATAGGCGATATCTTTGCAGGTATTTTGTCACAGATCACCCGGTCGCGGAAGCTTACCATGCTGATCTTCCAGGTAGCATCAACCATCAGTGTTATTGTTTACCTAAGCGCTAAAGGCATTACGCCTGATAAATTTATGTGGCTTAGCTTCATCATTGGGTTTTGTATAGGTTATTGGGCTACATTTAATACAATTGCTGCCGAGCAGTTTGGTACCAATATCCGCTCAACCGTGGCTACCACTGTACCCAACTTTGTACGCGGTGCGTTGATACCGATCAACTTTGCGTTTGACGCCTTGGTTAAGCATTACGGCCGTATTACCAGCGGATACATTATGTTATTTATATTGATCGGCCTGTCGCTTTTTGCTTTAAGCCGGTTAAAGGAGAGCTTTAATAAGGATTTGGATTACATGGAAACCTGATTGTGTTGATCCTTCAAATGTGCATTCATTTAACAAATTAGTTACTTTTGCGCTTAATGATAAGCAAAGAACAAATAGCGGCAGACTACCGGATAATACAAAACGAAATATGCCTCGCGCTTGAGGCGGTGGATGGTACAAGCCGGTTTGAGGAGGAGCAATGGCAACGTGATGGTGGCGGAGGTGGCATTACACGCGTCATCCAAAACGGAAACATATTTGAAAAAGGGGGCGTCAATTTTTCTGCCGTATACGGGCAACTTCCTGATACCATGAAAAAAGCGCTGAAGGTAGAGAATGACGAGTTTTTTGCCACCGGCGTATCTATCGTTATACATCCTAACCAACCTTGGGTACCTATCATTCACATGAACATCAGGTATTTTGAAATGCCGACTGATGACCCTGAAAAGCAGCCTCTACGTTGGTTTGGCGGTGGGATAGATCTAACGCCGCATTATGTTATTGATTCCGATGCGCAATACTTTCACGCTTATCTGAAATCCGTTTGTGACTCATGCCATCCTGAATATTATCATCGCTTTAAACAATGGGCTGATGATTATTTTTTTATCAAACATCGAAATGAAACACGCGGAATAGGCGGCATATTTTACGACAGGCTTACCGCAAATGACGAAGTTACCTGGGATGACATATTTGAATTCTCGAAAAATCTCGGCCGTTCGTTTATTCCAATTTATACCGAGTTAGTTGAACGCAACCGCAACACACCATTTACCGACGAACACCAGCATTGGCAATATTTACGCCGTAGCCGCTACGCCGAATTTAATTTAGTTTACGATGCAGGTACCCGTTTTGGACTGGAAACCAACGGACGTATTGAATCGATACTGATGAGTTTACCACCAACTGCCAAGTGGGTTTATAACCACACACCAGCTGCGGGCAGTAATGAAGAGCGCACATTATCGTTATTAAAAAAGGGCATAAATTGGGCAGAATGATTAAAAGGCTTGTAATATGTTTATCGGTTATAGTTTTATGCAGTTCGTTTAACGATGCATCATTAAAGGGTATGTGGCAATATTGCGGCGGCATGTTCAACGGTAAACTATCAGCCGCGCCAACAGAGTATACGCTGCAGCGTAAATATAAAAAGAAGGATTTTGAAGCGTTCGTACTAGAACCTGGTCAAAAGGCGGTTAAATATGAAACAGGTAATTACGAGTTAAAAGCCGATACGTGTTTTGAAACGCAAACTTACTGCAGCCAACCATCGCAAACGCTTAACAAAACCATAGTCTATACTTACACAATCAGCAACGATACGCTCAAATTTAAAGGCACATTGCCCGATGGCGCAACGGTTGAGGAATATTGGAAAAAGATAAAGTAGCCTTAAACCGATGCTTTACAGCAGGTTGTAAACAATGTGGTTTTTACTAACATCTGTGCCAAAAATCATATTAATTCTTAACTTCGCAGGTCGCCGTAAAATCAATTACGCGCGTATTTTGAGAAGAGTTCTACATATAATATAAAATGGCTGACGAAACAGGAAACGACAATCCACAAAACGAAGACCGTATAATTTCGATTAATATTGATGAACAGATGCGATCTGCCTACATTGACTATTCAATGTCGGTTATCGTATCAAGGGCCTTGCCTGACGTGCGCGACGGTTTAAAGCCGGTACACAGGCGCGTGCTTTATGGTATGCTCGATCTGGGTTTGGCCAGCAATAAGCCTTATAAAAAATCGGCACGTATTGTTGGTGAGGTATTAGGTAAGTATCACCCGCACGGCGATACATCAGTTTATGATGCCATGGTACGTATGGCGCAGGATTGGAGCCTTCGCTACCCGTTTGTTGAAGGCCAGGGTAACTACGGCTCAATAGATGGAGATCAACCGGCGGCTATGCGTTATACAGAGGCAAGGCTGCAAAAAATTGCCGAAGAAATGCTGGCCGACATCAATAAGGATACTATTGATTATCAGTTAAACTTTGACGATTCGCTGGAGGAGCCAACCGTTCTTCCATCAAAAATACCTAACCTGCTGGTCAACGGTGCATCAGGTATTGCCGTAGGTATGGCAACCAACATGCCGCCGCACAATCTTACCGAGATAGTAAACGCTACCGTAGCGCTGATAGACAATCGCCAGATAGAGGTTCCGGAACTGATGCAGTATATCAAAGGCCCGGATTTCCCGACAGGTGGTATTATTTACGGTTACGAAGGTGCTAAACAAGCATTTGAAACTGGCCGTGGCCGTATCGTTATCCGCGCACGCGCCGAAATAGAAACCTACAATAATGATCGCGAACGCATTATAGTTAGCGAGATACCATACCAGGTGAACAAAGCGGTAATGATTGAGCGTACCGCCGAGTTGGTTAACGAGAAAAAACTCGAAGGCATTTCGGCCATTCGCGATGAATCAAACCGCGAAGGTATACGTGTTGTATACGAGGTAAAACGTGATGCCAACGCTGCTATCGTGTTAAACAACCTGTACAAATACACTTCACTGCAAACCTCATTCAGCGTAAACAATATCGCACTCGTACAAGGCAGGCCAATGCTGCTCAACCTGAAGGATATGATCCATCATTTTGTTGAGCACCGTCATGAGGTAGTAATCCGCCGTACTAAGTATGAGCTGGCCGAAGCTGAGAAGCGCGCGCACATATTAGAGGGCTTACTAATCGCGCTTGATCACTTGGATGAAGTTATCCGCCTGATCCGTGCATCGTCTACCCCTGATGAGGCTCGCGAAGGTTTGATTGAAAAATTCGGATTGAGCGACATCCAGGCCCGCGCGATATTAGACATGACCCTGCGCCGTTTAACCGGACTGGAGCGTGATAAGATAAAAGATGAATATGCTGCATTGATGGAGCAGATCAACTACTTGAAATCAGTACTTGCCGATGAAGGCCTGCGTATGCAGATCATCAAAGATGAGTTACTTGAAGTTAAGGATAAATTTGGTGATGAGCGTAAAACCGAAATGGTACATTCATCGGCCGAGATGCAAACCGAAGATTTTATTTCTGACGATGATGTTGTAATCACGATATCGCATGAAGGTTATATTAAGCGCACACCGCTTACCGAGTACCGTACGCAGGGCCGGGGTGGTAAAGGCTCAATAGGCAGCAACAGCCGCGATCAGGATTTTATCGAACATCTGCTGGTGGCATCAAACCACAACTACATGCTGTTCTTTACCGAAGCCGGGCGTTGTTTCTGGTTACGTGTATTTGAGATACCTGAAGGTACACGAACTTCAAAGGGCCGTGCGCTTCAAAATATCATCAATATTCCTAAGGAAGAGAAGATCAAGGCTTATATTAAACTTACCAGCCTTAAGGATCAGGAGTACCTTGAGAATAATTATATCATCATGTGTACCCGTAAAGGTACCATCAAAAAAACCTCATTAGAGGCATATTCTCGTCCGCGTGCTAATGGTATCAACGCCATTAATGTTAACGAGGGAGATACCTTGCTTGAGGCAAACCTTACCAGCGGCAGCAGCGAAATAGTTATGGCGCTTAAATCAGGTCGTGCTATCCGCTTTAACGAGTCGACTGTTAGGCCGATGGGCCGTACGGCAACAGGTGTTCGCGGTATATCGCTTGATAATGATAATGACGAGGTTATCGGCATGATCAGTATTGATAACCCGGAAACCACGGTATTGGTTGTATCAGAAAAGGGTTACGGTAAACGTACCGATATTGATGATTACCGCGTTACAAACCGTGGTGGTAAAGGTGTAAAAACACTAAATATTACCGAAAAAACCGGAAACCTTGTAGCCATAAAAGGTGTTACTGATGCTGAGGACCTGATGATCATCAATCGCTCAGGTGTTGTAATACGTATTGCCATAAATGAATTAAGGGTTATGGGCCGTGCAACGCAAGGGGTGAGGTTAATTACCCTGAAAGGAAACGACGAAATTGCCTCGGTTGCTAAAGTTGAGCATGATCCGGAAGAGGAAACAACTGAACTCGAAGTTACAGCAGAAGGCACAAACGCTGACGCTAATACCGAAAATACTGAACCGGAAGCCGGCGCCGATAAGGAAGCACCGGAAACTGATAACGAATAATAATTTGGATGCATTGCCGTAAAGTAATAATCACCATTTTGATAACGCTGTTTGCCGCGCCGTTAGCCTTCGGTCAATCTGAAGCGCTGAAGACCGTGGCAAACAGCCTTGGTTTTTATCAACAAACAAAAGATATTAACTGGCTCGGCAGGGCAAAAAAATCCATCGACAGTTTAGTTACCAGCCGCCGTGATTCAAATAATATTGAAAAGATCACGTACCGCGGATTGGTATACGCTACTATTTTACAGGTAGATACCACTAATAAATTAAACCAACCCGGGGATTTTTTTAATACCACTGCTGATTTTGTAGACAACAAGCTATCCAAACACCCTAAGATCAACCGCTATCCGGACGAGTTGAAATTCATTAGGCAATGCCTTGCAAATGCAGCTATACGTATTGGGTTTGGGTACATGAACCGGTCCGACTTTACCAACGCTGAGCAGTATTTTAGCCGTGCCCATTTTTACGATCCATCTTATAAACCGCTTAACGCTTACCTGGCGTATTCCAATACCAAACTTGGTAATTTACAGCAAGCGGCTAATTTTTATAATTCGCTTATTGACGGCGATAACATCAAGCCTGAGTACATCCAAACAGCTGCTAATATTAATATGGCGGTAGGGGACACCGCCCGCGCGCTTGATATTATAAAAAGAGGGAAAACGCTGTTACCGGGCGATAAATTTCTGCTGATGGATGAAGCAAACATTTACAATAACAAAAAAGACTATAAAGCGTTAGAACCTTTGTTGCCTAAGCTTATAGCTGAATATAAAAACAATCCGGATGTTATATTTGTGGCAGCCAATTGTTATGACCAGCTTTCAAAATATGATAGAGCCGAAGAGCTTTATTTGCAAGCGATTGAATTAAATAGTGTAGCTTTCGATCCGGTTTTTAACCTTGGATTGCTGTATTATAAAAAAAGCGCGATTGACAAAAAAGATGATGACGTTTTAAAGGATATTTACTACGCATCAAAATGGCTGCAGAAGGCTGCCGAAATTTTGCCGACAGATGTAAAAAGCCTGCAATTGCTGCAGCAGATATATCAGCGCACTGGCAACACAAGGCAATTAAATAAAGTAAACAATAAACTTAAACAGTTAACTGATAAAGTATCTTATGAAAATTAAACTTTTAACGGCTGGTGTGCTTGCTCTTGCTACAACTACAGCCTTTGCACAAAAAGGTGAGCTTAATAAAGCTAAGGAAGAGTATCAGAAGTATGAGAGTACTAAAGAAGCAATGGCAACCGTAGCGGTAAAAAGCTTAGGTGATGCTAAAATTGCAATTGACAAAGCTGCTGCACACGAAAAAACCGCAAATTTGCCTTTAACATATGCTGTAAAAGGTGTGGTGTATGCGGCTTTAGCTTCGCGCGACAGCGTTGAAACCACCGCGGCTCCGTTGCAAACAGCAGCTGCTGAAGCGATCAAAAAAGCTAAAGAGCTTGATACAAAGGGCGATGATAAAGAATTAAAAGAATTAGTAAATAACGGTGAGCGTTACCTTGCGCAGTATGCTTTAAATCAGGGCGTTAAGCAGTATCAAGCCGGTAAATATAACCTGGCGTATACTTCGTTTGATACTTACCGCCAGATTTTACCTGAAGACACAAACGCGATATATTACACTGCTTTATCAGCAGCTAACGCGGGTAGGGACGATGCCAAATTTTTACCAATGGCTATCAGCGGTTACCAAAAATTGCTGACTACCAACTACAGCAAAAAAGCAGATATTTATAATGACCTGGCCAGCAGTTACTTGATGAGCAAAGATACTGCAAGCGCCTTGAAAACTGTATCAGAAGGTGTTCAAAAATTTCCAACAAGTGCTAACCTGCGTTCACGCGAAATTGAGATCAGCCTGGTTCAGGGTAAAGAAACTGAAGCGGTTTCAAAAATTGAGGCAGCTATTGCCAATAGCCCTAAAGACAAAGCTTTATACTACTATGGTGGTATAACTTATGCAAAGGTTGCTGACATGGCCGATAAAGATGCCAAGAAAGCCAAAACTCCGGCTGCTAAAGCGCCTTTTTTAGCTAAGAAAGAGCAAGCTTACGCAAAATCTGCCGAGATGTACAAAAAAGCGCTTGAGCTTGATCCGAATTATGCTGACGCTGCACTTAATTTAGGTTTTGTGATGGTTAACCCGGCTATTGACGCTTATAACGCAGCCAACGCATTGCCGGTTAACAAACAAAAAGAATATGTTGCTGCTGTAGCTAAAGCAAATGGTTTATTTGACGCCGCAAAGCCTTATTTGGATAAAGCTGTGGAGTTGAATCCAAAATCACCTGAAGCTTTAACGAACCTTAAAACTTATTACTTAGGTAAAAAGGATACAGCTAACGCAAATAAAGTTCAAAAGCAAATAGAAGCACTTTAATAAAATAGGGCCTTATAAAGAGGCCCTATTAAAATCACCAATTACTTAACATAATATTAATTATATGAATTATTTAACTTAGATAGTTCTTGCTGTAACTGGTTTAAAAGCTGAGGTTGATTTATCGAAATGTTATAGGCATAAAAGCAACATTCTTTTTACAAGATATTATTACAGGTTGATTTATATTTAATGCAAAAACCAACTAACAAATGATTAAACTATTTACCAGTATTAATTTGCTTGTGCTTTTGTGTATATCAGCGTTTGCACAAAATACTCCAGGCAGTTCAAACGCGCAAAATCCGCAACGCAGGCGCTATCAGCCAAGGCCATACGCGTTGACTGTTATTGATGTAGCCAAAACAAAAATTGACACTGCTAAACTTGGCATGGCATTCCGAAACACTTATCCTGGTTTTGCTACCGCTGACGGGTATCGTACAAAACGTGAGGTTACCATGCGCATCATCGATACCGTGAAAAATTTTACAATAAAAGCTATTCCTGGTGAAATTATTGCCAATGGAAAATGGCTGAAAAGCAAAAAGAATCTGAATGCTTTAGAACAACACCTCAACGATGCTTTTCATAAAAACTGGACATCGGTTGACACTATTAAGAAAGATGGATATTCATTAGTATTTGTTAACAAAAACTCAAACTTTGACGCTACTATCCAAAAAAATCTGATTGAAACCTACTTTGAAGTTTATCCAAAGCTGGTTAGTATGTTTAACGATAAAGCTACGCGTGATGTAGTTTTTGTAACTGATACCGCATACAACGGCGTGGCCGAAGCTTCCGGTAATCGTATTCTGTTTTCTACTAAGTACATGAATAAATTTCCGTATGATGTGGACGTAGTAACCCACGAAGGCATGCACCTCGTTCAGGGTTATGGTTATAGCTACGGGCGTGATCTTGTTTGGCTAACCGAGGGTATTGCTGATTTCATCCGTTATAAATACGGTGTAGATAATGTTGGCTCAAAATGGTATTTACCATCATTTAAAGCAAAACCTCAAGGCTACAAAGATAGCTACCGTACAACAGCTCGTTTTTTTGAATGGATAGATCAAAAAATTAAACCAGGAATGATTGTAGCCATCGACAAAGAGCTCAGGAATGGCACATTTAAAGAAAGTACCTGGGTTGATCTTTCCGGAAAAACGCTTGATGAGTTGTGGGCGGCTTATTCAGCAGACCCGGTATTGCATTTGGTTTATAGCAGCAAAAATATATAACCTTAGTATTTAAAAGTTACCCGGCAATATAACAATCTTCATACGGTTAGATGTTTGCTGGGTAACTATACTGGTTTAGTATAAAACTATTGCTCCACTCCTTTGGCTGACTGATTTCTTACATAAAACGTGGCAAAGCATTTCATGCACTTATAGCGTTTAGAGTCAGGCGAAATAGTTTTGAATAGTAAATTACGCTTCAGCCGTGTTAAAATCACGTTACCGCACTTCGGACATTTATTAACGTCAGAAGTGATCAATGTTAAGGGTACAGACATAGTAAAAATAAGGGTCTGTAAAGATATTGTTATATAACCTGATTTTGCTGATAGCCTTTGTTAAGTTTTTAATAAATCTTACAGCTTCAATCCTTTAAGCTATCCTTCGTGTTTGAATAGCGGTAACCCATTCATCATGGTTGCAACGCCCGCATTGCCCTGCAGTAACGCGTTCTTCAACTCGTCCGCAAAATGTGCAAGCGTATGAACCTGATACCTTCAAATTTTTAGACCGCTTGTTATAGGGTTTGGGCAGGACAGGCAATCCCGGTCTGACTTCCTCATCATTGTAAAAAAAGAAACTTACCTGTCCGTTGGTTTCTAAAATGGCTGTGCGCACCTGCCCTACGTGTTCTATGCTCATGGCGCGCATCTCAGCAAAAAACTCATCCTTAGCAAATGTGTTGTCTGTTTCTTCCTGTAAGGTAAACATGCCATCTTCAATTATGTACATGGCGTTGCCCTCAAGAATGCTTTCAAACTTTTCATTTTTTGCGGCTATGTAAGTGAGCACCCGATAAAACGCCAATATAATTACAAACACTAACAGCGATGGAAGTATGGCAAAATCTTTATTAAACATCGGGTCGCCGGCCGCGGAGCCAAGTGCGATAATAATTGCAACCTCAAAAATACTAAGTTGCCTCACCCCTTTCTTGCCCGACAGCCTTAGCAATATAAGGATGAAAGCAAACATTAAAACTGTGCGTAACACAATCTCCGCGATATAACTTAAGTCAAGATCATTAAGAAATATATTATGCCAATCAATTTCCATGTATATGAGGTAGTAGCTAAAACCTCATGATTAACAGAGATGAGAGGTTATTTGTTGCAAGCAAATCAACATAACCGCTATATATTTATATTAAAGTTATTGGGATTGTAACCAAACCTGATAAGTTGCATTACCCCTGTTGCCTATTGAATAAAAGGGTATTGCAGTAAGTGCAGATGATGAATTACTGGCTTTAACTTTTATGATGTTGATACCATTCAATAAATCGGGTTGATTTTTAACGTCAAGTTTGTTTTGATTTGTAAGATTGCCAACGTTTAAGCTTTTGTTATCATTAGCTTCAAAAGCATAAACCAATGGGCCTGCAGCGATTGCCCGCTTATTGTTTAGTTCTTTTACCAATGTATTTGCACTAACAACTCTCGGCTCCATAGGCAGGCTCAACATAATTTTATCCCCTTTTTTCCATTTACGGGTAATTACAGCATAGCCTTTTTGAATATTAACAGGTACCGCCTGACCATTTACCTGTAAAGCAACCTTGCCTTTCTGCTCGGCGTTATACAAGCCGAATGGATTTTCGGTACCGGTGGCCCAGCCTGGTATGCGTACATATACCGAGAAGCTTTTTGTTGTTTCTGGATCAACACTGATATTAACCGCCCCTTTCCATGGATATTCAGTTTTCTGGCTTACTCTTGTAATACTTTTACCCTCGCCAATGGTTGCATTGCTGCCAATAAATAAATTTACATAAACGCCGTTTTTAGCATCGGTACCGTAAATAAAACCAGGCAGGGCTCCTGCCATTTTTAAGATCATGGGTGGGCAGCACGGGCAGCTATGCCACTCCCATCTCGGGTGGTTGGTTGCCTGAAGCGGATTTTCATAATGATAATGGCGGCCATCTAATGATACACCTGCTAAAATATTGTTATACAAAGCCCTTTCGAACTCATCCATATACTTGCCATCAGCCTGCAATTCATTCATACGTTGACTAAAAAAAGCTGCTCCTATTGCTGCACAAGTTTCCAGGTAAGCTGATTCAGGGAGATAATAATCAGGCCCGAATTTTTCATCTTCAGCAATAGCGCCCTGCCCGCCGGTAATAAATGTACGTTTGCCTGCCATGTTATCCCAATATCGGTTTGCCGTATTTATATATCGTTGGTCGTTTTTATAAGCTCCTATAGCCGATATTGCTGTGCCTAACAAAGTGGCGCGCACTGCATGCCCCTCTATGGTTTGCTGTGTAAAAACGGATTGGTCGTCTTGATTATAACTGCCATAAGCCTGGCGTTTACGGGCACCATCCGCATCAGCCGGAAACCCGCGATGCTCGATCCAGTATTTAGCCAGGTGTAAATAAGCATCGGGCGTGGCCTTTGTGTTTAACTTATTGGCTAATTCAGGTTGTGCCTTAAGTAATAAATAAAGCTTAAAAAAGGCCTCTTCCGGACCAGCATGGCCGGGTATAATGTTCATTTTGGGTGCATCACCTATAACCTTGCACATGTAATCGGCCATTTTTACAGCTACACCTAACAGCTTGGTTTTGCCGGTGGCATCATAATAATGTACACCAGCCTCAACCAGCATTCCTGCGTTGTACAGATCGTGCTGCCAACGGTCATCGCCGCCATTGGTACCCCACCTTTGCGCAGGCCGGTTGAGCGTGGTGTAAGTATTAATATATCCTTCCGGATCGGCAGCCTGTGCCTTGGCTATCCTTTCGATATATGCATCGAGCTTTTGTTCGAGTTTTTTATCGGGTTGTGCAATTAGCAGATCGGCGGCACCACGTATACTTTCGTATACTAATCCGTCATACCAGGGCGGTCCATCAAACTGGCCGATATTACTTTTGCCTTGTGCTACCCGGTCAAAATTTAAAAAGGCGTTGCGTGTACGGCCGGTTTTTTCCTTTTCTTTTATCAGATCCTCCCGGTCGGGCTTATAATTACCTTCCAGTTTATCAAGCACATCGTACACCGTTACGTCGTGTATCACCTTGAGTTTCGGCGACCAAAATCCGTTGTTTATTTTAACATGCTTTACATCAACGGGCTTAATATTCTGTGCATCTACGAAAGCTGCTTCCACAAGTGTAATTATACCGGCTAATAATGCGGTTAAAGTGTATTTTACGATCATGATTGATAGTTAATTTAAAAGGTTAAAAAGAAGAATACTGTATGATGATGCCAGGAAAGTGTAGTCAAAATTATGGCTGTTAAAGTTTACCTTTAGGTTTGCAGGAATAATGCGTTTAGGTTGGGTTAAGCTGTTAGTACCGTCAGGTTCGCCTGCCAGTTGCGTTAAGGTAGCGCTGCCTGAATGGCTTTTGGTACCATTTAATTCAACTTTAGTGTTGATAGCCTTAGTCAACGGATTCACAACGTGCAACACAAGCTGTTTTCGGTCATCACTAAGCGTCGCTGTAACATCCAGGTCACCATCGGCTATTGCTTGTAATTTAACGGTTGATGATTGGCTGACGCCATCTGCTGGGCATAAAAAGGTGGCATGCCCCATACCTGCGAAGGCGTAAAGAATATTTGTCCCTGATCCCACCCGTTATCGTTTTGACCGAGTGGTTGCAGGGCATTGGCCGCGCACGATGTAAGTACAAAATCGCCATGGCGCCTAACGGCATTTAAAGTAGTGGCGTGCCCTAACGCGCGTGCAACATCATGCCTGCCCCCGTTCTCCTCAAATATGGCACATTTAAGCCGGGTATTCGGATCCCATTTTAAAAATAACACTTTCATTTGTGTAAGCGAACTATCTACTTTACTACCGGAATTGGGTGCGTCGGCATCGGTATGCAAATCCCAGTAATCAGCTTTTCCGTTTATTGCTCTAAACACGCGTTTCATGTTTGGCGAATTGGGCCGCCACCAGGCTGAACAAATAAATTTAATAGTACTATCCTTGGCGTGCATGGCATCGCGAAGTTTTACAAACCTTTCGGCATAATGTTCATAATCAGCCGCTACATCACCCTGAAAAATCACTTCTTCGTTGCCTATCTCAATATACTTCACTTTGTAAGGCACCGGGTGACCATTTTGGGCGCGTAATTTTCCCCACTTGGTGTTAATGCTTCCTTTTAAATATTCCACCATATCAGCCATGTCTTCAGGCGTTTCCTCAATATTTACGGCAAATGCAGCCTCGAATCCAGCGGCTTCGCAAAATTGCAGAAAATCTTCAATACCAAATCCGTTAGTGGAGTACGGATACCAATGCCCCTTGTATGGCGGCCGGTTTTGGCGTAGGCCTATCATTTTTTTAAATCGATATCCTTCAGCATTAACCATGGTGCCACCGTATCTTAAAAAGTTAAGGCCTTCCTGTTGCATAGTCTGTGCAATATCATTGCGTATGCGCAACCCCTTAAACTGCTCCTGTTTACAAATAAGCGTCGCCTGATCTACCAATAACTTACCTTTACTGTTGATAGTTACTACAAAACGCGCGTTACCATCCGTTTGGTTGGATTTTAACCTGAACGAATATGGCGCCCATTTGCTGGTGACACTTTTTATCGTGTGGCTGGCATACATTTTCCGCCCGTCAGCGCTTTGCAGTGACACGGTAGCGCCATCCTTTATACCCTGAGCTTTTAAATACAATTCGCCGGTATAAGTATTGCCTTTTTTAATCGCGATGCCCCATCTGTTCAAGCCTCTGTTGGCTATCCCGGTTAAACCTTTGCCGCCGTTATGCATTATAAGTTGCGCCTGGCTGCCGTTATAGGCGTCAGTCACTAAAGCATAACCTGCATTATTTGCAGTATTTACTACATCCCATGCGCCACTAACTTGTAACTGAGTTTTGGATGTGAATTTTTCAATAACGTTATTAAAAGCAATCTGCTTGTACGTTACATCAGCGTTGTAAGTACGCAAAGCGAAATGGCCTGAAGGCAAAGGATTATTATGATCCGTTAAATCGGCAATTGGTTCATTTTTATCATTTATGTAAACAGTAAAATGATTGTTATCAACTTTAACTTTCAATTTGATCCATGCCTTAAAATCGATATCCGTTTTAACCTCCTGTAGCGGTGTCCAGTTGTTTTGATGCTTGCCGAATACCAAAACCCTTTTATTGGGATCGATGCTTATTTCATAGCCGTTAAATCTGTCTGCTCCGGTACGTGCGTTGTTTACGTTTACTAAAATTCCGGCGTTGTCATTCCTGCTGCCAAATTTCAGTTGCAGGCTTACCGTGTAGGCGCCGACGGGTCTTTTATTTCTGACGAGCTTAAAACCCTCGCCGGCGTTCACCTGTATTTCATTTTGATCACTCTTCCAATGGCCACCTAATGCTTGCCAGCCTGTAATTTGAGGGCCCAGCGCTGGTTCTTCAAAGCTTTCACCAAATATTCGCTGATCATACAAGCCTCCATATATCTCGTGATTCACATCCTCAATGCACGAACCATAAAGTTTTTCAGGTATGCGGTTCAAAACTTTACTGGCGTCAACTTTGATATGCGCTTGCTGAGCTAACACACGAATTTCGAGTTGTAGAAAACAAACACAGCATAAACTAAATAAGACTTTTGGAAACATAACAGCGTAGAATTTTTTTTATGTTTGTTGGCTAATGCAGTGCAAAAATGTATACCATTAAAGGAAATAATTGGTACTCCATTAGCAGATATTGACACTATATTGATATATGCGTTTGTTTGAAGAGAAAATAATGGCCGGTGAACGGTTATTTGTAGTAAAGGAGGAGCGTTTTCCCTTTAACGATTTCCCGTTACATACACACCCGGAATATGAGATTATTTTTGTGATGAAAAGCAGCGGCACCCGTTATGTGGGCGACCATATAGCTGATTTTTTTCCGGGTGATTTGTGCTTATTCGGGCCGCATTTGCCACATACCTTTTACAACAAGCATATGCCTGCCGACCGTGAAGTGCACCAGATTGTAATACAATTTGACGAGAATTGCCTGGGTGCAGGTTTTTTCAATAAACCACAATTTAACGCCCTGAACCAATTATTTGAGCGTGCCAAACACGGCCTCAACTTTTACGGCGAGACACGTGATTTAGCTGAGCGGAAAATGAAAGCCATGGTAAATGCAGACGAACCAGAAGCCGTGGCGGGATTGATTGGCTTGTTGGGCTTATTAGCCAAGGCTAAGGATTACACCGTTTTATCGGCCCAGAAACAAATAGCCGCAAGCATTCAAAAAGACACAGCAAGGATGAACCGCATTTATCATTATCTGCTCGATAACTTTAGAAA
Organism: Mucilaginibacter roseus; assembly: GCF_021215455.1. Taxonomy (GTDB): domain Bacteria; phylum Bacteroidota; class Bacteroidia; order Sphingobacteriales; family Sphingobacteriaceae; genus Mucilaginibacter; species Mucilaginibacter roseus. Next base: position 938,330 of record NZ_JAJPWV010000001.1, on the reverse strand, counting down.
TGATATTGCAATTGATGATGTAGCGGCTATGGCGAACTTAACGGTGGCGGCCTTTTGCCGCTATTTTAAGCAACACACGCGAAAAACGTTATCTGAATTTGTGAACGACTTGCGTATAGGTTATGCCTGCCGCCTTTTGCAGCAAAAAGAACTTAGTATATTGCAGGTTTGCTTTGAAAGCGGTTTTAACAACATCTCCTATTTTAACCGTCGCTTTAAAAAGCAGATTGGCTTATCGCCTCTCGCCTATCAAAAACAAAACAAACGGCATACAATAAGTTAATAAACCTTGTATGCTGTTTATTTTAACGAGGGTAATAGAGTGAATTGGATCGAGTTTATAAGCGTTCAATTATATTTTTTATCTGTCATTTGCCAATATTAATTAGAATTGAAACCATAAGGTACCGCTTATTGCTTCGCCGGTAAGCTTATTTTTTTGACTTTGCGGTCCTAAATCTTTTGCTTCCTGAAATTTTGTACCGATGGCGCTGATGCCTTGCAAAAAGCTGATGTCACCAGTTGGCATGGGCGGTTCAACCCGATCAAGCGTGGCATTTGCCCTATCCTGTTTGTATAGTTGTACAAAAATATTTTTATCACCGCTGTACACAGTAAACGGCGCTTCCTTATTTTCGATGGTTATCCAGTTAACCTCCTGGTGATATCCCTTAAATTCAGGATACTCCCATTTTTCGCCGGTAATGCCATTGTTATAATTTTTATACCAAACACCAAATTGCTGGCCACGCAGGCGGTTTTTCCAAACCTTATACGGTCCGCGACCAAGCCACTTTACGCCAGTGACTTTACCCTCCGGATAGTTGAAACTAATACCATGAAAATCAACATCGCCATTTTGCTTGTAGGTGTATTGTAGTTGCACCGGTTTGCCCCAGGCAAAGGTCCATCTTACTTGCAGGTCAGCATCACCGTCGTAATCCGCTTCGACTATCTGGCTGCCATCTTCTTGCTTGTATCTGAAACTTTTTAAGTGTGTTTTAACGCCCGCTAACGCCGGACCTCCGGACAATGAAACAGTTACATTGGGCTTAACCACCTTGGTTAGATACCCGGTACTTTTATTAAAGTGATATTTTATAAGATTAGCGTTGATAATAACTTCCTCTGCATTTTCACTGCCGATAACAGGCATTTTCACCCAGGGAGTGCTGGCCTTGATTATTTTAGCTGGCGCTGTTATAGGCCAGCTCCAAGTGAATACTTCTTTTTTGTGAACGTCATAAGCCGTTAAATACAAGGCGTCGTTATTGATCCAATTCGCAGGTAATTTTAAATTAAGAGTTCCTTTTTTACCCGGCGCTAACGATAAGGGTAACGGTTTTCCGGTAATTGTAGTTATAGCAGACGTATTTTTAGATGCGGCACCCGGAAATTTAACAAGCTTCCATTTAAATGTACAAGCGTTAAGATTAACGAACGAATATCGGTTTTCAACGGCTACTTTACCGTCAAAACTTGTATTGATAGATTGCTGATTAATATAAATAGGCGACCATATTTCCTTTATGGTATAATAGCTTGCTTCCTTTTCGCGATGCGGCCCAACTATGCCGTCCGGTGCATGGTTACCATCCGCATCATATGCGTTATTTTTATCCGTACGAATAAGCGCTTCATCGCCAAGCACCCATATAAAGCCGCCTGCATTCGCTTTATATTTTAACATAGCATTCCAAAAATCTTCGAGACCGGCACCTGCGCCGCCATCGTAAAGGCCATGCATAAACTCTGTAGGGAAAAACACGCCGCCATCCGGGTCTTTTGGTAATATGTTTGCCACGTAATTATAATCCGGGTAATGCCGGGTGTTAGTATTGTTAAATTTTTCCCATGGATGCAGTACCGTTCTGTTCTGCGGGTCGTACAGACGGTAATCATTATCAAGCCCGCGATTAAAACCACCTTCGTTACCGTTATCCCAAAATAAAACAGAGGGATGATTTACGTCCCGTACTACTAACTCCTTAACCAGCTTCCGGCCAACTATAGTATCGTAGCTGGCTTGCCAACCGGTCAACTCATCCAACACATATAGACCAACGGAATCACACATATCTAAAAACTCCTGATCTGGCGGATAATGCGACATACGTACCGCATTCATATTCATATCTTTAATGGCGTTTACATCTAACATGTGAACGTTGCGACTAAGGGTACGCCCACTCTCCGGCCAAAAACTATGGCGGTTCACACCTTTCAATATAATCCTTGCCCCGTTCAGGTATAAACCATCATTTTTCCGGACTTCAATTGTACGGAAGCCGAACTTTTGTTTAACCTGATGTAGCACCGTACCGTTCTTATCTTTAACATTAATAACAGCCTGATATAAGTTGGGAGATTCGGCGCTCCATTTTAAAGGGTCGGCAAATTTTGCGCTAAGCTTTTGGAACTCCTCAGCCATTTGGACGGATGTTCTGAATACTTTGCCCACAGTTTGTCCATTTAATTTTTGTATCCGGCCGTCAATTATTTCGCCGCCTTTAATATTCCTGGTATAAACGTCTATTTCAAATGCACCATCAGCCGCCGCGTTGACAGCCAGCCTGTCGATGTAAGTCTCAGGCATTATCTCCAGATAAACGGGGCGGAATATCCCGCCAAATATCCAGAAATCCCCGTTCTCGGCTTTGTTTACAGATTTATTTGCAGACTGCTTATCCACCGTTACCTCCAGTAGATTTTGACCGTTTGGCTTCAATAAATCGGTAATATCATATTTAAACCTGTAAAACCCACCTTGATGAATATCGCCGGCCTGCTTGCCGTTCACTAATACCCTGGTGTCCGTCATTGATCCCTCAAACACAATAAAAACATGCTTACCTTTCCATGCCGGCTCAGTAGCAAAAGTTGTTCTATATTGCCCCTGCTCTTTGTATTTCACCTTGTCATGCCCGTAATTGTAATTACCAAAGCCATGAGTTTCCCATTGTGATGGCACGGGTAATTTAGTCCATTGCCCGCTTTTACGGCCCTCAGTGCAATAAAAGTCCCACAGTACGGTATGATCCTTACCTGTACCCGATAAGTACTTTTTTTTTGTTTGTTGTGAAAAAGCGCTTACTGATGTGAGGAAGCATAGGCATAACTGGCAAAATAGTTTCATTACTTGGTTATTTGTTTTGAAACTAACCATTACAATTAACCAGTGCAAACGTAATCTACGGTAACGTTTGCGTAAAATCCGAAATATCTCGATCAGTATAGAATAAAAAAAGGCATACCGAAAATGGTATGCCTTGACATTAACTGACCATTGAGTCAGGCGCATCGCGCGCCTGTTAGTAAAACAATATCTCTAAAATTACCTGTTAGCAAGTTGAGATGGATCGCCAATTAACAGGATTACCGCCATTGAAATGGTTAAACAAACAGCGACGATGATAGCTACATCAGCACCATTCATTTCATTGTTCATAACACGGAATCCAAACCGGTTAAGTGAGGTTGTTAAATTTTTCATTTGTTTTGGTGTTATAAGTTTATAATTGTTTAGCTAAGCATAAAACCTGCGGAGGCAGGCATAACAAACACATACCCCCTTTTCAGAGAGCATTAGTATAAACGATCAAGTAGTTTAATTAGGAATGTTTTATGACTTTGCAGTCAGGCACTTATATAAGCGAAACCGGGGTTTGTTTCAGGAAGCTATTGCCCGTAGTGTTTCAACAAAGCCATGTTATTAGGGAACTGGCCATTGCTGTTAAATATATTTTTGATGGCGATTTGGGTAACCGGTTTTATGATATAATCTTTAACAAAAGCATACGCTTTTGAACGGTTTATATCATCCGGATCGATAGATGAGGAGATCACATAAACCTCAATTTTTTTTATAAGCTTTTGGCTTAACTTTTTAAAACGTTCTAAAAAATCAAAACCACTTAGTGATGCCATATGAATATCCAAAAATATCATATCGGGCAAAGCTTTGGCGTTGTCGCTATTGCGCTTTAAAAACTCAAGTGCATTAGCACCATCGTAACTGTGCATGGTATGCGATGAAGCATTTGGCACATATATATCCAGCATCTTATCGTAAATAAGATGCTGGATAGGTTCGTCGTCAATAATAAGTAAGTTCATAACGTTATTATTTTTGATTGATTTGATTATTCAAACTGGTTTTTGATCTCGTAACCAAGCTCCTTTAGTATGCGTTCCTTTTTGAACAGCGTTACATCAGCCTGAACCATATCGCTGACAAGCATATCCAGGCTGTACTTTATTTCCCAACCGAGCTTTTCTTTAGCTTTTGTAGGATCACCAATCAACAGCTCAACCTCAGTAGGGCGGAAATAGGCCGGATCAACCGCAACTATCTCTTTCCCTACTTCAACCAGGTAATCAACGTTGCTGCAAGCCACTACGTAACCGCGTTCATTAACACCCTCGCCTTTAAATTCAATATCGATACCAAGCTCAGCGAAAGCCATTTTAATAAAATCGCGCACCGTAGTTGTAATGCCGGTTGCTATCACAAAATCTTCGGGTTTATCCTGCTGCAATATGCGCCACATGGCTTCAACGTAATCCTTAGCATGCCCCCAGTCTCGACGGGCATCAAGGTTACCCAGGTACAATTTGTTTTGCAAACCCAATGCTATTTTGGCAACGCCGCGGGTAATTTTACGTGTCACAAAAGTTTCTCCGCGTAACGGGCTTTCGTGATTAAACAATATCCCGTTGCAGGCAAACATATCATAAGCTTCGCGATAGTTAACCGTTATCCAGTAAGCGTATAGTTTGGCCACAGCGTAGGGCGAGCGTGGGTAAAAAGGCGTAGTTTCTGATTGTGGAACGGCTTGCACCAAACCATAAAGTTCAGATGTCGAAGCCTGGTATATTTTGGTTTTTTTATTAAGGCCAAGTATACGGATGGCTTCAAGCAAGCGTAACGTACCAATGCCATCGGCATTAGCGGTATATTCAGGTGTATCAAAGCTCACTTTAACATGGCTCATAGCACCCAAGTTGTAAATTTCATCGGGCTGAACCTGCTGAATGATGCGAATGAGGTTAGTAGAATCGCTCAAGTCGCCGTAATGCATAATAAAGTTGCGGTTTTCATCATGCGGATCCTGGTATAAATGATCAATACGCTCGGTATTGAACAGTGAACTCCGTCTTTTAATACCATGAACCTCGTAATTTTTTGATAATAAGAGTTCAGCAAGGTATGCACCGTCTTGACCGGTGATACCCGTGATAAGGGCCTTTTTTTTCATAAAAATGTATAGTAATGTTTATAGAATAGTAAGCAGGTAAAAACCATAAACCATTACGGCTAACAGCTTAAAAGCTTACAATAAATAAAAATAGAATCTCGAAAAAGAAAGTAGGAACCAGTTACGCTGCTTCTATATGTAAAACCGACTTGGGACGGGTAAACGTAACCTCAGGCGAACTGTAAAGATAATTTGATGATTCGTACTCGTAAACTTTAACATCGGTAAGTTTTACCTCTATGCTATTATTTGCCTCATTCAGTTTATCAACTATGCCAAAAAAAGTAAGGTTACGCTCTAAATCGGTTAAATAAACTTTTGTTAACTGAGCTTGATCCATTACCGTTGGCATAATCAGGATTGTTGATACCTCCTGTTGTACGGATAAAGCTATGAAATGTTATTAGTGTTATAAAATATTTAAGTTAAAGAACCTGATTGTATGATATATTGAAGATTAAATATTGTTCTCCAACTCCAGATATTCAACATGCCTTTCGCTTACCTGAGCCGGTTCGAAATTATGATTACCTATTAAACGCATCACTTTGGTTAGGATATTATTTTTATCCAAATGCGTTTCGGCATAGTTACGACCGTTTAGCTTTTCGGCGGTGTTGTCAATGGTGCAGCAGCGCAGAATAGCTTCTTCTAAAGATTGCAGGTTTTCAGACGGTATTACTACTCCCATCCTATTGTCATTGATAATTTCAAAAAGGTTTGTACCCGGCTCAGCAGTGATCAATGCCAAACCCCCTACCGCTAAAATAGTAGTCAACTTTGATGGCATCACCAGGTCACTTGCATTCTTCTTTTGCAATACCAGGTGCACATCGGCCATATTTAAGAAATTGTTAAACAAATGCGGTTCCTGCAAGGGTAAAAAGTGAACATTGTTTAGCTTTTGCTCACGTGCACTTTGCATCAGTTTTTCTTTATAGGGCCCGGTACCGCAAATCACAAACTTTATAAATTTTGATGCTTCCAGGTGACGCGCAACGCTTAAAATGCCATCCAGGCCCTGTTTTTCACCAATACTGCCTGAGTAAAGTACTATTTTATCATCCTCATGAAAGCCCCAAAGTTTTTTCAGTTCAGCGCTATCATATAATGGGCAGTAAGCGTTGGTGTCCACCCAATTCGGAAAGAACAGAACTTCTTTATCGGCTTTTTTAGAAACCTTTTTAAGCATACCGCTTGATATGGTGCTTACAAAATTAACCCGTTGCAATATTAGCCTTTCCATACCGAATAGTACCTTAAAAGCTTTATCCGACTTCAGCATCTGCAGGTCTCGCGCAGCTTCTATTTGCAGATCCTGAATATGATAAAGTATCTTTCCTCCTTTAAAAAAACGGTAAATCAACCCTAAAAAGCCAATATGAAATGGTGGCGCTACGCAAAAAATATAATCTTTTTTGGGTTTAAACAGCAAGTATATCACCATCAGCAGTGCGGAGCAAAAAAAGGTAAACTCATGAATCAGCCTTTTCATGCCGCTTGGTTGCGCTGGCACATACATAGGGCAACGATATATATTAAGCTTACCGTTCTTTAGCGTCTCGCGGGTATGGAACTTGTTTTTATATGGCTTTTGTATTTGCCAGTAAGGGTAATACGGAAAACTCGTGACTACATTACACTGAAAATTGTTTTCAACCAGCCAGTCAACCATCTCGCCGGTATACTTACCTATCCCGGTAAGCTCCGGCGAAAAATTAATGCCGATCAGCAAAATACTTTTTGACGGAGCATCTAATTTGCTCAGTTCACGCTCAGGTACATCTTTAGCCATAATGTTGGTTTAATTTACGCGCTTGGGGGAGGCGCTAATAGTTAAAAAGAGGAAGTTTATTCGGATGCCTGCAAAACTAATTGTGCAGCGTCTTCTTGATTGTTGATTGGCGCCTGACCCTTTCGAGTTTTTGCCTTTTGGTTTATCATGATCTCACGTATTTTGATGATGATCATATATTCGTAGTAAGATATATTGATGCAATAGGTTAGCCCTTGTATGCCCTCGGTAAAACCAAGCGCAAAGAAATAAGCATGAATAAACCTCAGCAATGGCCAGCCCGGTAGGCGGCTTAACCACGATTTTAATGCGGGATTACGTGTACTGCCATGCTTGCTAAAAATGTTTTTAAAGGGCGGGCGGTGTTTCAGTCTGGCCTCAGCCTCGAGTGTTGAATAGCGATTATGCCGTTCAATCCAATGCGACCAGCCTTTTGAAAAACCGTAGTGCAAATATGGCTCTTTCAAATATTCTGCTTTACCTAAAACCTGATCTTCCTTTTGCCCATGACCAAAATCGGTATAGGTAACCCTACCTTTACGCAACAGGCGCAGCTGCCATTTTGGGAAGTTATCGCAACGCTTTAACCAGCGCCCCTCTAACATCATTTTCCAACAGCAATAATAGCCAGCGATATTTTCACCCGCTTCGTCGGTCGCCTTTAATACAGCATCTCTAAATTCCGGCGTAGCTACCTCATCCGCATCCAGAAATAATATCCAATTGTATTTTAAGCTGATGTTTTGCAAAGCGAAATTGCGCTGCTTGCCAAAGCTCTCAAACGCGTTGGTTGTTACCGACGCGCCATATTTATAGGCTATTTCAGCTGTACGGTCAGTGCTCAACGAGTCAAGCACGTGAACGTCATCCGTCCATTGTAACGATTGTAGGCAGACGGGCAAATCAGCCTCTTCATTTTTAGTAAGTATAATTACAGAGATCATGATTAATTTAAATCAATTGACTTAACACGCTGAAAATGTGTTTTGAAAGACTTTTTACTTTTGTTTTTTGTATAACTCAAATGCCTTGACAACCTCACCGCAAAAGCACCGAGCATGAAGGTTGGATTTGCCTGTCCTGATGTAGGAAACACCGAACTGCTGCAAACGTAAATGTTACTTGTACCCCAAACTTTCAGATTGGTATCAACCACACCCTTATCCGGCGAGTTAGCTATGCGAGTTGTGCCACATTGGTGCAATCCGTCTTTCGACATAGTTTTTATTGCCTGCGGTAATTCATCTTTTTCAAACCAATATTTAAGTTCACCACAGCCGGTTGCGCGTAGCCAATTGTCAAGCACATCGTGCAGCTTAATTACAGAGGCAACATCGGCGTCAGTTAATTTGTAGTCAATGATTAGTCCTTCGCCGTCAGGTGCCAACCTCATCCGGTTACCTTCAAAAGGAATTTGCTCTGCGTGAAAATGTAAAGCATAAGTGTTTTTAGGACTGTAAAGAAAAACACCCGGCAGCTTTCGCTTACTGATATACCTTTTATAAAAAATAGAAGCTGGTTTGGTGAATGAACGGGGTACTCCCCTCGCGATATTGCCCAAATGCCCCGGTATGTTGTTAACCCTGCCCTTAGTAATTGAATGTGCTATAGCCGGGGGCGCCAGTTTTTTACCAAGTACCGGCGTTATCATGGCCAGGTACATGAACGACATGGCACCACTTCGATGCTTAGGATCAAAATACAACGGATTATCAAGCCATAGTGCTGTATTTAGTAAGTTGTTTTCCTTTAAAAAGTTATTATCAAATTGAAAACGCCTGCGGGTATAAACACCACCGGCATCTTTTATAAAACCATAATCAGTTTTTTTAGGATCGCCGTAAAAATGAACTGATGCTATCTTTCCGGATAAATGTCCCTGGTAATATTTACCCAGCGAATCGGGACTGCCGCCGATGTTTTTGAATAATTGCGGATTGCGCAATAATATCCGTGTACTCTCCTGTGCGCCGGCAGCCAAAACAAATTTATCAGCTGTTACTATGATCTGCTTTTGGGTAGCAACGTGCCTGAGTGTTAAAAAGCTCACTTTGCCTTTTTCGTTAGGCTGTTCAAAGTCCCGCGCCTCAAAACCTTCAATCAGCGTCATATTTTTCTGGGATGCAATATCCGCTGCATACCTCTCACCAAAGCGTGTCGGCATACTATAACGCTCCAACTTATTATCGCTTACAATGCCTTGCTTAAACCCTTCGGCAATTGGTTTTGGCGTTACACCTGTTAAAGTTGTAAGGTCAAAATCCGGCTTACCGCATTCAAAATATTCGGCAGCTTTTGGCAAATGATCCTGTATGTCAATCAATATATTTTTGTCCCATGTGCAATTACCATTAAGTATTGACCGGTCCTCAAAATCTACCTCATCATACATCACACAGCGGCCGCCCCAAGTAGCTGATGTACCGCCCAAGCCCTTATTGGTACACTCGTAAGGCTGATGATGATTAACCGGATTGTTTATCTGAATACTGCTATCAAGCTGATTACCATTTACTTGTTTTTTATTTCCGTATTCAACCAGCAAAACCTTTTTATGCGGATTAAGCCGCGCATAGTCTAAGGCAAGTATTATCCCGGCCGGGCCGCTGCCTATAACACAAAGGTCATAAACTTCAGCATCATCAGTTGATAGCATGTTTAGGTTATTTGTTATTAATAAAGTCCGTACGTTTTTTTAGTTCTTTTGCCGGGTGGCCTCCATATACGGTCCAGGCCTCAAGGTTTGATGAAGTAACTGACGAAGCCCCCAGAACACTGCCCTGTTTGCAGTGAACACCCGGCAACACTACCGCTTTTGAGCATATCCAAACGTAAGGCTCAAGTACAATCTTTTTCATGATATAGGTGAAGTCTGCCGTATTATAATCGTGCGTGGCTCCACATAAAAACGAGTACTGCGATAATATTACGTGATGCGACAGGTAAACGCCTCCGGGATTATATATTTCAACGCCCGGGCCGATGGTTACGATCTCTTCGGTTTCGAGCAGCCAGGGTGCCCATATTTTACAGTCAGGATAGATCACGTTCTTGTCGCCTATCTTACCGCCAAACATTCGCACCACCAAAACACGCCAACGGTGCATGGGGTTAGGCGTCCAACGGCAAAGCAATAACCACGTTATATTCCAGCAAAACCGTCGAAGTTTGTTTGAGAACGAAAATACCGGCCGTAAATACCCGTCAGCATTATCGGCACTATGATATGATAGCATACTGATCTGTCAGTTTGTTTTTATTTGTACTTGATGAATCGGTGCCATGCATAACCCTGCTAAAACGCTCAATATTGGCGTATTCCGAGAAATATTGCTCGAAGCAACCGTTTGCAGCGCCGCTCATTAATTGCTTATTTTGAGCGGATAGTTTGTACCATTTGTATAGCAGGTTGAATGTTCCTTCGGCAGTATCCGGCTCAACAATGGCGGCACCTGAATCCTTAATTTCCCGCCATATATTTACCTGATCTGAAATCAATACAGGTTTTCCGCAAGCCAATGCCTCAACCACGGCAATGCCAAAATTTTCCTGGTGACTTGGCAACACAAAGGCTTCACAATCATAAAAAGCGCCCCACTTGGCGTCGCCGATTAACATACCGGGGAAGTGTACGCGGTTATTTAATATTACCGATTGCCTTACCATCTGTTGCAACTGCTCGCCGTATGCCATTTCTCCACCCGGGCCTGCAATTACCAAATTTGGCAAGTGTGATATATCGCCGATGGCGGCTGCACGCTCAGCTAAACTTTTGTAAGCTTGCAGCAATAAGTCGCAACCTTTTTTTTCGTTGATACGGCTTAAAAAAAGCCAGTAGGGTTTGAGTTGCAAATCAGGGGCTGTTTCAAGGAAAGCCTTTGCCATTGACAGTGTGAAGGCTGGCGGCGATTGTACCCCCAGCCCCACTACAGTTTCTCTTTTAGGATAATATGGTTTAAAAGGTTTTCGTGCAAGCAACAGTTCGGTTTCGCATGTAAACAGCAATTCGTCGGCATTATTAATTATATTTTTTTCAACTAATGCCCAGTAAGCAATGTTGCGCAACGCCTTTATGCGGCGGCCTTTTGCCTGCTGGAAATAAGGGTCGAGCATACCATGAGGCATAACCATAAAGCGTGGCAGTATACCTTCTGCGTTTCTATCTAACTGTTTAAGTGCTTTATTAACCGCATAACCATGATACAACCACAAGCCATGAACTACTACCACATCAAAGCGAGTCAGGTTTTTTAGTAGCCACGGCATTAGCTGTTTACTATAATACCACGGACCTCTTTTTGGCCCGAGCGCATGTTGTGTAACAATGCTGTCGGAGTGATACACCTTATGGTCAACACTGGCTATCTCGTTATAAAAACCGGCGTCAGTTAACCCTTCGGCTAATAAGCGCACCGCCTCGCAAACCCCACCAGTTTCAGGGTTCATGGTACTGATTACATGAAGTATTTTCATTGTTACGCTTGCGCTATTAGCTTTGCTTCCAGCTTACCTTCGGCTACTGTGGAGAGAACGTCAAACAAAGCCTGCTTAACCTCATGAACAGTTATTGATGTGATACATTTTTTTTGTTGCGTTACGCATACTTCCAAACCACAGCCTGCACACTCCGGCAAACGGTAAATAATGCGGTTGTTGCTGCCCCTTGGGAACCACTGCCCCGGAAGATTACGGGCTGAGTATATACCTATTGCAGGTGTACCTACGCAAGCTGCAAGATGCATAGGCCCGCTATCATGCCCGATAAAAACAGTGGCTTGTTTTAACAGCGCCGCCGATACCCTGGGTGATGATTTTCCGCAAAAATTAATGCCTGTACCACGCCACGATTCAAGGCATTTATCGCCAATTGAAGTTTCATCGGCCGCACCAATCACCATCAATGACCAACCTGTTAACCTTGACGATAACTGCTGTAAAAGCAGCTGCCAATTATCAATGCCCCAGTCGTTGGCCGGATTTTTAGTACCCAATGATATAGCTAAAATGGACGCTTCAACAGGCAGTGCTTCGGTAAGGGCGTTTGCTGTTTGTATTTCCTGATAGGTTAATTTTAAATCCCAGTATCTGTCATCATCAAGCGGCAATGCGCCTAATAATTTAATGCGACGCGCCAGGCGTTTCGCTTCCCATTCGTTTTTACCGGTGTGTTCATCCCAGCTAACTTCAAAATCTTCTTTTTGAGCATCAAAGCCAATTAAATTCTTAACGCCTGCAGCTTTAAAAAACCAGTAATCACGCAATAAAGAAATTCGCGAGCGCGCCGGGTTAATGTTTACAACCGTATCGATATTCAACTTGCGAATTTGCATAATCAACGTCAACAACACACGCGGACTACGGGTGCCAACCGGATAATTGATAATGCGGTTAAAAAAATATCCGCTGCCTAAAACGGCTTCGGCTGCCGCAGCCTTGGCCATTACGGGCTTGTTGGTAAGCAAGGTAATATCAGCATCGGGAAAGCTTTCCTTTATTTTATGAAAGCAAGGCAAGGCCATAATAGTATCGCCCAGGCTACCCAATCTGTAAATCAGTACTTTTTTAGCCACTTTTTATACGTTATGATAAGCTGCGTCCGCTTTAATCAGCCACTCTTCAAGTTCATCAGTTAAAACCGGTGCTGTGCCTAAATGAGCTACAACACAACCCGCTGCTGCGTTAGCTAAACGGGCCGCTTCGGCGGCACTTGCGCCGCAAGCCATTGCCGCGGTAAGCGTGGCAATCACTGTATCACCCGCGCCTGATACATCAAATATTTGCCTGGCTACAGTAGGCAGGTGTTCAACCACCTCCCCCTTTTCACTGATGGCCATACCGTCGGCACCAAGGGTAACAATTAACGTTTCCGGGTTGTATCTATCATGTATCCTGCGGCAAATTTCTTCAAGCGGATATTTTTCGCCTATAGCAGGTGCCGGTAATTCCGCTAATTCGAGCGCCTCGTTACGGTTTGGCGTAAGCAAACCAACGCCACTGAATGATAGCCTGCGTGCCGGTTTTGGATCAACGGCTACCAGCAAACCCGGAATGTTTTTGGAGATGTTTATTACAGAATCCAATAAGGATTGTGTGATCACGCCTTTAGCATAATCAGATACAATTACGGCGTCTACCTCACGCATAGCCCTGCCAAGTATCTTTTCAAAATCAGATGATGAATCAATGGCATAAAATTCACGCTGGCCTTCCCTGTCAATACGGCAAAGCTGTTGCGATTGTATAACTACGCGCGTTTTAACAATAGTTGGCGATTGAAACAGCACATCAGGAGAAATATATTGAACCTTTTTATCTGCCAGTATTTTTAACAGGCGTTCGCCTGCCTCATCCTGTATGCAATGCCCCATAATGCTGGTTGTTACCCCCAAATTGGTAAGGTTTAATGCCACATTGGCCGCGCCGCCTGCTGTAAAGCTGTCGTCAGCTACGTGTACAACAGGTACCGGTGCCTCGGGCGATATGCGCGTTACGTTACCCCATACATAATGGTCGAGCATCATATCGCCGATTACCATAACTTTTACGGCACTCAGTTTTTTTAGTAAATAAGTCAGGTTCATGCAGATGTTATTTAAGATCGCTCCAGTCAGTAGCATCCAGTTCTTCAAGCCATTGGTGCAGTATCAGCGTATGCACTTCCTGTATGCGCGCGGTAGTATTGCTTGGTACAATGAGTTCAATATCGCACGTACCCTTTATCATACCGCCATCTTTTCCGCCTAAATATATAGTTGTAATACCCTGAGCTGTGGCCTGCTCAAATGCTTTAATGATATTGGCGCTGTTACCGCTGGTGCTAAAGCCTACCAGCACATCGCCAAGTTTACCCAGCCCTTCTAACTGGCGGGCGTATATCTCGTCGAAACCATAATCGTTACCAATGCAAGTGATGGCGGTAACGTCGGCATTAAGGCATATAGCCGGCAGGCTGCGGCGTTCCGCCTTATAACGTCCTACCAACTCTTCTGATAAATGCAATGCATCAGCCGCGCTGCCGCCATTGCCGCAGGTAATCAGCTTGCCGCCATTTAGTATGGATCGCTTTATAGCCTGAGCCGCAGCATCAATGCATTCTTCAAGATGCACACTTGCTGATAGCACTTTAATTAACTCATCAACCGATTGCAGGTATGATACACCTGCGTCAGCAGCATAAGTGCTTTGATTATATGATGACCCGAGCATATGAATAGAAATTAAATGTTTTTATAGTCAGATTGAAGAAACTACTTGATGAACAGAACTTCAGGTTCGTTTTCGCCGTCTTGAATAGTTTTAACCAGCCACAACTTACGGTTTGGCTTACGCAAGGCAGCTACAATTAGTCCGCCCAGTATTACATCAAAACCTAATGAGGTTGGTTGCGCCCATTGCCCCTGCATAATGGCCAGTATACCAATACTACAAATCATCCAGGGAAGAAAGTCGTTATGGCTAACGCGTTTGAAGCTATCCCAACCCAGGTTGATCACAAATATTACACGGATGATGATTACTGCGAAGCCCATGATGATACCCATCTCCCCGATTAACCGGCCCCACTCCCCTTCGGATATAAGATACACAGTATGGTCTCCGGCTATAAGCATACTGCCTACGCTGGTGCCCATACCTATACCGTAACCGAAGAACGGCTTTTCGGCCGACTCGATAATGGCCCCGACCATGCCCCCCAAAAAGCGATCGACAAATACGCCACTAACACCACCTTCGGTTTCGTTGGCATTGGTAAATCTGTCTGTAAAAACGGCTATTGGTGTTGCCGCGAACTTAGTTTGGCTCAGCACGCCAATTGCTATTACCAATACAACCGCCGCCATCATGATCTTGCCTATGTATTTTGGATTACGGGACATGGCGATCAATGTAAATAATATACAGGCCAACACTAACGATAAAAGACTGCGGCTAATTGATAACGGAATCGCCATCAGCAAGCCCAGCGTAGCACCGATTAATATGATGCGGTTCATGCTCTTCGGCGTAAGCCAGAAATAAAATATATACGCTGATGCAAAGCCAAAAAATAAAGCAGTACCATTAGTAAACGAGAAGGTTGCCGGTGGCCTGAAAAAGCCCATTGCCCCATCAAAGCCTCCACCTTTGGCATCGCCACCGATACCCCGGTTCACCCATGCCGATTGCGGGCTATAAAACTGCATAGCTATCAGTATAGCCATTGGGATGGTGAGCCAAACCGTAAATTTCCCTATCCGTATTACATCATCGCGATCAAAAACCCTCCCGATAACAAATATTAACGGGAAGTGAAACATCAGTATCCGTGCGCCATAAATAGCTACAGCAATGTTGCCGTGCCCGAATGCCAAAGCTGTAATAACACCCACGGCACCGACAATCATTATAACGGTTACATATAAATTTGCAGGTAATAGGTTACGTTTCCACGCAAGCATAACTAACCAAAGTGCTATTGGGTCGCGCACCACAAGCAGCGGCGTAGCTAATCCCGGCAATACCCATTTACGCAGGGCGCCTTCAAAGATGAGTAACAGAAAGTAAGCCCATATACCGCGCTTGAGCAGTAAATTCGCATCCCGCTCCTTTACCGGTTCCAGTATATGGTTTTTAGTAAGATCGAGGCTGTTATACACACCCGCCAAAACGGAATTATTGAACTGTCTCATGCCTTAGTGTGTATAATTAACCAGTTCATGTATAACATTATCGCCATAAGTTTCCCATGTGTAAGTAGCTGCTTTAAGTTGCGCAGCTTTACTCATTTGCGGCAGTTTATCGCGGTTATCAGCAAACCAGGCAATCTTTTCAGCAATTGCTTCTGGTGAGCGTATATCAACCAGGAAACCTGTTTTGCCGTCCTCTACCAAATCAGCGCCCCCTGTGTTTGGGGTGATGATGATAGGCAGGCCCTGGCTCATGGCTTCCTGCATTACTAATGCCCGGCCTTCAACTATGGATGGCAGGCAGAATACATCACATGATCGCATCAATTCTAAAACCTGATCGTGTGAACGACCCGGCTCGTAGGTAAAATCGGATAGTTGCTTGCGGTAAAAATCCATCGGTGCGAGTAAAGAACCCATTACCACTAACTCAATATTTTTTGTATTTAGTAACTTAACGGCTTTAAACAGATCGCCAAGCCCTTTACGCTGCCCCATTGACCCGGCAAACAATACCCGAAGCGGCTTATTTTTATCAGCGACGGCCTTAATATCACCATACTGTGGCGATCCAAAAGGTGATACAATACGTTGTTTAGTTGCCGCCCAATTCGGCAGCGAATCCATTACAAATGAACCCGGCCCCACTACAACATCTGCCAGCTCCAATTCTTGTGTTTTGCGTTCGAGTTTAGCTTCAGAATCATTGATTCCGCCACCTAATGTAATCGCCCATTCTGGCATACGTGTAGCTTCCTCATTAAGCAGCTTTTGCGCTGTTTCCCAATATGCTATCGGCAGATCATATACACATTTCAAGCCTAAGCGCCTGGCCTCTTTAAAAGTAGCTAAAGCGCCGTCTTCATAAGCATAAACCGCGGTGATGCTTTTATTTTTTGTGAAATGCCTTAAACGTTTAGCTGTTGCTTTATCCAGGTCACGGTATACCGCATCAACACTGGCCCACCCCTTTTCGTGCTCGGTACAACTATTAATACCCAAACGCGGCAGTGTCATCCTAACCATTTCAAGCGCTGGGCGGGTGTATAAACTTCCCATCGGTACCTGAAACGAACGTCGCATCAGTTCAGCACGTAATTTACCCGGCAAAAGCTTTAGCCAGGCCGAATTTTGATGTGTGGCCAACGTGGTGTGAAAGGCCGATAACATATTCGCCTTAGCTAAACTTGCAATAACAGCGCGCACATTCCGGTTGCCTGTCGGGTGCGATATAAC
Source organism: Mucilaginibacter roseus (assembly GCF_021215455.1). Taxonomy (GTDB): domain Bacteria; phylum Bacteroidota; class Bacteroidia; order Sphingobacteriales; family Sphingobacteriaceae; genus Mucilaginibacter; species Mucilaginibacter roseus. The sequence goes on along the minus strand of NZ_JAJPWV010000001.1, from coordinate 921,375 downwards.
TACGTTCATCTGTTCCCTATTCTTTTATCCAGCTATACATATCCAGCGCGATAGCTTCCCAACTGCGTGTTAACCAAAACCATTGGTGCAACAACTGGCGGCGTTTCTCACCCTCAGCTGTGGTAACCAGGCTATAGTTCTCCATCAATTCCTGCGGACGAAATAAGGCGTAACCCGGAGGTTCGTCCAGCGTAAACGGAGCTTCACAAACCACAGGTACAGCATGCGCAGATAAGGCCGCGAATGTTCCGGACTTGCGCAAGCTATCGGCAGTTTGGCCAACCAGAGCCGCTTCGGCGCTCAACATCATAGCCGATACTTCTGCGGGTTTTAACACGCCCATTTGTGTAAGCACGCCTTGCCCTATTTCGGTATTTGCCAAATCAAGCTCCTGCTCGGCATATGAATTGTCCTTAGGGCCAATAGCATACAATTTTGTGATGCCACCCTTTTGATATAGTTGTTTAATCAGAGGCAAATGCTGCTGCAATGTCCATAACCTTGTGTGTGCTAAACCAAATATGATCCACTCGCCAGGGTTGCGGGCGCTTTTAAGACCATACTCTTTATCAAAAGGTAAAATATTAGCGCCCACCATACTTAAATGAACTTTTGGATTCACCAGCACCGACTCTAACTTTTGTTTTTGTTCGTTAGTTACAACCGTAATGGCGTCAGCTCGCTTGCTTAACGTTTTAACTGTATACTTTGTAAAGGTATCCAGCAACTTATGATGTGCCTTTAAGTGTTTGCCACCATCCCATGTTTCATGAAAATATATGAACAAGCGATTGGCTGGCGACGCCTTTTTGAATTTTCTTAATGCAGATAGCAGCTTAAAAGGCAATGCGAAACGCGAATAACTTTTTGGCGTGTAGTTCAACAGCACATCTGTTGGATAGGTGCTGTTGATGGTGTTTTTTAATGCGATCTCCCAATTATCAGCACTTAACTCCAACGGAACTTCAATTTTATCTGCCGGAAAATACTGAACACCAATTTTAATATCAAGGTAGTACTTGCCCAAAGCCAAGGCTGTACGGAAAGCATGATCGCTTACTCCGCAAACTCCGGGCGGACAGGTAGGCGCTATTACCAATAATTGCCTGTGGCTGTCGTTCATCATTTTAGTTGTTAGCTTCCTGTAGTTCAAGTGTCAAACGCTCTGCAGGTACTTTGTTAACTTGTGGCTTAAATTCGTTTGTTGCAGGTTGCGGCTTTCTTTTAGTGAGAAATCTTTTCTCAAAATATTCGTATGACAGGTGCGCGATAACAATTGTAATTGATATCACAATTATGAGTTCGACAATAACTTTACCGGTAAACTGAGGCACTTTATTGCGAACATTAAGCATTCCGAATATCACAATGGGGTGATAAACATAAATTCCGTATGATATCTTGCCCAGGTACTGCAATAATGAAGAGCGCGATAAGGCCAACACCCTTGCGCGTCCTTTTTCTATAATGCCGGCAATAATGGCCGCGCTTATAAAGTTCAAAAGCGAATAACCCCATATCCATTGGTACGCTTTGGGCAAGTTGCTTGGCCAGCCAATTGCGCCTAAATTGTAAGTTGGTATTAATGCCACCAATAGTAAACCGGTAACAACTACCATCGCCATACTGGAGTAGATAACCTGCGGCCTGCTCAAAAACCTGCGAACTTTTACTTTACAAAGTAACGCGCCAAATACAAAAGCATCTATATGTGAAAAAGGCAATACATATGCTGCAAGCGCTTTGGCGGTGGCGCCTCCATTATAGCCAACCAGGTATGGTAAATGCTCGTTGACAGAATAACCCAGCACCCGTATAAGCATGCTTAGCGGCAACAGGCATAACAATATTGGTGTTATACGTTTTTGAGGGACAAACCATAAAAAGAAAGGCCATATCAAATAAAACTGCCATTCGAGCGCAAGGCTCCATAAATGGCCGTATACCATGTGAAACGAATAGTCCTGATAAAGCCACCTAAAGTTAAGCGAGTACGTTACCAGCCAAGGCCATTCTTTATCAAAAGCTTCGGGCTTACCTGCAAAAAAATTGAAAAGCGCGAGAATACCAATGTAGCCAAAGTATAACGGAAACAAGCGTAACACGCGCCGCTTGTAAAAGTCTTTAAAAAAAGCGCCGGTTTGCTTACTTGGTAACGCTTTTTTGTTTTTTATAATGATGCCCGAGATTAAAAATCCTGATAGCACGAAGAAAAATTGCACTCCTATCCACCCGCAAGGAAAAAGCGTATAATGATAGGCGATTATAGCTAAGGCGGCTATGGCACGCATGGCATCAAGCTGGTAGTTGTGTTTCATGTATCGGCTATACCCTCAAGCTAAAATTAACATCTTAAACAGTAACCTTTGCCCATTGTGCAACCTCATTCAACCCTTCGTTAAGCGAGTAAACCGAACTGAAACCTATCTGCTCCAACTTGGTTACATCGGCACGCCAATTGGTTGGATCGCCGGGTGGTACTTTGCCGTCAAAGGCAATATCCATATCAATATTTAAACTATTGATAAGGCAGCGGGCAACATCCGCTACTGTACTTTCAACACCTGAGGCCAGATTATATATAGCATAGCGCTCATCCTGCTGCTGATTGATAATACTGGTTACGGCACGGCATACATCACGCACGTACATAAAATCGCGACTCTCGGCACCTGTACCAAATAGCTGAATAGATTTTTGGCCTAATGTACCAGCCTGTATGGCTCGCTGGGTAACATCATATATCAATTGTTTGCGTAAGCCTGGGCCGTAAACCGAGAATATGCGAAATACGACAACCTGTAATCCCAAAGCGCGAGAGTAATTCATCAACAAGGTTTCGGCAGTGGCCTTATGTATGCCGTAGGGCGATATAGGCATAACTGGCGTTTGCTCTGTTATTGGCAACGTTTTCGGATTACCATATACTGCCGCACTCGAAAAGAAAAGCAATTTAGCATCGGGCTGTGCTTTGGCAAGGTATAAAGCCAAGCGAGCAGTGCCGGGTAATAAGCTCGAAAAATCGCTGTATGGATCATTCACTGATGCGGCAACAGAAGCGCCACCCGCTAAATGGCAAACCGCGTCGAGCTTACGCCCTTGTAGTAACCTGTCCAGATCAACCGTTTCTAAAGACGAAGTGGCAAAACCATCCCACAAAGCCGGGCGCATTGGCGCACGCATATCAATACCTATCAGGTTATAGCCTTGCTCAGCCAACTCATCGGCAAGCCAGGTACCCAGAAAGCCGGAGGCGCCGGTAACCAGGATTGTTTTATTGTACTTCATCAAAAAATAGTTTAGGGTTGTTTAAACAAGTACGCCAACGGTCGGCCATTACGTTATGGGAGAAGTTTTGATCGTAATAATTCTTTAACCTCTCAGGATCAAAGGCTCCTGCTTTTATATGGCTAATCAATTTTGATAAGCCTTCGCTTATAGAATGCTGATCAGGCTCAACCAGAACTGCATCCGGATTGTCAATGCAGCAATCGCCTATCGCGCCTATATTGGTTGCCATAAACGGTAGCCCATAAGCCATTGATTCAAGCAGAACAAGCGGCAAGCCCTCCATTTCGGTTGAGGTGAGTACTAAGCCATCGTACGATGCCATTAGTTCGGCACCTTCTCTATCAGCCGGGTAACCGCCTTTAAAGGTTACAATGCCGGTTAAGTTAAGTTCCGCTGCGAGTTTTCTGAGGTTGGCTTCTTCTTCGCCTTTGCCCCATAGATGCAGCGCTATATTTTGCTTATCAGGCAGCGTGGCCAGTGTGTTGAATAACAGCGGCAAACCTTTGTTACCAGCCAGCCTGCCGAAGTAAGCCAGTTTGATCTGCTGCTTTTCGCTATTGTCATCTTTTTTGCGCAACACACCATTGACAGGTGGTGCCGGAAAACATGGCAACCAATTTAAGCCCGAGGCATCAGTAAGATTGGTTTGCCAATACGTTAACATAGATGGCGCCTGTACCGCTATGCCGTTAAAACTACTACGGCTCTTGTTCCAAATCTCTTCTTTTTGAGAGCGGTTGGCTATAAAGTCTTGCGCTATCTTAAAGCAGTTGTTATTTAAGTAATGCGTTATAAAATTTGAGGAGTTTGATAAACCAATACTCACAAATACATCAGGTTTAAAGCTTTTTGCCTGTTTTGCAGCTGAAAGCAGCGAACGGTATTTTTTTACCTTATCAAATAAGCCCGGGGTTTTATGTTCTATACGACCCAAAATATGGCTGGCATCAGCCGCACGACCGCCATTTTTATCATCGGTGATATTGATAACTTTGAGATTATGGCCTTCAGCTTTCACAAAATCAATCAATTCGCGATAGGCTATCTGGGCGCCACCGAGGCCATCGACGTGCCCCATCAGTAAAATATTTTTTTTTGCGTTCAAACCCATTGGTTTAATGTTCACGGATAAGCAGTTTGTGCTTTTATGTGCTACACACATTGCAGATAAGCTTCGGCAGCTTTATTCAGATAATTTGGAGGCGTTAATTTATTTTTAGCATTCAGAGCCTCGATTACGCTATTAACAGATGATGCCTGGAAGATGCCAAGCCGCTTCATTTCAAATTCGTTGTAAGTATTGTCAGATGCTGATATCAATACCGGAATGCCTCGTTCCATCCAGGCTAATGCCGCGCCACTTTTATAAACACCATCTACCGGGCTGGTAATTACACCTACATTCACTAATTGCATGCAGCGATTTATCATGGCTGGTGCTAAGGCACCCGTTTGCCAGTACACGGCGCCGGGTATATTTTTAAGAATTTCGACTACATTTTGAATACGGCTATGGCCTATCAGCATTACGCCTAATTTTAATCCCGCCTTTTTTGCTGCCTGATCAATAGTTTGCAGCATTTCAGTTAACCCCGGGCAGTTATAGCTTGTACCAAAAAAACCGACCACCAACCAACGGTCTTCGGTACCTGATAACAGTGACAAGTGTTTGCTCAAACCAAGCTGCTTCCACTCCTGCTCATCACCATATTCGTTAACGGGTATATTACCGAAGATGGGTACTACATCAGCTTCAACCTGTATCTGTTTCAGATAAGAATGATAAGGTTTAATGCTTGTAAATACCCGTTGCGGTTGAAGCCGTGTTATCAAAGCCTTTAAAAAATATTTTTGCAGGTTTCCTAACACCTTTTCTTTAAACCCTGCATTTAGAGCCATACCACACCAAAGCTCATGCAGCATAACGTGTAGCTTTATACCAGCAGTTGCTCTTCTTAGGCCGGATAGCATCTCGAAGGGCAAACCATATTTCTGAAACCCAAAACCTACATACTGTAAGCTTATAATGTCGGGAGAGAAGCTTTTAATCCTTTTGTTAAGCAACTTATAGCGTTCCTGACTGCTTAATGTTGCCGGTAAGCGTAGAACCGACAATTCAATGCCGTTAAGTTGCTGTACGCCGTCTTCGTGAACGGCTATGTGATGGTCTTTTAACGCTACGGCGTTCACCTGATGGCCATTGGCTATCAGCATACATGCAAGACGCCGAACATAATCGCCAACCCCATCCCTGCCCGCTTGCAGAGATCCGCAGATGAAAAAGAACTTCATTTGTAAAGATGAATAACGTGCCGGGCGTTATATTACGCTGCGCTTAAGCTTGGTATAATAATGACGGGTGCGCAGCAAACCCGGGTATCTAATCAGCAATGCAGCGTAGCTGGATAAACGGTTATATAATCGTTTGCCAACATTATCATACTCCCATTGGCTGATGCGTTTTTCAGGTAACAATTGGTAGTCAAGCGCCCATTGTAGATCCTTTTTATAATTGATATACGCCGGATCATCCAATAACCTGTAATAATGATCAATCAGTTCGTCGGCCTTACTATCGCGTATCACAATAGTTTTTGAACTTTCGTGATATCTGAAGTGCACGAGCACGTTTTGATTGTAGTTAACCCGCGGAAACTGCAGAAAGTATTTAGTAAAAAAAATCCTGTCGAAATAGTAAGACGAGCGCTCAGAGAATTTACCGGTTTGGCGTATATTATCAAGATCGCACCATACGCCTGGCTGATGAAAGGTGTCTCGTAAAGCTAAAAAGTTGCTTATTTCCAGATCGCTGTTTTGTATGATGTCTTTAAAACCCGGATTATCCTGGTAAAAATTGTGCACCTTTCCTGCTACTGTAGCTCCTTTTTCAAATGAACGTGCAATGTAGAAAAGCGACATTGGCGCCAGATAATCATCACTGTTTATCCAGTTGAATATAGTGCCTGTACATAAGGCTATACCTTTGTTAATTGCGTTTGCCTGGCCGTTATCTTTCTCACTTACCCACCGCGTAATCCATTTATCGTACTTCTTTAATATGGCCACGCTATCGTCGGTACTGCCGCCATCTATCACGATGTACTCCAGATTAGGATAATTTTGAAGCAGGATAGACCGTATAGTCTCCTCTAAAAAAACACCTTGATTATAACTTGGTGTAACTATCGATATTTTTGGCCATTGCTGTTGCGTATTGTAAATACGCGGATCAACCTCTTTGGTCCATGCCCAGCCTTTTTTGTTGCCAACAGATGGCAACTGCGCTAACAACGACATATTGTTAATTTGTTATGGAAACTTTATTGATCATTATCACACTGAACAACATATGCATCACCGCCTCAAAACCTGCTACGCATATGTTGAGCAGTAATATTCCCTGTAGTGTAGATATATCTAAAAAATAAGCTGATACAGCGATTGCCGCTATGCTTAGCGGTATAAGTATTACTGGTTTTATAGCCCACCCTCTGTGCGTGTATAACGAGAATGATGATCCGGCCAGCAAACCCAGGCAGCTGCCTGCTATATTTAAAAACAGTTCAGTATGTAAATTGGCGTAAGCTGGTCCTAAAGCCCATAATATTTGCGCCGGGAAAAGCCAAACAAAAACCAGCAACAGCGCCATCACCAGTACCATGGCCGACGTTATTTTCAGGTAGTTGCTCATTAACAAAGTTCTATTGTCGGGCAGTCGCGCAAAACGAGGTGCAATCAGCGTAGAAAATAAGACGTTGAATACACTTAATACCATTACAAGTCTACCTAAAGCGCCAACCTGCGCTACAGCTGTTGTTGATCCAAATACGGAGATCAGCCATATGGTGATTTGACCCGATGCGCAGTAATAAATAGCGCCTGGCAATATGCGTTTTACAAAAGTTAATATATCCTTCCGAATAACCAGGTCCGGACTTTGGTCGGTATCGGCATAACGTGCCGACTTTTTTCTTAATTGCCAATTTGCCCAAACCGGCGGCAAACCCGAAGCAAATATGGCCACATACGCCCACGGAAAGGTGAAAATGGTTAGCGATGTGAGTATCAGGCGCAAAATGTTGGTGTGTACCTGTATCTTTTGCAGCGGCGCGATGTCTTGTGTAAGTTTAGGCGCGACCTCAAGCAGCGTGCTCGAAAGCGATGAAAAAAACGCTGGAATAAGCGCTAAAGTCAGTAAAGAAGCCATCAACCAGCTTGCACCATGATGAACAAGCAGGTAAAGCAGTACGGGTACGGCAACCAGCAAGCTACCTACAGCAAACTTCCTGCGCAGATCAAGCCCCGTTGCTATTACCAGGCCAAGTTTTTGCCTGTCTTGCCACACCTTTCCCCCTTGCGACATTACTCCGGTTGATATACCGCCATCAGCCAACAAAATCATGGTACCAAGCATGGTATTGACCAAGGTATAAAGAGCATACTGCTGTGTCGGCAATAACCGGATAACAATTACGGCACTTACAAAACCAATTAATTGGATAATCAGTTGGGCGGCGCCAGTAATCGTTACCAGTTTCCCTAATTCAAACAGTTTAGCGTATTTTGAAATTGGCAGAGCGGTGGTAGTTTCGGTTTTCATTTAAACTCTACCGGTTAGGCTAGCCTTTTTTTATGTTTTGTGCTGATGTAGTAACTATCATCATAATTATAGCCGTAACCATATTTGGTACGTTGTATTCCGTTAAATACGATGTTTAAGTTCGGCAACTGATCTTCCTTAATTACCTGCCTTATAAATTTGAGTTCGGATTTGTCAGTATACCCCTGTTTAATAAGATAAAGCGTTGCATCACAAACTCTTGATAGTATTGAAGCATCAGTGACCAAATGCAACGGGGGCGTATCTATCAACACATCATCATATGTTCTGCGTAACTGCCCTATTAGTACATCCAGTTGATCACCGATTAATAACTCAGACGGATTTTCAGGTATCGTGCCGGCACCGATTACGCTTATATTGCTATGAACCGATGACATTTGAACCACTTGTTCAAACGTAGCGTCTCCCTTAAAATAGTTACTTAATCCAGGCCGATCAACGTCAAACTTCAAAGTCGCAACGAGTTTTGGGCGGCGCATGTCTAACTCCAGAACAATTACCCTGCGGTTGGTTGCAGCTAATACGGCTGCCATATTGCTGGTTACGAAACTCTTACCCTCTCCACCTACGCTGGATGTAAACATAATTACACGACCGGTTTTATTTCGCAGAAGCATTTGCAGGTTAGTCCGAAGCACCCTGAATTGCTCGGCAATTACATAACCCTTTTTATCAAACATCACAATGCCTTTATTCGCCTTTTCCTGGTTTATTTCTGCAATTATGGGTGCTGTAAGTGCTTTCTCAATTTCAGCACGATTGATCACTTTGTTTTTGATCATATCGCGACCGTAAATAAACGCCGCAGGTATACCTATACCTAACAAAAATGCCAGCACATACGGAACTTGCTTTTTTGATTTGGGCGATATATAATACGGCTCTTCAACCGTATGTATTCCGGTTAAAGTTGAAGCGTAACTAAGCGACACTTCTTCCTTTTTCTGCAGCAGATAGATGTATAAGTTTTCCTTAATGCTTTGCTGCCTTTTTATGCTGATGTATTGACGCTCCTGTCCGGGTATATTTTTTATAGAAGCCTCAAAGCCTGAATTGTTTTGTTGTAACTCACGCTGTACCGATACTAATGAAGACTTAATGCCCTTAATTGTTTCTTTAATAGCGCCTTTCGTAGCATTTATCTGCCTGTTTACCGGCTCAAATATCGGGTTCTGCTCCGGCGTAGTAGCGAGCAATTTATCGCGCTGTAGTTGCAGTTTAGATAATTGATCAACAAGGCTTATTAAACCCGGGTCAGATATACCTAAAGTTGCCGGTACGGTACCATCATTATTGTTTGAGTTTACATAACGTTCTATGCCGCTAATGACGTTCAACTGAACGTTAACTTCGCTCAGGCGGGTGTCGTTGCTTTGTACATTATCCAGGTAAAATTTTGATTTGGATGATATGTCGGTAAGGCCGCGGCTGCTCTTAAAGCCTTCAACATCCTTTTCAACTGAGGTCAACTCCCCGCTTAATGATGACAAACGTTCGTCGATAAATTTAAGCGTGCTTTGTGTAGCCCGTTTTTTATCTTCAATGCTCGATAATTTGTAGGCTTTTATAAGTTGATTCAAAAAAGCCTTCCCTCTTTCAGGTACACCATCCTCAAGCTCCATCTCGATTATCGGCGCATCCTTGTTTAACGAAACCAGTACCGCGTTTTGGTAATAGGTTACTACATCATCAACGCCTTGCGTATTTACGCTGATTTTTTTACCTATATAATCTCCAATAAAAGGAGTCGCGGTAAGACTCCACTTGCCTAAAGTGTTTTTTAGAGTTGTGTTAAATCTATACGGACCTGACTCCTCATCACCATTCAATAGCATAAAGCTGTTGGCATCCTTTATTTGGATAGTGATTGATTGATAAGTAGGGTCTTTTTTACTTTCTAACAAATTAAGCTTAACCGGGGTAGTGGCGTAGATATCATCATCGCTATAAGTTTCAGCGGCCTTATAATTTGTCCATAATTGCAAATCGTCTACCACTTGTCGTATCAGCGGCCTTGAACGAATCACCTCAAGTTCACTTTCAATATCTTTAGGCTGACCGGCCAGATCAATCTTTTCCAGCGCCTGCTGCTCTGCCGAAGCGCTTTTATCGTCTTTTATCGCAAGCTTTGCTTTTACGTCGTACACCGGCTTGGTATTACTTACGTGGATATATGCCGCCACAAAAGCAAGCACGATACATACGGCAAAGTATGGCCAGGCATGCACATATCTATTAAATATACCGCGCAGATCTTTGGTATCTTCATCGGCATCACCGCCTCCGGTAGTTAAGAACAAACGTTGGTTTTTCATAAGCTTAGTTGTTGATGCTGGTGAGTATGATGGTGATTACAGATGCTGCTGATAATATTAAACTCGCGGTACGGTAATTCCTGTCTCCTGAGTTTGACTTGGTCTTATCAGGTTGTACATACAATACATCATTATTTTTAAGGTAATAATAGGGCGATTTGAAAAGATCAGCCGATGTTAAATCCAGGTTATAATATTGGCGCTTGCCATCAATTTCACGTATCAGCAATACATTGTTACGTATACCTGTAATATTCAAGTCGCCTGCCAAGCCCAGCGCCTCTGGTACTGTAACGCGCTCGTTAGGAATTTGGTAAATATTAGGTCGTGCTACATCCCCAATTACGGATATCTTGAAATTTAGTACCCTTACGTTAACCGACGGTTGCTTGAGATAAGTGGTTAGGCGTTTTTGGATTTCTTTAGATATGCTTTCTGTGGTTAAACCAACTACTTTTAGGTTACCTATTAAAGGTAACTGTATTTCACCCGCTTGGTCTACCCGGTAACCTGATGTTTTGTTGCTCGAATCGCCCCAAGCTTCAGGGTTAAGGCTACTTACAGTTATTCCTAAAATATCTTCGCGTTGAACGGTAAGAGGCGAAAAGTTATCAATACTCTCATTAGCACTATTGCTACGGTTTACGTTTTGGAAATAAGGTATGTTTTTATAAGAGCTGCAAGAACTAAATAAAACACAGATAATGAGTACAATAGATCTTAATAAAGAGGCGTAATTCATCATTTACAAATAGTTGGGAATATAAAATAGCTGTAATTCGTCGGTATAAATATTTAGAGTAAGCCCGACATTTTGCGTTGCTTGTATAGCTTCGCCATTTCACTTACAGTGAATGCTTTCTTGAAAATGTTTGATGGAATTCTGCAAGCACGTTAAATTGTGCTGTAAGAATTGTTACAAAAGTAAAGTTTAAAGGTACTGGAACTAAGGTAACCGACTGATCGTTACTATATTGTATACTTCACATACTTCGCATATGCACCACATATACACTTAGGAAATTTTGATAATAAATGAGATAATTACGGTGCTAATCACAGCGATGTGAGTATTTTTTATGAAAAATAAATACTCATTTTATCTTACTAAACGCTTTAAAAATTTTTAAGGCTGTCATCAGCAATACACTTTTACACAGTCAAAACTGTGCATGTCTAAAACGCGTATGTTTTTCTATATTTATTACAGATAAGATTTTTTATTATAAATTATTCATTTCAAACCATTAAATATTTAAAATAATATAATTAATAGTTTAGTTTTATATTCTATACAGTTTTAATTGGTTAGAATTAAATACGATACATTCCTATTTGATTTAGCTATGCATAATGAATGATAATTGTGGTATGATAATTATCATATATAAAATCCCATGGAAAATAACTATATGAAACCTAACAACACTTCGAAAAAATGGATGGTGGTTTATACGCGCTCCAGATTTGAGAAGAAAGTAGATAGAAACCTAAATCAGCAAGGCATAAATTCTTTTTGCCCCATAGTTAAATCAAAACATAAATGGGCTGATAGAATAAAGACAATTGATACCCCTCTTTTCTCTTCATATATATTTGTCAACATCTCTTCGTCTGAAATTGAACGTGTGAAGCAAACCTCAGGTGTGGTAAGTTTTGTTACCAATAACAATAAACCTGTGACGCTTAATGACACCGAGATTTTAAGAATTGAAGAAATTGTTAAAAGCTACCAAAATCTCGAAATAGTTGATATTAACAGGCTGAATATAGGCGACGAAGTACGCATAACTGATGGCCTGCTTTATAACACCAATGGCATTGTAAAAACCATTTCGGGCAAAAACGTAATCATGGCTATTGATCAACTTAATTGTGTGATTATGGTTAAGGTAAAAGCTGAACATGTAGCACCTGCAACGCAAATTTTAAATGGTTTCGCGTTACTTGCTATCCTTTCAGTAGCTTTATTAACAGCTTAAGCAACAATTATTTACCACTGATTTGGTCTAAAAGCAGGCAATTCAGTAATTTATGTAACTGTATTTGATATGGACGTACATCACGGTCACATAGTAGAGCGGGTAATAAGGCGGGAAGGGTATAGCATAAGTGAAATAGCCAGACTGAGCAACGTTAACAGACGGTCTGTTTATAACTGGTTTAACCAGCAGTTTTTAAAAGCTGATATTATCTATAAGATCGGGATGATCATTAACCATGATTTCTCGGTGGAGTTTCCTCATTTATTTAAAAGTGATGATTTTAAACGCAACACACAACCTGTAAACCATACGCAACAAAATTTCACACCTGGCGAACAAGGAGCAAATTCACAAAACGGCGAATCCTATTGGAAGGACAAGTATATAGCCTTATTGGAAAAGTATAACGATATTCTCATCAAAACAGTTGAGCGTAATTCGGTTAAGATATCCGTAGAGGGTAACATTAACCAATAATTACACCTGCAATGCCTGTATTAAAATTCACCAAACATAAAGGAAGATAAGTTAAGGTCAGGATACATTAATTAAGATTGGCCATATTGCTACTAAACAACTCGTCTGTTTAATTTTTTATAGTATAGATTAACAAAACAAAAATTAACGTAGAATAAACACCCCAAAGCGTAGAATTATATAAACAAAACGTGAAATTTTTTACACAATAAATCGTTTAAGTTAATATACACTACATATAAATTATGTAACATAAAAATTACCTTAAATTTTTAACGAAAGCAACTTCTTATTATTAATAATATTAAAAAGTCTTTATGATAATATATTCTATAGTCGCTATCTAAACATCAACATCGTTTTTTAAGTTTCTGTATTTTTATACGACCTTAAGGTTTATAATGTTTCAAAAAAATAAACTTTTTAACGACACATCTCTCATGTACATGCAGCTTGATCAAGCAACATCGCCTTTTTCGAGGAGTCGGTTTGACCAGTAAGAGAGTTTTTCGAGCAAATCCTCTGTCCTTAATGGTTTTGACAGGTAATCATCCATGCCTTTCTCAATGCACTCGTCCCTATCACCGCTCAGCGCATTGGCGGTAAGCGCTATAATCACCGGTTGTTTAATATCGCTTGCCCTTATGATAGTAGTTGCCTCAAGCCCGTCCATATTTGGCATTTGTATATCCATCAATATCAGGTTGAAGTCATCAGCCATAACTGACGCTACCGCTACAACGCCATCTCCGGCAATGCTTGCATCGTAGCCAAGCTTGGCCAACATGTGTGATATTACTTTTTGATTGATCTTATTATCCTCGGCAACTAATATGCGTAACGGGTACAACGACGCGAAGTTTTCAGGTATCTTACTAACCGGCCTTAATGTACTTTCTCTTCTTTTTGGTGCCTTAAAGCACGACAAGATATATTTTAGCAACGTTTGATGCTTAATCGGCTTTGTCAGGATATGGTCGAACAGATTAAGATTTTCAGCGCGCCTTTCCTCTCCTACCGAGCTCAATAATATAACCGGTATTTCGGAATGGCTCGCTTTTATCAACCTGGTAAGTTCCACGCCGTCCATATCCGGCATTTGGTAATCCGTAATAATCAAATCAAAGTCAGCATTTTTCGCCAATATATTTATGGCCTCCGGACCTGACGCCGCGGTTGCCGGAACCAATCGCCAGGCATTCATCTGGTACATTAAAATATTTCGGTTAGTAAGGTTGTCATCTATGATCAAAACCCGTTTACCGGCATATGCCAATATATCCTTTTCAAACCAGGGTTGAGCGACGGCCTCGCCGATAGGTGCCACAACAGAAAACGCAAATGTTGAACCTTTACCAACTTCACTGGTAACTGTAATCTGGCCACTCATCAGATTCACTAATTTTTCTGATATAACCAAGCCCAGCCCGGTACCGCCATATTTACGCGTAGTAGATGAATCAACCTGGCTAAAAGCCTTGAACAGGCGCTCCCGTTTTTCGGGCGGAATTCCAATACCTGTATCGCAAACCTCAAACTTAATTTCAACATCGTCGCCATTAAGTTTACCTCGGCTTACCTTTACAATCACCTCTCCTTTTTGTGTAAACTTTACGGCGTTGCCAACCAAATTGGTTAACACTTGCTGCACGCGTATTTTATCGCCCTTTATACTCGCCGGTACATCTTCATTTAGCAGATATGCTATCTCAATACCGATATCGGCTATGCGGGTGCTAAAAATGTCCAACACCTCTTCAATGCACTGGCGAATGTTAAAATCAACCGCTTCCAGTTCCATACCACCCGCCTCAATTTTTGAAAAATCGAGGATGTTATTGATCACGTTCAGCAAATTATCGCCACAGTTGGTAATGGTATCGGTATACATACGTTGCTGATCAGTAAGTGACGTTTCAGTAAGTAAGGATGACATGCCAATAATGCCGTTCATCGGCGTACGTATCTCATGGCTCATGGTGGCCAAAAACACACTTTTTGCCCGGTTTGCTTTTTCCGCTTCTATACGTGATAGGTCTAACTGAGCATTTGATGTAAGCAGTTCTTCATTTAATTCTTCCAGCATTTCCTGGTTGCGCTTACGTTCTAAACTCAAAGCCGCTTCTTGCTGCAACTCCTTCATGGCAATAGCCTGCTTAATTTGCCAGTTGCTCGCATCCTTAAGCTTATGCGCCCACAAGCCCGAAACAAAATAAATTACTGTTGTAAGTAGTAAATGGATAATAAGTGTTTGCAGATCAAAATAATCTAACTGGGTAAAGTAAACACCTTTTACCCCGGTGTTTTGAAGATAGCTGAATAATGCATGATGTATACCAACCACAATTAATATTGGCAGCTGCAACTTCCAGTTTCGATAAATGATTAGGATAGCACCACCAATGAATGCAAAAAAATGCATCTCAAACAATCCATGCATCTGGTATATAAACAGCGCAACAAAAAGCCCGAGTATTACACTTAAAACGTATTGGTACAAGTCTGAACCTGGTAACAAAATTTTTGTAGAGTAATAAGCAAGCAAACAAATGCTACTTACCGATAGCGCAATAAACCAGGTATCATAAAAATAGGCTAACACCAGGCTTACAATAAAGTACGCAGCCAGGAAGTAGTCCATAGTACGGTCGGCATTTTTCCGGATAGCTTTCCATAGCGCTACATCATAGGCTGAGCTATCGTTATGAAGGGGTATAATTGGCGTCATAATATATAATTACCTTTCGCAATTTGGTAAACTGCAACCGTATGCAGTTAACGCAAGCGCGTTAAAATGAATTGGATTTGATTTTTGCAGCACACCATCTAAAGCAATGCGGGCATACTCCGTTTCTTTGTTTGTGCAATAACGGTTTGTATTATAGTTGCCTCGGTAATACAAGCGCGAACGAGTGTCGATCACAGCCGCTTGCGGAGTGGAATAAACGCCGCAAGCCTTTGCCAAGCCGGGTGAAATTACAATGGGCACGTTCAAATCAAACTTGTCTCGAACTTCTTTGATGTCATTTTGATCGTCTAACAATACCACCACAAAGTTCACTCTATTTTGATATGTTTTAACGAGTTGCTTAAAGTGCTGAATATTAAAGCGGGAACAGGGGCATTTAGGGTTAAAAAAATGCAATAGCAAAGGTTTATTATCACTCGCGGTTAAACCATTAGTTAAGTTGATGAACCCGCCAACAGGCACATTTTTATAGTCAACAGGAACCGGTGTAGGCAGAGTGTACTGGTATTCATTATACCAAAAAAGGCAGCCAACAATTCCAAACAACAAACACAACCAGACCACAGCCAGCAGCTTCCTCATTAAAATAGTATAAACAGTGATAGTTTGAGCAGACATGTTCAAACAGAAACAGCAGGGATACCGCTAAAAAATTTATTTGAACGCATAAATCTTACAAATCACATTCCGTAGATGATAGAATATTAAAATAGATTAGAGCCAGCGTGTTTATTGTTATTTTAACACTTGAAAATGATAAACTTAAACTTTTAAAAGACAAGTTGGATAGCTTACAAACCAAATTAAGCATGCATAAATTTCAGCGTTGTTTAAATTCACTGGGGTTCGGGCACCCCGGATCGAGGCAAAACATTCACGCTTTGGGAAAAAATGATCTCACGAATTAGATATCCGCCATTTCCACTTTATGATGAAGTTGTTGATTTCACTATTGACATGAGCTTTACTCTACAGTTGCAACAAACCCGCCACGTGGCAAACATTTTACTTCAATATCTTGGCCTTTCACAATTTGCCGTAATGTTGTTTCAAACGATTTGTCGTTATTACCATCTTTAATAATACTAACCGTTGACCCAGTTTTGATAAAATCCAATTTAAATTTAAAGGTTCTTGCTGTATCTTGTCCGTTTAAGCCGCCTATATACCATTGGTTGCCGCGGCGCCTTGCTATTATAACATACTCGCCAGGATAGCCGCTTATAAGCTTAGTTTCATCCCACGCCGACGGGACTTTTTTCAGAAAATTACGCGGTGCATCAGGTAACGCATAGAAAGCTTCCGGTCGGTCAGCGTAATTTTGTAGGGCTGATTCAAACACAACAGACAATGCGAGCTCATGCCCGTAAGATGTAATGTGGGGGTGCTGACTGTTGGAAAATGTAACCGGTGTATAATCCATTGAACCAATAACATTACGGGTGAAAGGAAGGGTCGTATTGTGTGCGGCTGCTTTATTTGTAAGTACAGCTGAATTGTTGTACCATTCTGCACCATAAACAGCTTCAGTTGTCATTAAGTTAGGATAAGTTCTGGCCCACCCACGCGGAATGGTGGCCCCATGAAAATCAACCATGAGCTGATATTGGGCAGCATCCTGTAAAATATCCAGGTAAAGCTTCATCATATCCTGCTGATCGCCGGCAAAGAAATCTACCTTAATCCCGTAGACGCCTATCTTTTTCAACCATTCAAATTCTTTGATACGCATATCCCTGGTACGCATCCTGTCTATCGGTGTAGCGTCAGCCCAATCTGTTGTACCCGAGTTGTACCAGATCAAAGGTTTAACGCCTTTTGATTGCGCGTACTTGACAGCATCCTCAAGATTACCACCATTGGTCATCACATCCCATTCCCAGTCAATGAGCACATAACGCCAGTTCATATTTTTAGCGAGGTCAGTATACTCCACTACTTTCTTATAATCTTTTGAGCCATGATTATACGCCCAATATATCCACGATGCACTTCCGGGTACAATCCAATCTGTATTTTTTACCTTACTTGGCTTACTTACATCGGTAACAAGGGTTGATTGCACCACCGTTGCCAACGAGCCTATTATTAAAGTATGCCACTGCGACGTCCAAGGTAGCGATGAAACATCACCCTGCTGCTGAAAACTCTTCCTGGGCTCAGGGTAAGTAACTTTATATACATTGAACTTTTCCTCGTTAGTGAGCCTCGCAGCGCAATTTACCTCGCTATTGTCTGCCTCGCTTATCAGGTACCACACCGGCAAATCATTGGCTTTGAATAAGGCCGGATAAGCCCACTGCTGATTTTTCTCGCCCTTGCCGGTTGTGCTAAAGGGGAAGAATCTTTCATAACTCGGGTCATATGTTTGTATCCAACGGGCAGTTTCAGGGGGTACGTTGTATGTGGTATATTCGTCTTTTATGTTAACAGGCTTGTCTGTCCATTTAGGTAACTGGTATCTGAATGTTACGCCATCGTTGTAAACTCTGAATATCACATTAAGTGTTTTACCTGCAAAATTAGTAAGAGTAAAACTGCGTTCGTTAGCGGCATTGGTACAAAACTTACGCTTGCCGGTTATCATTTCATACTTTTCGTTTATCCGGTTTACTGGCCCGGCTTGCTTTAAGTTCACATCTTTAAATTCCGCCTGATCTGTTGAAAGGCCTAAGTTGTTGTTCAAGATAACCGGCATATATTTTACGCCGGTTTTGTAATAGATATTAAATATGGCTGAACCTTTTGGCACAACTGCGGCTTGTTCTACAGCTACTTTAATATTTCCATCCGGCGAGGTTAGCTGATAAGCTTTCTTAGTTTGAGAGTAAGCCGCATAATTACCGTTTAAACATAAAAGACAAATGATTATAAACAAGCTTGTAAATATTGTTCTCATATCAAAAAATAATATTATGCCTTTTAGGTTAATTGACCGAAGTGATCAAAACTACTAAATGAAAATCCAAGGATTTTATTCAATATTGGCTTTTTATTCACGAAAAATAACAAACACTATTTTGTGATAATGATCGGACGTGTTACCATCACACATATTTCCCATTTAAGCCAGGTTAATACTTAAGCGGGCTGTGAATAACATGCCATTATTTTCGATGCGTAAATTATATTTTTGCGGATAGAGGATATCCAGCCGACGGCGCAGATTTTTCAAACCGATACCATTTCTGTCAGATCTTTCAAACGACTCTATAAAGCTATTTATAGCGGTAAAATTCAGGGTATCTGTATGTTCATCTATGCTTAAACTGATGTAAATACTGGCGTGTTCATTTTCACCGGTACCGTGCTTAAAGGCGTTTTCAACTAACGCTATCAATAACATAGGGTCAATTAATTTGTCGGCATAATTACCGCTAAATTCAGTGACCACCGATACCTCGTCATTAAACCGAAGCATTTGCAGGTCAATATAGCTTTTAATATAGTCCACTTCCTTTGACAAAGAAACTTTGTTATCATCGCTTTCAAAGAGCATATATCGCATTAATTGCGACAGATTGATGATGGCTGGCTCCATAAGCTCTGAATGTTTTCGGGCGAGGGATGTAAGGTTATTTAATATATTAAATAAAAAGTGCGGGTTGATCTGCGAACGCAAACAGTTTAATTCGGTACGCAGATGCACTGTTTCGCGCTCCTTCAATGCTTGCTGACGTTCTGCATTATTAAGGAGTACGATGTAACAAAAGCTGCATAAAATTGCTATAAACGGCGATAGTATAGGCATAAAAACGCCCGGGCCTCCCCAGCGAGGCCCACCAAAGCGCTGAGACGGCATTTGATCAGGGCTTGCTGGCGGCTGCATACGGCGAAAGCCTTCTTCAGCACGGCGCATAAAATCATCGTTGGGCTTGGGCGGTTCACTGCGGGTTATATACCAACT
Organism: Mucilaginibacter roseus; assembly: GCF_021215455.1. Classification (GTDB taxonomy): domain Bacteria; phylum Bacteroidota; class Bacteroidia; order Sphingobacteriales; family Sphingobacteriaceae; genus Mucilaginibacter; species Mucilaginibacter roseus. The sequence goes on along the minus strand of NZ_JAJPWV010000001.1, from coordinate 902,027 downwards.
AAACCAATATACAGCGAATAGTATAAGCAATCCAACAATATACACTAACCAACCCTTGCGCTGTAATAGTGGATAAACTATATAAGTATGCAAGTAAAAAACCACCAGCAATAAACTGTTAAGAATTACCACGTGTGTTATGAAACGATGCCTGATAGCCTCAGGTAAGCTTAAGGGTGACGTAGCCAGCGGCATCAATAGCAATAGAATCCATACTAAGAGCGGAAGCATCCTATAAACACTGGGCTTCAATGTAATATTATTATCCATCATCCAAATAAACCTATAATGATTTGCTGTTGCGAACATACTCGACCAAAGCCAGCATTGTAGCGACGAACACGTTAAATAATGTTAAAACATATGTTTATGTGCATCAGACGCTTTTACTTTGATAAAACACTGAACTATTAACTTATTGAGGCATGCGTTGTATAATTATTGATGATGAGCCATTAGCGCTTGAACTACTTGAGGATAATATTAAATATGTTGATGGCTTGCAACTGGTAGCCAGTTGCCGCTCGGCAGCGCAGGCTATGCAGGCAATGCACGAGCAGCAGATTGATCTTGTTTTTTGCGATATACAGATGCCCGGCATAACCGGCCTGCAACTGGTAAAAAGCATGGTGCAAAAGCCCCTTATAATATTTATTACAGCCTACAACCAGTTTGCTGTTGATGGCTTTGAGCTTGACGTGGTTGACTATCTGTTGAAACCCGTACCCCTCGAGCGTTTTTTAAAGGCATGTAGTAAGGCCCAGACTATTTTTGACCAGCAACGCCGCCTGGCTAATGACATAGCCGGCAAAAACCGTGACCACATCTTTGTTTATGCCGATTATAACCTGGTGCGTTTAAGTCATCATGAAATAACGCATATCGAGGGACTGAAGGATTATGTTAAATTATACCGCGAAGGGCAGCCTAAGCCCCTACTGTCGCGCATGACTATTAAGGCATTAGAGGAACAACTACCGGCCGACCGCTTTTACCGCACTCATAAGTCGTTTATCGTTAACCTTGATCATGTGCAATCCATACGTAAAGGGCGAATTAAAATAGGCAGTGCCGAGATTCCTTACAGCGACAATTATCGCGATGTTATCGGTAGAATGACCGGAAAAGCGGTTTAAAACTGCGGCACAAGGGGCGTTTTCGTCTACAAAAAAAGCTGCCTTATCTCATTTATTTTATAGTAGTACCGCTTAACCGCAACTTAGGGCATACCCTGATAAGTTGATGAAGCAAATACTACTATTGGTCACCATTTTTTACGCCTTAGCCACCACCGTTGTCTACGGGCAGCAAAACACTAAGGATAAGTTAAAGAAAACAAAGATCGACCATTTTTTTACCTGCTCGCTGGACCAGTTTATAGATACCATAGCGAGCAGGCTTGATATTACCATTGTGTACGAGCGCGACTCGCTCTCAAGAATGGATGTTAACGAGCATTTCTTTAATGAATCAATGCAGGCGGTATTGAAACAGGTTTGTAACGAAAATGACCTGCAATACTGGATAGAGAATGACGGCACGGTTTATATTTTGCAACAACCTGATGACCTGCCCCGTTTGCAGCAATTATACAAACTGCAGCAAACAGCCCGCAACTTTACACCTAAGCGTATACCCGAAGCTAAACATGCGCCAAAACACTTCATGTTCGCGCTTACCGGCCGGGTTACCGACCAAAAAACGGGTGAAGCATTGCCCGGCGCTACCGTAAAGGTACGTGGTACTGGCCTGGCCGGGCAAACCAATACCAGCGGTAATTTTACCATACTCAACATCCCGTCGGACACGTCGGTGGTTGAGGTAACCTTTGTGGGCTATCAGCCCGACTACTTCAGGCTGGATAGCGGCAGTGTTAAAAGGCCGGTGAGCTTCGGCCTGTTCCCGGCCATGAATAATACGATCAGTGAGGTTAGCATTACCGGGCGCAAAAAGGGCGTACTGAACACCGATAGCCGCAAAGTAAGCGTACTGCAGCTTACACCTGCTGCTCTTAATAAATTACCTAACATTGGCGAGCGCGATATTATGCGTGCATTTCAGTTAATGCCGGGGGTAAGCGCTACTAACGAATCATCATCCGGAGCTTATGTGCGTGGCGGTACGCCAGATCAGAATTTGGTAACCTTTGATGGCTTTACCGTTTACCAGGTTGATCACTTATATGGCTTTTTCAGTGCCTTTAACAGCAATGCCGTACGCGATGTGGAGTTGTACAAGGGCGGATACTCTGCAAAATACGGAGGTCGCTTATCAAGTGTAACGGAGATACGCGGTAAAGATGGCAATAAAAAGGAAGCCAATATTGGCGGCGACCTGAGTTTACTGAGCACTAATATTTATGCCGAAACCCCTATCGGCGAAAATTCATCGGCACTGGTAGCGTTCAGGCGATCATACCAGGGACCGCTATATGACAAAATTTTTGGACAGTTCAATACTTCGACTGCCAACAATGGCCCCGGAGGGAGTGGTGGCCCTACCGGCGCAGCGGGTGGCGGAATGGGAGGCGGACCGGGCGGGTTCGCCAACCAAACCACCCCATCATCCTATTTTTATGATCTGAATACCAAATACAACTATGCCATAAATGGCTCAAACAATATAAGCTGGAGCTTTTATAATGGTGCCGATAAGCTGGACAACAGCCGGGAGATGACACTCCCCTCCTTTCAAACATCATCAGGAGGATCGCTTAACATTAACGATTATACCCATTATGGTAATACAGGCAGCAGTTTAAAATGGACAACATCAGCAGGTAAACTCTTTGGTTCCACCGTGGCCAGCTATTCAGGCTTTTTTAGCGACCGCAACCGTGGTACCACCGGCACCATTACCGATAGCAACACCACAACCACCATCAATAATGGTATCCTCGAAAAAAATAAGCTGCGCGATTTTAGCTTGAAATCTGATTGGGAATGGCAGATAGCATCACCGCTTAAAATTGACTTTGGAGGTTTTGCTACAAAGCAATCTATTGATTATACGTATATTCAAAACGATACTACCACGCTTATTGATGAACACAACAGCGGTACAACCGCCGGCGGATTCGTTGAGCTGGAGATAGATCCTAACGAAAAATTACACATTCAACCGGGTTTCCGCACCACATACTTTTCACCCACAGGAAAACTATATTACGAACCAAGACTATCCTTAACTTATAAACTAACCGATAGGATAACCCTGAAAGGTGCTACAGGCCGCTACTACCAGTTTACCAGCAAGGTAACCCGTGAAGATGTTGCCGGGGGCGACCGCAACTTTTGGGTACTGGCCAATGATCAGAACATACCGGTTGGCAAAGCCGATCACTTTATTGGCGGCATTGGTTACGAAACCAATAACTGGCTGTTTGATGTTGAAGGCTATTATAAAAAGCTCAGCGGATTGACCGAATACTCCATACGCCAGCAAGGTGGTGGTATGGGCATGGGCGGTCCGTTTGGCGGCGGCACTACAACTACTACGCTTACGCAGAATTTTTACAACGGATCGGGTTATGCCAAAGGCCTTGAATTTTTGCTGCAGAAAAAAGCGGGTATGTACACCGGCTGGCTCAGCTATACCCTTGCCGAAGCCAAAAACAAGTTTGAAAACTATGGTGCCGACTATTTCCCGGCCAATCAGGACATCGCCTACGAATTTAAGGCCGTGAATATGTACCACTGGCAGCGATGGAGTTTTGCGGCAACTTTTATATTCAGCACAGGGCATCCGTACACTGCTCCGGTAGGTACCTATACTATTAATACACTGGATGGTAACAAAATCAACTACCTGTCGGTAAGTGCTAAGAACGGCGAACGTTTGCCAGCCTACCATCGCCTTGACCTTTCGGCCACGTATGATCTGCTGCGTACCGATGGCAGCAAAAAAGGCAGCCTGGGTTTTTCTTTCTTCAACGCTTACAACCACGTTAACACCTGGTACAACGAGTACTACATCAGCAACAACCAGGTAATAACCACAGTAGTAAAATACCTGGGCTTTACCCCTAACATAACGCTAAGCCTTAATCTTAACTAACATGAATATCAAACACATACACTTACTTATATTATTTATTACGGCAGTATTATCCGGCTGTAAAAAGGAAGACAATACCGCAGTGGCCAACCGCGCGGTGGTGGTTGCCTACCTGATGCCGGGGCAGGCGCCATCCGTAAAAATATATCAGCAAAAAGCGTTTGATGATACCTCATCATACGGCGCCCTGGTATCGGGCTTAAACCTTACCCTGTCAAATGGGAGCGACTCGGTATCGTTACAGGAAACCGCTACCGGAACCTATACTTACAGCGATGCTTCTTACATCCAAACCGGTAAAACTTATGGCTTAACATTCAGCTATAATAACGAAACCGTTACGGCAACTACAACCGTACCCGTAAAAACAACGGGCTTTACGGCATCCACAACAACCATTTTGGTGCCTGCAAACGATGACTTTCCTAATCTGGGCACTGCCGACTCGGTTGCTGTGGTATATCGCTGGAATAATCCCGATTCGCTTTATCATGTGCTGGTTTTTAAAAACGATGAACTATACCCTTACATTTTAAATGGCGGGCGCGGCAACGCTCCTGCAAACTTTACCATTAATGGTAAGCAGGAAGCCGGGTACGAACTGTATTACCGCACACTTAACTATAAGGGCACTTACAAGGTTATACTCTTTACCGTAAATAAGGAGTATAACGATGTTTTAAGCAGCAATGCCAACACCTCGTCGCAACAGCTTACAAACCCACCCGGCAATATTTCAAATGGTTACGGCATATTCACCGCCATGCAGGCAGACACAATAGAACTGACAGTAAACCAATAAGTCATCGTTTATTATGAAAAAGCAATTATATAAATTTTTAATATTATCGGTTGTAGCATTAATGGGCTGCAATAAAAGCACACAATATGATTTGCCGGTAGTAACTACCGTGCAACCTGTTTTCGAAGCAGCTACGGGCACCGTATGGTCAGGAGGAAATGTACCCGGTGATGATTATTACATTTCGGCCTACGGAATTTGTTGGAGCACTACCAATTCAACGCCAACCATTGCTGATACAAAAACATCCGAAACGTTGAGTAGGCTCGCGTTTGTAAGTTCAATATCTGACTTGGCTGCCGGGACAACCTGCTATGTTAGAGCATACGCTTCGAATGAAACCGGCACAAGCTATGGGGAAGTCTATGCGATAAATATATCGTCAGCAAATACTATAGATGTGCAGGTTAGCACCCTGGCAGGCAATTCAACTGCCGGGTTTACTGATGGCAACGGAAACTCAGCATTATTCAACTACCCGATGGGGCTTTGGGCTGACCAAAGCGGCGATTTATATGTAGCAGACTCTTATAACAGTGCTATACGTAAGGTAACACAATTAGCTGATGTAATCACAATCTCAGGCGATGGAACTATCGGATACATTGACGGGCATCTCGCATCGGCGCAATTTTACGCATGTTCTGGCATTACTGGAGATAACCAAGGTAACCTATTTGTAGCAGATAGGGGTAATAACATTATTCGGAAATTAAGTGATGGCGAGGTCACTACCCTTGCCGGCACCGGCACCGCCGGCCTTGAGAATGGCAACGGAAACAAGGCCGATTTTAACACACCGGTGAGTATAACTGTAAACGCCTCCGGATATTTATTTGTGGCCGATTATGGCAACAATTTAATACGTAAGATAGCGCCGGATGGCGTAGTAAGTACATTTGCCGGTAACACGGCGGCTGGTTACATTAACCGCACAGGCACGGATGCAAGCTTTAATAAACCCAATGCCATCGCAATTGATAGCGAAGGCAACTTATTTATAGCTGAAGCGGCAAACCATGCTATACGTAAAATTGATGCGAATGGCGTTGTGAGCACCGTGATAGGAGGTCCGGACAACAGCGATATAGTAGGCGATCCAACCGGCTTGATTGTTGATGCCCAGGGAAATTTGTATATCTGTGACGGTGCAGGGCGCATTTTAAAGCTTGATACCGACCATATTCTTACCGTAATAGCTGGTTCATCAACAACAGGTTTTGCAGATGGCAAAGGGAGTTCTGCATTGTTCAATAATCCTCAAGGTTTAACAATAGACCCGTCAGGTAACCTATATGTGGCAGACTATGGTAATCAACGCATACGAAAAATAGCTATTGCTAAAATATAATGGCCAAAAATAAATAGTATTACAACTATCGTTTAATCTTTCTTATATACGCTACTTTTCGTATTCCATTTATAAAAACATTGTACATATTGTACTTAATTAGCTGAGATGTTGCCGTTCTACCACCCTAAGGTTCGCTTTCGTTAGCCCTTAACTGAACACATTTTAAAAGTTAACATTTTTTGTTGTAGCTACCCAGCATACAGTTTAACAGTCCATTTGTAAATATCGTAAACTAAATACTGAAATGTAAATCGATGATAGATAAATTATTATAACAAAAAAGCGGCTCGTGTAGAGCCGCTTAATAACCTATGATATTTTAAAATTACATAGCAAGCTCGTGCCTGCTGCGTAAAATAGTATATTTATTTTTAGCTAATTCAAAGCCACCATACAATAACAGGCCGAAAACAGCGTCGCTCATAAGCATATTCCGCAGAAAGGGCAATGCGTTAGTAAGTGAGGTTATGTAACCGCTCATGTCGTGCGTGTAATATGTGCCATACAGAAAGGGCAAATCGGTTATCAGCCAGAATAAAACGGCTGAAGCAACGGATCCGGCCAACACGTTAAGCACATTCACCTTCTTAATAAGCGCACCGATCAATACTGTTAAAGCAAAGCATGAATATGTTACGAGGTCAAACCAGGAAAACCAAGCGACCTGGCCGGTATACAGATAGTTGATGCCTATGTTACTTAAAAATAGTACCACAAGCGGTACAAAGAATGATTTCCACTTATCAGTAAAATAAGTACCGGCAAATAAAGCCACCGCACCAACAGGGGTAAAATTACTCAACTGCTGAAACTCAAAAGTAACAAAGCGCATTGCTATAGCACCTATAATCATTAATATAAGTACGGTGTTGCGGGTGTTCATGTTGTATGCCGACATTGCTTATAAATTTGTATGCGAAATTAACGATTAAAAAGCAATTTGTAAACTTGGCGTTTAGTTGTTTTTAAATACAATTTTACCCGGAATCAATCCTGTAGCCGCGCTATCCTTAACTGCTCCATCACGATTAAAAATATACAGTTTACCATCAGCTGTATAACCTTTAGCATCTGTAACGAATACTTCACCAGTGCTTTCTTTAACGGCTATGGCATAAGGCGTTTTAATTTTGAAATTGCCGGTTATAAAATTTTCGTTACTTACCTGGTCCGTTGCAGTATCATACACCACTATATTACCGGAGCTTGATATAAAATATGCTTTGTTTCCGGCTATCGCGACGGTATTACCGTAGCTTATATCGGTAGTTTCGCTTGATTTTATTGCGTCGTTAGCGCTGTTAATGATAGTGAGTGCAGGTGGAATTTTGTCGTAATCGCCTGCTGAAATTACGTATACGTCGCCACCGGCATCAACAGCCAAACTTACCGGATTGGCCGGAACTGTGATTTTTTTAGTCTCGGTATTTGTGTTCAAATCAATAACAGAAACGCTTTTATCCGGATTGCCAAACGTGAGGCCGCCTGAATTAGCTACATAAAGCTTTCCGTTAGCTACAGCCAGTTGCTCCGGGTTACGGCCTACGGTGATAAATTTCTCAACATTGAGGCTGGCTGTATCAAGTACAGCTACCGTGTTGTCGTACGATGTGATGTAAGCCTTGTTTTTATAAAAAGCGACATACCTTGGCTGGCGCGCAACTCCATTGTTCTTCATATCGATATGCTTAATTAGCTTACCGTTCAGCGGATTAATAACCTCCAGAGTGCTCGAAACGTTTACCGTGATGTACATTTTTGAGCCATAAATAGCCGCGTCATTCGCTACGGCGCCTAAGCCTGCACCATTAACCGCTGAAAATACATCCAAAGTAACCTTTTTAGTGGTGGTATTATAAAACGTTAGCGAAGCATTACTTGCGCTGAATGCTCCCTGGTTAACTATGAACACGCCTGACCCTAAATTGTCGTCGATGATTGGATCATCATCTTTACTACATGACGTAGCTAATAATGACAGGGCTGATAGAAATAATAAGTAGCTGTGTTTAAATGATCTCATTTTATTATATTAAATTGTTAATTGAAGTGTTAAGCGTATTGATCGTGGCGGCATCGGGTAACCTTTAACAATGACGTAATCACTATTAAAAGCGTTGTTGACCTCTAAAGCCGAGTAAAATTGTTTTTTAAACAACCTGAAATCATAAGTAAAAGAAAAGTCGCTAATATGATATGCCGGCAGATAATACTCCGGGCGGTTATTGCTTAGGTAATAGCGCGATGACGAAAAAATATGATTATAAAACAGGCCGATGCCTTGATGTTTAACTCCAGCATTTAAAGCAAGCGTGTGTTTTGGTGTATACGGTATTTGCTCTTTGTAAAAGCTGTCTCCCATGTTGCTAATATCAATTGCCTTTTGATAGGTGTATGAAAGATTGAATAACCCGGTGTAATCTGCAACCGGCTTAAAACGAGTTTTAATATTAACATCAAGCCCGCGAATGTCTACCTTGCCGATGTTACGCACGCTGATAATTTCTGCAGAGCGGCCCGGAAAAGTGAATATCTTATTGGTTACGTTATAATAATAACCATCAACGCCGGCAGATACATACTCGGCAAAACCGTCAAGATTTTTGGTATAAACAGCACCCACATTGTATTGTCGCGATTGCTCTGGTTTAATATCACGTGGCTGTACGGCATAGTAATATTGTTCGGACAGGTTGGGGTAACGATAGACATTTTTATAAAAAGCCCGTATCAGCAGTTCTCCGTTCTTCATAGCTTCGTAGCTTGCCACGAGTGTAGGGCTCCACGCTGATTTCGATTTTGCGGCAGCGTTTGTTTCATTATCATCGTTAATATAGGTACTGAGCAAACTTGTTTGAATGCCAAAACGGCCTAACTTCAGGTTACTCGCCAAAATGTTATACAGCGACAAGCGCTTTGGGAAAACGTATTTGTATACGTCGACGTCCATATCTACAAATGATGCATCTGTACCGTAGGCTATTTCCCAGTTTTGCAAGGGCTTATAGCTCAACGTTGCTGATTGGTAGATCTCCCGCTGCGTATAGTGCTCATTAGCGCCACCGTTGTTATTTAAAAATGAAGCATCGGTATAGTGCTGATAATTGTGCGAGGCCTTAGCAGTTAGCAAAAGGTGTAAACTATTCTGCCAAATTCGATCGTAGGCCGCTTGTACAAAAGCATCCTGATTTAGCAGGTGTTGATTATCATAAACGGCATTTAATATCACCGGTCCCGGCAAACCGCGGTCTGAGTTAATATAATTAAATTGAAGCCTGAATTTGGTGCTGTCATTCCTGCTATAGTAAACTCCCCCATCAATCTGCTGCGTAGATACATCACTATTCACCCGCCTGCCGATGGTATCCTTACCACCAAACGAATCTTTAAACCGGTAATTCCCGTTAGCGTTCAGCGTAGAGCCATTAAGTACCATTGACCAATTACCGCTCAAACGCTGCTGCCATTGCAAATAAGGATTAATTAAACCGAAGCTCCCTGCGCGAATACCGGCGGTAAAACGGTTGGGTTTTTCCCGGCTTAACTGAGGTTGCTTAGTGATGAGCGATAGTACCGCCGAGTTTGCATAAGAACGTGCCGGCAGGTTCAGGTTTAGCGGCTGTCCGGTATACAAAATAATCTGCTGCAAATTCAATAAGTTGAACCTGCCCAAATCTACCTGCCCGGTTTGGGCATCGTTTATGAGAATGCCATCGTACAAAACACTGGTATAACCGGCACCCATGCTACGTACCGATACCGTTTTTAGCCCCCCGATTCCACCGTAATCGCGCACGGCCACTCCCGAAAAATTTCGAACCGCATCTGCTACGCTGAAAGCACTGTATCTCGAAAAGTCTGAAGATGTAACGGATTGAACGGGTGCAGCAGTTTTGAAAACATCCGATGTAATGCCCTGAACATTTACTTCCTTAAGGTTACGGGTACTGTCAGATTGCCCGAATACACGCGGACTTACACACAATATGGAAAACGCTATCGCATTTAATGCAAAAAGATTTTTGTTTAACATATTGACGTTGCCACAGTTATTAAATTCAAAAAAAATAAAAGGAATTAGCCTGAGTGAGATGTGCGCGCACATGCCATTCAAGCTTCAATCCCCGAAAGCTTTGAATAATTATCACTTGTGGCAGGTATTCTGACTTACTCCCCACTATCCTGCCTTCCCATAGTTACTTGCTACAGTGGCTTATTGACGGATATTTGGTTACGGAGCTTACAGCTGCGGGACAGTTACGGACTCACACCGTATTCCCTTTTAATTTGTGCGATTATTAAACCAACCACTACAAAACCAAAAGCGCACAAATGTACAACAAATAGCAGCTACTACATTAAAAAAATTCAGCGCCGATGAATGCAAGTTTTTTAACTAAAGCAAAACTCCTTTTATGGCGTGATGTTATATAAGTAATCTACTTAAAAACATATAATTATGTCGAATGCATCCTTACAGTTGTCAAACAACTACCACCGCGCCGAAAATAGTGCGGAGCCTATAAATTTGACCTGGCCCGAGCGTTATATATCTATCGCTACCGGTGTTAAATTAGGAATATCGGGTTTCAAAAACCTTTTTAAAAGTCCGTTTTCAAGCATTATAAAACTTGGCGCCGGCGGCTATCTGTTAAGCCGGGGTTTTACCGGCCACTGCGAGTTATATAGCCGCGTTGGCAAAACAACTAGAGATGACGTGGTGAACGTTAATATCCGCTCGGCTTTTGTAGTGAATAAACCCCGCTATCAGGTTTATGAGTTTTGGCGCCAGCTGGATAACCTGCCACTTTTTATGAAGCACCTGGAAAGCGTGCAAGTAATAGATAGTACACGTTCACATTGGGAGCTTAAATTACCAGCAGGTGTGGCGCGCGTTACCTGGGATGCTGAGATTGTGAAGGACGAGCCCGGCTACATGATTGGTTGGAGTTCGTTGCCAGGGTCGATAATTGACAATGCTGGTAAAGTACGTTTCAGGGATGCCGAAAATGGCGGAACCCTGGTTGATGTGGTGATCAGCTACCACCCACCCGCAGGCGGCTTTGGTGCAAGCATAGCGCATGTGCTTAATCCGGTTTTTAAAAGCATGGTTAACGCCGATGTACAAAACTTTAAGCAGTACATGGATATTGACAATGATACCCGTGAATTGAACGAAAGAAGCACTGATCCGCTTTTATAGAACTCAAATCCTTATGAAAAGGCGCTGCAAAAAATTGTAAGCGCCTTTTTTATATGAGATTAAAAGCGCGGGCATATTCAACAAATTCAAAGTTGTTGGCTATACCGAGTTTCTGCTTAATGTTTCGACGGTGGGTTTGTACAGTTTCAGCTGAAATAAATAATTCTCCGGCTATTTCGGGCGAGCTCTTTCCACCGGCTACTAACTTTAGTATGCTAATCTCGCGCCTGGTAAGTAGCCCAAAGCGTGCCGCGTTTTTACGGAGAAATATATTTTCTGCTAACAACCTTTCGGCTTTAGGCTCAACCTCTTTAAGGCTTTCAATAGGCAGCGCAGTTGTTATGGTTAGTAGAGGCTTACCGTTATCATCCCACATAAATATACCGGTGGATGTAATGTGCCAGGTCCAATCATTTTTACCGGCATATTTTACCTGTTGAAAATAACTGAAGCTTTCGTTCTCTTTATTATCGCTAAGTAGCTTTTCCATTTTGGGCAACAGGCCTTCCATATATTCCATATTAAAATATCGGGGATAATAATCTACACCCATTTGACGTAGTTCGTTTATGGTTACGCCCAGTAGCTTAAGCCCTTTTGAACACATGTGGACTACTGAAAAATCGGCTATATGATGTATAATGGTTACGCCGGGCATCATCTCGGCAAAAGGTGCAAATTCGGCTATTTTTTTGGCGACAGGTTTGGTGAGTTCCATTTAATCAGGACGAACTAAAATTACCTGAATATGTAAAATAAATTTTAAAAGAAAAAATGCACAAAAAAAACGCCCGACTAATACCGGGCGCTTTTCAATGTAAAACGTTGCTAAACAGAACTATTTTACTGCGTCAATAATTGCTTTGAATGCATCTGGGTTGTTCATAGCCAGGTCAGCTAATACCTTACGGTTTAAACCGATCTCTTTAGCGGCTAATTTGCCCATTAATTGCGAATATGAAATTCCGTGCTCACGGGCACCGGCGTTAATACGCTGGATCCACAAAGCTCTGAACTCTCTTTTTTTGGTTTTACGGTCGCGGTAAGCGTACTGTAAACCTTTTTCTACTGTGTTTTTTGCAATGGTATAAACCTTGCTGCGTGAACCCCAATAACCTTTAGCGAGGTTCAAGATTCTTTTTCTTCGTCTGCGTGACGCAACTGCGTTTACTGAACGTGGCATCTTGTTGTTGTTTTTGGTAGTGAGTGCCGCTTAAGCGCGAACTTTTGTACTCTAATACCTGGTTAAAAATTTAAATTAATTACTTGCCGATACAAAGCATACGTTTTACGTTACCCATGTCAGCATCAGACACTAAGCTGGTGTGACCTAAGTTACGCTTACGTTTGGTCGACATCTTGGTTAAGATGTGGCTTTTGTATGCGTTTTTCCTTGCAATTTTACCGGTTCCAGTAAGCTTAAAACGCTTTTTAGCACTGGAATTGGTTTTCATTTTTGGCATAACTCTTATTTGTTTGTGTTTAGACGTTTTCGCAACGTTTTATTTTATTTCGAATATCGAATTCTATTTTTTAGCACCTTTTGGAGCGACGGTTAAAAACATACGCTTACCCTCTAATTTTGGTAATTGCTCAACCTTCCCTACTTCCTCTAACGCCTGTGCAAATTTTAATAAGAGTATTTCGCCCTGTTCCTTGTAAACAATTGAACGGCCTTTAAAGTGTACATAAGCACGCACTTTCTCGTTCGACTCCAGGAACTTAATGGCATGCTTCAATTTAAACTCAAAGTCATGGTCATCAGTATTAGGGCCGAAACGGATTTCTTTTATAACCGTTTGTTTAGCGTTGCTTTTAATCTCCTTAAGCTTCTTCTTCTGCTCGTAAATAAACTTATTATAGTCGGTTACTTTACAAACAGGCGGGTTGGCGTTAGGCGATATCTCAACAAGGTCAAGCTCCTGCTCCTGGGCAATGGCAAGCGCGTCACGTAGTGAATACACGCCGGTTTCTACATTATCACCAACAAGACGAACCTCTGGTGCCTTGATGAATTGATTGATGTTGTGTTCGGCCTCTTTTTTCTTGAAAGGGGGCCTTGGTCCTCTGTTGAACGGTCTGTTTAAAGCCAAGTTATACTGTTATTTCTTTAGTTATCTGTTTTATAAACTCCTCTACACTCATGCTGCCCAGGTCGCCCTGACCATGTTTGCGAATAGATACCACATTTTCTGCGGCTTCTTTTTCGCCAACGATAAGCATATAGGGGATCTTTTTAACTTCAGCATCTCGGATTTTACGCCCGATCTTCTCATCTCTGAAGTCAATTAGCCCGCAAATATCGGAATCTTTTAATTCATCTGAAAGTTTTTTTGCATATTCTTCATATTTTTCAGATATAGGGAGAATAATATATTGCTCAGGGGAAAGCCATAGCGGAAAATTACCTGCGCAATGCTCAATCAACACAGCCACAAAACGTTCCATTGAACCAAATGGTGCACGGTGTATCATTACCGGGCGGTGCTTCTGGTTATCGCTTCCGGTGTACTCCAGCTCAAAACGCTCAGGCAAATTATAATCAACCTGTATAGTGCCCAACTGCCATTTACGGCCAAGGGCATCCTTCACCATAAAATCCAGCTTAGGGCCATAAAATGCCGCTTCGCCAAGCTCTACCACGGTTTTTAAACCTTTTTCTTCAGCCGCTTCTTTAATAGCCGATTCTGCCAGCGCCCAATTCTCATCGGTACCGATGTATTTGGTTTTATTCTCCGGATCACGAAGCGATACCTGTGCTGTATAATCCTCAAAACCCAGTGCTCCAAAAACATACAACACAAGGTCTATAACTTTTTTAAACTCTTCCTTAACCTGATCCGGGCGGCAGAATAGGTGCGCATCATCCTGAGTAAAGCCACGTACACGGGTTAAGCCATGCAACTCACCGCTTTGCTCATAACGGTAAACGGTACCAAACTCCGCATAGCGTACCGGCAAATCTTTATATGAGCGTGGTTTTGATTTATAAATTTCGCAATGGTGCGGGCAGTTCATTGGTTTTAATAAGAACTCCTCTCCTTCCTGCGGCGTTTTTATTGGCTGAAAAGAGTCTGCACCATATTTTTCATAGTGGCCTGATGTTACATACAGGTTTTTATGCCCGATGTGCGGCGTAATCACTTGCTCATAACCTGCTTTAACCTGTGCCTTTTGCAAAAAGTTAGTTAAACGCTCGCGCAAGGCAGTGCCTTTAGGCAGCCACAATGGCAAACCCATGCCCACTTTTTCGGAAAAGGTAAACAGCTCCAATTCCTTACCCAGCTTGCGGTGGTCGCGTTTTTTGGCTTCCTCCAGCATGTGCAGATACTCGGTCAGCTCACTTTGCTTAGTGAAAGTCACGCCATAAATACGGGTAAGCTGTTTGCGGCTTTCATCGCCACGCCAGTAAGCGCCGGCAACACTCATTAATTTAACAGCCTTAACAAAACCAGTATTCGGAATGTGCGGCCCACGACAAAGGTCAGTAAAGTTACCCTGTGTATAGAAAGTGATGGAACCGTCAGGTAGATCCTTAATCAGGTCGAGCTTATACTCATCGCCTTTCTCGGTAAAATATTCAATGGCGTCCGCCTTGCTAACCGGCTTGCGGATGTACTCTGATTTGGCTTTGGCTAGCTCAATAATCTTATCTTCTATCTTTTTAAATTCCTCTGATGAGAAATCACGGTCGCCAAAGTCAACATCGTAATAAAAACCTGTTTCAATGGCAGGGCCTATGCCGAATTTTGTACCCGGATACAAAGCCTCAAGCGCTTCGGCCATCAAGTGGGCTGACGAATGCCAGAAGGTTGATTTACCATTGGCATCATTCCAGGTCAGGAGCTTTATGCTGCTGTCTTCTTCAATAGGGCGACTGGCATCCCAAACCTGGCCGTTTACTTCGGCCGCTAATACGTTACGTGCTAAACCTTCGGAGATCGACTGCGCGATCTGCATGGAAGTGATTCCTTTGTCGTACTGACGAACGGAACCATCAGGGAGTGTAATATTAATCATCTACAACTATGATTCGGCCTTTTCATTTATTTGATACGGCCAGTTTATAAAATATGTTTTTAAAAAAGATCGCCTACTAACGCGACCTGTATGTTATGCGGCAAAAATATGATTTATTATCGTGGTAATAACGTGTTTTGATTATTTTAACACCAATATGAAATCTACGGGGAAAAAATATTATAGTTTTTTTATTACGTGTTGTATTGTGGCATTTTGCGTTGATTGTAAAGCACAATTGTTACTTGAAGTAAGACAACCTGGAGTTAAGACCAATATATCATCGCTTGACAGTGTTTATTCTGATATTGACAGTGTGAAATTCAGGATAACTATTACTAACGATACTGATACGATAAAGAATATACTTTTTAATAAACCAATGAAAAATTATCCGTGGCAGAGTTGTGTTTATCTTTTTTATGGTGAAGACCAAAGGATAGATGGTATAAATTGTCCTTACTTAATTTCCTCATCTGCTTATAGTATCAAAGATGTAAGGCCGTATCTGATAGAATTAAAAAAAGGCGACACTGTGAGCGATATATACTATTTGAATAAATTGATTTTGTTCACAGGTTCAAAACCGTCAAAACGGGGAAGATATTATGTAAGTATCTCTTATTTTGGTAATAAATCAAATACGGTTTCTTTTATGCTAAAATAGATACCATTCAAAAACAAAGCCTCCCTTTTGAGGAGGCCTTGGAAAAAAATCAGAAAAAAGAAACGATTAAAATGTAAACTCAGCCAGTACCGGAAAATGGTCTGACGGGAATTTGCCGCGGTAGCTATCGGTTAATATACCCCAGCGTTTAACATCAGCATTACCGTTAATAAATATATGATCAATGATGCCGTCCTTATCTAACGCTTTGCCGAAGTTATTGAACGAGGCATTGAAGATATACGGGTGCTTAGCCAGCGTGTATGTGTCCTTCAGGTAACCTGATGTTGCCAGGCGCTGGTACCAAGTGCTTTCGTGGTCGCCATTCAAGTCGCCGGTAAAAATGGCTTTTTCCTTGCCAGCTATCTCTTTTATCTTTTTCAGGATCAATTTGCTGCTTTCCTCGCGGGCTACTTTTCCCTGATGATCAAAATGCGCATTAAAAAAGTAAAACTTCTTTTTGCTTTGCTTATCCAACAGGTAAACCCATGAGCATATACGGTTACAGCAAGTGGCATCCCAGCCTAAACCCGGCTTATCCGGTGTTTCTGACAGCCAGAAATCGCCTTTCTTTAAAACCTGGAAACGATCTTTTTTAAAAAAGATGGCTGAATGCTCGCCTCCTTCTTTACCATCGTCACGGCCAAGGCCGTAACGTTCATATTCAGGCAGGGCTTTACTCAAATCCTGAAGCTGGTTTTCGCGGCCTTCCTGCGTACCTACTACGTCAAAATCATGAAAGCGGATAAGCGCGGCTGCTACCGGTGCCCGGTTAACCCAAAGGTTTCCGGTATCACCGGCGTTATCAAAACGCAGGTTAAACGAGCCTGCTATAAGGTGCTGGGCTTGTGTTACGCCACCAACCGCTACAAGCAGTGCTGAAATAAAAAAGTGTTTAATTTTCATAATTTCATATTTTTAAATGCAATTTCAAACCGTATTTTTGACCAACTTCTGGCTTTTCGCTCTTCACGGTAATGCGGTAAATATAATATTTAGCCTTAACTGCATTGGCATTTTAAAACATTATACTATTAACTCTTTGTAGCTCACGGTCTGAACTTTCTAACTATCCACTAAGGCGCATTAGTTTTTTTGAAACCTGGCAAATGAAACCGTTTTGTATATACATGAACGCTGAAAGAAAGCTGGTTAAAATGAACGTTCAGGCACAAGTTACATTCTAAAAAAATGATGCTGTTGTTCTCCAATCTTTGCAATTAATATATTAGTACTACAACCTTTTTATATTTTGAAAGTAAACGTCAAAACGGCGATAAGAGACTTAGGTTAAAGTAAATAATCCCTGAATGTGGATGATTCAAAACAACGTCAAGTTTACCGTGCCGTCCTCTTCTTTATTGATATTACAAAGATCGCCGATCTCCTTAAGGTAGGCATTGTACTTCTGATTACTAAGTACCGGCAATAGCTGATCCTGGATGATACACTTCGGGTCGTGTTCCTATTTAGCGAGGATCTGTTTTGTGATCGGCAGCAGAGGAATGATCGAGGGCGTCCCCGTCTTTTGCCGCCCTTTATAGATCCGTAACTCTCCATCCACTCCAAGGTCAACCTCCGACTTTTTTAATTGTTTCACATCGGCAAAAGCAAGTCCTGTAAAACAACAGAATATGAATACATCACGGACCTGGCATAAACGGACGTTCAGGAATTCCTTTTCAGCAATGGCCTGCAATTCTTCCTTTACCAGAAAGACAGGTTGTACATCTTCCCGCGTTTCATCAAATTTCACAAAAGGGTCTGATCTGAGCCAGCTGTTATCGACGCAACTGATCACTATCTTTTTCATGTTAGCGATGTTCTTGAGGCTGCTGTTATGGCCGAGGTTTCTGGTCACACGCAACCATTGATAGAACTTCTTAATGAATTCAAGATCGAGCGACAGGATATTGATCTCTTTAACCTTGTATTCCGCGTACAGGAACTCAGAAACATGACGGTAGGAAGTATTGAAATTCGTCCAGGTGCGTTTAGCGACACCTTTGCCGATCATCGCCTTTAGGTCATCGTTATGTCCTTTGAACAGCGACATTAATTCCCTTTTGCGCTGCTCTGCACCGCTAATGATGTCCACGACCGCGATAGCGGTTACGATGCGCCCTGAATCGATCAGTTGCTTGCGGGCATCATAGGCCTTATTTTGAAGAATATCGAGATAGTGATTTAATTCCCTGGCATCTTCCTTTGTACCGGTAGCGCGGTTGGCCGTTGCACTCCACCTGGAACTTGTCTAGATCCTTTTTACGGACAGGTCCCGGGAAGTCCCATTAACGGTGATCCGGAGATAAATGTACATTTCACCTTTGTCGGCGTGGCGTTGCTTGCTGAGATAGAACAGCAAACCGAAACTTTTTTCTAACATAACGACACATTTTATCGGTTAATAAATATCGAAATGCAGCTAATAAAAGTCAAGATGTTTAGTTAGTGAATATGCTGTAATACAATTTATTACAAGCTTTCCAGTGTGACATTTCCTGAAAAAAAATGTCACACTAAATGTCACACTAAAACTATGCGAGACCGCACATAAAATGAGTACTTCCTGAAATGAAAAAGCCTGTAATCATATGATTTACAGGCTTTTAAAGTGTTTTGATAGTCTTATCAGCGGTGAGGGAGGGATTCGAACCCTCGGTACAGTTTCCCGTACGTCAGTTTAGCAAACTGATCCTTTCGGCCTCTCAGGCACCTCACCTTTTTTAAGTACGCCTCTTTTTTTGAGGTCTGCAAATATAGTAAAAGTGAATACCTGTCAAAAAAAAAATTGAGGTTTTTTAATATTCTATCCGAACATGATAAATACTCATCAACATCCGTTTAAATATCGTTTTGATGGTTTCAATATCTTTCAGTGTTATGTTACTGTCTTTCAGCTGATCCTGATCCAATTTGTATTTTACAATGCGATCAACCAGGTCACTGATCGATTTTTGATTTGGCTCTTTTAATGACCGTGATGCAGCCTCAACAGAGTCGGCAAGCATTAAAACGCCGGTTTCTTTGGAGAAAGGAATGGGTCCAGGGTAACGAAATATATTCTCATCGATGAATTTCTCGGGGAAATTTTTCAAAAACGACTGATAAAAATAGTCCACCCGTGTATTACCATGGTGCGTGCGTATAAAGTCAGTCACTATATCCGGCAAATTTGCCCTGCGTGCCATTTCGATACCTTTACTCACGTGGCGAATAATTATCTGAGCACTTTCCTCATATGGCAGTTTATCATGCGGATTAAATGACGACGTTTGGTTTTCTATAAAAAACAGTGGATTCTCTATCTTACCAATGTCATGGTAAAGCGCACCCGCACGCACAAGCAAAGCGTTCCCTCCTATTGCGTAAATTGCATTTTCAGCAAGGTTAGCTACTTGCAGCGAATGCTGGAAAGTGCCCGGCGCTGTGAAGGCCATTTCGCGTAATAATGGCGAATTGGTATTGGTAAGCTCTATTAAAGTAATGTCTGACGTAAGTGCAAAAAGCTTCTCGAACGCATAGATAAGCGGATAGGCCAGCAGCGTAAGCAATACACTAACCGTAAACGGTATAAAATCCAGCCATTCTATTGAAGCGAGGCTCCCCTGCCTAATGAATGAAATTCCTAAAAATGCAACAAAATAGGTAGCGGTGATAATCAACGCAGAAGTAAGGAACTGCTCGCGGCGTATTAAATTTTTAATGGTGTAAATAGCCACCATACCTGCAGTTATTTGATAATAGGCAAATTCAAAGCTATTAGGTACAAAAAAACCAGCTATCAATACCACCAAAAGGTGTATATAAAGCGCCAGGCGGGTATCAAATAATATTCTGATAATTATGGGTACTATGCAATAAGGTATGTAATATAAAGTGGGAATCTGCAGCATGATGGCTATCGATAGTGTTGCCAGCATGGCGGTTACTACCATTAAAATAAGGCCCACTAATCTGTTATCATTATAAATATCGCGCCTAAATAAATATAGGAATACAATAAGCAGCGTTATCGCCAGACCTACCAGCAAAAAACGGCCAAATAACACCAGGTTTCCGTTTCCGTCAATCCTGGCGTTGTCCTCAAAGGCTTTTTTGTATGATTGCAGCTTTTGAAAGACATCGTCATTTACCACAGCACCTTTAGCCACAATTGTTTCTCCGGTTTGAACCATTCCGCGGGTGACCGAAAGATTATCCAACGCTTCTTTCTCAACTGCAGCCGTAAACTTCTCATCGTAAGAGAGATTTACCATCAGGCGGTCGCCAATCAAATCCAGCAGAAAGGCTTTGTCCATATCTTTGCGTGCATTTAATTGTTGCTCGCAATAATTCAGCGCGCGGTCACGCGTAAACAAATCGTTTATATTACGCTCGGTAGATACGTTATTATTTAACACACTGATATTTAGTGCTTCGGCTCGCTGATGTTTTTGATTAACCTTTACAATTCCTCTATTGTAAACTTCAGTTAACAGGTTTATACCTACCGTTTCATATTTTTCACGCTGATTTTCGGGCAATCCTGCTGTGTGCCATTTAATTTCCAGGTCATTCCTGAAACCCTCAATTTGCTGTTTGCCCAAATCACGGTCAAAACGATAAAATGGTGTCACGCTCGCCAGCGCGGTTTTACGGTCGTTCTCAATCTCCTGCGGCGTTTTCAGTATGGCGAAACTATATGGCGATATAAGGTCCTTTTGGTTCCATATTTTGCCTTTTTCAAACTCGTATCTGAATTGTGCCTGCTTTGGCAAAGCTGCTACAATAAGGCATATACTGCCTAATATCATTAAAAACTTAATGTTACGTGCATATTTACGCCACAGTGCTTTTCGCCGGGATGTAGAAATTTGAACCATTTGCTATGTTAACCTCTCAAAAATAATATAAGTTTCTGTGTTGCGCACTTTTTCTTGCATTTGTGAATAATTGTTTGATATCTTTATGATATCATTTTAAAATCAAACCCAAACTCATGGAAAACGAAAAAATCATTAACCCGCCATCCGGATACGCTACGTTTGCGCTGTTTTTAATTTTAATTGCCGCATCGGGTATATTAATTTGGCAAGGCATGCCAATCATTGCCGTTATTATATTTATACTCAACTTTTCGCTTGTTTTACCCGGACTGGTGATTGTTAACCCCAATGAATCCAAAGTACTCACCTTGTTTGGTAAATATACCGGCACGGTTAAAAAGGATGGTTTTTTTTGGGTGAATCCGTTTACTGTTAAAAAGAAAGTATCGTTAAGAGCTTTCAACCTGAATGGCCAGCAACTTAAGGTTAACGATAAAGTGGGTAACCCCATTGAAATTGCCGCGGTAATTGTTTGGCGTGTTAAAGATACGGCGGCGGCTGTATTCTCCGTTGAAAACTATATTCAATACGTTAACATCCAAAGCGAGGCGGCAGTACGTCACTTAGCTAACTCTTTCGCTTATGATCATTTTGAGGATGAAGATGCATCAGTAACCCTGCGTGATGGAGCCGACCAGGTTAGCGTATTACTTGAAAAAGAACTCAACGACCGCCTTGCACGTGCTGGTATTGAAGTTTTGGAAGCACGAATTTCGCACCTGGCCTACGCGCCTGAAATTGCCAACGCTATGCTGCAGCGCCAACAGGCCACAGCCATTATAGCGGCACGTAAGCAAATTGTGGAAGGTGCCGTTGGTATGGTTGAGATGGCGCTTGATAAGCTATCTGCAAAAAACATTGTTGAGCTGGATGAAGAGCGCAAGGCTGCCATGGTCAGTAACCTGCTTGTGGTACTTTGTGGTGAGCGCAATGTGGCTCCTGTGGTTAACACCGGTACGCTTTACCATTAATACATATTTTGATGTATTCACCATTTAACAATCGCAACGTAAGCAAACTGTGTTTACAGCGCCATGGCTGGGTGAAACCTGAGTATGAACTAAAGGACGATCTGTATAGCTATGGCAAGCTTACTTTTAAAACCGTCTCCTTAAAAAACAGGGGTATGGCTGAACTCGCGGACGCTGTTTTGAACTTTAAATTTACAGATACCTGGAAACGGGCGATCAGTGTTACCGACGCGAATGAAAATGTGATCGGCACCCTAAAAAGTAAGTTATTCAGCTTCGCGTCGATATTTACGTTAGCGGATAGTACACAATATATATTGAAGAGAAAATCATTTTGGAAAGCTTGTTATGAGTGGGAAAGCATAGATGGCGGGCGTTTGATGACAATCAATTTAAAACCTTTTGCGAATACCGATGAGGTTTTTATAGAACAAAGCACATCTCCCCTTCATTTGTTTCCACTGTTAACATTCACTGCATTTTACCTGATAATTTCGAGGCAACGGCAGGCTGCGGCAGCCGGAGCTTAATTATGTTATGGCCGAAAAAAAAGCATTTATTTTACGCATCAATCCTGAAATGCTGAAGGAGGTTGAGAACTGGGCTGCTGAGGAATTCAGGAGCACCAACGGCCAGATTGAATATCTGCTGCAGCAGGCGCTTAACGCACGCAAGAAAACCAAAAAGAAAAAAGATCCGTTACAATAAGCAACGCGCTTTATAGTAGCGACAGATTAAATTTGTGTTTAATTATAAATGAAGAAACTATTACTCACGATATTTTTGTTTATACAGGCAATTAATGTACTCCTCGCGCAAGATACGCGTGCCGTTAAACAATTTACCACCTATCGCGACAGCCTGAAACATTTAGGAACAAGGTTTATAAACGACCCTGACGATATGGAGCGCAAAAACGCCAACTATCAGTTTATACGCACTTTGGTTAGCGCGCTTAAACTTCCTAACTCATTCAATTTTTCATTCGATAGCATTAATGCCATAAGCGTTTTAAATGCTCCGGATAACCGTTTCCGAATCTTTACCTGGCATGTAATAAACCTTGATGGCAGTTACCGGTTTTATGGCGCAGTACAAATGAATACCGGCGGCCCGCTAAAGCTATACCCGCTTGAGGATTACTCGCCGCTACTTAAAAACCCCGAAGATTCAGTTACTGATAACCGCAAATGGTACGGGGCACAGTACTACAAAATTGTCTCTGTAAAAAACAGCGCTAACCCCTATTACCTTTTGCTGGGTTGGAAAGGTAACACCGTAAAGTCAACAAAAAAGGTAATCGAAACCATATCGTTCAACAGAAACGGACAGCCCATATTTGGCGCTGATGTTTTTACAGGCAACGGCAAAAAAACACGCAAACGCGTTGTATTTGAATATTCGCGACAAGCATCAATGCTGTTACGATACGTGCCCGATGAAAATATCATCGTTTTTGATCACCTATCGCCACCGGATCAAAAATCAGCAGGAAAGCCGGAAACTTTCGGGCCCGACTTAAGTTATGATGGCTATCGCCTCAGCAACGGTAAATGGCAATTTGTTGAAAACCTCGATATGCGCAACATCGCCACCGCACAGGATCAAAATGAATACATAGACCCTAAAAAGCAAGCGATTAAAGATCGCCAACAGGTACCTGCTCGACATTAATATCAAAGCAACTTAGCACCGCGAAATTATAGTGCTTTAAGTGTAACTCTTTCAAGATTTAATTTTGATTTCGGGGATTTATACTAATTTCGCAAAACCTCATAAAATTTAAATGGCAGAAACATTAACCCCCGCTTCTACCCCAAAGGGTAAGATACCCCGCAGTATTCCTTTTATTATAGGTAACGAATTTTCAGAGCGCTTTAGCTTTTATGGTATGAGGAGTATACTTGCTATATTTCTTGTTAATCAGTTTTTCAACCCTAACCATATACCTGCGTTAACTACACAGGCCGAAGCGCAGTCAAATTACTATAATCACCTGTTTTCCACCCTGGTATATTTTACGCCTTTACTTGGCGCCATATTGGCCGACTGGTTTTTTGGTAAATACCGGGTGATTTTAATGGGCTCTATCATTTACACCTTCGGTCACTTCCTGCTTTCAATTTTCGATAGCTCTTTGGACGGATTTATTGCCGGGTTGGTAGTTATCGCCATAGCTGCCGGTGGTATTAAATCCTGCGTATCGGCTAACGTTGGTGACCAGTTCGATCATAACAACCAGCACCTCATGAGTAAGATTTATAGCTGGTTTTACTTTAGTATAAACGCTGGTTCAACGGTTAGTATACTGCTTATCCCCTACTTGTATGAGCATTTTGGCGCTTCGGTAGCATTTGGTGTACCGGGAATTTTAATGGCCTTGGCTACTGTAATCTTTTTCTCGGGCCGTAAAATGTATGTCAAGGTTCCGCCGAGCGGCATCCGTAAGGAAAATTTTATTACCATCAGTTTATATAACTTAAAAGCCAAATTCACGAACAAGGATAAAACGAAAACAGCCTGGAATGTAACCGAAGCTAAGTACGGTAAAGCAAAAACTGACGCTGTAAAGTCCGTGTGGAACGTAATGGCAGTATTTGCCTTTATCCCAATCTTCTGGGCTATGTGGGACATGAATAGTGCCGAATGGGCATTGCAGGCCGCCAAGCTTGATCTTGATCTGGGTATATTTGGTTTACGCATCCTGCCATCGCAAGTACAGTTTGTAAACGCTTTATTCCTCTTAATACTGATACCGGTGTTTAATTATGGAGTTTATCCACTGGTTGAAAAATTAGGTGTAAAGCTAACTCCGCTTAAAAAAATTGGCGCGGGCTTATTTGTAACCGGGTTAAGTTTTGTTATTATAGCATTGGTTCAGGTTAATTTGCAAAACGGCGAACAACCATCCATCTGGTGGCAAATACTGGCATTCATAATTCTTTCGGCCGGTGAAGTGATGGTATCAATTACCGGATTAGAGTACGCTTATACTCAATCGCCGCCGTCAATGAAAAGCACCATGACCGGTATCTGGTACCTGACTTACTCTGTAGGCACATTCTTTACCACCCTTATAAATAAAAACATCTCCGAAAAAGGCTTCTTTGCTTATTTTGAAGGCGATAAATACTTTTGGTTGTTCGTGGGTATTATAGGAGGTTTCTTTGTACTCTTCCTGTTTGTAAGTCCTCATATTAAGGAGCGCAGTTACCTGGCAGACGAAACACTTGCCGGTGCCCTGAATATTAAGGGAGATAAAACACAGGAAATTCATCCGGATAACCCGATTGTTTAAAAAAATTGTTTGCTTTGCATACTTTTTTAAAACGATAGCGTTTACGAGTAGTGCCTGATAGTATTGTAATAATTCCAACGTATAACGAAAGGGAAAATATTGAGCGGATGGTTCGCAAGGTATTTTCCCTTCCGCATGATTTCCATATTCTTATTGTTGATGACGGCTCGCCTGATGGCACCCAACAGATAGTTGAAAGCCTGCAACTTGAATATGCCGACCGTCTTTTTATGGAAAAGCGTGCAGGCAAACAAGGCTTAGGTACGGCGTATATCCATGGCTTTAAATGGTGTATAGCCCGTCATTACGATTTTATTTTTGAGATGGATGCTGATTTCTCTCATAATCCTAATGATTTGTTAAGGCTCCGCCAGGCTTGTATTGATGGTGCCGACGCTGCTGTGGGTTCACGCTATATAAAAGGCGTTAACGTAGTTAACTGGCCCATGAGCCGCGTGCTGATGAGTTACTTTGCATCTGTTTATGTACGCATGGTTACCCGCATCAACATACAGGATTTTACGGCCGGCTTTATGTGTTATAAGCGTAAGGTGCTCGAGACCGTGCAGCTCGATAAAATAAAATTTGTCGGTTATGCCTTTCAGATCGAGATGAAATATACCGCCATCAAACACGGCTTTAAGGTTGTTGAGGTTCCTATAATATTTACAGACCGTACTGCGGGTGAGTCGAAAATGTCAACACGTATTTTCCGCGAGGCGTTTTTAGGCGTCATCCAGATGCGTATAAACAGCATATTTCGAAAGTATCCCGAGGGCTGATAAGCAAACCTTTTCCGGTTTATTTCATTACACTTTATGTATTGCCTTAAACGCAGTATGTAAACGCTATGGAATACAACTTTTACGTTATAGGCATCGGCCTTTCCGCCGGCGGTATCGATCCGCTTAAAGAGATTATTGGTAACCTGCCGGCCGATATTAATGCGGCGGTGGTTGTGCTAAGCCACATACCTAATAACTCACTAAGTAAACTGGACCGCATACTACAGCCTTCAACGCAGTTAACAGTAATTACAGTTGATGATAGCGCCGAATTACAAGCCGGGCATCTATACGTAATGGCTGAGGGTAAACAACTCAGTTTAGAAAATGGTAAACTTGCCACCAGTGACCGCAGTGCCGAGCAAAAGATCAATAGAACTATTGACCACCTGTTCATATCAATGGCGAGTGATGCTAAGAATAAATCATTAGGGATTATTCTGTCCGGTGCCGGTTATGATGGCATAGAAGGCGCAAAACAAATTGAAGCTTGCAAAGGCCTCATTATTGTGCAGGACCCGAAAACTGCCCAATTCCCGCTAATGCCGTCAGCCTTGATCGCAAATGACCATCCGGACTACGTGCTCACGCCTGCAGATATAGTTGAGAAAGTCATAAATCATGTAAATTCTGGTAATTAGCAGTTAAGTATAAAAATTAATAAGTTGATTTTCTGAACGGTATGCATAAACACACATAAAAAGCTAGTTCCGGTGTTGCAAATAGCGATTAAAAACTTACTTTTGCATGCGCTTTAAAAGAAACGGATTACCGATCGAACAAAGCGATGTACTTTAAAATTGCAAGGTTAAAACAGTATTAAAATACTTTAAATTTTTATTTGCATATAAGCTTTAAAAATTTACCTTTGCAAACCCTTTCGGGATGTAGCGTAGCCCGGTATCGCGCCACATTTGGGATGTGGAGGCCGCAGGTTCGAATCCTGCCATCCCGACGATACTACATATCAAACGATATGGAAAGCCTGTAAATCAATGATTTACAGGCTTTTTTGTTTTCCTGCCAACGCAAATTATATCAAATCATCGCAAGTTATCCGTCACCTAACTGAACACCTCTTTTCGTTTCATACTTTTGAGGTATTCAAAAGTGGTTTAAATCATTGTATTACAACGGGTTACAAGGCAACGAACTTGCGTTGTTTTACGCTGATTTGAACTGATCTTTTGATACCATCAGGTATGATTTAATACCAAATAAATGCAAATGGTTTAATTAGATCAATGTTATGAAGCCGATCAACACATTCAGTGTCCACTTCAATTTGAGGACAGAAAAAGGAAAAGAAGGAAAAGCGCCGGTCTATGCGGCAATTAAAGTTAACGGAGAGAAAGCCATGCTGGCGCTCAAACAGAGCGTTGCAACTAGATGCTGGGACGTTCGGAAAGGTATGGGTAAGACTACGACCGCTGAAGGCAGGGAACTCAACATCTATCTGGAAGAGGTAAGGCAGGTACTAGGAGAATGCTACCGGGAGTTACAACTCAAGCGGCGTGTGATCAGTGCCGATGCTGTTAAGAACGCTTTTCTAAAAAGCGGGGATGACGAACACACCCTGGAAGAAATTGCTGAGTACCACAATGAAACCTCTAAAGGGGTACTTGCACCAGCGACCATGAAAAATTACTACACTACCCAAAAGTATTTGCGGGAATTTGTGAGTAACAAGTTAAAGCGAAAGTCTTTCTTTTTATCAGAGCTCAATTACAAGTTTATTCAGGATTTTGAGGTATTCCTTCGCAATCACCAGCCGGTGGACCATCAAAAGCCTTTAACGACTAACGGGATCATGAAGCATCTGGAACGGTTTAAAAAGATGATCAACTTAGCTTGTCGGATCGAGTGGTTATACCGTGATCCTTTCGAAAAGTATCAACTGAAATTTGATCGAGTGGAGAAAGATTTTTTAACCTCTGACGAGCTGGCTGCACTGGAACAAAAACATCTGCTACTACCTCGATTGAGTGTCGTAAGGGATATATTCGTATTTGCCTGCTACACCGGGCTCGCCTTCATCGATGTGATGGAGCTTACGCCAGACAACCTGGTCAAAGGACAGGATGGCGGCCTTTGGATCAAAACTTTTCGCCAGAAGACTACTATACCCGTCAATGTTCCGGTACTCAACGAGCCAGAGCGGTTATTGAACAAGTACAAAGGAAACGTAAGAGCAGCTGCAAACGGAACCATCTTCCCTAAACTATCTAATCAAAAAATGAATAGCTACCTCAAAGAACTTGCTGAACTATGTAGAATTAATAAAGTCCTCACCTTCCATATGGCCAGGCATACATTTGCTACCACTGTAACACTTGTGAACGGAGTGCCGATAGAAACGGTCAGCAAGCTTCTTGGTCATACATCTATGCGCTCGACACAAGTCTATGCCAAAGTTATCGAAAGAAAGGTGAGCGAGGATATGGCAGCCCTGAAAGGTAAGCTTAAAGGACTCTCAGTTGCTTAACTGTTTATTGACCGAAAATTTTTGTAAGATGGAAAATCAATCACAGCTATTTGTTCCTGACGAAGTTGTTATGAGCAAAATATATCTAATAAGAGGCCAAAAGGTCATGCTCGATGCTGATCTTGCTGAACTGTATGGAACCGAAACTAAAAAACTGAAGCAACAAGTTAACCGTAATCTTGAGCGCTTTCCTGGCCATTATATGTTCGAACTAACCAAAGAGGAAAATGAAATTCTAAGGTCACAACTTGTGACCTTAAAGCGAGGTGAACACTCCAAATACCTTCCCTATGTATTTACGGAGCATGGCATTTTAATGCTTTCAAACGTTTTAAAGAGTCAAAGAGCCATTGCAGTTAGCATCCAGATCATTGACATCTTCGTAAAACTTCGCGAAACTCTAGCGGGACAAACTGATATTTGGCTGGAAATTGAAAGGATAAAGACAGCGATTACAAAACAAGATGGTAAGATTGACTTATTATTCAAGTATCTAGATGAGCTTATGCAACATCATTATAAGCCAAAACCAAGAAAGCGAATAGGTTATAAACCGGATCATGATTAAGCTGGAAGTATCCTATTAACTAAACTTGACAATTATTGGTCAGGACAGTTTATTGTAATTTTAAATAATTTCAGGGCATGTTTAATCTGGATTAGATTCACTTTATTGTTTTTGTAAGAAGATGTATTTTGTACAAGTATACTCCTCTAGATTTACTTATAGCGACCAATACCTTATAGGAAGTTTATGCATTCAGAGAACTACGAACAATAGGATATTAAATAAAGGTCGCATATCAGACCCAAGTGAGTCTAATATATTTACTAAAAAAATTTTAAAAGAGATTCTGCTTATCTTATTTTTATCAAATTTTAGATTTTAATGCATACGTTAAACTAAAATTTAATTCTTTTTAATATTTAAAACCTAGCCAGACAAAGGATACGTTTAAATTACATTATTACAGGCATTTTGATAGCTATCGAGAAATTAATCGTTGCGCTTATTCTAGGGCGTAATATTGATTTAATCTCGATTATCACTTTGTCAGTTGATTTGATGTGATTGCGGATTTTGATGCCGGTAAAAGTCGACCATACATGATATATTTTTACTATTGCGAATCCTATTCCCAAACAGTTTTAGATCCAGTTGATAGAAACGTCAGGAAAAAACTTAGTGAATATTCAAGCCGAGAAAATCTTAAAGGAATAAATTCGGTTGCAGCTTACACCGGCGGCATATATGTGCTTAATTTGATGAATCCACATCATAAAGTAATTCTTCAAGAACAGCGTATTTCAGTGCCAAATAATGAGGAGTTGCAGGTGTATTTTGTCCGCGAGATTATAAATATGAGCCAAAATTTTAATTGGTTGCAAAACTATGTTGAAATTAGAGATGGTAAATGGTTAGAATACAATCCATTAAGCAATGATGAAGTAGCTAGATTTTTAGCTTCCGTAAATAACTTAAGTATAAGCGCTGAGAATAAGCAATCTCCACCTGAGCAATTACTAAGTTGGCATCATCAGTACGAATTAAAAGTAGACTATGATATATACGAAGGTGAAGACTGGGTCAAGTTTGCCATGAGTAATGATGGTCTTGAAGGTATGAAAGATGACGAGGCCAAGCTTTTCCGATTGACACTGGTTGATTTACTTAGACCATCCGGCAAAGGAGACGCATCATTTGAGACCATTAAGAGTGAGAATAATTATGAAGTTAAAGTCATCACTAAAAATGATGTCAGTATTTTTTATAGTATTATATTATTTGAAAATATAAATAAACCTATTTATTTATTATTAAATGGTGCAAATGTTAAGACTCAGGAAGAATATTATAAACAAATAAAGGAAAAACTTGAGCGAACCGAATACTATTATGATTCTATTGAAAGCGTTCAGAGAATTGCTTTGAGGGCATACCCACAATGGGCTCTTAAAGAAGCAGATCTCTGGAAAGCAATTCAAAAAAATAGCGAAACGGGCAATCTTTCATTGCTTCCAGAACAAACGGTGTTTCTAAAGGAGTTTACCTTCCCCAAGTACATCAATGGACAAGCTGGTAGTGGTAAATCAACTATGTTATATTATTTATTCGCCAATGTTTATTATTATAAATGTTTTGACGAAATTAAAGGTGACGTGATTTTTTTAACAGAAAATGAAGATCTTCTTAAACATACAAAAAAATCAATAGTTGAACTATTACAATGCAACCCTGAATTCGAGTTGAGTTTGGAAGATATTGCAAATGTTGATAAACATTTCGTCTCCTTTAAAGACTTTCTATTGCGACAAATTCCGAGTGATAATACTGAGTTTTCGCCAGAAAAATATCTTGGTTTTTCGAACTTCAAGGTGCTGTATGAATCATCTACTATCCCTAAACATATTAAACATAGATATTCCGCAGAACTAGTATGGTTCGCTATGTCTACGTATATATATGGTTATGACCTGGACTACCAAATAACAAGTACTAATTATGAAGTGCGAATGCCTTCAGAAGGTAAGCAGTTATTATCAATACAAGACCTTCAAGGTATTGAAAAAGATGTGTTGCCCTTTTATCGTAAGCTATTAGAGGATCAGGGCTTTTGGGATAAGACAAAAATAATTCGTTATATCAAGAAAAATATTACCAATGAAAAACTTTACGACGTCATATTTTGCGACGAGGCTCAAGACTTCAGCCGCGTTGAATTACGCTACATCCTAAATCTTTCAACATATCTTCAGTATGACTTGAGCAATACTACTCAGGTACCAATAGTTTTTGCAGGTGACGCATTGCAGACTGTAAATCCCACCGGGTTTCGAGCTGCGGAAGTCAAGGACATGCTTTACAAAGAATTAAAAGAGATTGCTGGATTTGATTTAGACACTAATAAAATTGAGTACGCGCCAACATTTAATTATCGATCGTCACAACCTATCGTTAACGTTGCTAATGCTATTCAATATTGGCGGAAAAAACATTTTCAATCAGATATAAAAAAGCCGCAAATAGCCAAACGACCGGAATTTACGAAAGACAGTCATTTAAACGTATTTTTAGATTACGACGTTGTTGAATCTAATAAGAATGGAATATTAGATAAACTTAAATATAAAATCTTTATAATTCCTGTTAACTCAGATGATAGAGATGAGTATATAGCCAATAGCTCTATTTTGAAGCGATTTCCTGACATCAATGTCAAAACAGCGGTCGAAGCTAAAGGGATTGACTATGACCAAGTAGTATTATATGGTTTTGGAGAGTATGCTAAGGAATTAAATCATCAGGAAGAGTATGAACTACGTTTCTTTTACAACAAGTTGTACGTTGCCGTAACTCGGGCGCAACATGAGTTGATAATTCTGGACAATGCTGCCTCAGAAGAATATTTTTGGAAGCCGCTGATTGACTTTTACGCAGGTTCCAATTGGTCTACGGAAAGCGAGGTTAAATCGGAAGAAATACGTGATACAATTGTTTTTGGTGCAAATCAAATTTCAAACGTCATGCAAAGTACTCCAGCTATGGCTATTGAGAATGCGGTGAAGGATAAAAATCAGGGCATATTCGACAAGAATCCTTTTTTGCTACGAGTGGCGGCAAATCAATTTCTTAGGTTGGGCAATAAAGCTGAATATTATATATGCTTGGCTCTTATGTACAAATTGCAAGCTAAATGGGAGGAAGCAGCTAAATGTTATCTGAGAAAAGAAGTTGGTTTGGAGGGCTTTATCTCGGCAGCGGACACTTATTGGCAAGGCAAAATGCTTTCTGAATTCGTAGGTCTTTCGGCCGACCCAAACAGTGAAACACAAAAAATTAGATTAATAATTGCTAATCTCATACTATTTGAAACCCTGCAATCCAATGATCTTAATTATTTACATGAAAAGCGGAACGAGCTTCGTATTGTGTTAAAAAACACTCATTGGAGGGAAGAAATTATAAGAGCTCTACTAAGTTATCTTGAAAAAACGGTAGATAATGAGCCAATTAAAATACTGATTGATATTTTCGAGGAAATATGCACAGCGTCAGATCGTGATGTGTGGTGTAAGATTGGTAATAAAAATTTTGCTATCCAACGTTACGAATATGCTATTACGGCATTTGAAAAGTGCGGTGAAGAAGGAGTATTTTACGTTCGCTCTAAAATCGAGGTCTCTTTAAGGAAAGAGGACATACCCGAACTAATCTTTTGGAAAGGAAGATTGATGAAGGAGCTTGAGGACTTCTATGCGAAAAAAAATATTCGAAAAGAAATTATAGAGCTTTATTCTACGCATAAAGAAACACTTCTTCGCCAAGAACCACTATTTTTCGCCTTATTATATGTTTACGAAGCACTTTTGATTGAAACAAAAGATGAGGCAGAAATTATAGAAATCGGCCGTTTTGCTGAAAGGTTAGCATCGAGCACAAATAACATTAAAGTGCTAATCGATTTTTATAAGGACCTTTTACAAGGCCCGGATCTTTCTTCAAACAATTTTCAATACGTATTAAGCAGATGGGCTCAAAAACTATTTCAATTGTCCAAGGATGTATCTTTGATTAATGAAATCTATAAGCATATAGCGTTTATAAATAAGGTTCGATTTCATGTGTTCACATCTTCAGAGCTGAATGATTTGCCAAGCATCCCCACAAAAGCACAAAAAGACTTGCCCAATCATATTCAAACCATTACAATTAAAAACTTTAGAGGATTTGATGAGGTAAGAATAGAGAACATGTCGCTATTAAATCTCGTTGTAGGTGATAACAATATCGGTAAAACGTCTTTTCTAGAGGCATTGTTATTTATTGATGATAAGCGAGAACTACTTCGTCGTTTAGCATTCGCTTATATTGAAAGGCGTAATATATATCCCGACCGCTCTATTAACTCTGAAGAGGCTAGGTACGTTTACAATTTAGACGAAAAATTTTTACTTGATTACAAAAATTATAACAACGAAAGTTGGATTGAATTCATTATCGAGCAGAATCGGGAATCTTGGGAATTTAGATTGAAATTAAGCAAATCAAGTACAACACCAGTTAATATTGACAGCTTAGAATTTACAGATATTGATTATAGAAGTTTGACCGATATTGCTGTATCTGACTCCATAAAGACACCGTTTATTCCTTATGGTAAAGGCTTTGGAATAGACCTCGCCAAAGCTTACCTAGATGAAATTGGTACAAAACCTCGGCTCGAACAGGAATTTTTGAATAACATGAAGTTATTTATTCCTACAGTAAATCGGATAATTGTAGATACAGCTAACGGATCTATTGAGCTCTTAGATTCTGATTATCCAGAAAACTATCGTCCGCTACATCAATATGGTGAAGGAGCTAACAAATTGTTCAGAATACTTGTTTCACTGGCATTGCACAAGGGGAAACGAGTTCTTATTGATGAAATTGATGCTGGTATACACTATTCCAGATTTAAATTTTTCTGGAAAATTGTTTTAGAAATTGCAAAAAAGGATCAAACGCAGGTAATCGCAACCACTCACAATGATGAATGTATTCGTTACTTCAACGAGGTTGTAGCAGAATTAGGACAAGCTTTTCAAATGGACTCGCGTGTAATTCAATTGAAGCAAGTCGCTGGTAATATTAAGATTCGGAGTTACCCGTTTGAGAGTTTTAATTCCGCTATAGAAGGTAACCTTGAAATACGCGGGGAGGGTGTGCATGAATAAGATATTGATTTTTTGTGAAGGAATAACAGATCAAATATTTATTGGACATTGCCTCGCAGAATTTTGGAATCTGGATTTGCAGAAAACTTTTAAAAGTAAGAAAATCACCTCAGTAAAATTAGCCCCACATTGTGAAGTAATAGAGATTGGCGGATGTGGGGAGCTTAAAAATGAGATTGTATTGGATCGAATGCGTGACAATATGGAAGAAGGCGGCGTGAATTTGGTTGTTTTTGACGCTGATTTTTCCATTGATAATGATGGAGTAAAGAAGGGTACTGGCAATCATGGATTTGCAAGTGCAAGTCAAAAGTTGTTAGATATACAACAACAACATAGCGTGAAGTTTGATTACTATCTTTGGCACAACAATTCGTCTGATGGAGAGGTGGAAGATTTGCTATTGCAGCTCATTCCTGTCGATAAACAATGTGTTATGAATTGTATAAGTGATCACCATTCTTGCCTAATTGCTACAAATATTCCGGGCATCAAGCATGCAGACGTGAAGACTAGATTGGGGTACTATTTGTTTACACTAAACCATAACTCCGACCTTTCACTTAGAGATTACAGCCTAAAAGAGCTTTGGAACTTAGATCATAAGCAATGCGAAGATTTGGCTAAGTTCAGAGAATTTTTGAAACCATATTTTGCTACTGAAAACATAGAATGAGAATTTCCTGTATGGTAAAATCCACAACTGCAAATTAATCTATACTAATTCAAATTGGACAACATAGAGTTCCATTGCATCGCTTAAACAACCGGCAGCAGCAAGCAGGAAAACTGTCAAGGGCGCTGCTGCCTATAAATCAAATTAATTGCAGCGTTTATATACCCTTGACAGTTTTCCTGCGACGCTAATTTTGTGATGGCGGTGCAGTGGTCAATTGCCATGCAGAGGGAAAGGCAATTTTATGGCGAGAGATAACGAGCCACAGTATTGCCTGTGTGGCAGCAAGGCTGTCGGTGTAATGGAACCCGGAGCGATAGCGTTGGTGAAATGCAACCGACTGCCTTCCTGCGAGGGCTAATCTTTCATTTGTTCTATTATCTGGTGATACATTCCTTCAGCAGTTATAAAAAGCTTGCAAACCTTATCCGATAATGCCTTTACAGTTTCCTTGTCAGCGTAAAAATCATCTTTATACCGTGCTGCCGAATAGGCAGTTTGTAACAACTCGAAAAGCTGCACATCGTCTACCTCACTAAAGTCAAACACATTTTTCAAGTCATCTGTGAAGATCAATGTTATCCTTAGCTGCCTGGCCAGATTATGAATGGAAAGCCGATAACCTAAATTAACCCGTATAATGGCACTTAACGTGCTTTCTACTGCCTGGTGCATCAGGAACACCGCTAAGTTATAATTACCATCATCAACGCAAGTTAAAGATGTATCGAGAAAGTCTTTTCCTTGCTTACCCCAACGGTTCCATCTAGCTTCTACCTGACCTCTGATAGACTTTTCATCGGGATTTTGTAGTTCGGGTAACTCCAGTTTGGATGATCGGTATGCTATTTTATTTTTTTGTAAAGCATTAATAAAAAAGTGGCTTCCTTCCTCAAGCCCCCTAAGAAAAGCATCCGACTTGTGAACAATCGCGCAGACATTGATGAGATGTCCGCATTTCTTCTCGATCTTATCTAAGAGTTGATGCTCTGGTGTTTTGTCTTTCTCCTCTGTGATAATTAGCAGATAAAACGTGTCAGGATCAGGATGTGTCCCAAGGTGAATAATCATTAATACAGACTCGATTTCTTTGAGTATGATCTCAACTAGTTGATCTAAGCCATGCTGTTCAGCGGGTGTAATAGCTTCGTTAAATCTGCAATTGAAATTCAGTAATGGCAACTTTACAGGATAACGTTTCGCTTGCACTGTTACCATCTCATCATACTCATCAGGGCCCTTTTTAAATGTTGGTTCTATCTCGCGCTGCTTAATGATCCATGCGGCCTCATAAAGCTTTTGCATGTTCTCGTAGAAATAGATCACATCGCTGGTATCTAAGAACTCATCAGCTGAATGATTGGAAAGACCCGTTTCCAGCCACTCATAAAGTAAATCAAGATACTGATCAACTGTGTAGGCCTTAAAGACGTTACTAATAGCATAATATGGATTGATACGTTCGGCTGAGGATAGGTAAAAAGGATAATGCAGCCATTCATGCTCTTCCTGCTTCAATTGTACTTCAAAGTTAATATGAATGGCATCAGCAAGTTTCATTGCCCTTTTGGTACGGCTGATTAAGTATATAGCTTCAATTAGCGTGGCATTTAATTGGTGTGTAAAAAGCAATCCGGCTGGACTTTTCTTATGTTCATCCGTGTAATACCCCTCTTCGATCACATGTTTTCGCCAATCGAACAAGCTTTCTAAATGTCCGGGTAACCAATCAGCTGAAAAGAAATCACTGATGACCTTCAAAGGCTCGTTGACATCGTCCTGATCAAGATATCTCGGATGAAAGTTCTGTACATCGTATTGCTTTAAGTCCATGACTAATGCTATTGTTACCGGGCCTGCATTGACCAGCAACACAAAAGAATAGCAGTGTAACCATGTGCCGAACCACAGCGATTTGTACTTTACAATAATGCGGTTGTTTCGTACATTTACAATAATTGATACATTTACGCCATGGCAGAGACTTTACACATTGGAAGAAAGATCAGCAAGATTCGCGAATTACGCGGTATAAAGCAGGAAACGCTTGCCTTAGAACTTGGTATCAGTCAACAAGCAATCTCTAAGATTGAACAAAGTTCTGATGTTGAAGAAGATGCCTTAAGTAAAATCGCAAAGGTATTAGGTGTAACGCCGGAGGCAATCAAGAACTTCAGTGAAGAAGCCGTTGTTAACTACTTTAATACATTTAACGATAATAGCACGAATAACGGTGCTGTTTATGCTTTTAATAGCACATTCAATCCAATTGACAAATTGGTTGAAGTGTATGAAGAAAACAAAAAACTCTATGAGCAACTGTTAGCTAGTGAGCGAGAGAAAATCGAACTGTTAAAAAACTCAAAATAATTTGAAGCTCCGCAAGAGGCTTTTTTTATTTGCAGTCAGCCATGGATAGTTTATTTATTAGAAATGCATATTTCTGCATTTCTAACTTTCTGCATTTACAGAAATGGTCATTTCTACAAATGCACAAATCTATTTTTCTATATCTCTACATTTGCAGTCAACTTATGGAATTAGTGAAATTATTTGTTGGCGGCTTTCCTTTAGAGATCGACGAACTGGAGCTGGCTAAGTTATTTGCACCTCATGGTGACATCAGCACTATTAAGATCGTTCGTGATAAGAAAACGCGCATCTGTAAAGGCTATGCTTTTATCGAAATGAATGACCGAAAAGGGGCTGAAGCTGCCGCCGAAGCACTGGATGGCGCTGACATGAGCGGGAAACAACTCACCGTGAAGATTAATGAAGAACCCGCTGCAAAACAAAGCCACGCGCCTAAAGCATTTACTTCACAGAGACAGCCCGTTTATCAAAAAGTATCCAGGCCAGGCACCGAGGAACGAAAGAAAAGGCCGAGAAGGGTTTTGTAATAGATAGGCTTATTTGTTAGCCCAATCTTTGCCCTTTTCGCTTCTTACGCTTGCGTTTGAACTCATTCAATGCACTTTGATC
Source organism: Mucilaginibacter roseus (assembly GCF_021215455.1). Classification (GTDB taxonomy): domain Bacteria; phylum Bacteroidota; class Bacteroidia; order Sphingobacteriales; family Sphingobacteriaceae; genus Mucilaginibacter; species Mucilaginibacter roseus. The sequence goes on along the minus strand of NZ_JAJPWV010000001.1, from coordinate 864,139 downwards.
CATATCACCAGCAGGGTGACTAGTGCCGAGCAAATTTCCGATAAGATCGCTACCAGGTAAAGCCTGATGACCCACCTGCTGCCTACCTTGTTGTTGGCTTTGTAGATCTGTTCCGCGCTGTATACGATACTTTTGATTTGGAACGCCAGATTCGTTGCTGTGCTGTCCATCAGCTCCAGCCGCCTGCTGGTGTCTGCTATCTTTTGCTCTGATCTGATCCTGTAGTTTTCCAGCGCCTTGCTGTATAGCTTTTCTATTTCCGGCAGTAACTTTTGTATCTGCTTCATTTCCGGTTGCTGTTCCTCTTGTGGTGGTTTTACCGGCTCTTGCTGATTGTTGGAAGTCTCTTGTCCTAACATTTGCCTGGTAAATTGCTGGGCGATCTCTTTCTTGTTCATAACTGATAGCATTTTTAATGGCCTGCCATTTGTAAGCATTACCTAAATGAGCGCCTTTGAACTGCATACCTTCATAACCGTAGGATATGCCGCTGACAAAGCCGGTGCTGGCCTGGTTAAATAATACGTTGATCCCTTTAGATTCTAAAGCGTGAATGAACCGTGCGGTATCCGGCTTTCTACTGAGCACATCTTTAATGATCTCCTGTAACTGCATTTTGGAGGACGGCACATTCGTTCGCTTCATCATCTCCAGTTCATTCTTGGTCATGGCCCGTTCCTGCGCTTGTCTGCTGGAGATGACCTCTGTTAAGCCATGCTGCTTTTCCAACTTTCTCAGCACCTGTTCACTGCGTTGGTAATCTTTGCTGTCAGACACGACTGTACCATCATAGCCTATACGGTTGACAAGGATGTGCAGGTGTGGATGATCGGCATCGTAATGGCGGAAGATGGCATACTGGTGCTGGTCAAATCCCATGTTGGTCAAATATTCATTTGCAATTAGGTTCATTTGTTCATCACCCAGGTTCTCATTGGGCGGAAAGTTGAGCGAAGTATGATAGAAGTATTTTTGAAGGTTTGGCCTTAACATTCTGACCAAAGCCACCTCACGCATGATAGGATCCTCTTTGCCCGATGTAAAAGTCATATCCAGGACTTTCGCCTTACCATGCTCAACCTTTTGCAGATTGTACCGCAATGCGCCCCTGAATCCTTTTCCTTTTACCTGGTCTGCTGTCATTTCATTAAGCAGTTAAATATGTCCTTCTGTGTTTTGATCAAAGTAGTCAGTATCGTCAAGAATGCCGGTGATAGTTTACCCGCGTTAACTTGTTTTACTGCCTGGTTCAGGTTAACACCGATCTTGTGCAGCTCCCGGTACAATTCGGCTTTAAGCGGTGACAGCTTGATGGCAGGGAACCTGCCGGTAAATGCTTTCTGCCTGATCCAGTTGGCTGGTGTCATTGCCGATGCCTGGGCATAGTTGCACACCATATCGTTTTCTTGTTTCGTTAGCCGGATATTGACTTGTATAGTCCTTTTATCCTCTTCCTGTAAAGCCGGTCTTCCCATGATCTTAGATTTTAAACGAAGTGCAAAATCTTGCTTACCTCCGAAGGAGCAAGCCGTTTAAGCGTAGCGAAAACATGGCTTGCTCCTAAACGCTGAACACATATCTATTTACTAAAACTGATCCGCTTGCTTTTAACATCTCCCTTTAAAACCTTCATGATATCCTCGTAATTGTAATACAGGATACCGCCGATCTTAGTGAAGGGAATAGTGCCGTTATCTCTGAGCGTTTGTAGTGTATTGCTGGAGATCTTGAGCAGGTTCTTAACCTGGTAGCTCTTTAAAAACTTCCTTGGCTCTTCATTTGAACCGCCGCTGATCAGTGTTTTCATTTGACTAAGCAGTCGTTCTCCAAACTCCTGCAAGTCTTCCTTCGTGATGATTTCTGCTGCCATAATTATTAATTTACTGATATAAAACTCAAACCTAAATTCCTGTCAGATGCTCCACAAGTACAACTTTGAAGTTGTACCCTTGCAACAAAGTTGTACCCTTCCATTAAGGATAGCTCACAACGTGCGCACACCTTGGGTGCTTTTTTACCCTGCGTTTGTTTAAGTACAAAGGTGCTGACCTGATATAAATATATATCACACCTCATGTACGAGGTAGGATATTTTATCCAAAGATGAGTTGAAGGAATTGGAATTTACTCCGAGTTTATCCGAGTCGGAGTTTGAACAATCTATATTATTTGTGCAATTAGGTTCATAACCTTAGGGTCGGCTATTCATGAGGAAGCGGAATACGAAATCGCGGATTGTCAGGATAGAAATTATATTAGAACTCTAAAAGCGTTGCTGTCTGCTATACGGCATTTATGAAAAAGGAGATTTTAGCGCTATTTGCTCTAGTTTATTAGCTATGGCTGAATAATTTCAGAGTGAAAAAATAGTTTTTGTCGGTTAGACGCCAAGTTACGGCAAAATAACACGCAGTATTTTACCTTATAAGAACCCTCTGAATATTATTTAATATCCTGAATTCAGGTACTCTTATTATTAAGTTTATAAAAAAGCGGCTGATAGTATTCATTAAACAATAGTGTTTAAAACACACTAACTGACAGGTAATTTCAATTTTGTCACAAGACTGTTTATTAAAAGCTGCCATGCTGACGTAACTGCCACAGTGTATAACTTTATGTTTTCAACACAGCTTATAAGATTAAAAGCTACGTAGTGTTAAAAATATTAGTATTTTGGTTGGTAAAGTCTCTTTTTAAAGATTGATTCGCTATCGATGTTAGTAAATCATTGAGATTAGCGCCAACAAAAAAGTGGCGTTGGCATTGGTATTGAAGACCTTGTTATGAAGCCCGCAAAAATTTTCGACGATCCATGCAGACTTCATAGGCCACAATGTTGTATAAACATAGAAGGTTCTAAAAATCTGCGCAAAGGTAAGAATTGTTTTCACTATCAATCATCCCTACTGCAATGTTTTTAATTCCGGTTGGCCGCGATAACTAACCCTTGGCTTTAGCCATGGAATTTTTAACTTAATACCAGCAGTATGGTGAACTTTACAAAATTAAATCGGGTGTTTAGCCCCTCCGAGCGAGTTAAAACTCAAATTCATTTCAAAGGTGTGTTCTTAAATCAGGAGGTGCGCAATGGCAACAGATAGAAGCAAGCACCTTAATGATGTACTGACGACCCACAAGATTTCTAAAGAGCAGGCCCTACTTGACAAGCACAAATCAAAACGTGATGATATCGTTACAGCTCTTAACGAAGAATACGGGACCGATATTTACTCACCTTTTAACTCAGGTTCTTACGCGAAGAATACGGCCGTCAACAAGAAATTTGATTTCGACCTGATGGCTCCGTTTAAACGCAACGCTTTTAGTACGTTAAAGGAGATGTACGAAAGCGTTTATGACTTTCTCAACGAAAAGTATCAGGGAACAGCTTACGTTAGGCGACAAAAGGTCTCTATCGGTATCGAATTTTATGCGGATGGAGACGGACACGTCATTAAAATCGATGTGGTGCCTGGCCGTGAATTGAATAAAGATCAATACCCCGAAGACAGAAAACTTAACCTTTACGTCTATTCCCAATTTGGTAAGATAGCGGAAGGTAGTGATTATATTAGAACGAATGTAAGTGCTCAGGTTTCAAACATTCGGGATAACGCGAACCGCAATGATCTCCGTAAGATAATCAGATTATTGAAGGTTTGGAAAATTCACAATAATAAGGTGCCAAAATCTTTCTTCATCGAATTGATCGTTATTAAAGCATTTGATAAAAAAAACGTTTCCGGAAGTCTTTGGGATATGCTTAAAATCGTGCTGGAGTATATTCGTGATAATGTCAAGACGGTATCACTTTCTGATCCAGGTAACACCGGCAACGAAGTTGCGGATTCGTTAAGTGATTGGGATAAGACCGTCATGAGCGATGATATGGCTAATATTGTAAAGCGTGTTGATGAGAATAGCGACAATATTAAATTATACTTTCCGCTCAACGATAAATTTCCGCTAAACGACCAAAAGAATAGTTATGGAGGCGGAGGATTCTCTGTTCCACCTGTAACACGTTTTGGCTAATGAAGGAACGGCTGCAACAAATTGTCTCGGTCGTTGGCTCCATTGAAAATGTAACCATCATAGAACCCTTTACTATTGATAATACTACTGTAAAGGGTTCTTTAGAGGTTACTGTTGGTGACAGGAAGGAAAATTTCACTGTTTTCATCGAGCGCCCTTACCCAGCACAATTTCATAATATGGAGACCATCAGATTCCTTAATAAAGACCTGATCATTTACGATCATGTAAACGCGGACGGTTCGATTTGTATTCATACAAGTCATCATCCAAGCCTGATGGAGAAACTTCATATCGATATTGCATCCTTAAAAGCCTGGATGCAGAAATATCTTATTGACCAAAGTGCTGATAGCCATTATGAGCACGTTATCACGCCCATGGTGGCAGTTTCTGGGATTAGGCAGGTTATGCTGTTTACGGACTTGAATCATGTATTTAAGCCCGGGGATCATGGCACCATAAACTATTCATTATTAGCTGAAGGTAAGGTCAAAGGTATTCGTACGGCAACCTACATACTTCAATCGATTAAAGTTAAAGGCGAGGATGTAGAATGTAAGTGGAATAAAGGTTACAAGGCCCTTCATCCACATCAGGGAATGTTTGTTTTTTTAGAAGGGCCTCCAGTTAAAAATAAGCGATTTATGGTCGAAGATTGGGATGACCTTAATGGGGTTTTACCGCAGGATTTTGTAGATCTCCTTGCTGCTACGGAAAGATCTTTACGACAGCAAAACTATCTTAAAATAAGCGTTCTATTAGGATATCCTATTAGCGATAATGAGATACACTGGCAGTTAATCAATGTTGAAAAGGGTAATTTTCCTGTCTTTGTTGATAAAATTGCTGGTGCAAGAACTATCCATATCACCCGCTTAAAAAAACAACAAATATTGTGGGGCGACACGAAGAATTGCAGCTATGAATATTTTTTCGGCAGAGGTTTACTTGACAGTAAACTTACCGACTCCAAGATCTTGATTATTGGTATTGGCGCTATTGGCAGTATGGTTGCTCAAACGCTCTGCAGAGGTGGTTGCAAAAAGATCGATCTGGTGGATTATGATGCTAAAGAACCCGGAAACGTTTGCCGGTCTGAATATCAGTTTTCAACCGGGGTCAATGATAAGGTTGATGAATTGCGTGTGCAGTTGAATGATATTTCGCCGTTTATAGAAACCGCAGGAAATGTAATGATCACTGACGGCGTAAAGTTCTTATGGGAGGATCTGGACGGTCAGAAATTTTTTCGGGAATACTTTAACGGATACGATCTTGTAATAGATTGTACTGCCGATAATGATTTGGCACATTTAATTGACCGTCTGGAGCTTGATGCAAATGTGGTCAACTTGTCAATTACTAACCATGCGCAAGAGTTGATTTGTGCGGTAAATCCAAATTTATACATGTCCTTGGTACATGTGTTGAAACTTTTGAATAAGGAGGTCGAAGAAGACCTTTATAACCCTACCGGGTGCTGGAATCCGACGTTTAGAGCGGGTTACAACGATATTTCCGTTTTGGTTCAGTACGCGATTAAACAGATCAATTTGACTTTAATGAGCGCAAAACCTTTACGTAGTTTTTATCTATCAGCAAGCGAAGGGAATGATTTTCAAATAAAATCGATCACATTTTGATTTTAATTAACAGAGAGCTTGATCTGACCATTAACATTGATGACGCACTTATGTCTTCTATAGAAACAGTGGGTAGAGAACATTATCCTAAAGAATTTGGTGGGATATTGATCGGATATTATATGGAGGGTCAGCAACAAGTTATTATTACAGGAACTTTATTACCGGACGACTATAGATCATCGCCATCAAGTTTTGAACGTGGGGACAAAGGTTTGAAGGAGCGACTGAAAGCCGTTTATGAAGAGGAAAAACCTAAAATATACGTTGGGGAATGGCACACCCATCCTAATGCGGCCCCGATCCCAAGTTACACCGACTTGAATGCTCTTAAAGAAATAGTAGCGTCAGATGCTGTTTCTATAGACCATCCTATCATGTTAATATTAGGTCTTGATCGGAAAAAGTGCAAACCTGCATTTTACGTTTATATGAATAAAAGAACTTACAGTTATGAAAATATTTAGATTACTGACAGTTGTGCTTTGTTTTTCAGCCTGGCAATATTCGTTTGCGAAAAGCGACCCTAAAGTAAGTGAATTGGAACTGCGGGTAAAGGCGGTTGAACAGTACCAACAAAATATTGAGCTGAGAGCTGATGCACGAGCAGAGACGCTAAAAAACCAGGTTGATAAAGATGTAAAAGCAGGACTGGAAAAAATTGAGGATGCACAAAAACAACTTGATCTTTTGTTGTTTCTTGGCGTACCCGGAACGGTGGGCGCATTTTTAATTGGCTTTGTAGGGATAATCATCTATGTCCGTAAACTGGTCACAAATACCGTTGCTTCTATTGTAGAAAAGAAGCGAGATGACATAATTCGTCTGATCGAGACAGAGACATTTGACAACAAGCTTCGGAATACAAAGAAGATACTCGTTATAAGTGGTGACGAAGATACCAATGAGAAGATACAGACCTTCTTGAAACGCTTAAAATTTAAAAAAGTAGTTTGCAGGGTCGTAGGTACATTTGATGAATTACCGGATCATGATTTAATGGTTTTTAATACACCAAACGGTGAATTGACACAAGAGAAAATTGATGAACTGATGGCATTAAATGAAGAGGAAGATGTGCATTACGTTGCTTATAGTACAGGGCGGCTGACCCCCAATTCGAAGTTAAATTTTTCCAATTCTTTGTTTACGTTGTACCATAGTATACTTTCAACCTTGAAATATGCGGAGGTTATTAGGCTAATAGAAGATGCCAATGACAATTAGTCAACGTTTTAAAACTAGACTTGACAAAATTCCTTGTAGGACGAATACTTTTTTTAATATCAACTAAATGCTTATCTTTAAGTTTGAAAACAGGTCGTTACTTAAGTGAACACCTGCTTTGATTTGTTTCAAATAACAAGTTGACATTAAAGGATTTACAAGCATAGGTTATCGTCCTGCCATCCCGACAACAAGCGATACCAACAAGTATCAAAACCCTGTAAATGTCTCATTTACAGGGTTTTTTGTTTTATTCAAATCCTTTTCAGTACATACTATTCCATGTTTTATGCGAACAAAGAGGTGAACAAAATATCTTTTTTAGATTTGTTCACCAGAAAGGGTTTAACTAACTGATGTACAATAATTTACGTCATTTAAATTTAGACTTAAAAGAACGCATTTAGATCACTTCTTTTTCTTTCCGGTGAACAGTTTTGGCCATAACAGTTCAAAACAATTCATTAATTATCTAAAATCTGGAAAAGATGAGAACAACCAACACATTCGGGATTCACTTTATCTTAAGGGAAAACCGAGGTAAGAACGGACTGGCGGCTATTTACATGCGGATCGTTGTAAACAAAAGCCGTTCAGAGGTCGCTTTAAAGCGCCAGGTCGCATTGGCCGACTGGAATGAAGCAAGAGGTCAGGCCCGACCCAAAAATGACGAATTACGTAAACTCAACACCCATCTCGAACAGCTTCGAGGAATGATGGCTGGTCACTATCAGGAATTACAGGTCAATAAAAAAGTTATCACAGCAGAGGTGCTCAAAAATCTTTTTTCAGGCGTCAAAGATTCAGAGCATACATTGCACGCTATCGTAGAGTACCACAATACCAACATGAAGGATGTGCTGGCGCGTGGTACCATGAAAAACTACTACACCACTGCCTCTTACCTCAAAGAATTTGTTAAGGTCGAATTCAAGCGCTCGGATATTTATCTCTCAGAGCTTGATTATAGTTTCATATCTAAACTGGAACATTTCCTGAGAAGGCGTCAGCCGGAAGATCATCAGAAGAAATTAGAGAATAATGGCTTGATGAAGCATTTAGAGAGATTTCGAAAGATAATTCGGCTTGCTGTCAAAATGGGCTGGCTTGAAAAAGACCCTTTCTCTTTGTTTCAATTAAAGTTCAATAAAACCGAGCGCGGTTTTCTTACAGTCGCGGAGCTAAATAAAATCGAAAGCAAAAAGTTGACCATTGAACGCATTGCATACGTACGCGACCTGTTCGTATTGAGCTGCTATACAGGCTTAGCATACATAGATGTAATGGAATTAACTCCTGAGAATCTGGTACAGGGAATTGATCAAAGTCAATGGATCAAAACCACCCGTGAGAAGACAAGGATCGCTGTCAACGTGCCACTGCTGCCCCAAGCCGCCAAAATTATTCAACGTTATAAAACACACCCAAAAGCAATAGCAGAAGGAACACTGTTACCCCGCATATCTAATCAAAAACTAAACAGCTATTTAAAAGAAGTAGCCGACCTTTGCGGAATTAATAAGACACTGACCTACCATGTCGCCCGCCATACGTTTGCAACAGCTGTAACACTCTCTAACGGTGTCCCAATTGAAACCGTAAGTAAGATGCTAGGCCATACGACCATCAGAACTACACAGATCTATGCAAAAGTAGTAGAGCGGAAAGTAAGCGATGATATGAACATGCTGCGAGAGAGGCTTTCCTCCGCACCAGTTCGCAGTAATAATCGTCGATCAATTTCCAAACTCAAATTTAACAAGGCAAGCTAAAGAGCAAGTTTATTCTTGATCAAATACAATAGCTCATCTAACAGTGATAATATAACAAGGTGATGCCAAATTGGACATCAGGTTGCAAAATAAGATGGTAAGACCATGAAAAAACAAATAGTAAATCAATTTACAGAGGTAGTTAAATTGATTCAACAGTCCCGTTTCAACGCATTTAAAGCTGTCAACACGGCATTAATTGACTTGTATTGGAACATTGGCGAATACATTAGCCACAGAATTTCAACTGAAGACTGGGGAAAATCAGTCGTGCCGGCTTTAGCCGAATATATTCAACGCGCCGAGCCGAATCTTAAAGGGTTCTCGGATAAAAACCTTTGGCGAATGAAACAATTCTTTGAAACTTATAGAGATCATCCAAAACTCTCAGCAATGCTGAGAGAAAATACGTGGACAAACAATTTAGCGATCTTCAGCCGTTGCAAGTCTATTGAGGAAAAGGAATTTTACCTGCGGTTGTGTGCCAAAGAAATGTATAGTTCCAGGGAACTTGACCGTCAGATAAACAGTGGGGCTTTTGAGCGGGTGATGATAGGAAATCAAAAACTCTCACCAGTGATGAGAGAATTAAAACACGATATTACAAACGCTTTTAAGGATGTTTACATTTTCGAGTTTATTAAACTGCCCGACACTCATAGTGAAGGCGAACTTCAGGACGCTTTAATTGCGCAAATGAAAAACGTAATTTTAGAGCTGGGTAAGGACTTTCTATTCATGGATGAGCAGTATAGAATACAGGTGGGCAACAGTGACTTTTTTATCGATTTGGTATTTTATCACCGTACGCTTCAATGCTTGATAGCTTTTGAATTAAAGGCAGACAAGTTTAAACCTGAACATTTGGGTCAGTTAAACTTTTACTTGGAAGCTTTAGATAGGGATATTAAAAAGGCGCATGAAAATCCATCAATTGGTATCTTACTTTGTAAGAACAAAGATGTTGAGGTTGTTGAATACGCATTGAGCCGCAACTTATCCCCTGCTATGGTTGCAGAATATCAGACTATATTGCCGGAGAAAAAGGCATTACAGAGAAAGTTTCGCGAAATTTTTGAAAGGCAAAGTGACTTTCAAAAGGAGGGTTAGTGTTTCACTCTGTTAAATTTAATAGTTAATATCTTACCTTTATTATTTAAAATCAGCATTATGACCGAAAGAAAAAAAGCTAAGAATCAGGCAAATTCCGGACGTGTTACAATAAGTAAAGATGTAAAAGATCATTCTAATGATCCATTCGTCCTTAAAAAAGTTGAAGAGGCGAAAGCTGTTATTAATAAACTAACCTTTTCGGAAATTAAGAAATAAATCCTTTTAGATAACTATTGAAGGCCGGGATTTCCTGGCCTTTTTTGCCTCTGAAAAAAATTGTAACTTGTAGTTACAGAGGGTTTTTAAATTTGATTCCTGTGGTACACATTACTTAATGCCTACTAATTATTGGTGAATCCAATACTATCCCCTTATAATCCAGCTTGTGTTATTCAGGTTTCAAACCCATCCTTCCGCATTAAGAATCTGCTTCTTTATTTACTACCAAAAAAGCAAATCTTATCCATCCATCACTTGAGAAGGTTGAATTTTAGCGAGAATGCCTGTAACGGCTTGGTGAGTGAAGTCGCAAAACCAACCGCTTACTTTGACTAAAATCTCGGCGTCAGCGGATGTGATAACCATATCCTGGACACCTTTAGGATGCGTAAGTCTGTTCCTAATCGATATGGCTTTTTTAAAATGATTCCAGTCAGCACCATTGGTATCAATGTGATAGTTCAATAGGAACACTTTATTTAAAGATTTTACGCAATATTTAAAATTGGTATCAAGTCGTATAAACTTTGGGTTCTCAACGACTTCACCTTTTGGACTCAGATCAAAACTTAACTCTTGCAGAAGCGCATAATCACCAGGAGTAAGCTTTTTGGCATGGATAGCCGCAGTGAGGCAAGTTTGTTTCAGAATATGGATGGTGCCTTCAATAACAGAGAAAACGACACGAACGTGATTCCGCTGATAATAATCACTTTTTACAGCATCTCTCTCAGCTACCAAAGCATCTTCGAGGTAACATTTTATTGGATCGATAAAATCTCTTGTTATCTTGACTTTAAGATTCATGATTATGGTTGTAAGTCCTCTACTAAGCTACGAGCCAAATCAACAAATGCGACAGCTTTCATTAAAAAATCAAAACCCTGAGTTATTTGGAAAACAGTTACATTTGATTTATGGACAACCTAATCCAAGACACCGTCAATTATAATAGTGCATATATTAGCTTAAGCTTATTGGACGAATTAGACTACTGTCTTGGTGGCTATGGCAAACCAACACCTGAATTTATATTTTCGCTAAACACCTTTATCGAGTCGTTTATTGGTTGTTCGGAATTCTATACCTCGCTTGATGAACTTAATCATCTAAGTTTAACCGCAGCAGCAATCTTCCCCAGTGGCCGACCGATTCTGAATATGCTTGTACGTGAGACTGGACTAAAATTTGTTAGTGGAGTGTTGGAAGCACCTTCACGGGTGATCTTCAAAATAGATCGAGAGGGTAAAAGTAAAAAAGAGGCCGAACAAGAATTCATCAGTCAATATGGCCGAAACTTGAAAACCGATTATTTTAGTCAAAGTGATGTGAGCAAAACAGCAGATATGCTACCATTGGTTACAGGCGCATTTAACGAGGAAAAAGAATTTATTGTTTCTGAAGTACGTACAACTACACATGCTTTAATCAGTAATCTGATAAGCGTTTCTAATACATCCAGTATTCAAACGACGTTACCGATTGGACTATTTGGTCAACAGGTTAACGAAATCAGGAAAGTGCCTTACTCAATAGATGCTTTGCGGAAGCTTGCGGCGCTTCATCAAATTCAACTTGATGAACTCCTTCAAAATTTAGGCTATTCTTATTTACCGATTCCCCCATTTACAAATATTCTTTTAAGTCAACTCAATAACATTAGTGAAATCCCTACCAAACTCATACAATTACGAGCTGATTTTCAGGAATTACGAGAACGGTTTATCGCATTAGAACAGCAGATATACGAATCTCCGGCTATAAAACAACAATTGGAAGCGCGGCGTGCTTTTAATGATTTTTGGGCGACCTTCACAAAGAAGTATGAAATCAAAAATCTCCGATTAGTGCATAACCATTTGGATATTTTTCAAGATGCTGATCTTGACAAGAGTGCAAATAACTTGATTAAAACCAATCATTTGAAGGATGGCCTAAGTGAGATTAATTATGCCAAAATTTTAGGGAAAGCTGTTACCAAATCGATAGACTGGTTCAAAGATCGGCGGGTAATTAATCGTTTTAAAGGACTAACAAATATTTGGGAATTATTTCAGAACAGCACTAACATAACACAGCAGCTTAAACATTTCGAACGACTTTTCGGCGTTACATTCAGCAATGCCGAACTAGATCGGGTACATCAATTTATTAGTCAAAAAATGAACAATTTGCCAAAAGATATTCATGCTTAACAGAACGTCTACCGGAGTATTCATTGCAGACGGTAATGGTTATCGTCAAGCGCCTGTTGAAATGGCTGCTTTATCTTTTGTTGGATGTGCCGAATACATGGGCTATCACCCGGATCAATTGCTCTTTTATTTTCAGTCTAAAAGCCAAAAGATAACGAACATCGCTTTTGAAATATTTACCCGCAGCATCGTTTTTATACATACGGATAAAAAAGTCACGTTTATCGATAGCCGGGAATTAAAGAAAGCCATGGAAGGATTTTCGGTAGCCAAATACTACACCAGTGGTGATATTATGCAGATTCTGGAATCCGGGATAGAAAATGAATCGCTATCGGCAGAGTTCCTTGCAAAAGTTTTAAATTTTGCTAATATTGCTCATAACGGTATGTTCTATTCCCCAAAGATCAAAACTTATCTTTATTTCACTAATGGCAAACTCAGCAACTTCCAATATGACGATGGCTTCTCTGTCAGAGCTAAAGAATTAAGGCAAGTCAATAAAACTATATATGACATTTTAGCGAAGGCCGCTTACAAGTATCGGCCAAATGATGAATTCGGCGCGCAAAAGGAGATCAATATTCAATCCGAAGCTTGGGCTACGATTCCGGAGGCTTTCGGCAATGAATTTATTCCCCTTCATCGCTACGACGGCGGGTTAGTGAACTTACACATGATCAAAGTTACTCATTACGAATATCCAATGAATCGAGCCGAATTTATTGATTTAAATTATGGCCGTTATCAAGTAATCACCGGTGACGGAACAGGCGATGTAGTCCTTCGCTTAAATCGTTTCAATTACCGTTTTAACCAGAACGGTTATCTCATCGAATCGTGGTTAACCTTAAATAATCAATAAACAGCATTTCCAAATGTTGTTATTTATTTAAACTTACAAAACGCCCACTACCATTGTAGTTTTGTGTGTTATGCTAAACCTTTCCTTAAATTTATTAACAGTATGTATTCTATAGAAGAACTTATTGAGTTTCATAACGAATGTGAATTTCTTGATTTCAAGCAAGAGGAATATAACGAAAACAATAAACCTCATTTAATAAAAGATGTATTAGCTTTCGCTAATTCCCCGGTGAAAGGGGATCGTTACATCGTAATTGGCGTTAAGAAAAAAGATGGTGAGATTGCTCTTTTCAATATTGAAAGCAATACCGACTCCGCGCATATTCAGCAATACATTCATGCCAATATCACGCCTGACATTCAAGTTTCATACACTTCATTTTCTTATAAGAATTTTAACCTGATGATACTCGCTATCAAAAATCCGGGTGAACAACCCTACATGACGTCAAAGGATGTATTTTATAAAAATGGTAAGCTGGCTTTAAAGGCAAATGAATGCTGGGTAAGAAAGGGAAGTTATCAGGTTATGGCGACAAGGAGTGATTTTGAGCGCATTTATGGAGCCAGAATTGAACAACAGGACTTTGATGGCATTATAACTGTTGAATTTTCATGCAATAAAAGTACTTCGTTAACTATAGAGCCATTACGGAACCTGGAATTTCCTTCTAAAAAGGCCAAGGAGAAATTAGAAAAAATTATCGCTCATAAAGAGGGTTTAAAAAGCAGGAACGATTATCAATATCAAGCATCAATTAGAAATAACTTTTTGGCCATTTGGGAACCGGTACCCTATGAAAATAGAGACATAGAAACTTTAAAAGGTAATCTTGAAAAAGTTTCTGAAACATATCGTGATGACGATTATTTCTATCTTTTTGAAGAAATGGCGTTTAAACTGAATCTAGAGATTTTAAATACAGGTGAGGCTTACCTCGAAGACGCATCTATTAGTTTGATGATTCCAAAACTGAAAAAAATGCTTATTGCGGAGAAGGTTTATTACATTCATAGAGAACCCAGAAATCCTATGATACCATACTCACCAAGAACTCCCAAATTTGACGAACTAAATTATCCTGAAGTCAAAGAGGAAGAAGGATTTTACGTAATTAATGCAATGTTAGGTGACATTAAGCACAATATATCTACAAAAGCTTTCAAAGCGCCAATCCGTATTGCATTTGGTGACATACCACCGGGAACAACTTTACCTGTTCAGTGCATTATATATGGCCGAAATCTAAGAAACCCACTTAGAAAGGAACTGGCCATAATTATCAAATAAAATTCAAGAGTCTGTATATAATAGATTATTGACTTTGATATTTAATAAGTATTGTACAAATTATTTTAAGGAGCTATTACCTCTTCTGCAATTCATTCTTTTCTTTTTCCACCTGTAAAAGACGTTCAAGCAAAGCAACCTTTTCGTCATACAATTCTATTATCTTTTCTATAGGATTGAATGTACACATGTAATTGTTGTTATTAGAACTACTATCCTGGAACGTATTAGATATAATATTAAACACAGCTTCTTCTGTAAAGGCTTTAATGGCTTCAGATGATAACCCTAGAACTTTTGCAATCTTCAATAAGGCTTCATCTTCTACTTCGGCACTTTGTTCAATTTTAGAAATAGCTTGCTGGCTTATACCCAATTCAGCTGCCAATGTTTCCTGCTTAATTCCACGTAGCTCGCGAAGTTTACTGATTTTTCTGCCGATATGTAAAGTTGGTTCTGCCATCGTTCAAAGGTATTATTTATCGTAAATGTACAAAACAACCCATAATTTGTAAAATACAAATCGATATGGTTCGCTACGCTATTGGTCTGCTATTCTTTTGTGTTGCCGGTCAATGTAGGCCGGATTAACATAAGTGCCATGAAAATCCATCACTTTAACTTATCAGATTTTCACCCACGATATATTACCGAACAGGAAGTTAATGATCCGTTGATGGTGATTAGGGATTTCTTTTCAGTGGATTGGCTTACGGGCCATCTGGACAGTTTGAAGCGCTGGCGTAAATATGTGATTGAAGATGCTTACTATAAAGACAAAAGTAGTGGTCCGGTCAGCTTATTATTTACGCATAAGCTAACCATGAGCCTGATCGAGGCTTTATACATCCTAAATTTGTCAAGATCGGCTAAGCAAAGCCTAGTCAAAATTCGCCTCAATGTTAATGCACAATTACAGTTGGAACAGTTAAGTTGGATAGATTACCCGGTTTACCTTTCAGAAGAAGAAGTGATCAACCCTTACCTTGCTATTGCTCATTTTTTTAAGGCATACACAGTCGGGCAATATGGTGAACTGCTTAGAGAATGGCTGGAAACCGCGTTATCTACCAGTGCTGCAGATGAGACGCTTGAAGCATCAGATATCATTTACGTTTATGAAAACCTGCAAAAACTCTATGAAGCGGCATGGGTCATAAGGCAACGCGAGATAGAGTCGCCGATTCTAAAAAGGTTTGAAATCGAGGAGCCTAATTTGGCAATTGATCAAATGCGGTCTGAGTTGTCTTTGGTTCACTTGAATTGTGCTTTCAATGGCACGCTTACTGTTACAGAGAAACTGGGACTAGATGAATTGGTCAAGATCATACGAAACCGTGTTCCTTCCGTACAAATGATCATTCACTTGGGCACACATTCCAAACCAGAGGCATATTATTTGTTGGTGGTAACGGACGAGAAAGACAAGTCATTTGAACATGATATCATACATACCATAGAAGCGATCTGTAAACCCCTGATTGATGTTTGTGTGATAGTGCATAAATCCGATGCTTTCATTAGGGGGATTAGTGAAGGTGGCCGCTTTTTCTGCAATGCTTTGGCGAAGTGCGAAATTGCCTATCGGTCAGCTGAGCTTGCGCTACCGAAATTACCATCTGTTGATAAGGGCTTAGTTCAAATGCAAAACGAAGCGATCTGGAAGCGTTGGGGCAAACAGGGGAAAGACTTTTTAGATACGGCTTTGCATTCCTATGATGAAGGTAACTATGGCCTTTCGCTATTTCTCATGCATCAGGCCGTAGAGAGCGCTTTAAGTGCAATCATATGGATCAATTTAGGTTACCGTCTGTCGATTCATAATTTAGAGCGGATGTTACGGCTTACTTTGATGTTTACAGATGATTTGAGGGGTATATTTGAGATCGGTCCTGGCAAGGATGCCGGGCTTTTTGACTTGCTGCAAAGTTCTTACACGTCTGCCAGGTATAAAGACGATTTCAATGCTGATTCGGAAATGGTAAAAGCTTTGTCCGATATGGTCTGCAAGCTTTTTATAACGGCCGAAGGATTTTATACGCAAGCCATGGATAAATTGAGAGAATAAACCCTATATCAAAAGGCCGTTGACACTTTCTGTTTTGTAGATCTTTAACATGGGCGGTGCCTTCGGCTCGGGCATTCCGCTATATCTGCCTTTTCAGGCAGGATGCCGCTACTTTCCCTACCGCAACTCCGGCATTTTTGCTGCGCTGCAAAAGCCTCCGTTTGAGAGACAAAAACGGTTGTCCGTATTTGTCTGACGCGAACAGCGATTGCTCCGATCATGGACGCCAACACTATTTTCGAAAGAAAACGGACAAAAGCGGCGTCAATCTCGGTCAGGCATCGCGTACGAACGCATAATGTCCTCCGCTATGCTCCGTCCACCCTTCGGGACTTATAGTTCTCCCGCTCTGCCTTACGACCGCTCCTTTGACTTTCTTTTTTACCGTTTTTTATTTTGAAAAATAGCTATCCGGGAGGGTCGCACGGGTAGATGGGAACCGTCGTTACTTTACATGATTAGAATCCTATAATTGTAGCAACTTAGGTTTATAGAAATATAGCAATCTAAAATCATAGCATGCTATAAATCTATAATGCTATAAGCAGTTAGGGAGGATTATAGAATTCTATACTTCTATAAACGGAAATAAGCAGATGTGCTGTGTTATATAATTATAAAAGATATACCCGGTTAAAACGCTAAAATCAAATCAGTTGATCTGGTCAAAAAGTACCGGAAACTAGAAAGTTTCGGTGATAGAAATAAACGGGTTCAGGCGGGCTAAATTTGAATAAAGAAATGATTTATCATACCGTTGAAAGACATGTAGTCGATTATTAAACTGGATACGAATAAGCCTTGAATGAGGCAGCTATCAGAGGCCTTTTATCCTATGGAGTCAATGGACGAAAGACTTTTGAATACACCAAAATTGCCTATGATCCGCTGGTAGGAATATGAAACTGCCCGCTTCGCAGCAGTTAGCAAGATGTACAATTGTGTCACAATTGAATCTTGCCCCGGCATCCGGGGAAAACTGCCATTAAGTGAAAATCCTCCGAAGTCGGATTTATAAGATTCAAAACCATGAGTGCCGAGTTAGATAATAAATCAAGATGGCATAACACCCGGCTTAAACCCGAATAGTACCGACTGGTCATACTTTCCAGTTAGCCGGTCCTCTTTTAGCAGTTGGCTTCCCAAGTGAGGCTATCTTTTTATTTAATAAAAAAGCGAAAATTTCCTAGATAAAATTAAAACCGGTGTATTTATAAATAGCTGTAAGCCCAGGCGCTTAGACAAAAATATTTTAAGAAAAAAACGGTCGTTTCGATTTTTAGAGACTATTTATAATAAAGCGATTATGATTAATTCAATTATCACGGTGGATTTGGCCACCATCGAAGACATGCACCAGTTAGGGCAGTCCGAAAATTTAGCCATTTACTTAACAATATTACTGGACGACCTTGAGAAAGGCTCCGGAATAAATTTACTGCGATTCCCTGAAAAAAGCTCCCCGGTGAGTTATGGAATCCTGACGAATGTTGACCAGTTTGCAAATTGGATTGCCCCTTTTCTGTATAAAGGATAATGGTATTCCCGCCACGCAGTTTATCGTGGCGGGATTTTTTCTATATTCACTATTGTAAAATAATATGGATAAACCTTATTGGTATAAGTTATTGGATTATTGGGTGTTTACTGAGGACGGTTCCGGCCTGAGCATACCTTTTTTAGTTGGTGTGCGCCAGCAATTCATGGCGGGCGGGATAACTAGCGGCCCCATTAGTAGCCTGTTTGATGAGATCGTGAATGGCACCGCCTTTGAACATTGTGCCACAATAGAATTTTGCCGTACCATAGATGCCTACCGTTTAGGGTTGGTTAAACGTAGTGAGATTATCACACCATATTTTACCAATGGAAGTGACGAAGCTACGCTGGCGTACAAACAAACTGAATTTGGTGGTATGGATTTAACTGCTATGGTAAATACCTTGATCACTGAATACGGTGAGCAGATTGCAAGCGGCAGGTTTTCCAAAGGCAGATCCGCGTTCGGGATATGGGAACCATTTACCCAGGCAGACCGGTTATTTATAGAAAATGCTTTAAAATAATGGATATCGCGGCATTAATAGAGGATAATGATGAATGTGTTTTTCTGGATTTTAAACGGGAAGAATATCATGACAGTAACAAACCTGAAATGATTAAAGATGTATTGGCTTTTGCCAATGCGGGATACACCCATGAACGATATATTATTATCGGTATTAAAAAGGATCATGAAGGTTTGACGGTTAATCCTGTGGAACAACCGCAGGATTCAGCTGCTATTCAGCAGTATATTCACGAAAATATCACACCTGAGTTATCGGTCAGTTACATTTCCTATTCTTACCAGGGGCAAAATATTATGGTATTGGTTATCAGTGATACCAATGAGCAACCTTATTATCCTAAAAAACAGCTCAACCGGGGTAATGGGCCATTCCTTCGGCCAAATGAATTCTGGATCAGGAAAGGTAGTCGCAATGTTGCCGGGATACGGGAAGACCTGGAAAAGGTTTACGCCCGCCGTTATGCGCAAACTACCCTGGAGGGAAAAATTGATTTGACTTTTAAGAACGGCCGGCAAAGTATTGAACTGCCGATTTTGGAGACGCTTGAATTGCCTTCCGAGCAGCATAAAGCCGAGATCATCAAAAATTTAAACCACCGTCAACATATTTATGAGAACCATGGCAGAATCTATATCGAAAAGTACGGGCATTATTCACCAGATGAAGATGGTGACAGCTATGAGGCCATGGATATCAATACCCTGAAAGAGCGCCTTGCCAATGTGGAGCGCAACTATCATGATGAAAACCATTATCACATATTTGAGGAACATGGTGTTAAACTGCAACTGACGATCGCCAATAACGGTAAGGAACACCTGAAAGATGCGATGATCGAAATGGTTTTCCCCGTTACGACAGGATTTTATATTACAGACCGGGTTCCGCTTACAACTTACCAATTGAGCGTTGCCACAGGCATAGATTACCAGGCCGGATATCCAAAAGTTAAAGTACAGTATGAACAGATCAGGGTGAGCCACCAAATTGGTGAGATCAGGCATAAAGTACCTACTGAGGTATTTACCAAACCCTTGCGGCTGGCAGCGCTGGAAGTAATGCGCGGTGCAGATCTAAAGGTGCAGGCTACCATTTATGCGGCTAATTTACCTAACCCGCAATCGTTTGAATTGACTATCAGCTTTAAATAATATAGGATTTTATTTTTTATTGCCGTTGTTATTTCTCCTCCAATTTCGCCTTTAAACTTTGAACTATATTAGATGCCATCTGCCGGACATAAATACCGTTCTGCCAAACTTGCTCTCGGATATCCCACCAATTTTGAATTTTCAAATGTTCATTTACACTAAATTCAGCAAGCGCACCTATATAGTCGTTATGACGATGATAAGGTTTTATTTTATTTTTATAAGCTCTAAAACCAGCCCGGTAATCTTCCGGTAGTAATTCAATACCAGTTAAAATCAGGACGGGGTTGGCCGGGCGACTTGTAGTGCCTTTGTGAAAATGCTGTACTAAAGTCGTCAATAACTTTACTTCGTCTTCGTTCAAAGCCTCGTTTAGTGTAGCCATCACTAGAATGGAACCCGGAAATTCATCACCGAGGGCAACCATTCTTTCCACATCTTTAAGATTAAATCGTTTATAGGTTTTGCATTCGCAAAACAAAAGGTCGGGCTGTTTAAATTCATCCCTGCCGTTTTGGAGCAGTAAACATAAGTCAACTTCCTTTGGGGTTTGACCTTGGGTTTTACCGATTAATTCAAAACCGAATAAGGCTGATACTTTTTCGCTATGTCCGGTTATCTCTGTTTGAAAAAGACTGAGTGTAGCGAATACCGCCATTACACCATCGGCTTTGTTTGCCCTTGAAAACGGGCCAATGCCACGGTAATGCCAGACAATATCACTCGGTGCACTCATTGGTAAGCTATATTGATTTCGGCAGATTGGGCACGTTATAGTTGCCGCG
The DNA here is from genome assembly GCF_021215455.1 of Mucilaginibacter roseus. GTDB lineage: Bacteria > Bacteroidota > Bacteroidia > Sphingobacteriales > Sphingobacteriaceae > Mucilaginibacter > Mucilaginibacter roseus. The sequence goes on along the minus strand of NZ_JAJPWV010000001.1, from coordinate 843,695 downwards.
ATGGTTTCCGGAAGGAAAAATCCATGCTGTTCGCAGACACTGCATTGTATCTGAGCGCCCATTTCAATAATTTTATGTTCTAAAAGCCTGCCAATAAAAGTTTGGGCATCGGTTACTTTTTTTATAGTCAGTGTTTTTTGGATTTCTGCCACTAACTGCGCGTAGGAAATGACTTTGCCACCTTCAAAAAGTTCGATAATTTTTAAAGGGCCTGCCCGCAGCAGGAATTTACCTAACGTTAGACCACCAATATTTTTCAGTACCTCTTTAGCTAATTTGCTATTAGAGGTTTCTTTAAGTGTTTGATCTAAGTTGGAAAAATAAGATTTAAAAAAATCCAGCGCTTTTGGCAACGATAATATGATACTGCTATCGCTACGGTTCACTGTACGGTGAATACCAGCCGGTGACAAACGCCATTCGCGAAAGTCTATAGGCGCCGCTAATCTTCGCAATTGCATATCCGTTATACCGGATAACAGCGTAGCATACTCTGCGTGGCCATCATGTACTGAAATATCCAGGATAACTTTGTAAGCAGCTTCCCGTGCTAAATTCCAGTCGTAAAAAAATGGCAGATGCTGTGCTTTGAATTCAATACGGTTTTCTTCCACATCATAATGATCATAAAAAGCATCATAAAATGGGAGTTCACTTTTAATGTGGTCAGCATCCTGATATTCATAATTAGCCCAAAATCTGGGAAACCAGGTTTGCCACGAAAAACTTGTACCATTCAATTGCGCTGTGTCTGCTGGTTTAGCTATTGCCCAGGCTGTATCGATCTGTTCTTTTGTAAACCTATGCCCGATCAATAGCCTTATCGAACCCATTTGCCCGCCCTCACGTTGTACCGCCCAATTCGTAAATCGCAACACGTAATCCTTGAAGTATGGTTTATCCATAAGGTCGGTTGCCAGGGGTACAACTTTCCATCCCGCCGCCCTCAAATTCCAAAAATTCATCACATCCTGAAGCCGGTCTGACCGCATGAAATATATCCCTGAACCCATTTTATAGGGTTTATTCGACCAGATTCTAAGCTTATGATATACCAGGTCTATGATATCAATTTTTGGAGCGACTGCATAATCCACCATTTCATCCCAACCAATTTCCGGTTGCTCCAAAGCGTCGTTCCCTTCAAACATACGCTCAATCCCTGTTCTCAGCTTTTCACTGGTACTGCCCATCAAAGCATTTAGCAAAAGATTTTCAGGCGCAACTTTGGCTACACTGAAAACCAAATCATCATTGCGTAAATATTTAAACTCATTTTCAAGGTAATACTTGGCAATCTCTAAAGTAATGATCGCATAATCATTTGTTCCATTTTCAATGGCTGCCAGGTATGCTTCAATCGTTATGATTTTACGTTCACCTGCAATATCTTTTATAGCCGCCTCCGACAGGTCATCATCGTAGAGTACAACATCAGGATCGTAGTTTTCCAATGTAAAACGGTAGTAATCAGCCGTAGTAATTGGTATTCTAAATTCTTGCCGGTATGTAAATGGTAGTTCTTCATAATAAGCAAATATCGGTGCATAAGTGCCTCCCCATACCGAACAAGCCAATTCCATAGCCCGCTGGAAACGTTGATTATTATCCGGTTGTATTAAGAAAAAAAAACGGATCGGGGCGGCTTTCTGATTTATTCCGGCGTACATAAAAATCTCATAATTAAGCTAAAGCTAATAAATATTTGTGTTTAAAATTTGCCGTTGCCTTCGGCTGGGCTTTCTGCTGTATCTGATGCGCAGGATGCAGCGCCAATCCCTAACGGGCGCTTAATTTTCACTGTCGTTCCAAACAAGCTTTTTCAAGCGCAAAAGCGTCAGCGTTCAGGCTATTTAACCGTCGTGGCATAGCAGGTCTGCAATATTACAACAACTATAAACAAGCATTAATAATCACAACCATTGAAAGGTTGGTAAACATCATAGCCACTCTGATAATTATTGCGGGGATCATTTTATACCTGATAAAATAACAGGAATTAAATTTTTTAAAAATTGCCCAGTGGGCCGGCGATGCCGGCCCCAGTACGCCCCCTGGTTACATTACTGATTTTTTTAGCGGTGCAAACAGGGGGCGCTATCATTAAAATTAAATTAATCGTTAATCTTTTGATCCTTGTCAAAAATGAGTGAAGTTTCAATCGGTTTGATAAAATGAAGATGTTTTTCATTATAGAAATTAAACAATAATACCCTCTTGAAGGTCGTAGCACCAAATGCATTGCGTAAGGCCTTTACAAATAGGTCTTTTTGACCGACAGTTTCAGCTTCATCAACCCAAATCAACAATATTTCTGATTTCCCGCCATTCTTACGTTGAAATATGTTTTCAGCTTCGTCAATTATATCGTTTTCAGAAAATCCTATGTTATCAAAATCATAGTTGACAAAAACGTTACCCTTACCTCCGTAATTTGAATTAAATCCTTCAGGTATCGCCTGCAAAGTGATCAATGGCGTTAATTTCTTCACCCGCTCATCTTTTACTTCAAGATTAAAAAATTGCTGCGTTCTTTTACTTAAATCCGCGAGATTTTCTTTTATCATACGAGCAATCTCTTGGGACAATGCCTTGTCATCTTTTTTACTATTTGTAGGAATGACCATCGTGTCAGGCGTATAAATCGAAACATTAACAGGAATAGGTACAGCGCCATATTGTTGTACCTCCGTTGCGATCTTAATTGCTCGTTTAATTGCAACGTCCTTACGCTGTAAGTATGACGTCAATGTAAACCTGGTTATTTGAATTCCAACTTTATTTTTACCCACTGTCATGATGACATCTGCACCTTTGTGGCTATCATCTTCGCTAACCTGAACACCGGAAACTGGTTCATCGTTAAAAATCATGTGTTGAGCGTAAATATTTGCAATGAAATATTCCTCCTGCTTTTTTGAGGTCAGTAACTTAGGTGCTAAATAGGTAGGTAACCCCCGGTTATAAGAAAATTTAAAACCGCCAAATTGCTTATTGGAATTGCCAAATTTTAGTGAGGTCATAAATATGGTACTTAAAGTTTAGACTTCCACAGAAAAAAAGCCGGATTTTCTCGAACGCTTTGGGTGTAATCACGATAATCTTTGTAACCTTTGGAGAGCGCCAAGCCAAGTCCAACTAAACTTATCCCACCAACAGTCATCGAACCCACTAATCCACCAGCTGTTAACACACTATTTAAAAACATCTGTTTGTGGATATACTGAACTTTCTGTTTGATTTTTGCAGCCTGAACTTCATTTAGTTCATGAAATATGCTTTCCGTTTTTAGTTTGACATCTTTTGGATCGGTAAGGATACGAACTTCCCGAAATTGTTTTTCTAACTCCAATCTAAAATTTGTGAAGACATCAGCGTCATTCTCCCTGACCTGCATTAGTTTTGCGGTATCTATCTTATCTAAAAATGGTAGTTCAATGTTTAATAGCTGTTCAGCAGTAAATGTTGAAATATCTTTATGATTGTCGAGATTCATGGTCAAAAGCTCATGCTTCAAAGAATTTTCAGAAATATATTTTGCATTAAGTTCTCCTGCAAGGTAAACTTCGCCGAAGGATTGATCGAAATAGGCTTTAGCACATGAGTTTTGTGATTGTGTTACCCATGCCTCAAAAATGTCCTTTTCAGGTTCTGTGGGTGGCATATATTGCGCAATCTGCGCCATACCGGTGGCTTCATCATAAGATAAAACTTTACGTTCGGTAAGAAAATATATAAAGCCGTTATTAAAACGGTCGCCATCAAATTCGATGTTAATAGCTCTTGTTGGTGTTAATGGCTTGCCGTCCAAAATTGCCCAACCACCACCTTCAATTTTACTCATTGGGCTAACTACACACCGTTCGCGAAAAAATTGCATAATGTTCTGCGGTAACAAATCATTATTGTTATTTACAGGAATTTTATATGGTAATTCTTTGGGTGGCTCAAAATGGTAGGTAACTGGAAATACCTTTACATAATTTCCTGCAACCATGGGCGTAAGCGTTTTTAAATAGCGCGCTGCTTTAGTCAAACCATCCAAATTTTGTTTTTCTGGAAATCCAAGGCTTTCTGACATTGCTTTTTCGGTAGCCGTGTCCAGGTTAGTATATCGAAATAAAGGATCTGCCACAATATATTGATTCATATAAAGGGCAGTCTGCTTTAAAAGATCGAGTGATGTATATTGAGCAGATGTGAAAACATTTAATGCTGATTGACTTGCGTTAACTTCAATTTTAAGTCGGTCAAAATTTGTTAAAACATAATTCCTGTAATCGATCAGCTCTTTTTCAATCCGCTGTTTTGATTCATTTTTAAATTCCTTAGAAAGGGAATACTCATTGAAAAACAGGCTATCGGCAAGAAAATCGTATGCTACGTGGCTCATAATTAAAGTTTATCAAATTTAACAAACAACGCGGCAAACCAACTATTTTTGTAACCGAATTCAGGACAACACTCTGACTACTTTTAACCTAAATATGCCCGGAGAAAATCGCTATTTAATCATTGGAATTGATGAATATCCTTTAAAAAGATATAAACGCATTTCTAATGCCAAAGTAGATGGTAATCGTTTTGCAAAGGTATTACAGGAGAAATACGGGTTCACAGCAGTACGCGAGCCTATGTATGATGATGAAGCAACGCACGACAATATCGCCGATGCTTTAATGGACTTATCTCAAAGTTCATTTGAGGAAGATAACCTAATCATTTACTTTGCGGGACATGGGGATCAGCATCCTACATCGAAAAAGGGTTATTGGATACCGGTAGATGGCGAAAACGATGCTAAAAAGTTCATCAAAAATTCTTCCGTATTTGATGATCTGGAAGCAATTCAAGCAAAACATATTTTGCTCATTTCTGACTCCTGTTATTCAGGAACCTTCATATCCAGAACCAGGGCTTCCGGCAAAATAATGACAGCAGACGAGTTAGATGCTTTGCCTTCACGGTGGGTATTCGTATCGGGAGGTGAAGAACCTGTTAAGGATGGCAAACCTGGAGAAGGTAGCCCTTTCGGGATCGCACTATGTAACTACTTAGAAGAAAATATTGCCCCGGTTCTTACTGCAGGTGAGATTTTCAATGAAGTCATTCGGGCTGTAGAAAATAAAGGCGGGCAGCAGCCTCAAGCTGATGAAATAAGATGTGATGCTCATGAAGGTGGGCAAATGGTATTTCGGTTACGAACCGATAAAAGCGGCGATGATGATGTGCCACCACTTGAACCAGTTAGGTTTCCTTTACCGGAGGCCAAAATTGAATACTACATTCCAAGATTGTTGACCTATTACGATCATCAGGAATCAAAAGATATACAGTTTTTCCAGCCGGAAGTAGGTAAAATTTACCTAAACAGTTTAATTCGTTCGCATAAACGCATTGTTTTGTTAGGTGCAGCAGGCTCAGGTAAGTCAGTTGAATTGTTATCGCTTGCTCATGGACTTCAACTTACCAACGAATTATTGAATCCTATTTTCCAACGATTTAACACCTATACAGAAGAAAATATATCGGATTACCTGCCGGAAAATTGGCAGCAGTCCGATCCAAGCAATTTAGTGCTGTTTTTAGATGGACTTGATGAAATCCAACCTAAACATTTTCAAACCGCCATTAGAAAGATTAATGCGTTTTCACAACAAAACCCGCTTGTAAGGATGGTAATTTCGTGTCGTAATAATTTTTACGAATTGCCTTATGAAAATTTCTCTGGAACGCTGGATGGGTTTTCAGTTTATACACTAAATGATATCTCCGTTCCAGAAATTATTCGGGTCGTTTCAGAAAAATTCAATCTTGATGGTGATGATTTTATTACTAAGGTTCATGGCTATTCGTTCTTAGATTTAGTTCAAAAGCCATTCTTTTTAAATATTCTGATAAAATATTACAAAGAGCATAATGACTTTAGTGGTGGTCGTGCCGGTATTATGGAGGAGGCTTTGTTAAAATATTATATCAACGATAAGCAGCATTTTGTAGCAACGGTTGCGCCACTATCAAAAACATTAATATTTAAACTTCTTGAAAAAGTGGCCTTCGTAATGGAAATGGTGGGCAGAAATTTTGTTACCGAGGAAGAATTGCTAAAAATATTTCCAAACAAAGAGGAACAAGATAGGTGCCTCTACTTACCTGCATTCAAAAAATCGGGCGAGAACGATAGATGGATGTTTGAGCATAACAATTTGCAAGAATATATCACTTCGCGGGTTTTAAGTAAGAAAAGTGCAAGTGAGATCATTAAAATAATTGCGGTATCAACTGCCGGAGAATTACGTGTTAAACCATCCTGGGTTAATACCCTTTCCTTTTTTATTAGCATTGCGGATGATGATTCTGTGCAACAAATTTTTAATTGGATTATTCAGCACGATCGTGAAGTAATTATAAAGTTTGAGCCTGAGCGGTTGAGTGTTACTCAAAGAGTAGGTCTTTTTAAGGATATTTTCAATTTCTATAGTGGTCGTCAAATTTGGCTTCGCTCCAATAAATTTTCAGATAAAGATTTAGCACGGTTTGGGGAATCAAAAGAGATATTGGAATATTTATTAGCGTTAATTGTAAATTCTCCAGAGAACCGTATTGCACGATTGAATGCCGTACATATTTTATCACATTACCATATCAGCCGGTTTTACGATTATTACGAACAGATCAGAGCTGCGTTATTAGGGTTGTTAGAAACACCCCAGCTTTCAGCTAATGATGCTTATGTCATAATCGGTGCATTGTCGGAATTGAAAATAACTAATGCTGAAACGATAGAAAACATTGTAGCTAAGTACAGGGAACGCCGAAATCAGTATATCAGAGCAGCATTATACAAACTATTAATTACCGCAAACGCAGTAGATAAATATGTAGATATTTTTATTGAAGGAATTGATTTGGCAGATCTTGATTCACCATCGAACGACCGTGAGCAAGTTAACTTATTTGATGAAACACTGTTACTCAAAATTGGTATTCAAAACATTAAAACTGCTAATGGCTTAACTACTTTAATTGATAAATTAATTCATTCTGAAAATAAACGGGAGTTGTTGATGTCAGATTATCATGAGATTTTGACTTCTCTGGTAAACTCAGCCGTTAACTTATATCCCTACGAAAAAGAATTATTTTCTCAAATCTTAAATTTGTTTTTAGCCGACGTAATGAGCTATCACAGTCATACTCAACCCAAACTTGTTGATTTCTTCGACCGCACGGATACTCGTTGGTTGGCATTTAAAACTATTTGGGAAACTACTGAGCACGAAGGGTATGTAAAGGGGGTAACATTAACAAAGCTGCTGAATCAAAATATTATAGATCATTTCATTGATTATATTCGTAACGCTGCAAATTACAACGATCAGATTAAGGAATTTTATGATTTCATTTTTTGGAATAAAAGATCAGATGATGCCGGATTTGAATTGATTGAGCATTTTGAGAAAAAAATTCTATCTGATTTTAAAATCATTTTAGAAAGACCCGTTGTAAAAGACTGGCAACAAATCCATCGAATGCGTGAGCAAACAGGATTTGATCTTTGGTTCGATGATGATAAAATGATAAATGAAATACGATACGTTTTTAATGAAATCGGCAAAAAGGAATTATCGCGGGACGAAATATTTAATTACAATCACCACTCTGATCTCACCCTTGAAGATCGCATTCCCAATTCTGTACATTTGATATTTAATCATCTCACAATGCGGGGAAGAATTATATCTGAGGAAGAAATCGTTAATTATATCATATCAAATGAGGATTACCAAAATTTTAGAATAAGTCATATTCATTCAGATATTTTAAATAAAAAGGATTTAAAGATAAGTCCGGAGCAAATTGAATTTATTGATACCTGGGTACAGGTTAAGGGTAATAGCAGAAAAATATTATGGGATTTTCTAAATAAATTTAACCTCAAGGTAGCGGAAGAAAAGGTGCTGGATTTGACCAATTTTACTCACTTTAATTACGATGTTAAGCTTACTGACCCTGGTAGTATAGAACAACTCGAAAAGTTCGTATCGCCGGTTAAGATCAAAGCAAAAGTTGCAGAAAATCTGAGCAATCCTAATTTAGATATGATGGCTTGGGTTAATAATGCAGGGTATGCCTTACGTAAAAACCTTTCAGCCTCTTACAATAATATACTTGATAAATTAGAGCAGACATACGAATTTGAATATAAATTTCGTGAGATATTGGCAGTTTGGTTTGAAAAAACTAAAAATGTTGAGCGTTTAAAATCGTTAATCTTGGCTGTCGGAGGTTCATATTTAAGATGGGATGCTATAAGATTATTAGAAGATAAAAATACAGAAGTTGAATTTTTAAATTCTTTGTTTCACCAGATTATTGATTCAGTAGGAGAAACTTCGGAAGAAAAAATACAAGCTGGAAATCATTTAATGAAACAAAATGATTTGTATGGTTTTAATTTCCTTGCCGATTTGATTTTGAGTAATCCAGATCCTGGATTCGATTTTCGGTTAAACCTGGGAAGCATATCTTTATTGCGGGATATTGCAGCTGTTCCCAAAATAATGTTGATGTTAGAGATAGCTAAACAACCTGCGTACAAAACAGATGTTTTTAACGACTTTGAAGACCGTTTGCTTAGCGCTTTACACAATATAGGTATTCAATCAAGTCACAACTATTTGTTTGTCAAAACAGCCATCCAAAAGTTTATAGTAGACCACGAGAAAAATATAGCAAACGTAAATTTCCTGTATTTCTCAATTGTCCAAATGGAAGAACAGATTAAGATTAAACAGACTAAAAACTCAAATATCGAAGAAGCTATTAATGAGTACAATTTATTATTAGAAATTTAATAAACCATTGTACCTCATACTGTAAACCATCAGAATTGTCGGTGTGTTTGACCTTGAACCCGTCACCAAGAAAAAATAAAGTTTGTTGTTGACCGAAATTCCGTATTTTTATAAAACCAAAGCATTCCCGCGAACAAGGAGGTGAACAGCTTGGAGTAGTCCTTATAAATTACTGAAATATAGATATTTACACAGTTGGGTTGTCTTCCTGCCATCCCGACAACAGCGATACCAACAAGTATCAAAACCTCTAAATTATACAATTTAGAGGTTTTTTTATTTTTAGATTTACCTCAGTGCATAGTTCAAGTATGAGCTGCTAAGCCAATCTAATTTATAATTATTTACTCCTGTAATCTGCTAATTATTTGCTGTATTTTTTCACAATATCAGGCAATTCATCAAGCGTAAGTATCAAATCGTGATTATATACCCGCTTTAAATACGCTTTATCAACTGCTGTTAAATGCCCGGTGTGCCACTCCATCCACCACGACCAAACGATGCCCTCGGCTACGCATTTATCCGGGTCCGGTGGTATACCACATTCATGGTAAGCAATCGGGATGTTTCGATTACTTATTTGTTTCGCCTGTTTGTACATATCAGCATGCGGACTGTCATCACCATAATCATCAGCGCCAACAATATCTACATATTCATCCCCCGGGTACCATGCCGTGTCAGGCTTTGATGTATAGCAGAACACCCAAATCAAATTGTTAAGCTTTTCCTGTTTTACAAAGTAATTGTACATCGTTACCCAAAGTTTTTTTAGCGGCTCCGAACCTTGTTTACTCCACCAAAACCAGGTGCCATTCATTTCGTGAAACGGGCGCCAAAGCACAGGCACTTTAGCATCTTTAAGCTTTTTTAATAAGCGGGCTTTTTCTTTTAATTCAGCCCACATGGCAGCATTTTCAGGGGTACCTTCTTCAAAGCATTTAGCTATATCAATCTCTTTCTTTGAATTATCATAACCCTGCCCCTTAGTTGGCGCGCCCCAATGCCACATTAGGGTCGGTATACCACCTTTACGCCACCATTCAATCGCGTGTGCTACTTCATTTTCATTTTCGGCGCTATCAATAAAATCCATCCCGCGAATAGCAGGCTGCTTGCCGGTAACCTCCTGAACATACTTTAACTCACCCTCGCCCCACTTTACATCCATTTGGCCCGACAATGTTTTTTTGCCGTTTATGGCGAGTAGATAGTTATACAATGCCTTGGCTTCTTTTGATGCTTTTTTGTTGGATAACTTTGCAGTTTGCTGTGCCATAGTTGGAGTTGATACCACTAATAGCGTACAGAATACAGCAATAACAGAAATGTATTTTTTGGATAGCACTGTTATCATAAAACTCTCAAATATAGACAGAAGTATGGATCAAGACAATAACACTAATCACTTAGTGCCGTTATCGTTAATCCTTACCTTCAAACCACCCGGATCATAGTCTTTTGGCAAATATTCCGGCGGCATGGCGGTTGCATGACCGTCCCGTACGGCTTGGTATCTTGGCGACATGAGTTCGATCCCCGCTTCATTAAACACATCCTGAATATTAGCATGCAAATCAGAGTAAATGGCTGCTTGTTTATTTGGCAATTTTGTGAATGCGTTTATGCGATAGCTCACATAAAAATCATCTAAACTGGTTTGAAATACGTAGGGTGTGGGCTCCTTTTCAAGCAAATGAGTACGTAGCGCAGCATCAATGAGTAATTGGTGCACCTGCCGCCACGGCACATCGTAACCACAAGTAACTGTTGTATGTATAATCAAACCCTTATGCGTTGCATCGCTGCTGTAATTCACGGTATGGTTACTCATAACCGCGGAGTTGGGTATGGAAATAATCTCATTTTGAATGGTTCGGATGCGGGTAACCAGCAGGTTCTTCTCAATTATATCGCCGGTTACCTCACCTATTTTCACCCTGTCGCCAATTTTAAAGGCGCGCATATAGGTTAATACCAAGCCTGCCACAACGTTACCTAACGCCCCTGCAGAACCGAAGGTGAACAATACACCCACAAAGACGGAAACGCCCTTGAATATCGGCGATTCGTTACCTGGCAGATATGGAAATATAACCACAAGCATAAATGCCAATATTAATACCCTGATGATCTGATATGTCGGGTTTGCCCAATCCGGATAAAAGCCGGGAATAGTCAACTGGCCACGTTCAATTTCCAACTTTATAAAGTTAAAAAAACGCAGTACGTACCGAAATACCACTATCAGTATGATGATAGTAATCAGGTTTGGGATATAGTTCCAAATGGCCTCACCTATACGCCGTAACGGACTTAAGATGTAGCCAAGCAAGGCGGTTGAAATATCACGCGTAAATGGAAATATGCTGAACAGTATGGTAAGCGCAAAATAAACCGTAATAAGTATAGTAACCCAACGCACCAAACCGATAGCAGTATTTAATAAACCCAACTGCCTGGCCGGTGTGAGCAATTGATAGTTGCGTATATGCACGCCCTTTTTTGATACCCGCTCGCTTAAAGCGAGTTTACCTGTAAACCACTTAAACAGCCTGTTGATAAAGAATATAAGCAAGCCTAATACACCTAATACCAATAGAGCAAGCAAGCCTTCTTTCACAAGGGTTTGAATGCTTGTTTCGTCGCGATGGATAGTGACCGCTTTGCCCATGGCGGCACGCAGTTTTTGAGCCAGCTTTTCGCGGGATGTATTTTCCCAAAGGGCATCCATGTCCGATACGGACATAATTAGTTCATCAGCATAAATTATATCAGTAGTTTGCTCGGCTTCAATTATTTTTAAAGAGTCGGAGCTAAAGCGATAATTCTCTGAAAGCCTTATTAATCGTTGTTCTATAGCCTCTGCCCTGTCCTTAGCGGTAAAACTTCCCTGCTTTAAGTAAAGCAAAAAAACAGTGTCACGAAACGGTTTAACCGGAAAACCCTTTACAAACCTTCTGAGTGAATCAACCTGTTGCTTTTGCCTGATCGTTCTTAGTGAGTCTTTTTGTTTTAAGGCACTAAGTTCTTTAACTAATGCAGATCGTTGTTTATCATCCACTGTTAAGCGCGCTACTTTAGCCTGTAGCTCCGCTCTTTTAAGCGAGTCAGCAATTCCTTCTGCAGATAATTGCTGTACGCTATTCAGCTGATTCTTAACATTGTCAGTATGAATGGTATCAGTTCGGTTAAGGGCTGTCGAGTCTGCCGACTGAGCGTATGTAAGCACATTCAAGCAAAATAAAAAACTAATCAGTAAGCATCTCCTCATACACAAACTTAATTAAACTGCTTTATTAACAGGCACAATGCGCTAATGTTGTATCACAAAAAAAGCCATCCTTTCAGATGGCTTCAAAAGAATATCCTCGTATATTAAATGGTTATAGTTTCGCCTATGGCCGGTAATAAAAGTTTAATACCGGCTTGCTCAAAACGCCCTTTAGCATCTTCGGTATCAATCATAATAAACCCGAAGGTGTTATAATGCACACCTACAACGGTTTTTACGCCTACCATTTTGGCGGCCCCAATAGCATCGTCAATACCCATGGTCAGGTCATCACCGATAGGTAGAACAGCATAATTAAGATCAGCAAAACGCGGCACTAACTGCATATCCATAGTTAAGGCCGTATCGCCGCTGTAGTAAAAGTTGCCGTCATCGCTTTTTACAGCAAAACCGGTTGCTACGCCGCCATAACTGCCATCAGGCATACTGCTGGAGTGCACAGCGGTGAAGCACTTTACTCTGCCAAAATCAAACGCTAACTGCCCTCCCGGGTTTAGCGGATGCGTATTGCTTACACCATTGTTATTAAACCAGGTGTGCACCTCAAAACTGGCAATAACTTTTGCACCGGTACGGTTTGCAATGCTTTCCACATCGATCATGTGATCGGAATGCCCGTGCGATACCAAGATGTAATCAGCCGGGATGGTATTGATATCAATTGCCTTAGCCAATTCATTGGGTGTAATGAACGGATCAAAAAGAATATTTTTTCCGCCTATTTTTACGGCAAAGCAGGCGTGTCCATAATAGGTAAATTCCATTTTAATATAATTTGTGGTTACTCTAAAAATAGTTAACAGAGGCTATAATTAATTGTTGCGATAATTTACTCAACCAGGCTTTTTATATAAGGGTCGGTAAAATCAGGCGCGAAGTGGATGATGTTATTTAAATAATCGAATTCATTCACTTCATGAGTAGTGGTAAGGATAACCGCCTTCATACCCGCATTACCGGCGGCCTCGGCTCCTTTGGGCACATCTTCAAAAACAAGGCAATCATCCGGGGATACATTAAGCAATTCTGCGGCTCTAAGAAAAGTCTCAGGGTGCGGTTTGCTAACAGTAACGTCATCAGCACTAACCACCACAGGTATGTATTTGCGAATATTCAGGCCGTCCAGTACAAAATCAATATTAAAAGGTATAGCAGCCGAACCAATAGCCATCAGTATACCTTTGGTATGTGCACTCTCTAAAAATTGCTGCAAGCCGGGCAACAATTTTAATTCAGGCAAAAAGGCTTTTTGATAGCGCTTTTCTTTTTCGAGCGACAGTTTGTCCATCTCCTCCGCCGTAAAGCGATCCTTACCAAACATGCGCACCAGCAGTTCGTGATTTTTACCGTACATGTTTTGCTTAACCTCTTCACGGGTAAAATTACCGCCAAGGTCATTGTTCAAAATATCTTCCCATGCAAGGGTGTGATACCACATGTCATTGATCATGGTACCGTTTAAATCAAATATGATTGCTTTCATTGAGTGCTAAGGTAATTTAAATGGTAATATACTGACCAATATAAGTTTCAACATTGATTTAAGGCTGACAATTAGCGTTCGGTAACGTTTGCGTAGTTTTAAAGGAATATACCTTATCACTTTGCGTTTAAACTTGTTATAATCGCATCAAATAAAATTATCGTGCAAAGCTTTTTAAATGAAAACTTTTTGCTTACAAATGATACTGCGAGGGAGCTTTATCATGATTACGCAAAAGATCTGCCCATAATAGATTACCATTGCCATTTGCCGCCCGATGAAATAGCGGATAATAAAACGTTTGAAAACCTGACAGATGTATGGCTGCGCGGCGACCATTATAAATGGCGAGCCATGCGTACCAATGGTGTCAGCGAGGATTATATCACAGGCGCCCGTAATGATTATGAAAAATTTGAGCAATGGGCGGCTACAATTCCTTACACCTTGCGCAACCCGCTTTACCATTGGAGCCACCTGGAGCTGCAACGGTACTTTGGCGTTAGTGATATTTTATCGCCCAAAACGGCAAAAAATATTTATGATGCCTGTACAATCAGCCTGCAAAAACCGGAATTCAGCACGCGATCATTGATCACCCGTATGAATGTGGAAGTTATTTGCACAACAGACGATCCTATTGATAATCTCGCTTATCATCAGCAACTTTTAAAGGAGGGCTTTGAGGTGAAGGTGTACCCTACCTTCAGGCCTGACGCCGCTATGAACTCGGGTGAGCCTGAAGCACTGAGCAACTACATAGACAAGCTTGCCGCCGTTGCCAATAAAGATATTAGCACGTACGATGATTATTTAACAGCATTGAAAAGCAGGCACGATTATTTTGCTCAGCATGGCTGCGTTCTTTCCGACCACGGGATTGACCATATTTATGCTGACGACTACACCGAAGCTGACATCAAAACTATCTTTGATAAAATAAGAGCAAATACGCCAATAAGCCCGCAAGAGGAAAATCAGTTTAAATCAGCCATTTTGTTTGAGGTTGCGCGATGGAATCATAAAAAAGGCTGGACACAGCAATTTCACCTCGGTGCACTGCGTAACATCAACAACAAAGGCTTAAATACACTTGGGCCTAATACCGGCTGGGATGCCATAGGCGACTTTAGCCAGACAGCGGCACTGGCGCGGTTTCTTGATAAATTGAACTCGGAGAATGCATTGGCCAAAACTATTGTTTACAACCTGAATCCGGCGGATAACGAGGTTATCGCGTCAGTTGTTGGATGCTTTAATGATGGCGAGGTTGCAGGTAAGATGCAGTTCGGCTCTGCCTGGTGGTTCCTGGATCAAAAAGATGGAATGACACGTCAGTTAAATTCACTTTCGAACATCGGCCTTATCAGCCGCATGGTGGGTATGCTTACTGATTCTCGCAGCTTTTTATCCTATCCAAGGCATGAGTACTTCAGGCGCATTCTATGTAATCTTTTTGGTGAAGACATTGAGAATGGCGAACTACCTGCTGATATAGAATGGACAGGCAAAATCATTAGCGATATATGCTACCATAACGCCCGCAACTATTTCAATTTTAGATAACGACTATTCTGTTACATCGCCAAAAAGGCCGCTGCTCAGGTAGCGGTCGCCGCGGTCGCAGGCTATAAAAACAATCGTGCCGCTATCTAACGTTTGCGCCAGTTTAATGGCTGCCGAACATGCGCCACCAGTACTCATACCCGCAAATATACCTTCAACTTTGGCTAACTGCCGGGTGGTAGCTACTGCTTCGGCCTCATCAATGTCTATAATATGGTCAACACTGGCGGGGTTGAATATCTTAGGCAGATAAGCCTCTGGCCAGCGACGAATACCGGGTATAGAAGAACCTTCTGTTGGCTGGCAACCCACGATCTGAATATCGGCATTTTTTTCCTTCAGGTATTTTGAGCAACCCATAATGGTACCGGTTGTGCCCATAGCACTCACAAAGTGGGTTATTTTCCCTTGCGTATCACGCCATAACTCCGGGCCGGTAGTTTTGTAATGAGCCATGTAATTATCCGTATTGGCAAACTGATTTAACAGAAAATAACCGGCTGTTACACCTTTCTCTTCTGCATAATCGCGGCATACCTCAATATTTTCGAGTAAGGTAACTTTGGCACCGTATGCCTCCATGGTAAGCGTACGCTCACGGGTAGAGTTTGCAGGCATAACCAATTCAATATCCAGGTTATAAAGCCTGGCTATCATGGCCAATGCGATACCGGTGTTGCCGCTGGTGGCTTCAACCAGTTTAGTACCTTCTTTAATATTGCCGCGTTCAATAGCGCTGCGTATCATGTTATGCGCTGCCCTGTCTTTTACACTGCCACCCGGATTGTTACCCTCGAGCTTGGCGTAAACAGCCACGTTAGGATTTGGGTTAAGTTTGCCCAGCTTAACTAATGGTGTATTGCCTATAAAATCGGTAACTCCCGCCATAACGAATTTGCTTATTGTGTAACTTTTTGTATTGTAATTTTAGGGATATGATAAACTGTTGAGTACGGGGCTACGCTGCTGGTTAGCCAAACGTTGCCACCAATAATGCTATCATGCCCTATAACCGTATTGCCCCCTAATATAGTAGCACCAGAATAAATGATCACCCTGTCCTCAACATCCGGATGCCTTTTTACGCCAGATAGACCCTTGCGCACGCTTAGCGCACCCAGCGTAACACCCTGATATAGTTTTACATAATTGCCTATCACGCAGGTTTCGCCAATTACAATACCTGTGCCATGATCAATATGGAAGTACTCGCCTATCTTGGCCGCGGGATGAATGTCAATACCCGTTTTTGAATGCGCATGCTCGGTTAATATCCGCGGAATGAATGCTACATTGAAGTTATACAGGATATGTGCTATACGATAGAAACAAATAGCATAAAATCCCGGATAGGTACGTATCACCTCAAACTCACTCTGCGCAGCCGGATCGCCATCATAAATGGCTTGTATGTCGGTATTTAGTGTTGCATACAGCGATGGCAGCTGCTCAAAAAACTCTGCCGCGATATCGTGCCCGGTAACGGCATCAGCATGCGCGCCGGTGCTTAAAATATTGGCCAGTTCATTACGTAACTCAGCGACGTGCTGTTTTAAATCCGTTATAGATTCCAGCGCTACGGTTGAATGCTCAGGATATAACAGATAGATCACCTTAAGCGCCCAGCCCGCTATTTTATCGTTAGAGGGAACTACCTGTTTAGCTCTCGGTTTGGTAAGCAATTCTTTGTAAAAATCATCAATCATAAAATGGTGGTTCTGTTGAGCGGCTGTTACAAAAGTACAGTTTTAGTTTTTTAACCAGTGTCACGTAAAAAACAAATACCAAATTAGTCGATATTAAACCTCCAAATCAAGCAATGCCTGATAAGGGTTGCCCGTTAAACCCAATGCTTTGGCAAAAGCCGGTTCTGTTTTACAACCATGCTGTTTAAGTCTGATTATCTCAGCCCTGAAATCATCACCGTGAATTTGCAGCAATTGATACTCTACAAGCATATGCCGGTAAGCGTATTGCATGCGCGTGGGTTTAGCCTCACCAAAAACCTCAATCTGCCAGTCATCCGCCTTGAAACCGGCTACTACAAAACAGGTATCTATAGTCAATTTAAATCCCTCGAATTCATTAAAAAGCTTAATTATATTATCAGCAAAATTTGCCTGATCGTGGTAACAACAAATAATATCCAGATCACTACCTTCAATGTTAATGCCGATGGGTATAGTGCCGGTAAGCAACGGGGCGTAGGGTTCAAGTAAATCTATTATAAGATGTTTTTTTAACGTTTGAAAAGCACTTATCTGTACCGGGCTTCCATACTGCAGGTAATCAATGTTATCAAATAATTCCATCGTGTTAAATTTCGGTTTGCTTTAATCAACATACGAAACTTCAGAAACGAATATATGCTAAAACTTTAAAGTCGATTTATCTGTTAGTTCACTTTTATTACATCTGCCTGTTATAGTTACTGATTGTTTTATTTAAATTTGGGTGTTATAACGATAATTTCACGTGTAACTGATACGTGCTTATAAGTTACACACGCCACTATTTTATTAAGATGGATAACCGGACGTTAGCGTCAAAAAATAATTTACACGATAGCCTTTTATTACAGGTTCTATCCTCTTCAACTTATGCGACCGCTATTTACGTGAGTGAACAACTCCACATTGGTTTTGTAAACGAGGGTATGCTTCAATTATGGGGTAAAGACAGGAGTGTGATTGGTAAAACGTTTGAGGAAGCTATTCCTGAAATTACCGGTCAACCCTTTACCGATTTACTGAAGAACGTGTGGCATACGGGCAGAACGTTCAAAGCCGAAAACACACCGGCCGATCTAATTATTGATGGGGAACTTAAAACCTCGTACTTTGATTTTGAATATCGCCCGATAAAGAGCGACACCGGCGACGTTTACAGCATCTTACATACAGCTGTCGACGTAACGGAGGAAGTTAGGCAAGGAAAGATAATTATAGAAAAGGAAAACCACGAGCAGGAACTTTTTGAGGAACTTGCTGCTTCAAACGAAGAACTCACCGCCATTAACGAGGAGTACCTGGCTACTAATGAGGAACTTTCAGCTACCAATGAAGAACTGACTGCTACTATTGAAGAGCTGGCGCAATCGCAAATGGAACTGCGTTACAGCAAATCAAAGGTTGACCAGATATTAAATTCGCTTGCAGCTCCGGTAGTGGTTTTACAAGGCCACGATCATATTATAACGTCAGTAAATGAGGCGATACTCCGTTTTTGGAACCGCACTTTAGACCAGGTTTTAGGAAAACCGATGTTAGAAGTTTTCCCTGAAATGAAAGAGCAGGTTTTTCCATCACTATGGAAACATGTGCTTGATACCGGGGAAACGGTGATAAAGGAAGAGATAGAAGTATATTATAAGCATCCCGAGGAAGGCGAACGCAGGTTTCTGGCTGACTTCCATTACCAGCCCCTGCGCGATCTGAATGGCAACGTCAACCGCGTGCTTGCTACCGTGATTGACAATACGGAGCGCGCTTTAAGCCGCAAAGCTATTGAGAAGGCTGAAGAGCAATTGCGCCTGGCCATTGAATCATCCAAAATGGGAACATGGAACATCGATGCCGCGACGTACGAGTTTCTGCCGTCGATAAGGATGAAAGGTTTCTTCGGTTACGATGAGGAAGAGTACATGAGCTACAACGATGCGCTTGCTTTAATAAGCGATGAATACCGCGACCGTGTAAAGTTAGCCATGCGTAATGCCATTAACAAGGGCGTTCCTTTTGATGAAGAGTTTAGCCTCAAAGCGCGCGACAGCCAGCAGCTACGATGGTTCAAAGCTACTGGAAAGCTTTATCAGGACAAACAGGATGGCAACCGGTATTTCTCTGGAACGTTATTAGATATTACCGAAGCGAAAGAAGACGATCTGCGTAAAAATGACTTTATCGGGATGGTTAGCCATGAGCTGAAAACGCCGCTTACCTCGTTAAACGCATATTTGCAAATGCTTACCGCCAAAGCTCAAAAAGCTGAAGATACCTTTACTGCGCAGGCGCTTGGCAAAGCAGGCACCCAGGTTAAAAAAATGACATCGCTGATCAATGGTTTCCTTAATGTTTCTCGCCTGGAATCCGGAAAGATCTACCTCGAAAAACAAACCTTTGACCTGGAACAACTGGTGGATGAGGTTGAGGACGAGATGAAACTGATACACACCACCCACCCTATCATATTCAACCGCTGCAGTCCGGTTTTTGTGGATGCAGACCGTGAAAAAATTGGCCAGGTAATAAATAATTACCTGAGCAACGCTATAAAGTACTCGCCAAAGGGCAGCCCGATTGTTGTAGAATGTACAGAGACTGAAAATAGCGTGCGGGTAACCGTAAAAGATCAGGGTATTGGTATAAAGGCGCAGGACAAGCAGAAACTTTTCGATCGTTTTTACCGTGTAAGCAACAAGCAAACGCAAACCATTAGCGGGTTTGGCATTGGTCTTTACCTCTGCGCCGAAATTATTCGCCGGCATGGTGGCGACATTGGTGTTGAGAGCGAGCCGGGTAATGGCTCATCATTCTATTTTCAATTGCCTGCGGTTAGTAAAAACTGATAATAACGATTTAAAAACGTTTAATACCACGCCAAAAGCGTGGTATTGTTATTTTTGCCCAATGGATATTGAAGAAAAAATACAGCAGTCGGAAACGCGCATGTTCAGGCCTATCTTCCCGGGTGCAACAAACCATTACGATACGCTACATGGCGGAAACGCCATGTTTATGATGGATGAGGCAGCCTTTATGGCCGCAACGCGCTTTAGTCGTAAACGCATGGTTACGGTATCGTCTGACCGTATTGATTTTAATAAACCCATCCCGGCAGGCACCATTGTTGAATTGATTGCCCGGGTTATACATGTTGGCAACACCAGTTTAAAGGTATTGGTGGAGATATTTATTGAGGAGATGTACTCCGAGCATCGCGAAAAGGCAATAACCGGTACATTTACCTTCGTAGCTATTGACGAGCATAAAAACCCGATCAAGGTTTTATAAATAATATCAAAAAAGTAAACAGTTATGCTTAAGGTATCGGCACTTTATATTTATCCCGTAAAATCATTAGGCGGTATACAGCTTCAGCAAGCAGAAGTAACCGACCGTGGTTTTAAATATGACCGCCGTTGGCTGCTTGTGGACATCGACAACCGGTTTATGACGCAGCGCGATTTCGCAGCCATGGCTTTACTTAAGGTTGCTATCACACGCGATAATTTGCTGATCACTTATACACCGAATGCCGATACGATACACATACCTTTTAAACCGCAAACGGATGATAAATTCGATGTCACCATTTGGGAGAGCACCTGCCCTGCCATTAGGGTTAGTGATGCGGCCGATGCATGGTTCAGCGCCAAACTAAATAAGCCATGCAAATTGGTTTACATGCCTGAAGATACCCATCGAAAGGTTGACCCTAAGTATGCACATAACGATGAAATCACGACGTTTGCTGATGATTATCCTTTTTTACTGATCGGTGAAGAATCGCTGAATGATCTGAACACTCGCCTGGCCGAGGCTTTACCTATGAACCGTTTTCGCCCAAACATCGTGTTCAGCGGCGGCGAGCCTTATGCTGAGGATTTATTTAACGAATTCAGTATAAATAGCATAAACTTTAAGGGTGTTAAACTTTGCGCCAGATGTGTTATGACAACCATTGACCAGGAGACTGCCACTAAGCATAAGGAGCCTCTTAAAACGCTTGCCGGTTATCGCCGTAAGGGCCAGAAAATCATGTTCGGGCAAAATTTGCTGCACAACGGCACTGGTGTAATAAGCGTAGGTGATTCGCTCAATATAATAAGCCAACATATTGAAGAGCGGTTTTTAGTTTAATACCAGGATTGATTAACTTCAAGGGCTACTGTCAGCAAATTATTACCCTATAAAAAAGATATTCTTTATATATAACATATATCTTTGCGAATTGTATCTTTAAACGATGCTGTCGAAAAAAACTAAGTACGCTATCAAAGCATTGGTTGTTCTGGGCAAAAACACAGACAAGCCACCTATGCAGATCTCAAAAATTGCAGAGGAAGAACGCATACCCAAAAAATTCCTGGAACAAATATTACTCGACTTGCGCAACGCGGGTTTTTTGTACAGTAAAAAAGGCGCGGGCGGCGGCTACAGCCTGAATAAGGATCCGAAAGATATTTACCTGGTAAGCATTATGCGTATAACTGATGGCCCTATTGCCATGGTACCTTGCGCAAGCCTCAATTTTTACCACAAATGCGATGAATGCCATCAGGAAACTACCTGCGGTATACGCAGTGTGTTTGTTGATGTGCGCGATGCTACGCTCAAAATACTTTCGGAAACCAGTATTGCTGATATTATAGCAAGAGAAAACACGTTGATTACCAGCCTATAATATGAAAAACAAAATTCATGTTATTGTAATTTTGAATTAAAGTCTATTATTTCCGTATAGAATATATATATTTGTGACATTATGAAAAATACTTATATTTATATGCAACTAATGTACTGCTGCTGGCAGTGTACTGATGTTTGGCTATAAGTATAAACAAGCGATATTAACGCCTCTTTAGCCATAAGCAAAAGGGGCTTTTTTATAAATAACCACCATTCTCATTATGCAAAGCTTCAGAACAGAACTGGAGAACCCTGTAGTTGAAAAAGATATTATCGATCTTGAACGGAAGATACGCCTGTTTAGGGAAGGTAAGATACACGATGAAAAGTTCAGGAGCCTGCGCCTCGCGCGCGGTGTTTACGGTCAGCGCCAACCAGGTGTGCAAATGGTTCGTATTAAGCTACCTTTTGGAAAGGTTACCTTTAAACAACTGCTTACTATTGCCGATATATCTGATGAATACGGCAGCGGCAACCTGCATTTAACCACTCGTCAGGATATACAGATACATTACGTAAGCCTTGACCGCACGCCCGAACTTTGGGCAAGACTGGAGCAGGATGACATTACGCTTCGCGAAGCATGCGGAAACACCGTACGTAACGTAACCGCAGCCCCTACCGCAGGTATCGACCCAAAGGAACCATTTGATGTGTCGCCTTACGCGCACGCCACATTCGAGTACTTTTTACGGAACCCTATTTGCCAGGAAATGGGCCGTAAATTCAAAATATCATTTTCGGCTACGGATAGCGATGAAGCTTTCAGCTACATACATGACCTTGGTTTTATACCAAAATTAAATACTCAAGGCGAGCGTGGTTTTAAAGTATTATTAGCAGGCGGACTTGGTGCACAGCCTTTTCTGGCAAGCGCTGTTGAAGAGTTTTTACCGGAGGATCAATTGATCCCTTATATAGAGTCGGTTATCCGCGTATTCGATCGTTACGGCGAACGTAATAATCGTAACAAGGCCCGTTTAAAATACCTGGTGCAAAAACTTGGTTTAGATGAGGTACTGCGTTTAGCTCAGGAAGAGCGTGTGGCCAACAAGGTAAAAACTTATCCTGTTAATCGCGAAGCGCTCCCCCAGCCTGCTCTTCCTGATACTACTGTTTATGCTGATGCGGAGCCGGTAAATCCATTACGTTATGAGCAATGGCTGGCTACCAACGTTTTTGAGCAAAAGCAGGCAGGTTTTTATGGCGTTTACATCAAGGTACCAGTAGGCGATATAGACACAGCCACAGCACGTAAACTGGTTGATGTATTAAAACCGTTAGTTGCCGATGAACTGCGCATTACCCAAAACCAGGGGCTGTTATTAAAATACGTACGTAAAAAAGCATTAACCGCTTTATTTAACGGCTTAACCGAACTGGAACTATCAGCGCCGGGTTTTGATAGCGTGGCCGATGTAACCACTTGCCCGGGTACCGATACCTGTAACCTGGGTATATCTAACAGCATGACGATGGCTCGCGTACTCGAAAACGTAATTTACACCGAATACGAAGACTTTATTTATAACCGCGAGATCAAGATCAAAATAAGTGGTTGTATGAACTCGTGCGGTCAGCATGGCCTGGCACATATCGGCTTGCATGGCAGTTCGTTAAAAGCCGGAACTAAAGTTTTGCCATCAGTACAGGTAATGCTTGGCGGCGGCACAGTTGGCAATGGCGTTGGCCGCGTGGCCGAGCGTGTGGTTAAGGTACCTGCAAAACGGGCCACCAGTGTTTTACGCTCGTTATTGGATGACTATAAAGCAAATTCCATTACCGACGAAACTTACCACGGTTACTATGACCGTCAGGGCAAGGATTATTTTTACCGTTTACTGAAACCACTTGCTGACCTGACCAACTTAACAGAAGAAGAGTTTGTTGACTGGGGCCACGAGGAAACATTTGTTACCGCTATAGGCGTTGGTGAATGTGCCGGTGTGGTGATTGATCTGGTAGCTACCTTACTATACGAATCAGAAGAAAAGCTGGGTTGGGCTAATGATGCATATGCTGAAAGCCGCTGGGCTGATGCAATTTACCATGCTTACAGCGTGTTTGTAAGTTCGGCTAAAGCGTTATTGCTTGATAAAGGCGTAAACAGCAGCACCCAGGCAGGCGTAATCAAGGAGTTTGATGCGCAGTATGTTGAGTCGGGCGAATTTGCGCTTGATACCACATTTACTGATCTGGTTTTGCAGATCAACAAAAACGAACCATCTGAAGAGTTTGCCACCGCCTACCTGGCACAAGCGACTCAGTTTTTAAATGACAGCAAAGCAAAAAGGGAGGCTTTGGTAAAATAATGAATAACAGTACACAAAATATAACGCCGCGTATCACCTTGGTTGGCGCAGGCCCAGGAGATGCCGATCTGATCACCATAAAAGGAATTAAAGCATTACAAACTGCCGATGTGATTTTATATGATGCCCTGGTGAATGAGGAGTTGCTCGATATTGCCCCAGCGCATTCAATCAAAGTGTACGTAGGCAAACGTTCCGGCGATCAAACACATTCACAGGCCAGCATTAACCAACTAATGGTTGATTATGCCTTTAACTATGGCCACGTGGTTCGCCTTAAAGGTGGCGATCCATTTGTATTTGGTCGCGGGTTTGAGGAGATAGAATTTGCAGCACAGCATAACATACCGGCGCAGGTTGTGCCGGGTATATCCAGCTCCATTGGCGTACCCGAATTACAGCAAATACCCGTAACTCATCGTGGTTTAAGCGAAAGCTTTTGGGTGGTTACCGGTACTACTGCCAGTGGCAAAATATCATTAGATTTAATAGATGCGGCTAAAAGCCGTGCTACCGTAGTGGTTTTAATGGGCATACATAAGCTGGCGGAAATCACCGAAGTATTTAAAGCTGAAGGTAAAAGCAATTTGCCTGCCGCCGTAATTCAAAGCGGAACTACTGCAAACGAAAAAGTAGCTATCGCGACGGTTGACACTATTGTGAACGCTGTTGCCGAAAAAAACATCAGCTCGCCTGCGCTTATAGTGTTTGGCGAAGTAGTAGCGCTGCACCCGGAGTTTAAATCGATCAAAGCATTGTATGACACACTTGCCTGAGGATAATAGCGTAAAACCTGTTGAGCAGGATAAAACCAAGGGAAATCAACTTTTCCCGGTTTTCATCAAACTCAATAACTTGCATACGGTGCTTATTGGCGCGGGTAATGTTGGTTTAGAAAAACTGACCGCTGTGCTAAAAAACAGTCCGCATGCTAAGGTTACTATTATTGCCAGGGCAATTTTACCTGAGATTCATGCGCTCGCATCTGAATACGAAGGCGTGCAAGTGATCAACAAAAGCTTTGCTGAATATGATCTAAATACGGCCGATCTGGTGATTGCCGCTACGAATGACAGTGACCTAAATAATTACATTTGCCAAGCCGCGCATGATCGTAAATTATTGGTCAATGTTGCCGACAAACCCGATCTGTGCGACTTTTACCTGAGCTCTATCGTACAAAAAGGTGATTTGAAGATTGCCATATCAACCAACGGTAAATCGCCCACTGTTGCCAAACGTATCAAGGAATTCCTCAATCGCGAAATACCGGACGAGATAGATGATACCTTGCAACAAATGAGTGATTTAAGAAATTCTCTTAAAGGCGATTTCGCTTATAAAGTTCGAAAGCTCAATGAGGCAACTGCAGTGCTGGGCGAGTCAAAAAAAGCCAAGCCGGGCAACAAAATGTTTGTACGCTGGTTGATCTGGCTCACATCATTTGCTGCTATTGTTATAAGTTTAGTATCGCTGTGGTATCGCGAACCCGGATTTCAAAATTATGTGCAGAACATCGACCCGATGTTCTATTATTTCCTGGGTGCTGGTTTTGTATTTTCGATGATAGATGGCGCTATCGGCATGTCGTACGGAGTAACATCTACAACTTTCTCGCTATCTATGGGAGTTCCGCCTGCTTCGGCAAGTATGGCCGTCCATTTATCAGAAGTATTAAGCAATGGTATTGCCGGATGGATGCATTACCGGATGGGTAATGTAAACTGGAAGTTGTTTAAATTACTGCTAATTCCCGGTATAATTGGAGCTGTTACAGGCGCGTATCTACTATCCTCATTAGAGCATTATGCCCATTACACCAAGCCATTCGTATCGTTATACACCTTGATTTTAGGTTTAGTTATTCTGTCAAAGGCCTTTAACCGTAAGCCTAAAAAATCCGCTGATAAGATCAAGAAAATATCATTACTTGGTTTAGGCGGCGGTTTTATTGACGCGGTTGGCGGCGGCGGCTGGGGTTCTATCGTATTATCTACTTTAATAGCCGGCGGCCGTAACGCACGTTTCTCTTTAGGGACGGTAAAACTATCGAGGTTTTTTATCGCCTTAATGAGCTCACTGACGTTTATAACCATGCTTAACAGCGGGCATTGGCATGCTGTGGCGGGTTTAATTATTGGCAGTGCTGCTGCGTCACCTATCGCGGCAAAAATATCCAACAAAATATCTACCAAGGTAATTATGGTAGCTGTGGGTATTATTGTGGTTGCCATCAGTTTGCGCAGCATTGTTAATTTTATTTTGAAAGTGATTTGAGATGAGTGAGTTAGCAAACTATATTAAACAGGATATTACCGGACTTGAACCTGTAGAAGCGCTGCGATCATTGGCAGAGCAGTTTCCGGGCGAAGTAGTTTTTTCAACCAGTTTTGGCTGGGAAGATCAGGTGATTACCCACATGATATTTACTAATGATCTGCCTATAAAAGTTTTCACACTCGAAACAGGCCGGATTTTCCCGGAAACCTACTACGTTTGGAACCGCACCATGGAAATGTATGGCAAGCCGATATTCGCTTACTACCCCAATCACTCGTTGGTTGAGGCGATGGTGAATCAAAAAGGCCCGAGCAGCTTTTATGAGTCTGTCGAAAACCGGAAGGAATGCTGCGGCATCCGCAAGATTGAACCCTTAAAACGAGCCCTTACAGGTAACAAATGCTGGGTAACCGGCATTCGTGCCGATCAGTCGGCCAATCGCCAGCACATGGATAACCTGGAGTGGGACGAAGTGAACAATATACTGAAGTATCACCCTATTTATAGCTGGACTTTGGATGATGTAAAGGCTTACATTAAAAAATACAACGTACCGTACAATACACTGCATGACAGGGGCTTCCCGAGCATTGGCTGCCAGCCCTGCACCCGCGCCGTACAAGAAGGCGAAGATTTTCGTGCCGGGCGCTGGTGGTGGGAAGATCAAAGTAAGAAAGAATGCGGCCTTCATGCTGTAAAATAACATATAACCACCAAATGAGTACTAATAACCACCTGGATTATTTAGATGAACTTGAAGCAGAAGCGATATACATTCTGCGCGAGGTGGCGGGGCAATTTGAAAAACCCGCGCTGCTTTTTTCGGGCGGTAAGGATTCTATAACTCTGGTACGATTGGCTGAAAAAGCTTTTCGCCCGGGTAAATTTCCTTTTCCGCTGGTACATATTGATACCGGCCATAACTTTGTTGAAACCATTGATTACCGCGACAGGATGATTGAACGCCTTGGCGAAAAATTAATCATCGGCCATGTTCAGGATTCAATAAATGAAGGCAAAGTAGTTGAGCAAAAGGGCAAAAACGCCAGCCGAAACGCACTGCAAACCGTTACTTTATTGGATACTATAGCCAAGCACCAGTTTGATGCCTGTATCGGCGGTGCCCGTCGTGATGAAGAGAAAGCCCGCGCTAAAGAGCGTATCTTTTCGGTACGTGATGAGTTTGGCCAATGGGACCCTAAACGCCAGCGCCCTGAACTATGGAACCTATATAACGGTAAAATTCACAAAGGCGAAAACGTAAGGGTATTCCCGATCAGTAACTGGACAGAACTTGACGTTTGGAATTACATCCGTCGTGAGAAGATTGAACTCCCTTCCATATACTTTGCGCACGAGCGCGATTGTATCACCCGCAATGGCCAGTTAATGGCGGCCTCTCCTTTCCTTAATATGGACGAAGAGGATGTTATCGAACGTCGCAACGTACGTTTCCGTACCGTGGGCGACATGACCTGTACCGCAGCTGTTGAGTCGTACGCTTACGAGATTGATGACATCATTAACGAGATAAGCGAATCAAAAATTAGTGAGCGTGGCGCACGCATGGACGACAAAGTATCAGAAGCGGCCATGGAAGACCGTAAGAAAGGAGGCTATTTTTAATATGGATATTTTAAAGTTTATTACTGCCGGTAGTGTTGATGATGGTAAAAGCACCCTTATTGGCCGCCTGTTATATGATAGCGAAGCAATCTTAGCCGATCAGTTAGAAGCATTACATGCCTCAAATCGTAAGAACGATGATGGCACCATTGACCTTGCTATCCTGACCGACGGCCTTAAAGCCGAACGTGAGCAAGGGATAACCATTGACGTTGCCTACAAGTATTTCAACACTGACAAACGCAAGTTTATTATTGCAGATGCGCCCGGCCACATACAATATACCCGCAATATGGTTACGGGGGCAAGTAACGCCGGTTTGGCCATTATTCTGATCGATGCACGTAAGGGTGTTATTGAGCAAACCATACGTCATTCGTTCCTGGTATCGTTATTAGGCATTCCGCAGGTAGTGGTTTGCGTTAATAAAATGGATATGCTTAACTATGATGAACAGGCCTACAATAAAATTGTGAGCGACTATGAAGCACTTGCAAAAAAAGTTGAGCTGAACAATGTTAAGTTTATACCTGTCAGCGCTTTAAAAGGCGATAACATTGTTCACCAGTCTACCAATATGTCATGGTACGATGGCGAAAGCCTGCTTACCTATCTGGAGAACGTAGATATAAAAGTTGATGTTAAAGCGTCACATGCGCGTTTACCGGTGCAATGGGTTGTACGCCCGCAAACTGATGAATTGCATGATTACCGGGGTTATGCAGGTCGCGTGGCCAGCGGAAGGTTTAGGGTGAATGACAAGGTAACCGTTTTGCCATCGGGCTTTACGAGTACTATTTCGAAGATTGAGCAATTTGATAAGGAACCGGCCGAGGCTATTACAGGCATGTCGGTAACGATACATTTGGCTGACGATATTGATGTTAGTCGTGGCGATCTCTTAGTAAGCAGTGCTGAACAGCCGCATGTTGCGCAATTAATTGAGGCCGACCTGTGCTGGATGGATACCCGTCCGCTGGATACTACACATACATACCTGGTACAGCACAATAGCAAAGTAACTCGTTGCCGGATAAACGAAGTTTTGCATAAGGTAAACATTAACACGCTCGAAAAACAATATGATGAGGACTTCAAGCTTAATGATATTGGCCGAATTGTAATTAAAACAGCAGACGCTTTAGCGTTCGACCCATATCAGTTAAACAAAGCGAATGGCGGCGCCATTATAATTGACAGCCGTACTAACGTAACCGTGGGCGCCTTGATGCTGCGCTCAGCGGTTGATTGATCAGCATTTGTAGAATAGAGAGCAGTGGTTGGCGATTAGTTATTTCAATTGTCAATCACTGCTTTTATGTTATTATATAAATCCCAACTGTTAAAGAACAAACACAAAAAAAGGCTGCACCTATTAAGGTACAGCCTTTGCTATATATATTATGGGTTGTAACTTATTTTACTTGTTGAAAGTAGTATACAGCTGAAGTTGGAGCAACACGAACTAAAATTTCGTCTTTGCTGCTTTTCAGGTCAACAAAGTGCTGTATGCCATCACCTGAATTTAATTCAATTACCTGGCCTACAGTATAATCTTTGTAACGGCTGGCAATTTCTTTTTGAGCACGTGCTGAAATGGCTTTGTATGCAACTTGTTTAGTTGTGCCCATGTAATCGCCATTCAGGTTGTAGAAAGCGGTCATTTTAACACCGTCTAAAGTAAATTCTGCTTTCTGAGTAGTTTCGGTTACAGTCCAGGTAACGTTTTCAGCGTCACGGAAATCTGACTTAAACTGGTTAACAACCGCGTAAGATACGTTTGCGTTTTTGTCGTCGTCTTCTTTAACTTTTTTATCGGCTGCGAAAGCGCCTGTAACTAATAAACCGATAATTGCTGGTATAACTAATAACTTTTTCATTGTCTTGTTGTGTTAAATTTTAAATCCACAACAAATATCTAACATAATTATTAATTATTTAAATTGTGAATAATTTTTATAAATTATTCACAATTTAAGATATTTTATTTTAAATATTTCAAAATTTAATTCCTTAGATAGTGTAAGTTTTACAATATCTTAATTTTTATTGCAATTTAATAGTGTACAAACTACAATAAGCCTGTCATAAAAATGTAAAATGAAACTTTGATTAACTGTTTTAGCAGGTCTAAATAACATCAATTGGAAAATGGTTAGACGCCTAAATCCTTGATGTACTTTAAAAATAAGTATAACGCTTCCCTTTTTTTATCAGTCAGATCATAATCGATCTTATTGAGCAGATAATCCTCAACATCAAAATCGTCGCGGTGGGGTAGCTCTTCAAATAGTTTCTGCCTGTTATCCAATCCGAATTTTAGAGCTGTATTGAATTCCTCTATAAAATCAGACGGTATGGGTTTATTCGATATCCATGCGGCGAATACAAAAGGCAGGCCGGTAAACGTTTGCCACTCTTCAGCCAAATCATACGCGTAAGGGTATTGCTCCGCCTTGCCAAAAGTCCTGTCACCTATCTGTACAAACGCTGTATTAGGGTCTGATGAGTTGGTGTAATCTTCAGCATCAGTAATAAGTTCCGGATCAATCTTCCAAAAGTTTTTCAGTAGTACACGGGCCAGATTGTTTGAGCTTCGCGATTGCGGGTCGAGCTGTATGCGCCTAACATCGCATATCTCACAATTGCTGAAAATAAAGACAGATGCAACAGCACCGTTAGCGCCAATACAATAGTCGGACACGATGTGCCACTCCGGCAAATTAAGCGTTGCAGCAACAGGTATCAGGCCAATATCTGCTTTATCATCTATCAGCTTCTGCGCGCAATCGGCCGGTATATCAAGGCTGAGATCAATATTGTTAACGAAGTCGGTAGTTTTTATGCCGTATATAAAAGGCTTGGTGTTAGTATAACTAACAGCTGAAATTCTAATCTTTTTCACAAATACATCAAGCCTGCTTTAAATGCAGGGCATTATTAAAATCAACAATCTCAAATTTTTGGCCGTCAAAGGTAACTTTATACAGCACCAGGTTTTGATGCGGAAAGGTATCCATTTCGGTAAGCGGGCGATCGGTAAGGAGGCACATCAGCAGCCTCATAGCCCTTCCATGCATACATACCAAAACATTCTTTTCTTCTGGATGCGATAAAATCAGCTTTATAGCTTCCTGTTGGCGTAGCTTAACCTCATTAGGGCTTTCGCCACCTTCAATCTTTGCATCCAGGTTACCATCGAGCCAGTTACGCATCAAGTCAAAAAAAGCCGCTTTATTTTCGGGTGTACTTGGCTGACCCTCCAGCCTGCCCCAGGCCAATTCATCAAGCCCGGCAAGTTTTTCAAAAGGTATACCCAGATCAATAAACTGTTGTATACTTTGCTGCGTACGCTTTAACTCAGAAATGTAGATCTTATCAAAAGGGACTTGTTTATACGCTTCATAAAATAAAGCAGCCTGCGCTCGTCCTTCGTCATTCAAATCAGTGTTCATCCCCCGTCCCTGCACAATCCCCTGCTTATTCAGATCGGTTTGCCCATGGCGGACAATGTATAGTGTTTTTTGTATCATTCTTTTTTGGATCTGAAAGCTTAAAGTCCTTTTGAGCTAAAGGCTTAAAGTCCAAAGCACAAAGCTTATATCTTTTTGTAAAATCAGATTTAAGCTTTCATCTTTATGCTTTGAGGTTTTACCTTTATGCTTTCACCTTTAGCCTTTCACCTCAATTAACTACCGGGAGTTTATAAAACTTAGGTTTGGCCTCTTCGGCAAACACGTGGTCTTTAAAATCGGTAACTACATTATATAAGGTATCGCGTTCTATCGGGTGGCGGCCAACCTGTTTAATCAACTCGACCAGCTCTTTAGTGCTCATGGCCGGGTGTTGCTCTTCTGCACCAGCCATGGAGTATATCTTGGTGGTATCATCAAGTGTACCATCTATATCATCTACGCCAAAGTTTAACGAAAGCTGCGCCGTGTTACGGCTAATCATGGCCCAGTAAGCCTTGATATGGTCAAAGTTATCCAGGTAGATGCGTGCTATAGCATAATTACGCAGATCCTCCAGCACGGTTGATTCCGGAACGTTGGACATCTGGTTATCCTGATTGCGGAATTTAAGCGGGATGAATGTTTGGAATCCACCTGTTTTGTTCTGCAACTGGCGCAGGCGCTCCATGTGATCTACCCGGTGCCAGTACTTTTCTATGTGCCCGTAAAGCATGGTAGCGTTTGAGCGCATACCCAGCTTATGCCATTCCTCGTGTATCTGCAGCCACTGGTCTCCGGTACATTTGTCTTTAGCGATCAAATCACGCACTTCCGGGTGAAATATCTCCGCGCCACCGCCGGGCATTGATTCCAACCCAGCATCCTTCATTAATTGCATACCGGTGGCATAATCAATTTTAGCCTTTTTAAATATGTAATGATATTCAACCGGTGTTAAGGCCTTAACATGCAGATCAGGCCGATGTCGTTTAATGATGGTGAATAATTGCGTGTAAAATGGGAGATCGTACTGCGGCAACACACCACCCACAATATGTACTTCTGTAACCGGCTCGTTATCGTATTTCTTAACCATGTCGAGCATTTCGTCCATGGTATACTCCCACCCTTCGCCACGCTGTTTTATCAGGCGCGAATATGAGCAGAATTTACAATCGTACACACACAAATTGGTGGGCTCGATGTGGAAGTTACGGTTAAAATATGTTTTGTCGCCGTGTTTAGCGTTGCGTATATAATTTGCTAAAGTGCCAAGATAGCCGAGTTCAGCTTTTTCATATAACAGCACACCCTCGTCAAAGCTGATGCGTTGCAGGTTGAGTACCTTTTGTGCAATGTCTTTTAAATCAGCAGATAAGTTAGGATCATTCAGTAATACCTGTAAACTATCTGAGTTTTGCATTCAATAAAAGTTTTACCAAAGGTAGTAAAATGCGCAAAAATTACAGTTAAACCGGTCACCTTATTCCTTAAAGGCGGCTGTTATTGACATTGATTTTACATAGATGTTGTCACATACATTAAATACCGAAACATTTAATTCGACCTTTTAACATAGGTTGATGAAAAGCCATCGTTCACATTATCAGCCAGTACAATCGTGTCTTTAACCATTTTGGTGACAACAAGCGGGATAGCGCTTTCGGCATTATCTGGTTTTATGATATACAGCGAATCCATTGAATAGATAGTTTTATCTTTTATCAAAGAAAAATGATAACGCTGGGTTATAGCATCATTTTTATAAAACAGCAGCTCATTATCCTTAAACTCGATATGTAATATATAACGGGCGGTTTCGGGTGTGGTAGTTATTCCGGCAAACCCTCCCGTGGTTTTCTTCCAGTCCCATTGGCCTTTGAGATTAGCCCTACTGACTTTACCTGCCTCAACAGACAGCTTTGCAGTTTTACAAGAAAAAAAAGTCAACACAATTATAACAGCAATTATTACATTTTTCATTATCCGGATTTTTTATCAATACGTACATTTACCGCACAACGCTACGCAATATACTATGAAGATTGAAACCATTGCCATACATGCCGGCAACCATCCTGATAAAGCCTCCGGGACAGTGATCCAGCCGATAACGCTATCAACTACTTTTACCCGAGATCAAAATGGTGAATACCCTTCAGGGCATATCTACAGCCGCTCATCCAATCCTAACCGGGCATCGTTAGAGAAAGTTTTGACGCAACTTGAAGGCGGCGTTGATGCTGCAGCATTTTCATCGGGCAACGCGGCGGGCATGGCGGTGTTTCAATCATTACAACCGGGCACCCATATTATTTTGCCCGATGATATGTACCATGGCTTGCGCAACCAGGTTAAAAACTTGTTTGCCGGTATTTTAGAGTTCGATTTTGTTGACGTGAACGACGAAGTCGTTCTGCAACAGCATATCAAAGCTAACACAGGCGTTATCTGGATAGAAACGCCATCAAATCCATTACTGAAACTTACCGACATAAAAAAGGTGGTTAATATAGCGCATGCTAAGGGTATTATGGTCGTGTGCGATAACACCTTTGCAACTCCGATATGCCAGCAGCCTTTACTATTGGGTGCCGACCTGGTGATGCATTCTAGCACCAAATATTTTGGTGGCCACAGCGACTTGATGGGAGGCGCGCTGATAACTGCCGAAAAAAGCGACTGGTGGCAAAAGATACGCCAAGTGCAGGAGATGGGTGGTGCTATCCCCTCGCCTGCTGATTGCTATTACCTGGTACGCAGTTTAAAAACATTGCCTTACCGCGTGCGAGGCCATGTACATAATGCGCAGCGCCTTGCCGAATTTTTAGAACAGCATCCCAAAATTGAGCAGGTAATGTATCCGGGCCTTGCATTGCATCCGCAACATGAGCTGGCGTCGGCACAAATGAGTTTGTACGGCGGTATGCTTTCTTTCTTAATAAATGGCGGGCAACCGGAAGCGAGCAAAGTGATAAATGCTTTAAAGTTATTTACGCAGGCTACAAGTTTAGGCGGCGTAGAAAGTTTGATAGAACATCGGGCGTTAATTGAAGGCCCCGATACAAAAACACCTTTTAATTTACTAAGAGTGTCTGTCGGTTTGGAGCATATAGACGACTTGATTGAGGATATGAAACAGGCTTTAGATAGTTTTTAAAGATAAAAACAAATTAAATTTGGAAGCGAATGTTTTTTTAACATACATTTGCAACAATATTTGGTAGCAAATATTTAAGATCAATACCCTTCAAAAAGGTTTGGTTTATAAAGAAGCGGCGAGAGAACAGGCTCAACAACCCGCTGGCAACCCTTCAGCAACTGAAGAAGGTGCCAATTCCTGCCCCGGAAGAATAACCCCGGGAAATATAAATTAACAAACGAAATGAAAATTTTATTTAGCATTCCTGAAAACATAGTACAGCATAATCAATATGGTTTAAACCCTTATTGCTGTATGTGTATGTGTTGCTGCTAAGCCACACTATTGCACGCTAACACTTACTTAACAAAGTACGCGTGCACCTCACCGGGATAATTGCATCCCGCCGCTAAAATCAAAACATTAACCTTTTTAAAAATTAAAATCTTAAAAACCATGTCTGCTACAAACCTTAAATTCGAAACATTACAACTACACGCCGGTCAGGAAGTTGATGCCGTTACAGGCTCACGCGCTGTACCGTTATATCAAACTACATCATATGTATTTAATAGCGCTGAGCATGGCGCTAACCTTTTCGCGCTAAAAGAATTCGGTAATATTTATACCCGCCTGATGAACCCTACTACCGACGTGTTTGAGAAACGCGTTGCGGCTTTAGAAGGCGGTGTAGCGGCTTTGGCCACAGCATCGGGCCAGGCGGCGCAGTTTTTGGCGCTGAATAACATCCTACAAACGGGCGATAACTTTGTTACCTCTCCGTTCTTATACGGCGGCACTTATAATCAGTTCAAAGTATCATTCAAAAGGTTAGGCATCGAAGCCCGTTTTGCTAAAGATGACTCGGCAGAAAGTATCGAAGCCTTAATTAACGAGAGTACCAAGGCTATTTACTTAGAAACAATTGGTAACCCCGGCTTTAATATCCCCGATTTTGAAAAAATTGCAGAGGTAGCTAAAAAACATGATTTGCCTTTAATTGTAGATAACACATTTGGTGCTGCAGGTTACCTCTTCCGCCCGTTGGAGCATGGTGCGCATGTGGTGGTACAATCAGCCACTAAATGGATCGGCGGGCATGGCACCAGCATAGGCGGTGTAATTGTTGATGGCGGTAATTATAACTGGGGCAATGGCAAGTTTCCGCAGTTTACGCAACCAGCCGAAGGTTACCACGGTTTAGTGTTTAATGATGTATTTGGCATCGGCGGTCCGTTTGGGAATATACAGTATATCATTCGTGCGCGTGTTGAGGGCCTGCGCGACTTTGGCCCGTCACAATCACCATTTAATTCATGGCTTTTGATCCAGGGTTTAGAAACGCTATCGCTGCGCGTGCAACGCCACGTTGATAACGCGCTCGAACTGGCTAAATGGCTTGAGCAGCATCCGTTAGTAGCCAAGGTAAATTATCCTGGCCTTACATCGTCACCTTACCATGAACTGGCAAAAAAATATTTAAGCAATGGTTTTGGAGCCGTATTATCCTTTGAAGTTAAGGGCGAAAAGGCAAATGCCACTGCGGTAATTGATAACCTGAAACTGGTAAGCCACCTGGCTAATGTGGGCGATGCCAAAACTTTGATCATTCAACCATCGGCAACCACACACCAACAGTTGAGTGAGATTGAACAGTTAGCCGCCGGTGTTACTCCCGGTTTATTGCGCGTTGCCGTAGGCATTGAGCACATTGATGATATTAAAGCTGACTTTGAGCAGGCTTTAGCCAAAATTGAACAAATAGAAACAAGCCTTGCATAGGCTTTTGATTATAGTTTTAAAATGCTTCCGGCGTAAAGCCGGGAGCTTATTGATAAGAGATGAGTACTGACATATACAGGCATAAACAAAAATTCACACTTGAATCGGGCAAGGAGTTACGCCAGCTGGAAATAGGATTTAATACCTACGGCAAGCTTAACCAAAACCGTGATAATGTAATTTGGGTATGCCATGCGCTTACAGCCAATTCAGATGTGCTTGATTGGTGGAAAGGGTTGTTTGGCGCAAAAGATTTTTTTAATCCGGATGAGCACTTCATCGTATGCGCCAATATATTGGGTTCGCCCTACGGCTCAACCAATCCGTTAAGTGTTAACCCGGTAACCGGTCAACCTTATTACCTGGCCTTCCCGGAAATTACCATACGCGATATGGTTAAAGCGCATCGCCTGTTAGCTGCACACCTGGATATCAATAACATCGAAGTATTGATAGGCGGATCCTTAGGCGGGCAACAAGCTATGGAGTGGGCTATTGCGGAACCTGAAAAGATCAAGAACCTGATTCTTATAGCTACAAACGCTAAGCACTCGCCATGGGGCATTGCCTTTAACGAGTCGCAACGTTTAGCTATCAGTACAGACCGTACATTTTACGCCAATACCCCACAGGGTGGCGAAAAAGGCCTGAAAGCCGCGCGTAGCATAGCACTGCTTTCATATCGCGGTTATAAAGCATACAATATCACCCAACAGGAGGACACTAATGGCCTTACTGATGGCTACAAAGCATCGAGCTACCAAAACTACCAGGGCCAAAAACTGGTAAACCGGTACAATGCTTACAGCTACTGGTATTTAACCAAAGTGATGGATTCACACAACGTTGGCCGTAACCGTACCAGTGTTGACAAGGCGCTAAGCCAGATAACGGCTAAAACACTGGTCATCGGCATAACATCCGATTTGTTATTCCCGATTGAAGAACAGCGCTATTTATTTCAGCATATACCCAAGGCTGCCTTTGCCGAGTTCGACTCATTTTACGGGCACGATGGATTTTTAATTGAAACAGAAGCATTAACAAATATTATCAGATCATTCCTGAAAACTGACGTTAAGGGAAAAATTATTGAATTGCAACAAACAGCATAATGAGCAAAAAACTTACTATTGGTTTATTTGGTTTCGGCGTGGTTGGACAAGGTTTGTACGACATCATCAAAACAAAGAACCTGAACCTGGAGATCGTAAAGATCGCTATTAAAAACCCTGAGAAGAAACGTACCCTGCCTGCCGACTTATTTACTACAGACAGGAATGAAATATTGAATAACCCTGAAATAAACACGGTTATAGAGTTGATTAATGAAACAGATGCTGCTTTTGAAATTGTATCTACCGCTCTAAGATCAGGCAAGAATGTGGTATCGGCCAGTAAGAAAATGATTGCCACTCACCTTGAGGAGTTGTTGGCTATCCAGCATGAACATGGCACATCGTTACTTTATGAGGGAGCCGTATGCGGTAGTATTCCGATCATCCGTAACCTGGAAGAATATTATGATAACGAGTTATTGCACTCCATCTGCGGCATTTTCAATGGCTCATCTAACTACATACTTTCAAAGGGCTACCTGGAAAACCTGGATTACGCAAGCGCGCTAAAACAAGCACAGGACCTCGGCTTTGCCGAAACCGACCCCACCATGGATGTTGGCGGCTACGATGCTAAATTTAAACTGGTTATTGCCGCAGCGCATGCTTATGGCGTAGTGGTGAATCCGGACGATGTGCTGAACATCGGCATACAAAATCTTTCGGCGAACGACCTGCAATATACCCGCGAGAAGAATCTGAAAATAAAGCTTGTTCCGGTAGCTAAAGAACTGGATGACCGCCATGTAGCCTTGTTCGTTTTACCCAAACTGGTAACTGAAAGCGAGTTTTTGTATAATGTGGAGTACGAGTATAATGGCGTTATAGTACAAGCTGCATTTGCCGATCAGCAATTTTTCTTCGGTAAGGGCGCGGGCGGCCACCCTACCGGCGCGGCCGTACTGTCTGACGTTGCAGCACTGCGTTACGACTATCATTACGAATACAAAAAAGCGAAGGAAAAAGGCAGCCTTACATTTACCAATGATATCAAGTTAACCGTTTACCTGCGTTATACTGACGAGAGCCTGGTGCAGGCACTTGAATTTGAACATATTTTTGAAAGTTATACATCCGATGGTTTTAAATACGTTATCGGCAAGGTAAATCTTCAAAACCTGATAGAAAATCAAAACCTTATATCAGACAGCAAAGCGTTTATAGCTTTCGCCGATCAGTTGACCGGGGTGAGCTTAGCTACGGCAAAAACACAAGCTGCCGAACTGGTATAATATTCAAGACATCAATAAAGCAAAAAGCTCCGGTAGTTCCGGAGCTTTTTGCTTTATCAGCTTTTTATTAATCGCTGTATCTCGTCCAGTTTCATTAAGGCTTCAACCGGAGTCAGCGTATTCACATCTAAATTGTTCAAGGTATCCCGTATCTTAACCAATACTGGGTCATCAATCGAGAACATCTGCATTTGTACCGCTTGTTTTTGCACCTTGCGGATGCTTTCTTTTATATGTTCCCCGCCTGTACGCTCGGCCTCCAGTTTCTTTAGTATTTCATTAGCACGACCCAAAACCTTTGGCGGCATACCAGCCAGTTTAGCCACATGTATACCGAAACTATGCTCGCTGCCGCCCGGTACCAGCTTACGCAGGAATATGATCTGCTGGCCAACTTCTTTTACCGATACATTAAAGTTTTTTATCCGGTTAAAAGAGTTGCTCAGCTCATTCAACTCATGATAATGCGTAGCAAAAAGTGTTTTTGCTTTAGCCGATGGGTGATTATGCAGGTACTCTGCAATAGCCCAGGCAATGGATATACCGTCGTAAGTTGACGTACCACGACCTATTTCATCCAATAGGATCAAGCTACGGTCAGACAGATTGTTCAAAATGCTGGCGGTTTCATTCATCTCCACCATAAAGGTTGATTCGCCCGATGAAAGATTGTCTGATGCGCCCACACGGGTAAATATCTTATCGACCAACCCTATCGTAGCATCCTTGGCAGGCACAAAGCACCCCATCTGTGCCATCAGCACAATGAGGCCGGTTTGCCGCAGCAAGGCAGACTTACCCGCCATGTTAGGGCCGGTGATAATGATTACCTGCTGCGTTTCTGAATCAAGGTAAACATCATTGGTAATATATGATTCGCCCAGTGGTAATGTTTTCTCTATAACCGGATGCCGGCCACCCTTTATATCTATCAGTCTGCCCTCGTTAATTATAGGTTTAACGTAATGGTTTTTGATGGATATGTGCGCAAAATTCAGCAGCACGTCCAACCGGGCTATCAATTGCGCGTTAAGCTGTATCGGCTTAATATATTCTGTTAAAGAGTAGAGCAGATCATTATATAGCTGGGTTTCAAGCACTAATATTTTTTCTTCTGCCCCTAATATCTGCTCTTCATATTCTTTTAGTTCAGGGGTAATATAACGTTCGGCATTTACCAGCGTTTGTTTACGTATCCACTCGGTTGGCACCTTATCCCGGTGCGAGTGTGTAACCTCGAGATAATAACCAAAAACGTTATTAAAAGATACTTTGAGCGATGGTATGCCGGTTATTTCAGCTTCGCGTTTTTGTATCTCTAACAAATAACCTTTGCCGCCAAATGCGATTTTACGCAAGCGGTCAAGTTCTTCATTTATACCTTCGTTAATTACCGATCCCTTTATTAAAGCTACCGGTGGTTCCGGGTAAAGTTCTTTCTCTATCTTCTCGCATATGTAAGCGCAGGGGTTTAACTGCGCGCCTATTGTTTGAAGGGGCTGGTTACCCGATGCTTCACTTATCTTTTTTATTTCGCTGATAGCCTGCAAAGCTTTTTTCAGCTGACAAATCTCTCTTGGATTTGCTTTTTGCAATCCAATTTTGGAGATCAGGCGTTCCAGGTCGCCTATTTGCCGTAGTTGCTGCTGCAAGTTTTCGCGCAGTTCTTCATGCTCAATCAGATGCTCAACAACGTTCAACCGGTCAACAATGGGTTTATGCTCCTTTAACGGCATCACTATCCAGCGGCGCAGCAGGCGCGCACCCATAGGTGAGCAGGTATTGTCGAGCACATCAACCAGGGTATGCGCGTTTTCATTGGCTGAGCCTACCAGTTCCAGGTTGCGGATGCTAAAGCGATCGAGCCACAGATAGCGGTCTTCCTCTATCCTGCTGATGGCTGATATATGCTGCAGATTACGGTGCTCGGTTTCGTTGAGATAATGAAGCGCCACACCGGCGGCGACTATACCCAAAGCGAGCTTATCTATACCAAAACCCTTTAGCGATTGCACACCGAAGTGTTTGAGCAAGGTTTCGTAAGCGTAATCACCGCTGTATGGCCACTCATCAAGCGAGTAAGTGTAAAAACGGTCGCCGTATGTGTCCTTAAAATCATGTTGGCGGCTTTTGGGATAGATTACTTCGCTTGGCGAAAAGCTTTGTAAAAGTTTATCAATATAACCACTATTACCCTGGGCGGTCAAAAACTCACCGGTGGATATATCGATCAGCGCTATGCCGATGCTGTTTTTTTCAAAATATAGCGAGGCGAGGTAATTATTGCTTTTTTGCTGCAGGATGTTGTCGCTAACAGCCACGCCAGGCGTAACCAGTTCAGTAACGCCGCGTTTAACGATGGTTTTAGTAGTTTTAGGGTCTTCCAACTGATCGCATATAGCAACACGTTGCCCCGCCCTTACCAGCTTGGGCAAATACGTTTCGAGCGAATGATGCGGAAACCCTGCCAACTCTATGTGTGTAGCGGCGCCGTTTGCACGTTTGGTAAGCACTATGCCTAAAATACCGGCTGCCTTAACGGCGTCCTCTCCAAATGTTTCGTAAAAATCGCCCACACGAAATAGCAGCAGCGCGCCCGGGTACTTTGCCTTTATAGCGTTGTACTGCTGCATTAAAGGGGTTTCTTTTGTAGTTGCTTTTGCCAAATCTATTACCTCGGTTTTTAACCCGATAAAGTTAGCCTCTTGCACCGACTTTATTCTGTTTGTTGAAAAATGGTTTTTTGTTAACAACCAGCCACTTTACAGCCCTGAGTAATGCAATAGGTGTTTTCACCCATTTTAAGAGCGTTTAAAGTATAGCGATAATGGGTTTTTGAACTCGTGGTTAAAAAGCGCGGCCTGCGTAATTTTACATCGTGGTAATACCTAATACCCATCACATTAGCAGTTTTCTAACATCTACCTATAAGCTTTATGTATTGCCCGCGGTTTGTGCTTGAACCGCGGTGCATGCATAAAGTTGCAGCTCCGAAATTTGTTAATATAACACCATGTTTTGGTAAAATAGTAATGCCTTAACCGGGTATTTTAATGCCGATTAACAAACCTTTTAATGAAGCGCATTTACTACCTGTTGACCCCCGTTTTTATACTGCTGTTTACCTCATTTACGGATAATGATGGATGGGCACCATTGCTTGATAACAAGTTAAGCAAATGGAAAACTTATTTAAGCTATCGTCATAAAGATGGCTATAAGGGCACAGCGCCGGTTGACGAAAATGGCAAACCCATAAAACCTATCGGTTACAATAACGACAAGACGGGTGTGTTTACGCTTGTAAAGAACACCAGCCAGCCGGTGTTACGCGTTAGCGGCGAAGTTTACGGGTGCCTTTACACAAAGCAGTCGTTCAAAAACTACCATTTAAAGCTGAAAGTAAAATGGGGCGATAAAAAATGGATTCCACGTCTTAATGAACCTAAGGATTCGGGTATCATCTATCACTCAAACGGCAAAGCTGGTGTTGATTATTGGCGATCATGGATGCTGGGGCAGGAAATGCAGGTAATGGAAGGCGGCTGTGGCGACTACTGGTGTATTGCTTCATCAGCAGGGTACATTAAAACCAAAAGAACACCAGCCAAAAAAGACACTATGGTGTATGACCCGGCCGGTGTAAAAACCTTTATGGGTGCTGGTAATAATTTTGTACAACAAAGCCGCAATTACGAAAAGCCGAATAACGACTGGAATACGCTTGAATTGATATGCTTTGGCGATAAAAGCCTGCATATACTAAACGGGCATGTTGTTATGGCGTTGAGCGGATCATCGTACAAAGATGGCGACACTTACAAACCACTCACCAGCGGCCGCCTGCAAATTCAAAGCGAAGCGGCAGAGGTTTATTATAAAGATATTTTAATCCGATCTATTAAAGCGCTGCCTGCGGAATATTCAGTTTATTTTAAGAATTAAAAAAAGTATTTATTCAATTATTTACTTTAGGCAAAACTTCCTAAATCAAAAATGAATAGCCCTAAAAACATCCTCGTAGTAACAACGTCTACAATTCAAAATATTAAAATAGAAAAATATCTAAAACCCATATCGGCTCATGTGGTAGCGGGTACAAATGTATTTAGTGATATGTTTGCATCCTTTAGTGATGTATTCGGCGGTAGGTCTGATACTTATCAAAAACAAATATCTTCAATTTACAACGAAGCTGTAAATAAGCTAAAGATAGCCGCATTTGAAATTGGTGCCAACTGTATATTGGATCTGAAAGTTGATGCAGATGAAAT
This sequence comes from Mucilaginibacter roseus, assembly GCF_021215455.1. GTDB lineage: Bacteria > Bacteroidota > Bacteroidia > Sphingobacteriales > Sphingobacteriaceae > Mucilaginibacter > Mucilaginibacter roseus. The sequence goes on along the minus strand of NZ_JAJPWV010000001.1, from coordinate 800,859 downwards.
ATCAGGTAAGGGCAAATCAATGTTTATGCTTACAGCTATTGGCACCGCTATTATTATTGAAAAATCTTCTTTAAAATCACATGAAGAAGAATCTCAGGCGTTTGGGATTGCTACTACTGAAGGTATCAAAACACTAAAAAAGAAAAAAGAAATAATTACTAAAGCGGAGAACACTCAGCAGATATTTGATGAAGACTTTTGGGATTTTGTCACTGCAAATCAAGTAAAAGAAGTTTTTCCTTTTTTGTTGAGGGCCTATAGTAAGCGTTTGGCTCAATTTCAACAAGACCCATCTCAAAACAGCCAGTTTCAGTTGAGTTTGATGAATTACGTAGATAGCTTTTCGGAAGATGAAAAGACAAATCTAGTTTATGATGCGATATCCACTGAAAATGATCCGGCTCTTATTGGTCAATTATTAGTTTTGATAAGCAGGCTTCAATTGTTAAATATTGAAGAAATTAATAAACTACTACGTAGTGATAATTTTATCCTTCAAAAAAGAGCACTGGCAATATTGCATTATGATAAGCCTTACTATGACAAACAAGATATTGATTCATTCAACGAAATAATCAGCTATATCTCACAAGATTTTAAAGAGCGAGGAACCAGATCAACCAAAAAACAAATGCTTTCATCAAAAGAGAAAGAGGTTTGGATATGTGAGTGTTCCAAAACCAACGATGGATATGGCACAGAATCTGAGTTTTGCGAAAGCTGTGGTAACAACATTTGGGGCTTTAAAGCTCAAAGCGCTCAACCGGCAAATACTATCAAGGCTCTACGAGATAAGGTAGAACTAATTCAAGAGTTGATTTAAAGATTTTTTTTAAAAATTCCTAACTTATAAACAATTTATTTCATTTACTTTGTATTTAAAAGTACTTTTTTAATATGAAATTTAGCAAGCTGTATTTTTCACTATTCATTATTCTGTTCCTCGTCGAGTGCCTTATCGCCCTTTATATTCATGACGCCGTGATTCGCCCCTATTTTGGCGATCTGTTGGTGGTGATTATGATCTATTGCTTTGTAAAAGCCTTTATTGCTATCGAGCCCATACGCGCCGCTGTTGGTTGCCTGATTTTTGCCTATTTAGTTGAGTTTAGCCAGTATATGAATTTAGCCGAACGGCTTGGCCTGCAACAATCCAAATTGGCGGTAACCGTAATGGGCTATGCCTTTTCGTGGATTGATATGCTGGCCTACACGCTTGGCGCTGCGTTTATCGTAGTTATTGAAAAGCTAAGGGGCAACACACTTAAAACAAAAATGGTATGAGAACTTTTGTAGCTAAAGACTCAATTGTGCGGCAAATATGGGGTAATGCGGACACAGTCCTCTTTATATTTGCCGGTGCAGCGGCTGAATTTGCACTAAACAAAGCGGTGGACTGGTTATATTATACGGGCAAATTACCGGCCGATCCTTTAGACCGGCTTTTCTCAACAGTGGCTTATTCCCGGTCAATTATATTCGCTGATGAAGAAGCCGCACTACGGGCTATACATAAAATAACCGCTATACATCAGGGCGTTGAGAAAAGCCGCGGCGCCCAAATACCCGATTGGGCGTATCGCGACGTATTATTTATGTTGATTGATTATTCGATACGGTCTTTTGAACTCTTGGAACGTAAGCTCACTTTAAACGAAAAACGGGATGTGTTCGACGTTTTCTATCGAATGGGTTTAGAAATGTGCCTTAGGGATTTGCCAGAATCCTACACGGAATGGGTGACAGCACGGCAACAGCATCTCGAGCAAAACCTCGTAAAAAGCGCATTCAGCATTAATTTATACAAACAATACAAAAAGCATTTGGGATGGCTGCATTACCGCATTATGCTGGGCGTGCAGAACATTTTAGTACCTACAGTAGTAAAACAGCACTTGTCTCTTAAAAATATTTTCTGGATAAAACCTGTTCTGTTCATCTACAAAACGCTAAAGCAAATTAACCTGGCAGCGATGGTAAAGAACATGTTACTGCCGGTTAAATACAAGCAGCAAATAGCTCAGCTCAATGTGCGGTAATGTCGGTAATTTGTAAAACTGAACGGCTTGTAAACTATATTGCCCTTGGCTCCGTACATCAGTTAAACAACAATTAAAATGAGAAAAATTTGGATAATGGTAATCGCTTTGCTGGTTGCCGGTATAAGTGTAAACGCACAACCCAAAGCCAAAGCTGAAAAGGCTACGTTTGGCATGGGGTGTTTTTGGTGTACAGAAGCTATATTTCAGCAGTTAAAGGGCGTTAAAAAAGTGGAGTCGGGTTATTCCGGAGGTAAGGTAGCCAACCCTACGTATGAGGATGTATGCACTGGTAAAACCGGTCATGCCGAAGTAATCCAGGTAACTTATGATCCGGCCGTGATCAGTTATAAAGATTTGCTCGAGGTATTTTGGAAAATGCACGATGCCACAACCCTAAACCGCCAGGGCGCTGATGTAGGCACACAATACCGTTCGGCGATATTTTACAGCAATGCCGATCAGAAAGCATTAGCCGAAAAATATAAGAATGAATTAAATGCACAAAACGCTTTCGGTAAACCGGTTGTAACCGAGATAGCCGCGCTAAAAAACTTTTACAAAGCCGAAGATTACCACCAAAACTATTACAAGCGGAACGGCTCGCAACCGTACTGCCGCATCGTGATCAAACCCAAAATGGATAAGCTCGAGAAAATCTTCAAAGAGAAACTGAAGTAAACAAGAGTATACTGTGCTTATTTGCTCCACTTATCAAATTTAATTTACATATTGAAATCCATTTATATGTAAGTTATGATAAACGTTAATGAGTATTTTGAAGGCGCGGTTAAATCGCTTGCCTATACTTCTGCCGAAGGCAAATCAACTATTGGAGTTATCGAGCCCGGCGAATATGAGTTCGGTACATCGCAACATGAAACCATGAAGGTTATTGAGGGCACATTACATGCGCTTTTACCTGGTGATGATTCAATCTGGCAGGCATACACAAACGGCGAAACATTTGAAGTTGAAGCTAATAAACGTTTTAAGGTGAAGGCAGACACGCAGGTATCTTACCTTTGCAAGTACCGCTAAATAATAAAACGCCGCTTAAGTTAGCGGCGTTTTTTTGTTGATTTTATTACTGATTAGATAATAAGCTTTGCTACACCGCCATCGGCACGTAAAGCACTACCATTGGTAGCTGCTGATAAAGGACTGGCTACATAAGCTACCAAATTTGCTATCTCATCAACACCTGCAAATCGCTGTATCAGTGATGTTGGGCGAGCGGTTTTAAAGAAATCGCGCTCAGCCTCTTCAAAACTTACACCCTGCCCCTGCGCTAACTGGCTAACAAAATCATTTACTCCTTCAGATCGCGTTGGCCCTGGTAACACAGCGTTTACGGTAACGTTGGTTCCCTTGGTTAATTCAGCCAGGCCACGGCTTACGGTAAGCTGGGCGGTTTTGGTCATACTGTAATGTATCATTTCTTCAGCAACGTTTATACCCGACTCGCTGGAGATGAATATCACACGCCCCCAATCCTTTTTTACCATTTTAGGGAAGTAATGCCTTGACAACCTTACGCCGCTCAGTACGTTAACTTCAAAAAAGCGTAACCAGTCGGCGTCGGTAATCTGCTCAAAGGGTTTGGGTTCAAATATCCCGGCATTGTTTACCAATATATCCACTTCATCAACAGCTGCAAGCAATGTGTCTACATCACTTGCACTTGCAAAATCTGCGGCTATACCGCTAACCTGGGCACCTGGAAGTTCCTGCTTTAATTTAGTTACCGCATCATCGAGCTTTTGTTGATTACGGCCGTTTATAATAACAATCGCCCCCTCGGCAAGTAACCTTTGCGCTATAGCGTAACCTATTCCCTGAGTAGATCCGCTCACTAACGCGGTTTTTCCTTTTAACTGTAAATCCATGTTGTAAATGTTTAAGCGTTGCTTTTTACAATACGCATTCAAATTAACATACTGTTGCCGTTAGTTTTGTTGGTTTAATGTAAAGCCTTCGTTTAGCTGTTATTTACAGTCAACCTTATCATACACTACTGTATAATCCGCCTTACTATCGGTAACCTGGCGACCGTCCTTAGCGTTAACTTTAAATGGTTTTTGTAAAAGTTTATCGCCTGGAAAGCTGAATTCAACAGCCATGGTGTCCTTCATTCCTTCTTGCATAAATGTCCAGACAGCTTTAATAACATTGCCGTCCTGTCTACCTTCAATAGTACCCTTGCGAGCATCTTTCTCTTTTGGCAGCCATTGCATATCACCGGTAACTTTATTACCGTCAATCATCAGGTGTATTTTTGTACTGTCCTGCTGCTGGGTTCCTTCAGTACGTAAAAAGCATATATGGCCGGGTGCTGCTGCTTGCGCTGTAGTATCATTTTTTGCACTGTCAGCAGCAATGCTATCAGCTGTTTTAGTATTGGGGTTTGAATTGCAGGCCGCTAAAGCCGCTGTAATTGCTAAAATTGGAAGATGTTTAAAGTTCATGATCATAGTGATTTATGTATTTTGATACAAACGAGCGACTATATTGTTGAATTTTAAAATTTGATTTTATCCGCAGCATATGAATTTTTTGGCATAGTTATAGCATAGGTTAATACAAATAACTTAAAAGAAAAAAATTATGAAAAGAGTAAGTTTGATAGCATTGGCAGTGAGCGCGACGTGTGCGTTTGGCTATGCAAAAGTTACCACAGATCAGAACAAAAATATTAACCGCACACCTGTAGCTTACTATCAGGTTGACGGAATGCAGCAAGATACTGTACCGGCAACTAAAAAGGGCACCAACAAACAGGTAAGGCCAAACTCAACTACACCAGGTACAACACCTGTAAACCCGGCTAATCCAAATCCGACAAGCCCGAATACAAACCCCGTAAATCCGGCTAACCCAACGGCGCCTACAACAACGCCAAACACAACGCCGGCACCTACCAGCCCAACAAGCCCAACAGTGCCTCCAACAACTACAAGCCCGACTACGCCGCCAACCACCAGTCCAACGGCACCGACTACCAGTCCGTCAACCCCAACCACAAGCCCGACTACATCGCCAACAGGTACCGGCACGGGTATGGGAACAGGTACAACCGGTGGTGGCATGTCACCTCAAAAATAATAGGATGTAAGCAGCGCTATACAAGCGCTACAAATAAAAAGCGATACGAATAATCTCTCGTATCGCTTTTTTGTATACGCCGTTTTACTGAAATTTGATCGATAAAAATGTTAAAAACATGGTTTTGTGCATAAAAAACGTGCAAAAAATGCCCGTTACTATTCTTTTGTTTAATGCAAAGGTTTATGTTTGCTTCAAACAAATAATGTAAAATCAACATTTACTTAGTAGAAACAAATTAAAATCTAGTTATGGCAACAAAAAGCGAAGGCGCAATCACCGCCTATTCAGTAAAAACCAAAACCAAAAACGTTCCAATCATTGATCCGGTAATCGACGTAAAAGCTGGTCGCTACATTGCAACCGGTAAAGATAAAGACGGTAATAAACTTGCCGCTATACTTGGTAAGGCTAAAGCTGAAGAGCACATCAAAAACGGTGCAGCTAAAAAAGGTTCAGGCTGGGAATAATCACCAAAAGAACACACCTAAAAAAATGCCCGTAGAATCTACGGGCATTTTTCGTTTATATGATTTTATATATTTAGATCGATTTAGCTATTGTTCAAAATAAAAGACACATTGAATGATGTGCCTTTCTATTAGGTTTGCGATTGGTATTTCGTTGTAAATATGCGCATTACATACAAATTTACCAACTAACAATGTAATAAATTCTCCACATTACCGTTTCAATAAGTTTATTCTCCAACGGTACAGGTGTTTACGTGTTAATAAAGTAACGCATCAAAATTTTTCTTCGATACCTAAACCAAATAGCGCGAAATCATACTTTACAGGATCCTCAGCATCAAACTCCTTCAGTTTATTTGTAAGTTCGACAGCAGTTTGCCAATCGGTTTGCTTTCTAGTTATTAACAATAATTTACGGGCTACCCTATCCACGTGTAAGTCACACGGACAAATAAGATCAGCAGGCTTAATGCGGTTCCAGATGCCGAAGTCAACTCCGCAGTTATCCTTCCGCACCATCCAACGCAAAAACATATTCAACCGCTTACAGGTTGATTTTTGTGAAGGCGACGATACATGCTTTTTAGTACGGTGCGGGTAATCAGGTAACGAAAAGAAATAGGACCTGAAATAATTCAGCGCCATTTCGGCATTCCAATCGACTGATCCCGACGGTATAAATGCGTCTTCAAGAGATTGAAAGCGCTCATAATGCTGCCGAAAGAACGCTATAAAATAAAGCGTGTCAATGTCATTAAACGTGCGATGTTTAAAACTCAGCAGCTTTTTAAGGTCAGGCTCTTGGTGATTAATAATGAAGTCATAAGGCGCTCCGTCCATCAACGCAATTAATTCCTTACATTTTTTGATGATGGTAACCCGTTGACCCCACGCCAGCGTAGCAGCCCAAAAGCCCATAATTTCTATATCCTGTTTTTTGGTGAACATATGTGGTATGCTCACCGGATCAGGTATTACAAATTCAGGACGATTATATTGTGCAACTTTTGAATCAAGGAATATTTTTAGATTGTCTATCATGCTATTTAGTAGCGCTTGCAGTGGCAGTAGCAGTTAAAAGTACAACATTACTGCTACCACTTACTGCTACTGCAACTAACTTAGGCAAGTGCCTGTTTTAAATCTTCCAGCAAATCATCAATATCTTCAACTCCTACGCTCAGGCGCAATAAGCTGTCGACAACGCCTACCTTTTCGCGTACTTCTTTAGGGATGGAACCATGCGTCATGGTAGCCGGATGGTTTATCAATGATTCTACGCCACCCAAGGATTCAGCCAGCGAGAATACTTTGAATGATGATGCTATCTTAAAGGTATCTTCCAGCGTAGCATCTTTCAGCGTAATGGAAATCATGCCGCCAAAATCGCGCATTTGTTTTTTAGCGACTAAGTGCCCCGGTGCATCATCAAAACCCGGCCAATATATTTTAGCAACCCGCGGGTGGTCTTTTAAAAACTCTGCTACCTTACGGCCGTTCTCGCAATGCGCTTTCATGCGCAGGTGTAGAGTTTTTATGCCGCGTAATACTAAAAAGCTATCCATCGGGCCAGGTGTGGCACCACAGGCATTGTATATAAACCAAAGTTTTTTGTACAGTTCCTCATCATTCAGCATCAGCGCGCCCATCACCACGTCCGAGTGGCCGCCAATGTATTTGGTTACCGAATGCATCACAATATCAGCACCCAGGTCAATCGGGTTTTGTAGATATGGCGAAGCAAAGGTGTTGTCAACTACCAGCTTTACATTTTTTTCTTTAGCAATCTTCCCTACAGCTTTAACATCCACTATCCGCATGGTTGGGTTTGTTGGTGTTTCAACCCAGATAAGTTTTGTGTTTTCGTTAATGTATTTGCGAACGTTTTCCGGATCGGCAAAGCTGATGAAGTGAAATTTAATGCCGTAATTGGCAAATATCTTCGTAAAAATCCGATAAGAGCCACCATACAAATCATCACCGGTTATTACTTCATCACCGGGTTGAAGCAGCTTCATCACAGCATCAGTAGCGCCCATACCACTCGAAAAAGCAAGTCCGTATTTTGCATTTTCCAACGCGGCTAAACAATCTTCTAATGCTTTGCGGGTAGGGTTAGTACCGCGCGAATATTCAAAGCCCTTATTATCTCCAGGAGACGCCTGCCAGTAAGTTGAGGTTTGGTATATAGGCGTCATGATAGCGCCTGTTGTTGGGTCGGGCTCCTGCCCTGCGTGTATTGCCTTGGTTGCGAATTTCATACTGTTGATTTTTATGTAATCACCATTCATTTTATGCCTGATGGTGTTGTTTTTAAAAGTAATAAAATCTGAATTACTCCTTAAACAAAAAATGCCGGTGATTAACCGGCATTCTATTATGTGATATTTAAATTACTGTCCTTGTGCTAATGAGTAGCCCGGCTTGCCATCAAAAATAGTCAGCAACTCTGTTGAACATACCCGGATACTATCTGATAGTTCAGCCGCTATAGCAAACACATCACGAGGTGTTAAAGTAGTGCCGTCGGTTTTCTCATAGCGTATACGCGACTGATTTACCAATTCTGTAAAAATTGAACCTGTTGGCCAAACCTGCGTACCACGGTTCGAGATCATTACCAATTTAAATTTATCATTCAGTTTTGATTTAGCTACCTCTGCAATTTCGGCAGGTTGCAGTGTTGTTTCCACAAAAATGTCCACGCCCTGAATCTCTTTGGTAATGTCAGGATTCGTGTCGGTTATTTTATTTTGCGCAGGGCGGGTAACCGGTTTGCGCGTTTCAAAGTTAGGTTGCGCGACTACACTTCCGTTAGCCGGAACTTTACCCAGGTTTGCAATAATTGCGTCAGCAAAACCTTGGGTATTTACAGATTGTGTTGAACGGTCACCAAAATCGCCGGTATGTACACCTTGCTCAAGTGTGTAAAGCAACGAATTTTCTATAGTGGCGGCATTTTCAGTTAAGCCTAAAAAGCGCAGCATAGATATGCCTGAAAGTAACAAAGCAGTTGGATTTGCAATACCGCGGCCTGCAATATCAGGAGCGGTACCATGTACGGCTTCAAAAATGGATATGTTATCGCCAATATTAGCTGATGGCGCAAAGCCTAAACCACCTACCAAACCCGCGCAAAGGTCAGACACAATATCGCCTTGCAGGTTGGTCAATACGATAGCTTCGAACATTTCCGGACGAGAAACCAGCTTCATACAAAGGTCGTCAACTATGATGTCTGATACCTCTATCTGCGGATATTCTTTGGCTATCTGATAAAATATTTCCAGGAACATGCCGTCAGTCAGTTTCATGATGTTCGCCTTGTGTCCGCAAGCCAGTTTTTTAAGACCTTTGCGTTTAGCCATTTCAAACGCATAGCGTATTACCTGTGCCGAACCAGGGCGGGTGATGATACGACGGCCCACGGCTACATCATTAGTAAGCATGTGCTCAATACCGCCGTAAGTATCCTCAATATTTTCGCGGATGATGGTAAGATTAATGTCCATTCCCGCTTTAGAGAAAACGGTATCAACACCATTTAATGTACGGAAATCGCGCTGGTTGGCGTATGTATTCCATACTTTGCGGGCAGTTACATTTATGCTTTTTACGCCCTTGCCTTTAGGCGTTTCCATCGGCCCTTTAAATAATATACCCAAATTTTCAATGGTAGCTTTAGCCTGCTCTGTCATGCCGGTAGAATGCCCTGCATCAAAGTATGATTTGCCCATTTCAACAAAGTCATATTCTAACTGCACGTTTGCCGCTTTAAAAATATTTAATACGGCGTCCATTATTTCCGGACCTATACCATCGCCATTGGCTACTGCTATTTTGGTTTTCATTGAGTATAAATTAAATGTTCAAACAACTTATTTGAAAAACGGTGCAAATATAGCGTTTTTAAAGCGCCGTTTGAAGGCTCAACAGTCAAATTAGTATAAGGTTTGCACCTGAATTGGTTAAGATTATATTACTCTCGAGGCTAAAAAAGATAATATATGCTTACTTTAACATTGATATTTTTATAGCCATAAGTTGCTTGTTAATGTTATAGTTTAACCGAATCAGGCACTTTTACAGCTTAACTAAAATGCTTTACTTTGCAGGTAACAATGAAAGCATTTTACGGCGATTTAAAATTAGGAATATTAGGCGGCGGCCAGCTTGGGCGTATGCTTATACAACAGGCTATTAATTATAATGTTACGGTAAAGGTGCTCGACCCTGACCGTGAAGCGCCATGCCGCAAACTTTGCGAAGAATTTACTGTAGGCTCGCTAAGCGATTATGCAACCGTTTACAATTTTGGCAAAAAGGTTGACCTCTTGACCATTGAAATTGAGAAGGTGAATGTGGATGCATTGGAGCAGTTAGAGCGTGAAGGTGTGTTGGTTTACCCGCAATCGCGTGTGATAAGGCTGATACAGGACAAAGGTTTGCAAAAACAATTCTTTAAAGAGAATGACATTCCTACGGCTGAGTTCCAGATCATATCATCGCCTGAGCAGCTTAGCAATAGTGCAATTCCATTCCCCTATATACAAAAATTACGCAGGGATGGTTATGACGGCAAAGGTGTTTACAAAGTAGTAAGCGAGGACGACCTGGCTGGGGCTTTTACCGAGCCAAGCCTTGTTGAGCGCTGGGTTGATTTTGAGAAGGAAATAGCCGTAATAGTGGCCCGTAACGAAAGCGGCGAGATCAAAACCTTCCCGATGGTAGAGATGGGGTTTAATCCGCAAGCCAACCTTGTGGAATTTTTGATAGCGCCTTCTACCCTGCCTTTCGAGGTACAACAGGAAGCAGAGCAGATTGCGAAAAAGATAGCCGACGATTTAAAGATCGTTGGTTTATTAGCGGTTGAAATGTTTTTGGATAAGAGCGGCAAGATACTGGTTAACGAGCTGGCTCCACGTCCGCATAACAGCGGCCACCAAACTATCGAGGGCAATACGGTATCGCAATTTGAACAGCATCTGCGTGCTATTTTCAACCAGCCACTTGGCGATACGGCTTGTTTAAACAACGCCATCATGATAAATGTGCTTGGCGAGGCAGGCCATGAAGGCCCGGCTGTTTACCAAGGTATTGAAAAGGTATTGAAGTGCGCCGGTGTATACGTTCATTTATACGGAAAAGCTTTAACAAAGCCATTCCGGAAAATGGGCCACGTTACGATTGTAGATGCAGACCGAGAACAGGCGATAGAGAAAGCGAGGTTTGTACAGAAGACGCTTAAGGTAGTTAGTTGATTTTTTAGTCCATGGATAATAGTCGATAGTCCATGGAAGCAGTATTTATAATTTAGATAAACCTATGGACCATCGACTATGGTCTATCGACTTAAATATGAATCCCCAAATAGGAATTATAATGGGCAGCAAATCAGATCTTGGCGTAATGCAGGATGCTGCCGATATTTTGAACGAGTTAGGCGTTGCTTACGAGATAACCGTAGTGTCAGCCCACCGCACGCCTGACCGTATGTTTAACTATGCTAAAGAGGCCGCGGGCCGCGGTATTAAAGTTATTATTGCCGGTGCAGGTGGTGCAGCGCACCTACCGGGTATGGTCGCCTCGCTAACCCACTTGCCTGTTATTGGTGTGCCCGTAAAATCGAGCAATTCTATTGATGGTTGGGATTCTATTTTATCTATCCTGCAAATGCCAAACGGTATCCCCGTTGCTACCGTGGCCTTAAATGCGGCAAAAAATGCTGGTTTATTAGCCGCTCAAATTATCGCGACAGCTAACGAAACGGTTACCAATAACCTGATTGCCTACAAACAGGAACTCGCAAAAAAGGTAGAAGAATCTGCCAGGGAAATGGAGGGTTAATCCCTTCTAAATCTTCCCCTAAGGTCAAAACTTGCTGATATTGAAGCCCTCCGTTACCGGGGAGAGTTGGGTGGGGTTAATTCAACGATGGGTTTTCAGGGAAATTAGCAATATGCGCATAGCGGTTTCCGAGGCTGATCACTACTTCGCGCCATAAATTGTGCTCGCTGTTGGCAAATATCAGGTCGGCGTTAAAGTTGTTGGCGACAATCCAGGTATCTTCCATTAGTTCGGCGTCGAGCTGGCCTTGTGTCCAGCCGGAATAGCCCGCAAAAAATTTTATCTCATTTTCATCGAGCTGGTAATTATTTATCAGCTCTTTTACTTCCTCAAAATTGCCGCCCCAATAAATATTGTCCCATATCTCAATTCCACCGGAGATTTTTTCAGGGCAGCGGTGTATAAAGTGTAATGTGTTTTTAGCCACCGGCCCACCTTCATACACGGGTAGTTCTGAGTAAGAAACATCCGGTAAAATATCGCCCAGCATCATTTCTGTCTGGTGGTTCAGCACAAACCCCATAGCTCCGTCTTCCGAGTATTCAGTAAGCAGTATTACCGACCTTTTGAAGTTCGGATCCATCATAAAGGGTTCAGATACTAATAACCGGCCCGCCGCTGCTGATATAGAATTAAGCATAAGGTTTACATTTACTTAATTATTTAACAATATTTATAAATTAATGTTCGTACACTAATTTACATTATAACAATATGTACGGTATAATTAATTTGTAAGTTTGCGTTGATGGATAACGAAAGGATACAAAATTTACGTCAGGAATACAGTGCAGCTACTTTAACCGAGGAAAGCACCAATGCCGACCCTTTAAAGCAATTTGACAAATGGTTTAATGAAGCCCTTGCGGCCGAAATGTATGAGCCTAATGCCATGACCCTGGCAACTGCTACGAGCGATGGACGGCCATCGGCACGCGTTGTGTTATTAAAGGGTTACAATAGCGATGGTTTTAAATTTTATACCAACTATCTAAGCCGTAAAGGCCGCGAAATGGCTAAAAACCCGTTGGGTTCGTTAGTATTTTTCTGGGGGCCGTTAGAGCGGCAGATACGTATAGAGGGAACTATTGAAAAATTAAGTAAGGACGAGTCTGAAAAGTATTTCCATTCGCGCCCGAAATCAAGCCAGATTGGCGCCGTAGTTTCTCCGCAAAGCCAGGAAATTGGTAGCCGTGAAGTGCTTGAGAGCAAGATGCAGCAACTGGAAACCGAATACGAAAGTAAAGATATACCCAAGCCATCACACTGGGGCGGATATGTTTTAAAGCCTACTTTAATTGAATTTTGGCAAGGCAGACCCAGCCGTTTACACGATAGGATAGTTTATAAAAAGATTGATAAAAAAAACTGGAAAAAAGTACGCCTTGCACCATGACGTTTGATGAGATAAAGGATATTTTGACAGCCAGGTTTGGTAATGACGTTGTTGTGGGCGAAGAACGCGGCGGGCTGCAGCCTGCACTGCTCATTGCTCCTGACAGCATTGTTGACGTTTGCCGGGAACTTCGGGATAATCCAAAAACTTATTTCGATTTTCTTTCGAGCCTGAGCGGTATTGATTATGGTGTGGATTCCGGCCGCTTTGGCGTAGTCTATCACTTAGCATCTATGCCTTATCGTTTGCAGCTTACGCTTAAAATAAGCATCGAGCATGATGGGAATGCTGACGAATTACCATCGTTTAAAAGTGTATCATCAGTATATAGAACTGCCGATTGGCACGAACGTGAGGCTTACGACTTGCTGGGTATTTACTTTGAAGGCCATCCTGATTTAAGACGGATACTTTTGCCGGATGACTGGGAGGGTTATCCGCTACGCAAAGACTATAAGACTGCTGAATATTATAAAGGGATCAAGATAGATTGATTACCGCCGCCCCCTAATAGGACAAAAGAATAGTTATTATCGAAATACAACTACTTTGATCACAGTTAACTCAAAATACGAAGAAGCTCTTCAGCGTTACAACGAAAAGATTGCCAGCGCATCCGTTGAGGATATGGTGTTGAATGTTGGCCCGCAGCATCCGTCGACACACGGCGTATTGCGGTTAGAGTTGATCACTGACGGCGAAATAGTTAAAGAGGTTATTCCGCATTTAGGCTATTTGCACCGCTGTTTTGAAAAACATGCCGAAAGCCTTACCTACCAGCAAACCATTCCGTTTACTGATAGAATGGACTACCTGGCATCTATGAACAACAGCCATGTTTGGGTAATGGGTGTCGAGCGCATGCTGGGTATAGATAAGGACATACCTAAACGGGTCGAGTACATCAGAGTTTTAGTTTGTGAGCTTAACCGCATTGCTTCGCACCTGATAGCCATAGGTACATATGGTATTGACATCGGCGCGTTCACTCCTTTCCTATGGTGCTTCCGCGATCGTGAGCATATTATGGGCCTGTTGGAGTGGGCATCCGGCTCGCGCATGCTATATAACTATATCTGGATAGGCGGCTTATATTATGATTTGCCTGTCGGTTTTGAGGAGCGTTGCCGCGAGTTTATTGAATACTTTAAGCCTAAGATGGTTGAACTGAATCAGCTGCTTACCGAAAACCAGGTATTTATTGACCGTACAGCTAACGTAGGTATATTGCCAATGGACCTAGCGATTAACTATGGCTGCTCGGGGCCAATGCTTCGCGGATCTGGCTTAAAGTGGGATCTCCGTCGTATTGATAACTACTCCGCTTACCCCGAGCTCGATTTTGACGTACCGGTAGGTAAAGGCGAAATGGGCACCGTTGGCGATTGCTGGGACAGGTATAAAGTGCGGGTGGATGAAATAGCCGAATCGGTAAAAATTGTTGAGCAATGCCTTGATCGTTTACAAAAGGAATTGAAACGCACGCCCGATTTTGATCCGCGTGCGAAACTTCCACGTAAGATCACGCCGAAGGCACAAGACTATTACATGCGTGGGGAAGGTTCAAAAGGGGAGCTTGGCTTTTACTTTATTGCCGACGGTAAATCGGAAGTGCCGTTTCGTGCCAAATCACGCGGACCAAGCTTTAATAATCTTTCTGTATTACCCGAAATTGCCAAGGGGGTAATGATCGCCGACCTGATAGCTATAATCGGCTCTATTGATTTTGTATTGGGCGAAGTAGACCGATAAAAAAAGCCCTGTACAGCAATCGCTGCACAGGGCCATATAACACACAAGAAAAATCCTTATATAAAACGGTTTATCAGGTTCTCCAGATATTCCTGTTTACCGCTAATTACCGCAGGCTCGCCATTCTCTATAGCATATTGGCGTAAATCTTCTAACGATAATTTACCGTCTTTATACTCTTTACCTTTGCCGCTGTCAAATGATGCGTAGCGTTCTTCGCGTACTTTTCTGTAATCTGATTTTTGCAGGATGTTGTCTGCGGTGATCAAAGCGCGCGCGAAAATGTCCATGCCACCCACGTGCGCGTAGAACAGATCAGCCGGATCGGTTGAGTTACGGCGGATTTTGGCATCAAAGTTAATACCACCGCCCTGGAAACCGCCACCCTCAAGGATGATCAGCATAGCCTCGGTCAGTTCATTGATATCATTCGGGAACTGGTCGGTATCCCAACCGTTCTGGTAGTCACCGCGGTTTGCATCAATGGAGCCTAACAACCCGGCATCAACAGCAACCTGTAATTCATGCTGGAAGGTATGCCCGGCAAGTGTTGCGTGATTAACCTCAAGGTTCAGCTTAAAATCGTTCAGCAGATCATATTTTTGCAGAAAGCCCAATACCGTTGCCGCATCATAATCATACTGGTGTTTAGTTGGTTCGCATGGTTTTGGCTCTATAAAGAAGGTACCTTTAAAACCTTGCTTGCGGGCATAATCTTTAGCGGTATGTAAAAAACGGGCGAAATGCTCCTGCTCACGTTTCATCTCGGTATTAAGCAAAGTCATGTAACCTTCGCGGCCACCCCAAAAAACGTAGTTCTCGCCACCTAAAGCAATGGTAGCATCAAGCGCTGCCTTTACCTGGGCACCGGCATGTGCCAGTACATGAAAATCAGGATTGGTTGAAGCACCGTTCATGTAACGTTTATGGCTGAACAGATTAGCGGTGCCCCAAAGCAGCTTTACGCCGCTTTCAGCTTGTTTTTGTTTGGCATAATCAACCAAAGCTTGTAATCTGCGGTCATTTTCATTTACATCATTGGTATAATCAACCACATCAACATCATGGAAACAGTAGTAAGGTAAATTCATTTTGGTGATGAATTCAAACGCGGCGTCCATCTTGTCTTTGGCGCGTTCAACCGCGTCGGCCTTTTCATCCCAGGCAAAATTGTGCGTAGCACCACCGAATGGATCACCGCCATTGCCGCAGAATGAATGCCAATAAGCGCATGCAAAGCGCAAATGCTCTTTCATGGTTTTGCCGGCTACAACGCGCTCTGCATCATACCACCTGAATGCTAAAGGATTGTCTGACTCAAGGCCTTCAAACTTTATCTGGCCAATACCTTTAAAAAACTCCTTATTACCTGTTACTATGCCCATAAGTTTTATATGTTTATTGAAATGGTTTATTTAATTAATGATCTCTAAATATTTGTTTAACAATGCTTTCCAGTTTTCGTAAATTTCATTCATATTATTACCGCCCTGCGGTTCTACCCTCTTTAACAGCTGCATATCTTTGAACGCTTCTACGGGTGAAGTAAAAATTCCTGCGCCAATGCCAGCACCCAACGCAGCGCCTGCACTCCCATCGTTACTGTAAAGCTCAACTGGTACGCCGGTAACGTTTACAAACGTTTGCGTAAATAGCTCGCTTAAAAATAGGTTGTTTTTACCTGCGCGGATGACAGAAGGATTCATACCATTACTCCTCATAATATCCAATCCGTAGCGGAACGAGCACGCAATACCCTCCTGTACAGCCCTGAAAACGTGACCACGAGTATGAATGTTCAGATCAATATTACTGAACTGCGCACCTACCAACTGGTTATTCAACATACGTTCAGCGCCGTTACCAAACGGCAATATCAATAGTCCATCGCTACCTTCAGCCACTTGTTCAGCCTCAGCATTCATTTCCGGATAGGTTAATGTTTGGCCAAACATCTTTTTAGCCCAGCTATACATACTGCCTGTGCCGTTGATGCATAGCAATATACCTACGCGCTTTAAATCATCGCTGTAATTAACATGTGCAAAGGCGTTTACGCGCGATTGACTATCATATTCCAAACTATCCGTAACCCCGTAGATAACACCCGAAGTACCTGCCGTTGCAGCCACCTCCCCGGGGTTAAGCACATTTAGTGATAATGCATTGTTAGGCTGATCTCCGGATTTATAGGCTACCGGAATACCTTTAGGTATGCCTAATTCATTTGCAATAGCTTCCGAAACCTTACTATGCACAGAAAATACCGGATGTACCGGCGGGAACAAATCCTCATCAAAACCGAAGTAGTTTTTTATATCTTCAGATATTCCCTCGTTCTTGAAATCCCAGAATATACCCTCCGAAAGTGCAGATACAGATGTAGTAATTTCACCGGTCAGCTTCATGGCAATATAGTCGCCCGGAAGCATGATCTTATCGATTTTGGCGTAAACGTCCGGCTCATTTTGCTTTACCCAAGCCAGCTTGGATGCGGTAAAGTTACCTGGCGAGTTAAGCAGGTTGCTTAAACACTTATCGCCGCCTATAGCCTCAAAAGCATCATCGCCTATTTTAACGGCACGGCTATCACACCATATAATACTGTCGCGCAACACGTTCTGCTGCTTATCTACCAAAACCAAACCATGCATTTGGTACGCTATGCCAATAGCGGCTATCTGGTTTGCATCATACTTGCCACTTGCCTGGCACTTTGCCAATGCCAACTTAACATGCTCCCACCACATCGCCGGATCCTGCTCGGCCCAGCCGGGTTGCAAGGATTTTATCGGCGACTCCACGTCAGGATATTGTGCTGCCACTACAACCTGTTGGTTATCGGCATTAACAATACAAACTTTTATAGATGATGTACCTATATCGATACCTAACAGCAGCATAGTATTAACTGATTTATTATTGGTTGTGGTTTGAGCGTTATCTGGCAACGAATTTAAATGATTTTTTTAAAAATGCAATCGATTGCACAAAAAATTATTATTTACTTTTAACCAACCATGAAAGCCAAAAAGAGAACTACTATTTACGACATTGCCGAAAAACTCAACATCACAGCCTCTTCAGTGTCTCGCGCGCTTAACAATAGCAGCCATGTAAATGAGGAAACTAAAAAGCTTGTACTGAAAACCGCAGCGGAGTTAAATTATAAGCGTAACATACTGGCATCTAACCTGCGTAAAGGCGAATCAAAAACAATTGGTATCGTGGTGCCACGCATCAACCAAAATATATTCTCCAATGTAATAGCCGGT
Source organism: Mucilaginibacter roseus (assembly GCF_021215455.1). Classification (GTDB taxonomy): domain Bacteria; phylum Bacteroidota; class Bacteroidia; order Sphingobacteriales; family Sphingobacteriaceae; genus Mucilaginibacter; species Mucilaginibacter roseus. The sequence goes on along the minus strand of NZ_JAJPWV010000001.1, from coordinate 782,972 downwards.
ATTGAGGAAACAACCTACAGTAAGGATTATAACCTGATCATCTGCCAGTCTAATGAGTCGCATGAGAAAGAGGTTAAGTCCGTAAACGCTTTAATCAACCAACATGTTGATTGTATTGTGATATCAGTGGCAGCCGAAGGCAGCGATTATTCGCACCTGCAAAACGTAATTGACCATGGTATTAAATTGATTCAATTTGACCGTGTGGCAGATGACCTGGAAACACTAAAGGTGCTGAATGATAATCACCAGGCATCGCTTGAAGGCATAACACACATGATCGAGCAGGGTTACAAAAGGATTGCTTTGCTCGAAGGACCTCAAAACCTGGATATATTTCGCCAGCGTAAGCAGGGCTATCTTGAAGCGCTAAAACTTCACAATCTGCCGGTGATAAATGAATTGATTATTGAGAACGCCTGGACAAAGGAATTGGGTGCCGATGCTACCCGTAAGTTACTGAACCTGCCGGAACCACCTGATGCCATATTCGCATCAACGTCCGACTTTTCGGCACTCGGTGTATTAGAGGTGGCTACATCAATGGGTATAAAAGTACCATCGGACCTTGGTATTTTAGGCTATTCAAATGAGCCGTTCACGGAGCTTACCAGCCCGTCAATTACTACTATCGACCAGTTTAGTCATTATATGGGTAAAACTATTGCCAACCTGTATTTCCAGGAGTCGGAAAATAAAGAATCGCCTATCGTACCACGCACCATAAGTGTTAAGCCTAAGCTTATCATCCGTGCGTCAACCTCAAGGCGATCCTATCAATAAGTTTTATTGACCCTTTACGTTCATTTTTACCGTGTAAATTCCTTTAGACGCGGTAATGAATAATACATCACGGTTTTTCCCGGCAAAGCATACATTACCAGTCCATTGCTCCGGGATGGGTATGTTGAATAGCTTCTCTCCTTGCGGATTATATATCGTAACGCCCTTACCGGTTAAATAGATGTTACCCTGATCGTCAAGCGTCATTCCGTCCGATCCTTGCTTTATCAGCAGCACACGATTGGTTAGGGTTCCATCCTTTTCAATGTTAAACAGATAGGTTTTGTTATCACCAATATCGGCTACATATAAAAACTTACCATCAGTAGTGCCCACTATACCATTGGGCTGTTTAAATTGGTCGTTTGCAACAACAGCCTGCTTAGCGCCTTTTTTTAGCAGGTACAGCTTTTGGCCATCAAGATCGGACGATTTATGCTGCCAGTAATCACGTTGATAGTACGGGTCAGTAAAATAAATATCGCCATTGGGTGCAACCCAGCCATCATTTGGCCCATTAAAACGCTTGCCGTTAAAATTGGATAGTATAACCTTGTGGTTTCCTTTTTTATCAATGGCCCAAAGCTCATTTTTTTCGTCGGCAGCTGCAAGCAGGCGGCCTTTTTTGTCAAAGAACAAGCCATTGCTCCGGCCTGTCTTATCCATAAAAACCGTCAACTTACCATCGGCACTATATTTCCATATCTTATCATTTGGTTGGTCGGTAAAATATACATCGCCATTTTTATCGGTGGCCGGCCCTTCAGTAAATTCAAACTGTCGCGACACTAACACTGCCTTTTGCGTAGTATCATATAACGGCTTTTGCTGAGCTTTACTTGAAAATGCGCCAAGAAGCAATAATGTACTGATTATAAAACAAATACGTTTATCCATATAAAAATTTAATTTAAAGGTTTTTAATAACTCGGCATGGGTTGCCCGCCGCAAAAACATTGGCAGGCACATCTTTAGTTACTACTGCACCTGAGCCGATAGTGGTATTTTCGCCAACAGTAACACCAGGACAAATAATAGCCCCACCGCCGATCCAAACGTTATCGCCGATAGTAATCGGCTTGGCCAGTTCCGGGCCTTTAATTCGCTCCGATGCTATTAACGGATGGGTTGCGGTATATATCTGAACATTGGGGCCGAGCTGTACATTATTGCCAATGGTAACCAAAGCGCAATCCAATACAACACAGTTAAAATTCATGAACAGGTTTTCGCCTGCTATAATGTTAACGCCGTAATCACAATAAAAAGGTGGCTGAATATCAATAGTTGAACACCTGCCTAAAAGCTGTTTTAACACCGTGTTTTTTTCTTCAACGGTTGCAACTGTCATTTGGTTATACTGATGGATAAGCTTCCGGGCGTTTAAGCGCATATGGGTTAATTGCTCGTCAGCAGCTACATAAAGTTCGCCGTCGAGCATTTTTTGTAGTTCGGTCTTCATAGATTCGGAGTAATTGCTAATATATTTTATTTAGATGGTAACTTACACCAAAATCACAATATTATTACTTAAAAAAGCTGTCTTTTAAAAATTTAAACCCGGGTAACAAGCATATAAAAACAAAGCCGCTGCTTGCGTAACAAACAGCGGCTGTATGCATTGAAACCTTTTATTTTAAACCGGCACTGATCTGTTTTGCAGTGTCCAGATGTGCCTTAATTTCAGGGAGAAATTTATTAGCGAATTTGTTGACTGAGGCGGTACGTATCGTTGAACCTGAGCTAAACAGGGCGGCTGCTTCTTCATGGTCTTTAACCATCATAGCCATGTACTCGCGGTCAAACTCAACACCGCTCTTTTTAGCAATGGCTGCTATCTCCTGTTGTTTTTCAAGGCTGATGGTATCATTACTTGATATCATATTACGGCTCTGCAGGCTTTTCAATTCCTCATTAATGCGGCTGTGCTGATCAGCGATCATGGTAGCAAATTGAACTACTTTTGGGTTTTTAGAAGTTTGCTTGGCTATGGATGATGCTTCTACCTCGGCAATGCCCGATTCTGCAGCTTTACGTATGAATACTAAAGCATCTCCATCCACACTAACCTGTTGATTATAATTCTTGGCCTTGCGCTTATCGTTACAGGCTTGTGCTATAATTAATAAAATAAATAAACCGATGTAGTGTGCTCTCCTCATGCTCCTATACTTATAATTGTAAGTAAGTAACAATTGTGCATTACATCGGTTTACAAAATCCGAAAATATATCTTGCCCGGTTAAGCCAGGTTGCGGCCCGCGTTAACTATACCGTAAACTGTACGGATAGCGAGTTTACTATATACGCCGGTAAGTTCACGATCATCATTATTATCGCGAAGTAAGCTTAAAGCATAGTGCTGTATAATTACTAAAGGCAACACAATCTTTTCGCGTATAGCTATTGAGCGGCGCTCTACCGGGTAATCAACCATTAATACGTCGGCTTCTGTAAGCTCCATCAGCATTGCTTTGGTTAATTCGTACTCGTTTTTAAGCATCGACCAAAACTCACCAAACCTCTCATCCTTCTCCAGGTACGCTGTCACCCTGAAATCTGATTTCGACATGGACATCATGCAGTTATCCAACATGGTACGGAAAAATCCTGATCCACGGTATAGTTCTTTAATTTCAGCCCAATTACCGCTTTCCTTCATTTTTTTCAGTGCGGTACCAACACCGTAAAAGCCGGGTATATTTTGTTTTAACTGGCTCCATGAGGTAACAAAACTGATGGCACGTAAGTCTTCTAATCTCAATTTAGAATCAGAATTACGCTTTGTGGGGCGGCTGCTGATGTTAACGAGCGATAAAAGTTTTATCGGGCTGAATTTTTCTAAGTAATCTGTAAACAGCGGATGCTCGCGCAAATTCATAAACAGCTTATAGCTCTCCTCAGCCATCTCATTAATCAGTGACTTATGGCGGCTGTCGAGCAAATCGTGCTGATTAGGGTGTAATGCAGAAACGATACCCGCATGTATTAACTGCTCCATATTAAATCTTGCGGTCTCTACCGAGCCGTATTGAGAGCTCACCGTTTGTCCCTGTATGGTTAACTGGATGTGTTTATTAGCGATCTCCTGCCCCATTGACGAATAAAAACGGTGTGTTTTACCGCCGCCGCGTGCCGGTGGGCCGCCCCTGCCATCAAAGAAAGAGAGATCAATATTATACTTATTGGCCATAGCCGTTAATTCAACTTTGGCTTTATAGATAGACCAATTGGCCATCAGGTAGCCACCGTCCTTCGTACTGTCAGAAAAACCAAGCATAATGGTTTGTGCACTACCGCGTTGTTTTAAATGCTCTTTATAAAACGGATGCGTATACAATTTTTCCATTACGCCGGCCGCGTGTTTCAGGTCGTTAACAGTTTCAAACAGCGGAACAAAGTCGACGGTTAAATGATCCTTCTCCCAACCGCTCCATAAAAACAAATCTATAAGTTGTAATATGTCCGAAGCCTGCTGGCAGTTGCTGATAATGAAGCGCTGACAAGCTTTTTCGCCGTTATTGTGTTGTATCTTTTTAACTAAGCGAATGGTGTTCAATGTATCTTTAGTCAGATCATCGGCATCATCAGGGCAAATAAAGTCAGCCTCGTTAAATTTGATATTCTTTAGCTTTTTCGCTTCATCCAAATCAAAATACTCGGGTTTTATTCCGGTTTCTGAAATACGCTCGCTGCCGTATTTAAATACGCTGCGTAACACCCTGCTGTCCTGCCTTATATCAAGCGTAGCAAAGTAGCATCCAAATAGGCGCACCTTGCGTATCATGTCATCAACGACATCCAGAAAAAGGCTATCGTGATCGTTAATTACGGTTTCGCGGATGCTGCCCAGCATATCAAGCAATTCACCTTGTACATCATGCGGATCGCGCTGTGGATTGAAAGCATTCTGATAGAGCAGTTTTTCCAGCTCCTCAAGCGTTTTACCAAAACCGCGGAAAGTGATACGGCGTTTTAATACTTTGAAATCGCGATAATAGCATCTGAACAATACCTGCCTCAAAATACGCATTACAGAACGCGTAGTGTCGGTATTTACGTTGGGGTTTCCATCCCTGTCGCCACCCGGCCAAAAACCGAGCTCCAGTATCTGCCTTTTAGCGTTTACGTTAACATCAAACTCCTGCTCAATAGTGGTTTGTATGCCCGACAAGGCATGGTAGAATATGTTTTCCATAAACCAGATTAGGCTTATGGCCTCGTCAACAGGTGTTGGCGAAGTTTTGTTGAAGAACGGCGTTTTACCTAATTGCTGCAACAATTCGTCAATACTGTTAATATCGTTATGCTTAAGTGCGTCAATCAAATCCGTCATGATGCCGAGCACCGTACCGGGATAGAATTGCGTAGGGTGAGCGGTTAACACCAACCGTAACGACATGTCATTCAGCTTGTCGCTGATGTCCTTACGTGCCTGATCACTGATGTTAGCTTGTTGCAGCAGGCTTTGTAAAGTACCCGCGTCGGCAGCACGACCTATTTTACCGAATGATGAATCCTCAATGGCATCAAACAATACTACCTGGCGCTCTATGTACTGCAATAAACGGAACATGCGGTTTATTTGCTCGCGGTGATCAATGTCTGGCACATGCTTGCTAAAGAATGATGAGATGATCTCCTCGGGCGAAAGACCCGCATTAACTCCCTGCTCACAATGCGCGGTAAAAAAGGGTAGTAATATGCCTATCTCCTTTACCTGGTAGAACGGAAGTGTTTGAAACAAACTGTTATATAACTCAAAGCGGGCAACAACTTCATTGTTAAAAGTTGCTTCTCTTTGGCTTAGTTTTAACGATGCGGGCATAGTTATTTTTAAAAATTTGGAACAAACCAAGCCTGTACATACCGGTAACAGGCCATTATCGGCGTGAATTTAATTAAAATAAGCAAAAACGTGCTGAAATGTTAATTTTTCTATGCTTTTATCAATCAAAAAGTCAGAATAACGGTATAAATAATATCAATAAATAAATTACGTAAATTTGCAAGGTGGCATTCTCCCTATCTAATCCCATCAATGATTCGCAGCAACGAGAGGTAAAAAGTTTTTTTTACAGCCAGTATTTTTCTGACGGATTGCGTTACACAGCGGGTATACTACTACCGTCTCTATTGTTTCTGCAATTTGATATGCTTGATACCGGTTTTACACTCTCGCTCGGGGCATTGTGCTTGTCGGTAATTGATAGCCCGGGGCCGGTTGTGCATAAGCGTAACGCCATGGCTATAGGTAATGTTTGCCTTTTCCTGGTTTCATTAATCACGGGTTTTGCCCGGCTTAATATTCTTACGCTTGGCGTTGAGATCACCTTATTCAGCTTTATATTCTCATTATTGATTGTTTATGGCAACAGGGCTGCTTCCGTAGGTACAGCATCAATATTGGCCATGATATTTATGATGGGCAAAAACACCCAGCCCGATCAGATTTTGCCGGTAAGCTTAACCTTGCTTGTTGGTGGTATATGGTATACGTTATTTAGCTTATTATTTTTCAGGATACGACCTTACCGGGCGGCACAACAGATACTGGGTGAGAGCATCGGCGACATCGCCAAATTTCTCCGCATTAAAGCTGATTTTTATGATATCGATACCGACATCGACGAAAATTACAGAAAACTCGTAGCACAACAAGTGTACGTAAGTACGCATCAGGATGCGGTACGCGAAATACTATTTAAGAGCAGGGTTACCGTAAAGGAATCGACAAATGCCAGCCGGATATTAGTATTAACCTTTGTTGACCTGGTGGATATGTTTGAGCAGGTTATGGCCACGCATTATGATTATGGGCACATACGCGAAAGCTTCAAGGATAGTGAGGTATTGCCATTGATCAACAAGATCATTTATAAAATGGCCGACGAGGTAGATAATGTGGCCTTCATGGTGCTATCAAACCTAAGGAACAAACGCGTGCTTGATCTGAGTAAGGATCTTGAACAGATAAAATTAAAAATAGACGAAGCCGGCGGTAAACAAGGCAGCGCCAGCAATCTTGTACTTAAAAAGATACTCATCAACCTGCGCGATCTTAACCAGAAAATACATAATATATACGATTACTATAACTCCAGCTCGTCAAGACTGTTATTTGAAAAGAAGGGTAAGATTGAGTATTCTAAATTTGTTACCCACCAGGACTATGCGCCGCATATACTGTTTGATAACTTAAGCTTTAAATCCACTTCGTTTAAACACGCGCTCAGGGTATCGTTGGTTTGCCTGGTAGGCTTTTTGGTAGCCAAATTTTTTGCGCCAAGCCACCACAGCTACTGGATTTTACTGACCATTATTGTGATACTTAAACCGGGCTTTAGCTTATCTAAAGAGCGTAATTATCACAGGCTGATAGGCACTATCGTTGGTGGTTTAATTGGGGTGCTGATACTTGGGCTGATATCCAATAACAATGTTTTATTCGGTATCATGATTGTGCTGATGATAGGCACATACAGCTTTACACGCCTAAATTACATTGTGAGCGTAATTTTCATGACACCGTTTGTATTGATCATGCTTAAATTCATCGGCATTGGCGGCTATGACGTAGTGCAGGAGCGTATCGTAGACACAGTGATCGGATCATTGATTGCGTTTTTGGCGAGTCACTTTATATTTCCATCGTGGGAGTTTGAGCAGATCAAAGAAAACCTGCGCGACGTTATTCATGCCAATGCCAATTACCTGGCTAAAATTGGCTACAGCATTGCGGGCAACAACCTTGACGTTACCGACTATAAACTTGCACGTAAGGATGTGTTCGTTCAATCGGCCAACTTATCAGCGGCTTTTCAGCGCATGACCTCGGAGCCCAAAAGCAAGCAGGTAAAAATTAAGGATGTACATAAGTTTGTGGTACTGAATCATATCCTTTCGTCGTACATCGCAACCATTGCCGCGGGCATAGTAGGCAAGCCGGCTCGCCGAGCTAATCCATCTGCTTTACGATCTGTAAAAAAGAGCATTGCCCTGCTGAATGATGCGAGTTTAAAACTGTTCGGCGCAAGCACAGAATTTAAAGTGGAAAAACATTTAACCGAGGACAGCGCCGAAACAACTGCACCTAATGCCGATGATAATTTATTAAAGGAGCAACTCGACTTTATTAATAAAATATGCAGCGATATTATCAAGATCACTGATAGTATACTACAATAGTTGCGTTGCCAGATTTGCCAGCTCGCTGCGCTCGCCTTTTTGCAGGGTGATGTGCGCATAGAGCGGATGATCTTTAGCTTTATCAATCAGGTATGATAGGCCGTTACTCTCCGCATCAAGGTAAGGTGTATCTATCTGGTAAATATCGCCGGTAAATACAAACTTACTGTTCTCTCCAGCCCTTGAAATGATGGTCTTTACCTCATGCGGTGTAAGGTTTTGCGCTTCATCAACAATAAAAAATATTTTACTGAGTGTGCGCCCACGTATAAAGGCCAGCGGCGTTATGGTTATCTTGTCGTTACTTACCAGCTCATCTATTTTTGATTGCATTTTTTCGTCGCCGGCAAACTGATCTTTGATAAATTTAAGGTTGTCCCATATTGGCGCCATGTATGGGTCTATCTTTGATTTAACGTCGCCAGGCAAAAACCCAATATCCTTATTACTAAGCGGCACTATGGGCCGGGTAACATAAATCTGCCTATAGAATTTGCGCTGCTCAAGTGCGCTGGCCAAAGCAAGCAATGTTTTACCTGTGCCGGCATTACCCTGTATTGACACTAACTTGATATCCGGATGCAGCAATGCATGTATAGCAAGGGCCTGCTCAGTATTTCGCGGGAAAATATTGAGTACCGGCTGCTCAGTCACCTTTTCCAACTGTAAGGTGTTAGCATTGTAAAAGGCAGGCGTGGATGCTTTTTTACTGTTGAACACATAAAAATGGTTGCTTTTATAAGTGCCATCAGCAAGCATGCCATTTGATAGAGTTAGTTGCTTATTCAGCTGCCCGATAAACTTTTCGGTAGTTTTATCAACTTGCGTTACGCCGTTGTAAAGCTCACCGACATTTTTAATCTTACCGGTTTCGTAATCTTCGGCATTGATGTTCAGCGATTTGGCTTTGAGGCGCAGGCATATATCTTTTGATACCAGTACAACCTTTTTCTGCGGATATTCTTCCTGTATGCTCAACGCAGCGTTGAGTATACGATGGTCGGTTTTTTCAGAGCCAAATATCTCCTCGGCATCCTTTGAGGCCTTGGCATCCATAATTACCTTAAAGCAGCCCAAGCCTTTTTTCTTTAAAGGCGTCCACTCATTCAAAAGGTTATCGCGCGACACATCATCTATCAGCCGCAAAAAGCTGCGGGCTTCGAAATTACGTGTATCGTTACCGTTCTTTTTGTTATCAAGCTCCTCGAGCACCTGGACCGGTATGGCTACATCATGTTCTTCAAAACTTTCCAAAGCGTTATGATCGTACAATATAACCGAGGTATCCAGTACAAATATCTTTTTTTGAGAAGCCGGTTTGCTCCTGCCTGCCTTTGCCATATCCTACTAAATTAGGTATTTATAATTCAGAAAAGCAAGCAGGTATTTAATCATTCGGTATCGGTAAACGGATCGCCGCCGATAAATATCATCGTATTGGTTGGCCTAGCCGGCGAACCGGATGCACCTATCGCGAAGGATTTAGTGACCGTTTTTCCGTTATCGTAAGTAAAAGTTATGCTATGGGCAGCTATTTTATAGGTACCTTTTGCGCTGGTTACCTTACCAGCTGCGGCGTTTGATGTTGATATACCGCTGTTACTGCCGGTGGTAAAATGTGTTGCATCAACAAAATTGATTTTATTGATGGTGAGCGCAACAGTACCGTTCCCATAATCACCGCCGCTGGTTTTTTCATAACCCTTTTTTAACGGTAGCGATGGACTGTAAGCAAAAGCGGGAAACCAATTGCCTGACCCAAGTTTATAATCGTACGTTTTATTTTGTGAGTTAGTGAGATAAAATACAGCGCCGGTCTTTTTCCAATTACCCCAGGCCTTAGGGCGAGCGCTTTTTGATGATGCAATATTGAGCGTTTCAACGGGTTCATCTCCTACCTCATAATATTCGCCGTTTTTAAACAGCACAACCAGTTCAAAAGAAATGGCGGCTGGGTAGCCGCTTATAGCGCGAAAATACCAACCCTCAATTGCAGGTGCCGGGTTATGTTTAATTACATGATGAGAAAATTTTTGATTATCTGCATTGACAATAATCGCGGATGAAAAAAGCAGTAAGAAAGATAAGATGATGGTTTTCATGGTATTAATGATTTATTGATACCATTTAAAACCCAATCAACAACATTTTATTTTCCTAAAGGAAAGAAATTTCCCCCAACAAAAACTAAAACCTCATAAAAAGCAAAACGGAAGTCTCCTCTGTTCGATTCAACTTCCGTTTTAATCTCCCGCCAGCCTTAGCCCACCGGAGACATCAAGTTTTGTGTGATCTTTGACCGGTATGCCTGATTAAGTAATCCTCGCGAACCACAAATCATCACATTACCAATTGCTTCTTGTCGCTTTAGCTCCGTAGAGCGCCGCGATTTCCGCAAGACCTCTCTAAGCTATATTTACTTATTAATCAGCTTTCGCTAATTAATTTTTTAATATGCTTCAGGTAACTCTTTTTAAACTGTAATTGCCCGAAGGCTTTCACTGTCTTTTTATTTGTTTCCCTGTGAGGTTGTCAAAGTACGTCGTTCTTGATAATACTAAGGTACACACCATATTAACGCTTGTCAAGTATTTTATCAATGAAATTATAAACAGGTTTTACACAATTTTACAAACACAATAAAAGACTATAATTAAGATAGTTACGCATACTTATAAACATATACAATGCATTGACTTATTAACACTAAAGCTGAATATCCTGATTCAATCAACACAATTTAAGCAATGAAATCAATAATCGTCATCGTCGTCATCAAATACACCAGCTGCCTGATTATAAGCTGCCTGCAATTCGGAGTAAGCATGGTTATCCCGCTTTTCGCGTGTAATGCGCATACCAGCTTGATAGATGTTGATAGCGTCGTCCTTGCGGTTAAGCGCTTCATACAATTTGCCTAAGTGATAGTAAGTACCGGTATAATTGGGATGGTTGTTTACCAAGTCCTCATAATAAGCAAGTGCTTTCTCTGTTTCGTTCAGTCGTAAATATTCGGTTGCCAGCGCATATTTTAAAAACTCGTCATTAGGTTCGTTTTCAAAAAACGCCAGTAGCTTTTGTAGCCTGCTCTCCTCCATAATATATTCTGTAGTGTTATGTAGCTTTATTTTTCAAAAGCTCAAAAATAGCTTTTGAAAGCCAAACGCCGAATTACCCGTCGAGGTATTAAAGCAATTTTGTATATTCGGCTCAATTTAACCGGGTACATTAAGCCGGAATAATAGTCCCCTAAAAACAGTGATTTCTTTTTTAAACAAAGATTGTTGTGCATCGTTTTGTGATAATACAATATGCTTTTAGATAAGAATACTGTATTAACAGGACTATAATATTTTATATAAGCATACAAAATACATGTGAGGATATGCCTCAGGGGTTTTGCGATGGGAAATAACATGAAAAAAATTGAGCTGGATATTGTTGGGCTTTCATACAGTCAAACACAATCCGGCGCTTATGCCCTTGTTTTGGGTGAGATAAACGGCAGGCGAAGGCTGCCGATAATAATAGGCAGCTTTGAAGCGCAGGCTATTGCTATTGAAATAGAGAAGATGACGCCCAGTCGTCCGCTTACGCATGACCTGTTTAAAACCTTTGCGCAATCATTCAACATAAGCGTTCAGGAAGTTATCATCTACAATTTGGTTGATGGTATATTTTACGCCAAGCTGATTTGTAGTGACGGTAAGCGCACCATGGAGATCGATGCCCGCACATCTGACGCTATCGCCATTTCTGTAAGGTTCAGCTGCCCTATTTACACCTACGAGTTTATATTATCAACAGCAGGTATTGTTATAGAGGGCAATGAGTTTGTATACCTCGAAAACCTGAACGAAGCTACTGAAGACAAGCCAAGTGTATCCGCCTCAACGGGTAGTTACGCTTCATTAAGCGAGGATGAATTACGCACCCGCCTGCAGGAAGCTTTGAACGATGAAGCTTATGAAAAGGCCGCCAAACTTCGCGACGAACTTAATCGCCGTAAATCGTCCTGATAAAATTAATCTAATATTTCAATCGAATATAAACGCTGCCAAATGGCGGCGTTTTTCTTTTAACAATAACAATTTTCGCGTTTTATATATCGCAATATTTAGCTACTTTCCGCTTTTAAAAACTTAACTGACTTTTATTTACTACTCAAGCACTTATGAATATTAAGTTACGCTTAATACTGATGAACTTTATGCAATTTTTTATATGGGGAGCCTGGCTGCTCACCATTGGTGCATATTGGTTTCAAAACAAAGAATGGTCTGGCGCACAGTTTGGCGCTATCTTTTCAACCATGGGTATATCGGCTATTTTTATGCCTGCAATAACCGGCATTATATCCGATAGGTATATCAACGCCGAAAAATTATACGGCATAATGCATATTGGCGGCGCTTGTATTTTATTCTGCTTACCAATGGTTACTAACCCGGTTACTTTTTTTTGGGTAATGCTCATTAACATGTTTTTTTACATGCCCACCCTTTCACTATCTATAACCGTTGCTTACTCTGCTCTTAAAAATGAAGGTAAGGATGTTGTTAAAGACTACCCACCTATCCGTTTTTGGGGTACGGTTGGCTTTATTGCTGCGTTATGGACGGTAAGTATTAGTAAAAACGAAACATCAGCCAATCAATTTTATATTGCAGGTGGCGTTGCGCTTGCTTTAGGCTTGTATGCCTTTACACTGCCCAAAGCCAGGCCAATGCTCAATAAGGCGACAGGTGTGCTGGCTTCTGGCAGTTTAGGCTTAAATGCATTTAAACTACTTCGCGACCCTCGCTTCGCAATTTTCTTCACTTTCTCGTTGCTATTAGGCGCAGCACTGCAACTTACCAATGCTTACGGCGACACCTATCTGCATGGATTTGCCGAAATGGAAGCGTATAAGGATACCTGGGCGGTGAGATATCCGGCTATCATCATGTCAATATCCCAGTTTTCTGAAACGGGCTTTATTCTGGCCATACCCTTCTTTCTACGTAAGTTCGGCATTAAGTACGTCATGTTATTTAGTATGCTGGCCTGGGTTTTACGCTTCGGTCTTTTCGCATTTGGCAATCCGGCTGACGGATTGTGGATGATTATACTGTCGTGCATTGTTTACGGCATGGCATTCGACTTTTTTAATATCTCGGGCTCTCTTTTCGTCGAAACGCAAACTACACCCGAGATACGCGGCAGCGCGCAGGGATTGTTCATGATGATGGTAAACGGCTTCGGCGCAGTATTCGGCAGTTTAGCCAGCGGTTTCCTGATCGATGAGTTTTTTACCAACCCCGACAATACTAAAGACTGGCATGGCATCTGGCTTACTTTTGCAGGTTATGCGCTGGTAATAGCTATAATATTTCCATTTGTATTTAAGTACAAACACAACGCCGCACTTAAGCATGCCATTGAGCATGTGTAATTTTTATCAGATTTATAAAAACCAGAAGTGTTTATTTTTGTATACATATATCAGTAGTTAATCTTTCGTTTATCTGCAACCTATAACATCTGATTCAGTTATTGAACAATTATACAAATGGCTAAAATTTTAATTATTGACGACGAGCGGGCGATCCGCAGCACCCTACGCGAAATTCTGGAATACGAGGATTATCAGGTTGAAGATGTAGACAACGGCGTTGACGGGCTGGACATGATCCAGAATAATGATTACGACCTTGTGCTTTGCGACATTAAAATGAACCGCATGGACGGCATGGAAGTGCTGCAGGAAGGTTTAAGCATTAAGCCTGATTTGCCATTTATCATGATATCAGGCCACGGCACCGTTGAAACTGCCGTTGAAGCCAGCAAAAAAGGAGCGTTTGACTTTATATCCAAACCACCTGATCTGAACCGACTGCTGATAACAGTACGCAACGCGCTTGATCGTGGTAGCTTAGTTGTTGAAACCAAAACCTTAAAACGCAAAGTTTCCAAGGTTCGCCCTATACTTGGTGATTCGCAAGGTATCTTAAAAATCAAGGAAACCATTGAACGTGTAGGCCCGACGGATGCACGCGTACTGGTTACCGGTGCAAACGGTAGCGGTAAGGAATTGGTGGCCCGTTGGCTGCACGAAAAATCAAACCGTGCAAACGCGCCGCTTATTGAAGTTAACTGCGCGGCAATACCATCTGAATTGATCGAGAGTGAGCTTTTCGGCCACGAAAAAGGTTCATTTACATCGGCTATTAAACAGCGTATAGGTAAGTTTGAATCAGCAAGCGGCGGCACCTTGTTTTTGGATGAGATTGGCGACATGAGCCACTCTGCCCAAGCCAAAGTGTTACGTGCATTACAAGAAAATAAAATAACGCGCGTTGGTGGCGAAAAAGAGATAGACGTAGATGTACGCGTAATTGCGGCGACTAACAAGGATCTGCTTAAAGAAATTGAGGCCGGCAATTTTCGTATGGACTTGTACCATCGCCTAAGCGTTATATTGATACACGTTCCACCGCTTGTTGAACGTAAGGATGACATCCCATTACTTACCCAAAGCTTTTTGGATGAAATATGCGGCGAATACGGCATGCCAACCAAGCGTATATCTGAAGGTGCTCTTGATGCATTAAAATCCCTGCCGTGGACAGGTAACATCCGCGAGTTACGCAACATGGTAGAGCGATTGATCATCATGAGTGATAAGATGATCACTGATAATGATGTACGCTCCTTTGCAAACCCGTCAGCACCGGCAACTCCGGTTAACGGCGCCCAACCTGCGGCTCCGCAAACAGACTTTAACCAGTTTAAAAACTTCCAGGAGTATAAGGATTTCGCTGAGCGCGAATTCATTAAATTCAAGTTGGAGAAGAACAACTGGAATGTATCAAAAACTGCTGATGATATTGACATACAACGCAGTCACCTTTACAGTAAAATAGAAAAATACGGTTTAAAACGTGGTGAGTAACCACCCATAAATCATAATAAAAAAGCGACGGGTTTTACCTGTCGCTTTTTTGTTGTTGAACATATTGTTTAACCTGCATAAGCAGGCCTGTTACGCCATTCGTTTTTATCTCGAAAACAGTTGACAGGGTCATGCCTAACTTGCCGGGCGGAAAGCCCTTATTATGTAACCATTCCAGATAGTAAACCGGCAGATCGCATAATAAGGTGCCTTTGTATTTGCCGAAAGGCATTTTTAAAGTTACGGCAGTTATTAAAACCTCTTTATCCGGTATTACATTTTCCACGCGGTAAATATACTACCTTTTAGCAACAGCTTTTGTAACCAAAAATGTAACAGCTGCTGCACCTAACGCCAACGCCGCGGCTTTAAGCTTAAGATTTGTGGTTTCTGTATACGATGGCACGTATTTTACACCGGTTTCATCGGCCATTGCCGCACGTTTTACATAACGGCCCTGTTTTGGTACGGCCAGTTGCCTGAAATTATTGGCAAGATAATTCAGCGCCGTTTGCAACTCTTTGCCGCGCATTACAAAACCGTGCCCGGTACCGGCTATACGAGGCTGTAAAGCAGCAAGCTTGCGCACCGATTTTTCGGCAGCGTGCCAGTCAGTCGTCATGTACATTGGCGGGCCTGAAAGCTTTTTATTGAAATTCAAGGCGTTAACTACCGACTCATTTTGCGTGGTGGTAAAAGCATCTCCCGCAATTAGCGTAGTATTCAACGGTAAAAACAATGAGATATGCCCAGGCGTATGTCCGGGCGTGTGGATCACCTTCCACTCCGGCAACTCGGGTACGCCTTCATACTTATCAATTGGTATCACCCGGCTGCCTAAATTAATAGGCTTAGTTGGGTAAGACCATGAAATTAAACTCATCAAACCGCCCCCTACGCCCGGGTCAGCCGGCGGATACGATGATTGGCCGGTTAAATAAGGCAACTCAAGCGGATGAGCGTATACCGGCACATCCCAATATTTTAATAATTCTTCAAGTGCGCCTACATGGTCAAAGTGCCCGTGTGTAAGCACAATAGCTGCAGGTTTGGTACCTGGCCCAAAAATACTTTCGGCCATGGCAATTATTCTCTTGGCAGTGCCGCGTAAGCCGGCATCAACCAATACCCAACCCTTGCCTGCCCCCCTCCTGTTAGCTATCATGTAAACGTTAACAAAGGTGATTTTCATCCCCCACACATTTTGGGCAACCTGAAAATAATTTGTCTTTTTTCTCATAATTCACTTAGATGTATTAATAACAAACAATGCATTCAATTCAATGGTTTTAATGTTAATGCATTATTAGCAATCCTTTAGCGCTTATAACGGGTAAAATCCGTATTAACATTGATAAAGTGATGCTAAAATGAATGCAGTTATTAAACATATATCTTATGAACGAACAATTTGAAGCAGTATTAACCGGATCTGACGGGCCTATTGATGGCATTGTTACCGAACTCACTACCGGCTCCGGCCTGGCATATAAATTTCAGTCAATCGATGAGAGCCTGGAGTTGACCATCATTCGTAACGAAGAGGGTAATTGGGAACGCGTAAGCGGTACTGAACCTTATTTTTCGGGTTGGGTTGATGAGTTAACAGAACAAATTCAAAACAATAAAACGGCGCTGTAATGGAAAGCAGAGAAATTGGAAAATCCGGATTGATGGTTAAGCCGTTTGCCTTCGGCGGGAATGTATTCGGCTGGACGGCAGATGAAAAGCGATCTTTTGAATTACTTGACGCGTTTGTTGACAAGGGCTTTAACCTGGTTGACACCGCTGATGTTTACTCCTATTGGGTACCGGGCAATAAGGGTGGCGAATCAGAAACTATCATAGGTAACTGGTTGAAAAGCACCGGCAAACGCGATAAAATAGTGCTGGCTACCAAGGTAGGCAAACCCATGGGCGAAGGCATGAAGGGCTTATCAAAAAACTATATCAATCAGGCTGTTGAAGCTTCCTTACGCCGATTGCAAACGGATTATATAGATCTATACCAATCGCACGATGATGATAAAGATACCCCACTGGCAGAAACCATGCAGGCCTTCGATCAACTGATAAAAGAGGGAAAAGTACGGGCCATTGGGGCATCAAACTTTAAAGCCGACCGACTCGCCGAAGCCATTAAAGTAAGCGAGGAAAACGGTTTTGCCGCATACCAGAGCCTGCAACCGGAGTATAATTTGTATGATCGTGAAAGTTTCGAAGCAGAATTTCAGCCACTTTGTTTAGAAAAGGGTTTGGGCGTAATTACGTACTATTCATTAGCAAGTGGTTTTTTAACCGGCAAGTACCGTTCAGAAGATGATCTTAACAAAAGCCAGCGGGGCGGCGGTATTAAAAAATACCTCAACAGCCGAGGCCAGGCAATACTTGAGGCTTTGGACGAAGTGGCCGCAAAACACAACGTGCCCCTGGCAACAATCTCCATTGCGTGGCTGATAGCACAACCAGGTGTTACAGCGCCTATTGCAAGTGCAACGAGCGTTGAACAGCTGACAGAAATAGCAAAAGCGGCTGAAATAAACCTATCTACCGAAGATGTAGCTTTGTTAAGTGACGCCGGCAAATACTAACAGCTAACAGTCCAACAAAAATTTAAAAGGCGCTTAACTATAGTTAAGCGCCTTTTTTGTGATGGATTTAAGTAATAGGTATCGTATCAATCAGGTTGTTTTTTGTTGATAGACCATTCTGACAATTGGAAATCGCGGCTACCCCAGTTTGATTTTACCCTTAACCTGTAGTATTTATAAGCCGTATTATTTTTGCGGAAATGCCAGAATTTACGTTGGTTACGGCCTGTAAAATAGTATTTATAGGTTGCAGGAGAACTTGGATTGTCCGATGCAGCTGCTGATTCTAAAGTGATCCATTTCACATCATCTTCAGAACCTTGTACATCCCAATTTCTTGGGTCGCGGTCTGGCGAGTCATTACCTGACACCATCGTGTAGCCACCTGCTAAAACGGCGCTATCGAGTGTAAACTTAATTACCAGGTCACCTGCAAACCCTGATTGCAAAAATTTACTGTTTGGATCACCATCAACCACTTTTTTTGAGCCTTCGCCACCATCCGGTCCGCCTTGATTATCACGCGATACCCATAACGTACCACCAATGGTTTGAAAATAACTTGGACCTATTTTAGTTGGGTCAAAATTAGGATCAGCCACTCTTACTATAACCTCGCGGCTTGCAGTAAAGCCCTGTGCATTACGTACGGTCAGGTTTACTTTGTAGTTATCGTCAAACTCATATTTGTGCGTTGGATTTGGGTCTGTCGATGTACTATCATCCCCAAACTGCCATAGTAAACTTTCGTAATTAGTGGAGTTACTGCTAAATTTAAAATTGTTATACTCGATAGTATCAGGAACCTCTACGCTAAAATCAGCAGTTGGCCTCGGCAACTCCGGTTCAGGTTTTGCTTGCTCTTTTTCCTTCTTGCAGCCAACAGACAGCATAGCTACCAGTACAATGGCTGATGAAATTCTATAAAATGCTTTCATATTCATTATCTGATATTTTAATTTAATGGCGCCGGGAATAACTGGCTCATTGGTATAACACGTTTGCTTATAATTATATCTTTTGGCTCACTATTATTTCTCACCTCATAAGCAAGAATGGCCCTTTGCCCGCCAACATTTTCACGATGGTGCGCCTCAATTTTATAACGTTTACCACGTTCGAGGAATATAGTACCGACACGTTCAGGTCTATCCCATCTATCTGTGAAATCATCAATTAATTTTACGCCATTCACAATCAAACGCGATCCGTCATCCCATTCGGTTTGATAAAATTTGTATTCACCACGTACAGGTGCCAAAAATTCTCCGGTCCAACGTGTCGAAAAATTGTCGCGGCTTATGCCCGGCGTAGCATTTTGCCAAGGACCGTCGCCTGTCCAGTTAATATTTTCCTCAATTCGTACCAGATCGGGTTTACGGCCATCATCGTCCAACCCTTGATAATTGCTAAAATATTCGGCCTTAAGCCCGGTACCGTTACCTGTGATGTAAGAATTATTATCCAGATTCACTTCCGGCTGTACTAACACGATCACATAATTTTTTACAGGATCAAGCAAGTGTTTGGTTGGATCGGTAATTTTCAGCACAAAGGCAAACCGCTTGTTAGCCACTATATTGGCGTCAAATACCGGCCAGCCAATTTGAAGGCGGGCAACAGCACCGCTTGCGCCGGTAACAATACGGATATTGGTATCAAGCGTAAACTCATCAGGTTTTAGGGCAATGGTATTTGCCGGCAACACCTTGTTGGCAATAAGTTTGGCAATAGTATCCGTATCCAATTCAATTTTTACATTGAACGCGCCGGCTGGCTTACCTGCTAAATTGATAGCTATCGGCACGGTTATACCGCCCGGCCACGATTTATTGTAGTTCTTATTAAAGTCAACATCCAGTATACCTGCGCCGTTTTGTATGGAAATATAATGAATGTCGCTTTCCTTTATCAAGGCATCACTATCCATAATTACCATAATATTTGAATTTTTGGCGCTTATCTGGTTGCCTTTGCCCGGCTCGGCAAGTTTAAAGGCGAAGGCTACATCCTTACCGAAATTTTTCTCGAGCACGTTTAAACGTACCACGGCCTCACCCACCGCGCTTGTAGCGCCATAAGGTACATTGATAACGTTCGGGTAATCAACTGAGCCGCTTGGTAAAGCCACTGTATTGGTTAACGTACCGTTGCTTATCAGTTTGGCAATAGTATCGGTATTTAGCGTGATACCTACCTGGAATGCCTTTTTTGCAGGTGCATCCAGTGTTATTTTAAAAGGTACACGTACCGTCTCGTTATCGGCAACTACACCGCTCGCGATGATCCCCTCTCCAGAAACGCTGCGTTGCTCGTTATCAAGCGGATCAACGTTATCCAGCTTATTCTTACTGCACGATGCAATAA
Source organism: Mucilaginibacter roseus (assembly GCF_021215455.1). Lineage (GTDB taxonomy): Bacteria > Bacteroidota > Bacteroidia > Sphingobacteriales > Sphingobacteriaceae > Mucilaginibacter > Mucilaginibacter roseus. The sequence continues at coordinate 763,109 of NZ_JAJPWV010000001.1, read as the reverse complement.
TTATTCCTGCAAGGCATAAGGCCGTCAGGCTGTATATAACTTTTCTCATAATGGTTACTGGTTATATTTACTCTTTCTCTTCCTACTCGGTTTATTGATCTAACCAAACACGTCCGCTTAAATCCCAGCTCTGTTGGCTCGCTATCCTAAACCAGTTAAATATTTGTGATGGTATATCAGTGGTTTGCGGAACAAATTGCGCCAATGTCTCAGCTGACGGCGGGCATATCAGATCGTTAAAATCCTCCCATTTATAATTGCCTATTAACTTAAAGTCGCGCGCTTGAGGGCCAAAATCCCTAATCAGGTCGCCCTGCCCATCAGTGCCCGGCCAGTAGCCTACTAAAAAGCTATAATACGGGTGTCCCTCGTCAATAGTTGTCTGGCAGGCATAGTTTTGTATAGTAGCGTCAGGCAGTGTGGTTTTAAAGAAACGGATATCACTCAGGTACACATCCGGAGAACCATGACCGGTACCATTTAAGTAACCAAGTTTAAGCTTGTCGTTATTGTCCAGGTCACCGGCATCGGTTATATCAATTTCGTTATCAAATTGCCCGTTGGTATAAGTGCGTATGTAGCGGCGGCCACCCCGTATCTCGCTTTTAACCGATAGCGTTTTCCACTGGTTCGGCTCCAAATCGCGGCCCCGGCATTGCCTGTAGTTACCGTTTACCTCTTTAGCGCCACGTAATTCAAAATACCAGTATTTTTCTTCCAGATAAATAACCCAGCCCACTGACGGGTGACCGCTTGACCATTCGCGCCGTTTACCCAATATACTTGGCCAGGTAAAACGTTCGCCGTTCTTCTTCACTTTTAGTTCGATGGTAAACTTTGATGTATCGCCACCCAGATTGAATATATCAGCAGTGTCAATTTCAGCTCTAACAGCCTCGTTTTGCATACGTACTGTACGCCCAAGGTAACGGTTACCTGTAAACGGTTTACTGATAACACGCTGGCTATACTTTAAAGCGCTGTAAATGGTAAAGGTATTGGCTGTTGTGTTACTGAAAACAGTATTATCATTTTGATTTTGAGGGATAGCAAACTCACCTCCACCGCTTGAGGCGATAACGATCATCCAATCTTCGTTAGCATAATTTTGGCGTGCCTTTACTGCATTTACAATTTCGCCTACGTAGCCGTCAAAGGTTTCGATAGCGGCCTTGTATTGCGGAAAAGAATTATCGTAGCCGTATTGTGCGCCTGCATCATCAATATCATTAAAGTGAGCTACTACAAATGTTGCCGTGTCGCTTTGTAAGTTATTTACAACGGCGGTTTTAACATCGGCGTCGGTAGCGTAGGCTTCGCTGATATCGGTGCCGGCTGTCAATTTTTCTTTAAATAAATTAGATGCCGAAAACGAAGCGATTTTAATGGTTGGGTTAACCTCTTTTATACGCTCGAAGAGCACTTTGTAACGCTCCAGGTTGTTACCCTCGAAGGTATTGCTTGTTACGCCGTGATCGTCGCTTTTAACCCCTGTAAGCATATCAGCCCAGTTACGGGCGTCGTTCTTTGAATTCGGATCATTAAGCGCTACCCAACTGTAGATAGATTTGGGCAGCAATGATTTGATGTTCGGCACGTTGGCCGCGTTTACTGAGGCGCCACGTGCGCCATCTGTAATTATATATAACACTTTACGTTTACCGTAAAATACATCCACCGAATCTGTATACTCTTTATCTGGCAGCACGCGGGCAAAATCCTTATTACAGGATACGATGGCCGCAGTAAACAAAGCGCAGATGAACAGCAATGCAGCTGCTTTTGTTGTTTTAAATTTTGTCATCTGTATAGTATATTATAATTGGTGTTTTATTCTAAAGTTACCCTTATGATGTTGTAACGGTCTTCGTTATCAAACTTGTAGAAGCCACCTATGAGTAATAAGGCACGTTTACCATCGGCTGATTGGGTTTCAATAACATTATTCAAACTACCAGCAAATGGGCCGGTGGCATTGTAACTTTTGGCTAATGACCCGGTTGCAGTAAGTATGGCAAAACCGTTGCGGGTTATATTGTCATATTTTTTAAAGCCGCCCGATATAACGATCAACCCATCGTTCAACTGCCTGCAAAAGCTTATAAAATTATCGTACGTTTTGCCCTGGAATGATTGATCAAGCGAGCCATCCTCATTTAGCAATGCCAAACCATACGCCGGTTTGCCGCTATAGTTTCTGAACACTCCACTGATGAGATATTTTTTGGTAACGTTATTATAAGTTAAAGAAGATATGGTATTGTCAGCACCTACTCCTGACTGAAAAGTTTCGTCAATAGTGCCATCCACATTTAAACGCACAATGTTACCCGCGGTTTTTCCGTCAAATGTGCTAAAGCGACCGAATAATACCAGTTTTTCTGCATTGGCGCCCTCAGTATGCATGTACGAGTTTACAGGGCCATTTGCCGAAACGTTGCCTTTGCGGGTTTGCTTGTTGAAGCGGAAATTTGAATCGAGCGTACCATCCAGGTTAAAGCGAAGCACCTGACGGATCTCGGTACTGTCTAAAATCACCGTATCACGTGAAAAATCGTAATTAGGCTTTCCGTATGTGCGGCGTACATAGTACCTAAATCCGCCCACCGCGAGGATTTTGTTTTGATGCTTATATATTTTATCGATATAGCTATTAGTACCGCCGTTAAACCTCGGAAACCACTTCAATGTATCGTTGGTTTTGTTACCTCTTTTAAATACCCTTATGCCAATGGTATCTATTGCACCGGTACTGGTAAGCGCAGTAATGTTACTCACATTTTCGGTACGCTGGTTATAGCCACTGAAGCCACCGGATATATAAAACCTATTATTAGTTTCGATTATACCTGATAATGAGCCATTCGCTGCCCTGCCGGTACGGAAGCTACGGTCGTATTCGCCGTCTCCGGAAATACGCGCGATGCGGTTAATTGGTACAATGATGCCCTTATTATCGTAATTGGTAAATGATCCAATAACCAGGTTACGGCCATCAGCAAGCGGAAAAACATCATTAACGGCTCCGTTTGTGCCATTAGTTGCACGGAATGACGGATCGATATTAACCAAGCCGTTTACTTTAAACTCAGGGCCTAAAACCAGTTGATCGTCAATTACGATAGACGTAATACCGGTACTACCCCATTCCGGAACTTTTACTTTTATTTCTGAATCGGTTATTGACGTAATCTCACCTTCCTCACCGTTAAATAAAAAGCGGGCCTGATCTTTATATTTCATTAAACCGGTTACTTTAAAAGTAACCTCGGTACCCGGACTGCCAGCTGCCGGCACGGGTACCGCATCACGGTTTAAGGTAATGCCGAGCACTTCCTTGCCATCGGCATAAGGATCTGTAAGAACAACCTTTTCCTTACGGCAACCCTGCCCAACAGCCATTATTGCTAAAAGTATAATTATGTATATCTTTCTTTTCATGTTTTACAATTTTGCTGTTAGTTACTTGATGAGGTTAAACCAGTAAAATAAACGTCATCAAAAAATTCCCCAAAATTATACCCTAATGTAGTACCTGAATACGCCAGGGTATGTACAACACCATTTCGCGGCTTTATATCTGACGATGAGATAGCGTTCGTAACTGTACCTGATGTTGGATTAGCTATATCAGGTATATAAATTATATTTAACTTACGTGGGCCGATATATTTCACACCGTTAGCATCACCGTATATTACGCCTATGTTACATACATCGTTACCATTAGTGTAATAAAGCTGACCCGGATACTGGCTTTGCAGCCCCAAATCAATCTGCGGATAATCTTTAAGGCGGTTTACACCTTTAAACATATAACGCATCAAATATTTACGCCAAACAACCGGGCTTATGTCTGATAACTGCTTAACCGTATCACGCCCAACCAGAAATAATTCCCGGTTTAAACCGCCACGGGTGTACGATCCGATTGTACGTTTAACAACATCATCATCCGGAGCGAAAAAGGTAAAATCCTCGTTGCGAAAAACGTCTTCCATTCCGGCCAGCTTTACTATTTGCGCAATAGTGTCAAACGGAACCGGTTTTTGTTCCAGGTAGTCAAGCATGCTACCCGGATAGTCAGCCTGGGCTTTGCCGCCGTCTATATAATATTCGTCACGCTTACATCCGGCCAAAACAAGTAACAGGCCTGTAAGAGCGAATAACATGGTTTTAAAATTTCTTATCATCTTTATAATATTTTAATTACCGCCGTTTACCCAATAGGTGTTCAAGGTCATGAATGGATTGTTAACGAGTGCATTACTGTTTATCGGCCAGGTCCAGGCGCCACGGTTAAATTTGTCAAGCGTTAGTACGTTGTATGACCACTGGCTGCTCAGTATGCGGCGTGTGCGCACCAAGTCAAAATAATGATGGCCTTCACCCATTAGCTCTCTTGAGCGCTCTAAAAAGATGAAGTCCTTTAGCTCCTGGCCGCCTCCGCCGCTGTAAAGAGGAGCCTCTGCCCTTCTCCGTACACGGTTAAGCATATCAATTGCATCTCCATCCTCGTTTAGCTCCGCCATAGCTTCGGCACACAGCAATATCTCACCCGCATACCTGAAAATCATAAATGTATTGTCGGGGTTGGCGTTCTCTTCACCTCCTGCAAACGTATTCGCCGCAAACTTCAGCATCATGAATTTACCGTTGTCAGCGTAAATATCTTCGTCAAACCAGGCTGTAGCCCTTTTGTCGGCCGCACTTGGATAAAGCTTTTGCATATATTCCGCACGGAAATAAGCGAAGCTTACACGGTGTGTATATTCCGGACGTTTGTACGGATAGTGAAGAAACATATCACCAAAAGGTGCCACGTCCCTATTTTGATCGCCGTAGTTGATACTGCGGTAAAATTCAAACAAGCTCTCCTCTGAACGGCCTTTTATTACTGTTGACCACTGTTCAATAGGTAATAATCTGTAAGCGTTACTTGCTACCAATTCACGACCAAGTTCTGCGGTTTCAGTATAGTATTTATTAGCGTTCGCCCGATCAAAGCCCGCATTCCACATGTTCATGTTCATCAGCAACGCAATAATGCTACCTCTGCTTGCGCGAACGCCTTTTAAAGCCGGGTCACTATATGTCCACGGTAAAAAGTTTTTGTAGGCCTTTAAATCAGCAATACATTTATTTAAAACCGATACCATGTTCTCACGAGGTAATGGCTCAGAGTGAAAAGCATCTGTATAGTAAGCTACATCTCCGTATAACCTCACCATAAAAAAGTAAGATAGTGAGCGGATAAAAGCGGCCTCAGCTTTAAACTGGTTTGCCTCGTTGGCGCTTACGCCTGGTATACCTTCGTCTAACTTTTCTATCAAAATGTTGGCACTTTGAATAACCTGATAATACCCGGTCCAATCGGTAATTGCGCCGAAGTTGTAAAAGTCCCACGGCCTGCCACCTTGTAAGAGCGTCAACAAATCATTACGGCCAAGCACCTCTACATATTCCCTTGCCGGGCCTACATCCGCTTGTGGCTCATGCAGCACCTCGCCCGAACGGTATTCGCCGGTAGCGCCGATAAAATGCGTTTCGTTCACTTTTCCAAAAAACCGGCGAGACATATCGTAGATATTTGCCAGAACGTCCTCTTTAGATTGGTAAAAGTTGTTACCTGTCAGCTTATCAATAGGCTGTATATTCAGGAATTTTTTGCAGGACGGCAAACAGAAACCTCCTGCTATTATCAAAATTGATGTAATGATCTTTTTCATAACTGCTGTTTTATTTGCCTGTGTTAAGCTCAAGGTTTAATCCTAAGTTGTATGTACGCGCTACGGGGTAACCGTTTGAAATGTCACGGCCTAACGAGGTTACGTTTTCGGGGTTAGGGCCTGTGTATCTTGAAAAGGTTACCAAGTTGTCAGTTGATAAGAATACCCTCAGGTTATTAAAACCATATCTCCTGATCGCGTTGCGGTTAAACATGTATGACAGGGTCAGGTTATTGATTTTAAAATAAGTCCCTTGCTCAGCCCATAACGTTTGATCCGGACGCAGCGGTTGGATCTGGTTAAAACGCGCAAAGTCATAAGGGTTTGGATACCTGGTAACATCACCCGGATTACGCCATATATTCATATTTGTAAGCGGTACTACAGCCAAAAGAGAGAACGGATCGCGCATGATGGCCATACGGTCAGACAAGGCGTTGTTCAAAATGGTTCTGTTAGCGGTGAATGAGCCGTAAACGTTAAGCCCCCAGTTTTTGTAAACGATGTTGGTTGAGATACCACCTGTAAGCAATGGTTGTGAATTACCTGTAATTTCATAATCACGGTCATCAAGTATATAATCGCCGTTTACGTCTTTAAATTTCGGATCGCCACCTTCAAAAAACGTTCCGTTGGTTTGGTAACGCTTACCGGTAACCGGGTCAACCGGTACGTCGGTATCGTATGCATAAACACCCTCATTAATGCGCAGATAGTTTGAAAGCGTATTTTTACCTACACGATAAACAATGTGCTGCCTGTAACCGCTATTATCAAAACGGATATATTGCCCGTTATATTCAACCGGTAGTTTAAGCAACATATCGCGGTTGATAGCGCCGTTAACTGATACCGTTAACTTAAAATCTTTTGTATCAACAGCCCTTGCCGTTACCATTAACTCATAACCATAGTTGGCAATACCCACATCGTTACTTGCCAGGCGGCCAAAGCCTGTCATGTTTGCCAGGTTACGGTCAAACAGTAAGTTATCAACGTGTTTATAATACGTATCAAACACTACAGTAAGTCTCTCACGGAAAAGACCTAAGTCGAAACCAAAGTTATACTGTGTAGTAGTAGTAGGCTTAAGCGCAGGGTTGGGTATAAAATCATTATTTATACCAATGGTTGGGTTGTTGTTAAAATTACCGTTAAGGTTGTAAACACCGTAAATGCTTTGCAGCGTACCGCTTGGCACAATGTTTTGGCCCCAGGTTAAACGCAAACTACCAAAACTTAACCATGACAAATCGCTCAAAAAGTTTTCCTTATTAAAGTTCCACCTTAAACCAACCGCAGGGTTTTTTGAGTATGGATTTTCTAAACCGTTAGACGATGTACCATCCAGGCGATATGAAAACTCAGCAACGTATTTCTTTTGATAATCATAAGTTACCGAACCGGCGAACGAAGCAATTGTAGCGTTACGATAGTTTGATAAAACACCACCACCACGAGAGTAGTAAGCATCATATCCTACCGGGCCCTGCAATTGGTCGTTAGGGGTACGCTCCTGGCGGATGATGCCGCTCTGCGCGCCTTGTTTGTATATCTCGTTAAAGGTGTTTACAAACAGGTTATGATCCTTACCAAATGTTTTTGAGTAAGTGATAGCGTTACGGTTATAAAGCGTGTAGTTACGGCCTTCAAAATCATACACCCTGGCGTACTGTGAGTTTGCTGCCGCAGGCGTAAAGGTTGCTTCAGCATCCGATGTATAATCGTAGCTTATACTTGATGACAATGCGAGACCCGGAATAAATTCATACCTACCATCAACGTTGGTACGCAAATTCCTCGAACTGTTGCTGTTTTGTGTACGTAATGCTGATGTAACCGCATTTGATGAAAGGTAAAATGAAGGTGGCGGCAACAACGTTGATGCCTGACCATTTGCCGCAACACCTGATTGAAGCAAGCCCACACCGTCGCCTTTAGCCTGGTTACCTACCGAACCAAATAATGAACCGAAGAAGCGAAACTTATCATTCGGCTTAAACTCCATGTTCATGTTCAGGTTATACCTGTCAAAACCGGTATTTTTAATTACACCTTTTTGAGAAAAGTAGCCAACGTTGGCTTTGTAATTAAAGCGCTGATCGCCACCATCAAGCGCAAGGTTATGGCTTTGGTTATAAGTAGTAGCATAAAAAACTGATTGCCAGTCGGTAGAGTTGTTCCAATACGCATTCAAACTGTCAGCCAGGAAATCAGTAAGACCTAACTGGCGCAACTGCTGTTCGGTACGAGCATTAGATAATATCTGCTGTATTTTCGACTGGCGCTCGGCATTACCACCCAATGTTTCGCGTAGCTTTGGTGGAGTTTGCACGAAGAAATTGGTGGTATACCTAACACGTGGCACCTTTGAGTTACCGCGTTTAGTAGTGATGATAATTACACCGTATGCACCGCGCGAACCGTACATTGATGTAGCCTGCGCATCCTTCATTACCTGTATGTTTTCAATATCTTCAACAGGTATTAAGGATAGCGGGCTTACGCCTGGACCTTGAGTTTGAAAACCAAACTCTGACGCTTTATCAGCATCCAGCGGCACACCATCAATAATATAAAGCGGTGATGTTGGTTGCAGGAAAGATTCGTTACCGCTACCCTGAACGCTCAAGGTTGACAGACCACGTACCTGCACCGAGCCACGGAAACCCGGAGCACCCGTATTGTTCTGTACGTTTAAACCGGCTACTTTACCTTGTAGCAAGCTCTCAAAGTTAGCAACAGGTATATCCTGTATGTCCTTACCGGAGATGTTCACCGCCGCACCGGTTGTGGTTTCCTTGGCACGTTTCTGATATGCCACAATAATTACCTCGTTAAGCGCTTTTTTATCTTCGCTCATATTGATAACTATGTTTTTTGAAGCAGCAGTTGCTTTCACCGTTTGTGTTGCGTAACCCATAAATGAAAACGAAAGGGTTGCATTTTCAGGAACGTTTACGGTAAACCGGCCTTTACCGTCGGTTTGTATCAAACCTTTGCCGTCAGCAGCCACGGTTACGCCGGGCAACTCAATATTTGCTGTTTTGTCAATAACGGTACCGCTTACCGTTACAACCTTTTTTTGTTGCGAATAAACTTTTGTGCCGCATATTACGCAAACAATAAGCACTGTATAAAATAGTCTAAGTATTCTCATTGTGATGGCTTTATGGTTTTTATTCGTCTTCAAACTTTGGATTTTCCTTTAAAAAGTGGAACACCACTTCCCAATCGCCTTTTTTGTAGATGGCGAAGTCTATGCCGAACGAGGCCACTGTTCTGCCGCCACCAAAACCTTTACGAGAGTAGCTGAATTCCGCGTGATCGCGGCTTCCGCCCGGCGCATAATTGGTAACCACTTCAACCAGCGGAATTGGATATGCAACGGTATATTGTACATATTCGTTGGTTTTCTCCATATTAAAGCCATGCACGATCCTATCCCATTTGGTTTCATTAAACAAATTCGGATTAATGGCTACCGAATCCTTGTTTAAAAATTTAAACCTTATTGAGTTACCCGAACCACCCGGTACCGGGCGTATGTAAACCACTACTTCCTTATAATCATCGTTACTACGCAATGGCTGATCGCTTTGTGCGCCGATAACGTTATTTAAGAAAGGCCTGATATAATTGCGGCTATTAGGGTTGTTAGGTGATTTTGGATGTGGTGCCGGGCCGCCCGAATAAATGTTAAAGTCATCAGATGGTTCGTAAGGGCGCTCGCGGAACGGCCGAACTGACAGATCGCGTATAATTGCACTGCCGCCGCTATTGGTAACGCGTACATCAAAATAACGGGTATCCTGCGGAAAATTTGTGGTATCGGCAGCTCTTGGCGTAATCAACTCATTTGTTGACGATGCCCACAAAATGAACTCGCCTGACTGGCGAACCTCAAACATCGGGTGATCCTCAAGCTTACGCTTTGATTCAATTTCCTCAATGCTCTTTTCCAAACCGGTGTAAGCCTTCGTCCATACATAAGTTGGCCTTACCTGAAACAGGTCAGTAACCGGCCGGCCGTCGCCAAACCTTGCATTAATTATCTCAAATTTAATAGGCTGGGTGGAGTTATCTCCGTTAAATCCCCCCATTACGTTATTGCGACCCAAAATCGGATCGAAGGTTTTATTGTTATAATTAATTCGCGAACTGAGGTATTCCTTTTCGTCCGGCAAATCAAATATTTTTTTACAACTGCTTAGCGCGATGCAGGCAAGCAACATCAGCCCAATTGATTTTTTTACGTTTATATACATGGTTGGCATCATGTTTAATTTTTTGTAACTCATCTCTTAATTCGCACGGTTTATAGTCCACTCAGCTAACTGGAATGCACCGCTGCCGTTAATCTCGGAGATATCTATACGATAGAATTTGTAAGCGACCGTATTGTCGCACCTGAATACTTTGGTTTGATACCTTTCTTCAAAGAAGAAGTTACTTCTGCGGTCAAGTTCCACCCAGGTTTTACCGTCCATCGATCCTTCATAAGTCCAGGCGCGTGGGTCACGATCCGGTGCATCGTTGGCTGAAATAAGCGTGTAAACGCCGGATACAGCCGGTTCTTTAAGTTCGTATTGCATCCACAAACGGCCCTGAAACTCAGCAAGGAATTTGGTATGATCGTCGCCGTCAATAACTTTTTTCGATCCTTCACCATTGTCTGGTCCACCAGCGTTATCACGCAATACGCTAAGCTTACCTCCGATCTCTAACATCAGATTCGGTGGCGGCGGCACAAATGTTAGCCTGGTTACAAACTCATCAAAACCAAAAATATGGTCAGGACTAACCACGTGAACAATACCATTTTTTGTGATGATGTTATTTGAACCGGTTGTAGTGGTTGACCAATTACGAATGAATTTACTGCGCTTGGTGTTGCTAAACTCTACAGCAACCGGACCTGCGTTAACATTACCGGAAGCTGAATTCCTCACCAGTTTACCGTGCATAGGGTATGCAAAACGAACGCTTGGCAAGTCAAGGCCATCCTGCAAGGTTAACGAGTCTGACGTATATCTGCCTCTGATTATATAGTAAGAGGCCATGGTGTCCAAGTGAACGCCATCTATGTTCGACAGGTAAAGGGGATCCTTATCACTTTGGCGGCGAAGCGTATTTAAGTTTGTTATCGCCAATTGAAAGCTCGGGTTAGTTACCGCAAAAAGGGTAACGTTGCTATCTGTAAGCATTGGTTTAAGGCCCATGCGGTCAACAACAGCTATAAGTGAATCATACACGCCGGGTTTACTCTTCAGGTAATCGTAAGTATTACCGGCAAATTGAGGATCGTTATTTGCGGCGTTATAGTAACCGCCATCTTTGCTGCAGGCAAAAAATGTTGCCGCTACACAAAACAGCAGTGCCGGAGTTTTCATATATCTTTTTATCGTATTCATATATGTTTATTTTTATTTCCAGTAAGGATTTTGTGTTAATTGGTTGTTTTGTGAAATAAGCTTGCGCGAAATAGGCCAGTAAATACCCTGAGAATTTATCAGTTGCATAAACTGTTGGTTATTCTGTTTTATCTTATTATAGCGAACAAGATCGTACCAGCGATGCCCCTCTCCCATCAATTCACGACGGCGCTCTTGAAAAACTACGTCTATTACATCGCCGGTTTGAAAAATGGTAGTTACACCCCGGCGCGTCATGATATTGACAATCTCGTTCCAGGCGCCATTTGTGTCACCCAATACAGCCAACGCCTCTGCGCGAAGTAAGACAATATCTTCCAGGCGGGTGAATATCAGCGCGCTTGTGAAGTATCTGAAATTAGGATCATTAGTACCGCCCTGGATAACTTTGATTTTACTAAAGATTGGATATTTACCGTTGAAGTTAACAAAGTAACTCTCGTTGCGTGGCTGGCCTAATGTATCCAGGCTAAAGCGTTGATCATTTAGTAAGGTAAATACTCGTAGTATAGTATCTTTCGGCATGTAGATATCGGGCACGTTTTTAGTAACCACCGGCTGCGCAAGGGTTAACTCTTCAATATGTCCGGTTACAGATCCGTCAATGTGTCCCCAATCAGAGTTGAAACCGAACATCTGACTGGTATTTTTATTATAAAAAAATCCGTTTGAATTGGTCAGATCAGTTGTTGACTGATAATTGATACGGCTTTTACCATAATTATCCTCAACGAACTTTGCGTAAGTAGCAACATCATCATAATTTCCCTGCCATGCCGCTACGTGTGCTAATAAAGCATAAGCTGTGTTCTTGGTTGCCAAAGCGCCCCCCCAACGGCCATCACCTTCGCCATAATATGATCCCGGTTGTTGCTCATCATTAGCGCTGTATATAAAAGGTAAGTCAGCGGCGGACTTTTGTAGTTCCTGCTCTATCCAAACTAATATTTTAGCTTGCGATTCGCGCGGTTTATTTTCAAATTTACCGTCATATGAACTTGTTATGAAGGGCACATCACCCCAAATACGTACCATGTAGAAGTATGCGAAGGCCCTAAGTAAACGAGCCTGTGCCACATCAACAATCATGTTGTTCTCAGTGTAGCGCCTGTCAACCGCCTTTACCTCGCCAATACGCTCCATAAATATGTTGGCTGCGTTAACTACCGCATAAAAGCGTGTCCAGTCCGACAGCGCATCAATTGTGGGATATGATGCGTTTAACTGGTTTGATGTTACTGCCTTTAAATCCTGGCGGTTAGGGCTTAAAAATTCACCTGTACGCACATCTCCATAAATCCAATGGCCGTTATTGTCTGAAAGAGCGGAACGGGTGAGCGCGTAAACACCCATTATACCGGCACGGGCATCCTCCAGCTTGTTCCACATGTTTTTTTCGCCTACCACACGTACCGAATCCTTATCCAGTATCTTATTACATCCGGTTAGTGCTACCAAAAACAGCAGTGCTATATATAATATCTTTTTCATTTGTTTTACTTCAGATTTACGTTAACATCCTGTTACAAATCCATTTTTACACCCAGCGTGTAAGTACGCGGTATTGGCAATCCGTATCCTGGATCAAAACCATCGTAGCTAACCAATTCCGGATCCTGACCGGTGTATGGCGTAAGGGTGAAAACATTATGCACCGAGCCATACACGTATAACCGGCTCACTTTAACATTTTTGCGGCTTAACAGCTTGGTGAGGTCATAACCTAAAGCAACTGTACGCAGCTTCAGGAACGAAGCATTCTCCAGGAATAGGTCCTGATCGGTACGATACGGTATAACTGTGCTCCAAGGATTGTACATTGGATATTTTGAGTAATCACCACGTTTTTCCCAAAAGGTTATTTCTTTAACTGAACTGATGTTGCTGTTACCTTCACGGTTCACAAAATCAAACCTGTTAGCCATATCCTGATTGATCAGTTTACGACCAAGATTGAAATAGAAATTCAGGTTAAGGTTCCAACTGCCATAGCGCAGGTTGTTATCAAAACCACCTGATATGGTTGGTAAAGAATGGCCCATCAGCATCTTATCATTATTGTCGATGTTATTGTCGCCATTAATATCTCTCCAGCGCGGGTCGCCGGGCTGCAAAGCAATACCGTTATACTTTAACGGCTGACCGTCAACTACCGGAATTTCACTCACGGAATTATAAATACCGTCGTTAGTTAGTAACCAATACTGATCAAATGGCTGACCAACTCTCAGCAAACGGTTGCCGATAACCAGCTCATTTAAACCGCGAGGCAATGATTTTAATTTGTTACTGTTATGATTAACATTTAATGATGATGTCCACCCGAAAGTATTTTGCTTGATGATGTCGGCCTTAATAGTTACATCAATACCACGGTTGTTTACAGACATGCCGTTTTCCAGCGATTGTTTATAACCATATTCGGCATAATCAGGCACGCCAAGTATCAGGTCTTTTTCAGTTTTTGAGTACAGATCAACTGATAAGCGCAGGCGCTCTGCAAAGAAACCCGCATCAATACCAATATCAATCTGGTCTGAATATGACCATGGAATGCCGTAGCCTATCCATCCCGCGCTGTAAGGCCTGGTTAATACAGCGATAGCATTATAACCCGGAACAGTTAGGTTGCCAGTGTAACCTGTTGTAGCAGTGTACTGCGGGCCTTGCGCGTAATTATCGTAAGCGTTTAAGCGGCCCATACGGCCAACGCTGGCACGTAACACCAGATCGCTGAAGGTAGTATTATCCTGTAAAAACTCTTTCTTCATGCTCCAGGCGGCAGACACCACCGGAGAAACGAACCAGCGTTTGGTAGGTTGCGCGTTTGATGACCCATCGGTACGCAAGGTTGCCGAGATCATATACTTATCATTGATGGTATAGTCGGCTTTGCCGTAAAACGACAGCAGGTTATCACCTGTCTTATCCAGAAAGCGGTAAGTTAACTCCCGCGGGAAAGCTAAGGGGTTAAGATAGTTCCCGTTAGTAGGATCAGACTCAAGCAGGTTTATTTTGATATAATCATTAGCGCCTTTATAAGCGTAAGCGTTAGTATATTTATAAGTATCCCACTGTATAGACTGGCCTACCTCAACGTGTAATTGATGGTTTTTGGTTGGCGTAAAATCATACGAACCTTTGTTATCCAACATTAAACGCTGGTTAAAACCATAAAAGTTTGATGCATAGCTGTTGCCCTGTAACAAGGTACGTGCGTAAAATACGTCGCGGTAACCTTCGTTATAATCAACACCAAAAGTGGTACTCCATTTAAACTTGCCAAACTCAACGCCAATGCGAGCGAAGCCTTGTATCAGGTTGGTTTTATTATCGTCAAAACCTTTTTTATACTGATTTAGATAATCAGCGTAATACTGTTTGTTTGGCGGGAGTGGCGCGCTCAGGTCAGGGAAATAGTTTACCTGGGCAAAGCGGTCGCGCAGGTAACGGTTACGATCGCGCTCTAAACGGTTTGCGTTAACCATTGCCGAGAAAACCAACCATGGCACCGGCTTCATGTTTATATTAAACATAGCGCTGTATCTATCAATACCGGTATCATCAGCAACACCCTGATTTTTAGTGTTACCCAATGTAAAACGGAAGTTAGCACGGCTTGTACCTCCGGAGATACCGAAGTTAATGCCATGAATAAGCGCGTTACGATAATAAAGATCGGTCCAGTCTGATCGACCGCTATAAACGTTGTTTAGCGAGTCGCTTAGGTAGATAGGATAATTTTCATCATCAGAGTAGCGCCCGTTTGTGGTATACAAATCGTAAAAACGCTGACGAAAAGCGTTTTCATACTTACCGTTGATAGTAGTTACCGACGGGCGCTGAACCATACCAATGTACGAGTTGAAGCTTATGCTGCGAACGCTGCCAGGCTTTTTTGAAGTAAGCACGATAGCGCCGTTAACTGCGCGCGGTCCGTAAATAGCAGATGCCGACAAATCAGCAAGTACCTCAACCGACGCGATATTATTCATATCAATGTTAGCAAATACATTGGTTGCAGGCCCGGGGCGGTTAAAATCAAACTGCTGAAGATCAAACGCAAAAGGGTGTTCCGTTATCAGCGGAATACCATCAAGTATTACCAAAGGTTGCGCCTGGTAAACTTCCCGGCGTGAAAGTAAAGGCATTGCAGCGCCGCGGATGAACATGTTTTGAACAGAACCCGGCTCGCCGGATGGTTCCTGAACGTAAAGGCCGGCGTATTGGCCTTTAAGGTACTGCTGTAATGAAATAGCCGGAAAAAGCGATAACTGATCAGGAGTAGTTTTAACACTGTCTGAAAAACGGTTGTATAACGTTTTTCGGATGTTTACTATACTGTCGTTCAATAAAGTATCTTTTGCGGAAGTGTCCTTACGGACTGTATCCTGAAAAAAAGATAATTTAAAATTGCCTATCCCTTCACTATTACCTTTAGCCAAGCCAGTTGATGCTTTGATTGCAGTTCCGAAAAAAACCGCAAAGCACAGCCATAAGTATCGCATATTAATGGATAATTTAGATTATTGAAATAAAAGAAATGATAATTCCAGGCCCTGTAGAGAGCTGACTAACAATTAGTTAAGTTTAGCTTAAGCCGTGAAAGAGATGTGCAAAGTAAAAATTTTACGCATAGTTAAGGGTTTAATTAGTTTATTAAATGGTTGTTTATAAGAGCTATGTTGTGCAACTCACAAGTCTGAACGTTTTACTTGTGTGTATGACGTTTATTTAATCGGTATAACAAATTAAATCAACAAAAACGGTTTATCAAAATATTATTACAAAAAATCTATCTTTTTCCAAATTCACACCACCAAGTGCCGGAAATTATAAAATTCATAAAAAATTACTATAAATTTTATATTATATTAAGATAAAATCAAACTTAATGCATTTAGCTTTATCATTATGATATTAAAACAGCGCTTTTTATTGACAGTATTGTCAAGTATTTGATAAATCGTGTAATTATTATTCTTGTTATGAATAATGTGTTTGAACAAGAAATTAATTTTACGATCGGGGATGATATTGATTTATGGTTGACTTTAGATAGTCGCGGTCGAGGTGCGTGTAAATTTCTGTGGTGGTGATACTTTCGTGCCCAAGCATTTCTTGCACTGCGCGCAGGTCTGCCCCACCCTCAACCAAATGCGTTGCAAAAGAATGCCGCAATGTGTGCGGACTAATATTTTTGTGTATACCGGCAAGCGCAGTTAAATCTTTAAGCAACATAAATATATATACGCGGCTTAGCCTGCTGCCCCTCCGGTTGAGAAAAACCATATCCTCCTCCCCCTTTTTTATAGCTATATGAACACGTAATTCATCAAGCCATATTTTCAGCGCTTTAGTAGCTGCATTGCCTATAGGCACCAGCCGTTCTTTATCGCCCTTACCGGTTACCTTGATAAATTCAATATCAAGGTAAAGGTTGGATATTTTGAGTTCTGTCAATTCAGATACCCGCAGGCCGCAGCTATATAAAACTTCAACAATAGCCTTATTGCGTGGCCCCTCTGGTTTTGAAAGGTCAATTACTGATATAATACGGTTTATTTCATCGTAGCTTAACGTATCGGGCAGTTTTCGCTGTGTTTTGGGCGCTTCAAGCAGTTCGGATGGATCACTAATTATCAAATCTTCCATCAGCATATATTTATAGAACGCTTTTATACCTGATAATATCCTGGCTTGAGATGTCGGTAACATACCCAGCTCATTCACCCAGATAAGGAACTTACGTAGATGAGCAAGCGTAACTTTTTCCGGCTGAATTACATTTTCGGGATCAATGACTGAAAACTGAGCGAGTTTATCAATATCGCGGGTGTAAGCCTCTATAGAATTTACCGACAACGAACGCTCGAGCCTCAAATACGTCTGAAAACCTTTAATTGCCTGCTGCCAGTTCACCGTAATTTTACTTTTATTAATTTATACCTAAGTTTGGGCACCATGAATATACAGATAATTAACGGCCCTAATTTAAACCTGCTTGGCGTACGCGAAAAATCCATTTACGGCGATGCCAGTTTTGAAAGCTACCTTGAACAACTGGTAGCCCGCTACCCTGATATTACTATAAGCTACTACCAAAGCAATGTAGAGGGCGAAATTATAAATAAACTGCATGAAGTTGGCTTTACGTTTGACGGTATCGTAATAAATGCCGGAGCTTATACCCATACCTCCGTAGCTATCGGCGACGCTATTGCTGGTATCAATACTCCAGTGGTGGAGGTGCATATAAGTAATGTATATAAGCGAGAGGAATTCAGGCATTCATCCATGCTGGCCAAAAACTGTAAAGGCGTTATAGCAGGCTTTGGAATGGACTCTTACCGTTTGGCGATTGAAAGTTTGCTGTAATCAGCTTTAAATAATAGAAATGGTCGGTTATATATAAAAATAACCGACCATTTCTATTATGCCAGAATTTTGTTAGGCTACAAAACTCTTTGCTTTTTCGAGAGCCCTGTCAATACCGCTAACATCTTTACCACCGGCAGTTGCGTAAAATGGCTGACCACCACCGCCACCTTGTATTTCCTTAGCCAACTCGCGTACAATAGTACCCGCGTTCAGGCCTTTATCTTTTACCAAATTTTCGGCTATCATAACGGTAAGGCTTGGCTTGCCGTCAATATCGGCAGCCAGCACTAGGAACAGGTCGCCAACGATATCCTTTAAGCTATAAGCCAAATTCTTGATGGCATCAGCATTTGGCAGCGCCACTTTTTGGGCAATAAAGTTGATACCATTAATATTCTCAGCCGTTTTGGCCAGATCATCCTTTAAACCGGCAGCTTTTTCTAATACGCTTTTTTCAAGCTCTTTTTTCAGTCCTGCATTTTCGTTGATCAGGCTCTCGATGCTTTTGGTAATATCCTTCGGGTTTTTAAGCAGCTCCTTTAACTGGTTAATCAGCAAACTTTGGGCGTTGATGTAATTCTCGGCAGCAATACCGGTAATAGCTTCGATACGGCGCACACCGGCAGCCACGGCGCTTTCGCTGGTTATTTTAAAGAAACCGATTTGCCCGGTTGCTTTTACGTGTGTACCACCGCAAAGCTCCTTACTAAAGTCATCATCAAAAGTAATTACGCGAACAAAATCGCCATACTTCTCGCCGAACAGGGCGGTTACGCCACTGCTTAAGGCTTGCTGGTATGGTACGTTACGCTCTTCTTTAAGACTGATGTTCTCGCGAATTTTGGCGTTAACTATTGCTTCTATCTGTGCGATCTCCTCGTCTGTTACTTTAGCAAAGTGCGAAAAATCAAAACGCAGGTAATCAGCATTAACCAGTGAACCTTTTTGGTTTACATGTGTACCCAAAACCTGTTTAAGCGCGGCATGCAGTAAGTGCGTAGCCGAGTGGTTACTTTCGCTGCTATGGCGCAAAGCAGGTTCAACAATGGCGGTTAGCGCATCGCTAATGCCCTCGGGTAAGCTATCGGTAAAATGAACGGTAAGGCCGTTCTCTTTCTTAGTATCGGTAACATAAACAATTTCTCCATCCGGAAAAACCAGTTCGCCTTTATCACCCACTTGGCCACCACTCTCAGCGTAAAAAGGTGTTTTATCTAAAACTATCTGGTATTGCTCCTTCCCTTTAGCCGTAACCTTGCGGTATTTTACCACGTGGGCAACTGCTTCGGTTTCATCATAGCCGACAAACTCAACAGCATCGTCTTGTTTTAATACGATCCAATCGCCGGTATCAATAGCGGTAGCAGCGCGGGAACGTGATTTTTGTTGTTCGAGCGCTTTATTAAAACCAATCATATCAACCTGAAAACCTTTCTCCCTGGCCATAAGTTCAGTGAGATCGAGTGGAAATCCAAACGTATCTTGCAGTTTAAACGCTATATCACCTTTTACTTCTGCTGTTTTTCCTATTTCTTTTAAAGCCTCAGTAATTTGACTCAATTTAGTTTCAGCTTCTTTTGCTCTATTTAAATCTATTTCATCAAATGACTTTGCAATGGAAAGTACAAACGGAGAGACATTATTTTCTTTTGCGTATTTACTGATAGTAGTTACCGCTTCTCTTATTTCCTTGAAAATTTCGTTTTCAAAGATATTTATTCCATTATCTAACGTCCTTAAAAAAGATACTTCTTCCTCGGTTATCACTTTTTGAACAAAATCCTTCTGCTCCCACAATTCATCAAATACACCTTTAAACTGCTCTGCTAAAATCAGCACCAGTTGGTTAATAAAAGGATCTTTGAAGCCTAAGTATTGGTATGAGTAACGTACCGCCCTACGTAATATTCTGCGGATAACATATCCCGCTTTATTGTTTGATGGCAGTTGCCCATCGGCGATAGCAAAGCTAATGGCACGTATGTGATCGGCCAATACACGCATGGCAACCGCTTCGTTCCAACCATCCTGTCCTGGTTTGGCAGCGGCGTTATATTGTTTACCGCTTTTCTCCGCAATAAACTGTATCAGCGGCTGAAAAATATCGGTATCATAATTTGAAGTTTTGCCTTGCAGCACGCGCACCAAACGCTCAAAGCCCATACCCGTGTCCACATGCTTGGCAGGTAACTGTTGCAGCGAACCATCCTTCAGGCGGTTGAACTGCATAAATACGTTATTCCATATCTCGATCACCTGGTCGTGGTCGGCATTTACCAATTTCGCACCATCAACCTCAGCGCGCTCGCTATCCGGGCGGCTGTCAAAATGAATTTCAGAGCACGGTCCGCATGGGCCGGTTTCACCCATTTCCCAAAAGTTATCCTTTTTATTGCCAGGCAGTATATGGCTTTCGTCAACATACCGTTTCCAAAGTTCCAGCGTTTCGGTATCTGTCTCCAGTCCTTCTTTGGCGTCACCCTCAAAATAGGTTACATAAAGGCGGTCTTTAGGTAATTTATATACTTCGGTTAGCAACTCCCAACTCCAGGCAATGGCATCTTTTTTAAAGTAGTCGCCGAAGCTCCAGTTGCCCAGCATCTCGAACATGGTATGGTGATAGGTATCAATACCCACCTCTTCCAGATCATTATGCTTGCCCGATACACGCAGACAGCGTTGGGTATCAACCACGCGTGAACTTTTTGCCGGGGCCTCGCCTAAAAATATATCCTTAAACTGGTTCATGCCCGCGTTTGTGAACATCAGTGTAGGGTCGTTTTTAACTACGATAGGTGCCGATGGCACAATGGTATGGCCTTTAGAAGCAAAAAAATCCAGAAAAGCTTTGCGTATCTCGTTAGCTGTCATGTACAGTATAATTTTGGAGTGCAAAAGTAATTATTAATCGGTTTATTGTTACCGAATTTATTGTTTAATATAAGGTTAGGCGTTTAATATGCCCTTACATAAAAAATACCTATTTTTGCAGCCTTAATAAAAACACCTTTTTACTATGAGCATTGCGCTATCCGAACAGGAAATTTTACGTCGCAAATCGTTACAAGATCTACGCGATTTAGGTATTGACCCCTACCCGGCCGAAGAATATAAAGTTGACGCCTGGGCTAAGGACATTAACGAAAATTTTAGCAGCAACCCCGATGCTTATAAACAGGTAACCATTGCCGGCCGTATCATGACGCGCCGTATTATGGGCAGCGCATCCTTTTTTGAGATACAGGATACTACCGGCCGCGTGCAGGTGTACATCAAACGTGATGATATTTGCCCTGACGAGGACAAAACTTTATACAACACCGTATTTAAAAAACTGCTTGATATTGGCGATTATGTTGGCGTTAAGGGCTTTGTATTTTTGACCCAAACCGGCGAAATATCAGTACATACGCAAGAGCTGACCATCCTTTCAAAATCGCTAAAACCGCTACCGGTGGTTAAGCGCGACGAGGAAGGCAATATATATGATGGTTTTACCGACCCGGAGCTGCGTTACCGCCAGCGTTATGTGGATTTAACGGTAAATCCGGATTTTAAACAGATCTTCATCAACCGTTCAAAAGTGATCAGTGCTATGCGTAATTATTTTAACGCGCAGGGCTGGATGGAGGTTGAAACCCCAATACTGCAAGCCATACACGGCGGCGCGGCGGCAAGGCCTTTTAAAACACACCACAACACGCTGGATATGCCTTTATACCTGCGTATAGCTAATGAGCTTTACTTGAAGAGGTTGATCGTTGCCGGGTTTGATGGGGTATATGAGTTTGGCAAGATGTTCCGCAACGAGGGTATGGACCGCACGCACAATCCGGAGTTTACGGCAATGGAAATTTACGTTGCTTATAAAGATTATATCTGGATGATGAGCATGGTGGAGGCCTGTTTAGAAACCGTTGCCAAAGCTGTTCATGGTGTAGCCGCTGTAAAAGTAGGCACTAACGAGATCAACTTTGCAGGCCCGTACGAAAAGCTATCCATGTACGATTCTATTTTGAAATACACCGGCATCGATGTATCACAAATGGACGAGGAAGGTTTACGTAAGGTTTGTGCCGATCTGGCTATAGAGGTTGACAGCTCTATGGGTAAGGGCAAACTGATCGACGAGATATTCAGCGCTAAAGTTGAAGCTAACCTGATACAGCCAACCTTTATTACCGACTACCCTATCGAGATGACGCCGCTTGCTAAAAAGCACCGCAGCAAAGAGGGGTTGGTAGAACGATTTGAACTGTTTGTAAACGGCAAGGAGATCGCAAACGCTTACTCGGAGTTAAACGACCCGATAGATCAGCGTGAGCGTTTAGAGGAGCAACTGATATTGGCCGGTCGTGGCGATGAGGAAGCCATGGCTATGGATGACGACTTTTTACGTTCGTTAGAGTACGGTATGCCCCCAACATCAGGCTTGGGTATCGGTATTGACCGTTTAGTGATGTTAATGACTAACCAAAGCACTATCCAGGAAGTACTGTTCTTCCCGCAGATGCGCCCGGAGAAAAAAGCAAAGGTTTCTACTGTTGAGGATTTTGTAAATATCGGCGTAAAGGCAGAATGGGTACCTGTACTTAACAAAATGGGCTTTAATACTGTAGAAGACCTAAAAGCAGGCAATCCAAACAAGGTATTTAATGATCTTGGCGGTATGCGCAAAAAAATGAAGTTGGATATACCTATGCCTACTAAGGAAGAGGTTATGGATTGGTTCGCGTAATTATTCTGAACCTGAATTTGCAGAATTTGTGGATTGACAGAATTAAACTTGCACCATTTATATATAGCAGGACAGTAAATTTTCGATAATAATTTACTGTCCTGTTTTATTTTGCACCATCGTTGATAACATTTTTTTAACGAAATGTTAAAATTCATAAAACTTTCGTACAAAAACAGTTGTTTAATTTTATCGTTAAATACTGTAAATAAGAAAGATTATGACTGGTTCAATCCTTGAGATAACGGAAAACGAATACCTGATCAAACTAAACAAGAGCACGTTTGACTTGTCGCTGATCAGAAATATTTTGAAAATGGTTGAGGTTTCTAACCCAACGGAAGATGATTTCAGGTTTCCTGAGAGAAGATATACACCTGTACAAGGTAATTCAGCGGAGCCTGGTTACTTCAGCACCCTCGACGAAAAATAAAAAGCGATACTTTCTTTGAATCGCTTTTTATTAATGTTTTAAAACTGGCGATATCCGCCGCGTACTACCTGTTGCTTATCCATTTGCGCCATCTGCGCTTTCATCATTTTTATTTGATCCGCAAGCAACTTATTTTTATCCTGTTTTGACGCTTCCTGCAAATACATTTGCGCCTCGCGCTTGTTGCGTTTAGCCATTGCTATTCCAGCCAGACTAAGTTTAGCCAAGGCGATATTATGCGACATGCCCATACCCAATGTAAGTGCCTTCTTAAAAAATTTCTCTGACTTCAATGGTGCTCTACGCGATTCGATCAAACCCACCAACAGGTTGTAATAACCATGTTGCTTGCGGTGCAGTTGCTTTTCATAATCTGTGATCTTACCAAGCCATTGCTCAGCTTTTTCGGTATTTTCTTTACGCAAAAAGTATTGCGCGATGATCATGTTTTCATTAAAAAAGAAGGTTACCAGCACAAGGCCACCAAATATAAATAATGGTATACCCCAGCCCCAAAAGCCAAATGCGCACAGTGTTACACCCGCACCCATTATTACACACGCTATAACTAAGCGAACAATATTTGACATAATTTGTAAAATAACAATTTGAAGCGCAAATATCCGTTAATTTGCACTCTTAATCAACATCTGCAAACAATATTTATGGCGATAGATTTAGAGCCTTCGTGGCTGAATGTTTTGGGCGGCGAGTTCCAAAAGGACTACATGGTTAAGCTACGTGAATTCCTGAAATCAGAAAAAGAAAGCGGGCAAACGGTATACCCTAAAAACAGCGACATATTCAACGCCTTCAATAAAACGCCGTTCGATGAGTTAAAGGTGGTTATCCTTGGGCAAGATCCATATCACGGTGCTCACCAGGCGCATGGGCTATCATTCTCTGTACAAAAGGGCATCAATCCGCCGCCATCATTAAAAAACATCTATAAAGAACTGATTACTGATATTCCCGGTTTTAACATACCATCGCATGGCGAATTGACAGAATGGGCCGAACAGGGCGTAATGATGCTCAACGCCACGCTTACAGTACGCGCAGGTAGCCCCGGCTCGCACCAAAAAAAGGGTTGGGAAATTTTTACTGATACGGTGATCAAAACCATATCCGACGAAAAAGAAGGCATTATATTTTTACTATGGGGTAAGTTTGCGCAGGCAAAAGCCGAACTGATTGATGCAAATAAACACCATATATTAAAAGCTGCCCATCCCTCGCCTTACTCTGCCGACAGTGGCTTTTTTGGTTGTAAACACTTTTCAAAAACTAACGCTATACTCCAAGAGGAAGGCAAAAAACCGATAGACTGGCAAATACATTAAGCATATATTAAGGTAAACGATATCTTTGCGAAAAATTTATTTACTATGCAGCTTAACGCTTTATCAGCTATATCACCTGTTGACGGCAGGTACCGAAACACAACCGCCGGACTCGCCGCTTATTTTTCTGAATATGCTTTAATAAAATACAGGGTATTTGTTGAGATTGAATATTTCATCGCCTTGTACGAGCACCCGCTGCCTCAGCTGGCTGATTTTGATAAATCGTTGTCGGGTAAACTACGCGATATCTATAACAACTTCAGCGAAGCCGATGCTGAAAGCATCAAACAAATAGAGAAAACTACCAACCACGACGTAAAAGCGGTTGAGTATTTTATCAAGCAAAAGTTTGATGAATTGGGCATTGAGCAGTATAAGGAGTTTATACACTTTGGCCTTACCTCGCAGGATATAAATAACACCGCCATACCTTACTCATTTAAGCTTGCACTTACCGAAAGCTATTACCCGGCTATTACTGAACTGGTTGATACGCTTAAAGCTTACGCTGCAGATTGGCAAAACATACCCATGCTGGCGCATACCCATGGTCAGCCTGCATCGCCAACCCGTTTAGGTAAGGAAATTAGTGTATTTGTAGAGCGCATTGAAAAGCAATTGGCGCAACTGCAACTTGTACCTTTTTCAGCAAAATTTGGTGGCGCTACCGGTAATTTTAACGCGCACAACATCGCTTACCCGGCTATTGACTGGAAAGCATTCGGCAATAATTTTGTTGATAATATTTTAGGCCTGAGCCGCTCGCAATACACCACGCAGATTGAGCATTATGATAATTTCGCGGCACAATGCGATGCATTTAAGCGTATCAACAACATCCTGATTGATCTTGACCGTGATATGTGGACTTACATATCCATGAACTACTTCAAGCAAAAAATAAAAGCCGGCGAGGTTGGTTCGTCGGCTATGCCGCATAAGGTAAACCCTATTGATTTTGAAAATTCAGAAGGCAACCTTGGCATAGCAAATGCGCTGTTTGAACATCTGGCTGCAAAACTACCTATATCCCGCCTGCAACGCGATTTAACGGACAGTACCGTTCTGCGTAATATAGGTGTACCTGTGGCGCATACGCTGATCGCGGTGAAATCAACCTTAAAAGGTTTGAATAAATTGTTACTTAATGAGGCCGCCATCAATGCCGATCTTGAAGCGAACTGGGCAGTAGTTGCCGAAGCGATACAGACCATTTTACGCCGTGAGGCTTACCCTAACCCATATGAGGCATTAAAGGAATTAACCCGCACCAACACCCATGTAAACGCTGAAACCATTGCCGCGTTTGTAGATACATTGGATGTGAACGATAGTGTGAAAGCAGAGCTTAAACAGATAACGCCATTGAATTATACGGGGATATAAACAGCATTATCAAAGTCATTAAGCGGTCATAACTAAATTGGTTTGCTTTTTTCACAAAAAAGCTGTTTAAATTTGTTATTAATACAAATAACAATCCCGAAAAAATGAATATCAACGTATATACCGAAGCTACGCCAAACCCGGCAACCATGAAGTTCATTGTGAACAAGTTGCTGATAAACGGCAGTGTTGATTACCCTACAAAGGAAAGCGCTGAAACATCAACGTTTGCAAAAGAGCTTTATAAATTTTCGTTTGTAAACGGCGTGTTTTTTGCAAGCAACTTTGTTACCGTTACTAAAACCGAAGGTACTGACTGGGCGGATATCGAGCCAATACTTAAAGAGTTTGTTAAAGGCGCGGTAGAATCAGAGCTTGTTGTTAAAGCTGAAGCGCACGAAGAAGTAAACTTTGAGGGTACTGATACCGAAATAAAAATTCAGCAGATATTGAACGATTACGTTCGCCCGGCGGTTGAGCAGGATGGCGGCGCCATTACCTACAAATCATTTGACGAAGGTGTGGTTACTGTTGAGCTTCGCGGTTCATGCAGCGGTTGCCCGTCATCAACCGTAACCCTGAAAGCCGGCATCGAAAACCTGCTAAAACGCATGGTGCCGGGTGTTACCGAAGTAGTATCGGAAGCTTATTAATGATAGGATTTCACTGATTAACTTGGTGATTTCACCGATTAACTCGAATTACACAGATAAAACAGTACACATAAAAAAGTCCCATAGGTTAATCCATGGGACTTTTTTATGATAACAATCAGGTGAAATCTTAAGTTATCCTATAATCAAGGAAATCCTCAAATCAAGGTCAGAAATACTTTTGAATAACCTGCAACATCTCCCCTGTAATATTGCCGTTAGTGGCTAATAATTCCCGGGTTTCGATCACCTCATCGCCGCCTTTAAAGTTTACTACCTGCCCA
Organism: Mucilaginibacter roseus; assembly: GCF_021215455.1. GTDB lineage: Bacteria > Bacteroidota > Bacteroidia > Sphingobacteriales > Sphingobacteriaceae > Mucilaginibacter > Mucilaginibacter roseus. The sequence goes on along the minus strand of NZ_JAJPWV010000001.1, from coordinate 736,724 downwards.
CCTGCCTGTCTTACTATTACAATACCGGCAGCTATATCCCAGGCATTCAGGTTATATTCGTAAAAACCTTCAAAGCGGCCGCAAGCGGTATAAGCCAGGTCAACCGCGGCTGAGCCTATACGGCGCAGACCATGGCAGCTACGCATCAGTTCGGCAAATAACTTCATGTACTGCTCCTGCTTGCCAAAATCGTAATAAGGAAAACCTGTAGCCAGCAAGCTATGCTCAAGCGTAGGCGCATTACTTACCCTGATCTCCTCTCCGTTTAAATAGGCAGGTGCGCCTTTCCAGGCGTAAAAACACTCATCAAGGTTTACCTCGTAAATCACTCCCGCCACCAGTTCATCGTATTCCTTTAAGGCTATACTGATGGAAAAAGTTGGTAAGCCGTGAATAAAATTAGTTGTACCGTCCAGCGGATCTATGATCCAGTTATAAACCTGCCCTATTTTGGTGGTCGTTTTTTCCTCTGTAATAAATCCGGCAACCGGCAATATCTTTTCGAGCCCGGCAACGAGTTGCTGCTCTGCGGTTTTATCAACGTATGATACGAGGTCATTCAACCCCTTGTATTCTATCTTATCGGTACTGAAGGTTTTTCTTTCCTGGCGGATGAAATCACCAACCTGTTTTGCCAGTTCAACAGTATTTAATACAACGTCCTGTAAATTCATATAATTTTTTCTTCGAGCCGGTTAATTTGCCGTTGCTGTACTCACCTTTTTATTATCAATCCGGGTTATAAGTATTACACCTGCGATCACCATAAACAAGGAGATCATTTCGGCTTGCGTAAATGAAATGCCAAATAAATGGTATTTGGTATTTACGCGGATCAGTTCAACAAAGAAACGTTCTATACCCGCCAGTATCAGGTAAATACCAAATAAGGCACCCGGTTTTGTAACCTTGTTACGAACGGCCCATATAACTAAAAACAGCACCAGGCAAACTACCACTTCGTAAAACGGTGTAGGGAACACCGGCTGCGGTAACTCGTTACAGTACTTACCCAGGCAACCGGCAATCGGCACACCTTCGGCATTTACATTGTGCGGGTATTTAAAGGCCCACATCCAATCAGGCGCCCAGCTTAACCATCCCGGTTTTGGTGCAAGGTTTACAATACCCCAATCTCCATCTCCGGCCATTTGGCAACCAATACGGCCTACGGCGTATGACAGCATCATGCCCGGGCCACCAATATCGAGCATGGTAAGTGGTTTTATACCATTTTTATTGGCGATATATAACACCGCGGCACCGCCGCATATTAATCCTCCATAAAAAGTTAACCCGCTGGTACCAATCAGCATCCCAACCGGATCAGCCATAAAGGCATCCCAATTCTCGAGCGCGTTGAACAATTTGGCCCCGGCGAAACCAAAAACTGCAGCCCATAATAATATGTTGCCCATCAATTCGTGCGGATGCACCAAGACCCTTTTTTGTACAGGCTGTGGCAGGCGCTGCTTTTTGTTTTCGGCGTATGCCCAATAAATAAAAACGGCAGCTAAAACAATACCGCCTAATAAGTTACCTCGTGATGATAGCAAAAAGCTTTGGGTATCGCTGATCAGATCCTGATAATGAAGTATAGCCTCAAGTACTTTAAAGCCAATAATAAAGCCGAATATACCATTGCCTATAATTTCAGCTGTCGACAAAGGTTCACCAACGGTGATCGTTTTTTCGATAGGATGGATTTCACCAAGCTTTTCGCGGCGTTTAAATTCCTGTACAAAAGCCCAATAGGCCGCCATAAAAGCTATGGCTACAAAAAATCCAAAAGTTTGTATGGGTAATGGCGGTACGTTTAACCCGGTGAGATAGTGTATCAGCTCGGATATGGTAGGAAACATAAGCAGTATTTTGAGGACGAATATATGCTTTTAATGCACTAATACCTCAACCGCTTCTGTAATTTCTACATCACCATCGGGTGATATATTTGTTAATTGTACTGTTTTAAGTTCGTTAACTAATACAGGATCATATTTAGCCCTTACCTTAACATAATTACGGGTAAAACCATGCATAAAGCCATCCTTAATGTCGCCCTCAAATAAAACTTCTTCCGTTTTATTTAACTGGCCCTCGTAAAATGCGCGGCGTTTTTTGTCGGATAGTATATGCAGCATCTTGCTTCTGTCGGCACGGGTTGAGCCAGGTACAGTACCTGTCATTTCAGCGGCAAGTGTATTTTCACGTTCAGAGTATGTAAAAACGTGCAGGTATGAAATATCCATACCATTTAAAAAATTATAGGTATCGATAAAATCCTCGCGCGTTTCGCCAGGGAAGCCAACAATTACATCTACGCCTATGCAGCAATCGGGCATTACCGCTTTTATTTTAGCTACCCTATCGGCATACAAAGCACGCTTGTAACGGCGGCGCATCGACCCTAAAATTTTATCAGAACCTGATTGCAGCGGTATGTGAAAATGCGGAACAAACCTTTTAGAGGTCGCCACAAATTCAATAATCTCGTCGGTAAGTAAGTTAGGTTCAATAGATGAGATACGTATTCTGTCAATACCCTCTACATTATCCAAGGCTTTAACCAGGTCAAAAAACTTATCTTCACGCTGGCCATTGCGTATGCCGAAATCGCCCAGGTTAACACCTGTAAGTACAATTTCCTTAACACCCGACTCCGCAATTTTACGCGCCTGCTCAAGTACATTTTCGATGGTATCGCTACGGCTGGCACCGCGTGCTAATGGTATGGTGCAAAAAGTACACGAATAATCGCAACCATCCTGAACTTTCAAAAAAGTGCGAGTACGATCGCCAAATGAATAAGCCGGAACAAACTCGTTAGCCTCAGAAACCGGCTGATTATAAACCAGCGTTTTTGGCTGCTTGGTCAGGTCTGTTATATGATCAATGATCTGGAATTTCTCAGCAGCGCCAAGCACCATGTCAACACCCGGTATTTCGGCTATTTCTTTTGGCTTTAGCTGGGCATAGCACCCAACAATAGTAATGTAAGCGTTAGGCGATACCTTTAAGGCTTCCTTAACTATCTTCTTACATTTTTTATCGGCGTTTTCGGTAACCGAACAAGTATTTATCACATAAACATCGGGCGTATCGGTAAAATCAACTGTATCATAACCAGCATCGTTAAATAAACGCCCGATACTTGAAGTTTCCGAATAATTAAGCTTACAGCCCAGTGTATAAAATGCTACCTTCCTGTTCATTTTCAATCGGCAAAGATAAAAAATATATCTTAAGCCTATTTACACCGTAACGTAATTTTATATCCGAAAGGCCGGTTAGGTTATTCTAAATAATAATGCCTTATGCGGTTAAGCTCCTCATCCAGTTCATACACCCAGGGTGTGGCGGTAGGTATTTCCAAATCGGTCACCTCCTCGTCGCTTAATAAATCAATATACTTGATTAAAGCGCGTAAGCTGTTACCGTGCGCGCAAATAATTACCTGTTTATTCTCGCGCATGGCATGTACAATCACTTCGCCCCAAAAAGGTAGCACACGCTCCATAGTTTCGCTCAAATTTTCAGTTAACGGCAGCTCACGCCCCGTCAGGTTTTTGTATCTCACATCTTTACCCGGGTAGCGGTCATCATCCTTGGTAATGGCGGGCGGATGATCGTTAGGGTCGCGGCGCCATTTATGCACCTGCTCCTCGCCGTATTTAGCGATAGTTTCCTGCTTGTTAAGCCCCTGCAAAGCGCCATAAAAGCGTTCATTTAACCGCCACGATTTGGTAACCGGTATCCACAAATGATCCAGTTCATCCAACACAATATGAAGCGTTTTTATGGATCGCTTTAAAACCGACGTAAACCCGGCATCAAATGTATAACCGTGCTTGGCTAATAGTTGCCCGGCACGTTTGGCCTGCGCATATCCTTCTTCTGACAGATCAACGTCCGTCCAGCCTGTAAATCTATTCTCCTGGTTAAATACGCTTTCGCCGTGGCGAAGCAAAACGAGTTTCTGCATATATAGTGTTACAACATTGAAATACCGCCGGAGTTTAAAAAATTTTGCTTAATACATTTTTAAGCATACATTGCAGGTATCCAATTATTTACCTTTAACTTATTTACAATTATGAGTACAATTACGCCTGTATCAATGGTTGAAAGCACCGCTAACCCTGCCCCGCTGGGTTTATGCGCTTTCGGCATGACCACTATTTTACTTAACGTACACAACGCCGGCTTTTTCGAGATCAATGCCATGATTTTGGCCATGGGTATATTTTACGGCGGCACGGCCCAAGTAATTGCCGGTATAATCGAAGCGAAAAAGAACAACACCTTTGGTTTAACCGCATTTACATCATATGGCATGTTCTGGCTCACGTTTGTAGCCATGAATTTTTTACCTAAACTTGGCCTGGCCGAAGAAACATCCAACGATGCCGTGGTCGCCTTTCTGGCCATGTGGGGGCTGTTTACGCTATTCCTATTTTTTGGCACATTAAAGTTAAGCAAGGCGCTGCAGTTCGTATTTGGCTCGTTGGTTATATTATTTGGCTTGTTAGTTTGGGGGGATGCTACCGGTAACGAAAACATTAAGCACATCGCCGGCTACGAAGGCATCATCTGCGGTGCATCGGCTATTTATACCGGCATTGCACAGGTGCTGAACGAAGTTTACGGCCGCGTAGTTTTACCGCTTGGGCCGGTAGTAAAATAGCCGGATTAACGCTAACTTGCGCCCGTGAAAGATTTTAAGAAATATTACACCATACCCGCCACGCCCGAAGAGGTTTACGCAGCTATCACTAATCCGCTTACTATTGAACTTTGGACAGGCGAACCTGCTCAGATGTCGACCGAACCGGGCAGTGAGTTTTCAATGTGGGATGGCAGTATATCAGGCAAAAACCTGGAGTTTGAGGAAGGCAAAAAAGTAGTTCAGCAATGGTATTTTGGGGAGCAGGAAGAGCCGTCAATAGTTACTATAAAACTACATCCTGATAAACATGGCACTTCAGCTGAGCTTAAGCATACCAATATTCCGGACGAAGCATATGATGATATAGTGGAAGGCTGGACAGATAGCTATTTTGGCGGCATTGCTGACTTTTATACCGTACATTAAGTCGGTATCTGTGTAAATAAAAACGCCGCATGGATAATCCATGCGGCGTTTTTATTTATGTTTACCTGCTACTAATACAAGGTAAATTCAACACGACGGTTTTGCTGACGGCCTGCAGCAGTTTTATTGCTTGCAATTGGCTGACTTTCACCGTAACCTGTAGCTTCGATGCGTGATGCATTAGCACCTTTGCTTACCAGGTATGATTTAATTGATTCGGCACGAGCTTTTGATAATTTCAGGTTAGCCGCGTCAGAACCAACGTTATCTGTATGGCCTGCAAGTTTAAGGCTAAAGTTTTTATCAACCAGCAGTTGTGCTACCCTATCTAAACTTGGGTATGATTTAGCGCGAATTGTAGCTTTACCGAAGTCGAACTCCAGATTATCAATCGCATCTTTTACAACTTTTTTGTCTTCTTCGGTCACGTAAACTTTTACTTCACGTTTGCCTATCGGGCAACCTGAACCATCAACTTGTGTACCGGCTGGTGTACCAGGGCACTTGTCGTACATATCAGGCACGCCGTCTCCATCTGTATCAGCAGTTAATTTGTTAAGGTTATCATTGGTAGTATTTAAATCGCTACGCAGCTTTGCGTTCTCTTCTTTTTGCATGTTCAGCTGGCTTTGCAGGTCGCTGGTTTTACGCAGGTACTCGGTACGCATTGAATTTACCGGATTGTAAGTAGCCATTTCCGGTTTGCTGCGGCTGCCCAATGAGAATTCTAAACCTACGTGAGCGTAAGAAAACTTATCGTTATTCATGCCATAGTTGTACCCATCAAGGTTATCGCCATTAACAAAACCAATTTGGTAACCTAAGTCAAGGTTGATACCTGAACCCATGTTGATTTTGAAACCGGCGCCAACAGGTATGTATACTTTGTGGATGTTACCGCCACCATCGCTGAAACCGGTACGTGAGCCATCAGCATTTACAATGCTCGGGCGATAGGCTATAACACCACCACCAGCGGTGATGTAAGGTTGAATAGCGCCTTTTTTGTGTCTCCAGTTAATGTTAGCTAATGTGAACTGACCGCTTAAAGCTGCTGACCAATTTAAATCGGTGCTGAAGCTTTGCGGCGTGTTACCAGATGCTACGTTGGTTTGGCCTAAACCACCCTCAAGCTTACCACGAAGGAAGTCAGCCTGTAAGCCGAAAGACGGAAGGATTTGTTTTTTGATATAGGCGCCGTAACCAATGTTTTCGTGCGGACTCCTGAAATCCTGACGGCTCATGTTAACCAGGAAGGTTGACGGTGAAAGCATACCACCATGTATACCAATTGACCATGTACGTAATTTATCGCCGCCTGAAAACGGCTCGACATAATTTGCGGATGAAACAGTTGTATCAGGGGATTGTGCGAATAACTTGCTTCCAACCATTACACCGGTTAACAGCAGCGAAGCTTTTTTTAGATTTGTTTTCATATAATTGTTATTAGTAGCGGCTGTATACTACAAGCCTCACCCCGACCGTTCAATTCAGGTGCCACCATTTGTAAAGCGAATGTTACAAACGGCGTAACGATTACAATTTTTAATGAAATTTTAATGAAACGTTAAAATTAATTCATTGAACAGTAGCGAATAAAACCAAACGATTTAGACTTTCGCAATGTGCGTTTGAACGGGTAATAAAGCGTAGTAGATTAACTAAGCCCGTGCACTCAATAAAATACACTTTGTAGCAAGAGGTATTCAAGCCGACCGCAAAGGCTGGCAGTTAAGAAGGGCTGCTATGAGCAACTGTAAACCGGCTATACTATAATAAAAACAGCCTGCCTTATAACCGATACATTTGGCATAAGGCAGGCTGTTTTTAATTCTTGATATCTTATTTAGTGCTTTGCTCCAGAGCCTGGTTAATGTCGGCAATTATATCATCAACATGTTCCAATCCTGTGGAAATACGGATCAGACCTGGGGTAATACCTACAGACAGGCGCTCTTCTTCCGTTAGCTTTGAATGCGTAGTACTGGCCGGATGCGCAGCTATACTCCGCGTATCGCCAAGATTGGCCGTAACCGAAAGCATTTTTAGTGAATTAAGAAATTTGGCACCCGCTGCTGAGCCGCCTTTAATTTCAAAACATAGCACGCCACCGCCGGCTTTCATTTGCTTTTTAGCTATTTCGTGCTGCGGATGACTTGGTAAAAACGGATACTTAACCCATGATACCGCCGGATGCTGCTCCAGGGTTTCAGCTACTTTAAGCGCATTTTTGCTATGGCGCTCCATGCGTACATCAAGCGTTTCCAGGCTTTTGCTTAATACCCAGGCATTGAATGGCGACAACGCAGGTCCGCTATGGCGACAGTACAGGTAAATTTCTTTTACCAGATCAGCACGACCAACTATAACGCCGCCCAATACACGACCCTGGCCGTCAATCCACTTGGTTGCCGAGTGGATAACAATGTCGGCACCAAAATCAATCGGGCGCTGAATTACCGGGGTAGCAAAGCAGTTATCTACATTTAAAATAAGGTTGTGTTTTTTGGTAAACTGCCCCGCCCATTCCAGGTCGATGATCCCTATCTGTGGGTTAGTAGGCGTTTCCAGGTATACCATTTTAGTATTGGGCTGTACAGCGGCTTCCCAGGCAGCCTTATCGTCAGCAGGCACTAAAGTACAGGTGATGCCGTAACGCGGGAAATATTTGGTAACAATAGTAAATGTGCTACCAAATACCGAGCTGCAGCAAATCAAATGGTCGCCTTGCTTTAGCAAAGCAAAAAATGAGGAGAATATAGCGCTCATACCGGTTGCTGTAGCAAAGCCATCCTCGGCACCTTCAAGGGCGCACATCTTAGCTATAAACTCATCAACATTAGGGTTACTGAAACGGCTGTATATGTTTTCATCCACCTCGTCGGCAAAGGCCGCGCGCATGGTTTCGGCGTTCTCGAAGGTAAAGCTGCTGGTTAAGTACAGCGGTGTAGAATGCTCTTTTTGAGACGTTTTTGAAGTTTGTATGCGTATCGCTTTTGATATCGGGTCTAACTGATCTGACATAAAAAATTAAGAGTAAAAAAATGTTAAACTACTCGGCCGGATGAATAAACACCTGCCAGGTTACTGCCGCGCCGGCTTTCTCTAAAGTTGCCGATACCGAACAGTATTTGTTAATTGATAATTCCGCGGCACGCTGAGCTTTATCAGCATCTACCGTTCCGTATAAGTGAAATTCAATATCTACCTTTTGCCATAATGATGGCTCCTTACCTGCTTCGCGCTCACCGTTAACCACCATTTTATAATCCTTCACGTCCTGACGCTGCTTTTTTAAGATACTGATTACATCGATAGCTGAACAACCGGCAACCCCCATCAACAACATCTGCATCGGGCGAACGCCAAAGTTATCGCCGCCGCTTTCGGGGCTGGTATCCATACGCACGGTGTGTCCGTTTTCGTCATACGCTTCAAAGCCATAATCGCCATGAACGCGTGAAAGTTCAATTTTAGGCATAGTGTTAAAATATATCGGCTAAGTTATGAATTTGAGCGTTTTGTAGAGTAATGTTGTCGACTTTATGTTTTTTATATGATGCAAAGCTTTGCCGCATTTGTTAGTGTGATGGTAAAAAGGCTATATTCACCACTTGTATTGCAAAGCTAAATGGTCTTAAATTATATCTGGATTGCTTTTTTTGTTATCGCCTTTATAATAGGTTTAATTAAACTTGTTTTTCTGGGCGATACCGAGATTTTTCAGCAAATGGTTGAAGGGGTATTCAACTCATCAAAATCATCGGTAATGGATATAGCCCTGCCGTTAATAGGCAATATGGCATTTTGGCTGGGCATACTTAACATTGCGGAAAAGGCCGGCGCTATCAATTTCCTGTCGCGCATTGTTGGGCCGTTTTTTCAAAAATTATTTCCTGAAGTACCTAAGAACCATCCTGCTACCGGCCAGATGTTGATGAATTTTTCGGCCAATATGCTGGGCCTTGATAATGCCGCTACCCCACTCGGGTTAAAGGCCATGGGCAGTTTGCAGGAATTGAACAAGGATAAAGAAACTGCGTCCAACGCGCAGATCATGTTCCTGGTGCTGCATACATCCGGCTTGCAACTGCTGCCCGTAACCATAATAGCGCAACGGGCTATATTAGGTTCGGCTGATCCGGCTGATGTACTGCTCCCTTGCATAATTGCCACTTACGTTGCCACAGTAGCGGGCATAATCGCGGTATCCATCAAGCAAAAAATAAATTTATTAAACCGCGTAATTGTGTTATGGTTGGGCGGCTTAACCGCATTTATTGCCGGTTTTGTGTTTTATGTAACCACATACCTTAGCAAAGAAGAAATCACTACCCTATCAAAAGTATCCAGTAATTTTTTGCTGTTCCTGATACCGGTGATCATCATCTTAGGTGGATTGAGAAAAAAAATAGACGTGTTTGACGCTTTTATTGAGGGCGCGAAAGGTGGTTTTGAAACATCCGTGAAGATCATCCCTTATCTTGTAGCTATGCTGGTAGCCATCAGCGTATTTCGCACCTGCGGAGCGCTTGATTATATTAACGATGGCGTACGCTGGGTAGTTACCCAATTTAACGCTGATACCCGCTTTGTTGACGCCTTGCCGGTAGCTTATATGAAACCCTTAAGCGGCTCTGGCTCAAAGGCCATGATGATAGATACCATGAAGACATTTGGTACCGACAGCTTTGCAGGGCGGTTGGCAAGTACCTTTAACGGATCGGCCGATACTACCTTTTATATCGTGGCTTTATACTTTGGCTCGGTGGGTATTAAACGGTCGCGGTATGCTATTCCCGCGGGCTTGTTTGCTGATCTTGCCGGTGTAATTACAGCTATCTTGGTATGCTATCTTTTCTTTGCCTGATAGCTAAAATATGTAACTAATTGAGCTTAATTCCGTAAAAAATAACAGTAGTACTTTTTTTGCTTCTGCTAAAACATAAGCAAAATTTACAGGTTAGCTAACTGTTCATTTTTTAGGAGTTAAATGAAGAAAATTTTTACCAGACTTTTTCCTGTTCTTTTTTTTGCCGTTCTGTTTAGCCGTAGTGCTTCAGCTCAAGTAATAACAGTTAGCGCTGTCGACCCCGGCCCCTACGGTCCCGGGTCTACCATTACGGCCCGCATTAGTGTAAGTGGCGGTTGTATTGTTAATCCCTCAAACCGATTTAACTTATACCTTTCTGATGCTAACGGTAATTTTAGCGGTACTGGCCGGTTAATCGGTTCGTTTAACGATTTTTACACCACCTTTGTTAACGGTACAATTCCATCAGGAATTGCAGCCGGCAGCGGCTACCGCCTACGCGTTCAGTCAACCTCGCCATCAGTAACAAGCACAGTATCAGCTCCGTTTAGCATAGGTACGGCGGCGGGTGTACCTATTGATCTGTCATCCATCACCATTAACAGTACCAAACCCGAAGTATTTGGCCAGTGCGAGAACACCAGTAATAGCAATACTACATATACTATTACTAATGAGACAGACGCTTCAGCCACGGTTACCGCACAGATAACTAACGAAATAGATAACACCACACAAAATTTAACACTTAATGCAGGGTACAGCGCAGCCGCGGCGCACTTTACCATAACTGCAAAAGGTGTTTTAGCGAACGGTGTGGTAACAACCCGCAGCTACATGCTGGTAAATAACCGCGTAAACTTAAACGCCTTCCGCAGCACCGAAGTACAAACGGCCTGTTTACCGCAAGGCACCATAGCTTTTGATACCGATCTTTCAAATGGCACAAGTTCCTTACGCCGGGTATTTCCAGGTAACATTTATACCGTTGCCTGGGGTGATGGCTTATCAAGAGACTTTACCGTTTGTGAGATATTGGCCAACAACGGCGAATTCTCTCATAGCTACGACAGGTCATCATGTGGGAACAACATCAGGGTTAATTCAACTACATTTTACAACAGTTTTGGCTTAACTATACGTGCCCGCAACGCCTATTGTAGCCCGGGTGGAGCCTTAATTGCACCAATAAAAGTGCTTGGTAAAGCCAACACAGACTTTGCCGTAAGAGCTGCAAATGGCGGCGACGCCGGGCTTAACGTTTGTACCGGAACAGTTACTTTTATTAACACATCTGACCCCGGCGACAACCCGAGCAATAGCAGTTCAACCTGTAAAAACCCAAATGCACGCTATAACTGGTTTGTTAACGGTACACTTATCGCTTCAAATAAAACACTTGGCGCTACTGATGTTCGCTACAATTTCACCAGTCCGGGTAATTATAAAGTTCGATTGGTGCTAATTTCCACCAGTCCGTGCCAAACCGATCCCAACGACGCAAGCAACGTAATAGAAAAGACTATTTGCGTGCAAAACCCGCCTACAGCCGCCTTTAACATAAACGGCAATACCGGCAACTTTACTCAATGCGGCAACCCTTCATTCACATTCAGGCCCACTAATACCTCAACAGTCGATAATTCATGTGTACCGGTTGAACGTACCTGGTCGGTATCCGGCCCAACCGACGGTTACACTATTAATGGCAGCCCAAGCGATAACGCTCCGGAGATCACCCTTACAAAACCGGGCCGTTACACCGTACGCCTGATACTTAAAGGCCCCGGTACCTGCGCGCCCGATACGGCCACATCACAAATTACATTGAGCACTACTCCGGTTGCTCAGCTTAAAGCAGGCCCAATCCGCATTTGCGGTAGTGGTACAATTCAACGCCAATACAGCAGCGATCCTGATGATGATTTTTATGTAAATCTCAGCGGCACTAATCCTGAAGTTACCGGAACTTACACCTGGGAAGCCACCACGGTGAGCGGCACCGGTACAGTTACATTTGTGGATCCGGTGACGGCTAAATATCCTCGTTTACGCTTTTCGGGACCGGGCGAATACCAGGTAACCGTTACGCACAAAAATGATTGTAACCCTACCGGAGTTAAATCTACCCATAACATCATCATTCAAAACGCTCCTGAAATTACCGTTTCAACGCCGGATGTTTCCAACTGTCCGGGCGACGCTGTATCCATAAAAGGCGCGGTTAATGGAAGTTATACAAGTGTCCGCTGGGAGAGTACAGGCGGCGGCACCTTCGCTAACGCCAACAGCCTCGAAACAACTTACACGCCATCTCAGGCGGAAATTGATGCCGGTACAGCTACCGTGAATTTGGTAGTTACCACTAACCTTTCAGCGCCTTGTAATACTATTACAACTCCGCTAACCATACGCATTACGCCGCCAAATACAATAACAAGTCCGCTTACTTTGCGTGCTTGCAGCAACCGTCGGTTTAGTTATACCATTGAGGCTACGTTACCCGGCAGTACCTTCCAGTGGGAAGTTGACCCGACACGCACATCGGCAACAGCATCGGGCTATCCAGTTAGCGGAACAAGCTCAGTAATTGATGGTACTATAGAAAATACTGACCCGAATGGTGGAGCGGTTACGGTTACTTACATCATCAGGCCGGTAAATTCGGGTTGTGTGGGCGACGCGCGCAGGCTGGTGATCACCGTTATTCCCTCAAACCCTAAAATTGATTTCACAGCCACGCCGCAACAGGCATGCGGACCTACAACTGTAACATTTACTAACAACTCGCCTGCCGAAAATGGCACCTACCAATGGGATTTTGGTGATGGAACAACCTATACTGGCCAAACGCCCCCAGCGCATACCTATCAGCCATCTACCACCGGCGCAGAGGCATCTTACGAGGTAAGCCTTCGCCTGGTGAGCGATTGCCAAACTTTCCCACCGGTTACTAAAACTATATTGGTAAGCCCGGCTTCTCCTATACCGGTGCTTGAGGCAACGGCCAGCGCCGGTTGCGCGGGCGATAAAACAATTACGCTGGTTAACCGCTCGCCGGGTAACAATCAGGCATATTACTATTATTTGCTTGATGCTAACAAGGCTATTATACAAACCATTGGCCCGATAACTGATAAATCAAACCAAAGCTTTACGGTAGCTGCCGACCCGAATAATACCCGCCAGGTATTTGTACGCATGCGCGTGGTTGATAAATGCGGTAATGAAACCACATCACCTGACCAGCCTTTTACCATTGTGCCAAGCAACCTGATCGCCAGTATGTTCATACAAAAATCGCCGCCTACTGCTTGCGCTGGCCAGGATATCGTGTTTGTGAACAACTCAACCGGTGACAGCTTTAGCTATAAAATATATAAAGATGGTACTTTGCTTGAGGAGATACGCAATGTACCGAGAGGTAATTACACCTACCGGTTTATGGATGCCGGTTCTTACACCGTATCAGTTGTAGCGGGTACAATTGCATGCGGCCCGCAAGGCGAATCGGCACAACAGCCTATAACTATTTACGCAATTCCAAATGTAACATTTAATGCCGCTGTTGAAAATTGCGATAATAACTTAAACTATACGTTTACGATCACCGGCGTAACAGATGCCAACACCCGCTTCTCATGGGATTTTGGTGATGGAACCCCTCGTTCGCTTGAAAGAGAACCGGTACACCAGTACGCGCAGCCGGGCAACTATAACGTAACTCTTACCGTTACTAATCAGTTAGATTGCGGTAATACGGTTACACGCCCTATAGCGGTATCGCCGCCATTACTTGCTGACTTTAGTGTAGCACCAGGTTTAGAAATTGAAGTACCAAACTTCCATTTCTCTTTCCGTGATGAGTCTGACGGGAACGTAGTATCATGGCAGTGGGATTTTGGCGACAATATCGGCACCTCAAACCAGCGCAACCCTGAATACACCTACCCGCAATCGCAGATCGGCTCGCATGTGGTAACGCTTATTATAACCGATAGCAAGGGCTGCACCAGCGAAAAGCGAAGAACTGTAACTATATCGGGCACGCCGGGTACGTTGTTTTTGCCGAATGCTTTTATACCATCTAACAGCAGCGCGGTATTGCAAACTTTTATGGCCCGCGGCGCTGGTATAGCCAAATGGCGCATGCAGATATTTAACAAATGGGGGCAACTTGTTTGGGAAACGGATAAACTTGGCGCCAACGGCGAACCTATTGAAGGTTGGGATGGCACCTATAAAGGGTCGCCTGCACCTCAGGGGGCTTACGTATGGCAGGTATCAGCAACATTTATAAATGGCACCGAATGGAAGGGCATGTCATACGGCAACTCGCCGCCAAAACGCAACGGTGTAATTAATTTGATCAGATAAAATAATAATAAAACAGACGCCTAACTATAGATGAAAATACAAAACAGATTATTGTTTTTTTTGCTGATGCTCGTTGCTGTTGATAGCCTTGCGCAGGATCATCAATATTCGCAATTTTTTCAAGCCCCAGTTTATCTTAATCCAGCCTTAAACGGACAGTTTGAGGGTAAATTAAGAATGAGCCTGACCTATCGCAATCAATACTCAACCATACCCGGCAACCTGAACTACCTGTCGGCCACTATTGATTACAACATCCCCCGCTTTGGCGGCGGCTTTGGTTTAATGTTCACACGTAGTAGTGAGGGAACTGCCTATCTGCGTAAAAACAGTATAATGGGCCTTTATTCTTACAGCGTAGGGTCTGATGAATACGTTCTGTCATTCGGTTTGGCGGCAGGTGCAACCAACCGGTCGGTTGATATGAGTAAATTGGTTTTTGGTGATCAGATTGACCCCAACAATGGTATTATACCCGGCCAGCAATCCTCTGCCGATCTGCTGGCTTATAACAGCCGATTTTACTTTGATTCGGGCTTAGGCGTTAACCTGGTAACCGGTCCGTTTATGGCAGGGGCCTCGGCATTTCACCTTAACCGTCCAAATGAATCATTCACCGGTACACCGGTTAAGCTGCCCATACGTTTTGCAGGACACCTCAGCTATCGTTATGATTTGAATAAATACGACAACCTGGATGATTACGAAAAATCATTTGTTATACCCTCGGTTGTTTTCTATAAACAAAGTAACGTGAACTCATACAGCGCCGGCGTGCAATATAAGCGCCGCAGCGTAAACGCAGGGTTGTGGTATCGCGGTGGCAACGGCGGGCCGAGTGCTGTTGTCGTATCATTTATATTCGATATCTTCAAAAACCGCGAAAGCGGTGATAAACTTCGCGTTGGTGTTAGCCATGATGTGCCAATGTCAAAACTTAGCTATGGTGGCACCAGCGGAACAACCGAAGGCAGCGTAGTTTATGAAACCCCGGGCAATGGCGATAACAACTTCAGATTTAATGGTGCATTAAGATGTTATGATTTTTATTAGGCAAAATCAATATTTTAGTAGCCCAATTATAAATCATGAACAACGATTATCACCAGCTTAAAAAAGCTAAGGGAAAAACCGCCCGTTTAGGAGTTTGGGTAATTATCGGGCTTATTATAGTATTCGGGCTCATTCTGGTTCGTTTTACCCAATCTGGCTCACAAAAGCAAAACCTGTTTGGTGGCATGCCATCAAAAGAAGATGCCTACGAAGTAGCCAAAACAATTGTGGAGCCATCAATTAAAGGCGACAATATTTCATTTTCTGACGAAGGATTTGAATTTGGTAAACGTTCAGATTCAATATATGTTATCCGCTCATATGCCGATGTGACCACTGAGGATGGTTCAGAAAGTAGGCAATATTTCAACGTAACATTAAAATACAACGGCGGTTTAGCCACTAAGGCCAACAATTGGGAGTTGCAGGCGTTGCAATTGCAATAAAGCACGACAATTTATTATGACGCTACAAAAAGAACCCGTTTTAACGGCCAGATCAGTCACCCGTAAAGAAGCTTACCAAACCGTAGTGAGCAGTGGCAATAACGCCATTATTGTAGATGAGCCCGTTGACAAAGGCGGTAAAGATACTGGGATGGATCCGTTCGGGCTTTTGCTGGCCAGTTTAGGAAGTTGTACAGGCATTACATTACGCATGTACATCGACCGTAAGATGTGGATAGTTGATGAAATAACGGTTGATCTTGAGCTTTTTAAAACAGACGATGGGATATTGATAGAAAGGTTGATCACGTTTAAAGGGGAACTGATACAGGAGCAAATTGACCGCTTATTGCAAATTGCCGACCACTGCCCTATTCACAAAATCCTTACAGGCAATATTTCGATAACAACTTCAATTGCCTAAAAAAACTCAGGCCGGGAAAACCCGGCCTGAACCAATCACTCTAAAACAATCACCTCTAACCAAAAGAAGTATCTTTAAAAGCCGGCCATTAACCGGCTTTAATATTTTTAACACTACAAAAGTAGTTATAAAACACCTGATTGAATGTTTAAACGTGTGTTTTTTACCCCTGATTGACATAACAATTTAGTTACATCATTTACTTAGAACGAAAGAACTTTTCGCTATTTTGTAGCTTAACACGATAACGTCTACATGAAAACGCATATCATTAAGGGTTAGTATCTCATCCCAGTTATTTCCCTCAAACACCACTTTAGTTGTAAACTGCTTGAAAATAAATAAATCATTAATTAAAATTCACTGTTTATAGGAGTACATCTATATAAACGAAACCGTTATGAAAATTCATCAGAACAACATACTTGGCGAATTAGGCAGTGCAATCGGTAAAGGCATACTGGCCGGGTTAGCCGGTACCGCCGCCATTACCCTCTCACAAATGATTGAGATGAAAATTACAAAACGCGAGCCGAGCGATGCCCCGGTAAAAGTGGTTGAGGAGACTGCGGACGTTACACCGGTAAGCGAAGAGCAAAAGGAAAAAGTGTCGCAGCAAATACACTGGGCATACGGTACCGCGTGGGGTATTGCAAGAGGTTTAATATCATTAACCGGATTGAAAGGGCTACCTGCTACTGCCGTGCATTTTGCGGCGGTTTGGGGTGCTGCTTTAGTTATGCTGCCTAAATACGATGCCGCCCCACCGGTAACAGAGGAGGAACCAAAATCAGTTGCTATTGATGCCTTGCATCATGCTGTTTATGCTACAGCCGCAGGCTTCGCGTTTGACGCCTTGGATGCCGGAAGCCGCAACGAACGAAAAATACGCAGCATTTTAAAGCATTTAAAGCTTAAAAATCTGGTGAAAAAATTTTAAGCACTCCCGTGAAAAAGAGAGCCCGTGTTTGAATAATACGGGCTTTTCTTATCAGGCGCCTATAAGCGGATCTGTAAATCCATGTTTTCCTGTTTCGACCCGGCCTGCGTATCGTCTCAAAAAATCATTATGGCCTTGTACTTTCAGTTCAACATCGTACCAGGAATAGCTGCTTTTTAGATCGATAACCTGTGCTACCTTTTCGCCTGGTTTTACTTTTACATTTTTACTGCGTTGTTTATAAGAAACATCAGACATTATAACCATATAAATATCCGATTTACTTGTATTACTTAATAACACTTTCAGGTTGCCATCAGGTTGATAAATTGTTTCCACCTGTAAATCCGGGTCGTTTTTATTACCGGTAAAGTTCCGGTAAAAACCGTTAGGGCCTTGTAAATCGAGATGATAATGGCCATCCTGAAACGCTTTAACCGGCCATGAATAATCTATTTCGTCCCCTGCTTTTAAAGCAAATGCCCAAGTAGGCATTTGTTCCGCAGATTTCCCTTCATGCTGAAATTGCCCACGGGCGTAAACATTGAATGGCGCGCCTGCCTTGTCACCAGCCTTCATCTTAATGTTTATAGCGTCTTTATTATTGTTTAGGTGACCATCAGCATAGAGTTGATAAGGCAAAGCGCATGAACGGCGGGTACCTTTTTCCTGTTTAGGAAACGCTGGGATTGTTGCCGGTGTGTTATTCACCGCTGCTATTTCATCTTTATTTAAAGCCTTGAAGTTATTTGGCGCTTGCTTAAACTTAGCATTATAAATCTCTTTTACGGTTTCATCGCGGTTTAGCGATGCAGGATAGTTGATCTTTTCGCTGTTGTAAGGCCTAAACACCGATGTAAGGTCGCCGCAGATAGTTCTGCGCCAATCAGTGATATTTGTTTCCTTGATTTGCTTACCTGCCTTTCCGCTTAGAAAGGTTTCCAGGAATTGCAGGCATGAGGTGTGATCAAACACCTGGGAGTTAACCCATCCCCCACGGCTCCAGGGTGATGCTATCACCAGCGGAACCCTAAAGCCTAAACCTATAGGGCTTTCACGCCGGTATTGCTCCGGTATTCCCTTTTCAGCCTGCTCTGCAGTAGTTACATGCTCAACAGCGGTATCTAAGCCCTCTGAACATTTACCGGTTTCGGGCTTTGCCGAATGCGGCGGTACAAACGGCGCTACGTGGTCAAAGTAACCATCATTTTCATCGTAAGTGAGTATAAAAATCGTTTTCTTCCAAACTTCGGGGTTATGCGTTAAAATATCCAGTACTTCTGATACATACCAGGCGCCATACCAGGGTGATGAAGGATGGTCGGAAAAATTCGATGGAGCGGCTAACCACGAAACAGTTGGCAGCTTGCCATTTTTTACATCCTGCCTAAATTGGTGAAGAATGTCGCCTTTAGGTACTTTTACTTCGCGCTTTTCGCCGTTTTCCTCATAGGTCAGTGTTTCCAACTTATGGTAATCAGCATCATTAACGTTAGTTACAAAAGCCTTTTGGTGGATACTCTTTTCATGATCGCTTAACTTATCAAAACGTTCCTGCGTCCATTCGGCCCGTTCAGCTTTTACCTTGTCCAGTTGTTTTTGCTTTTGGCTAAGTTTATTGCTCAACTCATCAGTTTGGGCTTTCGCCTTAAGGTCAGCTATTTCCTGCCGTAATTTTGCTTCAGCCTTAGCCAGATAGTCGCGATGAGCCTTGTGCAGGCGTACGTTGTAATTTTTATAAAACTCAAGATTGTTATCTGTAAAATTGCTCAGCCAGTCGTCTTCCTCGCCGGTAAACCCAACATCCAGGCTTAATTCATTCTGATAAACTTTCCATGAGATACCTGCTTCTTCCAACCGCTCCGGAAAGGTTTTAGCGATAAGGTCGCGGTAATTTAACTGATCATTATAAACAAGAGCTGGAGAATTGGCGTGCTGCTCTTCGCGGATGGTTCCCGCCCAAAAGTACGATCGGTTTGAACTTGTACCGGTTAACGATGAGCAAAAATGCTGATCGCATACGGTAAATGCGTCAGCAAAGGCATAGTAAAACGGTATGTCCTTTCGATCATAATAGCCCAATGTAAGCGGCATGTGGGCATATTCCTTATTACCTGACTTTTTGCTTTCCAGCCAGCCGTCCATTTTACCATTGTTGTGCGCGTCAACCTGGTTTTCCCATGAATGAGGCAATGATTGCATCCAGGTAGCCCTTGAATTTTTTATATCAAGATGGAAGGGTATATAGGTCTCGCCCGCTTTATTGCTTTGTAGCCAAACCTTATTGTTATTTGGTAGGCGCATCGCCCGCGGATCATCAAAGCCACGTACACCTTGCAGGGTGCCATAGCAATGGTCAAAAGATCGATTCTCCTGCATCAGGAATACGACATGCTCCGCATCAAGGTACGTAGTGCCTTTATCGGCATCAATTGCCAAAGCCTTTTGTATCGACTCCGGCAACACACTAAACAATCCGGTACTACCGGCAAGCATTGTTGCCTTCTTGATAAACTCCCTGCGCGAATCAGCCATAATTGTTATAAAAAAGCGAAGTTAAATCGCTAAGGCTTTATGTGTTTTAACGATATATTAAGTTTAAGATAAATAAACTTTGTTTAATTACTGCACCGCAAAACGATAAGATCCTGCGGAAACATGATAGGTTTTTTGCGTATTAACAGGCTTTCCGTTAAGTATCACTTTTGACGAAGGATTGGGAAAAGTAATATCAGCTGTAGAATTTGCCGGAACGGTTACATCGTAAATAATCTTACCCTGCTCCCGTTTCCACGCCGAAACGATATTGCCATAAGGCCCTTTGTGGCTTGATGTAAAAAAGTTTAACCCTTGTACAAAATTGGGCTTGAGCAATACATTTTTAAAGCCAGGCTTATTTTCGTCCGGTTTAATGCCGCCTAATCCTTTGAAGAACCAGCCGCCGATCTCGCCAAACATCATGTGGTTTAATGAAATATCGCGCGGTGCGTTAATATCCCAGTTTTCATACAAGGTGGTCGCGCCGTTAACAATCCACCATCCCCAGGATGGATAAGTATCCTGTGATGCTAATTTGTAAGCCACCTCGCCCTGTCCGTTATCGCTTAAGGCATTTAATACGGCTTTGGCTCCTAACACACCAACATCAATATGCATATTATCCTGCGCAACTCTTTTGGCAAGGTTTTCAGCGAGTTTTAGCCGGTATTCTTCAGGTACGACTTTCCATTGCAGCGCCATGCTCAACTCGGTTTGCACTCCGCTACCGTAAATGCACTTCGCTTTATCGAAATATTTATCGTTTATGGCCTTCCTGATCTTTGCAGCCATGGCCGAGTAAAACTGCTGATCCTGGGTTTTGCCCAGCAGGGCCGCGGCTTTTGATAGTATTGTGGCGTCTACATAAAAATAAACGGACGATGTGTACTCCAACGACGATGATGATTTCACCGGCACCCAATCGCCACGGCCAAAAGTTGTAAGGTTGTTTGGGCTTATCTTACTCACGTAATTTACATAAGCTTTAATATTGTTATAGTTATCGGCCAATGGCTTTTTATCACCATAAAACAGATACAAGTTCCACGGAATAATAGCGATGGTACTCGTCCAGTCCGTGCCGTTGGCAGTGCCATAACCCCAACCGCCGGTTGGTATAATATCCGGCAATACGCCGTTGGGCTGCTGCTCGTCACGATGATCGCCGAGCCATTTTTCGTACACAGTGATCCCGTCAAAATTGAACAAGCCGGTTTCGACGGCGAAATGTCCATCGCCGGTCCAGCCATTTTTTTCCCGCTGAGGACAATCCGTAGGATATCCAAATAAATTGGACAGGTAAGAGGCATTGGTAGCTGCCCATAATTTATTTACCAGATCACTCGATGTATTAAGCTTACCCACGGCCTCCACATCGCTATGCATAAAATAGCCGGTAATATCTTCCTTGCTGAAATTTATGGGTTTGCTGCTGGTTATCTCCACATATTGAAACCCTTTGTAATTAAAGCTTGGCATAAAATCAACTTCGCCCTTGCCATTCAGTATCACCACATCGGTTTGAAAAAGATCATTCTTATCTCTCGGACGATAGTAAACATCGATGTTCGACAAATCAACATGCCCCTTTGGCGTTCCCTCTTTGGTATAAAGCTTTTCACCATGCTTTATTTTTACTATCGTACCACTGTCGCCACGTAGTTTTACCCGAGTAACACCGGCAATATTCCGGCCCAGGTCAACCACGTAACAGGTATCATTGAAATTGACCAGTGATTTGGCCGACAATTCCTCTACATTACGGATAGGCACCATCACCTGACTTTCTATTTTTTTAGCGGGTGCGGCCCGCAGCCCGGAACCGTTCCATTTGCTGTCATCAAAGTTAACAGTATTCCAGCCCGGTATTTCTTCTCTACTGTCGTAATGCTCGCCCGTATAAATGCTGTTAAATACGATTGGCCCGCTGTGGGTTTTCCAGCTTTCATCGGTAAATATGGTTTCGGCTGATCCATCCTCATAGGTTATCCGTAGATCGAGGCAAAAGGTTGGCCGCTGCCGCCAAGGGGCACGGTCAAAATTCCATACAGCGATAGATTGATGGTTGTACCAACCGTTACCCAACACCACACCGATAGCATTGGCGCCGTTTTTTAATTGAGCGGTAACGTCGTAAGTAACGTACAGGTTTCGCCTGTCAAAACGGGTGTACATCGGGTCGAGGCGGTGGTTGCCTATTTTGGTTCCGTTGATAAACAACTCATACAAACCCGCTACTGCGATGTATGCACGCGCTGAGCGGACCTTTTTACCGGCATTAAAAACCTTGCGAAAGTAAGGTGCCTTCAACTCGTTTATGCTTTTACCATCACTAATCCAGTTACCGGTCCAGTTGTTCTGGTTCATCATTCCGGTTTCAAAATAAGCGGTTTGACTTTGCGCAAGTGGTTTGCCGTTTTTATCCCATGTCCGTACTGCCCAATAGTAGCGAGTAAACGGCTCTAATGCTTTACCGTTATATGTAATCAAGCCTGATTGAGCGGTAATTTTACCGGTATTCCATACACCACCTTTACCAACTTCTGCCGGATTTTTTGACACCAAAACGGTATATGCACTTTGCAAAGCACCCTGGCGACTATCACTCAATAGCCAGCTTAAACGAGGGTGAGCTTCATCAATACCGAGCGGAGACGTAAGGTGTTCGCACTGTAACTGGGCCGCACCCGGCTGTGCTTTAGTATAACCCGCAATCAACAAAATGGTGAGGGTAAAAAAACAATTTAGCAACAGCGTAAAGGATTTTAATTTCATAGTATAAAAAAATTGGCTGGATAGAAAGATCAATCAGCAATATCGAAATATCTTTTAAAACACGTTGTAAAAGTTTTGATAAAAAAAGCCTGTTGCTTTTGAACAACAGGCTTCATTTTACCGCAGAGAATTATTATTAGTACTGTAAAAGCGCTTTGCATTGTTGTGCAATTTCCAGCTCTTCATTGGTAGGTATAACCAGTACTTTTACTTTTGATTGTGAGGCACTCACATCACGCAGGCCCGGTTTGCGCTGCGAGTTTTCTTCTGTATTTATGTGTATGCCCACAAAATCCATATCACGGCAGGCCATTTCGCGCACCAGCGCATCATTTTCACCCACGCCTGCGGTAAACACGATAGCGTCGAGTCCGTTCATGGCAGCGCTATAGGCACCTATGAATTTACGTATACGATAAGCATACATTTCGTAAGCCAGCGCGGCGGCATCACTGCCATTTTTCATCATGCCGGTAATATCGCGCATATCACTATAGCCGGTGAGGCCGTACATACCGCTTTTTTTATTTAGAAGGGTGGTAAGTTCGGCAGCGTCATATCCTTGTTGCTCTATCAGGTATAATAATACCGAAGCATCAATATTACCGCTGCGTGTACCCATTATTAAACCATCCAATGGTGTAAGGCCCATGCTGGTATCTATACATTTACCGGCGTTAACAGCCGCCATACTGCAACCGTTGCCCAGGTGTATGGTGATAATCTTCGCATCAGGCTTTTGCAGGTATTCCACCGCCCTGCCCGATACATATTTATGACTGATACCGTGAAAGCCATATACACGAATACCGTAGTCCCTATAAAAATTCTCAGGAATGGCATAGCGGTAAGCCTTTTCGGGCATGGTTTGATGAAACGCGGTATCGAATACAGCTACCTGTGTAGCTTTTTTGAAAATGCTTTGCGCTACCTCTATACCTTTAATGTGGCCCGGATTATGTAGCGGGGCAAGCGGATATAGCTGTTTTATCTTCTCCTTTACCTCGTCAGTTATTATAGTGGTTTGGGTTAGCGTTTCGCCACCATGCACTATACGGTGACCCACCACGTTTATATCATCCGGGTTGTGCACCACGGCAATACCGGGTTGTATCAGTAGCTTTTCCACCTCAAACATACCTGCCTCATGATCGGGTATATCCAATTCAAGTTTGGTTACCTTTTCTTCGCCGTTTATAAAAACTGTATGCTTTATCAGGGAATCGCCAAGGCCTATCCGCTCTACTAAACCGCTGCATACCGGCTCGGCAGATTCACTGTGAAATAACTGATATTTTATAGAGCTGCTGCCCGAGTTAATTACAAATATGTTCATCTAAAAAATGAGTATCGGATTAAATTATGCGTTTTGGCTTTGTATGGCCGTGATGATAACCGTATTAAAAACGTCGTCGACTGTACAGCCACGGCTCAAATCATTCACCGGTTTGTTCAGGCCTTGTAACATAGGGCCGATAGCTAAAGCGCCCGTTTCGCGTTGAACCGCTTTATAGGTATTATTACCCGTATTCAAATCCGGAAATATCAACACGCTGGCTTGCCCGGCTACCTCTGAACCCGGAAGTTTTTGCTGCCCTACAACCGGGTCGACCGCGGCATCGTATTGAATTGGGCCCTCTACCTTCAAATCCGGACGCTGTTGCCTTACCAGCTCTGTAGCACGACGAACCTTCTCCACATCCTCACCGGCACCTGATGTACCTGATGAATACGAGAGCATGGCGATACGCGGTTCAATGCCGAAACGCATACTGTTATCGGCTGATGAAATGGCAATCTGCGCCAGCTCCTCTGCCGTTGGGTTAGGATTAACCGCACAATCACCAAATACCGACACTCTGTCCTCTAAACACATAAAGAAGATGGACGACACGGTTGATATACCCGGCTTGGTTTTAATGAACTGCAATGCAGGGCGAATGGTGTGCTGCGTAGTGTGTACCGCACCCGATACCATGCCATCAGCATGCCCTTTATACACCATCATAGTACCGAAATATGACACGTCGGTCATTAAATCGCGCGCCATTTCCATCGTGAGGTTTTTGCTTTTACGCAGTTCGTAAAGTGTTTCTACGTAATCCTCATAGTGGCCTGAGTTTGCCGGGTCGATGATAGTGATATCATTAATATCCAGATCGATACCCAAGCGCTTGATGGAAGCCGCGATCTCCGTTGGATTCCCGAGTAAGGTCAGCTTAACCAATTGCTGCGCGATCAAACGACCGGCGGCTAAGATTATACGGTCATCATTACCCTCAGGCAATACAATGTTCTTGATTTCCTTTTTGGCCCATTTGCTCAGCTGGTACTGGAACATGTGCGGCGTCATGGCGTCAGAGTGGTAGGTAACCATCTTTTCATCCAGCGCGCCGGTATCAACGCAACGGTTAAAGGTATCAATAGCCAGTTGAATTTTTTTGGAATTATCGGGCGTAATACGGGCTTTCACCGCCGCTATTTTGTTTGTGGTTTCAAACGTACCACCGTTAACGGCGATGATTGGCACTACGTTTTGCAGGCCTTCTATCAAGCGCATAACCGGCTCCTCGGGAACAACTCCTGCGGTTAGCACAATGCCGGCGACCCTTGGATAGCTTGACGACAGATTTGCCTGTAACGAACTGATGATGATATCGCCCCTATCACCAGGGGTTACTATCAACACATTTTCCTTTAAAAAGCTCAGGAAGTTGGGCACCTGCATTGCCCCGGTAACAAAGTTATCTACCTGGTTAGAAAGGTGCTCGCCGCCAAAAAGCAAGCGTCCATCCAGATGACCGAAAATATCACTTACGGTTGGATTCTGTAATGCCTTATCGGCAGATATAACGGCGCTTATTACTCCTTTAGGTAATTGCGAAGCCAACAGCTTGCGTACATCATTGGCCTGATCGGCATGTACCTTATTCGCAACCAGCGCGAGTACCTGTATTTCGCGCGATTGATAAGCATGGAACAGGTTCAAGCCATCCTGTATGGTTTCTGATATTGACTTCCCGTCACCTGATACCACTAACACCACCGGTGCGTTCAGGTTACGGGCTATCAGCAGGTTGCTCTCAAAATCAAAGGCAGTGCCCTGGCCGGTAAAATCCCCGCCCTCAATTACCGTAAAATCGTAATTCTCTTCTATCTTTTTAAATCGGCTGATGATGGTATCAATCATCTCGCCCTGGCTTTGCTCGTTCAAAAGCTGTAGGGCTTCGGCACGGGTAAAGGCATACGTGTCTTCAAAAGCCAAAGGCAGTTGAAAATGCGACAGGATGGTTTGAATATGCACATCTTTAAACTCTGCCGGGTCGGTATTGATTATCGGTTTAAAATAGCCGATCCTTTGAGCCTTGCCCAGCAGCATATCAACTATACCAAGCGTAACAACGGATTTACCACTGTAAGGCTCGGCCGATGCGATGAATATTGTTTTTGTCAATTTTTGATAAATTTTAAGAGGTACGCAAATATAGCTAAAACACGCTTTTTTATAATAAAATGGTTGATTTCAGCCTTTACAATAACTACAGCAACCTTTAAACTATAACGTTAAACCTAAAAGCACAGTACTTTGTTCGGCAACGCTTACAGTTGTTTTATTTAAGGCGAAAACCTGTGGTAACCAAAGACAGACCAGGAATATATAAGCAAGTATTTTTACGATATATTTGCTGAAATTTTCAAGGTATGAAACCCAAAGTGCTGATAATTGATGATGAGGAAAAACTACGTGGTTTATTGTCGAGGATTATCGGGCTGGAAGGTTTTGAGGTACTTGAGGCGGCCACCGGCAAAGAGGGGTTAAAAATACTCGCCCGCGAAAATATAATGGCTGTTTTAAGCGATGTTAAGCTGCCTGATATAAACGGTGTTGACCTTGTGAAAAACATTAAGGAGTTACGCCCGTATGTTGAGGTTATTAATTTAACCGCGTATGGCACCGTTAATGATGCGGTAAAGGCTATACAAAACGGCGCTTTTAATTACATCATTAAAGGCGATGATAATGAGAAGATTATACCTTTGCTCAATCAAGCTGTTGATAAAGCCCGCTTGCAATTAAAGGTTTATGAGCTTGAAGCTAAACTGGCTAAAAAGTACAGCTTCGCTAATATTATCGGTCAATCCAAACAAATTACCGAGGCTATCGCCCTTGGGCGAAAAGTAGCGGCTACGAACACCACCGTATTATTGCTGGGCCAAACAGGTACCGGTAAAGAGGTTTTCGCATCGGCTATACATTACGATAGTGAACGCAGGCTGATGCCCTTTGTTGCCGTTAATTGCAGCAGCTTTACACCTGAATTATTGGAGAGTGAATTATTCGGTTACAAAGCGGGCGCATTTACCGGGGCTGTTAAAGATAAAAAAGGGTTATTTGAGGAAGCGCAGTACGGCACCATATTTTTGGATGAAATAGGCGAAATGAGCCTGGAGCTGCAGGCGAAGTTGCTACGTGTGCTGGAGAGTAAAACTTTTATTAAGGTTGGCGATACACAAACCACCAAGGTTAACGTACGCATTTTGGCCGCCACTAACCGCGACCTGATGAAGGAATCTGAAGCCGGTCGTTTTCGTGAAGATCTGTACTACCGGTTATCCGTGTTCACTATCACGCTTCCATCCTTAAACGAGCGTAAGGGAGACATCGAGTTGCTGGCGAAACATTACATGGAAGAATTTGCCGCTAAAATAAATAGTAGAATAAATAAAATGGACAATCAATTTGTCGAGCTTTTAAACAGCCACCATTGGAAAGGCAACATCCGGGAGTTAAAGAACTGCATTGAACGCGCAGTTATTTTAGCTGACAGCGAAACACTTACACCCAACCAGCTCCCGCCCGACTTCAGGTTTAAAAACAGCAGCAACAGCAACGCGCTCGATCTGGCGACTATCGAAAAGCAGCATATTTTTAAAGTGCTACAGTACACCGGCGGTAATAAAACCGAGGCTGCCCGATTATTAGGCATCGGCTTAACAACACTTTACCGTAAGCTGGAGGAATATCATTTGAATTGAAAAAAAAGAAAGGGGCTTTCGCCCCTTTTGTATTACATGCGCTCGGGCACATCAATACCTAACAGCGCCATACCTTTCTTAATTACTTTGGCTGATGCTGCTGATAGTTGCAGCCTGAATTTTTTGGATACTTCATCTTCGGCTTGCAGAATGGAGTGTTCGTGGTAAAATTTATTGTACGCCTTTGCCAATTCATAAACATAATTGGCTACAACAGCCGGACTGTAAGCCTCTGCCGCCTGAGTAATTATATCAGGAAATTGGTTTAATAGTACGATAAGTTCACGTTCTTCATCAGCGAGCGTATTTACGCCGGTACGCTCCGTAAAATCAACCCCTGCCCTATTTAGTACTGATTTGATACGTGCATGGGTGTATTGGATAAACGGCCCGGTATGCCCTTGAAAATCTACCGACTCATTCGGATCAAACAATAAGCGTTTTTTAGGATCAACTTTTAACAGAAAGTACTTCAACGCACCCATGCCAATAGTATGGTACAAGGCACTCTTTTCTTCTTCGCTAAAGCCTTCTACCTTACCTAACTCTTCGGTACGCTGTTTGGCGGTATGCTCCATTTCGGCCATCAGATCATCAGCATCAACTACCGTACCCTCGCGCGATTTCATTTTACCCGACGGCAGATCAACCATACCATATGACAGGTGAAACAGGCTGTTAGTATCAGCCTTGCCCAGTTTTTGAAGGATCAGGAACAACACTTTAAAGTGATAATCCTGCTCATTACCTACTACGTAGATCGACTTATCCATGCCGAAATCATTATATTTCAACAGCGCGGTACCTATATCCTGGGTAATATATACCGACGTTCCATCGGCACGCAGCACCAGTTTTTGGTCGAGGCCATCTTCTGTCAGGTCAATCCAAACAGAGCCATCCTCTTTTTTAAAGAACACACCTTTTGCAAGGCCTTCCTCAATAATATCCTTACCTAACAAATAGGTGTTTGACTCGTAATAGAACTTGTCAAAATCAACCCCGAGGCGTTTATAAGTTTCATCAAAGCCGGCATAAACCCAGCTGTTCATAGTTTTCCAGAGGCTGATCACTTCCTCATCGCCTGCCTCCCATTTTTGCAGCATAAGCTGGGCTTCTTTTATCAGCGGGGCATTCTTTTTGGCGTCGTCTTCAGTTTGCCCTTCGGCTTTCAGCGCTTCAATCTCTTTTTTGTATTCCTTATCAAATATTACATAGTACTTCCCTACTAAATGATCGCCTTTAAGGCCTGATGATTCAGGGGTCTCTCCATTACCAAACTTTTGCCAGGCCAGCATGGATTTGCAGATGTGTATCCCCCTGTCATTCACCAAATTAGACTTTATTACCTCGTACCCAGCTGCAGCTAATATCTGCGCAACCGAATAACCTAACAGGTTGTTACGTATGTGCCCAAGGTGCAGCGGCTTATTGGTATTGGGTGATGAATACTCCACCATTACTTTCTGGCCATTGTACTGTGGTTCTGCAAAATCAGCGGATAGTATTTGGTTATAAAGCGTGTTCAGCCAGTAATCATCAGCGATAGAGATATTTAGAAACCCTTTTATTACGTTGAATGCCGATACTTCGTTTACGTTGGCTTTCAAATACTCGCCTATCTCGGTACCGGTTTGCTCCGGCGATTTTTTGGAAAATCGTGTGAAAGGAAAAGTTACTATGGTGAGCTGGCCTTCAAACTCCTTGCGGGTTTCCTGCAAGCTAATGGCATCAGCGGTTATGTCGGTATTATAAAGTTCCTTAACGGCCTTAATGGCGGCATCAGTAATAAAATTCATCCGGCAAAATTAATCAAATGCTGCGAGTTAGGTGTAAAAAATAACACGGCATACATCGGTAACATATTTTGTAATAGATTTGCTACTATTATAACCTTTTATGACGATCAACGATAAAGATTTCAGGATAGATGTAACCTCGGAGATAGGCAGCTTGCGTGCCTTATTGATTCATAGCCCGGATAGCGGGTTGGGTAAAGTGGTGCCCTCTAAAGCACAGGATTGGCTGTTTGAAGATATTGTACACTTAGATACACTCCGCAAAAAAGAATACGATTACTATATCAAGCTACTCCTGTATTTCCTTGATTCCGGCAAGATAAAAGGTAAACTCGATCAGGTAGATATCGACCGGTCATTTTTTAAGCCTGACAATAAAGACTTCCACGCTTCAACCAAAGTGCTTGAACTACAAGTGCTGTTGAGTGATATTTTGCAGGAAACAGATATCCGCAAAAAACTGGTTGCCTCTGTTTGTGCAATTGAGGGTTGCAGTTACCGCATGCAATTAAAGCTGATTGATACCGACCCGATACAACTTGCCAAAATTTTTATCTCCGGCGCGCTTAATGATGATGAAATGATCTTTGCGCCGATACCAAACCTGATTTTTTCGAGGGATATCGGCATCGCCATAAATAACCATGTATTATTGAATAAGCCTGCTAAAAAGGCCCGTTTCCGCGAAACGTTGCTGATGCGGTATATATTTTTCAACCATCCGCTGTTCGCCGAATTTCGGGACAACATACTGGAGATACCGGAAACTGTCCATCACTTTTTACGCCCCGGCGAGGATAATGAGCAGAAAACCACGCTTGAAGGCGGCGACGTGATGATGGTAAGTCCCGACCACCTGATCATAGGCTGCAGTGAGCGCACATCAACCAGCGGCGCGGACGAAGCTATTAAATTGCTATTTGAGCATAACGTGGTTAAAAAGGTAACGGTGGTTAAAATACCTAATAAGCGCGATTACATGCATATTGATACCGTGTTTACGCAGGTTAGGCGCGATATGTGGGTGATACTGCACTCGCTGGCCATAGCAGAGAAGCCTGAAAAAGAGGCTGGTCCGGCGGCGTGGTTTGCCGATAAAAAGAGCAAGGAAAAAACAGAGATCGTGCAATTCAGGCAAGGTAAAAAGCCTAAAACGTTTGATAATATCGAGGATTTGTTGACCGACATTAGCCATAAAGACCTTGGCTATGAGGGCGAAGTGAAGTTTATTTATTCGGGCAATAACACCTTCCCTTTTGATGCCCGTGAGCAATGGACAGACTCGTGCAACCTGCTGGCAATTAAGGAAGGCGTGGTATTAGGCTATGACCGTAACGATAAAACTGTAGAAGCTTTTGTTAACCAGGGATTTAACATTATACCAGTGGCCGAATTGCTGCAAAAATTTGAAAGCGATGAATTAAATCCTAAAACAATTACAGACACACTGATCCTGATACCGTCAGCAGAACTATCGCGTGCACGCGGTGGTTTCCACTGTATGAGTATGCCGCTTTGGCGGGAAGCGATTAAGTAGTCCATGGTCTATAGTCCATGGACCATGGTAAAAAACCATTTAATAAGAAGAACTAAGGTCAATTACTATCGGATAAGTTCTATCATTTATACAATTACTATAGACTATGGTCTATAGACTATCAACTAACAAATGCAAGCAACATCTAATATACTGATGATTCGCCCGGTGGCTTTTGGCTTTAATGAGCAAACCGCGGGCAGCAACGCTTTTCAAAACAAAAGTGCTGAGCAAGCCGATACACAGCAAAAGGCGTTACAGGAGTTTGACGGCTTTGTTCAGTTACTGCGTGATAACGGCGTAAATGTAATTGTAGTAAACGATACCGCCGAACCACATACCCCTGATTCGATATTTCCGAATAACTGGGTGTCATTTCATGAGGACGGCAATGTGTACTTATATCCCATGCAGGCCGAAAACCGCAGATTGGAGCGCCGGAAAGATGTAATACGTGATTTGCAGGAAACCTTTAACGTTGACCACATTACAGATTTGAGCCGCTTTGAAAATGAGCATAAATTTTTGGAAGGCACGGGCAGTATGGTGCTGGACAGGGAAAATAAGATTGCGTACGCCTGCCTTTCGCCCCGCACTGATGCCGATGTTTTACGAACGTTCTGCGAGCAGTCCGGTTATAAAGCCGTTTTGTTTGATGCTTTTGATGCCAAGGGCAAAGCCATTTATCATACCAACGTACTGATGGCCGTTGCAACAAAATATGTAGTGATATGCCTGGAAAGCATAACCGACGATGAACAACTCGAAGCGGTGATTGACGCGATAGAATCGAGCGGTAAAGAGATCATCAATATTACGTTTGAGCAGATGAACCACTTTGCGGGCAATATGCTGGAGGTGCATAATCAGGCTGGAGAAAGTTTGATCGTAATGTCGGCAAGCGCGTGGAATTCCCTGGATGATGAACAACGCGAAACTTTATCAAGTTATAGTAAACCTGTTTATGCTGACATCAGCACCATTGAAACCAATGGCGGCGGCAGCGCACGGTGCATGATGGCCGAAGTACATTTGCCGGCTAAGTATTAATTTACTTAATGGAAATTACGGCCTTTATGAAATGCCCGGCTTGTTGGCGCAGGTGATGATCGGCCGTCATAATCTTCGGGCTTACTCGTTTCATCGCCCCGCATTGTGGGCGTTTGTAAATTGGTTGTAAGGGTGTTAAGTATAGGCGTTAGATTATAGCAACGCCTTACAACCAAGTGTATTACACCGTTGGCTATCTGCAATTTACCGCTTGCCATAAACAGTTTTGATTGTACGATCTCTTTACGATAAGTGTCAAAAAGTTTTTGCCATACCACCAGGTTGGCCGAGCCGGTTTCGTCCTCCAGGGTCATGAATAATACACCTTTAGCAGTTCCGGGGCGCTGACGTACCGTGATAAGGCCTGATATGCTTACGTAATCGCCATCTTTACAGTAGGCTAATTCACTTATCCTAATATTTTTTAAGCGCGATAATTGCGTACGGAGCAAGCCAACCGGATGATCTTTGAGCGATAACCCGGTGAAGAAATAATCCTGCACCACATGTTCGCCACGCGTCATTAACGGTAACGGAACAGTATCTTCAAGCACGGTTTCAGATAGTTGTCCTTTAAAAAGACCGATAGGCCTGTCGGCAAGCGCGGAGATTTCCCACAAGGCCATGCGCCTGTCGGCACCCATTGAACGGAAAGCGTCACCATCTGCTAATCTTTGTAAGGCATTTTCAGGCACCCCGGCCGCTCTCAACTCATCAATATGCATATAGCCATCTTTACGGCAAACAGCCAGTATGGCCATATCCTCTTCCCGCAAACCTTTTACCTGCCTAAAGCCCAATCGAACAGCATTTTCACCGTTCTTGTTTTCGATAATATTATCCCATTCAGAATAATTTACATCAACCGGCAAAATCAACACGCCATGATTTTTTGCGTCCTGTACAATTTGGGCGGGCTGGTAAAAACCCATAGGCTGACTGTTAAGCAAAGCGGCACAAAACACATCAGGGTAATGATATTTAAGCCATGATGATATATATACTAGCAACGCGAACGAGGCTGCGTGGCTTTCAGGAAAACCATACCCTTCAAAACCCTGCAACTGTTTAAATATGCGGTGAGCAAAGTCTCTTTCGTAGCCACGCGCAACCATGCCTTCTACAAGCTTTTTTTCGTAGATATGCAATTTACCATTGGCCTTGAATGATGCCATACTCCGGCGCAACTGATCAGCTTCGGCTGGCGTAAAACCTGCCGCTACAATAGCAATCTCCATCGCCTGCTCTTGAAATAATGGCACACCCTTCGTCCGTTTTAATATTTCTTCCAGTTCCGGTTTGGGGTATTCCGGTGATTCTAATTTATCGCGCCTGCGCAGGTAAGGATGTACCATGTCTCCTTGAATAGGCCCGGGCCTTACTATCGCTACTTCTATCACCAGGTCATAAAACTCTCTTGGTTTCAACCTCGGCAACATGGACATTTGCGCCCGGCTTTCAATCTGAAAAACACCGATGGTATCTGCACGGCAGATCATGTCATAAACATCCTGATCGCCTTGCGGTACGTTTGCCAGGGTAAGCTTGCGGTCGTAATGTTTAAGCACCATATCAAACGCCTTGCGTATCATGGTGAGCATACCCAGCCCCAGCACATCCACTTTTAATATCTGCAGATCTTCCAGATCGTCTTTATTCCACTCTACCTGTGTACGCTGCACCATACGGGCGTTGTGCACCGGGCAAATGTCCGTAAGCTTGCCTTCGGTAATTACAAACCCGCCCGTGTGCTGGCCTAATTGCCGCGGGAAACCAATTAACTGATTAGTAAGCTCCAGTACTTTGCGGATCAGCGGATCATGCGGGTTTAAACCCTGGCCGCTCAACCGATTTTCATCAAACCCCTCTTCCCTGAAATCCCAGATGGTGGCACCCAACCGCTTTATTGTATCTTCGGACAGACCCATCGCTTTGCCCACATCCCGTATAGCTCCCTTGTGCCTTTCCTGCGTTATGGTAGCTACTATGGCCGCCCGATCGCGTCCGTAATCGTTATATATAAACTGGATGATCTCTTCACGTCGCTCATGCTCAAAATCCACGTCAATATCCGGCCATTCATCGCGCGCGTCTGACATAAAGCGCGAAAAAAGCAACCGTGTTTCTGCCGGATTAACCGAAGTTATCCCTAAACAATAACATACAGTTGAATTAGCTGCCGACCCCCTGCCCTGGTGCAATATCCCTAAATCCTCAGCTTGCTGGGTATAGCGATAAACACGCAGAAAATACCACGCAATACGCCGCTTGGCAATAAATTCAAGCTCAAATTTTATTTGTTCAACATGCTTTTCAGGTACCGGATCACCAAAACGTTCCTTTGCCCCCGCCCATGCCAACTTTTCAAGCCGTTGCTGAGTGGTGAGGCCGTCTACCAACTTTTCGGCAGGTTCGAGGTATTTCAGAGAATCTAACGAAAACTTGCAGCTATCAGCTATCAAAAGAGCATTGCTTAAAGCGTGCGGGTATTCCCTGAAAAGCCTGTAAATCTCATCCATAGATTTCAGGTAGCGCTCGGCATTAGGATGCAGTTTAAAGCCCGCATTATGGATTGTACATTTTTCACGGATGCAGGTGAGCACATCCTGCAGTTCCCGACGTTCGGCTACATGATAATGCACATCGCCGGTTGCAACCAGCGGCACCCCGGTTTGCGCAAGCCTGTACAATCTTTTGGCATCCTGACCGTGATAATTAAAAGAAGCAGCCAAGTAAAGCGCATTTCCAAATTGTTGCTGATATTCTTTAAGATCATTTAAAAACTCGACATCAAACTCAAATTTGCTGTTTAAGCGTTCGGGAGGAACTGCGATGAATATAATACCCTCTTTATAGTTATACACGTCGGCTTTGTAAAGCAAACACTTACCTTTTTCAGTCCGCAGATTACCTAAAGTAAGCAGCGCAGAAAGACGGGCATAGGCTTCATGGTCAGCAGGATAAGCCAGCAGGCTGGCACCATCATCCAGATCAAGCCTGCATGCCGGGATAAAACGGATGCCGCTGCTTTTAGCTTCCATGTGTGCACGTACAATACCGGCCATAGAATTACGGTCGGTAATGGCAATTGAAGTATAGCCAAGTGTCTTAGCCTGCTCAACCAGCTCTTGCGGGTGCGATCCGCCCCGTAAAAAACTAAAATTTGATGTTGCCTGTAGTTCCGCGTAAGCCATAATGTATTAAGCAAAATAACCATGCAGATACCAGCGGGCATCATTACCATCGTAATGGCCCGAACGAAATAACCAATACCGCTGCCCCTCAGTATCTTCAACCATATAATAATCGCGGTGCTCGCCTTTATCCTGCCACCACTCGCGCCCTATGCGTTCAGGCCCGTCAGCCCGAGCTACAGTGTGGCGTTTATTTTTAAAGGTGAATACTTTTGGGGGATGATCAGGCACCAGCGCCATTACCTCTATCTGTTCAGGAATAGGCAGCAAACGTATCGGCCTTGGTAATTGGGGCCATTGCGTTTCGGGCTGCTCCTGTAACGAGCCGGCAACTTTTAACGAGCGCTCGGGCCAGTGATGTTCGGCAGGCAGGTACCGTTTAATGGCATCTGCACCTATTTTACCGGCAATCTTATCCAGCAGTTCGGCCAGGTTGGCATCCGCCAGCCCTTTAGCTTCAGCCCACAGCGCTTCCTGAGGTGCTTCCATATCTTCAAACCGGAGTACCTCTAAAACAAACAGCTCAATGCCTAAGGCCGGTTCAATTTTGGCAACCTGCAATTTAAACAGGCGCATTAAGTGTGATACGCTGTGTGATGCACGGGTTGTGCTTACCGAAACCTGCACCTTGCGCCCATCAATGCGATGGCATTTGAGCATTGCCTTACGTATACCTTTGCCATCACCCTGCAAGCGTACGCATGTTCTTTCGAGCAGCGTATTGATAGCTATTTCAATACCCGGGGCAGTCCGTACCGGCTCCATACAAGGCAGCCATTCCATATAATTTACCGGCAGGCTGATGGGTTCCCAATATTCATCAGCAGTGCCTAGTGCCTGGCCAAGCCTTGTTAACAGGTTTTGCCCGAAACGCCTGCGTAATGCTTGCGGGGATATGGTAAGCAGCGGGGCTATGGTGTTGAAACCTAATTTTTTTAAAAGATTGTTAACTTCGGGCTCAAGCCTTAACGCCGCGGGGGGCAGTATGGCTAAAGCTTGAGCCTGACCGCCAAAAGGCACAATAGGATTTTTTTTTGCGAAACGTGCAACAGCCCATGCCGCGGCAGGAGTATCGGCAATGGCAGCGCGGGCATTAAAACCACCGGAGCGCAGCCTGTTTACCAATTCTTTCAGATAACCGCGTTCACCGCCCCATAAATGCGCACAGCCTGAAATATCCAAAATTAATCCGTTGGGTAAATTAAGGGAAACTATGGGCGTGTACCTGATACAGCCTATACCTATCAGCCGGAGTAATTTGGCAGCCGTGCCGGGTACATCATCCAAAACAACCAGGTCAACGGTGGCTGCCCTTGCATCGGCTACTGCCATACCTACAAAAGCTCCCTCGCGTTCAGCAACCGGGCTTGAAGCGGTTATAACCATACGGTTTTTTTGCGGCGCGGCAATCACCAACGCCTGCTCCTTAAACTCAGGCCGGCGGCGGATAAGGCCATCGGTAAGCAAATACCTAAACCATATTGCCATATAACGCTTTTGCATAAACTACCCCACTTGTCTTTCCTCATCAAATAAAATTTCAGTAACCTGCTCAAACATGCCCTCATGCCATTGCATCACCCAACTACCCGTTTGCCCGTTACGCACTTTAAGCAAATCAACCTGCCAGCAAAAATGGCCAACGCCGGGCAAGCCATTTATGGGCAAGCTGGGCAGCGGTTTAATTTGCCACCGGGCCGCACAGGCCGTTGCGGTTAGTTTACCTGTAGCATTGCGCAACACAAAACCTGTAACGCGGCTATGCTCAACAGCGCGCTGTAAACGTTGCGATTGTTTAAAATCCATATCCTTCAGTTCGCAAACAACAGCGGTTAACCCGCTGCATTTTAGCGCTTCTTCCATCACCCATAACGCATCAGCATCTTTTTTAAGATCAATAAACACTATTTGATGAGGGGCTACGCCAAAAGTTGCCAACGCCGGTGCAAATACACGCCCTGCACGGTATATCCAAACGCAAACACCACCCTGTTTTAGCAATAAGGAGATTAAGCCTGCCAAAAAACCGCCGGATGCTGCAGCCTGCTCTGTACTGGCACAAACCACTTCGTGCACGCTGCTTTTTGGGAAAACCTTGTTTGGGAAGGCCTGCTCCACATTGCCTATACCAAGCGGCTCAAACCTGCCACTCGAGGGCGGCTTGTAACCCTCCCACCGCAGAATTTGCTGCCGGAGTTCTTTAATGATATGTTGATCTTGGAGGGACATGATAATTTACCCTACAAATTAATGCTAATTTTTTTAGCAAATCAACTATTGTGGATAAATTTTTCACTTTCTTACAGAATAGAGATTCTAAGAATATAGAACAAAAAGCTTCAGCTATTTGATAAAATTTGAGTAAGAAGCACTTGCATACGCTCCATAATTACTTGGTTACGCGTAGCCGAAACACCACTTTCCAACTGTGCGGCAAGTATGCGTAGTTCGGTAAAGCTATCCTGAACGGTTAAGCCTTGTGAAAGCACAGCCATACCCGGTGCAACAACCTGCGGAAGAACAAGGTAGCATTCAACGCCATCATTTTCTACCTGGTAGCAACTCACCCTCACATTTTTTATTGTGCCATCTCGGTTCCAGTGCCTTACGGGTTGCTCATAAGTTTTGTCGCCTTTAAGGTCTTTTAAATTAACATATAACCTTTCCCTATCCTCATGCGGACGGATATCGGCAATAGTCATTTTCATAAAGTCGGCCCTGGCAAAGCCATAGTTATATATGGCGGCGTCATTTACATCCATGAAGTTAAGCGTAGCAGGTTCAAATATCCACATTGGCCTATCGCTTGAATAAAACAGCTTACTAAAGTCGGCAGGTATTTGCTTTTTTCCGCTTAATAGTTGCGTTGGCGAAATTTTAAGTACCGAGCAAAGAGATAGTAAACGGTCAACATTGAGTGTACTGTAACCCTTTTCAATATCACTGTAGGTGTTTTGGCTGATATCAAGTTTGCCAGCCAGGTAGCTTTGCGTATATCCTAACTCTGTGCGGCGTTCGCGTATAGTTTTTATTATTTGGTTTGCAATATGTAGTTTCATATTTCGTGAGCCAATTTAACAATCAACCCGTCATTTTGATCGCATAAACAAAGTTTTTGTAATCATGATATAACATATTGAAATGTTTACCGGGCATCTTTATTACGCCTGCACTTTTCTGAACAATACTTTACATCATCCCAAACAGCGGCCCATTTTTTACGCCAGGTAAATGGCCGGTTACATGTAATGCAAATTTTTTGAGGCAGATGTTGCTTTTTAACCCCTTGCATAAGTTATAATCATCATTTAACCTAAACCGCTGACAAACCGATAGGTTTTTTACCAATAGCAAAGCCGCTTATTACTAAGCGGCCTGCAATTAAACAACACAAAAAATTTATAAAATGTTATCAAACGGATCGGGAAATAACTCGCCGCGCTGGTAGGAGTTCATTTCATCATTATTGATCAGGCAGCTTTCTAACTGTACTGTAACTTCTGCTTTGTTGATGTTTTGACCGATAAACACCAGCTCATTCATCCTGTCGCCAAATTGAGTTGACCAGTTGGCTTCTATCTCTTTTTGCCGTTCCACAAAATCGGGATAGGTAATGCGTTCGCGATAAGGTATGGCTGCCCACCATGTTCCGGCAACATCAACCCTAAGCGAACCACCGGCCTGCGAAAAGTTTATGGCCTGATGCAGGCGGGATGCCAGCCAGAACAAGCCTTTAGCCCTGATGATATTGTTAGGATATTCATTATTCAGGTACTTCCATAAACGCCCCGGATGGAAGGGTTTTGATGAGCGGAACACTATTGAGCTGATACCATACTCTTCGGTTTCGGGTGTGTGGTTACCCTCGAGTTCCTTTATCCAACCGGCTCCCTGCGAGGCTGTATCAAAATCAAAAAGGCCAGTGTTTAAAACATCATTTACATCAATCTTCCCAAACTCGCTTTGTATGAGTCGTGCCTGTGGGTTTAGCTTTTGTATAAATGCTTTTAACAACCCTAAATCATCCGGTAAAATCAGGTCGGTTTTATTTAGTATGATAACATTGGCAAATTCAATCTGCTCTGTAAGCAGGTTTACTATAGTACGCTGGTCGGTATCGTTATCAGTTAAAGCTCTGTCAGCTAATTTTTCACTGCTCACATAATCATTAAAAAAGTTAAAGCAGTCAACCACGGTAACCATAGTGTCAAGGGTACTGAAACGGCTCAGATCAATATCATTGTCTGCATAGGTAAATGTTTGTGCCACAGGTATAGGTTCAGATATACCCGTACTCTCAATCAGCAAATAATCAAAGCGCTCCTCTTTTGCCAGGCGTTCAACCTCTATCATTAAATCCTCGCGCAGTGTACAGCAAATGCAGCCATTGCTCATTTCTACAAGTTTTTCGTGGGTGCGCGAAAGTGTTTGTTCATTGGCTACCAGTTTCGCATCAATATTTATCTCGCTCATATCATTCACAATAACCGCAACACGCATTCCCTGCTTGTTATGTAAAATATGGTTGAGTAATGTTGTTTTTCCGGCTCCTAAAAATCCGCTGAGTACGGTTACGGGTAGTTTTCGCTTATTCATTTTTTAATATTATGAGCACAAATCTAAAACAAAATAATACAAATGCAACATTATTGCATTTGTATTATTACCTTATTAAACACTTACTTTAAGCAGACACTATTAATAGTATCTTTGTGATTGCAGTTACATACATGGAAAAGGATTTCGCGCATTTACTTCAAAAAAATCAACTTAAAATTACCGGGCCGAGGCTTGGCGTATTGCAGGTTATCGCGCAAAGCGATGCGGCGATCACTCAACCCGCGCTTGAAAAAATTATGGGTGCAGATGTAGACCGTGTTACCCTGTACCGGATTTTGAAGACCTTTGAGGAAAAAGGCATTTTGCACAAGGTAATTGACCTGAATGGCACCGCAAACTACGCTATCTGCTCGCCCAAGTGCACGGTACATGAACACCACGACGAGCATTTCCATTTTAATTGTATAAACTGCAAAAAAGTTTATTGCCTGGATGACACACCGCTGCAATCCATTAAAATACCTAAAGGTTTTATTGCAAAAGATATAAACCTGTTGATTAGTGGCTTGTGCGATAAATGCAACCCGCCGGAATAACCGAAGGCGGCATTGCCACAAACCACAGGCATTTAATTGCGTTATAGTATCTTTGCGCTTAGTTCAAGCTGGATGAACCCACTTTTTTTACTACAGAAATTAATCCGTTTTACACGGTCTGAATACTTTACTGATGCATTGCGCATCACCATAAGCGTTGTTTTGCCTGTGCTTGTTTTAAACAGGCTTGGCTTTACCCACGCGGCTACCATAGTGGGCTTAGGCGCCCTTAATGTTGGGCTTACCGAAACGGCAGGCACTGCCGCTGATAAACGCATCAGCTTATTAATCAGCATACCGCTCTCCTTCATTGTATCATTCATGGTAGCCTACAGTTGGCCAAACTTTATGCTGTTTACCGTGGTGTTTGCCGTTATAGTTTTTATATGCTCCATGCTTACCGTATATGGTGTGCGTTTTAGTGTTTTAGGTATATCGCTTATTGGGCTGGCTATTTTTACCTGGGGCTTAAAGCCTGTTGACAGTTTATCGTTCGCGCTGTATATTATGGGCGGCGCCGTATGGTATTACGCCGTAAACTATTTATACATTACCCTTTGGCCATTACGCTCATTAAAGCATGCCATTGCCGAATGCCTTGCTGCTACAGCAGAGTTTTTAGAAGCCAAGGCACCTTTTTATGATGTTAATGTTCCGTTAGATATAAGCTACAGAAAGCTGCTGGCCTTACATGTGCGTATCAATGATAAGCAAGAACTGGTGCGCAACCTCTTAATCAGGGACGAAAAGGCCATGCAGGCGAGCAACAGCAAGGGCCAGGAACTGCTAAAAATAACAGAGTGTGCCATTGACCTGTACGACCAGATAACGGCCATCCATTACGATTATGAATTTGTACGTGAAAATTTCAGAATAAACGGCGTACTTGAGCTGGTTAAAAACGTGATCAAACTGCAATCGCATGAATTATATGCGGTTGGCGATGCATTGCAAACTAACAAACGGGCGGTAACCAAAACCAATTACCGTACTAACCTGCAACTTTATTTAGACAGGCTTCAATATATTACCGACCGCGAAGATGATAAGCATGTGCCCATGCTTATCAAACTAAAACATAATATTGAACGTATTGATGATTACATAAACGAGATTAAAACAGGCCTGTTTAAAGAGAACGTAGACATTGAATATGCCCACTTTGTTAGCGTTCAGGATTTAAGCTTTGCCAGTATAACGAAGAACCTTAATCTTGAATCGCCGGTTTTCCGGTTCGCTTTACGGTTCACTACATCGAGTATATTTGGCCTGGTGGTTTCGCACCTGCTTAATTGGGGTGAATACAATTATTGGGTATTGCTGACAATTCTGGTTATTATGCGGCCATCATTCTACATCACCCAAAAACGTAACAAACAGCGGTTATTGGGCAGCCTTGCCGGTATTGTTATTGGCTTTTCTATATTATTACTGGTTAAACAGCAAGATGTTCTGGGCACCATCGCCGTCATATTTCTGGTTGGTTTTTTAACTTTTTTGCGCACGCAATACCTTGTGGCTGTAGTATTTATATCCGCCATGATTGTTATCTATCTTAATATTTATACCGGGGGCAACGGCACCATTGTTATTGAGCGTATTTATGACACCCTGCTGGGCTGCCTCATAGCCTTTGCAGGAGCTTACCTGTTTCCGGTTTGGGAGAATAAACGGCTGGGTTTTTATATTAAGCAGGTATTGCAGGCTAACATTAACTACCTTGAAAAACTGATTGATGCTACCCGTAATGTCCCTTTAGATGTAACATCCTACAAGCTGGCCCGGAAGAGTGTATATACCAGCCTGGCCGGATTAGCGAATGCCTTTGCAGGCATGCAAGGCGAGCCGGGCTACCGTAAAGAGCAAGGTGCGGGCGTACACCGGTTCCAGATACTCAATATGAAGCTGAGCTCGATGATCACATCGCTTTTTTCTGTTTTTAGGTTGCCTGATACCACTATAAACATTGACGCACAGGTGAAACAAATACAGGCAAGTATAACATTACTTCAGCATAAATTGCAAAGAGAGGCGGATTTGTTAAATTGGCCGTTTACACAACATGCTGATACTGTACAAAAACAGCATCATAATATGAGTGATGATCAGGACGGCGGGGCGCTTTTATTACAGCTTGCTCAAGAGATCGATCAATGTAACGTACCGGATTTAAAGTAAACAGAATCCGTTTAGAGAACATATACCTTAAAATGAAGCACATTCCTATACATAAGCTTAAGGACAAAACTAAGGCAGGTATGGAAATAGGTTGCACTTATGAAAAGGGCACTGCTGAGCACGTTAAACAATTGGGCGTGCATCGCGACGATCACTATGTATTCTTTTTAATTGAAAAAGGAAGTGGTTCTTTAACGGTTGATTTTAGTGAGGTAAATATATCCGGTCCTGCATTATATTATATTTTACCGGGCCAGGTTCATCATGTATTAGCGGCAGAAAACATAAATGGATGGTTTATAGCGGCAGATACCATGCTTGTTCCGGCACATTATCGCGAGGTATTTGAGAACCGGATAGCCGTACAACAACCTTACGCGTTATCAGATGAGCAACACCAGCAATTGCTGATTACGGCCAAATTGCTGCATCAACATTTTAACAGCGATACGGAGCAGCCTTTTTATGTGCAATTGCTCCACTCCTTACTAAACAGCTTTATAGGCCTGACAGCTGCCGGATATTGCAAGGGCAGCGAAGCCGCCGAAACAGCTACCCGCCCCTACCAAATTACGCAGCAATTTAAAAAGCTGCTAAAGCAAAATTTTGTAAAATACAAAAGCCCGTCGTGGTATGCAGGGCAATTGATGATCAGCGAATCATACCTTAATGAAGCATTGAAAAAAACAAGCGGCTCATCAGTAACTTACTGGATAAATAACGAAGTTTTGCTTGAGGCACGCCGGCTATTATATTTCAGTGAGCTGAACGTTAAAGAAATTGCCCATGCAGTAGGTTACGAAGACCACACTTATTTTTCCCGGATTTTTAAAATCAATGTAGGTAAAACACCTCTCGCTTTTAGGAAAAATTACCGCAAATAGTCCAACACTTACCCACCATTGTCTATTTTCTGCAGATAAATCCTGTCGTTATTTTGTAAGCACTAAACATTTACAAAATGAGCGCATTACTATTATCACGCATAAAAAAGAAAGCTACCCAAATATTAGAGAACCAATTTTTAAAAACAGGTTATGTGCTTGAAAGCCGGTTGTGGGGCACCGACGATATTATTGAAATTGATATACACCTGCCATCAGCCAATATGGAGTGGAATGAGGTACAGCATATTAAATGTAAAGTTGCAGAATTTACCTATCGCGATTATACACCATCTGCCTGGGATGCTGAAACGCAAACCTGTACGCTTTACATCGACGTAAATCACAAAGGGCCGGGCGCAACATGGGCTAAACAATTAAAACAGGGCGATGAAATAGAGTATTTAGGCATCGGAACAACGAAGCATAACCCTGTAAATACCTCGGCTATAATTTGCCTTGGCGATGAAAGCGCTATAGGCCATCTATTGGCGTTACAACAGCTAACACAACCTGCCACCCGTTTTTCGGGCGCGGTGGTAATGAGTGA
Source organism: Mucilaginibacter roseus (assembly GCF_021215455.1). Classification (GTDB taxonomy): domain Bacteria; phylum Bacteroidota; class Bacteroidia; order Sphingobacteriales; family Sphingobacteriaceae; genus Mucilaginibacter; species Mucilaginibacter roseus. Next base: position 692,878 of record NZ_JAJPWV010000001.1, on the reverse strand, counting down.
TAGTGCCAACCGTAATCTGTTTAACGAATATTTTAAAACGCCGCTGCAACCTGTTGAGCGCGGCGATAATTTCGGCCATCATTCGCTTATTAAGTGGCTGCTGCAGCAATCAGAAAACCTGGAAAATACGATATTTTACCTGGCCGGAAATTCAACCATGGTGGCGCAACTGCGCAAAACTTTACGGGGCCAGGGTTATGGCTCAGGCCAGATTAAAGCACATGGGTTTTGGCAGTAAGCCTCTGTACGTGCTTTTTATGAGAATAAAGAGTTTAATTATTTATGTCATTTCGACAAGGTACGAGGAGAAATCTGTCGCTTTACCATTAAACGCGTGCAGATTTCTCGCTATCGCTCGAAATGACAGAGTTAAAAAAAAAGAAAAAGCACAAACCGTGAATTACCTGTCCTACCGGCATCAGTAATGCCCGGAATAGCACAGCCTTAGCCAAAGCAGAAACTTTCACCGGGCAGGACGTAGCCGGCGACTTTTGCTTCTTTTGTTCGCACAAAAGAAGTTAAGGACAGGTAATCAACTATCAAACTTATCCAACAACTTCAACAGCGTTTCAAAGTCTTTAGGATATGGAGCATGAATGGTTATATCTTCACCATTCATCAATTTGAAAGTCACCTCATAAGCGTGCAGGGCAAAGCGCTTCATGATAGGCTGCTCTTCCTGATCTTTACCTAAATGGTATTTACGTTTTAGCTTAGATAAAAACACCGGCTGACCTTTATACATATCATCCCCTGCTATCGAGGCGCGTTGCGTGGCCAAATGTATACGGATTTGGTGCATACGGCCGGTTACCGGGCGGCATTCTACCAGTGTGTAATGCTTATAGTATTTTAATGAATTGAACCAGGTCTCGGCGGCTTTACCCTCTTGCCTGCTGATGGTTACACTGCCTTTGCCTACGTTTAGTATCGGCAGATCAATTTGTAAATCTTCAAATACATGCGTGCCATCAATAACCGCGTGGTAAACCTTTTTCACCTTACGGCGCTCAAACTGCATGGACACCCAACGGTATGCCTCGGGATGTTTGGCAAATATTAAAGCTCCGGATGTTTCCTTATCTAAACGGTGGCATATTTGCGCATCGTCACTGTAAGCTTTGGCCAGGCGCAGCATACTGATCTCACTGCTACCCTCTCCCCGCTCATCAAGCGAACTGATAAAAGGCGGCTTGTTTACCACAATCACATCGTCGTTTTCAAAAAGTATCTGGTCGGCAAACTTGGGTATTTTCATAACAAGCTGCAAAAGTAAGGTTTTAAATGTAAAAGAGCCGCCCGTAAGCAGCTCTTTTACTATATGATGGAGTTATTATGTTTGTTTGATTATAAGCACGGCAAACGGTTTAATGCGTTAACATTATTTAACATCTGCCGGGCAAACCATTATCCGTCAACCTCGTCGGCTTGTTTGGTATTTAAAAACACAAACTGGTTATCAAACATATCCAGCTTAATGGTGCTGTCTTTATCCACTTTACCTGCGAGTATTTGTTTAGATAACTCGTTCAGTATTTTTTTCTGAATTACCCGTTTAAGCGGACGTGCACCAAACTGCGGATCGTAACCCAATTGTGCCAGCCAATCAAGCGCCTCGTCTGACGCTTCGATGTTAATGCTCATTTCGGCGAGTGTTTGCTGTACCTGCCTGAATTGCAGTTTAACAATATCAGCTATCTCATCGCGGTTAAGCGGGGTAAACATGATGATCTCGTCAATCCGGTTTAAAAACTCCGGCCTTATAGTTACACGCAGCAATTCAAACAGCTGGTTCTTGGTTTTGGCGATGATCTCCTCGCGGTCATCATCCAGGTTAGTAAAGTTTTCCTGGATAATATTTGAACCGATGTTCGAGGTCATGATGATAATAGTATTCTTAAAGTTTACCACACGGCCTTTGTTGTCCGTTAAACGGCCATCATCCAACACCTGCAACAATATATTAAATACATCCGGGTGCGCTTTCTCTATCTCATCCAGCAATACTACGCTGTATGGTTTGCGGCGTACGGCTTCCGTTAACTGTCCGCCTTCATCATAACCCACGTAGCCCGGAGGCGCTCCTATTAAGCGTGATACCGCGTGGCGTTCCTGGTATTCGCTCATATCAATACGTACCAGGGCACTTTCATCGTTGAACAGGAACTCAGCCAATGCTTTAGCCAATTCTGTTTTACCAACGCCTGTAGTACCTAAAAAGATGAACGACCCGATTGGCTTACGTTTATCCTGCAAACCGGCACGGCTGCGGCGTATAGCATCGCTGATAGCCTCAATAGCTTCTTCCTGACCGGCTACACGTTTGTGTAGTTCCTCTTCCAGATGCAACAGTTTTTCACGTTCGCTCTGTATCATCTTTGAAACAGGGATGCCTGTCCAGCGGGAAACTACACCGGCAATATCATCGGCGGTAACTTCTTCTTTCAGCATACGGCTGTCCACCTGTTGTTTTTGAAGTTCAATCTTCAGTTTTTCAACTTCATCTTGTGTTTCACGGATACGGCCGTAACGTAACTCTGCTACCTTACCGTAATCACCGGCACGCTCGGCCTGGTCGGCTTCCAGCTTAAAGTTTTCTATCTGTTCAACCTTTTGGTTAATGCTGTCTACCAAATCTTTCTCGCTTTGCCATTTAGCGCGGATGGAATCACGGTCGGCACTCAAGTTGGCAATCTCTTCGCTCAGCTCGGCTACCTTTTTTTCATCTTTTTCGCGTTTGATGGCCTCACGCTCGATCTCTAACTGCATAATGCGGCGCTCAAGTTCATCAACCGCTTCCGGTACCGAATCCATTTCGAGGCGCAGTTTACTCGCGGCCTCATCCATCAGGTCGATAGCTTTATCCGGCAAAAACCTGTCGGATATATAACGTTGCGACATTTCAACAGCGGCAATAATCGCCTCGTCCTTAATGTGCACTTTGTGGTGCTGCTCATAACGCTCCTTTAATCCACGAAGAATGGAGATCGCGTCCTGCGGATCGGGTTCATCTACATTAACCTTTTGAAAACGGCGTTCAAGAGCTTTATCCTTCTCCACATATTTCTGGTACTCATTAAGCGTAGTAGCACCAATGGCCATCAATTCGCCACGGGCAAGGGCCGGTTTCAGAATGTTGGCCGCGTCCATAGCGCCCTCGCCGCCGCCAGCTCCAACCAAAGTGTGTATCTCATCAATAAACAGGATGATCTCACCATCGCTTTGTACCACCTCTTTTACTACAGCTTTAAGGCGTTCCTCAAACTCACCTTTGTATTTAGCGCCTGCTACGAGCGCGCCCATATCTAATGAGTAAACAGTTTTGGTCTTCAAACTTTCGGGTACGTCGCCTTTTATAATACGGAAAGCGATACCCTCGGCAATGGCGGTTTTACCTACCCCTGGTTCGCCTACCAGTACCGGATTGTTTTTAGTACGGCGCGATAGTATCTGTATCACACGGCGTATCTCTTCATCCCTGCCTATTACCGGGTCAAGCTTGCCCGACTCGGCATACTCATTCAGGTTGCGGGCGTATTTGTTAAGCGCGTTATAGGTAGCTTCGGCATTTTGATCAGTAACCTTATTATCGCCACGAAGCGCGACGATAGCCTTTTTAAGATCCTTTTCGTTTACGCCGGCATCCTTTAGCGCGCCCGAAGTTTTATCATTAGATGCCAGGATACCGAGCAAAATATGCTCAACCGACACAAAATCGTCCTTAAACTCCTTCAGGTATCCCTGGGCTTTTTGCAAAGCGCTGTTAGCATCTGATGATAAATATATATTGCTGCCGCTCACCTTCGGGAACGAAGCTATTTGCTGATCCAGCACATCGCCAAGCCTGTTAAGGTTAACGTTAAGCTTTTTTAATAAATAACTGATAACGTTTTCATCAACCAGCAGTAATGCTTTCAGCAGGTGCGCATTCTCAATAGCCTGCTGCTGATTACCGGTGGCAATCTCCGAAGCCTTTTGTACAGCTTCCTGAGCTTTTATGGTAAAGTTGTTAAAATTCATAGCGGTAAGTGTTATTCAAATAGTTTACCAATACCCAAAAGCTGAAAAAATGTCGGCTTAATTCAATCAAAACCGCCTTTTTGTCTTTTGCAAAGGGTATTTTTAATAATAACATCAGTCAATAATTCAGGTTTTGTGATATTGCTTGCTGTGCAATATTTTTGTTACATTTGGGGTGCTGACCAAATTATACATTACGCTTTGGATGTTGATATAGCCGGCACGGTAACCGTTAAAAGCCGTGCACAGTTCCGGAACTATTATATGCTGCAGAATTTGAAGAGTATCAAAAAACTCTGCCTAATATTTTTTGCATTAAATGTAATCTTCCGTGTGTTTATTACTGCATTTCCAACCAGCCTTACACGAATCCAAAACTTTCCGGAATTTAATGTAAGCAACTGGATACACATTTTTGCTGCGCCGTTATTTTATTTGAGCGTTACGGCCTTACACAAACAGGCACGGGTTTTACGTAAGGCTACAACTCAAATGTCGGTCTTCACGGTCATCTTTGCCTTATACATCATCCTGAGCGGGATGGCTTCCAGCTTTATCGTTACTTATATACCCAGCGATAACCTGATCATGTTTATGATCGCGCTGACGGTTATAAGCATCATCTGCGTGTTTGAATATGGGCAAACCATGTTTATTACTTTGGTTACAGGCTCAGTGTTTACCCTGTTGATAACCGCACTATCACACAGCCCTACCGAAATATTATATAATGAACTGATATGTTGCATTTTGCTGCTCGGCTTCTTTTTAATGTCGCGGTATAATTTTAATTACAAGGCCAACCACTTTTTACAGTTGGTAGAGATCAATAAGCAAAACCGGGAAATTGCGCAGGCCAGCAACTTTAAAACAGAGGTGTTGGGAATGGTGGCGCATGACCTGCGCAACCCCATTGCGGCAATCGAATCGGTAGCGATGCTGATGGAGATGGATGCCGTTGATAACGACACGCTGGAAAACATCCACATGGTAAAGCAATCGTGCCGGAAAGCCAGATCGATCATCAACGATTTATTGGAAAGCGCCCGTAATGATACGGATACAGAATTTACTGTTAAAAGTACAGAGATGAACGGCTTCCTGAAAAATCTTACCGATCTATGGAATCAAACGCCTAACATTCCTAATCATATAGTTTTTAAAGGATCGCCTCAACAGGCCTTTGCAGATATAAACCCTGAAAAGTTTCAGCGAGTGATAGATAACCTGGTAAGCAATGCCGCAAAATTTTCAAAGGATAGCGATGCAATTGAAATAGCATTATCCGCCGATTCAGCCGCGTTAAAGATTGAAGTTATTGATCATGGCGTTGGCATACCCGATGCTATATTGCCCAATATTTTTGATCGGTTTTCAAAAGCAGGGCGCAGCGGTTTACGGGGTGAACACTCTACTGGGCTTGGCTTGAGTATAGTAAAGCAAATAGTTGAGCGGCATATCGGTAAAATTGAAGTTAAAAGTATAGTAGGCCAGGGTTCTACATTTACCATTCACTTACCCAAAAGCGCTAATCAGCCGAGTCATTGATACCGAAGAACTTCTCATTAAAGTTGACCAAGTAAAGCTCATCCGTGGCGCGGGTGCAAGCGGTATAAAACCAGCGCAAAAAATCGGTATTTACCATTTCTTCGGTCAAAAATCCCTGGTCAACAAAAACAGCCGGCCATTGCCCGCCTTGTGCTTTATGGCAAGTAATGGCATAAGCGAATTTTATTTGTAAAGCGTTATAGTAAGGGTTAAGCTTCAACTCCTCGTGCTGCGCACGCTTGCCGTGAATGTGCACGTAATCTTTCATTACCTCGGTATAAAACCGTTTTTGATCGGCAGGTAACAGTGCCGGCGCTTCTGAATAAAGGGTATCCAGCAAAACCTTACATTCAATTATAGGGTCTTCAGCGTAATCAATAAACTCCAACTGCACATTAGCAAACCTGAATCCATACAACTCTTCAATATTGCGGACTTTACGAACACGCGCGATATCGCCGTTGGCAATAAAGCCCGTACTACCCTCTTCCTGGTCCTTAAGCCAAAAGTAATTGTTCTTTACCACCATTACCTGGTCTCCGCCGGTAAGTTCCTCTTCGCGCCAAAGGATGCGGCCACGGATCTGTCGGTTGTATAAGTTAGCGTTTTTGTTTGACCGGCAGATAATCAAGGTGCTGTCGTCGCCATATTTACTATAGGCATAGTTGAGGCCATCCTCAAGCCTGTCGCTACCCATCCGGAACACGTCCTTGTACCCTTTTGTGGTAATGCGTGGCATGCGTGTATCCTCTAAACGTATTTGGTTGCGTACATTGGTTACGTTATACAATATGCCGGAGTTTTTTTGCTGCCGCAACACATCTGTAAGCTCGTAGCTGAATATGGCAAGGCCAAAACGGTCTTTCATCAAAGGTATATCCAACGCCGGACTATCAGCTGAGCCAACCGGCGGCAGCTGCGCTGTATCACCAACCAGCATCAGCTTACAATTATTGGTATTGTAAACATAATTAACCAGATCATACAATAACGACCGGTAGTTGTTGCCGCCCGCTTCGTCGGAAATCATGGATGCCTCATCCACAATAAATATGGTATTGCTGGCCATATTTTCACCAAGGCTAAAACCTTCATCAACATTTAATGCTGATTTTTTTCGGTATATGCGCTTGTGGATAGTGTAAGCCTTACGGCCTGAGTAACCAGTGATCACCTTAGCTGCCCTGCCCGTGGGCGCAAGTAACACATACTTGTAATTGTAGCTTCGCAATGCTTTTACTAAAGCTCCCACAATAGTGGTTTTACCTGTGCCGGCGTAACCTTTTAAAATAAAGCACTCATCACCATCATCGCTTAGCAAAAAGCGATGCAATACACCAAACAGCTCATTCTGCTGTTCGGTAGGCTCAAACGGAAAGGCCTTTTGTATGTTTTGGATTGACGACACGCAACAAATATAAAAAACCCTGCACAGGCTTGCCGGCAGGGTTTTAAACCTATATATATATTTTAATTATACAGCGGCGTATAGCTCTTCACGCTGTTTTTTAACCGCCTCGCTGTTAATATATTCATCATAGCTCATCAGCTTATCAATAGTACCTGCCGGCGTAATTTCAATAATACGGTTGGCTACAGTTTCAACCAGTTCATGATCTCGCGAGGTGAACAATACAGTTCCCCTAAAATCTTTCATACCGTTGTTTAACGCGGTGATTGATTCCAGGTCAAGGTGATTAGTTGGCTCGTCAAACAGTAAAACATTGGCCTGCTGCAACATCATACGGCTAAACATGCAACGCATTTTTTCGCCACCCGATAACACACTGCATTTTTTTAGTACCTCTTCGCCGCTGAACAGCATACGGCCAAGGAAACCGCGGATAAACTGGTCATCTTTTTCGCCTGGAGAATACTCACGCAGCCAGTCGATCAGGTTGTCATTCTTACCTTCAAAATATTCAGCGTTCTCAATGGGAATATCAGCAATATTAATGGTAACGCCCCACTTAAAATTACCGTTAAAGTCAGTATCGCGGCCTGTAATTACTTCATAAAAAGCGCTTGTAGCCAAGCTGTTTTGTGATATGATCGCGATCTTATCGCCCTTGTTCACCATAAACGATACGTCCTTGAACAGCACTTCGCCATTAACAGTTTTACCGAGTGTCTCTGTCTGCAAAATCTGGTCACCCGCGTCTCGGCCAAGGTTATTGAATATAATACCCGGATATTTACGGTTTGATGGTTGTATTTCGTCAAGATTAATTTTATCCAACGCCTTTTTACGGCTGGTAGCCTGTTTTGATTTTGAGGCGTTAGCACTAAAGCGACGAATGAATTCCTGTAACTCTTTCACCCGGTCTTCCATCTTTTTATTCTGGTCGGCACGCTGTTTAGCAGCTAATTGGCTTGATTCATACCAGAAAGTGTAGTTACCGGTGTAAATGGTCATCTTGCTGTAATCAATATCTACCACGTGAGTACATACCGAATCAAGGAAGTGCCTGTCGTGCGATACTACCAAAACGGTAGCCTCGTAACCGGCTAAAAAATCTTCTAACCAGCTTACAGTATTAATGTCCAGGTCGTTGGTAGGCTCATCCAGCAATAGTATATCCGGATTACCAAAAAGTGCTTGCGCCAATAACACACGTACTTTTTGTTTACCGTCAAGCTCTTTAACCAGCTTGTAGTGCAAATCCTCTTTAATACCCAGGTTGCTTAACAATGTGGCCGCATTACTTTCAGCGTTCCAGCCGTCCATCTCGGCAAACAGGTTTTCCAGTTCACCGGCACGCTCACCATCGGCATCGCTAAAATCTTCCTTTAGGTAGATGGCATCCTTTTCCTTCATTACGGCATACATCTCCTTATGCCCCATCAATACAGTCTCAATCACCGGAAACTCATCAAACTCGTAGTGATTCTGTTTTAAAACAGCCATACGTTCGCCGGGTGTAAAGCTTACCGAGCCGGTGGTTGGATCAACCTCTTTGGAAAGAATTTTTAAAAATGTTGATTTACCTGCACCATTAGCGCCAATAATACCGTAACAGTTGCCGCGGGTAAATTTAAGGTTAACATCTTCAAACAAGGTACGTTTACCATACCGTAGGGTTAAATTTGATACTGTGATCATGCGTGAGCCTTTATTTGGCGCAAAATTACTGTTTATTAACGCAACAAAAAAACATTACATAAATAGCAAAGTATTATACTTAAAACTGCAATTAGAAATTTGAAAAATCGTTTTATTATAATCATTCAAAACTTTTAAGAATATTATTATTTTACCTGGGTTATTGCAGCCAGTAAATACTATTCGATAAAGTGATATTTTTAGCTATTGCCACCAACCGCACAGAGATGAAGGATGATGTTTACAAAATTGTAGCTGACCATGATTTGGCCGGTTTTTGGGATTTTGATATACCTAATATAAAATGGACCGCAAGCCTTTCATTCAAAAAAATGCTTGGCTATGATGAAAGCGAACATCCACTGCCTGATAGCTGGGAAAAACTTGTGTTTGATGACGATTGGGATATGGTGCGCAGGCATATTAACCAAAGTATAGAAAAAGGCGGTGCAAAACCCTTTAATATAACGCCGCGCTTTTGGCACCGCAATGGCAGCGTACGCTGGATAAACTGCAAGGGCAATGTTGTTGAGCACGACGCAGAAAACCGTCCTACTCGCCTGGTAGGCATAAACGTTGATGTAACCCGGCACGTTCTGGCCGAACAGGAGCTTACCAACAACAAGGATCTGCTAAACAAAACCAACCTAAGTATAAAGCTTGGCGGTTGGGAAATAGATATCGAAAATAATACACTGGCCTGGACACAGGTAACCAAACAACTTTACGGTGCCGATATTGATTATACACCGACCGTAAGTGTGATGTACAACATGTATAAGCCGGGCCGTTGCCAAACACTGATGCACGAGGCGTTCTCAAACATAGTGGAGACAGGCGAATCATTCGATGTGGAGACCATCATGGTAAGCCAGCATGGTAAGGAAGTATGGGTACGCATTATTGCGCATGCTGAATTTGAAGACAGGCAGTGCTCAAAAATATATGGCACTCTTCAGGACATAAGCGAACAGGTGGCCGTGAGGCACAACCTTAAAAACAGCGAAGAAAGGTTTGAAAGTGCTTTTGAAAATTCGCCCACCGGAATGGCGCTGGTATCGCCGGAAGGGAAATGGTTAAAGGTAAATGGCACATTGGCCAATAGTTTAGGGTACACGCCCGAGGAATTCAGTGAGCTTACCTTCCAGGAAATTACGCACCCTGAGGATTTGGATGCTGACCTTGAACTGCTTGAAAAGCTTGTTAAGGACGACATCCCTAAATATGAAATGGAGAAGCGTTATTTCCATAAAAACGGCAACATTGTATGGGCTTTGCTTAGCGTATCCATTGTTCGCGATAGTGACGGCAATCCGCTGCATTTTGTGTCGCACGTATATGATATCACTGAGAAAAAACTACAGCACCGCCGCATACAGGAAACCCTGGATATAGTTGGCGATCAAAATAACAGGTTGCTCAACTTCGCTTATATCGTATCGCACAACCTGCGCACGCACTCCGGTAATTTTCAGTCGCTGATTGAATTAGTGAACGACCCAAATACCAGCAATGAAGAAAAACAGGAATACCTGCAATTGCTGGAAAGCGTATCTAACCAGCTTAACGAAACGATACTTAACCTTAACGATGTAGTATCAATACAGGCTAACCGTCACCTTCAAAAAACACCCGTAAATCTTTATGAGTATGTTCAAAAAACCATTGAAACATTAACACCTGATATAATACGATATGATGTTACCATCGAAAACAATGTAGCTCCGGATGCCAACATCTACTTCCATCCGGCATACCTCGAAAGCATACTGTTAAACTTTTTGACCAATGCTATAAAATACCGCAGTGCTGACCGAAAACCACTTATACAGGTTAATTTGACGAACTGCCAGCATAAAGACTATTTAACCATTACGGACAACGGGATAGGCATCGACATGAGTAAACATGGTAATGATTTATTCGGCATGTACAAAACGTTTCATGGCAATGCCGATGCCCGTGGAATAGGGCTTTTTATAACAAAAAATCAAATTGAGGCCATGGGCGGAAAGATAGAAGTTGAAAGTGCGGTAAACCTTGGCACAACTTTTAAAATATCATTACCTAAAAGTTAACTAAAGTGCAATAAAACCACTCGTTTATTCCGTTAAATACAACAGATTCCCTCTGCAAGTTAAATCTTTTTAAATGTGCGATTTATGACCAAAAATCCACAATTGTTAAAACTAAACGGAATTTTTTATCGTTAATATTATTAAACAACCAATTTAACCGGCGCTTTAAATAACACAGGATTTGACACAAGCTTCGACCCATATTTTGTAAACGAGTTAAAACAAGTTCAACACTTTAGTTATGGTAGCTTTAATTATAGGATTGATAGTTATTAACGTGTTGTTAGTGCTATCACGCAATTCAACCTCTCACAGAGAGATGTATTAATTGCCCGAAACCAATTATACAAACAGTGCTGCCAGCGCAGCCGTTTCGTGGTCGGCTAATTTTTGCAAAGGCCCCGAAGCAAACATTTTCATCATCATATTAAGTTCGGCGGTAATGGTATACTGCACGCTGGCGTAGCCAGCCTCCTGCGCCAACAACCATCTGAAATTAACTTTAAACGGTGGCTCGTCTACCGCGGTGATGCTCACCTCCGAATTTTCAATTCGTTGATCTACAACCAACCTCAAGTTGGCCATATTTTGTATGCTAAAGCTTATTTCATCAGCGGTTGAACGCCAGTCCTGCACATGAGGTGGCATCAACTGCTGATGATTGTTCATGTCGCTTAAAAATGCAAACAGATCGGCCACTGGCCTTTCAATATGTACGATGCTTTCAAAAACGGTCATGGTTAAAAATTCTAATTATTGTCCCCAGGTATCAGGGCTGGTACGCCATTGTTTCAATACTTCAACGTCAGCCGGTAAAATGTACTGATGCTCTTCAGCATATTTGAGTAACGCGCTGTAATTTGACAGCGTAAAAAACGGGCAGCGGGCTTCTTTAAAATTCTCGGTGGCTACATCAAACCCGTAGCTGAATATAGCAGCCAAACCGGCTACATCGTATTCTGCCTCGCGCAAAGCTTCAACTGCCTGTAAACTACTTTTGCCTGTTGATATCAGGTCCTCAATAACTACTACCCTTTTACCGGTAAGTACATCACCCTCAATCAAATTCCCACGGCCATGCTCCTTAGCTTTTGCCCTTACATATACAAATGGCAAGCCTAACTCCTGCGCTACTAACGCGCCTTGCGGAATGCCTGCCGTTGCAACACCGGCTATACAACCAACAGCGCCAAATTCTTCCTGAATTAATGCTGAAAGTTTTTGCCGGATGTAGGTACGAATTGACGGATGTGACAATGTAATACGGTTATCACAATAAATTGGCGATCTCCAGCCCGACGCCCACGTAAAAGGATTGTTAGGTTGTAATTTAATTGCTTTAATTTGCAACAGGAATTCGGCTACCTGCTGTTCCGTCTCAGTATAATTAAACATGGCCCAAAAATACAGAATTTATATTAACGAAAAGGTTATTCTGATAACAGAAAAAGCCCCGGAGAATGTAGAGAACCATCAATTGATTGACGGTCAAACCTTTAATCTGAAAACAATCTATCCAAAGATTCTCAAATACAACATAGGCCAGTTTTATGTGGTGTGTGAGGATGCTAAGCAGTTTATCAGGGATGTTGAAAAAAGCATCACGCTGATAGAGGCCGCGGGCGGATTAGTGAAGAATGACGAGGGCAATTATCTTTTTATTTATCGTAATGATAAATGGGACTTACCTAAAGGCAAACTTGAAAAAGATGAGAGCCGTAAGGAAGGCGCTGTACGTGAGGTGGAAGAGGAATGCGGCATAACCGTGAGTAAATTGGGCGATAAAATCTGCAAAACCTACCATGTTTACACCATAAAACGCCAGGTGGTATTAAAGAAAACCCATTGGTACGCTATGAAACATAAGGGTAACGAAAAGCTGAAGCCTCAAAAAGAAGAAGGCATCACCGATGTTCGCTGGTTTAAAAAAAGCCAGGTGGATACCATTTTGCAAAACACCTTTCCATCTATTATTGATGTGCTGGTAAAAACGAAACTGATTAAAGAAAGGCCAGTGCTTCTTTAGGGATAAACTGGCTTACATCTCCCCCGTGGCGCAGTACATCGCGCACTATGGTTGAACTAATGGCCGAGTGACCGGGCTTGCTTACAATAAATATACTTTCAATATCGGGCGCCAGGGTATGGTTCATTTGCGCGATGGCCTTTTCGTATTCAAAGTCTGATACGGTGCGTATGCCCCTGATCATGTAGTTGGCATCAATACTGCGGCAAAAATCTACTGTAAGTCCCTCGTATGCAACTATATGTATCTTAGACTGATCAGCAAAAACAGCCCTTAACATTTCCTGCCTTTTCTCGATACTTAAAAAGCTCTGTTTGCTGCTGTTTACACCTATGCCGATGTAAACCTTATCAAACAAACCCACCGAGCGTTTAACAATATCAACGTGGGCTTTGGTTACAGGATCGAACGAACCGGGGAACAGGGCGATATTCATGGTAGTAAAGATGATAAAAAAATGCGAAACTGGTTATTGAAATTGCATTTAAGGCCAAGTATGATATTAACTTTATATATTTGGCTTTTTGCCACCGGTACACTAAATAATATATGACGAGTTTTACAGACGGCCTGAGCGATAAATACGAGCTGGTAGTAGGTTTAGAAGTTCACGCGCAGCTATCTACCCAAAGCAAAATGTTTTCCGCTGATTCTGCGGCCTTCGGCGCCGAGCCTAATCACCATATAAGTATGGTATCATTGGGTCATCCCGGTACACTGCCTTTTACCAACAAAACCGCGGTTGAATATGCCGTAAAAATGGGCCTGGCCTGCAATTGTGCCATTAATAAACATAACTCATTCGCACGTAAAAATTATTTTTACGCTGATCTGCCCAAAGGTTACCAGATCTCGCAGGATCAGGCGCCGGTATGCCTTGGCGGCCATGTGCAGGTAAAGCTCTCTAACGGATCAACAAAAAATATTGCCCTACACCATATACACATGGAAGAAGATGCCGGCAAAAGCTCACACGACGGCCACCATACCGACTCGTTGATCGACCTTAACCGTGCTGGCGTTCCACTATTAGAAATAGTTACCCAACCCGATCTTCGCAGCGCTGAAGAGGCCGGTCAGTTTTTGACCGAAGTACGTCGCCTGCTTCGCTATTTAAATATATGTGATGGCAATATGGAAGAAGGCAGCATGCGTTGTGATGCCAATATATCAGTACGATTGCATGGCCAAACCGAATATGGTAATCGTTGCGAAGTAAAGAACCTTAACTCTATACGTAACGTTCAACGTGCTATTGAACACGAATTTGCCCGCCAGGTACGCGTTATTGAGCAAGGTGGCCATATTGATCAAAATACTTTGAACTTTGATGCCGATACCGGCGAAACATCAGTACTGCGCAGCAAGGAAATGGCTAATGATTACCGCTATTTCCCTGAGCCTGACCTGCAACCGCTGGTTTTAACAGAGGATTATGTAGAACAGATACGCGCAAAGCTCCCTGCCCTTCCGCAACAGCTTTATAATAAATATATCCAATTAGGCCTGAGTGATTATGATGCCGGCGTGCTTACTGCCGACCATGATGTGGCCCTGTTTTTTGAACAACTGATACAAAAAACAACTAATTATAAAGCCGCGGCACACTGGCTGATGGGGCCGGTAAAATCATACCTTAATGAAAAAGGGCACTCAATTGGCACATTAGCGGTAACACCCGGGCATTTGGCCGGAATTATTGAACTGATAGAGCAAGGCAAAATAAATAACACTGTTGCCGCCCATAAACTGTTCCCTGCCCTGCTTGATCAACCTACCAAAACCGCCGCGCAACTGGCGCAGGAGCTTAACCTGCTGATTACTGCAGATGGTAATGAAGTAGATGAATTTATCCGCGAAGCGCTGGCAAAATTTCCGGATAAGGTAAAGGAATACCATAAAGGTAAAAAAGGTGTTTTGGGTTTATTTATGGGCGAGGTAATGAAACGCTCAAAGGGTAAGATAGACCCGCAGAAAACCAACCAATTATTAATAAAACAATTAGAAGCAAGTAAATGAAATTCCGTTTAGCAAAATATACCCTTTTAGCAGGCTCGCTTTTTATTTTTGCCTGCAACAGCAAGGATTCGTCATCATTCACTGTAACGGGCGAGTTGAAGAACCCCGTAGATGCCAAACAAGTGCAATTGCTGCAAATGGATAGCACCGAATTACGCCCGGTTGATTCGGCTACCATACAGGATGGGAAGTTTGAACTCAAAGGCGTTTCACCGTATGCCGCTTTCTATCGCTTAAAAATCGGCGAGAATGAGTATGACCTGATCGCTAAAAATGGCGAAGAAATAACTTTTAAGAGTGGTTCTACTAAAAGCGGATACGAGATAAAGGGTTCGGATGAATCAGAAAAACTTAAAGAGTTTCATCAAAAAACAAACGTTTTTTCGGAGCGTAATACTAAACTATCTGAAGAGTTCGAAGCGAAATCGCAGGCATTAGGTAAACAGTCTGATTCGTTACTGAATATTTACCGCCCTGAATTCCTGAAAAATCTGGCAGAATACAACAAAGCCGCAATGGCCTTCGCTAATGATAATAAAAGTTCATTGGCCGGTTTTTATGCCGCTACCTCTGTTGATCCGCGCACGTATGAGCAGCAACTGATAGCCTATGCCGAAGATATTAAGGATAAGTTTAAGGATAACCCCATCATTCAGCGATTTGTAACACAAATGATCGCCATAAAACCGGTATCAGTTGGGCAAAAAGCACAGGACTTTACCATACCCGGTATTGATGGCAAGAGCATCAGCCTGGCCGACTATAAAGGCAAATACCTGATGATAGATTTTTGGGCATCATGGTGTGTACCCTGCCGCCAGGAAAACCCGAATGTAGTTAAACAATACAATCTTTATAAATCAAAAGGGTTGAATATACTGGGCATATCGTTAGATGATGACAAAGCCAAGTGGCAGGCTGCTATAAAAGCTGATGGTTTAGCATGGGCGCACGCTTCAAATTTAAAAGGTTTTGAAGGCCCTGTTGAGCGCATGTACCAGATAACCGCTATTCCATCGAATTTTATTATTGATCCACAGGGCGTTATCGTAGCCAAAAATATCACCGGCCCGCAACTTAAAGAATTTTTAAAGAAAACTTTTAGCAAGCCTCAATAAATTGTTAAACCAAAGTAACGCTTAACAATTAATTAATATTACTTTAACTATTTACTATAATTAAGCGTATACTTTTATAGCAAAAATTTAACCTGATGAGCTACGCTACAAAACAGAAAATTCTTATTGTTGATGACGAACCGGATATATTAGAGCTGATAGAATACAACTTAAAGAAAGAAGGTTACCAGGTGTTTTTGGCACATAACGGCCAGGAGGCTGTTACTGAAGCTAAAAGAACCCTGCCTGACCTGATAGTACTTGATATAATGATGCCTAAGATGGATGGCATTGAGGCCTGCCGTATTATGCGCACCATGCCTGAATTTAAAAATACTTTTATGGTGTTTTTAACCGCCCGCAGCGAAGAGTACTCTGAAATTGCCGGCTTTAACGTAGGCGCTGATGATTATATAGCCAAACCTATTAAGCCACGCGCCCTGGTTAGCCGTATTAACGCTATTTTAAGGCGCAATGCACCTGCTGAGGAGGTGGTTGATAATAAACTCGAGATTGAAGATCTGGTTATTGACCGCGAGGCCTATTTAGTTTACAAAAGCGGCGAAAAGGTAGTGCTTGCTAAAAAAGAGTTTGAGCTGCTGTACCTGCTGGCATCAAAACCGGGTAAGGTTTACACCCGCGAGGTGATCCTTAAAAACATCTGGGAAGACTCGGTAATTGTTACTAACCGTACCATTGACGTGCATATACGTAAACTGCGCGAAAAATTGGGTGAAGATTATATCTCTACCGTAAAAGGCGTAGGCTATAAATTTGGCGCTTAATAATCAATATTCACATAAAGCAAAAGGCAGTCTAACTCAATAGACTGCCTTTTTGCTTTGATACCTTTGGGTTACTGAACTTTAAAGTGGTATATAGCACGCCCCAAATGGCCGTTATTATCAGTACCCTCAACTATAACCTTATAGGTGCCTGGACTGTCAGCAGTGTAAAACTCTACAAATGTTTTGCCGGTGGCTTTGTCGGTTTGCACACGTGGATTCCAATAAATTGTGCTGCGCAGGTCGGCACCAAAGGCTTTGTTCCCAGGAAGATATTTTGGTGAGTAAAAAGTTTTGGCTACGTCATACCCTTTAGGCGAAAGCTTAGCCACGCTCGGCTGTGGCAATAAATCCTGTAATTCCTGAACCGATATTTTTGTGCCCTGCGGCGCTTTTTTTGTGTATACGGATAGCACACCATTGGTTTGATACGTACGGTTTACCAAACCCAGATCGTCACGTAAAAACACTTCGATAGATTCAATATCCGAACCCCTAAGGCCTCTCAAATAATTAACATCAACCGGGCTGCCTTGTGCAAATATGGCCATAGGCACACGCTTGCCCTGGTTATAATCGCGGCTTACATAAAAAGCCTGCGCTTGTGCATCGTAAGTTACACCCGGAGCCATGCTTTGCAGGCAGCTTAATACATCCGGGCAACCCTTTAACTGCTCTCCGGTAACCACCCGGGCATCAATAGAGCTTAGGCCAGATAAGGCAGAAAACTGGGTGTGATCAGTCAACTTCGGCTTAGCTTTGGCCTTGATGACAACCTCTTGCAGTGTAGTAGAGTTGTTGATGAACTTCTTACTGTTTTGCAAATAGGCATTCATCACGGTGTCAATATTCAATACATCATCAGCATGTGATATGGCTTTGCCCGAGTTTGGAAAGGTTATCGGGTCAACCATTACCATCAGGTTTTTTGAGTTGTAATTATTTTTAGCACTTACAACTACTTGCGATGAATCTGTAAAGATCAGGTTAGAGAATTTGAATTTACCCTCGCCGTCGGTAACTGTACGTGTGGTATAAAATTTACTTGGTATTTGCAGGGTTATGGTTCCGCCCTTAACCGGCATACCGGTATTATTGCGGAGTGTGCCCGTTATATCAATACCCTGCTCCGGCAAGAAGAACACCTGTGGGAGCTTATTGCCGATTACCTCTCGATAAGTAAACCGGCGATACCCTTGCGTGAGCATCAAGATATCTAAATGTGCAACGGCATTTTTATTAGCCGGTAAAAAATAGTAGTTAGGCTCTTCAACATAGCCTTTAATATCTGATGTAAGTAGTAAACTGCTCAATATCGTAGTCTCGGTAGTTTCATTTGTTTTCACCTTGCCTTCATCAATTACCGCTAATGATAGATCACCAACAGCCGGCGACACATTATTTTTAGCAGACACATTTAGCCTAACCTTCGCACGGTTATTATACGATGGCTTATCACCCGCAACATTAAGCGTCAGCAAATCGCTAGCATGTTTTACAAAAACCAATCGTTCGCTAAGCGGCTGCCCATACGATGTCATCAGAGTTAATTGCACCACTCCCGTCGGGAATTTTGATGTAGGTATAAATGCCGAGTATGAGGTTTTGGTCAGCGTTGTTTGCGCGGCGTAGCACACTACGTTTCCGGCCTTGCCGATAATGTAAAAAACTTTATTCTGATTTTTCTTCAGGTAAGTTGAATCGGCGGAAATAACCACAAGCATTTTCCCTGTATCTACAGGATTAACGTTCAGATTTACGCCGCTGGTTTGTGGCCTGGGCAGGTCATAACTTTGGCGCGATCCATCAGCCAATGTAACATCAGCCTTATAGCTTTTGCCTGGTTGCGGTGTTAAATCAAATACACCCATACCGGCATGTTTAGCTTCGCAAACCGCTATTGACGTGCCCGTTTCATCTGTTATGTTGGCTTTGAAACCTATTCCGAGACCGTTAGGCTGTACTGCTTTTATGGCGATTTTTGTAGCAACACCTGCAAGCAAGTTACCACCTTCCGGAAAAAACTGCACATCAACCGGGCCGGCAACTGTACTTAATGGAATGGCGGTTGTTTGATCCTGACGATCAGCACCCTCATATGTAACATTCAAATAGGCGGTGCTTAAATCGGTATTTTTACTATTGGGGAAGATAACGTTTAGCTGCCCGTTCTTTTCAATTGTGCCCTTGCCCTTAGCCAGTTCGTTATCGCCTGAGGTAACCGTCCAACTTACCTTTTTATCGCCAAAAGCGGTACCGTTCTGGTCGCTGAAGTTTACGTTAGCCGCAATTTCAGGCACTTGGTTGTTTACACTTCTTTTAAGATTGGTTATCGCCACAACAGGTTTTATAGCATTGCCAACAGGAATGGTTTTACTGAAAAAGTATTCGCTATCAAAGTTGGCCATCCATTTGGTGTATGCCTTTATGTGATAATTATCCTGCCCAAAGCGTTCTTTGTTCAGCGCTAACATACCTGATGCGGTACCATCTTTAACAGGCAAGGTGAGCGATTCTACCAACGCATCCTTACCATTAAATATATCCACATAGATGATTTTGCTATATGGCGATGGCATGTTGAGCGTGTAGGTGAGATACCCTTTAAACCAAATGGTATCGCCCACGGCATAATAGGGCTTATCGAAATGCAGGTAAACCTTTTCTATTGGGTAGGCCTCTGATACCTTGCCGTACTTTTCGGCCAAATCCTTAAGGGGTACGCTATCGCGCTGGGCAAAAACGCTTGAAGAAAAAATCGTTAGATACAGTAAAAATAAAAATCGCCTCGCTATCATCAACTTTCGGAGTTTAATCAAAAGCTAATATAGAAAACCGAAGTTTAAAGAGATGACCTATTTTAAGGTTTTAACATATTTTCACAATACCATGAATATTACTTATTCCTTTTGCGCGCCTTCACAGGCTCAATATTATTGTGATTTACGGCGATAGCTTTAGCCGCTATCACCTGCTTTTGGGCTCGACCCTCAACGGTTTTTGCCTGAGGCGTAAGTTTAGTTGTTCTACGCTTTTTAACTGTTTTAGCGTGCGAACTTTTAGTAGCAGCCCGTTTCTTTCGCGTTGTGGCTTTATCGCCAAATTTATCATCCGTTACCAAATTACCTTGCGGACCGCCTAATATATCGGTAACCGCTTCTTTAACCTTTCCAAACAAGCTTTTTTCATCTTTAACCGGTCCTGATGATTTTGAACTCATATTACAATCCTTTCCGCATCTTCAATTAAATAATAACTCTAATACAATAATTTAACAACGCTTAACGTGTAATGTTCAGCTAAACGGCCATTGTAGCTGCATTAAATATTTATATACACACCAAACGTATTATATTTGAGGTGTTAATGTACCAGAGTATGCCTTACAAAGAACGCGAGATAAACAAGATGTATTACACTATGGGCGAAGTATCGGCCATGTTCGATGTCAATCAATCGTTATTGCGTTTTTACGAGAAAGAGTTTGACATACTGCAACCCAAAAAGAATAAAAAAGGTAACCGCTATTTTACCAACGAGGATATTGAGAACCTCAAGGTTATTTTCCATTTGATACGCGATAAGGGTTATACCATTAACGGCGCTAAAGAACACATGCGCAATAATATGGGCGAAAGTAAAGATCAGCAGCGTGTGCTTAACGCGCTGGAAAACCTGAAAAAGTTTTTGTTAGAGGTACGCGATCAATTGTAAATATCTTAATCCGCCTAAAGCTTAACCTTCACATCCTGACCATTACATGAAAGCAAGCCACAAGGATGCCTATCCATTTGTATTATTGCTTGCCCCATTTGCCGCCGGAATATTATTTGCGATCAAGCTACCTGTTATTCACGAACATATATGGCCAGCCTGGTTATGTTTCACCTGCGTTTCACTATTCATTTCACTGAATATTTTTTACAGGAGATTACGGGTATACAAACACGCCTGGTTAGGTAGCGCACTCGCCGCTGTTTTTTTATTTACCGCTGGAATAATGCTTACCGGTCACTCCATTGCAATCAACCGGGCTGACCACTTTTCAAAAATAAACGCCACCGCACTTGTGGTGAGGGTTATTACTGAGCCGATCCATAAAAATGCAAACATTCGGTTTACAGCCGTAGTATATCAAGCGGTTACAAATAAAGGCCAATCAAAGGTAGTAAGCGGAAACCTATCTATAATGCTAAGCGACAAAAGCCGGCAGGCGGTTAACTATGGCGATGTGCTGATAGTTCCGGCCAACTATAAAGATATATCGCCACCGCTCAATCCTGCGGAATTTAATTACCGCCAGTATATGTCGCATAAAAACATTTATCACCAGTTTTATCTTAGCCCCGGTGGTTATATTGTTGCACGTAAAAACACGGGTAATACACTGGTTGCCTATGCGCAAGGTCTCCGCAAACGCCTGGTTGATAAGTTCAACGCTAACATTCACGACAAACAGGCAGCAGCAATTGCCTCTACGTTAATATTGGGTTATAATGCGGAGTTGAGTAACGATGTTTTACAAACGTATTCCAGAACAGGGACCATCCATGTGCTATCAGTTTCAGGGGCACATGTTGGCCTGATCTATTTAGTATTGGCCTTAGTATTTGCACGCTTTAACTCGGGCACAAGAAGCCGCATTATCACCACGCTTGTGATTATTGCTTGTATATGGGGTTATGCATTACTAACTGGTTTCTCACCACCGGTATGCCGCGCGGGCATGATGCTGTCTTTCATATTGATTGGCCGCTGCTTTGCACGCCGTATTAATCAGTTAAACATCCTGGCGTTATCCGCTTTCATCAGCCTGCTGGTCGATCCATTGCTTATAACCGATGTAGGCTTCCAACTTTCATACATCGCCGTAGCCGGACTCATTGTAATTCAACCGCTGATCTATCAAAAGTTTAGTTTTAAAAATAAGCTTGCAGATAAGCTCTGGCTGGTTTCCTCCGCTTCCATCGCCGCGCAACTGGTAACCCTGCCACTTAGTGTATGGTACTTTCACCAGGTGCCGCTATACTTTTTGATAAGTAATTTAATTATACTAATACCTTCAGCGGTTATCATGTATGCAGGGATTCTTTATCTGCTAATGCCCCAAACCTGGCTGGTAACCAAGTATCTCGGGTTTATACTGGAAAAGATGATCATATGGATAAATAGAACGCTTTCAACCATCGAGCACGCCCCTTTTTCGGTGATCGATAAAATTTGGCTTACTCCCGTACAGTTCGCACTTGCGGTAATGGTTGCAACGTGCCTGGTGTACTGCCTGTATAAATTTAATAGGGTTACGCTTATTGTATCCGTTAGTATAGTTACAATCTTCGCTGCAACTTTCATTTGGCAATCAACACGGTTACATAAAAGCAGCGAACTTGTATTTTTTAGTCTGCGAAGTAATACCGCTATAGCTGCCCGGAGCGGCAAAAGAGTTACGTTGATAACCGATCTGGAGCAAAACAGCAAGGCCTTTCAATACTCTATCAAGCCATACCTTGATAGTTGCGGGGTTGAGTCGCTCAACTTAAAATCGCCGAACGAGAGCCATAGTACAAACCATATTACTCCTAACAAAAGATCATTGGATGTATTAGGGTACCGTATATTGTTGCTTGATAATTATCAGCCAAATATTGACGTCGATACTTACAACTTCATCTACATAACTAATAAAATCCGACTAATAGACGTCAACAGCCTTACAGCGAACAAGGCAATGTGGATTTTGAGGCCTGACAGATTTGCGGATCAGGATTCAGTCAATAACCTGTTGAACAATAATGATATAAAATATATGATAAACGGCAGTAACAAAGCATTGCAGATGCCGTCTAAACAATAAATAAGTAACTTGATTGCATAATTGGTAATTTAACCATAACTTGTACTAACTAAAAACGACCCAATGAACATTAAATTTTTAAGATCAGCGCTGTTTCTTGCTTTGTCAGCGTCTGCCTTAGGCGCCAGCGCTCAAAAAAACTACACCGAAGGTTTTGCTA
This sequence comes from Mucilaginibacter roseus, assembly GCF_021215455.1. Lineage (GTDB taxonomy): Bacteria > Bacteroidota > Bacteroidia > Sphingobacteriales > Sphingobacteriaceae > Mucilaginibacter > Mucilaginibacter roseus. The sequence goes on along the minus strand of NZ_JAJPWV010000001.1, from coordinate 670,167 downwards.
CCTATACTATCCAAACACCAGGAGGTGCAGTTGATACCAAGAGTTACTTTAAAGGCGACAGCAGCCTTACCTCAATGCAGCAAGGCCCGGCTGATATAAAGATCATCACTGCAAAAAACGGTGATTACCTGGCCGTATTAGTTGATGTACCTGTAGCCAGCATTAAAAAAGCAGCTATTGCTACCCCTGCCGAAATTGAGGAAGGCAAAGCTCAGGAGCCGAAATTCACCTTTACTCCGGGTACCGAAACTAAAGTTATCAGCGGCTTTAATTGCAAAAAAGTAATGGTTAAAGATTCAAAAAGCGGCAGCAGCTACGAAGCTTGGGTAACCAATGATATTAAAATCCCGGCTACATCATTCAGCCATACGTTTAAGGAAATTGGTGGAGTACCGGTACAATTTACCGCGTTGCAACAAGGCCAGGCTGTTAACGTAACTTTAAAAAGCGTAACCGACCAAAAGGTAGCCGCGGGCTTTTTTGGTATTCCAAAGGATTTTGAAAAGATCACCCTTACCGATTTGAAATCATTAGGCGGCGGCGGAAACTAATTTCCGCCCCGTCATTGTTGTATAACATTTAATTAAAGGCTTCTTAACATTCAGGCAAATAATTATTTTTGTCGCCTCATGTTAAGGAGCCTAATTAGTTTTATTCGGTTTATTTTATTCTGGCTTGTATTCTCGGTGATTACCCGGGCTACGTTCGAGCTTTATTTTATCAATAAACTCCAAAAGGCTTCATTAGGCGAAATATTCCAAACCTTCTTTTACGGCATACGTATCGATGCGTCCGCTGCAGGTTATATTGCTGCCTTGCCCTTGCTGGTATTTTTTATAGGCTGGTTCTTTCCCAAACTCAATATTAAAGGTATCTGGTTACGGGTATACGTATACTTCTGTATCTTCATTATTTCATTCGTTACTATACTCAATCTCAATATATTCAGGGAGTGGGGCTCAAAAATCAATTTCAGGGTATTTGATACGCTCTACCACTCTCCATCAGAAGCGATCGCTTCTACCGGCTCCTCACCTATTGGTTTGAGCCTGGCAATCGGTGTCTTTTTAATGGCCGCCGGTATTTTGCTCTCTAACTATATTATCGATTATAACTTTAAAAAGCCCGAACTTAAATGGTATGTTAAACCATTCGCCATTTTGTTGTTGGCTGGCTTAAACATATTGATTATTCGTGGCGGGTTACAATTATCACCCATGAACCAGAGTATGGCTTATTTTAGCGATAAGCAAATACTCAATCAATGCGCGCTTAATACAGAATGGAACCTGCTGCATAACACGGTTGAAAACTTCAAGACTCCGTATAACCCCTACATATATATGTCGGCACAAAATGCCGAGAGTTTAGTTGACAGCATGTATGCTGTTAAAAAAGATACGACTATAAGCATCCTGAATACCACTAAGCCCAACGTAGTTATGATTCAGATCGAGGGCTTCACCGCGGATCTGATCGAGTCGTTAGGTGGTGAAAAGGGCGACGCACCTAATTTTGAAGATTTTATTAAGCATGGCGTTCTGTTTGATAGTATTTACTCCACCAGTGATAGAACCGACAAGGGTATTATCGGCATACTAAGCGCTTTTCCGTCGCAAGCTATCCGTACCGTGATTGTGGATAACGTAAAACAGGAAAAGCTTCCGTCATTAACTAATGTGTTTAATGCCCAACATTACACAACCTCATACATGTACGGTGGCGAAAGTGAATTCATGAACTTTAAAGCTTACATGCTTAGCCACAAAACTGATGAGGTGATCGACAAAAAGAACTTCGACGCCAGGGATATGAACTCCAAATGGGGTGCGCATGATGATGTAGTGGTTAAAAGGCATGTAAAATATTTAAATAAGGTTGAACAGCCGTTTTTCAGTTATTTGCAAACGTTAAGTAATCACGAACCTTTTGATTTACCGGTACCTGCACATTTTCCGGGGGATGATCTGAGCAATAAATTCAGGAGCACGGCTTATTATACGGATGCAAGCCTTAAAGAATATTTTGACCTTGCTAAAAAAGAAAGTTGGTATAAAAATACGCTATTTATTTTGGTGGCCGATCATGGCCACCGGCTGCCCCTCAATACCGCCGACCCTTTTGAACCACAGAAATATCACATTCCCTTATTGTTTTTTGGCGATGCTATCAAGCCGGAATATCAGGGTACACGCATACACAAACTTGGCGGCCAAACGGATATTGCCGCTACCCTGCTGGCTCAGCTTAATATCCCGAATACACAATTTAAATGGTCAAAAAACCTGTTAAACCCATACAGCAAGGATTTCGCATTTTTTGATTGGGATAATGGCTTCGGCTTTATGGTACCGGGGCAGGTGGTATCTTATGACCATGCGGGGCAACGCATCATCTATGTAGGTGATCCTAATAAATCAAAAAAACAAACCGACGATTTATTAAGATATGGAAAAGCCTTTATGCAACAGGTATTTGCTGAATACATGAAGCTATAAAGGCTTTATATTAAAATATCCTAATTAAGCGGCTATTTCTGCGGAGAGCGCGTTTACCCATCCGGCAAACAGTCGGCTTTCAATTTCGACAGCCTTGTCAGCGTAAGTTTGCCAATCCGGCGAAAACTGATGCAGTTGATTAATCATTTCTTCCAGGTGTCCTTCTTCTTCCAGTATAATTGATTTTACGTTAACCTTGCTGCCTGCATTGTCAAGCGCCTGCTGGTATATCGGGTAAAGTTCGTCAGCACGTACTTCGATAGCATATGTAACCAACAGGTAGGCGGCAAAACGTAATTCAGCACCCGAGAGGTTTAAATGCTTTTTAAGAAAGCGGCTTACTTCCACATCCAACAAATTCAAATAATATTTACTGCTCAACGGCGCTACCAGGTACTCGTCTGCATACGTTGGGCATTGCCCCTCTCCTGTCTTTTCAATCTGCTTTTTCAGATAAAAAGCGTGGCGGTGTTCTTCAGCAGCGTGTTTTAGTATGATATATGTTACGGTAACCGGATCCTCGCTTGCCGATATTTTACGTGCGCCGGTGTTTTCCATCAGCGACAGCGTGTTCAGCCATTTAGCGTGCAGTTTATTATCGGCAACAATTTTAGGTAGTAATGTACTTAGTTCCATATGTTGATATTACAGGTCGAATGTTAAATCCGCGGTAAATATACCAGTGCAAAGGTTTGTATATGCAATTTAGCGGTAAAATGTGTAATGATGCCGCTGGTTACTGTCCGGCGTATTGCTCACGTAAAAGCTCAACTACTTTTTTATCCGTCGGGAAAGTCACATCCTCCGCTTTAAGTTGACTGATATCCGCCCATCGGAACGATTGCAGAATATCCGCCTTACCATCGCCATCAAAATCAAATGCCCGGGTTTTTATCACAAGATTCATAGGTGCGCTGTTTTTAACCAAATAATAAACACTCATGATCTGGCTATCGTTGAATGCCGACTTAACAAAGAAATCCGTCGTGTAAAAATGACTGATCACATCGATTTCCATTGCGCATTCTTCCATAAACTCCCGCTTCAGGCCGTCGATCAAACCTTCGCCATACTCCAACCCACCACCTGGGAATTTAATGAATTCCATACCGTACTCACGCTCATCGCTTAACAAAACCTGGTTAGCATCATTAATCAGCAAACCGTAAACTCGTACGTTAATGTATGTCATTCAAAATGTTTTTTATTTCGCATTACCTTGTCCAGGGTCCATTCTATATCAATACGCTTAGCTTCTGATCGTATAGGGCAATTGGGCATGCTGCAATAGTGGCAACACTCGGGCAGGCATGGATCTGAATGGATGAAGAGTTCTGTTTTTACGCCGGCTTCTTTGTTGATCATTTTATCAACCAACGATACTTCCTCGTGCACCTTGTTTAAATCAAAGTAGTTGGGTAAGGTTAAATGGCAATCAATGTGCAGCTCGCTGCCATACTTTTGCGCGCGCAGGTTATGAATGTCTATCCACTCTTCTTTACGCTTCTCATTCAAAACCTCAAGTATGTTGGTAACCACACCAAAATCGGTCTCGTCCATTAGCCCTGCTACCGACCGGCGAACCAGCTTGTAGCCCGAAAAAATAATATACAATGCCGCAATGGCGGAGAGTGCGCTATCTAACCATAAAATACCGGTAAAGTAAATGATAAGCAAACCAATTACCAGGGCTCCACTGGTAACCGTATCGGTAAGCAAATGCTTACCATCGGCCTCAAGCGTTATGGAACACAATGCTTTGCCTTTATTAATCAGATAATACCCTAAACCACCGTTAATTAAACCGGTAACCGCTATGATAATAGTGCCAATCAGCAGATCACGAACGGGCTCAGGGTTCAATAAACCGTAAACAGATTTAACGGCGATAATTCCACCGGCAATAACAATCAATCCACCCTCAAGGAACACCGAGAAATATTCTACCTTACCGTGGCCATAAGGATGATTTTCATCACGCGGTAAAGCCGAAAGATAGATACTGAAGAAAGCAAACGAGCTGGCCACCACGTTTACTATACTTTCGGCGGCATCTGTTAATATAAAATTTGATGAGGTGATAAAATAAGCACTGAACTTGGCCAGCATCAGCACTACGCCGGTTATTAATGAAATCAGGATTATCCTTTTTTGCTCGCCCAAAATAAATTCTGTTAGCATGCAAATTTAATGAATAACAAGCGTAATCAGCAGTAAACTTATTTTCTATATTTGCCGCGTTAACACAAACAATATGACGACATTAAGTAACAGGATACAGAACCTGTCAGAATCAGCAACCATTAAAATGGCCAAACTGGGCCGTGAATTAGCTGCCAAAGGTGTTGATGTGATCAACCTGAGCTTTGGCGAGCCTGACTTTCATACACCTGAATATATAAAGGACGCCGCCAAGAAGGCGATGGACGACAATTTTACTTATTATACGCCCGTATCAGGCTATCCTGACCTGCGCAAAGCCATTGCCGCCAAATTAAAGAACGAGAATGGTTTGGATTATGACATGAGCCAGATCGTAGTATCAACCGGCGCAAAGCAGGCTATAGCTAATGCGGTACTGTGCCTGGTTAACCCCGGCGAAGAGGTGATTATCCCTACTCCTTACTGGGTATCTTACTCAGAGGTGGTAAAACTGGCCGAAGGTAAAAGCGTATTTATTGAATCATCTGCCGAAAACAACTTTAAAATTACCGCCGAGCAGTTAGAAGCCGTTATTACGCCAAACAGTAAGCTTTTCATGTTCTCGTCGCCATGCAACCCTACCGGTAGCGTATACAGCAAAGAAGAATTAGCCTCATTAGTTAAAGTATTTGAGAAACACCCGCACGTTTATATTTTATCAGACGAGATTTATGAGCACATTAACTTTGTTGGTGGACATGAGTCTATCGCGCAATTTGATAGCATTAAAGACCGCGTGGTAATTATTAACGGTTTCTCAAAATCTTACGCGATGACTGGCTGGCGTATTGGCTACACAGCATCGAATAAAGAATTGGCTGCCGCATGCGATAAAATACAAGGACAAATTACTTCAGGTACCTGTTCAATTACCCAGCGTGCAGGCACCGCCGCTTACGAAGGTGGTTTGGAGAGTGTACACCAAATGCGCGATGAGTTCCAAAAACGCCGTGATATTGTTTACAATTTGCTTAAAGAAATTGATGGTGTTAAAGTAAATTTACCTGAAGGCGCATTCTATTTCTTCCCCGATGTAACATCATTTTTCGGTAAAAGCTTTAACGGTAAAACTATTAATGACGCCGATGAACTTAGCATATATATTTTAGAGGAAGCACACGTATCAACTGTAGGTGGTGATTCTTTTGGTGATAAAAAATCAATCCGCATGTCGTACGCAGCAGCTGAGGATAAACTGATTGAAGCGATGCGCCGTATTAAAGAAGCGCTTGGCAAACTGCAATAAACCTTGCAATCATAGAACAAAAAAAACCGCTCATTTGAGCGGTTTTTTTTGTTCTAATAGTAGTGTACGGATTACAAACCGAAGCCGTAAGCTACGCGCAGACCTACTGCACCATAGTTATTGCTTTGACCTGAGAAGTTCTCATACTTCACACCGAAATCCCAATGTTTATCAGCCCAACCTAATGCTGGAGATAGAATCAATTTGGTATTTCCATTGTCGCGTGTTTCAAAACCAGCACCAGCTTCTGCTCCGAAATAAAGATTATCGGTAAAGAATGATTTGATACCTACTTTAACCGGTACAATACCCAAATCTGATCCGCCCAAATCGGAAATTTCCTTTTTAGCAAAAAAGTTATAGTAACCTGATGTTAAAGTAAGCGCTAAATTATCTGATACACCATACTGTAATCTTGCTGTACCACCTAATTGAAAGTTGCTTCCATCTTTTACATCGCCTGTTGGAATACCACCTTCAATACCGAAGCCTAAACGCCAAGCGCTTTTTTCGTTAGTTTGAGCTTTAACGTCTGATGATCCTAAAAATAATGCTACGGCAGTAATCGCAGCAGCTATCAGTTTTGTTGACTTTTTCATTGTTGTGATGTTTTGTAAATAAATTTTAGATTTCACAACACAACTCATCCAATTTTGTTGCCAAATATGCCAAACTAATAGATTAACTACTTACATGACGCTGCTTTTACAATTGTAACTATACTGATAATAAAACATATCGCATTTATATATGCAATTTTTTACGACGCCGGTAACGGCCCGAAATCAACGTTATAAACATTTGTTATAAAGTATTAATTATTATACAACATGTATGTTTAACCTGACAATTTCATATAATTTTCATGAAAATACACCTTCTGCATCTTATTATATGATATTATTCATGTATTAATAAAAGCTTACGATACAAAAAAGCCGGGCTTACAACCCGGCTTTCTAATACGATAATTAAACCTCACCGTGATCTGGATCGGGTTTGTAATTGGCCTCCAGCTCGGCAAGTTTCTTTTTACCGTAAGCCATCTTGGTAATTACGTAGAACAATACCGGTACTATAAATATTGCTAAAGCCGTTGCCGAAAGCATACCGCCAAATACCGTATAACCAATGGTTTTACGTGATACAGCACCTGCACCCGAGGCGAAGAGTAATGGCAATATACCTAATATAAACGCCAGCGATGTCATCACAATCGGGCGTAAACGCAGCCTCACCGCTTCAAGTGTTGCTTTTTCAAGTTCCATGCCCCTGTCTACACGCTCCTTGGCAAACTCCACAATAAGGATAGCATTTTTTGCAGCCAAACCAATTAGGGTGATCAAACCTATCTGCGCATACACATTGTTGGTCAGATCAGGCTTAAAACAAAGGAACAATATCGCACCGAAAGCGCCGAGTGGTACGGCAAGCAGTACCGAGAACGGTACCGACCAACTTTCGTACAATGCCGCCAAAAACAGGAATACGAAACCTATCGAAAGAATAAATATGTACACCGTTTTCGATCCTGACAATATCTCCTCACGGCTTAAGCCGGAGAATTCGTAGCCGTAACCCTGCGGCAGGGTTTGCGCGGCCACTTCCTGCAAAGCCTTAATAGCATCGCCACTACTGTATCCCGGCTTTGTACTACCGTTTATCTCAGCAGAACGGAACAGGTTGTAGTGCGATATAAGGGGAGCGTTTTCAATCACCTTATACGATGTTAGCGTACTCAGCGGTACCATCTGGCCGGAGCGATTGCGTACGAAGTACTGGCCTATGTTAGTAATGCTCGTACGGTAGTTGGTATCAGCCTGCGCCAAAACGCGGAAGTTACGGCCGTATATGGTAAAATCGTTTATATATGTACTACCCATGTAGGTTTGTAGCGCGTTGTTAATATCGCTGATCTGCACGCCCAGTTTTTTGGCTTTTTCACGGTCGATAGTTAACTGGTAAGCCGGAGTACGTGCGGTAAAGAACGAGAATGCCCGGGCAATTTCAGGCCGCTGGTTAACTGCACCAACAAAAGCTTGCAATGTTTTCTCGAAGTTTTTAATATCTCCACCAGCTTCGCGCTCTTGTAAAATAAAAGAGAAACCGCCTGTATTACCTAAACCTGGGATAGCCGGTGGTGATATTACAACCACACTTGCTTCTTTAAACTTTGCAGACAGCTTTTGCTGTAACATACCAACCAAAGCTTCCAACTGGTCTTCCTTTTTCTCGCGCTCTTCCCAGGGTTTGAGCTGAACGAAGATGGTGGCACTGTTTGATTTGGTTGCAAAGTTAATGGCGTTCAATCCACCCAGGGCGGCATAGTGCTTAATTGCAGGTACGCTATCAAGCGTTTTCATCATGCCTTTTAAAACGTCAACCGTACGCTCGGTAGCTGAGCCTTCCGGCAAATCATAAGTTACAAATATACGCCCTTCATCTTCCAGCGGAATAAACCCTGATGGCTTGCTACGGAACAGGAACACCGTACCTATAATAATAGCCAATAACACCACCATTACAAACCTGGAATGCTTGATACCTTTATCAACGGCATTTCTATACCGCCCGGTAACACGCTCAAACCAGGAGTTGAACTTGTAGAAAAATTTATCTAAACCGCCCGACTTCTCGTCAATTTTATGCGGACGAAGGATTAAAGTACATAACGCGGGCGTAAGGGATAAGGCTACGAAAGCTGAGATCAGTACCGATATAGCGATGGTAATTGCAAACTGCTGATACAGTCGCCCAACTATACCCGGTATAAAGCCTACCGGCACGAACACCGCCGCCAGGATAAGCGCTATCGCGATTACCGGGGCCGATATATCTCGCATGGCGTGCACAGTTGCGTCCTTCGGCGACATGCCTTCCTCGTCCATATAATGCTGCACGGCCTCGACTACCACAATGGCGTCATCCACCACAATACCAATAGCCAGCACGAAGCCAAACAAGGTAAGTGTGTTGATAGTAAAACCTAACGGTATGAAAAAGATAAATGTACCCACGATGGATACCGGGATAGCCAACACCGGTATAAGCGTTGTTCGCCAGCTTTGCAGGAAAAGGAATACCACTATAATTACCAGCGCAAGCGCAATAACCAACGTTTCAATTACCTCGTCAAGCGATACCTTTACCACGGTAACCGATTCAAACGGGATCACGTAGTCAATATCATTAGGGAAAGTTTTTTTCAACTGCTCCATTGTAGCGGTAACATTATCCGCTGTTTCAATAGCGTTACTGCCCGGCGCCTGGTAAATCAGCAGATATGATGCACGCTTATTATCAACAAACGAATTACCGGCATAGTTAAACTTACCCAGTTGTATACGTGCTACATCTTTTAAATGCACTACGGCGCCCGTTTCGGGTTGTGTTTTTACAACGATGTTTTCAAACTCCTCCGGTTTAACTAAACGGCCTTTTACCAGTACGGTGTACTCAAATGTTTGTCCCTTCATTTGCGGAGTGGCTCCTACGGTACCTGCAGCTACCTGCGCGTTTTGCTCCTGTAAGGCAGCGGTAACATCAGCGGCTGTCATGCCCAGGGCTGCAAGCTTATCAGGCTTAAGCCATATACGCATACTAAAATCATCGGCACGTGTAAACACGTCACCCACGCCTTTGGTACGCAATAACGCATCTTTAATAAATACGTTGGCGTAGTTATCGGTAAAGGTTACATCGTGCGTAGCCTTTGGCGAAAACAGTGCTACCAGCATCAGGATACTCGGGTTACGTTTACGTACCACCAGGCCTAAACGCTGCACTTCCTGAGGTAAGGTTGGCAGGGCTATACCCACGCGGTTCTGTACATCGAGCGCTGCTATATTAATGTCGGTACCTACTTCAAAGTTAACCGTCATGCTCATTTGGCCGTTACTGGTGCTGTTACTTTGCAGATAGGTCATGCCCGGTGTACCGTTCACCTGCACCTCAACCGGAGTAGCAACGGTTTGCTCCACCGTGAGTGCGTCGGCGCCCGTATAGTTACCGGTAACCTGCACGGTAGGCGGCGTAATTTCGGGGTACTGCGCAATAGGCAAATTGGCTATCGCCAGCGAGCCTACCACCAGTATTACTAATGATATTACAATGGCCGTTACCGGTCGTCGTATAAAGGTTTCTGCTATCATTCTTTTTTTTAAAGTTTCGTTGATGGGGTTAAAACCCACATCGTCTTTTTTTCATTAGGTTGATATACGCTTTGTATGATTATTTGGCAGCCGGTTTAGCTTGTGCGCCGGGTTGTGCCGGTGCGGCCGTAGTAACCTTGCTGCTATCGCGCAGGCGTTGTATACCCTCAGTAATTACCTTATCGCCTTCGTTAATACCATTCAGTACAATAACATCATCCTTAACACGAGGGCCAAGGTTCACTTTGTGTTGTAAAGCAATGCTATCCTGCGCGGTGAAAACAAAAAACTCACCCATCTGCTCAACAACCGCTTTGTAAGGTATTTGTATGCGGTTGCCCGAATCGTCATTCAAAACCTGTAGTACGCCGCTCATTCCATCTTTTAACTCCTTGTTAGGATTAGGAAATTGAACTCGTACGGTTGTGCTACCGGTTTGGTTATTCACACCACGGTCAACCGCCAGTATTTTACCGGTACTGCCATACATTTGCCCATTCGGTAACTGGAGCCTAAAGGTTGTATCAGAGCTGCTTTTCATCAGCTTGTAAAAACGGTCTATTTGCTGCTCGTTAATCACCACGTCAATACCTACAGGGTTTTCAGCCGAAATAGTGTTAAGCAAAGTTGTACCCGGCGTAACCTGCGCGCCAAGCCTTACCTGCGATATACCAATACGCCCGGTAAATGGCGCAGTTATGGTAGCATAGGAAAGATCGGTACGCGCCGACTCTAACGCGGCATTGGCCACAGCTACCTGGCTTTTAGCAGTTTCGTAAGAAGCGGTTGCCTGATCTACTGTTTGGCGGGCAACGGCATCATTTTTAAGCAGCATATTGTAACGGTCGATATCTTTTTGCGCTTTTGATAGATTGGCTTTTGCGCTAAGTACATTTGCTTGCGCCTGTTGGTAAGCCGCAAGGTATTTACGGCGGTCTATCTCATATAGTGCCTGCCCTTTTTGTACTACGTCACCCTCTTTAAAAAAGATGCCGGTGATAAAGCCTGAAACCTGGCTGCGTAGCTCAACGGTGTTAAGGGCAACAACAATACCCTGATAATTGTCATAGTAAGCGGCCGGAGTTTTTTTGGCTTCAACAACGCTTATTGGCGTTGCCGGTGGCGGGCCTGCCTGTTGTTGTTTGTTACCACAAGCCGACCATGTTAATGTAGCGGCTACGGCCAACGTATATATACTGGTGTGTTTCATATTCAGGGTTTAGTTTTGTTGTGCAGATATTTTTCCTAATGATCGTTCAAGTTCTATTTTGCTCGATAGCACCTGGAACAAGGCGTTATAGTAATTAAGCTGAGCCGTACGTAAATCAGTTTGCGACACGATTACATCGAGATAAGTTTTAATACCCTCACGATATTGCAGGCTTACCACATTATATACATCCCGTGCCAAATCAACGTTCTCTTTAACCAGTTGCCAGGCGGTGTAGTTACTCTTGTAATTCGCTAAGGCCTGTACATACTCTGTGTTTATGCTGTTTTGCGTATTAATCAAATCCAAATCTACACGCTCTTCCTGTAATCGGGCTTTACGTAAATTTTGCAACCTGCGGGTGCCCTGGAACAACGGCACACTTAAAGATAAGCCAACGTAGCCGTTAGGGAAGCTATTGTTATACAGTTTTGATATACTGCTACTGGCGTATATCAGGTTATAAGTACCAATTGCAGACAGCGACGGCAAAAAGCCCCACTTATAATAACTCACGTTTAAGTTTTGCAGCGTTTTTTGGCTCTGCAACATACGGTACTCCACCCGTTTGGTTACATCCAGCGTTTGGTTGGTATCAATCGCGGCCTCGGCCTCAAAACGGGTCGAATCAAATTGTAAGCTTAATGGCGTATTGGTATTTACACCCATCAGTTGTTTCAGGTAAGCCTCACGGCTTTTAATGCTCTCGCTAAGCTGTTTACGTGTCGAAGTAGAGTTATTAAGCGCGATGGTAGCTTGTTTGTAATCAATCTTGTCAGACACGCCGGCCTCATAACGGCTGCGCGCATCCTTAAGGCTCCGTTGCAGGCGCAAAATGTCTTCATTAGTAATTTTAAGCTGGCGTTGCGATAAAAGCACATCGTAATAAGCTTTGCTTACATCTGATATCAGGTTGATACGCGTGCTTTCGGTATTCTGTTTATAATACTGACGTGAGTACCTTGCAGCCCGTGACGCCAGGAATACATCATTATTATATAGTACCTGGCTTACCTGAACACCTAATATAGACAGGTTGCTGATGTTTTGGTTTTGCAGAACGCTGCCCGGTACGTTAGCGGAGTTGGCGTTAGGCCCTCCCTCGTAATAATGCTGTAATTGCCCGGTACCCGTAGCTTGTGGAAGCCAACCGGCAAGCCCGATGCGAATGTCGCGCTCATTGATATCTTCGTCCAATACAGCCTGGCGAGCCAGTGGCTGATTACGTAAAGCGTAATTAATACATTGTTGTAAGCTTACCTTACCCGAAATGCTATCGGGCCGTTGTTGTGTTTGGGCAAACACTCCGCTTACGGCGATGATATTTAATAAAACAATAAATATTCTCTTCATAAATAAATGGAACGGCGGTGTGATGTGTTAATGTGGTGGCAAAAATTCTATATTATTATCAATTATAAAGCAAGGCGTTACGAATATGTTATTTAAATGACGATTTTGTTGACAATAACAAATTTTTTACGTAAAGGTTCGATTACACGTACCCCATATCCCACAATTTTTAGCTATATGTTGGCGTTAACAATTTGAAAAATTTTGACACTGATTAAATAAAAAATTTAATTACTTTGCCTTTTAGATTTTAAAACATCTATAGAATGGGCTGTATAAAAAAAATTACACCTGAAAGTTATCGGGATATGGCTTATTCATATTATTTTTACAAAAAATTTAAGCAGGCTTAATGCATGGGTAAAAAACTACATCAAAAAATTGCTCAGTTCCAGGATGCTAATATGATCAGGGAGAAGGGTCTGTATCCTTTTTTCAGACCCATCGAGTCGGGGCAGGATACTGAAGTTATTATTAATAATCAACGTGTACTCATGTTTGGGTCAAACTCCTATTTGGGTTTAACCAACCATCCTAAAATTAAAGAAGCCTCTAAAATAGCTATCGATAAATATGGTACTGGTTGTGCCGGATCGCGATTTTTGAACGGTACACTTGACATTCACATTGAGCTTGAAAACAGGCTGGCCAACTACGTAGGTAAAGAAGCCGCTGTTTTATTCAGCACCGGTTTCCAGGTAAACCTGGGCGTTTTGTCGTGCATTACAGGCCGTAACGATTATTTAATATTAGACGAGTACGATCACGCTTCGTTAATTGACGGAAGCCGTTTATCATTTTCAAAAGTTATTAAATACGCCCACAATGACATGGGCGACCTGCAGCGTAAGCTAAGCTTACTGCCGGAAGAAGCCGTTAAGGTTATTGTTGTTGACGGTATTTTCAGCATGGAAGGTGACATTGTTAAGTTACCTGAAATTGTAAGGCTTGCTGATGAGTATGGTGCCAACATTATGGTTGACGACGCGCACAGTTTAGGTGTAATTGGCGAAAATGGTTCGGGTACAGCATCACACTTTGGTTTAACCGACGAGGTTGATCTGATCATGAGCACTTTCAGTAAATCATTGGCTTCATTAGGTGGTTTTATCGCTGCTGACCATGATACGATTGATTACCTGAAACACCGCGCACGTTCACTGATGTTCAGCGCAAGCATGACGCCGGGATCAGTTGCGAGTGTTATAGCTGCTTTAGACATCATCGAATCAGAGCCTGAGCGTATAACCAAACTTTGGGATAACACTAACTACGCTAAACGTTTGTTAACTGAGGAGGGTTTTGATATCGGCGCTTCAGAAAGCCCTATCCTGCCTATATACATCCGCGATAACGATAAGACGTTCCTGGTAACTAACCAGCTGCAACGCGATGGTATATTTGTTAACCCGGTAGTATCGCCGGCGGTTCCGTCAGACTCCTCACTACTGCGTTTCTCTTTAATGGCAACGCACACTTTCGATCAGATTGACGAAGCTGTTGAGAAAATAGCCAAAGCCTTTAAGGATGTTGGTGTCAACACGATAAAAGAGCGCATTTAATTAAAATATTGCCCGAGCACAAAAATAAGGTACACCAAACGTGTACCTTATTTCAATTATAACCACACCAATACTATGAGCAACGTTGCAGCGGTCAAAACCAAAAAGGAGCTTGCAAGTTTTATCGACTTTCCGCATGAGTTACATAAAAACGACCCGAATTACGTACCGGAGCTTTTTATTGCTCAAAGAGATTTGTTAACCACGCATCCTTTTTTAAAGCATTCGTCGTTACAAACGTTTTTAGCCTTTGATGACACTGGTAAAGTTGTTGGCCGCATCGCCGCAATATTCAACACCAATCACAATCAGTTCAATAATGCCAGCGATGGTTTCTTCGGTTTTTTTGATTGTATTAACGATCAAAAAGTAGCAAACTCATTATTTGAGGCAGCTACAAGCTGGCTTAAAGAAAAAGGAGCGAATAAATTGGTAGGCCCTGCAAATCCTTCAACTAACGAAACCTGTGGTTTGTTGGTTAAGGGTTTCGACTCTCCTCCCCTTGTGATGATGCCTTATAACCCGCAATATTACATGGAACTGTTTGCAAATGCCGGCCTAACCAAGCAGGTTGATTTGTTTGCTTATAGCTGGAAAGGCAATGCTTATAACGATAAAGCTGTAAAAATGCTCGACCTTTTACAAGGCCGTTTGCAGCGCAATAATATCACTATACGTAAAATCAACCTTAAAAAATTTAAGGAAGAGGCTGCTGCGCTACGCGAGGTATATAATAAAGCCTGGGATAAAAACCTTGGCTTTTTCCCGATGACGAACGAAGAGTTTGATTACACGGCGAACGACCTGAAGATGATACTCGATCAGGACTTTGCTGTATTGGCCGAGCAGGACGGTAAAATCATAGGCTTTGGTGTAGCAATACCTGATTTAAACCAAATACTGCGTACAATTAAAAAAGGCCGTTTATTACCAACTGGGATATTTAAACTGCTGTTAAATAAAAGCAAAATCAAAGGTATACGCATTATGCTGCTCGGTGTAATTGATGGCTACCGTAAAATGGGTATCGAGGCCTGTTTATATGGTGAGATCATGCGATCGTACACCAAAAAAGGTATGGACTATGCAGAGGCCAGTTGGACACTGGAACATAATGACATGGTAAACCGTGCCATTGAAGCTATAGGTGGCGAGCAATACAAAACCTACAGGATATACGAGAAAGCGATATGAAGGAAAAGGTTTTAATAACCGGCGCCAGCGGATTTGTGGGTTACCATTTAATTAACGAGGCTTTAAAAAATAACCTGGAAGTTTATGCCGCCGTTCGTAAAAGCAGCAGCATAGATCATTTAAAGGATTTGGATGTAAAATATGTATATCCGGACTTTCGCAATCAGGAGTCGTTAAGCAAACTGCTAAGTGACAACGGCATCAATTATATTATACATGCCGCCGGAGCTACTAAAGCCCGTTCGCAAAAGGAGTACGATACTATAAATGCCACTTATACTGTAAACCTTGCCAAAGCCGCGGTAAACGCGGGTGCGCAGTTCAAAAAATTTGTGCTGATTAGCAGCCTGGCTGCAGTTGGCCCAATAAACTCGCTGGAAGGTACTATTACGGGTAATACAACGCCTAACCCGGTAACTGCTTATGGCCGCAGTAAACTGGCTGCCGAACAACAGTTAAAAACCGTTAAAGGACTGGATTATACCATCCTGCGCCCTACTGCGGTTTATGGCCCGAGGGACAAGGATATATTTATATTTTTTAAACAGGTAGTAAAGGGTATTGAACCTTACATAGGTAATAAGGCACAAAAGCTAACCTTTATTTATGTTACTGATTTAGCCGAAGTAAGCGTTAAGGCGCTATTTGCAGGTACAGGGAAAACCTACATCATAAGCGATGGAAATTTTTACAGCCGGTACGAATTAGGTAATATTACAAAAAGTGTATTAAATTTGAAGGCTATAAAGTTTCATCTGCCTGTAAATTTAGTAAAAGTAATTGCAGCAATTGCCGAAAAAGTAAGTTCTTTGAGCAACAAAGCTTCGGCATTGAATATTGAGAAATTAAAAGAGTTAACCGCCGCCAACTGGAACTGCGATACAGAACAAGCGAAACATGATCTGGGGTTTTACCCTAAGTATGACCTCGACGCGGGATTAACTGAAACGTTAAATTGGTATAAAGCAAATAACTGGCTTTAGCCCCTTATAAATAAATAGTACAATAAATGAAACACAACATTAAACCTGCTGAGGGTAAATTGGGTATCCTCCTGCCGGGCTTAGGCGCGGTAGCTACAACAATGATCGCGGGTGTTGAGTCTGTAAAAAAAGGATTGACTCAACCTATCGGCTCATTAACTCAAATGGGCACTATACGTTTAGGTAAAAGAACTGAGAACCGCAGGCCTAAGATCAAAGATTTTGTTCCGCTGGCTGACCTGAATGACATTGTTTGGGGCGGTTGGGATGTTTACTCAGACAACGTTTACGAAGCTGCAAGCCACGCGCAGGTATTAGAGCGTCATCACATCGAAGCTGTTAAAGATCAATTACAGGCTATCGTTCCGATGAAGGCTGCTTTTGACCGCGATTACGCACGTAACCTTGACGGTACCCACGTTAAAACCGGTACCCGTTGGGAAATGGCGCAAGAGCTGATGGAAGACATTACCAACTTTAAAGAATCAAACGGCCTTGACCGTGTGGTTATCGTTTGGTGTGCTTCAACTGAAGTTTTCTTTGAGGCGAGTGATATACACAGCACGCTTGAAAAATTTGAGGAAGCCCTTAAAGCTGACGATAAACGCATTGCACCAAGCATGCTTTACGCTTATGCGGCTCTTAAGTTAGGTGTGCCTTTCGCTAACGGCGCTCCAAACTTAACAGTTGACATTCCGGCAATGGTTGAACTGGCTAAATTAACCGGTACTCCAATTGCAGGTAAGGATTTTAAAACCGGCCAGACACTGGTTAAAACCATCCTCGCTCCTGGTTTAGCTACCCGTTCATTAGGTGTTAGCGGCTGGTTCTCAACCAACATTCTGGGTAACCGCGATGGTTTAGTACTTGACGCACCTGAAAACTTCAAAACTAAAGAAGTATCAAAAGGTGGTGTATTAGAGGATATTCTGAACGCTGATGATCAGCCTGAATTATATGGCGATCTTTACCACAAAATCCGCATCAACTACTACCCTCCGCATGGCGATAACAAAGAAAGCTGGGATAACATTGACATCTTTGGCTGGATGGGTTATAAAATGCAGATCAAAATCAACTTCCTGTGCCGCGACTCAATTCTTGCTGCACCGGTAGCGCTTGACTTAGCTTTGTTTAGCGATTTTGCTAAACGCGCAGGAATGAGCGGTATTCAGGAGTGGTTATCATTCTACCTGAAAAGCCCGCAAACTGCGCCAGGCTTACCAGCTGAGAATGACATATTTAAGCAATTGATCAAATTAGAGAACACCCTGCGTTACCTGATGGGTGAAGATTTGATTACGCACTTAGGTCTTGACTATTATGAAGAACTGGTAGAGGTAGAAAACTAATACCGACGTTTATAAAATTTAAAGCCCGGTTGCAGCGCAAGTTGTAACCGGGCTTTTTTTCATTTCATATTCATTATAACCCTTTATATTTGCCGGCTAAAGCTGGCACAGTTATAGCATTACAATTTATTGTATTATAGCTGCTTATCGCTTATATTTAACATGGCAACATTTGTAAAGGCACAAGCCTCTTCGTTCATTTCAACCGCGGTTGATTATTTGATTACATTTGTATGCAACCATTTTTTTAATCTCTGGTACATATACTCAAATTTTGCCGGAACAGTTGCCGGTGGAGTAACTAACTTTATTTTAGGCCGCATATGGGTTTTTCATGCCAGGGAGAAAAAGGCACCGGGACAGGCATTGAAGTATATTTTAGTTTGGATAGGAAACCTGTTGCTTAATAACGGGGGTGTGTTTTTATTTGTACATTACTTGCACGTTGATAAATATATATCAAAAGCCATTGTTTCATTAATAGTTGGCTTTAGTTACAATTATTTTATGCAAAAAAAGTTTGTATTTGCATAAACGCCTAACACCATAAATGAATATAAACACACCGGTAAAAAAACTTTTTTTACTCACCCTACTCCTTCTACAGTCTACACTATTATTAGCCCAGATTACCGTTGTTAACGGCACCGTTATCGATGCCAAAAACAAAAAGCCACTCCCATATGTGTCGGTAGCATTTGCGGGTACCAGCACGGGTACCACTACTAATGCCGACGGCAGGTTCTTTCTGCAATCAGTAAAAGCGCAGAGCACGTTACAGGTATCGTTTGTGGGGTATAAAACCGTAAACTTTGCCATAAAGCCGGGAGCCGAACAAAATGTCACCATTCGTTTAACCTCCGAGGCACAGGCGCTCAATGAGGTTATAGTTAAAAGCCAGAAAAAACAGAAATACAGTAATAAGAATAACCCGGCGGTTGAGTTGATCCGGAAGGTTATTGAAAACAAGGAAAAGAACCAACCGGAAAGCTATGAGTACGTAGAGTACCGCAGTTATGATAAAATGCAGTTCTCGTTCCTGAATGTTTCGAGCAAGCTGGCGGATAAAAAGTTTTTCAAAAAGTATAAATTTCTGATAGATAACCGCGATACTACAACCATTCCGGGCAAAAACCTGCTACCATTTTATCTTAACGAGAAGGTGTCGCATACTTTTTACCGAAAAAATCCTGAGAAAAAACATACCGTGGTTTTGGGCGAAAAAGCGGTAAACTTTGGTCCGTTTGTAGATAGTGAGGGCATTGGCGCTTACTTTAAACACATGTACTCTGAGATCAACATTTACGATAACAACGTAATGCTGCTCACTAACCAATGGCTTAGCCCGATAGCAGGCGTATCACCCAACTTCTATAAGTTTTTTATAACCGATACCGTTACCACCGCCAGCAACGAAAAGCTTGTTGAGCTTAGTTTTACCCCACGCAATACAGCAGATATGCTTTTTGAGGGTATGTTGTACGTTACGCTCGACGGCAACTACGCAGTACAACGAGCTGTATTGAAAGCAAACCGAAACATCAACCTTAACTTTGTAAAAAGCATGGAAGTTGATCTGGACTTTGCCAAGAACACCGATGGCCGTTATCATCTCAGCAAAAGCACAACATTGGCCGATTTTGGTTTCAATAAGGATAAATCCGGCGGCCTGTTTGGTATACGCACTATCACGTTCGATAAGTTTTTCATCAATACTCCCCGGCCTGATGCCGCCTATGCCGGTGAAGCGGTTGTTTATATGGATGAAGCAAAGGAACGAAACGAGCAGTTTTGGCAGGAGAACCGCCTGGACACGCTAAGCACCGCCGAATCAAAAGTTTATACTAATATTGACAGCCTAACCCGCATGCCATCCTATCGTCGTGCAGCCGATTTATTATCGCTATTGGTGTTCGGTTACAAAGGATTTGGCAAGTTTGAGGTTGGTCCGGCAAACTCATTCTACAGCTTTAACCCGGTTGAGGGTTTCAGGCTGAGGTTCGGCGGGCGTACTACATATGACTTTAGCAAACGTATATTTTTTGAAACTTACGCGGCCTATGGTTTTAAGGATGAACGCTGGAAATATTTTTTAAGCAGCACCTATTCGCTTAATGCCAAATCCATATACAAATTCCCGCAGCATTATGTGCGGGCAAGCTTTCAGCGTGATACCAAGATACCGGGTTTAAATCTTGACTTTGTTCGAGAAGATAACTTCCTGTTATCATTTAAAAGGGGTAATAACGATAAGTATTTATACAATGATTTTTACCGGTTTGACTACGTACGCGAATTTGAAAATCACTTTTCATACAAATTCAATTTTACCAAATGGACACAAGAGCCCGCCGGTTCGCTCTATTTTAACCGCTTAGTTAACAGCTCTTTAATTAGCGATCGTTATCTCACCACAAGCGAGTTAAACCTTAACCTGCGTTACGCTCCTTATGAACAATTTTACCAGGGTAAAATGTTTCGCACGCCAATTCTGAGCAAGTATCCCATATTTAATTTGTATTATACAAAAGGCATAAAAGATCTGTTTGGCGGGCAGTACGGGTACGATAAATTGTTGGGCCGTATTGATAAGCACTTCTATCTATCCGTATTTGGATATGCAGATGTATCTTTAGAGGCAGGCCACATATTCGGCAAAGTACCATATCCATTATTAAATATCCATCGTGCAAACCAAACTTATGCTTACGATGTTGACTCATATAACCTGATGAACTTTTTGGAGTTTGTGAGCGATGATTACCAGGCAATTAGCATCGATCAGCATTTTTACGGATTCTTTTTTAACAAGATACCTTTATTAAAAAAATTGAAGTGGCGTGAGGTAGTGTCGTTTAAAGCATTATATGGTGGGTTACGGAGCGAAAACGATCCGTCTTTACATCCCGATCTGTATCAATTTCCGGTTGATGAGGCCGGAAAACCTATAACTTATTCATTGGGAAGTAAACCTTACATTGAGGGGAGCGTTGGTATTGAAAATATTTTTAAATTTATCCGCTTGGATTTGGTAAAGAGATTTAACTATCTCGATAATCCAAACGTATCTGAATGGGGTTTAAGAACCCGTATAACATTCGACTTTTAATTGACAGTAAAAAATTAATGGCACAACAAACCACTACGGCAACAACATCACCAAACCTGCGTACCAGCCTGCAACTGGGCATTTATAAAGTAATTGATCCTTTTGTAAAGGTACTCATCAAACTTGGCCTTACCCCTAACGCCGTAACCTCAATAGGCTTTGTGCTTAATGTGGGGGTGGCAATTATATTTATAGCAGGTGCTGAAACAGGCGCACGCATCAACCTTAATTATGTAGGCTGGGCAGGCGGCCTGATATTATTTGCAGGCTTGTTTGACATGCTTGACGGGCAGGTAGCACGCCTGGGCAACATGAAATCAACATTCGGCGCGCTGTATGACTCGGTACTTGACCGTTACAGCGAACTGATCATGTTTTTAGGTATATGCTATTACCTGGTAGCGCATCATTATTTTTTTAGCTCAATATTCGCTTTCATAGCCCTTATTGGCTCCATGATGGTGAGTTATGTACGTGCCCGTGCGGAAGGCCTGGGCGTTGAATGTAAAGGTGGATTAATGCAGCGCCCGGAGCGCGTGGTGACTATCGGTTTATGCGCTATTTTATGCGGCGTGATGTCAAATTACATTGGTGGCGATTATAAATTGTATGTACCTGGAATTAAATATCATGTATTTGAAACCATGTCGTTTTTTACACTTCCAATTACTATATTAGCTGTACTAACTAATATAACCGCTTTTAACCGGTTGCGCGAGGCTAAAAAGGCCCTCGAAGAAAAAGAACAGCAATAACATATGCATAAACTATTGACCGTGCTGCTTTTGGTGATGTATTTAATGCTTGCCAAAAGCAGCAAGGCCGATAACGCTTATCGCAACGCTGCATCAGATACCCTTAAGATAGCTGAGCTACCTACTCCAAATGGTATTGAAATGCTGT
Source organism: Mucilaginibacter roseus (assembly GCF_021215455.1). Lineage (GTDB taxonomy): Bacteria > Bacteroidota > Bacteroidia > Sphingobacteriales > Sphingobacteriaceae > Mucilaginibacter > Mucilaginibacter roseus. The sequence goes on along the minus strand of NZ_JAJPWV010000001.1, from coordinate 648,404 downwards.
TTTACCTGCAGCGCGACCCGAATACCAACACCATTATTTACGAATTGAATTGGAACGAGGACGGCACTCTAAATGCTGATGACCCGATACACCCCTATTGGAAACTTTACGCCAAACAACAACAATGCGTGGAGTTGAGCATGATACAGCGCAAATTTGCCTTTGGTGTAAGCGCTAAGGCATTGGCGAAAGAAAAATATGATATCAGAATATTGTCATACAAAAAAATTCCGCTTACGCTGATGAAGGGAACTGACGGAAAATATCATATCTTCGTAACCATTTTAAACAAGCAGGCAATACTTAACCGGGTGTTTGTACGTATTGATGGCGGGCCAGTTTGGTCGCCTAACGTAAAATACATGGAGTTAAGAGGCACTGACACCCTCACCGGAAAAGTTATTGCAGAGCGTTTAAAACCCTGAAAGGCCATGAAGAGGAACTTTGTATCAAACTCACCCGAATCGGTGAGAATGTTTAAGAACGATATTTTAGAGAGTTTATCAAAAGTAAGCTTTTATGTACCCATTATAATTTTTGTACCGGTTATCGGTGTATGCACTTACTATTCACTTTTTGTTGACGATCAGCCCTTTTTAAACTTTGCTGGTTTGTTTTTAGCCGGTTTATTTGTCTGGACGTTTATTGAATATGTAATGCACCGCTTTGTTTTCCATTTTGTACCTAAAGCAAAGTGGGCGCTGCGCTTACACTTTATATTTCACGGTGTACATCATGATTACCCCAGCGACGCTAAACGTTTGGTAATGCCACCTTCAGCAAGTATTCCGCTGGCTACAGGTTTTTATTTTTTATTTAAGCTTGCTTTCCCTGCTTTGTATGTAAACGGCCTTTTTTCAGGCTTTATATTAGGGTATTTGTGTTATGACATTTCGCACTACGCCATTCACCACTTTAACTTTAAAGGCAGTTTTTGGAAAAAAATTAAACAGCACCACATGCTGCACCACTACCAGGATCCATCCAAAGGTTACGGTGTAAGCTCTCCATTGTGGGACAAAATATTCCGTTCAGATTTTTTAAAGAAGTAACATGGCCAAAACTGCCGGCGCAGTTTTTCCGGTTACTCCCAAATCGGCTTTAACTGTTTCGCTGATCTCTATTGCGTATTTAATAATTTCGTGGTTATTGCTGGGTTTTAAAAGCGATCAGTTAGTGCTGGTGTTTTTATACAACCTGTTTTTCTACGCAACCCCTATCAGCCGTAAATTTATCGTAGGATTTTCCATATTCATTGTATACTGGATAATCTACGATTACATGAAGGCCTTTCCAAACTATGAATATAACACCGTTCATATAGCGGGCTTATACAATTTTGAGAAAAGCTTGTTCGGAATTAATTCTGGCGGAAAAATACTTACGCCCAATGAATATTTGTGGATCAACAACGTCAATTTCCTGGATATTATATCAGGCATCTTTTACTTGTGCTGGATACCGGTGCCAATGGCATTTGCGGTGTACCTTTTCTTTGTAAACCGCAGGCAGTTTCTGAGCTTTTTATTGACGTTCTTTATAGTGAACTTTTTGGGTTTTATAGTTTACTATACTTATCCGGCTGCCCCACCCTGGTATGTGCATTTTTATGGATTTAATTTTGTGCAAACTACTCCAGGCAATACCGCTGGCCTCGCCCGTTTTGATGAGTATTTTGATATAAATGTTTTTAAAACCATTTACGCCAAAGGATCAAATGTGTTTGCGGCTATGCCGTCGTTGCACTCTGCGTATCCACTCATCGTCTTATACTTCGGCCTTAAAAATAAATTAGGTTTCATTAACCTCTTCTTCGCTACTGTGATGGTAGGGATTTGGTTTGCCGCTGTATATACCAGCCATCACTACGTGCTTGATGTTACCTTCGGAATTCTGACCGCCACGTTAGGCATCGCTTTATTTGAATGGGCATTCTCCCGTGTTAGTCCACTACGCAACTTTTTAGATCGTTACGAACAGACTATTAAGTAATTTAGCTACAAACTGTACCAAAAAAGCTACTACGGCAGCCAACAAGGCTTATCGGCATTTGTATGCAATTACCAACATATCTTCATTCAAAGCCTATTTCATTGTACATAAGGTCTTAATTATGATATAGGCATGTAGTTTGAATAGAATTTTTCATAGCCCATTAGCTGATGAAAAAACTATTCACAATTATTGCTTTCGCCTTCTTATTTATTTTTCAATTTACTCATGCCGATGACTTGGATAGCCTAAGGAGAAAGCTTAAGAAAACCACCGTTGATTCGTTGCGCGCGCCTATACATCTAAAATTGGTAAACGTATATATGCATTACGATACGGTTAGCAATCCGATGAAAAAGGCCATGTACCAAAATGAGGCACAAATTAATTGTTTTCAGGCGCTGCATTTATACTCCGGGATCAGCGATACCACCGGCATGCGCATCAGCTTTGATAAGCTCTCACAATTATTCTACAAGCAAAAAAAATATAGCCAGGCAAAATGGTATGCATTGCAATCAAATAACCTTTCGCGCATCAAAAATGATGTTCCCAATATAATAGCGTCATTACAACATCTTGCCGCTATAAAAACGGATATTAAGGAATATAAACTGGCAGAGAGAGACCTGAAGGAAGCCTTATACTGGTCTGAACAACAAAAGTCGGCTACGGCGTCTGCCTCGATTAAAAAGGATTACGCTAAACTAAATAAAAAGCTGGGTAAAAAGGGCAAGACAATGCTGGCATCCACAAAATCTAAGAAAAATAAATCAAGCATAAAGCCAGTTGCTACCCCGCTTATCGCATCAAGTGATACTACCGGATCGGCAAAACCTGTTGCCACGGATAAGAAACCAGCCAAGGTAGCCGCCAAAAAATTAGCGGTTATATAACACGCTTAAACCACTTTCGCCGTTTACAGTCATACTTAACGGTATGAAGAGAATGATATTGAAAGGGATCGCGCTGTTAATGCTCGGCCTGACACTGACAAGCATGGGCAATAATACTGCCGACGATGATTTTAAGGACGAATTTTTAGAACGCATAAACGCGGTGCGGCGTACTGGCTGCAACTGCGGAACGCAACGCATGGCACCTGCCCCGCCATTAGTTTGGAATGACCAACTGGAGGATGCGGCTGAAGACCACGCAAAAGACATGGCCAGGAAAAAGTACTTTAGTCATGAAAGCAGGAATGGCCGTAGTATTAAAGATCGTATTATGGGTGCCGGTTACACTTATAAAGGCTTTAGAAGCTACGCCATTGCCGAAAATATTGCTTATGGGCAGCGTAGTATTGCCGAGGTGCAAAACGGCTGGTTTAAAAGCCCGGGCCATTGTAAAAACCTGATGAACCCCGGCCTTAAAGAAGTTGGCGTGGCCGAAAAAGACAATTATTGGGTACAGGATTTTGGTGGCCGTGAAAACTTTACGCCACAGCAACAGCAAATGATAAAGCAAGGTGCACGTATTATCCAAAAAAGAGGGTAATTTTGTTTTAATGAACTACTTTGAATTTTATAACCTGCCCGAATCTTTCCACCTGGATGAGGCTGCTTTGAAAAAACAGTTTTACCAGCTCAGCAAGAAATATCATCCTGACTTTTACGCAACCGAGGGTGATGAAAAACAGCAGGAAATACTGGAACTTTCGACCCTCAATAACAAGGCCTACCAAACCCTTGCTGACTCCGCAAAGCGCCTGGAATACATATTACGCAGCCACGAATTGCTTGAAGAAGGTGCAAAACCACAATTACCGGCAGACTTTTTAATGGAAATGATGGAGCTCAATGAGCGCCTGATGGAAGTTGAAAATGCGGATCAGTTGCGCGACATTACAGCTGAAGTACTTGCTTTTGAGGGAGATATAAATGAGCAATTGAACGGGTTGACTAACGACTACCCTACCCTTGACCACATAGCGAAGGAAAGCAGGCTGAATGAAATCGTAAATATTTACTATAAACAAAAATATCTGTTGCGTATTAAAGAGAGTTTAGATACATTTGCAGCCCGGTTCTGAAAGAACAACAGTTGCCCAGATGGCGGAATCGGTAGACGCGTTGGTCTCAAACACCAATGGCTGCAAGGCCGTGCCGGTTCGACCCCGGCTCTGGGTACTAAAAAGGGTTGCTTCCAACAGGAGCAACCCTTTTTTATTAACAATGTGTTATTAGTCTATATCTCTTAAAAACCTCACACTAAACCTGTAATCATCCGCCCTTATTACATCTACAACGCCGCCGGCAGTTTCTGTGGTAGGTGGCTGTGATGAGCTATTCGCTATCTGTAGGAAAAATGTTGTTGTTCTGGCACGCGTTGCGCCATTATCGTTAAACGTTTCAGTAGTGGATGATATAAACTGGGTTGCAATTCCGCGATAGCTGTAATCATTATCACCGTCGGCCTCCACTTTACAAATACCTGCCGGAAGGGCATTAAAGCCGGACGAATTATCGCCGCTTTTATCGCGCCAGCCTGATGATGATGCCAGCTTAAGTACACCTTCCGGTTTAAGATTTACATATCCATCCGCACTGATATTCGGGAAATTTGAAGCCAATTTTACAAAGTCAGATCTGGTGGGCAACCGCCAGCCATCCTGCAGCTTTATGGCTTGCGCCTCTTTACGTGTGTAAAGCTTGCCGTATTTAACATCCCTATCGCCGTTGTAAAATACGCCGCCCTTGCCGCTGTAATTTATACTGATCCATTGCTGTTTCCCAATTTTTACCGTTGGATAGCTTGTGCCGTCAATGGTTACGCTCTCTACAGACGGTTCAGGATTATTATCATTATCATTCTTACAAGCTGCTATAGAAATCATCATAGTAAAAAGAACTAAACACTTTTTACTGTTTAATTTAAGATTACTGATAATAATCATATCGATAGGTTTTATAAATGGTTATAACTGGATTTTAGGCATTTAGCACATAATATTAACCCTCACTTAAAAACATTGTTTTATTTTTATGCGATGTAGCGTTGTCCACTTTTATTAATGATTTTCTTTTACATTGGCCAAAGTGAAATTGAGCGACATTTTTTCTGGCTAAAAATCAACTTATTATAATATTGTAAGCCATATATTAAAAAATTGATTTTATAAATAGGCTTGAATTTATACCTTTGCAGGCATAATGCCAGCGCGAAAGTAGCTCAGTTGGTAGAGCACGACCTTGCCAAGGTCGGGGTCGCGAGTTCGAATCTCGTCTTTCGCTCCAAATTAAAATCCCTCCTGTAATCAGAGAAGGGATTTTTTTATTTCACCTCATTTAATAAGCGCCTAAGCTTAAATCAAGTATAATTCATCAACATTTTTTAATGTAAACAATCGTATTTCCAATAATTCGTTTAAAATTGCATTGATGGAAGAATACATTAACTCGTTTAGCGATTGGCTCACCGCCTTGGGAGACGAGTATGACGTTGACCCGTTAACGCTCGGCATTCTTTATTTTATCAGCAAGCCAACATTCATAGGCAGTTTGGTATGGACGGCCAACCGTGCGCGCCGTAAAGCGTCAGTACTGGTTCCTATTTTGATTTCAGCCATGGCATTCAGCATACCTTATGTTTACATCATTTTTGCGGGGCGTAACATCCCTAAATGGGTTTATGTATTTATTGCGCTTATGTTTATATATGGTGCTTACACTATCCGCAAAAAACTGAATGAGAAAAAGCCACTTCCCGGTCAGGATTAATTTGATAAACAGTATCTCCTAAAAAAACAAAAGAGCTGCCAGGCATGTGCCAGGCAGCTCTTGCTAATAGGGGGGTATTAATTAATTACCTTCTAAAGGCGTTTGTTTAAGCCTTACTGCGCTTATACGCCAGAAAGTACCGTCGCAGCAGCCTTTATTTTGCAGCGTGCCTACAAAACCCATTGATACAGTTTTTGTTGAGGTAAGCTTAAAGCTAATTTTGTGCGTACCCGTAGTACTTGTTTTAGCGTAGCTGATGGCTGACGATAAATTCTCGATATCCGGTATAATTGTGCCTTCGGCCGCAACTGTATAGAAGTTACCGTTCTGGGTACAATCAGGTATATCCATTTCGAGGGTATAATTACCGGCAGGTAGTTCCGCTGTCTGGTAAATTTTTCCGTTGGTGATGGTTACCATATTATCTGATGACCAACCGGCTTCCATAGCTAACTGAGGACCGCCAAACCAAAAGTCGACACCACCAAATTTGGTACCAGCACCATTGGTGAAATTAAGCACCGCCGCGTTGGTTTTCCAATACTTAGGTATAGCCCACCTGTCGCTATTCAGCACAGTTTCAAACGGAATCTTAGTGTTACGTAAATACTCCTTAGTAACTTTCACTTCTACAGGTTCGGTATAAAAGGTATCAATACTTGTAGGCTGAGGCTTAAACAGCGTACGGTAGCTTATCGTTGATGCGCTTGCATCAAGGTCACCTATTACGGTTCGATCCAGTGCTATCGGTGTAATTACTTTTTTGATACCGGTTTTTGAAAGATAGGTAACCTCTGTAGCAATCGGACCGGCCGAAAGATCAATGGGCAACCAATCAATCTTAGTAGTATCCACCAAAGTAGCCGCCGCGCTAACCACACGGTTATTTAAGCCGTTTTGGTAACGGGGGCCGTAAACCTGCCCTACCGCGTTAACCGCTACTGATTGGTTTCCGGCAGCATCATACGTATAGATAACAAAGTTTTTTATCCCCTCTTCCATCGGGAAAGTACGGATAAACTCACGTGGCTCGCTTTGCATATCAACATCGTACACAACGGAGTCTTTACCGCCGTTCCATAGTACTTTAACCTTGTTTAACTTTGGGTCGGCCTTCAGCATGGCTTTCAGCCTGATCCGTTGGTTGCCCGAAAGGAATTTAACCGAATCTAACTTACCGGTGTAAATGATTTCGCCGCCCTCTTTATATTTCTTAAACTCATCCCACTTTGAGCATGAGTATGTAAGCGTACAAACCGCGGCAACCGCTAATAACGCCTTTATTTTATGTTGAAATTTATGTTTCATAACCATTGATCGTTAAAAGTTAAAGCGTTGAACCATAAACCTCGAGCTCGTTTATACTTTGCGCGGTACCGCCTGCCCAGTTTTCGAGGCAACGGATGCGTATGTAGCGAACTTTTGGCGCATTCAGGTCAACCTCCCAGCTAAAGCCGGCGGCCGCCGTAGCCTGATCTTCGGCATTATCAGTACCATAAGGTAAACCTGAAGGCTTTTTAACCTCGTAAGTCCCCATTAACGTCCAGCTGCCATCAAGCGCGCCATTCAGTGATGGATTGGTTGAGCCATAAATTTCAAATCGGCGCATGGTTGACAGGTAATAGAACCTTGTACCCTCAGGGAAAGGCCTGATCCAGATACGGCTAATTTTGGCAGTTACACCGGTGTCAAAAGTAATCATATGCGGATTCGTACCACCGGTTACCTGGGCGGTAAAGCTAACCCAAGGCCAGCCTAATTGGCCATCCCAGGCATACTCCAGGCGGGCGCCGTTGGTTACCTGCGGCGCATCGCCCGGTAATACAAATCCCCTGAATTTTGAAGGATCGAGTTTGGCCTCATAAATAGGTTTAACGTTTACCACCAGCGTGTCTGAACTGTTACCCCATTTGTCTTTAACGTAAACCGCGTATTCATGATTTGTGGTATCAAGCCCGCGTATTTTGGATATGATATCATCCGTACGAGTATAAATACTCTTAAAGTTATCTACCTCGAATTGGTTGAACGCATTACGCTTCATCACTATTATGGCCACATTATCGCGCGTAGGGTTTAAGGCTGTAAGGTTGTAACCACCAAAAGCATTGATAACTTCAATACTCTTGAAAACCTTTTTAAATGGCGCCTCAAGCGGCCTTACCTTTATTACCACCGGCGATGAAAGCACCTCGCTGCGGCTAACTGAGTATAGGCTTATTTCATGCTCCAACGTATCTGCAAAGCCTTCAACCGTTAGCGTATCCTTATAATACGATGATTTAGTTTCGGCCATTGCACCGGCGGAGTTTTTGTAGACCGCCTTTACATACAACAAATTTTTGTCGTTAGGCAATTTGTAAGTAATGCGGGCCTTGCCGGCCAGGTTCTCCACACTTACGTTACTAACCACCTGCGGTACCGACCCGTCGCCACCTGCTGGGGTTTTATAGTCCATATCCTCTTTGCATGATGACAGCCACAACAGCACCGCCAAGACGGGGATATAACGGATTAATTTTATCAATTTCATATTACAACTATTTTAAGTTTATAATTACCATCCCGGATTTTCAACAAGCTTAGGGTTGCGCCTGGTTTCGTAATTACCTATTGGCCAAAAGTAATCGCGCGGAGCGATGAAAGTTTGGTTGAAGATAGTGCGCTCAATATTATAAGCTTCGGTAGTTTTACCTAATATGCTGAAACCGGTGATATCCTTGTTAAGCTCCTCTCCGGATTGTTTCCAGCGGCGCAGATCCCAGAAGCGCTGACCTTCAAAGGCAAGCTCTATCAATCGCTCACGATGGATAATGGAACGCAGGCCGTCCTGACTGCCATATTTACCCGGGTTACGTGAAAAGTTGCTCCACGATTCAACCACACCTTTTAAACCGGCACGTGTCCTTATCCTGTCCAAATAGGATATAGCCATTGGCGATGCAGGCTCAACCTCATTAAGGGCTTCCGCATACATCAGGTATAAATCTGCCAGCCTTATCTCGGGCCATGGATAGCTTTTCCAGGTAGGCGCGTTGTTACTGTTAGTGGTTGATTCCCAGTGAACCAGCTTTTTAATAAAGTAACCCGTTTCGTTCCAGTTGGTAAAGTGACCAAAACCGGCGGTTTGCGCGTTCTTCATCTGTACGTACATTCCGTTAACGTCACTACCTGTAGTTGTTCCATCCTTCATGTACCAGCGGCCGCCATCAAAACCTAAATCAGCATAAAAGCGTGGTTCGCGGTCATAGTTTAGGCGTGCTGTTACAAAGTTCGGTTCAATATAAAATTGTTCAGAAGTAACGGCAGCACGGGTTTGCATGTAATTAGTGAAATCGAGGGTTTTGTCTTCATCAATAGGCACGCCGTTCTTGCTGTAAAACATCTTAGCAATCTTGATCGGCGCAGCCCAAACACCTTGTAACTGGAAACGGTCGGTATTAGAACCACGTACCAGTGGCGGCATACAAAGCGCCTCATTTACAAAATAGCTGTTTGATAACCCCCAAACTACTTCGGTTCCCCACCTGTCGGTAACGGCGTTACGAATATTTAACTGTGTTTTCGTTTCGTTGCTCAGGTTAAACACGTCGTTACGGTAGGTATAAAGTGAGTTACCGTTAGCTTCGGCTGCGTCAATTGCCGCCTTGGCCGCGTCGCGTGCTTTTTCCCATTTAGTTTGATCAACTGTAGGATTGAACAATGCAATTCCCTCCTTATCGCGAAAACCGGCGAAATCACTGTTACCATTAAATAGCGGGCTTGCGGCCATTAACCACAACTTTGCCTTAACAGCCAGCGCGATAACTTGTGTAGTACGGCCAAGTTCTTTATTCTCGTCAACAATACGCGGCGGAAGTTTTGCAATGGCGTCATCAAGCAATGCTGATATGTAATTTACGCACTCATCAACCGGCATGCGCTTGTAATACAAATCTTCAGGAGCTGATGATTCAGGCACGTTTTTATCAACAATAGGTATCGGCCCATACATGCGCAACAGGTAGTAATGGTAATAAGCTTTCAGGAATTCCACCTCGCCTATCCACCTCTCGCGCTCAGAAAGGCTCAGGTCAGGCACTTTGGTTTGATCCTTAATATTTTCAAGGAAAATATTGCAATGGCGTATTCCCCTGAACATTACCAGGTAATTAAAACGGCCATCGCCGCCTTTTAAATCGCCGCCCCACTCATTAAACAGTGGCCTATCCTTGTTTTGCTGGCCTTGGGCTATACGAAAAGCCGGGTGCCAATGTGCCTGATCGCTTTGCGGCAACCACATTTCATCACCGCTCATGAGGCCCGCGTTAAACCAGCCATCGCCATTTTTTGGCAGGTACGAGTAACAGGTGAACAGATATTTTTCGGCCTCGGTACGCAATTTGAATGCGTTTTCAATAACGGCAACGTTATCAGGCACTATATCCAAATATTTTTTACAGGCCGATAAACCTGATGCTATAGCTAACAATCCTGCCACAGCTATCAGGCGGCTTTTTTTGCCGTATATAACCTTACTAAAGCCAAACATAGGTTTGCCGGCGCTTGGGTTATGTATATTATTTTGTGTATTCATGTTGATTGCTATTAAAAACTAACTTGTACACCCAGGTTATAAAGTGATTGTAGCGGATAACCCAAGCCATTGCCCCTCATTTCCGCATCCCACATTTTAAAACCACTTACTATAAACAGGTTGGTTGCAGAAAAATAAAGACGGGCGTGCTGCATTTTTACTTTTTTAAGGTTGTTGAAAGTATAACCAAACTCTAAATTCTTAAGCCTCAAAAAGCTGCCGTTACGCATCCACCAGGTCGATAGCTGGTTATTGTTATCAATACGGTAGGTGCTCAAACGAGGCCAGAAAGCATATAGGTTAGGATTGGTTTCTGACCAGTAATCATTAGCAACAGCCTGTAGCAAGCCGGTTTGGTAACCGCCGCTTTGGTAAAATGGCTGTATTTGCGCTGAATTGATGAAAAACGAGAAACGCGAAGCACCCTGGAAGTAAAAGCTGAAATCGATATTTTTATAGTAAAAGCTTGAACCGAAGCCGTAGATAATTTCCGGTTGTGTTGGATAGCCAATGGCTACCTGGTCATCGCTGTTAATTATACCATCTTTGTTGATGTCGCGGTATTTGATATCGCCCGCACGCAGGTTGGTGTTACCAAACTGAACAGGTGAGTTAGCAACCTCTTCATCATCAGCAAACAAACGCTCAGCAACATAACCCCAGGTTTGGTTAATGGAATAGCCCTTCCGCGACAGGTAAGCCAGATCGCTTGAATATGGCAACTCGTCTATACGCTCAATACGGGTAGTGGCATACGTAAATGTACCACGCGCGTTGATCGAGAAATCCTTTGAAATGTTTGCACGGTAACTGCCCGATAAATCGACACCCTTAGCGCTAACCTTACCGAAGTTTGAGAACGGAACAGCCATTAAACCTGCAGCGTTGTCAATATTTGATATAGGTTGCAGAATGTTTGAACGCTCTTGCTTGTAAGCATCAACAATCAAGTCAAAGGCATTAGCAATACTTAAATCCATACCTAGGTTGATTTGTTTTGACCGCTCCCAGGTTATATTGCTATTAGCATAACGTGAAATAGACACGCCGTTGCGGTTATAAACGGCGGTACCATCATTACGGCCAAACGTAGCGCCAAAACCGGCATCGTTAAGGTTTACGTTTGACATGTAGAAGAAACGCTCGTTAACGTTACCAATAGCATCGTTACCTACCAAACCGTATGTAGCGCGGAATTTCAGGTTACTTACTATATCGCGCAGCGGTTTAAAGAATTTCTCCTGCGAGATGCGATAACCAACACCTATTGAAGGAAAGAAGCCCCAGCGGTTACGCCTGTCAAAACGCTCCGATCCGTTGTAACCAAAGTTAAATTCGGCTAAGTAACGGTCATCATAGCCATATGAGAAACGGCCCGACACACCCGCGTTACGCGCAGGTAACGATTGGATAAGGCTGGAGGCGTTAGCATTCTCGTAGCTGGACATGTATGACACCAACATACCGCTAACTGTGTGTTTCTTTTTAAATGTACGGTTATAATTTACTGCGCCCTCAAGCCAGAAACGTGAATCAATTTCCTTCGCATCTTGGTTAAAATCCAGAAACTCACGGCCCACCGGCTGTAAAGAATTGGCCGAACCATCATTAAGCGGCTGAAGCGAGTAAGATTGATCCTGCGGGTTGATGATAGCGGAATAAAAGAAAGGCACATAACTACGGTTTACGCGGTAGAATGATACACGGCGTAAATAACCCATTGCACGCGCGGTAAGCCCCGGTGTAATACCATCCAGGTTTTGCTTTAGCTCCAATTGAGGTTGCAGGTTCGAGGTTTTGTAAACCTGGTAACCTTTAACCATTTCGGCATAAGGGTTAATATACATGGTTGAGCTCAGGCTCAGGTCGGAATTACGGGTTTGTGCCGAACCAAACAACGGATGCTCAATAAACGGAAGCTTGGATGCCGGGTATACCGCCGGAAACATTACCGGGTTGGCATTAAGGGCATTACGAAAGGTTTGCTCACCGCCTGAAATACGGGCGCCGCTTTCATTAAACCCGCCTATCGGGCCCTGATAATCGTCAAACTGACCATACATACGCACAATCAGCACGGTGCTTTTGCTAACATTAAAATCAACGTTTGAGCGTAAAGAGTAGTTTTTCAGGCTGATATTGGTATTGAAGTCGTTAATAGGCTCAACCTTCAATATACCGTTATCTTTATTATAAGTACCGGCTATATAATACCTTGCCCTATTAGAGCCACCACTGATGTTTAAGTTGTAACCCTGGTTAATTGTATAATCCTTAATCAGCTTTTGGATCCAGTTATTATTTGGATACAGATATGGGTCTTCGCCGGCACGTGTGCTGTTTATTTTGTTTTGAGAGTAAGGTTCAACACCGTTTGGATTACGGGTCAGCACGGCTTCATTACTCATGTTCATGTAAGTAATATTGTCTGCAAACTCGTAATCACGTGTATTGCGCGACATGCGGTTTTCGACCCTGAAGTTGAATTGCGGTGCGGCATCCTTACCCATTTTGGTATTGATGAGTACAACGCCATTTGCACCACGCGCACCGTAAATAGAAGCGGCGGCGGCATCCTTCAATACCGAAAAGTCAGAGATGTCATCGGGTTGTAGACGGGCCATATCGGTAGATGATGATTCGATACCATCAATCAGGATCAGCGGATCTTGCTTACCCGAACCGAACGTTGACAAGCCCCTGATGTAGAACGTAGAGTTATCAGTACCTAAACCCGGCTCACCACTGCCCTGAAAAGCGATTATACCCGCTACCCTACCCGCGAGCGCGTTGGTAAGGTTGGATGAAGGGGTTTTTAAATCCTTAACGCTTACGGTGGTGATGGAACTTACCAGGCTGGCCTTTTTTTGCGTGTTACCAAAACCGGTAACGGCAACTTCTTCGAGCGAGGTAGTATTTACCTCAAGCGATACGTCAATTTTAATAATGCCTGCTGCATCAGCCTTGTAATTTGAAAGCAGCACCTGCTTAGGCTTATAACCTATGGCTGAGTAAGTTAAGGTAGCGTTTGCAGCTGCTTTAAACTTATAACGGCCCAGGTTGTCGGTGTTAGTGCCCTGGCCGCCGCCTTTAACTATAACGGTTGCACCGGGAATACCGCCAACGGTATCCTGTACCACCCCTTGTATGGTTACCTGCTGCGCCTTAGCAAATAGGGCAACAAACAGCAACAGCAAAGTGGCGCACAGCTTTCGTAAAAACAGAAAGTAGTTTTTCCTCATATGTTTACAGTTTAAATTAGATTAGAGATAATTGAGCGTACAAATAAGTTGCAGCGTTGCTGCGCGGAACGGCTTTGTTTAAGGCGGCATCATGGTATTACAATTAATCAGGTTTATAATAAATCAGTTGTTGTAAGCTCAGTAAATCAAACGCGTAGCAATAACCTGAACAGTTTAGGCAAAAGCCTCCCTGTCCGAATTATAATTGGTATAATCAGTTAAAAAAACGCCCTTAAAACTTGCGGTAATTTGGCAAGTGCCGGGCCAAAGCTGATGTAAGAACTTTGTGTCGCTTTTGAATTATAATAACTCCAGCGGCCAAAAAAGTTTAACATCAACATTGCAGACAGCACCCTCTAAGAAGTACAAATCCTGTTCATGAAAAAATTGAATTACTTGGTTTTACAATTGATAACAACCAAATATAAACGAATATTTTTAATTGTAAAAAAAACAATAAAAAATATTTTTTTATTGATGACTTAGGAAGACCTGTCTAAATAGGTTTATATAATGCCAATATATGTTAATATATTACAGCTATACACCTACGAAAAAACTCGATATAAATTAATGATTGTTAGTTATACGTTTAATAATAGCAATTCAGATCCAACTTGTTAGCCGTACTCTTACAGTATCAGTGTATAAATAATAGCGAGAACTGAAGTAATTAGTTTTGCTGTATTTTGGCAATAGCACTTAAAAAAGCCTTTTAAAATATCATTATATAGTGCGCCTTTCGCTTGCCAATATAATGCTGAGCAAAATGCAATGATTATAAAAGATTTAACGGGAGCCAAAAGCAAATAGGATACATGACTACCTACTTTTTAAGGACAAAAAAGACTGGGATACCCTTAAAAAAAACCAACCGGGGTTTAGCGAATAATTGCATACTCCAAAACATTTTGATGATTGGGAAATTTTCGAACTATTTAAGAGCAAATGTATTTTACACGGTTGCAATAAGGGCTTGAGATCAATTTGAAATAAGTTCAAACTTTATTTAGCAAAATGATAATATGTGCGATAGCGATCATAGAGAGTATCATCATCTTTAAAATCCTTGAGCAAAAAGGTATCATAAGCAAGTACAAAATTTCCTCCATCAACTGCGGCAATTATTCCCATTGAATTACGCTCAGCTACCCATTGCTTATTACTTAAAGCTGTAACATTTGAAAAATATATTTCGTTCTTTTCAATACGATAACTAAATCTTCTGAATTCGAGTCCCTTTTCTATCATGACGCCGGTACCATCCGGCTTAAACTCTACATTATCGATATATCGAACGTCGGCAAGTTTTTCATCCCTTGATTTAACTACGTCTGTTTTATAGTAAAGATCTGTTGAAATACGGTTTAAACTCCAATAACCAACTACAGCATCTGCGGGATTGACCTCAACTTTTTCTTTTTTACATGATGATATGATTGCCAAAAGCGCAATCAAAATAACTAAGAGATATTTTTTCACTTGATAAGGAGTAAGTAATATTCGGCAAATATAGAAATCACCTGATGAAATACCAATAAAATATAGCTCATTACAATGTATTCATAAAGACCGATTGTGTATTATTTATTCAGTACATCGTTTATACTATTTAACCTTGTTAAACACAAATAAATCCTCAAAAACCCACTTGCCATCTTTTTGGCTGCCACGGGCTATAACAAACTGGCTGACAGAACGCTTTTCGTAAAGTATGCGCAGGGTTGTCTCTCCTTCCTTTTCAAAGACAGCGCGGTTTTTAGATGCTTCGACGAAAACATACCTATCCTGCTTATCTTTTTCCTCGTTGCCTATTAAGCCGGGCTGAAAGTGTTTTACCATTGATGTCAATCCCTTGTCGGTTTGCTCGTAAGCCAGTATTTCATACAGATCAGGCTTATCGCCTTTCATCATCCGCATAAAGCCCAGCAGGTTCTCTCCTTTAGGCGGCAACCACGATCCCTCAATGGTACGGCCATCCGGTGTGGTGGCTTTCCAGTTGCCCTGTATAAAGGCAACATCAGCAACAGAACCTTTACCTGTTTGTGCAAACCCCTTTGACGTAATCAGTAATAATAAAAGCAGGCAGATGTACTTGCAGTTCATAGTTTTATGTAATTGGTTGATGGTGTAAATTAAAACAAATACTTAACAAGCCAAAATAATCTGTATAAAACAAAAACGCCGGACGTAAATGCCCGGCGCAAAACAAATATGAAAATAGAAAGAACGATTATTGCTTAATTAGCTTGATGTTAACTACCGATTTGCTGCTTAAAGAGAATACATATGCGCCTCTCGCTTTAGCCCGCTTTAAGTTATATTTACTATTGCCGCCTTCTACGCGGAGATAAGCATTCGGAGTGTAGCTGTCTCCTTTTTCAAGTGTTAAATTTACCTCTCCGGTTTTTGAATTGTATGTTGCGATTTTAAATTTACCCGCATCAAGCGTAAGCCAAAGTTTGGCAGGTGCTATAAACACCCTTGATTTTGCTGCCGTGGTGATAGCAACATCTACAACATCTCCCCGTTTTGTTAAATTACCGCCAAAGGCAAGCCAACCGAAAGTTTTATCATCAACCAAATAGGTTGCGGTATTTACCGCGTAACCAAAAAAGTTTGGCCCATAATCGCCTGACAGATAATCTATTCTTAATGTTGACGGGAACGAGTGAAACGCTGCCGGGCCAAAACCATCCTCGGTAATATTTGATATAGCGCCCAACGTGCCGCCGTAACCAACCCTGAGCAGATAAAGATCATCAGGCTGACTACGATACCCGGTAAGCACCGGTATAGCGTTAAGCCCTGACCCATAATGATGTAACTGGCGCTCCACGCGCGATAGCTTGCCACCATATAAAAAGTCCCAATAGCGGCGGGCCGAACCATTGTAACCCCAGTGCGGAACGGTAGGCATGTAACCCAAAATGGCATTAAGGGTAACCATCGCCTTATCGTCATACCCAAAGTATTTTGACCATACATAAACCTCTTCTTGCCCGGTCGAATCCCAGGGCATTTCACTACCAAATGGATATTGCAGTGTACGCCAATGATCAGCACGCTTACGCATAGCTGCTTCTAATCTGCCAGCCATTTCACCCCAGCCCTCGGCCTTTAAATCTTGTAAAATCAGGTAAAAAATGGTGCCCTCCATTTGCCCAAACTGCGCATAGTAAGGCGCTAAAGTTATCATCGCCATGCTGGTGCCATAAGCATTGGTTAAATACCATTGCCAGTTATACTCATTTACCAAGCCCTTATGGTTACGGGCTAAACGGTACAGTACCCAATGCGCCGCCGCCACATGCGGGTAATTGTATGACCGGCCGATATCATCAGCACCCTTTTTATCCCATGCGGCCCATGTTTTATAGTTTACGCTGTCGCTGTAAGTACCGGCCGGTTTACCTTTGGGGTCGTAATAATAAAGGCTTTTCTTCACCCCGTATTTTTCTTTCCCGGCACTATGCTGCAAGCCGCCCCATAGGGTATGGTTTACAAATAATTGAAGCTTTTGAATTTCGGCTTTATCCGGTTGCACCAGCTCCTTCATCATAGCGCCAAGCCAGCTGCCTGCGCCTCCTTCATCACTCAGGCCAACTATCCAGGCACGGCTATCCTGCAATACTTTGGCTTTTTTCTCGTAGTCGTAGGTAATCACCGAGTTGTTGCGGCCAAATAGATCCTTGTCATTGTGATACCATTGTTTGGTTGTTAAAAAGTTGCCAAAGTCCTTCACCACCTGGCCTTCCGGCTTTATCACTTTATAGTTAATAGTTTGCTGCAGGCCATCAGCGTAAGTAACGGTTAACCTTGCCCTGCCCCAAGTACTACCTTTTACCTGGTAAGCTACCCATCCGTTAGGAGAGTCGTTCAGTTGTGTAAAGGTTAACGCTCCCTCAGGCTGTACTTTTATAGATGATACAGGTTTACCATAATTTAAAAACAGCTTACCGTTCACATCCTGCGGGATAACGTAACCCGGTACACCCATAGCTACAGGCCTGTTGTTGGCAATCAGCGTTTTCTCTATATTTTTTATTGCGTCTGCCAAAATAAATTTCACCGCAATGCGACGTGTTTCACCGGATTTTAAGCTTATCGAGGTAGGTTCATTCCATGGCTGCGCTTTTTTCCAATCCTTTTCGGCATACGCTTTACTGCTGACCATCCATTCGTAAAAGCCTTCAAAGTCAATACCTCGCGGAGTCGGGTCATCAAGCAGCGGGTTGTAGGCCTCAAAAGGCGTTTTGCCATCGGGTACAACCACTAAGGCAGGGCCTTGTCCGCTTAAGCAGGTTACCTGTAAATAACCAGCATCATTACCGATATACGGATCGTAAAAAACACATTCAGCATGCGCTTTTTCAAGCGATTTCTCCTGCAAAATATTGTTAAATATCATGGGTATACCAAGCGAGCCTATTTCTACCGTTTTGGCCGAGGTATTGGTAAGTACAAATTCAAGAATAAGCTGCCCGTTACGCTGCTTCCATACACGCTCCACCGTTAGCGGAATATCGGCAGGCAAAGTGGCGGCCAGGTCGGCAGCAGCCAAAACAGTATCATTAACCGCCAGTGCTTTAACAGGGGCTCGTTTGGTAGCTGTAGAAAAACTTTTCCAGACAGTATCGCCATCCGATTTTAACCGCAGGTTGATATCACCCAACTGGTACATACCATCGCTGCTGCGTTGCTTTAACCTGTCGGCGGGGGTAAAATCAAAACCAGCGGCAACTTTAGGCTCCAGGCCGGCAACGGTTTGCGAAGCCTTTACCAGTTTTAAGTTGAATGCCGAAGTGTTATAGGTATCTATACCGGACTCTATTCCAAGTGTTGACGGCCGCTTTGAGAGCGCCTCCCATGGATTTTGCGCCAGGGCGGATGCGCAGTTGAAGATACCTACTGCCGTTACTAATAGTATACTATGATTAAATGATTTAAAGAAACTCGCCATAATGAAGCCGGGATGATTTGCCGGCGCATAAAAATACGCATACCCACAAATAGCATTCGGCTATAATTTGCCAAATTGTAGCATGTTTTTAACCCAAAGACCTTACTAAGCAGATTGCGAAAGGCTGTTAATATTTTGCCTGTAGTTATCGAGATATTCGCGCGGCGAACTGCCGGTTACTGATTTAAATACCCGGTTAAAATTGGTGATGCTTTTAAAGCCACATTTGAAGGCTATCTCCGAAACATTTTCAAATTTATGCGAGGTAAGCCGTTTACAGGCCTCATTAACCCTTACCTCGTTTAAAAAGGACACGAAGGTGTGGCCGGTATGCTTTTTAAAGTAACGGCAAAATGATTCGGAGGTCATGCAGGCGGCGCGGGCAACATCTTCGAGCGTTATGTTGCCGTTATAATTTTGCATAATGTAATTGTAGATGTTACCGATACGTATACCTTCATTATCGGCCATTGAGGGTAAGTTTCCGTGGGTCGACAGTGCTTCCGGTTTATTGCCCACGGAGATCAGGCCCTGCATCAACTCCAAAAAGGCAAGCAACTTCTTGCTCCCGGTTGCTTCACGCACGGCAAGCATCTGAATGGCGATAGATTGAGTGTTACGTGCGGGCAATTTAAAACCAAGTGCATGCTGGCCGAGATATTGGCTGATGGCACGCATCTCCGGAAGATCAAACATGGCCGATAACGCTCCCTCAGGATTGAAGAACACGGTTAGTGCCTTTACCGGGCGATGGTCTTCGGATTTAAAATATTCGGGATTGCTTTTAAACAGATGCGGCAGGTTGGGGCCAATATAAAATATATCTCCCTCGGCAAAAGCGTGCATATTATTGCCTGCAATTAAAGTACCTTCTCCGCGCTGTATCCAGGTAAGTTGCGCTTCTTTATGGCGATGCAGATGCGGGTAATGGTAGGGCAATTCAACCTGATCGGTTATTACGCTTTTATCATGCGCTACTGGGATTGTAAATTGCAGTACCTTCATCGTATTAAATCGGGGAAACGGAGATCTAAAATACGATTTTATCCCTAAATTGCAAAAAACACCTTTACCCGAGTTAAAATACTGCTAAAGCGGGTAAGGGAATTTTAAAGACTGCTAAAACCTGTTAGGTGAAAAAGCGCTGATATCAATTTCGGTATTGGTTCCATCAACCACCTGCTTAACCAGCAAGCCGGTCGCGGGGCCAAGGCTTAAACCCATCATTCCGTGGCCGGTTGCCACCACCAGGTTGCTGTATTTTTTACTGCGGCCAATGTAAGGCAAACCATCCGGAGACGATGGACGGAAACCGTACCAGATATCTTTTTCGGCCGGCACTTCGGGGTGCAGGCCAGGGAAATATTTGGGTATCGATTCAACGATACCCTTTACCCTGTTCATATTAATCTTATCATTTATTTTACCAAGCTCCATAGTACCGCCGTAACGGATGCTGCCATTCATTGGCGTAATAGCCACACGGGCTTCACACAATAAAGCGGGTATCTGCATACGTTGTTCAGGCTCAGGCACCATAAACGAGTAGCCTTTGCCCGGCATCAGCGGCACATTGATGTCGATCATTTTAGCGATAGCCGGAGACCATGAGCCACCTGCTATAATATACTGGTCGGCATCCCACACCTTGTTGCCGGTAAATACTTTTGATATTTTACCGCCCGCGGTTTCAATGCGGGCAACCTCAGCGTTACGCTCAATTTTTACGCCGCCTGCCTGTAAATGCTTTAGTAACGCGGCAATCAACTGGTTAGGGTATAAATGCGCATCGCAACGATAGTGCACAGCACCCAATACATCAAGGGCTAAGTCAGGTTGCAAAGCCCGGCATTCATCAGCGCTTAAAACAGCCATATCTAAACCTAACTCACGGGCTTTTTCTGCTAAGTGTGCTTCTTCCTCACCTGCCTTTTCGGTTTTATAAAACATCAGGATTCCTTTTTCAACCAAGCCAAAATTAAAATCAGGTTGTTTGCTAAGGTCACTGTAAAGTTTTTTGCTCAACAATGATATTTCCAGCAGTGGCTTTGCAGAGCGCTCTACGTGCGCGGTATTGGCATGTTTCAGGAACTTCATCCCCCATGATACCAGTTCGCCGCTTAACGATGGTTTTACATAAAAAGGGCTTTTGCTGTTAAACATCCAGCGGATGCCCTGCTGCACCATGCCCGGTGCGGCAAGCGGTATAAAGTGGCTTGGCACAATCATGCCGGCATTACCGAACGAACAATTATCGCTCAGGTCGCCTTTTTCGAGTATGGTAACGTCATGACCGGCTTGCTGCAGGTAATACGCAGAGCTAAGCCCCATGATGCCGCCGCCGATGATTACAATTTTTGACATATTAATAAAAGGCCGCATTGCAGCGGCCTGTCTTTATTTTATTTATATAACCTGAAAACCGTGCGCGTACGGATCTTCATCATCAATTTTAATGGTGTTGTAACCGTACACTTTAGCCCAGCCCTCAATACCTGGAACAATAGCGTTAATATCTCCTATCTTCACCTCATCCTCAACCGTACCAATAAACTTGCTGCCAATAATACTTTCGTGGATAAACTGATCGCCCATTTTAAGCTTGCCTTTGGCATGCCACTGTGCCATACGTGCCGAAGTACCAGTACCGCATGGCGAACGGTCAATCGCTTTATCACCGTAAAATACGGCGTTACGCGCGGTCGCATCGGCAGACAAGGTAGCACCAGCCCATAACACATGCGTACAGGTGTTTATGGTTGGGTTTTGCGGGTGAACAAAATTGTACTTTTCGTTAATACGCGTACGGATAGTGCGGCTCCAGCTAATTAGTTGCCCGGCAGTATAATTTTCCAATCCGCCAAAATTTTCCTGCGGATCAATAATCGCGTAATAATTACCGCCATAAGCTACATCAAACGTGAGCTTTCCCAGATCCGGGCACTCCACTTCCAGGTTCTCCGCAGCAAGGTATGATGGTACATTGACCAGCTTTACCGAGGTAACTTTTTGACCTATTTGTGTATAAGATATTATCACCAAACCGGCAGGAGCTTCCATGCGCACCACACCCGGTGTTTTAGGCTGGATCAATCCTTCCTCAATAGCTATGGTGATTGTACCGATGGTACCATGCCCACACATGGGCAGGCAGCCACTTGTTTCAATAAACAATACAGCAACATCATTTTCCGGATCATGCGGTGGATACAATATACTGCCCGACATCATATCGTGCCCACGTGGTTCAAACATTAAACCAGTGCGAATCCAATCATATTCCTTTAAAAAGTGCTGGCGTTTTTCGCTCATATTATCACCCTTGAGCTGTGGGCCGCCACCTGCAACCAACCGCACAGGGTTGCCGCAGGTATGCGCGTCTATACAAAAAAAAGTTTTGCTGCTCATGTTATGCTTTCGTCCATTCGTTATTTACCTGCCTCCAGATATTCAGCGGATTGCTATCCTGCAATTCGGCCGGTAACAAGCTATCTTCCCAATCCTGCCAGGCTATGGGGCGCACAAAACGATAGATTGCGCCTGTACCCACCGAGGTAAAACGGCTGTCGCTTGCCGCCGGAAAAGGACCGCCATGCTGCATTGCCGCGCAAACTTCTACGCCTGTTGGCACACCGTTCAATATTACACGACCGGAAATATCAGCAAGCTTATCAAGCAAACCAGCATAAGCAGGAAGCTCTTCGCGCTCAGCCATTACGGTGGTCGTTAACTGACCTTCCAATGTGCCAACAACCGTTTCAAGCTCCTGCACATCATCAGCCACTACCAGTAAAGACCACGGGCCGAAAATCTCTTCCCTGAGTTTATAGTTTTGTATAAAATCGCTTGCCTTAACGGTTGCCACCGTGGCTACCGACTGGTTACAAAGCTCCTGATTAATGTTGCCTGAACGGGCAATTACATCAAGACCAGCCTCACCAGCAACGCCCTGCGATAGGTTTTGGTAGTTTTGCCAGATGCCCGGCGTAAGCATGGTTGCTGATGGTACTACCTCGATAGCTTTTTTCAGGCCATCGACAAATATGTTCAAGGCATCTGATTTTACGGCCAGTATCAAACCCGGATTGGTACAAAATTGCCCGGCACCCAAAGTGATTGAAGCGGCATATTTAGCAGCCAAGGTTTCAGGCTGTTTTTTTAATGTTTCCGGCAATAATATTACCGGATTGATGCTACCCATTTCGGCAAATACCGAGATAGGCTCTTTACGGTCGCGAGCCATATTAACCAGCGCCATACCGCCTTTGTACGAGCCGGTAAATGCTACAGCCTTGGCCAGCGGATGTTTTACCAGGGCGGTACCTACCGCATAACCTGAATCGTGCAGTAGCGAGAAAACACCCTCGGGCATTTCTGCCTTTAACGCCGCTTTACTGATGGCCTCGCCTACCAATGCGCTGGTACCGGGGTGTGCAGGGTGTGCCTTTATAATTACCGGGCAGCCCGAAGCTAAAGCCGATGCCGTATCGCCACCGGCAACAGAAAATGCCAGCGGAAAGTTACTTGCACCGAATACCACCACCGGGCCAATAGCCTTGTACATTCTGCGGATATCGGGTTTGGGCAATGGTGTACGCTCAGGCAAAGCAGTATCAATAACCGCTTCAACCCACGAGCCTTCTTCCACCAGGTCAGCAAACATGCGTAGCTGACCGGTTGTGCGGCCCATTTCACCCAATAAACGTGCTGTTGGCAAACCGCTTTCGGCTACCGCACGGCTTATCAATGTATCGCCTAAAGCTGTTATTTCTTCAGCTATTGCGCGTAAAAAGGCTGCTTTTTTTGTATTAGTTATGTTTTTGTATGTGCTGTAAGCCTTTTGTGCCATTTGCATGGCCTGTTCAACCAATTGCTCATTGGCCACCTCGAAGTCGCCCTCGAGGTGTTTACTTGTTGCCGGATCGATAGCTTTAAAACTTTCGCCCGTTAATGATATGTGCTTACAACCTACAATATTTTGTCCTTTGATCATTCGCCAAATTTATAAACTTACCTCGGCTAATTTACCCCAGCTACCTTCAGGTAATTCCGGGCGGTTAGCTAAAGCGTTTTCAATCACCGCTAATACTCTCTCACGTTCAGCGCCTTTTAATGGTAAACGTGGTGCACGTGTTTGCTCGGTACCTATACCGGTAGCAACTTCGGCCAGTTTAATATACTGTACCAGTTTGGCGTGAATATCAAGCTCCAGCACCGGTAAAAACCAACGGTGTATAGCGATGGCCTCATCAATGCGGCCGGCTTTAATTAAGCGGAAGATAGCTACGGTTTCTTTCGGGAAGGCATCAACCAAGCCTGCTACCCAACCATGCGCACCCATGATGATGCTTTCGGTAGCGATAGGGTCAACACCGGTCATGATCTTAAAACGATCGCCAAAGCGGTTGATCATGCGGGTAACGTTCATGATGTTACGGGTTGATTCCTTAACCGCTTGTATGGTTGGATATACCGACAAGCGATCGAACATATCCAGCGTAATTTCAATTTTATAATCAACAGGGTTGTTATAGATCATGATCGGCAGCGGTGTGCTTTCTGCAATAGCTGAAATATAAGCGATAGTTTCGTCCTCATCAGCATTGTAGCGCATTGGCGGCAATACCATCAGGCCGTCGGCGCCAAGTTCAAATGCTTTTTGAGCTACCCTTACCGCAGCGCGGGTTGATTGCTCCGCAATATTCAAGATAACCGGAACGGTACCCTCAACAAGTTCTAAGGTATGTGTAAGCAGGCTGAATTTTTCGTCTTCGGTAAGCACACTTGCCTCGCCTAATGAACCACCTAATATAATACCTTCAGCACCTGCCTCAAGCTGGGCTTTTATATTTATATCAAAAGCATCAAAATCTAATTCATCATCTGCAGTAAATTTGGTTGTTACCGCCGGGAAAACGCCCTTCCAGCTAAATGTTATCATCTCGTAATTAATATTGTTTTTACAAAAGTAGGGTTTAATTGATGACAGGCTATATAACAAATTAGCTTATACTTATTACATTTTATCCTAAAAGACAATATCTGCAAACCCGCACTAAAAAGGTTAAAATACGGGTAATATTTGTCAATTAATACGCTAAATCGATCACATGTATAAATAACTTAGCAAACTGTAACTGCAGTTACAAATTAATATTTGAACAACTCCCCTTATTAACTTCAGCCCTGCATTAGCGGGGCTTTTTGCTTTATGATTTGATTTATAGCGTTTTGAAAACTAACTTTAACTAAACCAAAACGCTACTTTATGATTTTCAAAAATGCCATAAGCTGGTTTGAGATACCGGCAGTTGATATTAATCGAGCCCAAAGCTTTTACGAAAAAATCTTCGACATCAAGATGGATAGGATTGAGTTTGAGGGGGCGGTTATGTGCATGTTCCCGCTTGAAGACCCGATGAATGGTGTTGGCGGCGCGCTGTGCCAGGTGTCCGACTTTCATCAACCATCGGCCAACAGTGGTACCATGCTTTACCTCAATGCTAACCCGGATGTGAAGATAGTGGCCGACCGTATTGAAGCGGCTGGCGGTACCATCATTGTACCCAAAACTGAAATATCGCCCGAGTACGGTTACATGGCCGTATTTTTAGATACTGAGGGGAACCGCGTAGCGCTGCACTCCGTACCGGAGAAATATTTATAAGATGATCAAAAATAAAAATGGCCGCTTCTTATCTAAAGCGGCCATTTTTGTATCTGCGAACAAATTAAGATACGGTAATATAATACATCTTGATTATAGCCTCCGGCTTAAATAACTCTTTATTCGCACCTACTATAATGGTTTTCCATTCCGTTGTTGGAGATAGCTTTACCAGTTTGGTTTTATCTTTTAATACCAATGGCAAATTAAAGCCGGGTATGCAATTGGTGTAACGGTATTTAAGCGTTTTGCCATCGGCGCTGTACTGCATTTCCAGGTTAGGGATCTGCGTGGTGGTCAGGTATTGCTTGAACACATTTTGGTAATCGAATTTAGCCTGGCCTGATATGTAGTTCTGAATTTGCGCTGCGGTTACCGTTTGATGGTAAAACTGCTTGTTCAATCCGCGCATAATATTGCGGAACAGTACATCATCATTAATACTATGCCTGATGGTTTGCAGCATGTTGCCACCTTTAGGATACATATCGCCGCTGCCCTGCGCATTTACGTTATACGGCGGAATAATAAGTTCCTTATTTTGTATTCCCTTGCGGATACCGTAATTATAATCGTTACCGGCATCAACGCCGAAGCGGTAATCCACATACAGGGTTTCCGAATAATTGGTAAAGCTCTCGTGTATCCACATATCAGCCAGGTCATTACTGGTGATGTTGTTGCCAAACCATTCGTGCCCACTCTCGTGCACGATGATAAAATCCCATTTCATGCCCAATCCGGTACCCGATGCATCGCGCATACGATAGCCCGGTTTGTACCAGTTACCATAGGCAACTGCGCTTTGGTGCTCCATGCCGGTGTGCGGCGCGTCTATCAGCTTGTAGCCATCCTCATAAAACGGGTATGGCCCAAACCAGTACTCAAACGCTTTAAGCATGTGTTTTACCTCAAACGGCATGTAGGTTTTAGCCTTCGGCAGGTTATAATCAAGCACCCAATAGTTAAGGTCGAGCTTGCCTTTTTCGCAACTGTATACCTCGCTAAAGTTCACATACTTGCCGATGTAAGGGATGATATCGTAATTGTTGATGGGGTTGGTTACAGCCCATTTGTAGGTAGCGGTACCATCATTATTTTTTCTGTGCGATTGCAAACGGCCATTTGCCACGGCTACCAGCGTGTCAGGCACGATCATGGTCAAAGAGGCACCGTTATCCGGCTCGTCCGACTGGTGATCTTTACACGGGTACCATACCGAAGCGCCGAGGCCCTGGCAGGTAACGGTCATCCAGGGGCGGTTAAGTGAATCTTTGGCAAATGTCCACCCGCCTACCCAGGGCGGCCTGACCCCTTCCTTGGGTGTGCCTGAAAAGTAAACGGCCAGTTTATGTTCTGATTTTGCAGCCTGTTCGCCAACGGTTACATGCCAGGCGTTACCTTCACGGGCATATCTTAGTTTTTGCTTGCCATCCAGTAAGATACTGTCGATATTCAATGGCTCCTGCAGGTCAACCTGCATTATTGGCGAATGCTTTGCGGTAAGCACTTTATAGGTTATGATGTTAGATCCGACGGTGGTTTTAGTATTGTAATCAGGCTTTACAGTGATGTCGTATTTCAGCACATTCCACCATACGCGCTCCGGCGTTATGGTGCCCCGCAGGGTATCAGCTCGGGTAAAAGTTTTATTTTGGGCTTGCGCCAGTGTGCAGCCTGATAACAGGATGCCGATAAGTACTATTCGAGATCGTAACATATAAAAGTAAATATAAGCCAACCACGTAAAATGTATTTGGCTAACGGCAAAAATACTTTACAAAGCCATGGCTTGTCAACCGCTTATTAGCCCCTTTTTTACATATCTTAGCCTGCATTACATCACCCAAAACGGTAAATGAGTAACTGGCTTAAAAACTACAGCGGAATATTATGGCTCATCAGCGGTGTAACCGCCGGTGCCATTGCGGGTTTGGTGATGGGTAAAGAGGTAGTTGTGTTAAAGCCATTGGGCGATATTTTTTTGAACCTGTTGTTTATTGCCGTGGTACCGCTGGTATTCTTCGCTATATCATCGGCCATTGCCAACCTTAATGGCACCAACCGAATTGGTAAGTTACTCAGTGTAACTTCAATGGTGTTTTTGGGTACGATTCTGGTATCAGCCACTTTAACCATCATTGCCGTTAGGCTGTTCCCAGTGCATGAGCAATTAACCGCGCCACCACTTACCGAGCAGATCAGTAAAAAGCCTTTTGGTGAACAAATGGTACAGCTTTTTACTACGTCCGATTTTTACCAGCTTTTCACCCGCTCCAGTATGTTGGCCATGATACTTTTTTCGGTATTGATTGGTTTCGCCGTATTGCGCTCCGGCGAAGATGGCGTACGCTTCGCCCGCTTTTTAAACGCGGGGAATGAGGTTTTCAAGCAACTATTCATCATCCTGATGAAGATGGCGCCTGTTGGCCTTGGTGCTTACTTTGCCTACCAGGTGGGTTATTTCGGGCCGCAATTGTTTGGGGCTTATGCAAAATCATTAGGCTTATATTACAGCGTAGGCGCGTTTTATTTTGTATTCGGATTTAGCGCGTATGCCTTTATAGCAGGCGGCCTCAAAGGGTTTAAACGCTACTGGAAAAACAATATCATCCCTTCGGCAACGGCAGTAAGTACCTGCAGTAGCATTGCCACTATACCTGCCAACCTCGATGCCGCTAAAAAAATCGGCGTGCCCGATTATATTGCTAACATCAGCGTACCCCTTGGCGCCACGCTGCATAAGGATGGCTCAAGCATCTCATCCATCGTAAAAATGGCTGTGGTATTTGCTTTATTCGGTAAAGGATTTGACAGTGTAGAAGTCATTATCAGCGCATTGGCCATAACCGTTTTAGTGAGCATTGTTGAAGGAGGCATCCCCAATGGCGGTTACGTTGGCGAACTGCTGTTTATCTCCGCTTACGGCTTTCCGCCGGAGGCGCTCCCCCCTGCCATTATCATTGGCACACTTGTCGATCCGTTAGCTACCCTTCTGAATTCAACCGGCGATACCGTTGCCGCCATGTTGGTGGCGCGCTTTAGCCACGGTAAAAACTGGATGGAACAATCCGCATAATTTCAATTGATTAAACGTTTCAACACCTTTTTGGTATTTTATTTGGATTTAATCTAAATAAGAACATACATTTGTGGCAATATTAATTACCATCACAATTCGCACCATTTAGTATGACGAAACGTTTATTATCCATTTTTTTGCTGATAAGCTTATCTCTTTGCACCATCATCACTCAAGCACAAACCCAACAAACCGTAAGCGGTGTAGTGCTCGACGAAAAAGGCGATCCACTGCCTGGTACTACCGTAGCCGTTGAAGGCACATCGCTTAGCGGAGCTACCGACTTAAAGGGCCGTTACGCCATTAAACTTGAACCCGGAACTTATACCCTTCGCGTTAGCTTTATTGGCTACGCTTCTGCAGCGCGTAAAATCACTGTTAACGCGGGTAGCAACGTTAATCAAAACATCTCCTTATCAACCGATAATTCATCTTTACAGCAAGTAGAAATTACCGGCCGTAAGGAAAAAACATACAAAACCAAATCCACCTTTATCGGCAACAAAACAGAAACCGATATTAAGGATTTGCCCCAGTCGGTATCTTATGCCAGTAAGGAATTAATGGCCGATCAGGGCGTTATCCGCACCGGCGATGTGGTTAAAAACTTTAGTGGTGTAAATCAGTTCACTTTTTATGATGACCTGACCATTCGTGGTTTCCGCGTGAACGGCCAAAGCAACACCCAGTTGGTTAACGGCCTGCGTACCAGCACCGGCTTTTGGAAACAACCGCTTACCAATTACCTGGAGCGTGTTGAGGTGCTGAAAGGCCCGTCATCAGCGCTATACGGTAACGCCAGCCCGGGTGGTGTGGTTAACCGTGTAACCAAAAAACCGCTGAATGAAACCCGTCGCCAGTTAAGCATGTCATTAGGCAGCTTTAACACCCTTCGTGGTTTGGCTGATTTTACCGGCCCTGCCAATAAGGATAGCTCGCTGCTTTACCGCCTTAACCTGGGTTACGAAGATGCAGGCTCATTCCGTGATTTGCAGTTTGACAAGAACGTGGTTGTTGCGCCATCGCTTACTTTTATAGCGTCCGAAAAAACCAGCATCAACTTTGATATGGTATACAACAGCTCACGCTCAAGGCTGGACAGGGGCCAATCCGTAATTGGTACTGACCTTTACTCTACCCCGCAATCGCTGGCGCTGAGTACCGCTAACGATTTTTTGAACGAGCAAACGTATATTGTTACCTTATCACTAAACCATAAGTTTAATGATAACCTGAGCTTTAACGCCGCCTACTCAAAAACCGGCTACCAGGAAGATTTGTATGAGCACCGCAGTGCCAACGCTTATGCTAAGGATAAATTAGGTAACGATATATCTAATTTGGTTGCTATGCAGGTTTTTCAGCGTAAGCGCAAACGCTATATTGATAATTTGAGTGGCTACTTTAATTATAATGTTAAAACCGGAGCTCTGGAACATAAAATTGTTGCGGGTTATGATTATGGTAGCGAAAAAATGCCTGTTGGCGCGTCTCAACTTACAGCTTCGGGTTACCGTAATGCCACCAACACCGGCACTATTGCAAACTACGCAGCTAAGGACAGCTTAAAATATTTACGTGATGCTAAAGGCAACCCGGTGCCGAATATTCCGTCGTTTGATTTGACTAACTCAATCAATTCACAACGTATGCAGGATGACAGCAAAGCATTTTTTGCTCCCACGACTCTTGCCCCAACCTATTATTATCTGAACGCCGGTTATGTGCAGGATCAGATCAAATTAGGTCGTTTGCAACTATTGGCCGGTATCCGTTACGAATATTATACCGACTTTAACAACTATCTGACAAATACCGAAGTTAAAACACACTCAAGCGCTTGGCTGCCACGTTTCGGCCTGGTTTATACCGCTACTAAAAACATCAATGTTTACGGAAGTTATGTAATGGGCTATAACCCACAAACCGCAGCTAACCTGGCTAATCCTAACGCGGGCGGACCTTTTGATCCCGTTACCAGTAACATGGTGGAATTCGGCGCTAAAAGCAGCTGGTTTGATGACCGCTTAAGCATTACAACAAGTGTATATCAAATTGAGCAAAACAACACGCTTTACAATGCCAACGATGCCACCAACCCCGATCTTTTAAGACAAGTAGGTAAAGAGCGTGCGCGCGGTGTGGAGTTTGATATAACCGGCCGCATAATGCCCAATTGGAGCATCCTGGCATCATACGCGTACAATGACGCCAAAATTGTGGAGAGCTTAAACCCGGTTGAACTGGGATTGCAGAAACCAAACGCACCAAAAAATACCGCCAACATTTGGACAAGGTATAACTTTGTACGTGGCCCGTTGAATGGCTTTGGTTTGGGCGTTGGTTCAAACTACGTAGGCAAGCGTAACCTGTCTATCAACCTTACGCAAAGCATACCGGAATATCTGCTGGTTAACGCGGCAGCTTACTATCGTGTTAATAAAGTACAGTTGCAGTTTAATGCCAACAACATTACCGGCAAAAAATATTGGGTAGGTGGTTATGATTATATCAGGCTGTTCCCGGGTGCACCTGCAAACTACCTGCTAACATTAACTTATGACTTTTAATAGCTTATGATCTGGAAGCGAGTTAAGGCCGTAGCCGCGTGGCTGCATTTATGGGTAGGCCTGGTTACCGGTATCATCGTAGTATTGGTATCTGTAACCGGGTGTATCCTGGTGTTTGAGGATGAGCTTTTTGATACTTTTCACCGCGACCTGGTTGAGGTGAAGCAAACCGGCCCCGCAAGGCCGGTTTCTGAGTTATTGGTGATAGCCCAAAAAAAGCTCGGCAAAAAAAAGCCGGTTACCGATATCCGCATTAATGAGGCTGATCGCAGCTATGTGTTTTCCGCGGCCAAAATCAACAAGAAAGATCAGATAAAGTGGTGGAGTTACTTTAGCCAGTTTAAGTATAAGGATGATGTTTACATTAACCCTTACACCGGCGAGGTACTTGGCGTTATTGACGTTAGATACGAGTTTTTTAACGTTACCGAGCAACTGCACCGACAGTTATTGCTGGTAAAACCGGTGGGCAGCGTTATTATAGGCTCGTGCATTTTGTTGTTTTTGCTGATGATGATCACCGGCTTTATGCTTTGGCTGCCAAAAAATCTGAAACAGCTCAAAAAGAATCTCTCGGTAAAATGGGGCGCCAAATGGAAACGTGTTAATTACGATTTGCACAACAGCTTTGGCTTTTATGTGCTGCCCATTGCCATGATCATCGCTATCACAGGTCTGGTATGGTCGTTCAAATGGTGGGAAGACGGTATTTACCGTATTTTAGGTTCGCCGGGCAAGATTGAGCTGGTACGCAAGGCACCTAAAACAACTACGCCTGCTGCGCAATCGAGTGGTACGCTGGATGAGATATTGCATCACATCCAACAGGAAATCAACCATAGTTACGTTACCATAGGCCTTAACCTGCCCGAAAAGGATGAGCCTACCCTGATGGCTTTTGTTTACCATAAAAACCGGACCGACGGCTGGCGTAACATGAGCTATTTTTATTTCGACATGCGCAACGGTAAGCAGTTCGACAAGTTAATACATAGCCAAAAGCCTTTAGGCTTAAAATGGCGCAACTCCAACAAGGATATCCATACCGGGCGTATTTATGGTTTGGGTACTCAACTGCTGGCTTTTTTAGCCAGTTTTATATGTGCCTCATTACCCATAACAGGCTTTTTAATATGGTGGGGCAAGCGTAATAAAAAGAGCAAAAAACGATCAGCTAAACTAAAGGAGCCTTTAAACAACCCGGAACCTGTTATACAAACCGAAGCTGTAGTTTAATTATTTAACAAATAGATAAACAAATAAAACAGAGGCATCGTATACCCGTAACATAACCTGTGAATATTATGATGCCTTTTGTTAAACATATTGGGAGAGCTTTATGCTTGCCCCTATGCCTTATCTCAGTTGCTACAGCCCAAACGGTGGACTACGATGGCGATAATTACCTAAAGATAAATGTGCCCGCACTCGCGCTCAAAAACATATCGCTGCAATACGAGCGCCCTGTAGGCCAGCAGATATCTGTAGCGCTTAATGTACGCTATGCGCCAACGTCTGACCTTCCTTTTAAACAGGCATTTAAAAATATCATTGACGATGATGAGGTGTCCAAACAAATTGATGGTTTGCGCACCGGCAACTTTGTAATCGCGCCTGAGTTTAGGTACTACACCGGCGGGCAGGCAGGCCGCGGTTTTTATGTTGCGCCTTACGTAAGGTATGCGCATTACAGCGCCCAACTGCCTTTTAAATACGACTATAATGGTACGGAGAAAATCTTCCCGCTGGAGGGCAGCCTTAACGCCTTTTCGGGTGGTGTGATGATAGGCACGCAGTTTAAACTAAGCCGTTTGCTGTATTTGGATTGGTGGATCATCGGCGGCACCTATGGCCATTCGTCCGGCCGTATTGACGGCAGCGCCCCGCTGGACGAGAATGAGCAACAAGCTTTGCGGAATGAGCTGGAACAATTTAAAAACGGATTTATTGATACTAAATACCGGGTAGACCAAAACGGCGCAACTGTTGATCTGAACGGCAAATGGATCACCGCCCGTTTAGGCTTGGCATTAGGTATACGTTTTTAAGATTTACTTTTTTGATGCCCAGGCCGCAGGATTGTAGCCTAATGCTTTGTTAACCCATGAGTCTACATCGGCCTGGGTATTTAATACCGCTTCATTTACATAAACATACCCTTTCATCAACCGCCCGCCATGTACCATTTGTTGTACGCCCGGTAATTGCAGTTCGTGCTCGTAATTATCGGGGGTAAGTCGGCACATTAAGTAAACGTCGCCTACGCAAACGCACATCTTTCCATCAACCATAAAGCAAACGCCGCCAAACATTTTCTTTTCCGTCGCGGTAGCAGTTTGCATTAACGAGTTTCGTACTAAATCGAGTAATAAAGAATTTGCAGCCATGGCTAAAATACCCGTTAATTTTTGTTAACTATTAGTTGTAAAAATACGTATAACACACTTTAAGTAAACCGTCCTGCTTGCTAATCTCTACATGAATTTTTCGGTTATAGATATAGAATCAGAAATGCTGCGTGCCGTAATTGACGAAACGCCCGCTCCTACCGCGCTTTACACCGGCGCCAATATGCTTATCAAGCTGGCTAATAAAGCCATGCTCAATGTTTGGCAACGGGATGAAAGCGTTACCGGGATGCCGTTTGATACCGCCTTACCTGAAGCCGATAAGCGACTGCTTACATCGGTGCTTTACCATGCCTATAAAAACCGGCAGTTGGTTGAATTGAAGGAGCAACGCATAGAACGCGTAATCAATTATCGCCCAAAAGCATTTTACTATAATTTTACCTTTAAGCCGCTAATTAACAGCGATGGATATGTTTGGGGCGTGCTGCAAACCGCTACTGACGTTACTGACCAGGTAGAATCACGCTTTCAACTGGCAGAGGCCGAAGAGCGGCTGCGCCTGGCTATTGATTCGGCCGGTTTAGGTACCTGGAGTATTGACGCAACCAACATGCAGGTATATCCCTCTGCACGAACGAAGGAATTTTTTGGTTTGCAACCGGATGAGGAACTCTTGTTTAGTGAAGCTATAAACCGAATTGGCGAAAGGCAGCGCCCGCTGGTTGTTGAAGCGATAAATAAAGCCTTTGAACAAGGCGGCGGCTGCGATATGGAATACCCGATAACGGACCCTAAAACCGGCAGGCAGCGCTGGGTACATTCAAACGGAAAGTTATATTACGATGCCAATGGCAAGCCGTCTAACTATTCGGGTATCATGATTGATATTACCGAACGCAAGCAGGAAGAAATACGCAAGAACGATTTTATTGCCATGGTAAGCCATGAGCTGAAAACGCCGCTTACGTCAATAAAATCATACATCCAGATATCTATCAGCAAGGCCAAGAAGCTCAATGAAGACTTTATTGCCGGGGCGCTTACCAAAGCCGACCTGCAAATTGTTAAAATGACCAAGATGATACGCGGTTTCCTTGATCTGTCGAAGCTGGAATCAGGGAAGATCAGCTTATCGCCAGAAGTGTTTGATATCAGTGATCTGATCAGCGAGGTTGTAGCGGAATCGCGCTTTATAAACAGCAACCACTTTATTGAAATTGACCGTAACGATTCTGTCATCATAAATGCCGACCGTAACAAGATTGCACAGGTGCTTGATAACCTGCTAAGCAACGCAGCCAAGTACTCTCCGCTCGAAACGGAGATTTACGTGAATAGCGTAGTTACCGAACACGAGGTAACTATATCGGTGGCTGATAAGGGCATCGGCGTTAAAACACAGGATCTCGACAAGCTGTTCGATCGTTTTTACCGCGCTGATAATGAGGTTATGAAAACCGTAGCGGGATTCGGTATCGGCCTGTACATCGCGGCAGAGATTGTGCACCTGCATCAAGGTAAAATATGGGTAGAGAGCAAGGAGTATGAGGGCGCCACCTTTTACTTTAGCCTGCCTTTAAATACATAAATTCCGGCTTCCTTTCCAATCGGCCTGCCGGCATTCACACAAAAGGCGGTTACAACAGTTTTGTGCTTTGTAAAATAGTGGAATTTTAAAAAATCTGCGCTATTTTTACTAACGCAAAACACTACCAATGTATACTGTAACTGCTGATCAGCTAAAAAAAATTGAAAGCCTGCAAACTGTACCTGAAGACCAGTTGCAATGGCTTATAGAACAGGGCGAAGTTCGGGAATACGAGTCCGGCGAACGTATATTTGAAGCCGGCGCCCCATTAAATATCACCATGGTTGTGCTGGAAGGCAGTTTCCGGATATGTATGGTGCAAGGCGGCAGTATTCGAGAACTCGCCGTGCTTGGCGAAGGCTCCATAACCGGCTACCTGCCATTTTCGCGTGGTAAAAAACTTACCGGTTACGGTGAATGCGTACGTAAAATGACGGCGCTGGTATGCCCTGCCGAAAAAGTACAGGAAAGCATAAAGTTGCATTACGAGCTTACCGAAGCATTGGTACACATCATGACCAACCGCGTGCGCGATTTTACGGCCTTACAACAGCAAAACGAAAAAATGATGGCGCTGGGCAAATTATCAGCCGGCCTGGCGCATGAGCTGAATAACCCGGCAGCCGCTATTGTACGCAATACATCGGCATTAAAAGAACAGTTAAAACAATACCCGCATATTTTTAAGCAAATAGCCGCGGTTAAACTAAAAATGAGCGAGGTTGACCCGATCAACGTCTTTATTCAGGACATTATCAACAGGCCGGATAAACCGGTTTTGAGCATGCTCGAAAAATCGGCCAAGGAAGATGAGATGATGGACTGGTTGGAAGACCACGAGGTGAACAGCTACGAAATGGCTGAAACGTTAGTGGATGTAGGCTTTGCCGTTAATGACCTGGAAAAGCTGCGTGACCAGGTGGCTGTTGATTGCGTTTCGCCGGTGCTGGTATGGATCAATAATACGCTGATGACGGACAAACTCGTGTCAGACATTGAAGAAGCATCGCGCCGCATAAGCGAGCTGGTTACATCCGTAAAGAATTTCACCCACATGGATATGGCCGCCGATAAGCAGCCGGTTGATATTAAGGAAGGCATCATCAGTACGTTAAAGATGATGATCTACAAGATCAAGAAGAACAATATCAACATGGTTAAAAGCTTTGCCGAAGACCTGCCTAAGGTTAATGCCCGCCCCGGCGACCTTAACCAGGTGTGGACAAACCTTATAGATAATGCGCTCGATGCCATGGAAGGCAACAATGGCGACACGCTTAAGATAAGTACGCAACGTGACGGTGCTTTTGTACAGATCAAGATTACTGATAACGGCCCGGGCATACCTGAGGATATCCGTAGCCGCATCTTCGATCCGTTTTTTACTACGAAAGCAATGGGCAAAGGTACCGGCATGGGGCTCGATGTTGTAAACCGCATTATTCAGCAGCATAATGGTACCATCAAGGTAAAATCAAAACCCGGCGAAACGGAATTTGAGGTTTGCCTGCCCTTAGATCAATAATTAAACAATCACAACCAACAATCTACCACCACTAAACAATAAATGGATCAGCCGATAATATTTTTAATTGATGACGACCCGCAGGTGTTGCGGGCAATTAACCGCGACCTTCGCTCAAAATATCGCCAGGATTACCGCATACTCAGCACATCATCGGCAAACGAAGCCTTGAGCAGCCTGCGCGAGCTGAAGAATAAGGGCGAGGTTGTAGCCGCTTTTATTTCAGACCAACGCATGCCCGAAATGCAGGGCGTCGACTTTTTGACCAAGGCGATGGTATTTTTTCCTGATGCTAAGCGTGTTTTACTTACCGCATATTCTGATACCGATGCTGCCATAAAGGCCATTAACGATGTTAAGCTTGACTATTATCTGACGAAACCATGGGATCCGCCTGAAGAAAAGCTTTACCCGATAATTGACGATCTTTTGGACGATTGGCAGGGCAGCTACCGCCCGGATTTTAAAGGTATAAAGGTTTTGGGCTATCAATTTTCGCCGCAATCGCATGAGGTAAAGGAGTTTTTGGCAGGCAACCTGGTACCCTATCAATGGGTTGATATGGCTGATGAGGAAGGAACGCGCCTTTGCAATGTAAACAACCTGCAGCCTAAGGATTTCCCTGTGCTTATTTTTGAAGATGGCGAGGTGGTAAAACGCCCAACCATTATTGATGTAGCGTCAAAAATTGGTCTTAACCCGCGTGTAAGCAATAATGTTTATGATGTGGCTATAGTTGGCGCCGGTCCTGCGGGCCTGGCGGCATCCGTTTACGGCGCATCCGAAGGTTTACGCACCCTGCTTATTGAAAGGCACGCACCAGGCGGACAGGCAGGGACAAGCTCACGTATAGAGAATTACCTCGGCTTCCCAAGCGGCTTGAGCGGCTCAGACCTTACCCGCCGTGCTATTACACAGGCTACCCGTTTTGGTACTGAATTTTTATCGCCGCAAATGGTAAAGGAAATACGAATTAAAGATGGTTACAAAGCCATCGTACTAAACGACGAAACCGAAATTAACGCCAAAGCCATTATTATAACCACCGGCGTTGATTACCGCAAGCTGGAAACCAAGGGCGTGAACAACTTTACCGGTGCCGGTATATATTACGGCGCGGCTAATACCGAAGCCCTCTCCTGCCGCGACAAGCAGGTTTATATTGTTGGCGGTGGTAACTCTGCCGGGCAAGCCGCGATGTATTTGTCTAAATTTGCTAAGCAGGTTTGTATCATCATCCGCAGGGAAGACCTTACATCTACCATGTCGGCGTACCTTATTGAGCAGATCAATGGTGTGGAAAATATATGTGTTAAGGGATGCAGCGAGATAACCGAGGCCAAGGGCGATGATAAACTGCGCGAGCTTACCATAACTCACTTAATTTCGGGCGATGTGGAAACGGTTGAAGCAGATGCGCTTTACATATTCATCGGTGCAAAACCTTACACTGAGTGGTTGGGCACCAACATTATTAAAGATAATAAGGGCTTTGTTGAAACCGGACGCGAGCTTAACCGTTATGATGGTTTTGATAAAATATGGAAAATGAAACGCGACCCGTACCTGCTTGAAACCAGCACACCCGGCATATTCGCCGCCGGTGACGTACGCGCCGGCGCCATGAACCGTGTTGCATCAGCCGTGGGCGAAGGCTCAATGGCCATTAGCTTTGTACATAAATACCTGGCCGAAGTATAACATCATGGATCAACCAACAACATGCAGCCACATCAGCGCTATAATACAAGTTACCATTGGCGACGAATATGTTTGCGATGAATGCATAAAAAACGGCGGTACGTGGGTGCACCTGCGTACCTGCCAAACTTGTGGTATTACGCTATGCTGTGATGCTTCGCCGTATAAACATATGACCAAGCATTACCACCGCTCGCAGCACCCGGTAATTGCCTCGGCCGAGCCGGGCGAACGCTGGCTGTGGTGCTACCCGGACGAGGTATTCACTGAATATTAATGCCGGTTTTAAGGTGATGTAAGCGCCTATGTATCTTATTTTAAAAAGAAGCGTATAAGCGCTTATATTCATAATGTAACCTTTGCCCCGTAAATGAAATCAGTTTTTATACCATCATACATAACGCAATACCTGGTAAAAGATCACTCTGCCGAAAACTTTGAGCGTATCCGCGCGGCGTATAAACAGCTTTCAAAGGATACTGAACCGTTAATTTCGGTGGTGATGCCCGCTTATAATGAGGAAGAGAACATTGTTCAAACACTGGCATCATTATGCAACAACAGCACCCAGTGGCCGGTTGAAATACTGGTGGTAAACAACAACTCTAAAGATGCTACCGAGCAGCTTATTAAAAACTGCGGCGTTAATTATGTGCTTGAAACTACACAGGGCATTACCCCCGCCCGTAACTGCGGGCTTGGGCAGGCCCGTGGCAAATACATTTTAAATGCCGATGCCGACACTATCTACCCTAAGGATTGGATTGAGGAAATGGTTAAGCCGCTTGTCACTAATAACAATGTGGCCATCACCTACGGCATATTTTCTTTTATCCCCATTGGGAGCACTGGCCGCGTAACTTATTATTTTTACGAGTGGTTTGCCGAACTAAGCCGCTTTTACAATACCAAATTTAAAAGCGAAGCTGTAAACGTTTATGGTTTCAACTCCGGCTTCCGTAAAGAACAGGGCCTTCAGGTTGATGGCTTTAACCACCCTCCCGGCACTAACGAGGACGGTTATCTGGCCCTGAAGCTAACCCGCAAAGGCTTTGGTAAAATGCACCGGGTATCAGCCTCAAAAGCAATTGTTTGGACAACGGACAGGCGCATACAAATTGACGGCGGCCTGTGGAAAGGCACCTGGAAACGCCTTAAACGCGTTTTAAATATCAAATAATACGGGTTAATTAAAAGCTTCCGGGTAATCTGCTTTAAGTTGCTGGCTTACCTGGTTTAACTTTTCTTCAAGTTCGTTTACAGTGGCGTGGGGATTAGCAGCGGTACGGGTTTCAAGCATGCGTACTGGCTCTTTCAATATCTCAACGCCCATATTGCCAACAGTTGATTTGAGCTTATGCGCCAGTGAGCCCACAGTTTGCCAATCGCCACCTGAGGCGGCTTCTTTAATCTTACTCAAATCCTGCGCGGTTACGTCGCAGAACATCTTGATCATCTTGTTATTGAATGCCTGGTTTCCCTTGCTTATACTATCAATTATAGAAAGATCGTATAACTTAACGGTGGTGTTCATGGGTAGCGGGGTATCTTGTATAGGGGTATCTTGGGGTATTTCTAATTTCTTTTCGCCTGAGAACTGCGATGCAGCTTCCTGCATAACTTTATTCTCAACATTGTCAGCATTGTTTAAGGAAGGCGCGCTATCTCCTCGTGCTTTATCCTTCGCTATAGTTTCAACTATTCTTTCGTATAAATGTTCTTCAGAATATGGTTTTGTAACGCAATCATTCATGCCGGCGTTGGCGTAATACTTACCATCACCTTTTAACGCGTTGGCTGTAAGCGCAATAATAGGCACATCACGATAAAGCGGATTTTCAAGCTGCCTGATATGGCGCGTGGCTGTTAAACCATCCATTTCGGGCATCTGGATGTCCATCAGTATTACATCATAATATTTATTGGATGCCTTTTGCAGCGCTTTTTGGCCGTCTTCGGCCGAATCAACCTCACACCCCCAGCTTTCTAACAACGTTTTCACCAGAAACATATTCAACTCAACATCTTCGGCTACCAAAACGCGTTTGCCTTTCAACTTGTCCGGATCGTACTGGCCATCGTTGCCGTTGTAACGCTGTATGTACACCAGGCCCTTTTTTAAGGTGAGGCTGAACGTAAATTCAGTACCTGAATTTACCTTGCTATTTACCTTGATGTGGCCACCTTGCATTTCAACCAGGTTTTTCACAATGGCAAGCCCCATGCCTGTACCGCCCTGCTGCCTCACCATATTTGAGGTGGTAAGCATAAACGGATCAAATATGTAAGGCAAGCGGTCGTCGCTGATACCAATGCCGGTATCGGCTACCGAAAATTCAAGCAACACCCTATCGTTAGCATTGTAGAGCATTGCTGATGAAACAGTTACGGTACCGGTTTTAGTAAATTTAATTGCGTTACTTAGCAGGTTTGACAATATCTGGATAAAGCGCGATTCATCACCTATTACTATAAATTCCTCTGGCAGACGATTCTTTAACACCAGTTCCAGATTTTTTTGCCTGGCTTTTAACTGGAACAGTTGCAGTGTACGATTAAGTTTATTGGTGATGTTATACGGGCGGCTCTCAAATTCCAGGTTGTTTGAAGTTATTTTTTCAAGGTCGAGCAGATCATTCACTATGGCTAATAAACTGTCTGCCGATTCGGCAATAAGTTTCACATAGCCTTGTTGCTGCTCATTCAATGGTGTTTTTGAAAGCAACTTATTTAAGCCGAGCACACCATTCATAGGTGTACGTATCTCATGGCTCAAATTAGCCAGGAAAATTCCCTTAGCCTGCGCCGCACTTTCGGTAGCATTTTTAGCTTTACGGAGCTCTTTTTCGATGTTTATCCGGTCGGTAATATCATGCGAGAAACCGATGATATAAGATTGGTCGGTATCAGCACCCACCACATAACTTTGATAAAACAGGTAAACCGTGTTTTTACCATCATGATGCATGGCCCTGAAAACGCCGCGGGCATGGCCTTTTGCTTTTAGCTTATTCAGGTAGAGCTTTTCGAGTTTGGCGCCATCTTCATCGGTGAGGTACTGCGCGATGTTTTTGCCATTCACTTCGTCCTGCTCAAAACCGAGCGTATCGGCAATTGCCGGATTTACGGAAAGGATATTACCATTAAGATCATGCGTGTAAATCAACGCCGGGCTCAGGTTGTATTGTTCACGATATTTTTTCTCGCTGATGAGCAATTGCTCCTCGGCTCGTTTTCGGTCGGTAATGTCAAAACTGTAACCAACCACAAACTTCACCTCACCCTGATGATCCAGCACGGGGTACATATGGCGCAGCTTATACAGCTCTTCGCCATAACGGTTGATGATCGTTTCTTCCCAGGTTTTTAGCTTATGCGATTGCATCACCTCGTTAAAGTGTGCGCGCCGCTCCTGTGCAAGGCTTTCCGGCCGGTTGGTAAGCCAGCAAAAATCCTCGTCGCGCAGGCCTATCATCCGCTCACGCAAGGCTGTATCACGTATGGCTGCCTGGTTTATAAATATATAACGGTGCGAGGTATCAAACACCACAACCTCGCCCGGTATCTCATTCAGTATGTCAAAATAAAAATCGAGCTTGTTTTTAAGCACCGGGTCAGCACTTCCACCGCCTGCTTTTTCGTTCGGCAAGCCGGTGATACTGTTACCGGCAAAAAGATACTGATCGGTAGCTTTTAAATATTCCAGCTGCCCGTGTACGTATAAGCCTGGTTTACCGGCCGGGGTTAGTGTTAGCGACCGCCCTATCTGAGAAGACAGGTAATGATTATTGATGGTATCGCCGGGTTTATCGGCAATAGTGAAATGTTGCGCAAAACTGCCATACTCAGGCAGGGTTACAAAGTTGTTAAGCGCGGCACCGCAGGCATCAATTTTTAGCTCCTGATTGCTTATCAATATGTAATAAGGAAACAAACGGCCAAGCTGCTCTGCATTAAAAAAAAAGTGCGATACGTTCATCAACCAACGAAATGTGTTAAGCGAAGTTACTATTAAAGTACTTACATCAAAACGGCTATTAATAATTACTTAAAACAGTATTAGAAAATATTTATTTTATATGTCACCAACTTATATACTGCATTTTTCGTAATAATGTTACACAGAAAATAAATGTAAGTTTAATTGGCAGATAA
The DNA here is from genome assembly GCF_021215455.1 of Mucilaginibacter roseus. GTDB lineage: Bacteria > Bacteroidota > Bacteroidia > Sphingobacteriales > Sphingobacteriaceae > Mucilaginibacter > Mucilaginibacter roseus. The sequence goes on along the minus strand of NZ_JAJPWV010000001.1, from coordinate 606,273 downwards.
CTAAACGTTGGATATTTTTATACAGAAACAAAAAATAAGCGAAGCCTATGGCATTTACTGATACTAATAAAATTAAAATACTTGTTGTTGAGGACGATCCGTACATGCAGATCATTCTGAACGAGTTTTTGAGCTCGACCTATGAGGTTGAAATTACTGATAATGGTATGGCGGCGCTTGCTTTTTTGCAGAACGGCAATATTCCCAACCTTATTTTATCCGACTATAATACGCCTGAAATTACCGGTTTGCAATTGATTGAACAGGTAAAGGCCAGCGACTTCTTTAAATCGATACCGATCATTATTCTTTCGGGTGAAGAAAGCTCTGAGAAGAGAATCAAGTGCCTTGATAGCGGTGCAGACGATTTTGTTGTAAAACCCTTTAACCCTGCGGAGCTTGCCGCACGTATAAGGGTAGTATTAAGGCGCGTTGAAAGGCCATTGTAAACAGATAGAGGAAGGTATTTAATCATGTCAGACACGAACGGAAGCATAATTGCACTGGTTAATTGCAGCAATAACATAGTTGACTTTTTTAAGGGCATGAACCTGCCTGTAAATGATGTAACATGTTTTAATGATAACCAGGAACTTACCGAAGCGCTTGAAAAAGGCACCAGCATTGCTGCCGTAATTTCGCAAAGTGAAATACTGGCGCCGGGTGGCGTACAATTAATTGAAGCCATCAAAAAAACGCGTGCTGACGCGCCGCCGTTTTTTTTGGTGGTAAATCACCTGAGCGCTAACCTGCGTAAACTCGCCCTTGAATCGGGCGTGGTGGATGTTTTCTGGCAGCCAATGATGGCCGATAACGTTGAATCACGCATCAACTTTACGCTTACGCAGTGGAGCAAGCTTAAAACCAACCTGGTTAAAAAAGTACCTGCTCCAAAGAAAACACCAATAGGCAAGCGCATATTCGACATTGTTTTTGCCGGTGGTGTATTACTGGTGTTGTCTCCTCTGTTCCTGATCATTTACCTGGCCATTAAGCTTGAATCGCGCGGACCCGCGTTTTATTATTCATTGCGGGTAGGTACAGGTTATAACGTGTTTAAGTTTTACAAATTCCGCTCAATGTATGTAAATGCAGATCAGCGCGTTAAAGACTTGAAGCACCTTAACCAGTATACTATTGACGCGCAAAGCAAGCAGGAAAAATCTGCAAGCGACAACACAAACTTTTTATGTGCCGAGTGTACGCAATATGGTAAGTGCCAGTTCCCGCTGCATGCCGACAAGGTTACCTGGTGCGAAAAACAATACATCAGCTCAAAACGTGAGGGTGGTGACTCTGCTTTCTTCAAGATCAAGAATGACCCGCGAATTACCAAGATTGGTAATTTTATACGCAATACCAGTATTGACGAGTTGCCACAATTGTGGAACGTTATTAAAGGCGACATGAGCATTGTGGGCAACCGTCCGCTGCCACTTTATGAAGCAGAAAAACTAACTACGGATAAATATGCTTTGCGATTTGCCGCACCGGCGGGTATTACCGGCTTATGGCAGGTTGAAAAACGTGGCAAAGCTGAAATGAGCGAAGAAGAACGCCTGATGCTCGACAACTATTACGCCGAGCACCACAGTTTATGGAATGATGCCCGTGTGATATTAAAAACCATACCGGCGTTGCTCCAAAAAGAGCAAGTTTGATCCTACTCAAATTCTTTTATCAACTAAAAGACATAGGTAGGGTAATAAAGTGCTCTTTCAAAATTACTTTGACAGGGTTTGCTCAAATTAACTTTGGTCTGCTCTTGGCCGCAGAGGCCAGTTACTTTACCTTAGATGCAAAGTAACCAAACATCAAGCCGGAAAAAACCTTCAGCCGCACATGCCATACTCCCGGCCCGGTTTTCCGGCAGGCCCACGCTCTTTTAATCATTAAAAAAATGGGGAGACCACTCATAACCAACTTCTCCGGCCTCTTAATTTTCGGGTAGCACTGATAATTCACTGCCTTAATAGAAAATTAAAAAGCCGGCAATTTATTCGCTGTTGCTTATTTTTTGTGGTGCTCATGAGATCGCTAACGCTTAGTTTTATTTCTTCTGATCGCTCAAAAGAAATTTAGGACATGTAACAACTATACTTATACCCTAACCCAATCGTTCAATTCAAAATCGTAACGCTTAATCACGCGGGCAGGGTTACCCACGGCAACCGAATAGGGCGGAATATCTTTGGTAACCACAGCCCCTGCGGCAACAACACTGTGCTTGCCAATCGTTACGCCTGATGTAATTACGGAATTGGCGGCTATCCAGCAATCGTCCTCAACCACAATAGGCGCTACTAATATTTTTTGGGCATGGATAGGTTGGTTAACATCGCGGTACTCATGATTTAAGCCGCTTGCAACTATATTTTGCGCGAATATTACATTGTTGCCAATACGCACAGGACCGATTATCACATTACCCATACCTATCAGCGAGTTTTCACCGATTGATACATCACCGACGCCGTTATTTACAGTGCAAAAATCCTCAATAGTTGAACCTGCACCCAATTGAAACTGATTGAATGGCAGCACATCCATACGCGTACGGCTGCGTACCTTTGAGCCCTTGCCCCGCTTGTGTATAAATGGGTTTACAAACCATTTAACCCAAAGGCGCGGCCTCGCCTCACCGCTCGGTATCAGCATCCAGTGTACCAGCTTTTTCAGCTTGGGGTTATTCTTTATTTTATCTTTTAAAGACATTTTTTGGTGAGTGGTTAGTTGTGAATTGTGAGTGAAGAGCGGCAAGTTAAGATTAGCAGGGTTAGATCGTTAATTTTAAAGATCACTCACCACTAATATCTCATTACTCTCCAAACTACTGCCTCTTCGCTTTCTCCCATATCGCACTTTGTTTACCTGCCGAGTAGCGGAATATTCCACGCACAACGGCGTAATTCATCATGCAAAAATAGTATGGAATGAAAAATATTTTCACCTTTATTTCTCTCGCTTCCAATATCCAGCCCAATAGCGCCATTCCATAAAAACCTATCTGCGCTATCAATATAAGCAAGTAAATACCATATACACCCTGAGCTACAATAGCTATGTTTAACAACAGCGCGAGTATCATTAAAAAGGGCACCACCGTCCACCGTAACACCCGGTGACTGATGTACTGAAAGCTTAGTATAAAATTGCGCAAAGGATTTAACAGTGGTTTTAAACGGAGAATAGACTGTATGCCACCTGCCGCTATCCTGATCTTGCGTTTAAGCTCCTCACCTACGTTTTGCGATGCGGTTTCGGTAGCGTAAGCATCCGGCTCATAAATAACCCGGTAGCCATCAATAGTAACCAGCAGCGATATCATAAAATCATCCAGAATGGTGTCAGGCTGTACGGGCACGTACAACTCGCGGCGTATGCTGAACAACTCCCCTGCTGCCCCTACAACGGAATATAGCTCTGAGTCCCAGGTTTTAAGTTTTGATTCGTATTTCCAGTAAAAGCCTTCTCCTGCAGTAGCATCCGCGGTTTCATCAATATGTACGCGTTTTTCTCCCGCCACAGCACCTACCTTTTTATCGGCGTAATGACGGCAGATATTTACAATGGCATCCTTATTTAAAAAGGTATTGGCATCTGTAAAAACCACAACCTCGGTGGTTACTTCAGTCATGGCGCGGTGAACGGCAGCTATTTTACCGCTGCGCCCGTCCTTATGCATCAGTTTAACCCGCGGAAACGTTGAAACAATAGCGGCGGTATTATCGGTCGAGCCATCGGTAATAAAAATAAACTCCAACTTACCTTCAGGATAGTTTAGTTCCAGGCTATTCTGGATTTTTTCGGCAATAAAACGCTCTTCATTGTAGGCGGCAACCACCAGCGTACAGGTTGGCAGGTTTACAACATCGGGCAAAACAGGTTTACCTTTAAGCGCGCGCTTAATTTTTATTAAACCAAACAACACGATGCCATAGCCTACAAAGGCATAAAAAACTATAAACAGGCTTAGCCAGAAAGTAACTATCATATATTATTTTAAAGGATAACCTAAATAAGTACTGTTTTTACTTCGGGTAATATTCCACCATATGGCCTTAAAAAGCCATTTTATAAAATCGGCATGGCCGGTTTTAATGTATCTGATGATGTTGCGGGGCGTTACTATCAGCAAAAAGAACAGGTAAAACACTATCCGCGCGGTTAACGGCGCGTTCCGCCGGATAAACAAGATGCGGTTGCGGTTCATAAAATATTCTTTAAGCGCGCTTACCCGCCCTACTGATACCGACTCCTTATGATAAATCAGCGCGCCGGTATTCAGCCATATTTCATAGCCTGCCCGATTTATACGGTCGCACCAATCCAGTTCTTCATAATACAGAAAAAAATGGTCGGCCATTAAACCCGCCCTATCAATGCATTCGCGGCGCAGCATCATGGCGGCACCATGTGCGTAACCTGTAGGGCCTGTCAAATTATCGTATTGCCCTTTATCAACTTCAAACTGACCGATAGAATTATTGCGGGCAGTATAGTAATTCATCGGCGTAAAGCCCATGTATTGCAAGGTATCAGGCTCATCAAAGTAGCGTATCTTAGGCGATACCATGCCTACCTTACTATTATCATCCAATGTTTTAACCAGCGTTTCAATTAAGCCTGCTGTAAACTCCGTATCATTATTCACCAGGAACAGGTAATCGCCTGTTGAAGCGGCTATGCCTATATTATTACCACCGGCAAAACCTAAATTTTCATCAGAGCGTATAAATCTTACATCCGTATAAAGGGTTGTCCATGCAGGCACCGGGTTGATGGCGCTACCGTTATCAACAACTATAATTTCAATAGCCGGATAAGTGTTTGTTGAACTGATAGAGGCCAATAGATCCTCTGTAACCAAACTTTGATTGTAATTGACGGTTATTATTGATACGCGTTTCATTCAAATTATAACCTTTGTACGGTTTAATGTCAATAGTGTTTTTGAAATTATCAATTTAAATTGAGCGACCAAGTTAGTAATATAAATAACAGTCAAAATGATCAGCCCGACGAACAGGCCATCAACCAAAAACTTGATGAACTGATTGCCCTGCTTGCTGAAACCAATATTGACAGCGATAAGGCCCGCGATATTCAACAAAAACTGAATAGTGCTATTGAAAACTCGGCACATGGCGAAACCGGTATTGACGCGCTAAGACAAATTGATACGGAGAACGCCTCAAGAGATGACTTGCTGGATGAGTTCAGCATACTTTTATCATCGCACCAGTTTGATAGCGAATCCTCTAAAAAATATATCCGTGCCGAAAAGGGCGCAAACATCGTACTGATGGTGATTAGCCTGGTACTCATTACACTCGGGTTGGCCATGATTGTGTTGCCGGCCCCGCCCGATTTTGAGATTTACACCATTTTTTACTTTAATCCTAACGATGGTATCACGATTATGGATCTGATATCATCGTTAATTGTACTTTCGGGCATATATTTGCTTATTAAATCAATATTTAAATTCCCCGGTACCCAAAAGTAAATGACACAGGCTAAAGAAAACAAGATTCTTTTGGTTGATGATAACCTGTTGTTTTTAAACATCATGGTACAGGCTTTGAAAAAAACCGGTTGGGAATGCGTAACCGCCATGTCGGCAGCAAGCGCTATAGAAAAGCTAAGTACCGATATTCCCGACATTATTCTGTCAGACTACGAGATGCCGGGTATGAATGGTATCGAGTTCAGGCAAAAGCTGATGGAACTGGAAATGTTCAGGGATATCCCCTTCGTATTTCTGACCTCGTTAAGCGATAAAGAAACTATTGAGCAGGGGCTTGATTTGCAGGCTATTGACTTTATTATAAAAGATACGCCCATCAATGTAATCATATCCAAACTTAATAACATATTACTCACCGTAAATAAACAGCGCGAGCTATCAACACTTGAGGTACAGAATGCAGCAAAGGCACTAAACATCAAATCGATACCGCAAAAGAAGCCGGAAATAACCGGCTATGATATTAACTTTTGGCACCGCCCATATAATGACGTGCCGGGCGGCGACTTTATTGACTTTATACAGGTTGATAAGCGTTATACCTACGTGGTGCTTGGCGATATTATGGGTAAAAAATGGATGGCCTGGTACTTTACCTTTGGCTACCTGAGTTACGTGCGCTCGGCAGTGAGGTTTGCTACGTTAAGTAATGAGTTTTCGCCGGCAAATATATTGCAGAAAGTAAACAGCATTATTTGCCTTGACGATGTGTTGCAGGACATACTCTCCAGCTTATCATTAGTGCTGATTGATACCGAGAGCGGCCTAATTACCTACGCCGGTGCAGGCGATTTGCCGCTGTTACACTATAATGCCAATACACAGCAATTGCAGCAGGTAACTACGGACGGATTATTACTCGGCATGTTTGCAGGTGTTAGTTATACTGAACAACAATTGGTTTTAAACCCTACAGACCAGCTTTTTATTTTTACTGACGGCATGATTGACGTTGCTGACAATGGTAAGATTAAAACCGACTACGAAAATTTTAAGTATAAATTAAGCGAACTGCTCACAGCTGGCATTAGCTTTGAAGAAATAAAACAACAGCTTTTTAACCTAAGCCCTGACATTGTTGTGGATGATCAGAGCATAATAAATATTGTAAGAACGTTATGATGATCGATATTGAAAATGTTACCGATAGCTATGTATCCCTTAAAAGCAACGTTACAGAGGCTAATCTGAATAATTCTGAGAAATTTAAAGCCGAACTGATTGCTTTTATCGATGAGCACAACAAGAAAGTTGTACTCGATCTAAGCAGCATCAGTTATATGGACAGCTCGTTTTTAGGAGCGCTTGTATCATCATTAAAACATGCTATTGCCTCTAAAAATGATATTTTACTTGTCGGATTAAAACCCGATATTCACAACCTTTTCAGCCTGATCCGATTGGATAAAGTATTTAAAATTTATAAAAACCTGACCGAAGCCACCGCAATATAAAATGCGTATAACAACCACCCGTAAAGAGTTTATATTTTTAAATGATAGCCTGGTATTAACACCATCGTTAAAGCAGGTGCTGGCTTTTTTGGAAGATAGTACCGGCGCGTCATTAGTTGAAAACTATGAGCTGCATTTTAAAGTAAAATCCATCACCACCGAGTTGTTAACCAATGGCTTTAAACATTCTCACGCCAATACGGTAAATCTGCTGGTTGATATTGATAGCAGCCACATCATTATACAAAAATACGATAGCGGCCCGCCGGTAACCTTTGGCAAGCCAGGCCCGGTTGCAGGTAAGGTACAGTTGAGTTACGATATTATGTGCCGCCTGTTTGCCAACTATACCGGCGAACACAACGTTAGCTTTAGCATTGAAGAATGTACAGATGACGAAATTCCCGACATTGAAAGCGTAACCGAGCACTTTGGTTTATTGATAATTGCCAAATGTGCCGATGAGTTTACTTATCATTATAATGCGGAGAACAGACTTAACTTATTTACTGCCGTTATTAAACTGCCCAGTGCTTAAATAGCGCGTCAAAGCAGGTGTTTATCGATATAATCAAGCACATCGGGATGCCGTTGTACATCAAACTTGCGGGCGAAGAATTTTTTAGATTCAAGCAATTTGTCAGCATCGTCCATTGTGAGTGTTTTAGGGTTTTTGCCCCCGGCCGACCAATCGATATACCTCAAATCATCGTTCACCATTTTATCGCGCAAAGGCGAGTTGTATAAAATAGTCTGAAAAATAAACTCATCGGGCCCCCAGGTAAAGGTCATAAACCGGCGGAAGGCAGGGTGCGCATCCCAATACTTTAATATGAAATCAATGCACTCAATACTTAAGGTGAACCATTGCGAGCGGCCTACCAATACCATGTTGCCGGGCATTTTGCGTCGTGGTAAAATGCGGTTAATTAACCGCTGCGCCCTATACCGCATCGGGAAGCGATAGTTATCGAGGTAATATTTTTCAATCCGTGGCAGCAGATCCCGACAATCGGTTTCAGCAACCAGCGAACTCATAAAAGCTTTGCCGGGATTAATGCGCAAATATTCTAAAAACTCATTTGCCGGCTGTAGCGGATAATCGTGCCCGCTAAGCAGGTTAATGTAGTTATAATTCCCACTATTTATTATCTGCTTAAGGCTGTTAACGGTTGCCTCAACCATATTAAAGGCACCCCAATATATCTTAATACGGTTAGTTATAAAATATACATTTTTTATACTTCTTAAATTTTCAAAAGGTCGCAAGTTCACCTTTGCATCAATGTGCACGTAAACGTCGGCATCCGGATGCGCCAGTTTATTTATAAGGCGTTCCAGCTGTTCAGGATGATTATGAGCAAGTATTAAATGAGCCAGCTTCATTAACCGTTTTACGTAGCATATGCCCGTAATGATACGCAAATTAACTATTTCATAAATTTTAGTTCACGGTATTAACGCCTGATCTTTTGCTTTATCTGCGTCAAATATATCTTAGCCTCGCTCACGCCCAATTCATAAACACTCAAAAAAGGGAATTTATGATAACGGTTAAGGGCGATGTAACCTACTATTACAGCTATAAGCGTTGGGAATACGGTGGCTATCGCTATACCATAAATACTCTTAAACAGCATTACGCCCAGTATATCAAAAATGATGTTGGCGGCGAGCATCGCCAGTACCTTGTAAAAATTAATCTTGGGCTTGTGTATCACATCCAGCGTAAGCGCGAAAAAACGATCGGCCGGGTAAAGCAAAGCAAAGGTCATAAACAGGCGGAAAACGTTTGCGGCCTCAGTACCTACATACTTACCACCACCTATTAAGTAAATAGGCACATCGGCAAGCAACACGGCAACAATAGCGGCAGGTATAAGCACTACGGTAATCAGGCCGATGTACTTTTTCATGATATAGATCACCTCGCTGCGGCTGTTTTGATTATAAGCGGCTGACAGCGATGGCATACCCGTGGCAGCAAAGCTGCGTAAGGGTATCTCTACCAGTTGCATAAGCGTTTGGCCAAGGTTGTATATCGCCACGGGTGCAGCGCCCAAAAAATGATTAATAATGGCCACGTCAGACAGGCGGAACATGTTTGAACTGAGCGTTGTACCCACGCTGAATTTACCAAAGTTAAATATGGTAAGCGTGGTTTCTTTGGTGCGCTTACCCAGGGTATTTAACCTCGTCCAACGCATAAGCAGCGTATACAGACTGGTTATGCCGTGCGATGCCAGGTAAGCATATAACACGGTGAGCAGGCTGGCTTTACCAAATATCAGCAACAATACAACAATTAATATAAAGCTACCCTGGTTAACAAAGCGCACATATAACAGCCGGTCAAACCGCTGCTCGCCTTGCAGCACACAACTCGCTATAAACCAAGGCAATGATAAAATATAAGTCAACCCAAAGTACTTGAGAAACAGAATATACCCCCCATCCTGAATATACTCCATAAAAAACAATACCGGCAGGTTAAGTAAAATCAACGTACCGGTTATGCCTAAGGCAATATACCAGGTTGAGCCTACCACTTCGGCGGCACGTTCGGGTGTGGCGCCTGCATAAAATTTAATAAAGGCCGTTGTAAGGAAACCTGAACGAAAGGTATCAACAAAAAGGATAGTTGTTTGAAAAATAACCCATATACCAACCTCGGCAAGTGTAAGTGAGCGGTAAATGATGGCTGTTGTAAGCATACCCAGGCCAGACATGATAATGTTGCCTGCCAGCGACAGGAAATGCTTATTTTTAATAACGGCCAGTAGTTTGTTTAGCATGAATGGTTGATATACAGTGGTTGTAAAACACCTATTGGTAAAACATGTTTTTATTGCATATTAGCTTATAAAAATAAACAAAGCAATTATAAACCTTATACGTTATAAATTGCGTAAAAGATTGTATGACTACTGCTGATTTGCATTTTAAGGATGTTACCTTGCTGGTTACCCACTACAACCGCAGCCGCTCGCTGGAACGTTTGCTTGACGCTTTCAAAGCCCAGGGCATAACTTTTGGCGACATTGTGGTATCTGACGATGGCAGCCGCCCCGAGCATCTTGAAAAACTGGTAGCCATGCAGCCCGATTATAATTATCGCCTGGTTACCACACCGAAAAACCGGGGCTTGGGTAATAACATTAATAAAGGACAGGACGCCGTGCAAACACCTTATACCCTATACGTTCAGGAGGATTTTGAGCCAAAAGAAATATTTGCCACGCACTTTAAAGATGCCCTGCATTTTTTTGAGACCGAACCGGCATTGGATATAGCGCGCTTTTACGCCTACTTTAAATACCCTTACACCAAACCGTATAACAAGGGCTTTTCGGAAATGAAATTTTCTGCATCGCCGTTAAAAAACAATCACCTTAAATTTTACGTTTACAGCGATCACCCTCATTTGCGGCGAAGTAACTTTTTGCAAAAATTTGGCCGTTACCCTGAAGGAATTAAAGGTGATTTGACCGAATACCGTATGGCATTATCATTTATACAAAATAAGGGCAAAGGCATATTCTTTGATCGCTTCACCGACTTGTTTTATCAAAAAAATTCGTCGGACGAGCCGAGCACCATGAACCGTGCTTCGTGGCGCGAAAGTAAAAACCCGCTTGCGCTTGCCGCCAGGGCAGTATACCTGCAATTCAAGTTATTGAAGTGGACTTATGATGTGTTATTTAAGAAAGTATAGCCCGTATGTTTAATACTATTACCCTGCTTGTAACGCATTATAACCGCAGCCAATCGCTACAGCGTTTGTTGCAGGCCTTTGCTAACCAAAACATCAACTTTGCGGATATCGTAGTATCTGACGACGGCAGCCGCCCGGAGCATCTCGACCGTTTGCGGGAACTTGCCGTTACTTATAATTTCCGGCTAATCACAACGCCAAAAAACCGGGGCTTGGGTAACAATATAAATAAGGGGCAGGATGCGGTAACTACTCCATACACACTGTATGTTCAGGAAGATTTTGATCCGTTTCCGGGTTATGCCGAACACCTGCAGGATGCGCTTGATCTGTTAAACGAGCGCCCTGATCTGGATATGGCCCGCTTTTATGCCTACTTCAAGTATCCTTACTTAAAACCATTGCGAAAAGGCTTTTCAGAGATGATGTTCAGCGTTTGGAAACCCGGATACCGCAAATTCCACGTATATAGCGATCACCCGCACCTTCGCCGTACCTCTTTTTTCAACAAATTCGGGCGCTATGCAGAGGGTATAAAAGGCGACCGTACAGAATTCCTGATGGCGATGTCGTTCCTGAAAAATAAAGGGAAAGCTATTTTTTACGAAGACTTTAAAGGTTTGTTTGACCAGGTTAACCCGGATGACGAACCATCAACCATGACTCGCAGCGATTTCAGGCAGAGCACCAATCCCTTTATCGCGTTCGCACGGATGATCTATCGCAACATCAAACACAATTACGACTTGGCAACCTTTAAAACCAAGCGCGATTAATTGCCGGCTTTTACCGTATTAATGGCCTTATAAATTTCTTTCACGTTATTTTCCCAGGTATGGGTTGACGCGAAGGCAACCCGCTCCTGTTGCTTCTGGGGCGAATCTTTGGCTAAAGCCTTTTGGATTGCATTCACGTAATCCTCTTTGGTATCGCACAAATAAGTGTGCTGCTCAAAAACACTCATGGCCTCTGTCCGGGTAGCTACCGTGGGTTTACCCATTGCTAAATATTCATCAATTTTACGCGGATAGTTCCCTATCGTTACCTGGTTTACTTTTTGCGGATTGAGGCATACATCAAAAGCATTAATATAAGCTGGAAGCATGGTACCCGGTTTCGGCCCTAAAAAATGGATGTTAGGGATGCCGTGGAGACTGCTGGCCTGGAACTCGTTGTCCTCCGGGCCAACTAAAACAATGCTCCAATCGGGTTTGGTGTTGGCAATATGGGCTAGCAAATCAATATCAAGCCTGATGCTCTGCAGCGCGCCGACGTAACCGATAATCGGTTTTGCGATGTTTTTCAAATCATCAGGAACAGGCAGACCGGTTTGGTTAGTAAACATCTCCAGATCACAACCCTGCCCTACGTAAAAAGAGTTGGGATTATACCTGCCGCAATAACTGGCCAGGTAAGTGGAGTTAGCCACACACAAATCGCTTTTTTTGATGATTAAAGGTTCAATACGTTCGCCGTGGCGTTTCCAGTAATCCACATACAGCATGTAATCGCGCGAGTAGTAAATGCTTACATCGGGCTGCAATAGCTCTTTGAGGTAAAAGCTACGGAACATATCGTTGTCATTAAACAAAATGACGTCCTTAAAACCCAAACGCTTTATTGCCTTGCTGATGGATGCTGCAAAGCGCCTGTTATTGATCTTATTTAGTACGTCGTAAATAAAGTTGCCACGCACCCAGTTAATGGACTCGATCATTTGGTCGGGATAAAGGTTCCATAGGTTATCCTGTAGTGTAACCAACCCTTCTGTTTTGCCGTTGATCACATCAATGCGCTTCTGCACTTTCGGATCGTGCTTTTGTTTGTACAGGGTGATACGATCAAGCGGCGAGTTGACATACAGCACCCGGTTGTGCTTGCTGAACTCAAGGGCCAGATTTTTGCAATTACTGCCTATCTCAACATCCCAGGGTTGCTGCCCTACAATAACAATATCACCGTTTTGTATGCTGTCGCTTATGCTCATGTATCAATATTTTACGGAAACAGGTTCCGCAATGTTGTCACCTTTCTGTTTTTGCCTGTCCAGCCGGTAACTTACCGTTATGAGTGCAGCAGCCAGCGGGAACAGCAGATTTGAAGGATACTGCACCAATGCCTCCTGCGGGAAGTTAGCGATGTTGTAGGCGAAAACAACCAACGTCATAGCCAAACAATAGCTGCGAAGCTCGGGGTCTTTTATCCTGTAAAAATAATTAATGCCTGTTTTTACGATAATGAACACCATGGTGCAAAAAATGATAAGCCCCACCCAGCCCAGCTCCACTGCAGTACGGATATAACCGCTGTCCGGCGGAAAATTTGCCAGGTACGACCCCGGCGCGAACCGCTTACCCCACGTACCGGTAGCGCCCAAGCCGCCACCAAACGGGTGCGATTGTATAAAGGGCTGAATACGCTTCTGGTTCATTTTACGCAGGTTGTAAGAGTCGTCGTTATTAGGCCGGAACGCTGTTTGAAAACGCATGATATTAGGGTTGCTGGTGGGTATGTTAATAAGCACCACCAAAAATACCGCGCCCATTATGGCAAAAATCAATACTTTTTTATTAAAATTCAGTATGGCAAATAATACCATTGCAGCAGGTAAAAGCACGTTAGCGCCACGCGTACCCGAAAACAGCATAGATTGCAGATACATGCAAACCATTAAACCTGCTATAACTTTTTGCCAAAGCTTAAATTTACCTGCTAATATGCAGATGCAAATGATGCTTGGCATCACCATGTTATAGGCAAATGCCACAGGATCAGAGAAAATGGAAAACTTACGCCAATGCCCGCCGATGAATAATAAGGATGCTATTTCAGGGTCAGAGTGCAGGTAGGCATCCTCTGCCGCCGAAAAACCGATATACTCCTGTTTGTAGGCATACAAAGCGCCTATTAATGCAAGCAACAGCCAAACTTTAATAGCAATACGCAGCATGTTTACCGTGCGGATGTTGTAAACGAATACAAAATAACTAAACAACACAATTGCTACGGTACGTATAGTATATACCCAGGCCAAGCGCGATTCGGCTGCCGGGTTAACAAATTGCAGTACATTGTAGCCTATCCATATCAGCACCACCGTGCTCACCGGTCCGCGCATTAGTTCCCAGTTGTCTTCACGCTTCAGGCGCACCAGCGTGCTGATCATCAGTATAACCTGCAGCGCATCCATCAATATACCCACGGGGCCCGACACGCCGATCCGCATCAGCATAAAAAGCATAAAGGCCATCACAATTACAACCACAATACCGAAATTTATGGATGCTATAATACCGGCCATTACCCATGTGGCCACAATAGCCCCAAAAACCAATACGCTAAATATTATACCGAACTTGGCCACCCCTGCACCAAACGCCAATGCTAATAAAGCAAGTATAATAATCCCCCCCTTGTTGTTAAGCTTATCAATAAATAAGGTTTTTTTCAGCGCACCAAACAAACCTCGCCCCGGATTGCCGGCGCGTACGGTATTGTCTATTTCGAGCTGAATTTGTTCCAAAGGTTATCTTTATAAAAATACGATCTTAAAAATCAACGCATAAGTGCTAACCGCGGCTAAGGCGATGGCAACTATACGCGCAATACGGTTTACCTTGCGCTGGTAGCGGCGTTTAAAGCGGTCGCTGTGTACAATTTCTTCAGCCGGATCAATACGCATATTACGGCTCTCCTGTCGTATCGTTCTCGCCGGTATGATAATGCTGCGTTGCCACGGAATGCTGATTGGCTTTACGCGCTTTGGTTAGCGATAACACTTGATAAAAAATAAATTTGGGAATGTTGACCAACGACTGGTAAATACGCTTATCAGTAGGTGATTTCGCCAGGGCAATATAAAAGCCCAAAACAAACAACAAAAAAGCAACCAGCCATGTAAATGCTACCGTAATGCTGATAAATAAATTAATAAACATAAACAGCCCACCAAGCAACAGGAAGATAAATAGTGGCGGCCTTAACAATATTAATCCGAATAACAGCTGGTTACGGCTGGCATTGCCTATACCCTTACCTATCATGCTAAAGCCAAAGCCAAAATATTTAAACCAGGTATTGATCCAGCGTGAACGTTGTTTCACCAATTGGTCTGACCGGGTGGTTTTTTCATCGTAAACTATAGCACTCTCAGTAAAAGCGATGCGCAGGTTGCGGCCTACAATTTCGGCCTGCAAAACTTTGTCAAAACCCGCGCCTGAGATTTCCTTACGCTCCAGGCAATCGCGGTACAGCTGCGTGGTGAATGCCATGCCTGAGCCTGCCAACGTGGCTGATGAACCTAAATTAAACAGCAGCTTGCCATCGTAATAATGATAATAAATATCTCGGGCGGCATCTAAACGCGCGTAGGTTGTATCCAGATTTTTAGCTTCGCGAACACCCTGCACGGCCAGGAAACCGGCATCAAACATCTTATTTAACTCATTTAAATATGATGGGTGTACAAGGTTATCACTATCAATAATAGTTACCCTATCGTGCTGACGGCGAAAGTTATTGATTGCGTAAAAGTGCGATTTGATATTATTAGCTAAAGTTTCAGGTGGTCGCAATATGATAACGCGTTCATCATCAAAATGCAGGTTGCTGATATCACACTTATCAGCCACTACATACACCAGGTAGTTGCTATAATTAACCCGCAATATAGAGTTTACCACCGCAGGTAACGATGATGTTTGCTCATAAGCGGTTACGATAATGGCATAGTCAGCGTCATTGATAGACGAGGGATACAGCTTTTTGCGTGAGGTTAGCGAACACAGATAAAGGATGAACGGCAACACGAGGTTATAACCAATTACAACCTGAACAGTAACCCAAAGTATATTTACAACCGCCATAAATTTTATTGTTACGCCTTACCTTCAGCTACATCAACATTCGTCACTTTGTTAAGTACCCAACCCATAAATTTGTTTCTTACGGATTTGAGATATTGAATGTTTGGTTTTTGTGCCTCAGTTAAGTTTTGACCGGCCTCAAATACCGTTAGTATCTTATCAGCCACGCTTACCCATTCTTTCGAGCGGTTCAACGTGTCGAGCGCAGACGCCTCTACCACGATCAGGTCGAAGTTATTTTTTAAGGCTTCCAGCTTCTGCTTAACCTCGTGTTCAGGCGCAACCTCAAATAATGATACGTCACCGCCGCGGTTACCCCAAACAGTTAGCATGCCGGTGTTGTCAGCAGCCGGATTAGCTTTACCCGTCAAATAATCTTCCAGGTACAGCGCCGCTTTAGTCGCCTTTGTAATACCCGAATCCTCAAAGTTACCATCAATCAACAACACGCGTTTGTTTATTACCGCTTGAGAATAAGCCAAGCTAACGGCCACTACAGTTTTACCCTCGTTGGCTTTAAAGCTGTTTATCAGCAATATTTTTTCGCCCTGCATGTCGTTGTCTATCTCGTATCGTAACGATCGCAATAGGTTTTTAAAAGTGCGTACTTTTTTATCCGGATCGTTACTTTCCCAAAGCTTGCGGAAATCAATCACCTTGTTATCCAGCAAATTTAAATAACCCAATACCGGTATCTTGGTGCGGTTAGCCAGTTCTTTGGCCGTTTTTACGGTGTTATCCAAAAAGAAAATTGCGAACAATATTACTACACATACCGCGAAAGAGCCTACACCCGCCAATATAACCAGCAGCATTTTTTTCGATGGCTGCGCAACACCCGGCATAGCCGCTACCACTTGGCGTAAGGTTACCGACATGCTGGCTTCCATGCTTACCTGATTGTATTTGGCAAGCAATGTAAGGTATTCTTCCTGGGCAATATCTATAGCTTTCTCGTACGAGCCGATAACCGCCTCGTGAGGTACCAGGTTATCAAAACGACGGTTTAATCGCCCGAGTTCCTTGTCAATTGAGCCTTTGCTGTTTTTAGCAACCACGTTAGCCGTTTGCAGCGTTTGCTTGGTATTTACCAGCTCCTGCTTAGCTGAAAGCGGGTTAAGTATGTATTTATCTGACGATTGACGAATTTTAGAGGCAATTACATTGGTCAAAGAGTCAACCCTGCCTTTATAGGCCGGATCGAAATTATTTTCGATGTAAGCGTTATTAGCCGCGTTTAATTGCTTGTCAAGCTCGGTTATCTGCGCGTTTACGCGGGTCATGGAGCTTTCTACATACTGGCGGTCTGCCGGATCAAAGCTCTGGTCTATCCGCCTGATGGCCGCGCGGGTTGAGGCTACATCCTTTTCGTTCTCCTGGCGGCGGGTTTCGTAATCGGCAAGCTGGCCATATAAACTGCGTGCCTGCTCGGTAAGGCTGAATACCCGGTTGCGGATTTTGTATTGCTTGAGCGAATCATTAAGCCCACGCAGCGAATCCTGCTTATCCTGTAATAATTTACCTAAGAAAGTGGCTGCCTTGCGCTGGTTTTCTTTAACTATAAAAGTATAGTAATTGATAAACTCCCTGCATAATGCGTTCACCACAAAAGCGGTTAGTTCCGGGTTTTCGGCATCGAATTGGATATTAATAAAGTCGCTGCTTTCCAGGCGGTAAATGCTCAGTGTTTTAAGTAATGATTGATCATCATACCGCATGGATTCAATCACTTTATTCAAGCCATTCTGGTCGCGGTCAAACAGTGAAAGCCCTTGTCTTTTCTGATAAAGGTCACGATAAACCTGTACAGCATGTTTACGCGCGTCGGGGTTCAGGTCTTCCAGCAGTTCGCTGGGTTTACGAAACGGTTTGTCGCTCGTAAGGTCATGCAATATCAACTGGTACGATACCTGATCCAATATCTTAGTTGAGCGCAGCATCTGTACCAGGTTGCTGAATTCCTGGCTTATTTTTGATTCCTGCGGTTGCTCGGTACTTAAAACCTGTTGTGTTGGGTCAACTATACCGGTTGCCAGTTGCGAGGTTGAAGTGTAAACATCAGGCAGGTTGCGTACTAAAAAATAAGTTATAACCACTGCAATAACAGGTACGGCTATAAGGGTGTATTTATGCCTAAGCAGTAGTTTAATAAATTTACCGAATTCCATTTATTTTATGTTTTCCAGCTTATCTCCTAACATTTCTTCCAAATCAGCCTTTGAGATGAACACGTTGGCCTCTGCCTCTATTTTTTGCGTACGGCGCTGGGTAAGCTGTACCTGCGCGGTATTAAATGTTTCAAACGTAGCCTCGCCTTTTTTGTAACGATACTCAATATCCTTTATTCCGTTCTCTGATTCCTGCCAGGCGCGGGTTTGCGTTTTTAGCTGCCCTACGCGCTGTATATACAGGTAATAACGGCGTTTAACTTCGGCAGCCAGCGTAAGCTGATATTCATCACGTTCGCTCTCGGCAACGCGGCGTTCTGCTTTGGCCCGTTTAATGTTCATGGGCGTACGCAGTATAGTACCCAGGTTAATAAATACCCCAAGCTGTAAACCCTGAAAAAAGCGTGTACCCGGATTTGAAGGATCAACCACCGTGACATTTTCGGGCTGGTAAATATAGGAAAGGCTCAATGCATCAAATATGGACACCGAAGCTATCGACACGTTGGCTTTGGCTACATCAACCCTGCTCTGAAAACTTTTAACACGCGGATAGTTTTGCCTGGCAACATTCACCAGTTTATCTACGTACACTTCTGATATATCCTGTACTATACTTTCCTGCGCATAAGCCGATTGCTTATGTAAAATCAGAAACAGAAAAATAAATACCGATAGTACCTGTATTTTCATTAAAAGAGTTTTAAGAGTAATTTGACGGCAATATATACCTTGATCGGTAAATATCGCTGAAAAATACAACAAAGTTGTGACTGAGCTTTTTTTCAGTTCTTATATACGTTTAAATTCCATTTTGGTTTGGTATAAAGCTATCCATAAAGCAAAAAGCCTGTACCTACTTTAGGTACAGGCTGTATAGCTTAAAACTTATCAGAATAACTTATGCCGATATAGTTAATGTACTGCCGTTAACTGCAACTTTATACTCCTTAAGCGCCGCGGTTGCCGGGCCAACCAATACCGCTCCCGAAGTGCTGAACTGGCTGCCATGGTTAGGGCAAATAAAGCGGCCTTGCGCATTATTGTAGTTTATGGAGGTACCCTGGTGCGTACATGCCACCTGCACAGCGGTAAACGAACTGGCCGAATTACCCGCAGCAGTGCGCACCACGATAACGCCATTTGATACTTTTGACTGCCCTACTGTAGTAAGCTCGTTGGCAAGATTTACCGTGAACAAGTCGCCGTTGTTGTTATTGTTGTCATCCGGCGTAGGATCGTTACTTTTTGAGCTGCCGCAGGCGGCAACGCCACAACCTACACAAACCGCGGCAAAGCCGATGCCCAGTTTCGATAAAAATTCTTTTCTTTCCATTGCGTTAATAATTTGATTGTTTTTTGTTTTTATTATGTTTTGGTCCGAGGTCAAACATGCGCGATATGGTGAAACCCAGGCGGTACTGGCCTTTACCCCAGCTCGATTCAGTATCGCTTAAATAATTCATTTCAGAAATTGCCTTTGCGTTTGAGAAGTTGAGCGTAAATACGTGGCCGCCTGTCTCTACCTCAAAGCCTACGCCCAGCGGATCGTAGAATTTGGGGTTGGTGCTGTTATTGCGGAATGATGAAAACGGATGTGCGTAATCAACCACCAGCCCAAAACGCTTGGTTATTTTATAGCGTGCGGCGGCGCTTATAGCTACGTAATCCTTCTCGTTACCATCAATAAATGGAAAAGGCAGGTTGTTACGCACAAATGTTGGCGATATCAGCACCGAGAGTTTTGACGAGAACTTACGCGCGATGATGGCCTGCGCCATGTAGTTGATGCGATTGGTGTAATCGTCAAAAACATCGGTATTTACACTATACGGTTTAAGGCCCATTTTACCGGCCAGGGCTAATGAGAATGGCATACTGCCATCCGCTTTTTGATGCAGGACAGCGTATTTGAAGCCCGCCTCAATCAACTGTTCGTACTTGCTACGGCCAAACTGCAGGTCCAGGTTATCAGTAAGGCCGTATTCAAACCCGATAAATATATCGCTTGAGTTATCCAGGCCGAACAAGGTTGATCCGCCGCCCTCACTCCCGGCAATGTCGCCAAAGCGGTGGGTAACTAAAAAGTTAAGGTTGTGCTTTTTAACCGTTTCGGTAGTTTGCGAAAAAATTAACCGGGTGGCCTTAAAGCTGGCAATAACATCTTCCGGCTTCTCCTCGGCTGTTAATGATGACATTACCGCGTCTGCCGACGATGTGTCCGTTTGTGCCCGCAGTGTTTGGCCCGCAAACAGCAGCACCAATGCAATACATACTTTCTTCATGATCTATTTTGTGGGGTTTTTGTTGTATGCCGTGTAGTTGGCCGTAACCGTGATCTTAAGTGTTTCGGCTATTTTTTGAAATACCAGCTTTGGTATCTCAATCTTATGGTCGGCGCATTTCACCATAAATTCCGAGGTCATGGTTACTTTGCCATTGTTTACATTGATTTTGCCTTTAATGGTGCGCTGCTGCTTTACCCCATGCACCTCAAGTACGCCAGTAGCGGTTACCGGGTAGCTGCCGTTCACCGTAACATCAGGCTTTTCAGCTATAGTACCTTTAAAGGATGCCTGCGGATATTTGTCGCTCTCCATATAGTTCTCATTAAAATGCTCCTGCATTAATGATTTCTGGAACTTGAATGAGCGGATAGCTACGTTAAAAGCCAACTCACCGGTTGAAGCGTTGTAAACTGATTTACCATCGGTAGAGGCACCTTCAATGTCTTCCATCGGAGCGTTGGAGTACAGTGTAATAGCCGCATTTTTGCTAACATAAAGCGCAGGAGTAGCCTGCTGACCAAGCAAACTGCTTGTCAGGGCAAGTAAAATCAATAAATGTTTCATGTTTTCTTAGTTTGTCATGGGCTCAAGTTCCATGTTAATCCGGCGGCTATACCCAAACTCCGTAACCGCACCTGGCTGTACCCTATATCGGTTAGCGGCACTTTCATAAAAGGTTGTATCGCGACACCAACCTTGTTATTCAGTTGCCTGTGGTACGTGGCCTGGAGGTTAAGCACACCCAGAATATGTTGATTTTGATTTGATACACTGTATGATTGCGGGCCACCAAAATTACCCGGGTAAGTAAAGGTGTATTTTTCGTTCAGCATAAACCATGATGATAAACCTGCGCCAAAACTCATGCTGTTTTGCCTTTTTGAGTATACCATATAATCTATATTAAGCGGTATATCAAGCACCCGGCAATCGGCCATTACACGCGTAGGGTTCACATCAAACCTGTAAGCAGTGCGGTAGTTACTAAAGTTGGTAGCGTAAGGCTTGTATGAATAAGCCGCGCCGGTAGTTACAGTTAACCTGCTGCCCAGCTTCATGCTTAATAAAACACCGGCGTTAAGCCCCATCTTACCCTCTCCAAATGAGCCTATACCGTTTACATCGGGGGCGGCAAGTACGCTCACCGCGAACACCGGTTTTTTATCCATCCGGGCAGGCTTGGTAACGTTATTTTTCTTTTCCACTTGCTCAGCTACAACAGTATCCGGATTATTAACCGCTATGACACTGGCCTGCTCCGCTGTATCCACTCCCGGAAACTGCGAACGGTTACCGTTACTTGATGCAAGTTCGTCCGTATTTTGAGATACTTCAGCGGTATCCGCAGTATTAACTGATTCAGCTATTTGCTTAAATGGAGCGGCAGCCGGATAAGAACTTTCCCTACGGTGTTGTGTTCCTGCTGCAGTCCCCCCACGTACAGACAATCCGGCTACGCTGTCTCCATTAAGCTCAACCAAGGGCGCTTCGCTTTTCTCTCGTTCATCTGGCATCGGCTTGTTATGTTTCACCCTGGCTGTGTTTTGTTGTTCATTTTTATGTTTGTCCGGCAATAGCCACCACATGCATAAAGCAATGAGCAGCATTGCCGCAATACCGCCGGCAACGCGCATCCACATAATGAGTGGTTTTCGCCGCCTGTCCAGCATTTCTTCCATTCGGCTCCAGTCATCCTCACGAAAATTAATTTCATCAGGATTTTGCATAGCCTTACGGAACAACTCATCCAATTCTTTATCTCTCTCCTGATCCATCACCTTAAAAAATTGTTGAGTATATAATTCGTATTCAAACGCATACCGTTTATAGCCACTATGGGCGCGTAACCTGCCCCTGCTCCATAATTACCGGCATCGCGTCTATCTGCCTCGGTTATCATCATCTTTAGTTTTTGCCTCGCCTTGTGCAGGTTTGACTTTGACGCGCCCGTACTGATCTGCAGCATGTCAGCAATCTCCTCGTGTGAATATCCCTCTACCGCAAACAGGTTGAACACCAGGCGATAGGCACGCGGTAAACGCTGTATCATACTCAGTAAATCATTATAATTTAAGCGCTTATCCGCCATTTCAACATCGCTTACATGTTCTGCCTTGTCCAGCTCATCAACCGCTACCATGCGCGCCGCAGCCCGGTAACTATCAATAGCCGTATTGGTCATGATCTTACCGAGCCATATTTTAAATGGACGGTTCTCATCATAGTTCTTCAGGTATTTAAATACCTTAAAGAATCCCTGGTTCATGATACCTGCGGCTTCATCCCGGTCATTAGCATAGCGCAGGCAAATGGCCATAGCGTAACTGTAAAAATTTTTATACAGTTGCTTTTGGCATTGCCGGTTTTGCCGAATGCAGCCTTCAATAAGCTCCTTTAAGTCTTTTTCTGCCATAGATCGGGTGGGGGCCGGTCCTATTAATTACTTTAAAAATAGCATGTAACTGCTTAAGCCAATATAAACATGCCGTTTATTTTAACTTATTTATAAGCAATTACGCCAGAGTTGGGGCAAGGGTTGCCTGCCGGCAGAAAATTATTTTATTTTTTTGAATAGATGCTAATGCACTAAAAATCAGAATAATCCATCGGCTTAACAAATACGATCTCGTTACGCGACACATTATTTTTATACTCCGGCTTGCCCGATAATATCTTCCACTGCGGATCGGCGCTAAACGCATCCCAGTGTCTGTCGCGGTCCTGCTTGTTGTTAAAGGCCGTCATGTACATCAGGTTAGGCATCCTTCCGCCCGATAGTACCTGAGAATAGAAAACCGCATTAAAATCAAGACGTTTAAACAGGGCTATCTCATCGCCAATGTTAAACATGTCAACCTTGTTTTGATGGTACTTTTCGGTAGCGCTTTCATAGCTGCGCAATTCGTAAATACGCTCGGCCTTTGGCGATTTTAGCGAAGGCACTTCCGCACCGGGCATGCCTAAAAAGGCTTTAAGCAGTATATTTTCAATGCGGGCATAAGGCGCGGTATTGTAAGGCGCATTCAGGTAAGCAGCGCCATCAGCCAGGTAACGCTGATCGGCAGAAAGTTCATGCTCCAGCTCTTCCAGCTTGTTTAGCCCCTTCATAGGGATGAAAACGTAAACGCGCTTGTCGGCTGTGTCAGTTGGTAATGTGGCAAACACCCCTACCTTTTTTATACCATGGCGATGCAGAGCAGGTACATAAGCTTGCTGCAAATAAGTATTCAGCTGATTAAACTGCGCTTCTGTTTTGTAATGATACACTTTGAGCTGGTAATAGCTGCCATCCTTAGCACCCGCAGTAAAAGCCAGGGTGATTATAAATATAAAAGTCAGTGCAGACTTTATTTTATTAACAGACATCATAATTATTATAAAATTGGTGTGTTTAATTTAGTTATACGTCGGCCACTTTAAAAGGCCTTACCTCTATCCTGTCCCAAACTTTGCCCGTTACGTAAGGGTCGTTTTGTTTCCATTGCTCCAGTTGCTCATCGCTCTCAAACTGAACGATCATGGTTGAACCGATCATGTTACCTTCATCATTAAGCATCGCGCCGCCGACAACAAAGTTACCTGATGCTTTCAACCTTTTCACTAATTCGAGGTGATGTGGCCTTGCGTTTAAACGGCGTTGCAGGGCTTCAGCGTCTGTGTGGTCGAACGCAGTGAGAAGATACTGTTTCATGGCAGATAATTTTGCGCAATGTAGCTATGTTTAGGCTGATGTGCAAGTGAACCTCAACCGCTAAATATTGTTTATACAGGCTGATTTGATAACTTTGGCCATGCGTAAATTAAAGCTTGATGAGCTGAACCGGGCCACAGTAGATGAGTTTAAAGAACAGGAAAAGCTACCCGTAGCCGTAGTATTAGATAACGTGAGAAGCATGCACAACATCGGCTCCATATTTCGTACATCTGATGGCTTCGCGGTAGAAAAAGTTGTGCTGTGCGGAATAACCGCCTGCCCGCCTCACCGTGAGATTGAGAAAACCGCGCTTGGCGCCACCACCTCAATGGACTGGGAATATTATCAAACACCGCTTGAAGCCGTACAAAAATTGCGCGGCGAGGGCTATAAAATAATCGCGATTGAACAGGCTGAAAACAGCCTGATGCTGGACACTTACCAACCCAACCCTGTCGAAAAGTATGCGCTGATATTCGGCAATGAGGTGAATGGTGTGAGCGACAAAGTAATGCAGGAGATTGATGCTTGTATTGAAATACCACAGTTTGGCACCAAGCATTCGTTCAATATAGTGGTATCGGCAGGTATTGTACTTTGGGATTTTTTTAGTAAGCTTAGCAAAGCATGATCAGTTCACTCGCCAAAAAATTACAGATGAAAGCCGGACAGCGCTGGGTGTTGCTTAATGCGCCGGATGATTATCTTACAATTTTTGATGCCGATGAGGAGATCATGATTAACTATGATTTGAATGAAAGCTTCCACGGCATTCAATTATTTGTAAAGAGCAATGCTGAATTAATCCGTGATATTGGCATCTTATCTCAAAAACTACAACCACAAACATTACTGTGGATTATATTCCCAAAGAAAACCAGCAATATCAGCACCGATCTGGAAATAATGGGCAGTTGGGATGTGATGGCAAATTATTGTTTGCGACCGGTAACCTCCGCGGCGATTGATAAAACCTGGACTGCCCTTAGATTTAAACCGGAATCTTTAGTGAACAGATCCGCCTCCAGAAACGATGCCATTCCGCAAAACAATTACGCGCAGTACATCGATACCGAAAAAAGATTAGTAACACTGCCCTTGGATGTACAGCAAACATTAAGTGCACATCCCGCAGCTATAGAATACTTTAACAAATTAGCGTATACGCACAAAAAGGAATATGTAGTTTGGATAGTAAGCGCCAAACAGGAAAAAACGAGGGAAGCGCGCGTTACCAAAATGCTGCAAATGCTGCTCGATAATAAAAAGCATCCCGGAGATAAATAAACCGGATCAATATCGCTATTCATCGTTTTGTAATATTATAAAAGCAACAAGTTAGTGTATTATTTACACCAATTAAAATTTGTAATTTTGCATTATATTTTGGATTGGAGATGAACGATATAGCTATAACAGTTAACGCCCCGGTAAAAAGTGTGTCGCGCCTTGCGCACAGGGTTGCAGTAAGCGCGTTATTTTTTACGCAAGGTTTATGTTTTGCCAGCTGGGCCTCACGTATACCTACATTTCAGCAAAAATTCCATCTCAATGAAGCCGAAGTTGGCGGGTTGCTTTTAGCCCTACCGGCAGGTTTGATGGTAGCCTTACCTTTTTCAGGCTGGTTCACCGCAAAGTTCGGCAGCCGTAAAATAGTATTGGCAGCTACGGTAGTATATGCTTTAACACTGGTTGTTATAGGCCTTTCTCCATCTGTATATGCTTTATTGGGCGGCCTGTTTGCGTTTGGCTTCAGCGGCAATATGGTAAACATCGCGGTGAATACCCAGGCTGTACAGGTTGAGGCCATGTACCGTAAGCCAATAATGGCCTCATTCCATGGCTTGTGGAGCCTGGCGGGTTTTACCGGTGCATCAATCGGTACCATGATGATAGGATTCGGATTGATCCCATTTTGGCACTACGTAATAATTACTTCGGCGGCGTTGGTAATAGCGGCTATCAGCTCGGGCTTTGTTATTAAAGATGAGGGCACGGTAGCAGTTGATCAGCCTGTATTTGCCAAACCCGATAAGGCATTGATGCTATTGGGCGTAATCGCTTTTTCAGGCCTGATGTGCGAGGGTGCCATGGTTGATTGGGGCGGCATCTACTTTAAAGAAATTGTACACGCCGAAAAAGCGTGGATTGGCGCCGGGTATACGGCTTACATGTGTACCATGGCTGGCGGGCGCTTTGTAGCCGATTGGTTTACGGCTCGTTTCGGCATGAAAACCATGCTGCAGATAAGCGGTAGTTTAATAGCCGCAGGATTGTTGCTTTCAGTTATATTCCCTCACTTATATACTGCCATAGCGGGCTTTTTTATTGTTGGTTTTGGAGTATCATCCATCATACCACTTGTGTACGGCGAAGCCGGTAAATCAACCACCATTTCCGCAGGGGTGGCATTGGCGGCGGTATCAACTGTCGGTTTCTTAGGCTTTCTGTTAGGGCCGCCTATTATAGGTTTTGCGGCAGCGGCAACTAATTTAAGGGTATCATACACTATTATTGCCGTGATGGGGTTGACGGTTACTTTGCTATCTTCAAAGTTAAAGCAGTGAAAACCCACCCAACCCTCCCAAAGGGAGGGCTAAAAAAAAGAAAGGTCCTACTTTAGGGACGATATAATAAGGGTTTTGAACGCGTGCAAATTTCTCGCTATCACTCTAAATGACGGCGTTGTAGAACTAATAAGTAAAGTACAACTCCCTTCTAACTTATTTCTTCAACTTCTTATTCTTCACAGGCACATTTTGCAACAGCCATCGTATTTCGTTGATTTGTTGCTGGCTTAATTGCGTTTTGGGTATCATGTTAGCCAGATTAGTGCTTTGATACAGCAGAAACCAATTTCTATGCTCGATTATCTTATAAAAATTTTGCCAGGTAAAAATTCATACATATACCGCTCCCTGATCAGTGCGTTGCTGTTATAATTACGTTTTGAGAAAAAATAAATCAACACGGCTCTCAACAGCAAATAACCGCCCAGTATATACCCAATACTCAGATCAATCTCCGTAAAACTTGTCAATGATTGCGCTATTGCAGCCATTAGCATTTAAGCGCCAAATACTGTTACAAATATGGCTGTAGGCCGTCGGTACGACAGCAGATATTGCAGTTGAATGAATTCACGTTCGGTTATCTGAGTTGAAATTTTCACCTTAAATAAACGCTTTAGTCCTAAATTGTATTATAACGACAAAAAAAGCCGGGCGTTTTGCGCACCCGGCCATACTCATATTATTAGGATTTATTTCATTTATCACCGTCCACAATGACTAATGACCATGCCCGATGACTAATAAGCCTGTTCAAACTCGTTAACGCCATCTTTGCTTTCCAGTATAGAGTGCCCCATCAGGAATTCATCAACCTTACGTGCAGCTTCACGGCCTTCAGATATTGCCCATACTACCAGCGATTGACCGCGGCGCATATCGCCTGCGGCAAATACCTTGCTCACGTTAGTACGGTAAACGCCTTCAGTAGCCTTAACATTCTTGCGTTCGTCAAGCTCAACACCTAAAGTTTCAAGGGCACCCTCAAATTGCGGATGTACGAAACCCATGGCCAGGAACACACGTTGGCAAGGCAGCTCACGTTCAGTACCGGCAACCTCGGTAAACTTAACCGGGCGGTCTAAAAAGTCAACTTCCCATTCAAGGTCAACCACTTTTACGGCGCGCAGGTTACCATTTTCATCACCTAAAAATTCCTTGGTGTTGATGCTCCAGTAACGGTCGGCACCTTCCTCGTGCGAGCTGGTGATCTTTAACACTGCCGGGCCAGGGAAACTTGGCCATGGCGTGCTGCTCGGGCGTGAATCAGCAGGCTTGAACATTACCTCAAACTGCTTAATTGAGCGCGCGCCCTGGCGGTTTGATGTACCCACACAATCTGACCCGGTATCGCCACCACCAATAACGATTACATCTTTATCGGTAGCTAAAATATCCTCGGCAGTGAAAGGGCTATCGCCAACACGTTTGTTCTGTTGTTTCAAAAAGTCCATAGCGAAGTGAATGCCTTTCAACTCACGGCCAGGGATTTTTAAATCGCGCGGAATGGTTGAACCACCGGCTAAAACAACGGCGTCAAAGCTGCGCACTATTTCATCAGCGGCAATATCTTTACCAACCTCGGTATTGTATTTAAACACTACGCCGTCGTCTTCCATCACCTTTACACGGCGATCTATCACCCATTTTTCCAGTTTAAAATCCGGAATACCATAACGTAATAAACCACCTGCACGGTCGTCGCGCTCAAAAACAGTTACACTATGGCCGGCCTTTGCCAGTTGAGCCGCAGCAGCCAAACCCGCCGGACCAGAACCTACAACCGCCACCGTTTTACCGGTTTTAATAAGCGGTGCGGTAGGCTTAACCAGATTTTTAGAGTAGGCTATCTCGATGATATGTTTCTCAATCTCCTCAATAGCTACGGCCGGTTTGTTGATACCCAGCACGCAGGCCGACTCGCACGGAGCCGGGCATATCCGACCGGTAAACTCCGGAAAATTATTGGTTGATGATAAAATGTTATATGCCTCTTCCCAATTTTTACGGTAAACGGCATCGTTAAATTCAGGGATAATGTTGCCCAGCGGACAACCTGAGTGGCAAAACGGGATACCGCAGTTCATGCAGCGTGCCGATTGCTGGTTCAGCTTTTCATCGCTATACAATCCTACAAACTCGTTATAATTTTTAACACGTTCGGCAACGGGTGTTTTAGCGGGAAGCTCCCTGTTAAATTCCTGAAATCCTGTTGGTTTTCCCATCGTATAATTATGCTGTAGTTTGATATTGTGATTGTTCGATAACTCTTTTGTACTCTTTTGGATAAACCTTTACAAACTGGGTTGATACCTCGTTCCAGTTATCCAGTAATCCTTGTGCCAGCTTGCTGCCGGTTAGCTGTATGTGCTTGCGCAGTAAGGTCAGTATCTCTTCTTCATCAGTAACTGATAGCGGGTCAAGATCAACCATTTCGGTGTTACATTTTTCGGCAAAGTCATTCTCCGGATTGTACACCCAGGCTAAACCGCCGCTCATACCTGCCGCGAAGTTGCGGCCTGTTGAACCCAGTATCAGCGCACGGCCACCAGTCATGTACTCACAACCGTGATCGCCCACGCCTTCAACTACCGTGGTAGCACCTGAGTTACGCACCGCGAAACGCTCGCCGGCCATACCGCCTACAAACAACTCACCCGAAGTGGCACCATACAAGGCCACGTTACCGATGATGATATTCTCTGACGGCTTAAACGTAGCGTTAGCTGCCGGATAGATAGCCAGTTGAGCGCCCGAAAGGCCTTTGCCCACATAATCGTTAGCCTCGCCTTCCAGCTCAAACGACACGCCTTTGGTAGCGAACGCGCCAAAGCTTTGTCCGGCCGAGCCTTTAAACTTAAAGTTGATGGTATTGGCTGGTAAACCTACTGAACCGTACACTTTAGATATTTCGTTTGACAGCATGGTACCGATGGTACGGTCAACGTTAACTACGTTGAATGACGCGTAAACCGGGGTTTTATCCTCTAATGCCGGTTTAGCTGCTTCAAGCAATTTCCAATCGATAATGTTGCTCATGCCATGATCCTGGCTTTCGCTGTTGTACAGGGTAGCGCCTTTAGCGTTGGTTACCGGGTGCAGGATGCCTGACAGGTCAATGGTACGGGCTTTCCAGCTCTTCACATTATCTTTTACTTTCAGGAACTGTACACGGCCAACCATCTCGTTAACGGTACGGAAACCTAACTCGGCCATTACCTCGCGGAACTCCTGTACCAGGAATTTGAAAAGGTTAACCACATGCTCCGGATCGCCAGAGAACAGTTTGCGCAGTTCCGGATCTTGCGTGGCTACACCTACCGGGCAGGTATTTAAATGACATTTACGCATCATGATACAACCGCCTGCAACCAAAGCAGCAGTGGCTACGCCCCACTCCTCGGCACCCAAAAGGGTAGCTATGGCAATATCACGTCCGGTTTTTAGCTGACCATCCGTTTGCAGAACTACACGACTGCGCAGTTTGTTGCGTACCAGTGTTTGGTGCGCCTCGCTCAAGCCGAGCTCCCACGGTAAACCGGCGTGCTTGATGGAGCTTATTGGTGATGCACCGGTACCGCCGTCATAACCTGCAACCAGTATAACATCGGCGTGGGCTTTAGCCACACCCGCGGCAATAGTACCCACACCGGCTTTTGATACCAGTTTAACATTAATACGCGCGGCACGGTTAGCATTCTTTAAATCGAATATCAACTGCGCCAAATCCTCAATAGAATAAATATCGTGGTGCGGCGGCGGCGAGATCAAACCCACGCCCGGTGTTGAGTGGCGGGTTTTAGCAATCCAGTCGTCAACCTTATGGCCCGGTAGCTGGCCACCCTCGCCCGGTTTTGCACCCTGCGCCATTTTTATCTGTAATTCGTCAGCATTGGTAAGGTAGTTTGACGTTACCCCGAAACGTGCCGACGCTACTTGTTTAATTGCGGAGCGCATAGAGTCGCCGTTTGGCAGCTTCTCGTAACGCATTTCATCCTCGCCACCTTCGCCGGTATTACTTTTACCGCCGATGCGGTTCATGGCAATGGCCAGCGTGCTGTGTGCCTCGTGAGAGATGGAACCGAACGACATGGCGCCTGTTGCAAAACGCTTCAGTATGCTTTCTGCCGGTTCAACCTCGTCAATACTGATTGGTTCGCGGTGGTGGGCAAAATCAAACAAACCACGGATGGTGTAATGCTTTTCGCCCTGCTCGTTGATCAGCTTGGAATAGTTTTTATATACGTCGTAATTGTTGGTACGGGTAGCATGCTGCAACAGGTGAACCGTTTGCGGGTTAAACAAGTGCGCTTCGCCCCTGCGTTTCCACTGGTATATACCACCTTCGGGCAGCAAGTGAGCGTTATCTTCTTTATTGATATTGAAACCTGCGCGGTGCTTGGTAAGCGACTCGCGGGCTATTTCATCCAAGCCTAAACCACCTATGCGGCTAACGGCGCCAACAAAGTAATTGTCAACCACATCCTGGTTTATACCCAATATTTCAAACACCTGCGAACCATGGTATGATTGCAGCGTGGAAATACCCATTTTTGAGAATATCTTCAGCAAGCCATCATTAACCGATTTTACGTAGTTTTTATGCAACTGGCGCAGATCAAGGCTGGTTTCCAGGCTGCCGCTTTCCATCATGGTTTCGATGGTTGACAGGGCCAGGTACGGGTTAATTGCCGTTGCACCGAATGCCAGCAAACAGGCAAAGTGGTGTACTTCCCAAACATCGCCACTTTCAACCACAATACCTACCGCGCCACGACGGCCTTTTTTGATCAGGTGGTGATGCACGGCTGATACCGCTAACAATGACGGGATTGGGGCGTGCTCTGAATCCACGGCACGGTCTGACAGGATCAATACCTCAAAACCATCATCAACAGCGTCCTCCGCGTAGCGGCAAAGCCTGGCTATACCCTTTTCCAGCGAACCCGGCAGACCGTCAGCCTTAAAGTACGTTTGCAGTGTTTTAGCATGGAACAAACCGGTATCAATACTACGCAGTTTTTCCAACTGATGGTTCTTTAATATCGGATGCTTAAGCATTACGCAGTGGCAATGCATTTTATCTTCGTCCAGCAGGTTGCCATTGTTACCTATAAAGGTAGCAAGGCTCATTACCAAACGCTCGCGGATCGGGTCGATAGGCGGGTTGGTTACCTGCGCAAAGAACTGCTTAAAGTAGCTCGACAGGTGCTGAGGCTTGTCAGACAATATAGCCAAAGGCACATCGGTACCCATTGAGCCGATAGGCTCCTTGCCGTCCAGCGCCATTGATTTGATGATCAGATCAGTATCCTCACGTGTATAACCGAATACCTTTTGGTAACGGTAAACCGAATCGGCACTTAATGAAGCGAAAGCTAAACGAGGCTCGGTGAGTTCATGCAAGCGTATCTTATAGTTTTCCAACCAGCGGCCATAAGGCTGGCGCGATGCTACCTGGTGCTTTATCTCTTCATCGGTGATGATCTTGCCTTTCTCGGTATCGATCAGGAACATCTTACCTGGCTGTAAGCGGCCCTTTTTAACAATGGTACTTTCATCAATGATCAGTACACCTGCTTCTGAACCGGCTACCACCCTGCCATCGCTGGTGATGGCGTAACGCAGCGGGCGTAAGCCATTACGATCCAACACGGCACCTACCAGTTTACCATCAGTAAAGCTGATAGCAGCCGGGCCATCCCATGGCTCCATCAGTGTAGCGTGATACTCATAGAACGCCTTTTTGATCGGGTCCATCTGCTCGTTACCATCCCATGCCTCAGGTATCAGCATCATCATTACATGTGGCAATGAGCGGCCGGTGTGCAGCAATATCTCGATAATATTGTCCAGGCAAGCCGAGTCAGACTGATTATTATCAATAACCGGCAACAGCATCTCCATCTCCTCATTTGTAAAGTATGATGATGCCAGCGATTGCAGGCCTGAGTAGAACCAGTTCAGGTTACCGGTCAGGGTGTTGATCTCACCGTTGTGCGCTATCAGGCGGAACGGCTGCGCCAGCTTCCATGACGGGAAGGTATTGGTTGAGAAACGTGAGTGGATCAAAGCAAAGCCCGAGGCCACACGCGGATCAGACAGATCAGAGAAATACTTACGCAACTGGTAAGTAGTTAACTGGCCCTTGTAAATAATAGTTTTAGCCGAAAACGAGGTAAAGTAAAAAGCATCGGCAGCTTTCGGAAACTGTTCGGTTACCGATTTATTAATATAGCGGCGCAGCACATAAAGTTTACGCTCAAAATCATCAATATTTAAAATATGGTGCGGCTTCGCCACAAAAATTTGCTCTACATCCGGTTCTGCACTGCGGGCGGTTTCTCCAATAACGCTGTTATCGGTAGTCAACTTACGGTAACCCAGCTTATGCAGGCCCAGCTTTTCAACCGCTTTATCAATAATGGTACGGCAGGCTTTTTTCAGGGTTGAGTCTTTCGGGAAAAAGATCATACCCACACCGTACTCTCCCGGTTCAGGCAGACTGATCTCGAGGTTTGAGCACTCTTCCATCAATAATTCGTGCGGTAACTGTATCAGTATACCGGCACCATCGCCCGATTCCGGATCGCATCCGCAGGCGCCGCGGTGCTCCATATTCTCCAGCATGGTAAGCGCGTCGCTTACTATCCTGTGCTCCTTATGGCCGTTTATATTAGTTATAAATCCGGTTCCGCACGAGTCGTGTTCAAATTCAGGCCGGTAAAGGCCCTGGTGGCTATCAGTTTGATTCATAATAAAAATTAAACCGTTTCAATTAGGGTGTAATTACGAAGATAATTAAATTGACAAACACTAAAAATAAGCGCAATATTTTTGCGACTTTCTTAATATAGCCAAGATAATATGATGTTAATTTAATAATTTTTTAATGAAAACTATTATTTATTACATATTTAAGCGAATATAGAATCATTCTAAAATCAGAATTTAATTTTGAAAATTAGAATATCGTAATATAGTATTCCGATTATCTCTACCTGATGGCAGGTTTATACCGCTTACAGCAAAATTGCTGATGCTTTATTGGGTCAGTTAAAATTTTAGAATTGCTAATTTTGCAAAAATTTAAAACAAATGCAAGAAAAGAACAAAGCAGTATTCCTCGACCGCGACGGTGTGTTAAACAAAGAGATGGGCGATTACGTGTGCCGTCTGGAAGATTTCCATGTGCTGGACAACTTTGAAGCCTTAAAGACACTTCAGGACAGAGGATACTTGCTTATTGTAGCTACTAACCAAGGCGGTTTAGCTAAAGGCTGGTACACTGAGGACGAACTCGGCAAAATGCACCAACACCTGAGCGAAGTTTACCGTGAACACGGCGTAACATTTACCGATTTTTACTATTGCCCGCACCACCCCAATTTTACGGGTGATTGCGACTGCCGTAAACCCAAACCCGGCATGTTGCTTAAAGGCATTGAGAAATATAATATCGATCCGTCAAAATCATACTTTATTGGCGACCGCGAGCGCGATGTTGAGGCAGGCACACTGGCGGGCGTTACGGGTATATTGATTGATAGCGACCAGCCGATAAGCACCGTGTTACATTTGATAAACTAATCGGAGTTATTCACAAATGCCGAAAACCCGCTATTTAAAACATCTCGATACGCTGTTATTCGCTATAGCGGGTTACTTTGCGGTTTACTTTTTTACAAAATACAGCGGAGTCGGTATATCGCCCGACTCCATTATGTATGCCAGCGCTGCCGAAAGCATTTACAAGCACGGCAACCTTATTACTTTTAATGGCTCTCCCCTTACCTTTTTCCCGGTGTTTTACCCGGCGGTGTTGAGCTTGAGTTTTCTGTTCGGAGTTGACGCTATAAAGGCCGGGCCGGTAATCAACGGACTACTTTTTGGCGGGGTTTTGCTGTTGACAGGCTATTGCATCAGCAGGTTTAAAAAGCCTTCTGTACTATATAAATGGCTGGTGTTAGCGGCCATATTGCTTAGCCCTGCCCTGCTTGAGATTTACAGCTATTTATGGTCAGAAACGTTATTCATTTTCCTGACCATCCTTTTTGTACCCTTTTTTAAGCGATACTTAGATTCACCGCGAATAAAACATTTATTGTACGTCGCGGTGGTTGCGGGTTTATGTTGTATTACCCGATATGCCGGCATTACGGTTATAACTACCGGATGCCTGATGATATTGGCAAATGCCAAACCTGAGCTTAAAAAACGTTTTGTACATATTACCCTATTTGGCTTTGCAGGGTTATTGCCATTGATAATTAACCTGCTGGTTAACTATTTTTCATCCGGCTATTCAACGGGTACCCGCAAACCATCAGTAACCACGTTTGGCGAAAACCTGCATTATTTTGGTGTTACTATTTGCGGTTGGCTTGGCCTTACCGAAGCCGCCTACTCTTACGGCGCAATGTTAAGTGCACTAATTTTAATTGCTTTGACAGCTCGTTTCATCTGGCAGGTGAAGCAAAAACAGATAAACCGTTACGAAACCATATTTTTAAGCTTCGCAATAGTTTACGCTACGTTTATATTAGTGATAGCCTCGGTTTCAAGATTTGAGCAATTGAATTCGAGGCTTCTATCGCCTATGTATGTGCCGTTATTATTAGCCTGCACCGATTGGGTACCGGGTGCTATTGTTGCCTTTAAAAACAACAGTCGTAAATGGATGGCTGCCGTGGCCGTTATTATAATGGCAGGTTTTCTGTACAACCTTACGCTTATTGACCTGAAACGCTATGACGATGAATTTGAATACGGCGTGCCGGGCTATAGCGATGACGACTGGAACACCTCCCCTTTTATAAGCTTCCAGAAAAAGAACAAGCATATATACAAACCCGGCATCCCCGTTTACTCCGATGCTGATGAGGCTGTATATTTTTTTACCGGCGGCCACGCTAAACTGGTTCCGCAAAAATTTTTCACTGCTGACGTTGCCAAATTCTCGCAGCAAAAAAAGTTCTACCTGGTTTGGTTCAATGCCATGGCTAATGCTGAACTAATAAGCATTGCTGACATTGAAAAACAATTTCGTGTAAAAAAACTTTATGGGTTTGATGATGGCGCGATCTATCTGATGGAAAAGCCTTAACGGTAATTAAAGTATTGGTTATTAATTTAATAACTATCTTTACAAAAATTTTCACCCATGAAAAAAACCTTTTACCTTTTTGCATTAATAGGGCTTGCTGTGCTCTCTTGTAAAAAAGACGGCAAAAGCCCGTCAAAACCTGATCCGGAACCCGATAATAAGGAGTACACCGTTAATTTTAATGTTGGTATTAATGCCGACAGCCAAAAAGTAGTAGGTATTGCACCAAACGAAAACGGCTTAACCACCAATGCTCTTGTTGATATTAAGTCGATAGCCACCTACTTGCAATACCGTGTGTACGATGCTTCAGGAAAAATTTTGGGATCATTGATACAACTTAGTAATCAACCCAACTTTGGCAAACTTGCAGACAGCTTTAAGACTGGTGAATACACGGTTGTTGTTTGGGCTGCAAGCGCCGAGCCTAATATAAAAGATGATAAAATATTTGGTGTCGGGCGCGAAGTGTTCTACAAAAGATTTACACTAAAGGTTGATGCTACAACCGCAGTAAATCAAGAAGTAAATCTGCAACGAATTGTAGGCCAGCTGCAGGTTAAAATATTGGATACTGTACCAAATAAAGTATCGCGCATTATATTAAACATAACCAACGACTATGGTTTTGACATACCTACCGGTGTATTATCCAACTCACCAGGCTCATTCACACAAACCTATTTAACAACCGACTATCAAGGCAAGCCCGATTTTGTGGCTACAACTTATGTGTTAAATACAGTCAGTAGGATAAATGTTAATATAACCAGCTACATTGGCAGTGATGTGTTTACAAACACTACGGTTAACGGCGTAAAGTGCCTGCCAAACAAGCGTACTATATTATCCGGAAAGATATTTTCTAACCCAAGCGGCGTATTTAATTTCACATTTAACGACTGGGAACCTGTTGCCGACACTGTTGGCTTTTAATTTTACACTCACCTTAAACACATTGTAATGAAAAATATATTTAAAATGGCCGCATTACTATTGCTGGCATTTTCATCGTGCAAAAAGGATAAACCGGCTGCACCTGTAGGTGATGGCAAACTTCATAACGTTAACTTTACTTTTAACGCGTTTAGTGTTGAATATGCCAACACTCAAACCAATGATTTGAAAAACAACGCACTCGCTATACAAGCAATAGAAAGCAATCAAATTCGAGTATTTATATATGACAGTAACGGTAAACTTTACCGTGAATCAACTCTTAGAAGAGGTATTGATGGCAGCTACGCGAATATATCATACCAGCTACCTTCAGGCACATACACCTTTGTATTTATTAACTTAAGTCTAATCAACAATTTCGGTTATCCAAACAAGGACCAATTGAATACTGGTTATATTTATTATAGTGGCACAAACGTTGACAGGGGCGAGTTCAGGGAAACATTTTACAAGCGATTATCAGTTACGGTAAGTAACAACGATGTGTCAAACACTGTTGATCTGACACGGGTGGTTGCCGGTTTAAAAATTATTATAAAGGATGCAATACCGGCAAATGCATCTACCCTAATTTTAACTATCGATACCGTTTACAGCGCGATGCAGATAAAAGATGGTTTGCCTTTAAAGTCAGATAAATATGTTGATGTTGCCTTTTGGGACCGTTACTATTTCAATAATTCAGCAGGCACTTTAAACTATACAATTACAAAGCAGCTTTTAAGTGGCCCAAACAACACCATCAGCCTAAGCTTAAAGGCGTATAACATACGCCAGGAGATAATCGCAACAAAAGCGATCAGGAACATCACAATCAATCCAAACAAAATCACTGTACTATCGGGCAATCTGTTTGGGGGTAATGGCACAAACAACAACGCCGTTGACGTGAAGGCCGACACAACCTGGAGTTCAGACATTCTGTATCAATCATTCTAACAAAGGCTATGAAAAAGGTAATTTATATTTGCGCATTGTTTGGTATTGCTCTGGCATCATGCAAAAAAGACGGCAAAAGCCCGTCGAAACCTGATCCGGACAACAATAATAAAACTTATGAGGTAAGTTTTAACGTTGGTATAGATGCCAGCAGCAAAACAATCAGCACAAAATCAGCAGGCGGGCAAAAAATCAATGCAGATATTGACATATCGGACGTTGCTTCATTTTTAGCTTATTTTGTTTACAACGCTCAGAATAAGCTGGTGAGCCATTACGTTCAGGACAGCACCCTGACAAACTTTGGTTCGGTAAATGATAATTTACAGGCGGGCACCTATACCGTAATGCTATTAGCTACAGATGGAAAGCCTACGTTGTATAACGATGAACATTTTGTAGCCATAGGCAGAGATAACTTTTATA
Source organism: Mucilaginibacter roseus (assembly GCF_021215455.1). GTDB lineage: Bacteria > Bacteroidota > Bacteroidia > Sphingobacteriales > Sphingobacteriaceae > Mucilaginibacter > Mucilaginibacter roseus. The sequence goes on along the minus strand of NZ_JAJPWV010000001.1, from coordinate 568,558 downwards.
AAAAGTTCACGCTAACGGTAACCAACTCCGCCGTAACGCAAAATATAAACCTGGAGCGCCGCAATGGCCAACTGGAAATCAAAATATTGGATGCCATACCACAAGGGACCAACAGCATAAGCTATGAAGTAAGTACTGACAGGGCTTTAAATATAGCTGACGGCTTACCGGGCGATCCCACCTATTTAAGGAGCTATGTAAAAAAGATACCCACTAATTTGATTGGTACTACAAATTATAGTTTCCTGCTATCGTTAACCAACACCGATAGAAACCTTAGGGTAATAATTAATTCTGCAACAGGTAAAAAAGTAGTTATTGACAGCGTAAAGGTGATGCCTAATACACGCACGGTACTATCAGGTAATTTGTTTGATGTTAACTCCGCCGGTTTTAACGCAAGCTACGATCAAGCCTTTGAGACCGACACAACAATTGTTGAATTTTAACACAGCCATCTCATGAAAAAAATACTTACTATAACCATACTTGCAGCCCTGGTATTTACAGCGTGCAAAAAAGATAAAGCGCCCGAAAACACACCCAACGACAGCAAAAAATACGAAGTAAAATTTAATGCAACAGGCTTTTCGCAGGAATTTACGGATGTTGATCCATCATCAGTAACTAAGGGCTTAAAAATTAACGCCATACTTGACACCACAACCGACGCGATACGCCTCAATATTTTTGATAGTCAGGAAAAAGAAGTTTATAAGGGCGCAACTTCGGTATACGGAGGCAACCTCGGGCAGTTTTCGGTAATCTTACCACAGGGCAACTACAAAGCGGTATTTACCGGCATGAAAGAGACTTACTACAGTGAAGGCCGTTTTAGCTATAATTTAATAGTTGACTTGGAAAGTGACGGCAACTATTATTACGTATATCAATTGGATACCGAATTTGGCCCTATGCAGTTATCGAAAGATATATTTTTTAAAGAGGTGAACTTCAGCGTTCCGCAAAACAACCAAACTCAAAACGTAACCTTGCAACGAATAACCAGCAGGCTACGGGTAAACATAAAGGATTACGTACCTACCGCGGTAACCCGTATTGATGTTGGTATAGATTCAACGTATAACAAATTCAGCAACAGTCCTGAAGTGTACCATGAATTAGTCAGTAGCGGAGGATCTTTTGGGATTGCACAAAACAAGCGCAATGATATAACCGCAGACGTGCAAATGCTGGTACCGCCAAACAGTACTCATACCGTAAGTATAAGAGCATATTCGGGCAGTACGTTATATGCGCAAAAAATCATTACAGGCGTTGTTTGCAGTCCTAACAAAATTACGCTGGTGCGTGGCAATTTATTTGGTGGCGCTACAGGCCCGTCGGGCAATAATGTTAAAGTTGATACCGCCTGGAGTTCAACCGTGATCAACAAATCATTTTAATATCTCGAACATGAAAAAGATTTACATACTGACGAGTTTGCTGGTTGTGCTTTTCGCATCATGCAAAAAAGACGGCAAAAGCCCGTCGAAATCCGATCCGGACAATAATGGAAAAAAATATCATGTAAGTTTTGATGTTGGTATTGAGGTTAGTAGTGCCAGCGAGTTAAGCGTTACACCTTCGGGTAAATTGCGCAACAATGAAGCCGTTGACCTTGCTAAAGCCGTCTCCTTTTTAAGTTATTACGTTTACAACAGCAGCAACCAGCTGGTAAATGAGGTAACGCAAAACAGCACAAACCCGAATTTTGGCTTAATAAACCACGAATTTAGCAACGGTACTTACACCCTTATTGTTTTTGCCACAAAGACTGCACCCGCCTTTTTTGATGCCACAAAGGTTAAAGCAGTGGGGCAACAATTATTTTATGCTAAATATACCTTCACTATTGCTGACGCCGGGGTTACCCGTAACCTGGATTTAAAACGCGTAAACGGGCAATTACAAATAAAAGTTCTCGATAAAATTACACCGGATATAAGGGTTATAAAATTCGATATACATAATGATCGTGAATTGCTCTTATCTACCGGTTTACCAAACACGCAATCATCATACACACATAATTACGTTAAAGGCGTAACCAACCATATAGATTTTACCTTTGGCACATATGTTACCAATACCGCGGACCCTGTTAGCGTAACCATCACTACGTTAAACCAAGCCAATACGCCTGTTAAAATTATTACCGTTGATAATGTTATTATAAAGCCTAACACCCGTACCATACTCTCGGGCAAATTATCTGAACCTTTAGGTACAGGCAATTTTGGAGTTGGCTACGCAACTTATGCGGATACAACTCAAATTGAGTTTTAACCATTGAACCTGCAATCATGAAAAAAATATTTTTTAGCTTAACTCTGGCATGTATTATTATATCGGCCTGTAAAAAAGATAATAAACCTTCGCCACAAAGTACCAACGGTAAAAAATACCAGGTAGCATTTAATGTTAGCAGCTTTACGCAGCAATACCAAAATATTAAAACAAACGCGTTAGGCGATTCGCTTATTTATCCAACCTACGGTAGGTATCCACTCTCCAGAAGCGTATCTGTATACGTATGTAATGATGCCGGATATCAAGTCGCGGTTAAATATGTAAATACATCCACAGGCAACATATCGCTCGAATTAAATGAAGGCCACTATACAGCATACTTTTTTAGCTCTTTGAATGATAACACAGAGGGTTTTAACCCATATAATGACCCAAGACAAACGTACGATGCCGTTGGCGCTTACACATCTGCAGACGGGCCTGATGTAGGAACCTTGCATTATGGAAATTATGATGGGATACAACCATTCACACGCGAATCATTTTTCAAGAAAGTTGACTTTACGGTTTCAACTACCAGTACAACGCCTATTACGGTACAATTAACAAGTATAGTTGCCAAAGTTATAGTTGAAGTTAAGGATGCGATACCTGATAACATCGATTTAATTTCTATTGGTGTGGATTCACTATCTGATGAGTTTATTTTTAAAGGTACTGCGTGGCGTGAAAAAACCCGCTTGAGTTGCGAATATGATATACCCAACACATTGTATTCCCAAAAAGGCCGCAAGTTTGTATCGTATTTTTTAGTTGAGCCCAATACTATAAGGGATGTAAAAATAGGCTACCGGCTTAAAGAAACAAACGACAGCAAGGTAAAAACCATACAGAATGTGCCTTTGAGCCCTAACAGTATAACCGTGCTTTCGGGTAAATTATTTAACAACCTCGGTTTAAAGGTTGATACCACCTGGAATACAAACGTGATCAATCAATCATTTTAGTCTATCAAGAATGAAAAAGATTTATATAATTTTCCCATTGCTCTTTTTGCTTTTCGCGGCATGTAAAAAGGATGGCAAAAGCCCGTCGAAGCCTGATCCGGATAATGATGGTAAAAAATATGAAGTTAATTTCAATATCGGTATTGATGCCGACGAGCAAAACCTGCAACGCTCGTCTAAAATTAAAAAACTGAACAATACCCCGGCTAACCTGGCAGACTTGGCCACCTTTTTAGCCTATTATGTTTTTAATAGCGATGATAAATTAGTAACCTCGCTGATACAAACCAGTACCACGCCAAATTTTGGAAAGATAACTGATGGCTTTGCTGCCGGAACGTATACTGTTGTACTGGTAGCTACTAAAAATAAGCCGACGGAATATGACTCTAAACATATAGTTGCGCTGGGCAGCGACACTTTCTATCAAAAATTTGAACTTACTGTAACGGCATCTACTGTAACCCAAAATATTAACCTTCAACGTGTAAACGGCCAGTTGGAAGTGAAGTTTCTTGATGCTATTGATGATGAGACTTTATCAATACAATATAGTTTGGAAAACGATTACAGCCTGTTGTTGAACAACGGCACGCCCGATATTAGTAAGCCCTACCGTCGTAGTGAAACAAAAAACATAGCGCCTTCATTATTCGGCATCACTAACTACACTTACAAAACTTATGTTACCAACACTGTAAAACCAATTAAAGTGGTAGTAACCGTAAGTAATAAAATATTTGGAACATACGGCAAGGTGATAGATAGCGTGATGATTTATCCTAACACACGTACTATACTATCGGGCAATGTGTTTAAAGGTGCTTATGGAGAACAGGGCTTTACCGTAACCTATAATGAGTTGTATGGTAACGACACTACAGTGGTAGAATATTAATAATAACCTGCAATTTTTAAAACATGAAAGCAATTTACAATACTATAGCCATTGCCATACTAACTACCGTTGCATCCTGTAAAAAAGATGTAAAACCCACACCATCTGATAATAACAAGGAGTATGAAGTAAATTTTACAGTATCCGGTTTCTCTAAAGATTATTCGGGTATAAAAACCAACGCAGTTGGAGATACGGCTATACGAGAGGATAATGACTATAAATTTTACCGTGTATTTCACCGGTTTATATTAAACAGTACCGGAGCCGAGGTAGGCAATTATATAACCACTACCGATGGCAGCATAAAGGTAAAATTGCAACCCGGCAACTATACAATTTATTGCGCAGCCGGCTTAAACGATGACACGCGTGGGCTTAGCAGGCAAGAAAAAGAAGGTGCAGTGTATGGCACACTTGTCCATTCAGGCAACTCAAGCATCGCTTTTTACTATGACACCAGTTTTTATCCTTCCCTATTCAGAGAAACATTTGCCAAAAGTATGGCATTTACGGTGGGCCAATCAAACCAGTCGCTTAACATAGTACTTGAACGTGTAGTAGCCCAGGTACAATTGCATATTAAAGATGCTATACCAAGCAACGTTAAATATATATACACGCGCGTGTCACCGGCAAAGCATGTTTACAACTGGGGTTCAGAACCTTACGGCGTGGACGACCTCCTGAATAGTGCTGACGCAGGTGCACGTTTTACTATTACCAGCAGTTTATCCGGAAAAAGCAACCTGCGTTTTGCCACTTATGCATTGGTTGATGCCAACAGCAAGCACAATATAACCATTGAAGCGGTGGATGCCAACAACAAGGTAATAGCTTCAAAAGCGCTTACCGACGTTACATGTAACCCTAACCAGATAACGCTTTTAACCGGAAATTTATTCGGCGGAAACGGCACCGCCACAGGTACGAATGTTAAAGTTGACAGCACATGGAACAGCAATATTGTTTATAAATCATTTTAAGCAAGCGTTTAATTGAAAGTGAAAGCCCTTCCACCATCCGGAAGGGCTTTCTCTTTTTCATAAAAATTCACATATAATTTTGATTTTATGATCTACTGTATATATTTGCAGCACTTCAAAATCTATAGTACTACTATATATTAAAAATGAACGGTTACAAACTACATCATCTTCATCTGCATCATCGCCACCATGGCGATATTAGATAATGTATGTTTCTACGTGAAATAACAGCACCCCCGTTTATTTATTTACCCTTAATTTTATTTTGTGAAAACACTAAAAATAGCGATCCAAAAATCGGGTCGGCTAAATGAAAAGTCTGTTGAGCTGCTTAAAAACTGCGGCCTTAACTTTGAAAATTATAAAAGCTCATTAATATCACCGGTATCGAATTTTCCGCTTGAAATACTTTTTTTGCGTGACGACGATATTCCTGAGTATGTACAGGATGGCATTGCCGACCTGGGCATTGTAGGCGAAAACGTTATACAGGAAACCGAGGTTGACGTAGCCTACCTGCAGCCCTTGGGCTTTGGCCGTTGCTCGCTTAAGATAGCCATACCAAACAACAGCGATATCAGTAGCCTGGCATCGTTGAATGGTAAGGCCATCGCTACCACCTACCCTGTCATCCTGAACAAGTATCTGCAAAGTAATAATATTGAAGCCGACATCCGCACCATATCAGGCTCGGTTGAAATTTCGCCGGGTTTAGGTTTAAGCGATGCGATATGCGATTTGGTATCAACCGGCGGAACGCTAAAAAGCAATGGCCTTAAACCCTTTGCCGATGTAATGAGCAGCGAGGCGGTATTGATCGGCCGTAAAGGTGAAGAAGATAACGACCTGATACAGGAACTGATCCAGCGTGTACAATCAGTATTACGCGCTAAAGAAACCAAGTACGTAGTGCTTAACGCACCAAAAGCAAACCTGGATGCCATTACAGCGTTGTTACCTGGGGTAAAAAGCCCATCGGTAGTAGCGCTTGCTGAAAGCGACTGGGTAGCAGTACACACCGTAATACCCGAGCGTGATTTTTGGGACCGCATAAGCCAATTGAAACAGGCCGGCGCCCAGGGCATAGTGGTATTGCCGATTGAGAAGATAATATTTTAGGCGCCACCCCTCCTAAATCCTCCCCATAAGGGAGGACTTGATAAGGTGGTATAAAACTCCCTCTCCTTTGGAGAGGGCTGGGGAGAGGTTTTATGAAGACTTACAACTATTCAGATTTAACCAAACAGGACATAGCTCGACTGGTGCAACGCAACGTTGACCCGGCTAATGAAATACGTACCATTGTTGAAGAGGTTATCAGCAACGTACAGCAGCATGGCGACCGTGCCCTGTATGACTATGCCAACCGTTTTGACAAAGTAACGCTTGACAAGCTTTACCTCAACAAGCATGAGCTGGAGGAAATAGCCGCCACCGTATTGCCTGAGCAAAAAGCGGCATTGGATATTGCCTACCAAAATATCTATAGGTTCCATGAGTCGCAGTTAAAAGCTGAGGATAAGGTGGAAACCATGCCCGGTGTAACCTGCTGGCGCGAGTTGCGCCCGATTGAAAAGGTAGGCTTATACATTCCCGGTGGATCTGCCGTATTGCCAAGCACTTTTTTGATGCTGGGCATTCCCGCTAAAATTGCCGGTTGCCATGAGTTGATCGTGTGTTCTCCGCCGCAAAAAAATGGCAAGGTGAACGCGTTTATCGCCTACGTGGCACTAATGCTGGGTATCGACAGGATATTTCTGGCTGGCGGCGCGCAGGCTATCGCGGCAATGGCATATGGTACAGAAAGCATCACAAAGGTTGATAAGATATTTGGCCCGGGAAACCAATTTGTTACCAAGGCCAAAACCATTATACAATCAACCACCACAACGGCTATTGATATGCCTGCCGGGCCCTCTGAAGTATTGGTGATTGCCGACGATACCGCCAATGCGAGATTCATCGCGGCTGACCTTTTAGCCCAGGCTGAGCATGGTATTGACAGCCAGGCTGTACTGGTTTGCACATCTCAAGAAATTGCCGCAGCAGCATCTGAGGAAGTAGAGAAACAATTAGCGGTATTACCCCGTGCCGAAATTGCCCGCCAGGCCATTGATAACTCTTACATCGTAGTAACCCCAAGCCTCGGCGAAGCCATGAGTTTCAGCAACCAGTACGCGCCAGAACACTTGATTTTAGCTACCGAAAAATGGCAGGAAATAACCGGCAGCATCATAAACGCAGGCTCGGTATTTTTGGGCAACCTTACACCCGAAAGCGCGGGCGACTACGCATCCGGAACCAACCATACGCTACCCACAAGTAGCTATGCCAAAGCCTATTCAGGTGTTTCAGTTGATTCGTTTGTTAAAAAGATAACCTTTCAGCACATCACGGCTGATGGTTTGCAAAATATTGGTCCGGCGGTGCAAACCCTGGCCGAGTTAGAAGGCCTGCATGCGCATGCTAATGCGGTTGGTGTAAGGTATAACCCCTCCTAAATCCTCCCCGTAAGGGAGGACTTTTGATAGTAAAGATGAATAAATACATTATCTATATTTTGAGCTTGGTATTATTTGCGGCCTGCAAAGGCAAGCAAACAAGTGCACCATCGGATAGCTTGCTATTTGACACTACTCCAGCGCAGTCAAAAACAGATACTATTAAAGTCGCCGCAGTTGAGGATACTATTTTTAAGCCTTACAAACTGATTGATAATTTTATAGTTGCTGATACCGGCTACTTTGATTTTGGACTGGGAGATGGCACATATGCCGTTGTAAAAAAAGATAATAAACTATTGGACACCATTGATCAGCAATACGGAATACAGAAAATCTCGAAAGACATTTATTTGTATTTGGTGATTGATGGTAAAAGCATACTGACCGACAAAGAAAATGAGGATGGAGTGGTTGGTAATAACTGTTATAAAAAATCGATATTCGCTAACATAGGTGATTTCATCATCTTGAATAAAGGGAATAAGATCAGCCTCAATAACAAAGCTGAAGACTTTGGCTGGTTTGCTAACCCGGCAATCATCAATCAAAAGATCTATTACTGGAAAGTATCAGAAGCAGGCACTAACAATCGTGTTTTCGCCGCGATGTTTGACCCTCTGACACTTAAAACAACGAGCCATTATTTATTTAATGATTTTATTGAAACCGATGATGGGGGTTACTTTGAATCACCTCAATCATCTAATGGCCAAATTATTTTTCAATTTAATGGAAAGAGATATATCTTCTCTTCCGGTTTAACTCTTAAATAACCATGTTCGATATAAATAAAATACTTCGTCCTAATATAAAAAAACTGGTGCCTTACTCCTCTGCACGTGATGAGTTCAAGGGGGAAGCCAGCGTGTATCTGGACGCTAACGAGAATGCTTTTGGCTCACCGTTGGATACCGCCTATAATCGCTACCCAGATCCGTTGCAATACAAGGTTAAAAAGCGCCTGAGCGAAATTAAAGGCGTGCCGCCGCGCAACATATTTTTGGGTAATGGCAGCGATGAGGCTATTGATGTGCTATTCCGCAGCTTTTGTAATCCGGGAGTTGATAATGTGATACTGGTACCACCCACCTACGGCATGTATGAGGTATCGGCTAACATCAATGATATTGAAACCCGCAAGGTATTACTTACCGAAGATTATCAGCTCAACCTGGAAGGCATTGCCGAAGCGATTGACGAGCACACCAAAATGATCTTCATTTGCTCACCCAACAACCCCACCGGCAACTCCATTAATCGTGAAGATGTGGAAACATTACTGGCCAACTTTAGTGGTTTAGTAGTGGTTGATGAAGCTTATATCAACTTTAGTCGCCAAAAAACCTTTATACAGGAACTCACCGAATATGCCAACCTTGTAGTGTTGCAAACCTTGTCGAAAGCATGGGGCTTAGCCGGGCTGCGTGTGGGTATGGCCTTTGCCAGCGAGGAGATCATCGAGGTGATGAACAAGGTGAAACCGCCTTACAACATCAACGAAGCTTCGCAGCAATTAGCATTGGAGGCCTTGAACAATATTGACACCGTAAATAGCTGGATTAAAGAAACTTTAACACAACGGGATAAACTTGTACTTCAGTTAAAAAACTTTGATTTTGTGCTGGATATTTATCCTTCCGACGCTAACTTTATCTTGGTAAAAACTACCGGCGCGCGGGATATTTACAACTACCTGGTGCAACAGGGCATTATCGTCCGCGACCGTTCAAAAGTGGAGCTCTGCGAGGGTTGCCTGCGCATTACCATCGGCACGCCAGCCGAAAATGAAACATTGATCAACGCTTTACAAAATTATAAATGAGCCTGAAAAAAGTACTTTTTATTGACCGCGACGGCACCCTGATCAACGAGCCTGCCGATGAGCAGATCGACTCGTTTGCCAAACTGGAGTTTTATCCCGGCGCGCTGCAATGGCTGCCTAAAATAGCCCAACTTGGTTTTGAGCTGGTGATGGTTACCAACCAGGATGGCCTGGGTACATCATCGCACCCGGAAGCTAACTTTTACCCGGTGCACGATTTCATTTTAAAAACCTTTGAGAACGAGGGCGTAACCTTCGATGCCATATTTATTGACCGCACCTTTGCACGCGACAATGCTCCTACCCGCAAACCGGGCACGGCGCTGCTCACGCAATATCTAAACGCCGACGAGTACGATCTGCAAGGCTCTTTCGTTATCGGCGACCGTAAGAATGATGTGTTATTAGCCAAAAATCTGGGTGCTAAGGCCATCTGGTTAAATAATGACACCAATCTTGGTGGAGCCGAATTTGATACCGACAAATGGCCCGAAAGCATTAAGGAGAGCATCGCTATTGAAAGCACCGATTGGAAGGATATTTATGAATACCTGAAACTGGGGCAACGGGTAGTTGAACACCGCCGCACTACCAAGGAAACCGACATCTTTATCAAACTAAATCTTGATGGTACGGGCGAAGCTAAGATTTCGACAGGTTTAAATTTCTTCGACCACATGTTGGATCAGATAGCGCGCCATGGCAGTGTTGATCTGGAAGTTATTGCCAAAGGCGACCTGCATATTGACGAACACCACACCGTTGAAGATACCGGCATAGCCCTGGGTGAGGTTTTTGCCGAGGCATTAGGCAATAAAAAAGGAATTGAGCGTTATGGTTTTTGCCTCCCGATGGATGATTGCCTGGCGCAGGCAGCTATTGATTTTGGCGGCCGCAACTGGATTGTTTGGGATGCCGAATTCAAGCGGGAAAAAGTGGGCGATGTACCTACCGAAATGTTTTACCATTTCTTTAAATCATTCAGTGATGCCGCTAAGTGCAACCTCAACATAAAAGCCGAAGGTGTTAACGAGCATCACAAAATTGAAGCGATATTTAAAGCCTTTGCCAAAGCCATCAAAATGGCCGTAAAGCGCGATGTGGACAAGATGGTTTTACCAAGCACTAAGGGAGTACTGTAGGCCCCCTAACCCCCTAAAGGGGGAACAGAAGTTTGAATTGCAATGGATGAAATGAACACTAACAGTACCCTGGCTTCGCTCACTGGTGAAGCTGCTCCCCCTTCAGGGGGCGGGGGGATCGGAATTATCAGATACGGAGCCGGCAATATATTTTCGCTCACTGCGGCTTTAGACAGGCTGGGTATTGCCTACGGAATGATACACAATGAAGCTGATTTTGAACAGTTTGATCGCTATATCATACCCGGCGTAGGCCACGCGGGCGCTGCCATGCAAAAGTTACAAAATACCGGCTTAGTACCTAAAATCCGTTCGCTTACCAAGCCTGTGTTGGGCATTTGTGTTGGAATGCAGTTGCTGACCGAACATTCTGAAGAAGGCGATTCAAACCTGTTAAGCATCGTTCCGGTAAAAACCCGCCGCTTTGCTGATAGCGCTGAATACAAAGTTCCGCACACCGGCTGGAACCAGGTTTACTCCGAAAAAGAGAATAAACTGTTTGCAAATATTCCGCAAGGTTCGCACTTTTACTTTGTACATTCATATTTTATTGAGTACAACGGTGCATACACTTTGTCGTCAGCAACTTATAATAACAAGTTTTCGGCATCAATTTGGCTAAATAATTTTTTCGGGGTTCAGTTTCATCCCGAAAAATCAGGCATATATGGTGAAACACTCTTAACTAACTTTTCAAAAATTTAAAAAGGCATGTATATTATTCCCGCTATAGATATTCTGAACAAAAAAGTTGTGCGCCTGCGCGAAGGCGATTACCAGCAAGTTACAGAGTACGATGTATCATTGGAAGAGATGATAGAGCGCTACCAGTCAAACGGTACCAATTTTATTCACGTTATCGACCTTAACGGCGCAAAAAACGATTTCTCTAACCAGGAATACCTCTTTAATGTGATCCGCAAAACGGACATGAAAATACAATATGGCGGCGGCGTTCGCAGCATTGAAAAAGTGAAGGAGTTGATTGATGCCGGAGTTCATCGCGTTATAGTGGGTACACAAGCACTTACTAATCCCAGCTTTTTGGTTGATCTGAGCAAATCCATCTGCGGTAACTATAAATGTTCTGATCAGGTGGTTATCGCGATCGACGTACTGGATGAAGTGATCAAGTACTCAGGCTGGATGGAAAGCTCACCTATCAAATTAATGGATTATGTAGATAAGTGCCTGGCGCTGGGCTTCTTCCGCTTTTTATGTACAGATATTAATAAGGACGGAAAATTAGGCGGTGCCGGCATTGAATTGTACGAAAAACTTTTAGACCATTCTCCTTTCATCAAGCTGATCGCCTCCGGCGGGGTAAGCTCCATGCAGGATATTGAAAAGCTGAGCCGCATTAAAGTAGAATCGTGCGTGGTAGGTAAAGCTATCTATGAAGGCCATATTTCTATCGAGGATGTGAAAAACTGGAATCTGGAAGCGCTAATATCGATTTAGAGCCCCCAACCCCTAAAGGGGAGCATTTTATCTCATGAAAAAGAAGATGTTTCTTGGCGCAAGTAGTTTGATATTTAAAAATGCCGGGCGCCTATGAAATAACATGACAGATGCGGAGATGCTGCTATGGGGACATTTAAAAGGCAGCCAGCTTGGCGCAAAATTCAGGAGGCAACACCCATTAGGCATTTATATTGCCGATTTTTATTGTCATCAACATAAATTGGTTATTGAGGTAGATGGCGGCATTCATAATTTACCCAGGGTTGCTGTTAACGATATTAAGAGGCAACTGAATATTGAAGATGACGGAATCAAGGTACTTCGTTTTACAAACGATGAGATATATAATCAATTACAAAAAGTATTGGATACAATAATACAAGCCACAACCTCCCCCTTTAGGGGGCCGGGGGGCCTTAGCAAACGAATTATCCCCTGCCTTGACGTTAAGGACGGGCGCACAGTTAAAGGCGTAAACTTTGTTGACCTGCGCGATGCCGGCGACCCGGTGGAGCTGGCCTGGAACTATTCAAACCAAGGAGCGGACGAACTGGTGTTCCTGGACATAACCGCAACGGTTGAACGCCGTAAAACCATGGTTGAGCTGGTTAAGGCCGTAGCCCGGCAGATCAATATACCATTCACTATAGGTGGCGGAATCAACGAGATAGCCGATGCCGATGCCTTGCTGAATGCCGGCGCAGATAAAATTTCAATCAACTCAGCAGCCGTGCGCAACCCCGCGCTGATTGATCAGTTGGCTAAAGCCTTCGGGGTGCAGTTTGTGGTGATAGCGGTTGATACCCGCAGCATTGGCGATAAAAACATTGTTCACCTGAATGGCGGGCGCCTGCCTACGGAGCGCGAAACACTGGAATGGATATTAGAGGCCGAAAGTCGCGGCGCAGGCGAGATCCTGCTTACTTCTATGGATCATGATGGCACTAAGGCGGGGTTTGACAATGGCTTGCTTAAAACCGTTAACGATGCCGTACATATTCCGGTAATAGCCTCGGGCGGCGCGGGTTCGGTACAGCATTTTGTGGATGTATTTGAAAAAACTAATGTTGATGCCGCTTTGGCCGCATCGGTTTTTCATTACGGCGAGATATTGATACCCGATCTGAAAAACACTTTACAACAACATAGCATTGAAGTGCGGATGGTTTGATAGCTTTGCTAAGTCAACATCCCCTATCAAAAAACTCTTATAATGAACATCGATTTCGATAAAAGCGACGGCCTGGTGCCGGTTATTATACAAGACGAGCAAACCCTCGAGGTGCTGATGCTCGGTTACATGGATAAAGAGGCATACGACAAAACCGTTCAGGAAAACGTGGTGACGTTTTTCTCCCGCTCAAAAAACCGCCTGTGGAAAAAGGGCGAAACCAGCGGCAACTATCTGCATGTAAAAAACATTGACATTGATTGCGATAACGATACCCTGCTTATAAAAGTTAAAGCTGATGGCCCAACCTGCCATACCGGCTCACGCAGTTGTTTTAACACGGAGTACAACCAAAATTTCATTCACGAGTTAGAACGCATTATAGCTGATCGTTACGAAAATCCGCAGGAAGGCTCGTACGTGAATAAACTGCACAAAAAAGGTTTAAATAAAATAAGCCAAAAGGTTGGCGAAGAGGCCGTTGAAACCGTAATAGCCGCTTTAAATGAAACCGAGCACGACTTTATCAATGAGTCATCTGACCTGATGTTTCACCTGCTGGTGCTACTGCGCGAAAAAGGTATCAGCCTTGAAACTATAGCCAAGAATTTAGAGGAGAGGCATAAGTAGACCATGGTCAATAGTCAATGGTCAATAGTGAATGTATTTAAATTATTGACAAACGATTAATTGAAGAACACTATGGACTATGGCCTATCGTCCATGGACTCTCTAAATAAACCATGAACTATGGACGATCAACTATTGACTAATTTATGATCGAAGTACAAAAAATAGCTGAACTTACCGGGCATGGCAACCCGATATTTACGGCTGAACTATCGCAAAAGCCGGGGATATTGTTTACCGGAGGCAATGACAAGGGCGTGGTTGAGTGGAGCCTGAGGGACAATACTTTTATCAAGGTGATGTTCCCGGTGCCTGCTTCGGTCTATGCTATTCACTGCCCGGAGGGCTATCCGTACATGTTTGTGGGATTACGTACCGGCGATGTGGCTGTGTTTGATTTTATACAGCAAAAAGTGATCAAGCTGCTCAAGCATCACGTTAAGCCGGTGTTTGATATTAAAGCCGTCACTCCCAAAAAAGAACTTTTAGTGGCCAGCGAAGATGGCTCGGTAACCGTTTGGAGTCTCGAAACGCTGGAGCTACTGCATACCATTCAGGTATCGGTCGATACCATTCGCTGCATAACCATATCTCTCGCCAAAAAGCACATAGCCTTTGGCTGTCGCGACAGCAGCGTTAAGATATATGATATGGACGATTACGGTTTTATTACCTCGCTAAACGAGCATACAATGGCCGTATTTTCAGCGCAGTACTCGCCGGACGGAAGCTACCTGCTAACCGGCTCGCGCGATGCGCAACTCAAAGTTTGGGATACCACCAATTACTCTTTACAAGAAAATGTAGCGGCACATATGTTCGCTATTAATAATATTGCCTTTCACCCAACTCGACCGTATTTTGCTACGGCCAGTATGGATAAAAGCATCAAAATATGGGACGCGCATAACTTTAAGCTCCGCAAAATCATAAGCCGCGAAAAAGGCCTGCCATCGCATGTATTATCGGTTAACAAACTGGTATGGAATGGCGACCACCTGATATCCGTAAGCGATGATAAAACCGTGTTGATATGGGATGTTAGCTTTAGTGATTGAAGTAGCGTTTGATAACGGCTAACTTATGCGTGTACTTCCCCTGCTCTTCTGAGTAAATTCCCTTTTCATCAATCTGCTCAATCTTAACACGTCCGGATGCATGGATGATGTTGCCATCGCCCAGCAAAATACCCACGTGAGTAATACGGCCTTCGGCATTAGTAAAAAATGCCAGGTCACCTTCTTGCGCTGAATCCAGATCTGCAACTAATTCGCCTTGCTGTGCCTGTTGCGATGCATCCCTGTCTATTTTAATTCCATGCAGCTTAAAAACAGCCTGTGTTAATCCAGAGCAGTCAATACCGAAATGTGTACGCCCTCCCCACAAATAAGGCGCATTCAGAAATTGCATAGCGGTTTCTATCAAGGTATCTTCCAGTTCATCATCAACTTCAGGTACCGCATAGTAATCGTCGCCAACCCGGCATTCATCCCCCTCTAAAAAAGGCAGCGAGCTACCAAAGGGCAAATACAACAAAGCCATTTCGGGCTTTTTAAATGCCCAGGTTACAGCCGAGTTGGTAATAACAGGCGGCGTTTGTTTGATGTGATTGTAATCAACCTCATCTAAATTGGTGAACAACAGCTTACCTATCCAGCCGGTATAATTTTCATAAGCGGTAGTGATCTTTACCCAATGCTCCTGGCGTTCCAATATCTCAAAAGCTTCACCAAACAATACTTGTGTCATTATCTCGCTGCGCTCAGATGGTTCAGCCTTTAAAGGCGCGATGGCCATATTGCAAATACCGTATTCCATTAAAAAATATTTGTCTCAAAGGTAATCATTCGAAATAAATAATATATTTGTAAGTACTTACGTAAACAATTACGTAAGTACTTACATAAAATTGATATGTCGATAATTGATGACTTGCAAGAACTTGCCATTGGCGCAAGAATGAAGCGTTTGTATGATACTTTTGCCGAAAGTGTAGCGCTTATATATAAAGATGAAGGACTTACATTTGAACCAAAATATTTTGCTTTATACTACCTGATTAGTCGCCGGGAAGAAATAGGCATTACTGAAATTTCGGAAGAGTTGGCCCTAAGTCATCCCGGAGTTATACATTTGGCTAAAGAATTAGAGGCTTTAGGTTACATTGAATCGGTAAAATCAAAAACAGATAGCCGTAAGCGTAACCTGCGCCTATCCGAAAAAGGGAAACAATCGCTGGTAAAGTTTGAACACGTTTGGGCTAAGATAACCAGCTTGAACAAGTCGTTATTCAGCAATCAACAAAACCATTTGTTACAAGCCGTTATTGAAACAGAGGATCAGTTAGCCGAAAAGAATTATTACCAGCGCTTTAAGGAAATGTTCAGTTACTCCGGGCCTACTGAAGTTAAGATATTGGATTACAAGCCTGAGCTTGCGCCTTACTTCAAATCGCTCAACGTGGAATGGATCAATACTTATTTTACTGTTGAAGCCCACGACCTGGAGCAACTCGATCATCCGGAACATATATTGAACAACGGCGGCCGAATTATTTTTGCCGAGGTTGATGGGGATATAGCAGGCACTTGCGCCTTAATAAAAACGGGTTACCTGGAATATGAAATAGCCAAAATGGGCGTAAGCCCCAAATACCAGGGCCGTAAGATAGGTCAGGCATTAATGACCTCAGTTGTTGATACCGTTCGCAGCCTGGGCGCCAAACGTGTCTGGCTGGGCTCAAATAGTAAGCTCGCCCCTGCCCTTGCCATATATCGCAAGTTCGGTTTCAAGGATATTCCGGTAGGTGATTCACCTTATAAACGGGCAGATGTGAAGATGGAGATGTATTTGTAAGGTTAGCAGGACAATTTGTTAAACCCCTCCCTTAGAAGGGTTAGGTGGGGTCAAAAAAAAGGAGCATCAAACGATGCTCCTTTTCAATATTTACTAAAAAGATGATTAATTACTCACCCATGTGCAGCCAATCTTTTTTGGCAAGCAATTCTTCTTCGGTTTCGCGGATATCTTCGTCGTCCACACAGCAATCTACCGGACAAACGGCAGCACACTGTGGCTCATCGTGAAAACCAACACATTCGGTACACTTATCGGGTACTATATAATATATATCATCAGATAATGCAGCCTGAGCTTCTTCAGCATTCAGGGTATTGCCATCGCCAAAGTCGATAAGCCCCTTTAAACCTGTACCATCAGAAAAACGCCAGGCGGCACCTGCATCATAAATAGCGTTATTAGGGCATTCCGGTTCGCAGGCCCCGCAGTTTATGCATTCGTCGGTGATTTTGATCGCCATATTTTATTATTATATATTCTAAATTAACTTTGCAAGCTGCAAATATAACAAAAAAAGGGTTTCAGGGTTTACACTGATACCACATTTAATATGTCAAATTACAATCCGGATACATACATAC
This sequence comes from Mucilaginibacter roseus, assembly GCF_021215455.1. Classification (GTDB taxonomy): domain Bacteria; phylum Bacteroidota; class Bacteroidia; order Sphingobacteriales; family Sphingobacteriaceae; genus Mucilaginibacter; species Mucilaginibacter roseus. Next base: position 551,238 of record NZ_JAJPWV010000001.1, on the reverse strand, counting down.
AGGCTTTTGCCGCGCTGGGTGAATACCTGTGCCAGCCCGATGAGCTACTGCAAAACATCATACAAACCGAGAAACAGCAGAATGCCTGGTTCACGCCAGAGAATATACAATCGGCCATTGATGCCATAGCCAGCAATCTCACCATATCTAATTTAAAGGAATGGCTGACAGGTTACAATGTAAAAGCCTACAGGCAGCCTAAGAACGTGGGACTGATACTGGCAGGCAATATTCCATTGGTAGGTTTTCATGATGTGTTGTGCGTAATTTTGTCAGGCAATAAGGCGCTCATCAAAGCCTCATCACAGGATAGCCGCCTGATACGCTTTTTGCTTAACAAGCTGGTGCAAATTAACAGCGCCATTGAGGATAGCTTTACTTTTGTTGACAAGCTACAGGGCTTTGATGCCATTATTGCCACGGGCAGCGATAATACCTCTCGTTACTTTGAGTACTACTTTGGCAAAGTGCCACACATCATCCGCAAAAATCGTAATAGCATAGCGGTGCTCACAGGTACTGAAACGCGAGAACAATTGCATACGCTCGGGCACGATATTTTTGACTACTTCGGTCTGGGCTGCCGCAACGTATCAAAGGTGTTGGTGCCTGCGGGTTATGATTTTACGAGCTTTTTTGAGTCGATTGAAAGCTATAGTGAGGTAAACAATCACCATAAGTATCATAACAATTACGATTATAATAAATCAATATACCTGGTAAACCGCGATAAGCATTATGATAACGGCTTTTTACTGGTGAAGCAGGATAAACGTTTGGCCTCGCCCCTGGCGGTATTGTTTTATGAGGAATACGACAGCCTGGAAGCCGCTCAACAGCAAATTATCGCTAATACTGATAAGATACAATGCGTGGTGAGCGACGCCGATTTACAGGTGAATAACCAAGTGGTAAAGTTTGGCCAAAGCCAGCAACCCGGCCTCGCCGATTACGCCGATGGAATTGATACCATGAAATTTTTGGCTGATCTTTAAAATAACGATAACTTTGGAGGAGGCCATAGTTGATAGACCATAGTCAATGGTAAAGGCCTTTTTTGATTATTTAAACAAACTATGGACTATCGACTATAGACCATCGACTAAATGTATATTATAAAAGTAAAGGGCGTTGCCAAAATACCGGATTATGTGCAGCTGCGTGATGACAAGTTTACGCTGCTGGCCTATTTCAGGGTTGACAGGCCTGATAAATCACTTGATAAAGTGGGGCTCGGTGATAAATCTGAGCAGATAATGAATATTATTAACGACCTGCCTTTCGGGCAGATTTTAAAATTAGAGCTGTAAAAACTACCATGATTGGAAATTCTATTATAAAACTTACCGGCGTTGATATATTTCAGCAAAAGCACCTCGTGCTTTCAAACGTAAACCTGCATATTGATAAAAATGATTTCGTTTGGCTTATAGGTCAAACCGGATCTGGCAAGAGTAGTTTGCTGAAAATATTGTACGGCGATTTAAATATTGCCAATGGCAGCGGATATGCCTGCGGGTATGACCTGGGTAAGCTGGCTGACCGTGATGTACCTTTTCTGCGCCGCAAGCTGGGCATAGTTTTCCAGGATTTTCAATTGCTTACAGACCGTACCATTGAGCAAAACTTGCACTTTGTGCTAAACGCCACGGGCTGGACAGACAAAAAGCTCGTGACAGACCGTACGCTCGACGTGTTGGAAAAAGTGGGCTTACGCTCTAAACTTAAAAAAATGCCGCATGAGCTGTCAGGCGGCGAGCAGCAACGTGTGGTAATTGCGCGTGCCCTGCTTAATGATCCGGAGATCATTTTGGCTGATGAGCCTACCGGTAACCTCGACCCTGATACATCCGAAGAAATTGTAATGCTGCTTAAGCAGATAAGCCAGCAAATGGGCACTGCGGTTGTTGTGGCTACGCATGATTATCATATCATCCGCACCTTCCCATCACGCATCATTAAATGTGAGAACGGTAAGGTATTAGAGGATGTGCAAATAGCCTGAGTTTAGTTTAGGAAGCAGTCGCGGTGGCAGTAGCAGTAGTTTTTTGGGTGGCAATTGCGGTAGCGATTGCATTAAAAACTTAATAACTACTATCGCAAACGCTACTGCTTTTTTATGAGTTTTACTGTAACCGCCACTGCCACCTCTGTCAAATTCTGTCATTGCTTCCTAAATAATACGACTGCCGCTGTCAGCTTGGCTGTTTTACAGCTATGGCAAGGCATTTGTTTGGCACTATTTAGCTATGAAATTTAATGATATGTTGAAGAAAAAAAAGAAAGAACATACCAATATGCAAGAGAATAACGAGGAGCTGAACGAGCAAACAGCTGCCGAACAAGATACTACTCAGCAACCAGCCGAGGAAACAATGCAAGAGCCTACCGCTGAAGCTAAGTTGAAAGAAGAATTAGCACAGGCCAATGACAAATATCTGCGCCTGTATGCCGAGTTTGATAATTTCAGAAGGCGCACTACCAAAGAACGCGTTGAGCTGTTGCAAACCGCCGGTAAAGAGATCATTGTATCATTATTGCCGGTACTGGATGATTTTGAGCGTGCTTTTAAATCAATGGATCAAGCGACCGATGTTGTTGCGGTTAAGGCGGGCGTTGAGCTTATACATAGCAAACTAAACAATATCCTTTCACAAAAAGGTTTAAAACCGATGGAAGCTGTTGGCGAACCTTTCGACGCTGACTTGCATGAGGCAATTACCAACATTCCCGCACCAACGGACGATATGAAAGGCAAAGTTATAGACCAGATGGAAAAGGGCTACTACCTTGGCGATAAGGTAGTTCGCTTTGCTAAAGTTATTGTAGGAAATTAAATATTGCGTTATTGAAAATTATTGAATTACTGATTTATTGAATGAGAGAAAATCAATAATTCCGGCAATCAATAATTCGATAATTGAGATAATTGAACATAAACAGAGATGTCAAAAAGAGATTATTACGACGTACTTGGGGTTTCGCGTAATGCCGACGCCGATGAAATAAAGAAGGCCTACCGCAAGATGGCTATCAAATATCACCCTGACAAAAACCAGGGCGATAAAGAGGCAGAGGAAAAATTTAAGGAAGCAGCCGAAGCTTACGAGGTGTTAAGCAACCCTGAAAAACGCCAGCGCTATAATCAGTTTGGCCATGCAGCCAATGCGCAATCAGCAACCGGCGGCGGCTATGGCGGCGGCGGCATGAATATGGAAGACATATTCAGCCAGTTTGGCGATATATTTGGCGGCGGTAGTCCGTTTGAGGGTTTCTTTGGCGGCGGTGGGCGTCAGGGTGGCGGCGGCAGGCGTGTAGCCCGCGGCAGCAACCTGCGTATCAAGGTAAAGCTTACACTTGAGGAAATTGCCAACGGTGCCGAGAAAAAGATCAAGGTTAACAAGCAGGTGGTTTGTAAAACCTGCGATGGCAGTGGCGCAAAGGATAAATCATCCTTTCAAACCTGTAAAACCTGCGGCGGCAGCGGCGCGGTACGCAGGGTGACCAACACGATTTTGGGCCAGATGCAAACTACCAGCACCTGCCCTACCTGTAACGGCGAAGGTTCTATCATTACTTCAAAATGTAATGTTTGCCATGGCGATGGTGTTGTTCGCGGCGAAGAAACTATTACCATTAACGTACCTGCCGGTGTTAGCGAAGGTATGCAATTAAGCATGAGCGGCAAGGGTAACGCGGCCCCACGTGGCGGTGTACCCGGCGACCTGATCATCCTGATTGAGGAAGTACCGCACGAAACATTGAAACGCGATGGTAATAATGTGATTTACGATCTGCACATCAGCTTTATTGATGCCGCTTTAGGTACCAGCGTTGAAGTGCCAACTATTGATGGCAAAGCCAAGATCAAGATAGACGCGGGCACACAAGGTGGCAAGATATTGCGGTTGAAAGGCAAAGGCGTGCCGGAAGTAAATTCGTACCACCGTGGCGACCAGTTGGTGCACGTAAACATATGGACACCAAAGGCGCTTAGCCGAGAGGAACGCGAAACACTGGAAAAGCTGCAAAGTTCACCCAACTTTAAACCCAACCCGGGCAAAAACGAAAAGAGCTTTTTTGAACGGATGAAGGAATATTTTGAGTAACAAAGTAAGCGTAAAGTAATATACAGCCCGGTTATTCCGGGCTGTTTTGTTTATGTACTATATTTACTGCTAAATCTGTTTACATGAAAATCTCTCTAAAATCAGCCCAGCTGGCTTTTTTACTGAATATTATTTATATCGTGAGTCGGGGCATTTCGGCTGCGGTTAAAATCATCCCTTTAATTATACCTCAAGGCTTGCAGTACTTTTTAATATTTTTAGCCGAGTTAAGCTTTGTGGCGGTCATCATATTTTTGATTGGTGCGCTAAGGCACTGGCAGTCAAAATCGACCGCTTTGTGGCTGGGTATTTACCTTGCGCTTAGCATCATCAGCTTTTTTATACCTATAGCTTACCATACCGGCTTGCTTACCTTAACAGCATCCACCAGCTTTATACTGGCCATACCTGTGTTTGCTACTTTCGCGGCGATTATTGTGATGATGATGACCTCGTTCCGCATTACTCCTACTACATTGGGCACAGCTTTCAGAGCCTTTTTTATCGTGGTGATACTATCAGCCCTAATAAGTCATTATCTGCCGACTTTAATGCCTGCGGTACAAACGCCAACTGTGAATAAATTGTCCATAGCGGCAGTTGAATTAGTTAATTTACTACCGGGCTTCGCCATTTTCTTTATCCTGCAAAAAGTATGGCTGCTGCTTAACGGCGGCACAACTGTTAACAAAAAAGTTTAACCAAACCATTCATCAGCTTTAAGGTTTTATGGCTACTATGAATAAACGCATCGCGGTGATGGACCTTGGTACCAACACATTCCATTTGCTGATTACCGAAGGAAGCATTGCCGATCACGTTGTTCTGGAGCATGAGCACATCGCCGTAAAATTAGGTGAAGGCGGTATCAATAAAGGCACTATTCAACCTGAAGCATTCGCGCGTGGACTGAGTACCATGCAGCAATTCAAAAAGCTGATCGATAAGCACCAGGTTGATCATGTTCGGGCCATCGCCACCTCTGCCCTACGCAATGCCGGTAACGGGCACGATTTTATACAACAGGTAAAAGGGATTACGGGAATACACATCGAAATTATTGATGGCGATACCGAGGCGGGTTTGATCTATGAGGGCATTAAGGCATCCGGCTGCCTCTCGGCCAATAATACGCTTATCATGGATATTGGCGGCGGAAGCGTAGAGTTCATTTTGGGTAATAACAACGGTATCACCTGGAAACAAAGCTTTGAAATTGGCGCAGCCCGCCTGATGGATAAATTCCACCAAACGGACCCAATACCGCAGGCGTCAATTGTTGACCTAAATAATTACCTCGACGATAATCTTGAACCATTGTTTCAAGCGGCCGAACATCTTAAAGTAAATAAACTAATTGGTTCATCCGGCGCTTTTGAAACCTTTACAGCGTTAATTGAAAAGCCGAAAAATCCGAACTTTAAATTAAAGGACGTACGGAATTACGATTTTGATTACGAGTATCTTACCAAAGTAACCGACGATATTATTTCTTCATCGCACGATGAAAGGGCAACAAACCCGGCCATCAATCCCGTTAGGGTTGATATGATCGTGGTAGCATCATTAATTACGCGCTTTGTGATGCGGCGTTTAGATATTCATGATGTGGCTATGTCAACCTACTCATTAAAAGAAGGTGTGTTGGCACAGGAGCTGGCTAATTAATGGTTTAAATGTAAACCACCTTGCAGTTCCAGTAACCCAAAACAACTTGATACACCTATAATCAACACCAGCAAGCCTGCAAGCACCCACTCCCATTTACGTGCAAACGGCGCAACAATTACGCAAACTATAGCATGTATTATAACAAGAAATATTTGTACAAGCAGACCTTCTTCACCAGCCAAACCACACATCAACGTGTAACCTATCATCACCATTAAATTGATGCCGGTAATGCCCATGTAGATTGGGCGCTTATTAGGTTCAGGATTTTGTTCAGGCGTCATACAGGTATTTCATTACGTAACTGGTTGAGGTATTCTATTTTGTCATCACGGTAAAACAGGTTCATGGTTTCAAAGGGGATAATCTTCATATCCTTGTTCACGATGTGCACACACGATTTTTTGATGGCGCGTACATCAAAGTTCTGCGCATCTATAAAATTCATAATAATAACCCTGAACAGGTTATCATACCCCAAGTTGGGCGCATCAATTTCGGGCAAACAGCACATGATGGATTTTAAATGCTCCTTTGCCTTATCAACTGAATTACCGGTGCTGAACATATTGAGCAGGTGCAGTTTCAATTGCTCGTCCTGCTCATAAACGATGGTATTCTTCGAATTATCAAGCAAGTCATCCGGGTTAATCATCCGCGTAAGCGGGAATACCTGCTCGCCCAGTTTAAGGGCATACCCCATCACCAGCGCATCCGGGTTGCAGGGTACCGGGATCAGGTCATTATGGTTAAAAACATCCGTTTGCTCCAGTATGGCGCTACGCACTTCGGTCATGGTATAACGCTCGGTGGCCTCGTTATAATTTTCAAGCCTGCCCGCCTGCTGCGTTGGCTGAAAGGTTACACCACGCACACAACGCTGCTTTAACGCATACTCAATAATCTTGCCTATCTCGTGCGTATTCACCCCTTTTTGCAGGGTTACCACCAGCGTGGTCGACAGATTGTATTTATTAAGATGCTCAATTGCCTTTTCTCTCACCCACCGCAAATCCTCGCCACGCAATTTCTCCAGTGCTTCTTGCTCAAATGAATCAAATTGCAGGTAGATCTCAAAATCGGGCATATAGCTGGCCAATCGCTCCACAAAGGCTTCATCCTTGGCAATGCGGATACCGTTGGTATTGAGCATGAGATGCCTGATGGGTTTGGTTTTAGCAATGTCCAGTATCTCAAAAAATTGAGGATGCACCGTAGGTTCGCCGCCGCTTAGTTGTATCACATCGGGCTCGCCCTCGTTGCGTACCACCACATTCAACATTTGTTCAATCTCCTCCAAAGTACGGTGCCGCCCGTAATGCGGCGACGACATGGCATAACAGGTTGGGCAGGTAAGGTTACAGCGGTCGGTCACCTCTATAACGGTAAGGCATGAGTGCTGCTCGTGGTCGGCACACAAACCGCAATCATAAGGGCAACCGTAGTGTGTTGCCGTATTAAACCTTAAAGGCATTTCGCTGCGCTTGGCGTAGTTGCGACAATTTTTATAGTATTCAATATCGGTAGCTATCAAAACTTTTTCGCGGCCATGTTTTGGGCATACTTTCAGCATGTACACCTTTTCATCCTCAAACACGATTTTGGCATCCACCCGCCGCAGGCAGGTTGAGCAAATGCTCAGGGTAAAATCATAATATATATACGGGCGCTCAGGCATGTGCAATTAGTTTTACAGGTTTGATGAATACCTTGTAATAATACAATAATCCGCCTAAACAAACCAACTGTATTGTTGATAACCCGATATTGAAGAAGTAGGCGGGCTTAATAAACTCAATAAATAATCTGAACAACAGGTAGCTCACCATAAATAGTTTGAACTTAGCGCCATCGGCTAAAGTGTACCTTCTGCTGATAGCGCCAATCGCTATCCACAGGATCAACCAAAATAAAATCTCATATAAATTGGTGGGATGCCGGTAAACACCATCGCCAAAGTTGATGGCCCAGGGTAAGGTCGTCGCGATGCCATAAGTACCATCTTCCAACCCGGCAAAAAAGCAGCCGGTACGGCCGATGATCATAGCAATGATCAAGGGGTAAACCATCAGATCACCGGAAGAGGCTTTTACGCCGATAACCTTCTTTACCAGTTCAACTCCTATCAACCCGCCAAGCAAACCACCAATTATGGTTTTGTTGGCCATGAAATTATAAAGACTGAGTTGTTTTAAATATTCGGGATTTTCAAAGACACCTACCACATGTGAGCCTAAAAAAGCCCCGGCAGCAGCGCCAATAAAAATGAGCAGGCGGTTATAATCGCTTATCGTATCGTAAACATGCCTTCGCAGGTAGCTGTAATACCGGTAGCCAATAAAGTAAGATAACGTTTCGCAGATGAAGTGTATGGGTAGCGAAAGTTTGCCGATATGTAAGTCTACAGGAAAATGCAAAGCCGGTTTTTACGGCAAAATACACATTTTGACGCTTTATCAGGATAAGCGGGGTAATTGCTTATAAACCTTTTCGGTTGGCAGGCCAACAACGTTGGTATATGATCCGTTGATACGCTCAATGCCGATCAGCCCTATACGCTCCTGAATACCGTATGATCCCGCCTTGTCAAGCGGCTGGTATTCATCCACGTAACTTTGTATTTCGGCATCGGTTAGCTTGCGGAAGAACACCTCGCTTACATCAAAAAACTTATTATAATTGCCTTTATATAATAAACAAACGCCGGTTACTACACGGTGCACCCTGCCTGACAACTTTTTAAGCATCTCGACCGCATGCTCTGCCGATTCAGGTTTGCCGAGTATTTCGCCATCAATAGTAACTATGGTATCGGCAGTAAGCACCACCTCGTCGGCAACTTCCTCATCAAAAGCCTCGGCTTTTTGGGTGGCAATGTATACAGCAACCTCCTCGGGTGTAAGGCCTTCAGGAAAACTCTCGTCAACATCCTTTAACACCACACGGAAATCGACATCCATCAGTTGCAGCAACTGCTGCCTGCGCGGTGATTTTGAAGCCAGAATTACAGGTGGGAATTTGCTCATATTTTCAGTCGATAGACAATGGACCATAGCCCATGGTTATTATTTAAGTCGATAGACAATAGTCCATAGACCATAGTGTTTCAATTATCGTAGTAAGTTCTCCTACTATGGTCCATCGACCATGGACTATGGACGAACTTACCAGCTATACGCTTCGGCGTTCATCCATTTGCCTTGTACTTTGAGTACTTTTTCGATGATGTCGCGCGCGCAGCCTTTGCCGCCGGGTATTGGTGATACATAGTCGCACACGGCCTTTATTTCTTCTACGGCATCGGCAGGGCAAACGCGCAAACCGGCTAACTGTATAACGGTCAAATCGGGTATATCGTCACCTAAATAAACAACGTTGGTGGCTTTGATGCGCTTTTCTTCCAGGTAAAGTTTAAAGCGTTCGTCCTTGTTACGGGCGCCAATATAAACATCGGTTATACCCAAGCTATTAAGGCGGTGGATGATGCTTTTTGAGCGACTGCCGGAAATAGCGCAAACATTATAACCCAGTTTAACGGCCAATTGTAACGCATAACCATCCTTTATATTAAACGCGCGCGTTTGCACGCCATCGTCAGCAACAAATACCGATCCATCGGTCAGTACACCGTCAACGTCAAAAATAAAGGTGGTAATATCTTTCAGCTTGGTTAAAAACGATTCCATGCTGCGTGATTATTGATTATCGCGCCACTCGTACACCCATGCCGATTGTATCTGCTCCAGGTGGCCTTCATTAGCTTCTTCGCGCGTACCGGCAAAGTTAGGCAACGATAGCACCCACTCCAGCAGGTCGGTAAAACGTATGCGGTAAATTTTCGCCTCGGTAAATTCATCGCCAAACTTTTCGTAAAGTCCCATGGCAATGTCTTCGTATTCGTTCCAGTGTATAGGCAGGGCAAATTTATCTTGTGTCATGTTCGGTATAGTGAGTGCTTGTTAGTGTCCTAAAAATTGTGATTGATCGGGCAGGGTAACTTCAATATCGCCATCAATAACTACGCATTGGCAGCCCAGGCGAGAGTTGATGCGCGGGTTTACCGCACGATCGATAAAATCCTCTTCCTTGTCTGATATTTCCTGGATATTATCCATACCCTTGTTCACGTAAATATGGCAGGTACTGCACCCGCAAACGCCGCCGCAGTTGTGCTGCAGCTCAATACCATTCTCAAGACAAACATCCAGCACCGATTCGCCTTCAGCTATGGGGAGTTCAACCGTCTGGTGATCCTTCTCCTCAAAGTTTATCTTTACTTTAAAAACATTCATTTGGGCAAAAGTAACAAAATTAGCCGTGTAGTTATTCTGATTTATCCATTTTGATAATGGCCTGACTTAGCATCCGGTAAACCGCCTGTAAGTCAGCATCATTATCTAACAACTCCAAATGCGCCTGCATGGTTTTTTCGTCGCCGCGTACGGCCGGGCCGGTTTGCACCTTTGCGGGAGATGCCTGCTGCACCTTTTGCGCCGTTTCATCAATTAACGGACGGATGATATTAAAATCCAGGTGATTTTTATTGAGCAACTGCTCGGCAACATGGTATAAATAATTAGGAAAATTGCAGGCGAATACCGCTGCCAGGTGCAGTATCTTCCGCTGATCGGAGTTTACCCGGTAAACCTTGTTGCTAATGGTTTGGGCAAGGTGTTGTAAGTGGTTGGTTATATCATCATCAGCCCCTTCAACACAAAGGGGCACATTCAGAAAATTGAGCTCACGTATCTTACTAAATGTTTGCAGCGGGTAGAACACGCCGCAGTTACCGGTAAATATCTCCAACGCCGAAATACTGGTAGCGCCGGATGTATGTACTACAAGCTTATTGTACGGGGCCAGTTGTTTGGCTACATCCATAATCGCATCATCCTTTACGGCGATGAGGAATAGATCCGTTTCGGGGTTGATGCCTGCCAAGTTGTCGATAGCCTCCGCCCCTACATGGTAGGCCAGCAGGGCGGCATTTTGCATGGTGGGGCTGTAAACCTGCACAATACGATGGCCCGCATTTTTAAAGGCCGCGGCCATGTGTGTAGCCACATTGCCCGCCCCGATGATGGTGATACGCATAGCGCAAAGCTAAGGGTTTGGTTTTGCAGGATGATATTTTAATTGGATATTTAAAGCATGAAGAACCTGCTTATCACCACACTGATATTTTTTGCTCTTTCTGTTGCCAGCTACGCACAATCCACAAAAACGCCTAAGCAAACAAAAAAGCGTAGCCTTACACCTTTAGAACAATTAAATAATTGGAGGCCGGAACATGACGATTGTCTGCGTCGTAACCGTTATACCCTAACTAAGCGACTAAGCATATATCCTTTTAATAAAGCGGCTAAGGTATTGGCTGTATCCTACCATTACTTTAATAATGAGGAGGCAGACATCATTTATGATAAACCGGATAGTAGTTTGCACAAAATTAAAGCAAAAAAAGACCCAACAAAGTATGGAATAAAAATAGTTAATGGCGTTTTAGATACAACCCGCCTGGTTGAGATCAAAAAGCTTACTCCGCTGCAAATTGAGAAGCTGACGGATCTTTTGTACAATACCGGCTATAAAGTAGAAGGCCTTAATAGTACTGACCATGGTGGTTGCTTCATGCCCAGAAACGCCTTTTATTTATTAACAAACAAGGCAAGATTTATGATTACCTCGAAATTTGCTTTGAATGCAATAACTACGCCTCGCAATCAGACAAGATCAACATTGGTGATTTGTGCACGCAGAAGTACGATTTGCTGAAAAAGTATTTTATCAGCCTTGGAATAAAAACAGGAACTATTACTAAATAACAGCCAACAAAAAAGGCAGCATGGTAAAACCATCCTGCCTTAAATTATGCTTGTGATCGTCAGCGTCAAAAAACATCAGGTTGTTTTAAGCTCCTTATTTCTGCGGAAGATAGACATCAGGAAGCCGATAACCATAATTACCACACCCGCCCACAGGAAGTTGATGTACGGGAATTGTATGGCCTTTAAAACTATAAATTGCTTTTTGCTCTCAGGTTGCTGATAAACCGTGATCTCAAACTTTTGCTTTTCAGGCAGTATTTTGCTGATGCGAAGTTTGAGTCCGGCATCTTCCAGTTTCTTAGGGAAGTCAAACGCGCTGCCGTTCTTTATCATGTAGATAGGCTCGGCATTAATGGTGCGGCCGTGGGTAATTACCTCCAACTGCGCGCCGACAGCCACGTCCTTATCAGTTAATGGTATGTTCTGTAATTTGGCTTGCTTGTTCACGCCCTTAAACACGATCACGCCATCGCGGTAACGAATAGTATCGCCCACTCCTACTTCATGCGTCATTGGGGCATCGTAATTCTTGTCATCATCCTGCTGCTCGTCATGCCCGCCTTTTTCCTCTTCGGGTTTGTTTTGCAGCACGTTGGTCATGGTAACGTGGGTGTACAGGTCGTACGTCAGGTAATGTTTGGTATCCGGAGATGACGACATGCCATCCTGCGATTGTATCACGTTAGGGCGAAGCACAAAATTTTCTACCAGCTTGCCATCCTTATCTTTACGCTCGTAAGCGATGTTGAAAAGGTGTTGCGCGCCTTCAATGGTGTCACCCAAAAAGGTAACCGAGTAGCCATTCATCTCGATAGGCTCATTGCGGTAAAGCAGCACATTCTCACGAGGATTTTCTTCCTTAGCGAATTCGGCGCTGTATTGTTCGCCGGTATTGTTTTCAGATACTACCTTGCTGGTTCCGGCTGCTATTACAGCACCTACCAGCATCAACCCGAAACCAATATGCGCCACTGCTGACCCGGCCAGTTTAAATTTGCCTTTCAATGCTTCCGCTAATATTTTACCATTAGCCATTATGCTATATAGCGATGTAAATATGACTACCAAGTAAAGGTATTGAAGCTTGCTCAAGCCAGCCACAAAAAATATCAATACAGTAAGTAAGCCGGCAAAACCCAGATACACAAAGTTTGTAATAACAAAAACCTTCGAATCTGTTTTTTTATACTTTAAGAACTGTGTTAAGCCAGTAAAGAACATAATAACAACCGCGAAGCATGCTTGTATGATGTTGTAATGCTTAACCACATTGGTTGGCGGAGCAAGTTCGGTTCCAAACATCTTATTCCATACCGGAAACGAGGTGACCACTATCAAATGAAAACAAGCCAGCGCCAAAAACACCGCACCCACAAACATCCAGAATTCGCGCGAGTAAGTGTCCTCATCTTTTTGGGTGATAGGCAACTCTTTCCATCGTACAACCAAAAAGTAAATTGATAACACAAGGAATATAATGATAGCAAGTACCAGGTGCCAGAACATCCCTAAATCGGTAAACGAGTGTACAGATGATTCGCCCAGTATGCCGCTACGTGCCAGGAATGATGAATACCATACCAGCACAAAACTTATGAGCACTAAAAACGTAGCTGTAAAGTAGGAATGACCGGTATTTTTAAACACGATCATCACGTGCAAAGCAGCCACCAAGGTTAACCACGGGAATACCGAGGCATTTTCTACCGGGTCCCAGGCCCAAAAGCCACCAAAGTTAAGCGACTCATACGCCCAGAAAGCACCCATAATGATACCGGTACCCAATATCATGGCAGAGAATAAGCCATAAGATAAGGCTGGTTTAACCCAATCCTTATAACGTTTTTGCCATAAACCGGCTATAGCATAAGCAAACGGTACTACTACAGATGCAAAACCCAAAAATAGCGTTGGCGGGTGTATCACCATCCAGTAGTTTTGCAGCGTCGGGTTCATGCCGCGGCCATCTTTGATGAACGACAGGTAATCCGGATTTTGGAATATCGGTCCCTCCATGGCGTTACGCAATAGCAAAAATGGCGAGCTGCCTATGCGGGCTCCAAAAATATCAATACCAAGCACCATGGTGCCCAGTATAGCTTGCGAAAGGGCAATTACCGTCATCACCGGTTTTTCCCATGAGCCGGCCTTGCGTATCAGGATATTACCCAGCACCGCCTGCCAGAACATCCACAGCAAAAAGCCGCCCTCTTGTCCATTCCAAAAGCCTGATATTAAGTAATATACAGGTAACGAACGTGAGGTGTATGACCATGCGTAGTGATACTCAAAATAATGGTTATACAGTATCATGAAAAGGCATACGCCCATACCCACAATAGCCAGCGAGTTAAGCCAAAAGCCTACTCGGGCCAGTTTGTGCCATGATGTATCCTTGTTTAGACTTTCTTCGCGGGTTGCAAAAAAGTAACTGATGAAAGATATAAGCGCACCGCCAAATGCCAGTGCTACAAATAAACGTCCTAAATCGCCAACAAATAAATGTTCATTCTTAAAAGCAATATCCATTAAACTACAGGGGCAAAAAAATTAAAGGTTAGCGGTTTTTGGCGTAGCCTCGGCTACGTTGAGTTTATTGTCGTTATACTTCGACGGGCATTTCATCAAAATTTTTGACGCATGAAACTCGTTGCCCTGCATTTTGCCGGTAAGCACCAATTGTTCTGAGCGCTCAAAATCCTGCGGCTTGGTACCTGTGAATATTACTTTACATTCCTTGCCGTCCTTATCCTTCATAAAAAACGAAAAATAGTTAGCATCCTTGGTAGCATCGTAATACAGTTCTTTGCCTTTATTAAGCTGGCCAACCACGTGCAGTTCGGCCTGGGTTTCGGTAGCTTCAGTGAAGGTACCGTATGTGCTTGAATTTGAATAAGTACTAATAACCACCGCGATGGCAATGGCTATAATGATTATTCCGAAAATTGAACTTTTTTTCATTTGCGGTTTACACTTTGTAATTCGAGGTTACAAAAATACGAAACGGGCAGCTAATAATGTTTATTGTAGGGGATATATACTATTTAGAATCATTATCAATAAATCTTCATGTTAACAATGTGTAAAAAGCTTGACTGGCGTTATTTTCAGCTTTCGCCTTAAAACCCTAATTTCGCCATGTTAAAAAGAGAGGGATAGCATTGGATTATTTAGCGGGATTAAACAGGGAACAGCGTGCTGCGGTTGAGCAAACCGAAGGACCAGTGATGATTATTGCAGGTGCCGGATCAGGCAAAACCCGGGTAATTACTTTCAGGGTGGCGCACCTTATAAATAAAGGCGTTGATGCCTTTAATATATTGGTACTAACCTTTACCAATAAGGCCGCCAAGGAGATGCGCGAGCGTATAAATAACCTGGTTGGTGCCGATGCAAAAAATATATGGATGGGTACCTTCCACTCGGTGTTTGCCAAGATTTTGCGTGTTGAAGCTGACAAGATTGGCTACCCGAACAACTTCACTATTTACGATACCGACGACAGCAAAAGCGTTTTGCGGGCCATCCTCAAAGAGATGAACCTTGACGATAAGCTGTACAACGCCAACTTTGTATATAACCGCATATCAGCAGCCAAAAACAACCTGGTATCGTGGATGGATTACCAACAGAACACGCAGATACAGGCTGATGATTTTAGCAGCGGCCGTGGCCATTTGGGCAAGGTGTATGAAAATTATGCTAAAAGATGCTTCCGTGCCGGGGCGATGGATTTTGATGATCTACTCTTCAAAACAAACGAATTGCTGCGCGATCATCCGGACGTATTGAACAAGTACCAGCATAAATTTAAATACCTGATGGTGGATGAGTATCAGGATACCAACTTTTCGCAGTACCTGATCGTAAAAAAGCTGGCAGCCGTTACCGAGAACCTGTGTGTAGTGGGCGACGATGCACAGAGTATCTACGCTTTCCGTGGTGCCAACATCCAAAACATTCTCAACTTTGAGAAGGACTACCCGGACCTGAAAGTGTTTAAACTGGAGCAGAACTATCGCTCTACTCAAAACATAGTTAATGTTGCTAACAGCATTATCGCCAATAATAAGGAACAACTTAAGAAAAACGTATTCTCTGAAAAAGAAACCGGCGATAAAATAAAGGTGATCCGCGCTTTCAGCGATAACGAGGAAGGTAAGATCATAGCTGAAGAAATTATGCAGCGCCGCACCACCAACGGCCTCAAGTGGAACGATTTTGCCATACTTTACCGCACCAATGCGCAATCGCGCTCGATGGAGGAAGGTTTGCGCAAACTGAATATACCTTATAAGATATATGGCGGCCTGTCTTTTTATCAGCGTAAAGAGATCAAGGACCTGATAGCCTATTTCAGGCTAACCTTTAACCCCAATGATGAGGAAGCACTGAAACGTGTGATCAATTACCCTAAACGCGGCATTGGCGATACCACGGTAGATAAGATTATCCTGGCAGCCGATCAGCACCAGATCACGCCGTGGGAGGTGATCCTCGCTCCTTCTAAGTATATCGACAAAAGCCCTGCATCACTGCCAAACTTTGCTACCATGATTCAGAGTTTCCAGGTGATCGCTAAAAACCAGCTGGCTTATGATGCCGCTTTGCACATTGCGCAGCATTCCGGTGTATTGAAAGATCTGTATGAAGATAAATCTGTAGAAGGTTTAAACCGTTATGAGAACATTCAGGAATTATTAAACGGTATAAAGGAATTTCAGGAGCGTGAGGATATTGAGGAGCGCGGACTGGATGTATTTATGCAGGATGTAGCCTTACTTACCAATGATGATAACGATAAGAACAAAGATGCCGACACGGTATCGCTCATGACCATCCACTCATCAAAAGGCCTTGAATTCCCGAACGTGCACGTGGTGGGCTTGGAGGAAAACCTGTTTCCGTCGCAAATGTCGCTTAACTCCCGCAGCGACCTTGAGGAAGAACGCAGGTTATTTTATGTAGCCATTACACGTGCCGAGCATAAACTCACCATAAGTTATGCTACATCGCGCTTTAAATTTGGTACGCTGATAAATTGTGAGCCAAGCCGCTTTCTGGATGAGATAGATGCCAAGTACCTGGAGCTTGATTTTACCGCCAAGCCCGCACCGTCATCCGGATCATTTAATAACGAGCGGGCCGCCTGGAGCCGCGGCGGCGGAGATACTTTTTCCAAGCCCAAACCGGCATCGGCACCCGTTAAAACCACATCAGTTTTAGCTAAGGCCCACGTGCCCTCGCCTGACTTTAAACCGTCTGACACGTCGAACCTGCAGGTAGGTATGGAAGTTGAACATGAACGTTTTGGCTTTGGCAAGGTAATCAGCTTAGAGGGTAATAAACCAGATGTAAAAGCCACCATATTTTTTAAAGAGGTGGGCCAGAAGCAGCTTTTACTTAAATTCGCAAAACTTCACGTTTTAAATTGAAGAAAAATATATCTCACATTTCCCATATTTGTAGAATATTATCTACAATTGGGGAACGGTATTTCAAGCCAGAGTTACATTTTAGTTAAATAATGCCCCTTTTTTAAAATGGCATTGAGTTTGGAATATAAATATTTAAACAACCCTTTCCCCTATAAACTATTGAGATATATTAGGTATGAGCGAGAAAAAGAAAACAAACAAGTCAATCGGAAAAAACATCCGAATATTACGTCACCAACGTGGCTGGAGCCAGGAGGACGTAGCTAACAGATTAGGCATATCAATACCCGCCTTTTCAAAAATTGAAACAGGTGTCACGGACATCAACCTGTCACGTCTCGAGCAAATTGCCAATATTTTCGAAGTAGCGGTAGTTTATCTGCTTGCAAGCGATATTGAAGAAACCGAACCGGAGCCTTCAAACTTAAGCGTTGCACAGAAGAAGCTCCTTGAGCGTGAAAATGAAATAGCAACATTGCAGCGTAAAGTGATTCTTTTGTACGAAGAATTGCGCGCCAAAGCCTGATATTGTTTATAAATGCCTACAAAATGCCCTGTTTTTATACGAAACAGGGCATTTTGCATTTTAAGCACCGGTTAATTAGTATGCTGAAACGAACAAAAATTAATTCGGCTTACTTAGCAACCGGTTAAACATGCTTGCTTGGTAGTTTTTGGTTTGAATATTGTATCGTTTTACCAAAATAGCGATTAACAATGTCAAACTACCTTATATCTATAGCTAACCATGAAACGGCTGCCGGTGGCATCATTCACGATCCGGCGAGCAAGTTAAAAGTAAGGGTATTCGATGTATTGAAATCGAAATTTAAACCCAGCAAAGGCGAAATGCGTTTTTTTGTAACCGCTAACGACGAAGTTTTAGCGTTTGAAACTAAGGGCTACAAAAAGCACCGCGAATTGTTAATTCTGCAAATGATATCGTGGTATTGCAGTTACTTGGGGTTATTTGAGGCGCGTATTTATCCTAACTGGCCTTAATCGAGCGCATCCCTAGCCGGGTTGTGCAACATATCGCTCATTTCAATAATACGCGAGTCGATATCTGTTACACATTTATCCATCATCCTGATACACTCATCCTGCGCTACCAAACCTTCTCGTTCCAGGTTCATTAATCCTTTAAGCGTAGCTATAGGCCCTCTAATTTGATGTGAAAGATAAGACGAGTATTCGGACAATTTACGATTCTTAACCTGAAGATCCTTTGTCCGTTCATCAATAATTTCCTCCAAGTGATGATTAATCCTGTCCAGATTGTCTTTTTGTTTGGACACTTCAGCGTTCAGTTCCGTAAGTTGCGAATTGGTTTTAGCTTTACGTTTAACATTACCTACCAGCAACCCTACTACTACCAAAAGCAGTATAGCCACTATGGTAACGCCAAAAAACCGTTGCTTATCATACGCTTGCCTTTGTAATAACAAGGCGGCCTTCCGCTCTGTTTCCGCCTGCTCAAACTGCTTTTGTATCAGGTTGATTTTGGTTGACTCGTTAGATTTGTGCAAGGTGCTGTCCTGCCGGTATATCGCCTGCAAGTAGCGTAAAGCCTTCTCGTAATTCTTACGCTTAAACTCCAGCTGGTAATTGGTATACTCGTAATCGTAAATCAGTTTTTGATCTTTAATAATGTTTGAATAGGTTTTACCTTCTTCCACTACCCTAACCGCGTCAGCAAATTTATCTTTTGCTATGTATAACGATGCAAGCGTTAAATTAATACTGGCAACGGTCTGGTTAAGATCATGCCGCTTAGCTGCATCATTGGCCTGCAGCAGCAATTTCTCCGACTTGCCATAATCATTAAGGTAAAAGTAAATTACACCCTTGTTTTGGATACACTTAATTATGTTCACCGTATCCTGTAGTTCAGAAAATATAACACTGCTACGGTTATAATAATCAAGCGCCTGGTTAAAGCTTTTTTGCCGGTACTTAATGTTTCCGATATTGAGGTATAACGAAGCTATAAGCTCCCTATCCTTAAGCTTTAAAGCTATTGTAAGAGACTTGTTCAGATAATTGAGAGACTGTTCATAATCGTTGTCCCTAAAAAGGTTACCAATGTTGTTATAAACCTTTGCCTCGCTTTGCAAATCATTTATACGCCTGAAATACTCCAGCGCCTTAAGGTAATTATCTATTGATTTTTCAGCCTCGTTCAAATAGTAGTACCCTATACCTAACACCCGGTACGATTCGCCCATACCACGCACATAATTAAGCTTTTTTGAAAGGTCAAGCGCGCGGTTAGCGTTGGCTAAAGTTTGTTCGGGATCGGTAAGCCGGCTATCGTAACCCTGCTTATTAAATTTGATAACCTCACTGGTATCCTGAAGCATAACATTTGTACCGCTAAATGCGTAAACGTTAAAGCCCAAAGTAAACAGGATTAGGAAGAGAAGGTATCTATTCATCAAACACTCTTATACGGCCTTTATTACCGAAAGTTATAAAAATAGCAATAAAAGCCTTGTTGAAAACTTTTTTTTAAAATTCTTGAGCATTGCATAAACATAGGTATATTTGCAACTGTTAAATAATTGACTAACAACACATTATATGATAAAATAATATTTAGAAAAATATGCAGCAATATCAGCGGTTTGTTTAAATGAAACACATCCGCGGGGTAAGCAAGTTGTTCGTTTAATCTGAGCGAAAAAAACGAGAAAGCATTGGTATGAATATTATATTAACTATAGATTAAAATATAAATTATATGAAATTTTTATTTTTTATTACAGCAATTTTATTAGTTATTGGTTCATTTTCTTTGAATGCCAATTCTAAGGTTACTCAAAAAAATGAGCAAATCGGCGCATCACTAAGCAAATTGAGTGGATTTAAAAAAGATATAAGCGTAGCCGACTAATACTTAACTATACAATTTTAATAAGCAACGAACATGAAAAAGATCGCCATAATTATAGCTATAGCCACCGTAGGCGCAACTTCACTTACATCTTGTAAAAAAGAAGCTAAGCTGCGAATAGAAGCACCAGCCAAAACACTGGCCGGCTTTAAAAAAGACATTAGCGTTGCAGACTAAACATTTGTACTACAAAAACTTATAAAACAAATCATCATGAAAAAGTTAGCATGGATATCATTGATAGCAGTGGGTGGATTTTTAGCGTCATGCCAAAAAAAGCATGAGCCTAAGCCCCAGGCGCCTCTTCATGTACTGATTGGATTTAAGAACGACATCAGTTCAGCCGATTGAAATAACAAATATAATCATATATAAAAAATATTTATTACACAAAGACTATAAAATTTAAAATATACAGATATGAAAAAGATATTCTTAGCAAGCGCACTGGCTTTAGTAACAGTATTCACCTCGGTATCAGCAAACACTACCAATGCAGGTGACAAGAAAGACGTATCGTCAGCAGACTATAAAGTAGGCGATAAAAAGGATGTAAGCTCAGCAGATTTCACTAACGCAGGTGATAAAAAAGATGTGTCTTCAGCAGACTAATTACAACACACAACTTACAGATAATCAATATACAACAACAATAAATACCCCAATAAAAATACAGATCATGAAAAAGTCAATCATAGCAGCAGCATTAGTTCTTTCAACCGTATTCTCTTCAGTAGCAGCAACAGAAAACAAGGCCGGCGATAAAAAAGACGTGTCATCAGCAGACGCTAAAGCAGGCGACAAAAAGGATGTTTCTTCAGCGGATTTTACCAATGCAGGTGATAAAAAAGATGTGTCGTCAGCAGACTAATTACAATACACAACTTACAGATAATCAACATATAACAACAAGTAGACACCCAATAAAATACAGATCATGAAAAAGTCAATCATAGCAGCAGCATTAGTGCTTTCAACCGTATTCTCTTCAGTAGCAGCAACCGAAAACAAGGCCGGCGATAAAAAAGACGTGTCATCAGCAGACTCAAAAGCAGGCGATAAAAAGGATGTTTCTTCGGCGGATTTCACTAAAGCAGGCGATAAAAAAGATGTGTCTTCAGCAGACTAATTACAATACACAACTTACAGATAATCAACATACAACAACAAACAAACACCCAATAAAATACAGATCATGAAAAAGTCAATCATAGCAGCAGCATTAGTTCTTTCAACCGTATTCTCTTCAATAGCAGCAACAGAAAATAAAGCCGGCGATAAAAAAGACGTGTCATCAGCAGACGCTAAAGCAGGCGACAAAAAGGACGTTTCTTCGGCGGATTTCACTAACGCAGGTGATAAAAAAGATGTGTCTTCAGCCGACTAATTACAATATACAACTTACAGATAATCAACATATAACAACAAGCAGACACCCAATAAAATACAGATCATGAAAAAGTCAATCATAGCAGCAGCATTAGTGCTTTCAACCGTATTCTCTTCAGTAGCAGCAACCGAAAACAAGGCCGGCGATAAAAAAGACGTGTCATCAGCAGACTCAAAAGCAGGCGATAAAAAAGATGTAAGCTCAGCAGATTTCACTAACGCAGGTGATAAAAAAGATGTGTCTTCAGCAGACTAATTACAACACACAACTTACAGGTAATCAACATACAACAACAAACAAACACCCAATAAAATACAGATCATGAAAAAGTCAATCATAGCAGCAGCATTAGTTCTTTCAACCGTATTCTCTTCAGTAGCAGCAACAGAAAACAAGGCCGGCGATAAAAAAGACGTGTCATCAGCAGACGCTAAAGCAGGCGACAAAAAGGACGTTTCTTCAGCCGATTTCACTAAAGCAGGTGATAAAAAAGATGTGTCTTCAGCAGACTAATTGTAACGTGAGGAAGATTTTTAAGCATTAGACATTTCAGAACGATGAAAAAATACTTTATAGCAGCTGCCATCATACTTACATCAGGCATAACTGCATGGTCATTTAACAAGAAAAACGACGTACCTGCCGAGAATACTATTAAAATAGAAAAGGCTCGTTTAAACGAGAAAGCTCCGGGCAGTACTATACATGATATATCAACTGCTGATTGATATCAGTACCTATATATAATTCCGGCGGCGCAACGCTGCACGGTTATTGAAAAACGGCATGGTTTAAAAGCAACTTACGCTATATTTGCTGCAAATACATTTATTTATGTCAGTCATAAAAAATTATGTTGCACAGCATGAGCAGCGAATGCTTGATGAACTGTTTGATTTACTGCGCTACCCGTCTGTAAGCGCAGACCCAAAATATAAAGCCGACGTTTTAAAAACAGCTGACTTTGTTGCAAAGAAGCTAATTGAAGCCGGCGCCGATAACGTAGAAGTATGCCAAACAGCCGGCTACCCTATTGTTTACGGAGAAAAAATTATTGATGCCAATAAACCAACGGTTTTGGTTTACGGGCATTACGATGTACAACCGCCTGACCCACTGGAACTGTGGGAAACACCACCGTTTGAGCCCACCATACGCGACGGTAAGATATTTGCCCGTGGCGCGTGTGATGACAAAGGCCAGTTTTATATGCATGTAAAGGCTTTTGAGCTGATGATGCAAACTGACGGCCTGCCCTGCAACATTAAATTTATGATTGAGGGAGAAGAAGAAGTAGGTTCAGACAACCTGGGCGATTTTGTTAAGCAGAATAAAAACAGGCTAAAAGCCGACGTTATATTAATATCAGACACGGCCATGATCAGTATGGAACACCCGTCTCTTGAAACCGGTTTACGTGGCCTCTCCTATCTTGAGGTTGAAGTTACCGGTCCTAACCGCGATCTGCACTCCGGCGTTTACGGCGGTGCAGTTGCCAACCCGGCCACTATACTGGCTAAAATGATTGCTTCACTACATGACGAAAATAACCGCATAGCCATCCCCGGTTTTTACGATGATGTAATAGATTTGAGTAGTGCCGAACGTGATGCCCTAAACAGTGCGCCTTACGATGATGCGGAATATAAAGCCGACCTTGGCGTTAACGAACTTTGGGGCGAAAAAGGTTATTCCACCTTTGAACGTACCGGTACCCGCCCTACCCTTGAGGTAAACGGCATTTGGGGTGGCTACATTGGCGAAGGTGCCAAAACCGTATTGCCATCAAAAGCAAGTGCCAAAATATCTATGCGTTTGGTGCCCAACCAGGGTTCAGCTAAAATAACCAAATTGTTTACTGATTATTTTTTGAGTATAGCTCCGGCCACAGTTAAAGTAAAAGTAACCCCGCACCACGGCGGCGAACCGGTGGTTACGCCAACTGATAGCATAGCCTACAAAGCGGCACAACAAGCCATTGCCGAATCATTCGGGAAAGAGCCTATACCAACCCGTGGCGGCGGCAGCATACCCATCGTAGCATTATTTGAAGCAGAGCTTGGCATAAAAACCGTATTGATGGGCTTTGGCCTGGATAGTGACAACCTGCACTCACCAAACGAAAAGTATGATATTGCCAACTACTTTAAAGGCATTGAAACTATACCGCTGTTCTTTAAGCATTTTGCTGATTTGAGCAAGTAAACGTGACCTTATATATGAATGAAAGGCTCCTGATGATCGTCAGGAGCCTTTTTGTTTATTCGATGGTAAACCTTTCACAATTCGCTAAAAAGTTCTCATCGGCATCTGCGCCAATTCCGGGTACATCATCTATCTTCAAATAATATCCGTTATATTTTACGCCGCCTACACATGGGTCGGCCAGGTGCCCAAGCATACAGGTGTCCATATCATAAAATTTAATATTCGGGCTTGAGTAGGCAAAGTGCAGCTTAGCGCTCAGGCCAATACGGCTTTCGAGCATGCCGCCCATCATGCACGGTATATTGTGCAGGGCTGCTACATCATGAATCTTTTTCGCTTCGAGCATGCCGCCTGATTTGGAGAATTTAATGTTAATATAATGGCATGATCCGCTTTCGATCTGTTTACGTGCATCATGATGATTATACACGCTTTCATCAGCCATAATTTTTACAGACGATTGTTGCATGAGTTCGGGCAAGCGGTCGTCATACCAGGTGCGCATAGGCTGCTCGCAAAATTCTATATTATATGGTGCTATGCCATTTAGTGCTAAAACAGCATCGTCAAAACTCCAACCCTGATTGGCATCCACGCGAATGCGCATACTATCTCCCACAGCATTGCGAATCTGTTTTATGCGCTCAACATCCGTGAGCGCGTCCTTACCCAATTTTACCTTTAATATAGTAGCACCGGTAGCCTTAAAATGCGCAGCCTTTTCGGCCATGGCTTCGGGTATACCAATACCTATGGTGATGTCAGTTTCAATATCTCGTACCGCACCGCCTAAAAATTTGTATAGCGGTAAGCCTGCGTTCTTGGCGGCAATATCAAAAAGGGCCATATCAAACGCGCTCTTGATGGTAGTATTACCTGCGGTAAAACTATGCAGTTGCTGCATACGGGCTTCAATATCCAGGGCGTTGTTACCAACCCATAAACGGGCAAATTCTTTTGCCATAACCAGGCAGGTATCCTGCGTTTCGCCTACAATCATCGGGAAGGCCGAGCACTCGCCCACCCCATAAAAACCCGCATCGGTATGCACCCGGATAAATACATTCTGTGCATGATCCATTGTGCCGGTAGCTATACTAAATGGCTCCATTGGTATATTGAAGCGGTAAATGTTTATCCCGGTTATGATTATTTCCTGTTTCAAAGTGGCAGAGTTTATCTGCTAAAATAAAGTAATTAAACTTACAGCCCTAATAATGTTATTTGTACATTAACACATTTGCATTATATTTGCGTTACTACAAGAAAAATTATTAATACAACTTGTCATTTTTAGTCAGGCTGCTGTTTAAGCGCCAGGGGCTACATTAAATTTTCATTCATAATAATACATGGCTTATACCAAAGCGCCTGCCGAGTTTGATTATAACTCTACAAGGAACAAACTAATATTGACCGAATATGGCCGTAA
The DNA here is from genome assembly GCF_021215455.1 of Mucilaginibacter roseus. GTDB lineage: Bacteria > Bacteroidota > Bacteroidia > Sphingobacteriales > Sphingobacteriaceae > Mucilaginibacter > Mucilaginibacter roseus. The sequence continues at coordinate 526,266 of NZ_JAJPWV010000001.1, read as the reverse complement.
TGTGCAAAACATGGTCAAATATATCTGCAATCTTGACAGTAAAGAGGAACGTAACCGCTACGCACAGGTGGTTATTGATTTGATGGGTTTTTTGAACCCTCACCTGCGCGATGTTGCCGACTTTAAGCATAAACTCTGGGATCACCTGCACATTATATCTGATTATAAGATAGATGTTGACTCGCCCTACCCAAAACCAACCCCCGAGTCAATCCACATAAAACCTCAGCCGCTTAACTATCCTAACCAGCGCATACGCGCCAAGCACTATGGCAAAACCATTGAGCTGATGATAGAGCGTGCCAAAGCCATTGAGGAACCTGAGCGTAAACGCCACATGGTACAATCAATTGCCAATTTCATGAAAATGGCTTATGTGCAGTGGAACAAGGATTCGGTGTCTGACGAGATCATACTGGCTGATCTGGCAAGCATGTCGCGCGGGGAGCTTAAGCTTGATGATAATGTTAACCTGAATAAGGTTGAGTACCGCACCAACCCGGTTAACAACCAAAACAACCGCGGAAAAAACAATAATCAAAACAACCGCGGCCGCAGCAATAACAATGGTAGTGGCGGCCAACGCAACAATAACCAAAACAACCGTAACCGCAGTAATGGCGGCGGGCGTAAATTTTAAGCGTTAAAAACTTCAGGCTTTTTTTATTTTTGAACCGAAAAACTTTTTAAGGATGGGCAAGGTATTAACCTTGCCATATCTGTTTATTACCAACACTAATTTATGAAGAACGCATTTGAAATAATTGGCGGCAAAAAGCTTAAGGGCGAAATTGTACCACAGGGCGCAAAGAACGAATCGCTGCAGATACTTTCAGCTGTACTGCTAACCGAAGAAAAAGTTACCATAAGCAACATACCCGATATTGTTGATGTTAACAAGCTGATAGAATTATTGGGCGATATGGGGGTTGCCATTGAGCGCCTCAATGACGATACCTACACCTTTGAAGCCAAAAACATTGACCAAAACTTCTTTCAGTCTGAAGCATTTAAGGCTAAAGGTGGTAGCTTACGCGGTTCTATCATGATTGTTGGCCCGCTGCTGGCCCGTTTTGGCAAGGCTGCCATCCCGAAACCGGGTGGCGATAAAATTGGCCGTCGCCGTTTGGATACCCACTTCCTTGGTTTTGAAAAACTGGGCGCACGCTTTAACTACGATACTACAGAAGAATTTTTTAATGTTGACGCGTCGAACCTACAAGGTACTTATATTTTGCTTGACGAAGCCTCGGTAACCGGTACCGCCAATATTGTGATGGCGGCTGTATTAGCTAAAGGTACCACTACTATTTATAACGCCGCCTGCGAGCCTTACCTGCAGCAGCTTTGTAAAATGCTTAACCGCATGGGTGCCAATATCAGCGGCATAGGTTCAAATTTGCTTACCATTGAAGGCGTTGAACGCCTGGGTGGTACCGAGCACCGTATGCTGCCGGATATGATCGAGATTGGCTCGTTCATCGGCCTTGCAGCTATGACCGGTTCAGAGATCACCATTAAGGATGTTCAGTACAAAGAGTTAGGTATTATACCTGAGGTATTCAAGCGCCTGGGTATTAAAATGGAGCTCCGTGGCGATGACATCTTCATCCCGGAACAGGATCATTATGAGATTGATACCTTTATAGATGGATCAATACTTACTGTTGCCGATGCGCCGTGGCCGGGCTTTACGCCTGACCTGTTGAGCATTGTGCTGGTAGTAGCCACACAGGCTAAAGGCTCGGTGCTTATACACCAAAAAATGTTTGAGAGCCGTTTGTTCTTTGTTGATAAGCTGCTGGATATGGGCGCCAACATCATACTTTGCGATCCGCACCGTGCTACCGTTATAGGCTTGGATAAACGTATACAACTGCGCGGTATCTCCATGACCTCGCCTGATATTCGTGCCGGCGTATCGTTATTGATCGCTGCCTTATCAGCAAAAGGTAAATCAACCATTTATAATATTGAACAAATTGAGCGTGGCTATCAGCATATTGATAAAAGGCTTATCGCGTTAGGCGCCGATATAAAGCGTATCTAAATAGACTTTTAGTTACTTTACCAGGGGGCTGAACTGTTGATTTGAGTGGGATGATGAGTTGATTACCCCACCGTCAGCAGTTCGGCCCTTTTTATTATTTGGAAGATAACAGACTTAAATATTAACTTTATCAAACCAGTTTTAACCACCACGCATGATCTACAGGAATAAGCGGGCCGAGTATCACAAGTTTGTACTGATATTTGTGCTCGTTAAGGTAGCGCTTAACTTGTTAGCCATTTCAAATTTCGGTTTTCACCGCGACGAATTGCTGCACCTTTCCCTGGCCGATCACCTTGACTGGGGCTTTAAGGAAGTGCCACCCTTTATTGCGCTGCTTGCCAAAATATCATTAGGCCTGTTCGGTGATTCTGTATTTGCTTCCCGCCTTTTCACTACCATTGCCAGCGGCATCATCATCTGGCTAACCGGCATGATCACCATTGAACTTGGCGGTCGTAAATTTGCCATTGCTATAGCCTGCCTGTCCATGATATTTGCGCCGGCATTCGCAGCCAGTGGCTACTTGTTTCAGCCTGTTGTGTTCGATCAGTTGTGGTGGGTTTTAGCGGCCTGGTGTATAGTAAAGTACGTAAACACATCGTCCGTTATATTTTTATATGGCTTTGGCTTAACTACAGGCGTGGGTATGCTCACCAAATATACCATGGCCTTTTTTGCTGTGGCATTAGTATTATCCGTATTAATCAGCAGGCAGCGTAAACTATTGTTCACCAAGCATACGCTTGGCGCGGCCTTGTTAGCGCTGATTGTTTTTTTGCCAAACCTGATATGGCAGTGGCAGCATAACTTCCCCGTATTGCATCACATGAGCGAACTGCGCGAAACGCAGCTTGAATATATTAAAGCAGGCGATTTTATAGCGCAGCAATTGATGGTAAATGGTATAGCGCTGTTTGTATGGTTAACCGGCTTTGTGTTTTTGCTGGTATCGTTCAGGCTTCGCAAGTATCAGTTTCTGGCATTTGCCTATATACTCATCTTCATTTTTTTAGTGCAGATGAATGGCAAAAGCTATTACCTTTTTGGCGCCTACCCTATGCTGTTCGCGGCCGGTGGCTGCGGGTTTGACCGACTGTTTAAAACAGCCGGAAATCCGTTACGCGCCGTAGCTATCGTAATGGTAACCTTGCCCAATGTAATACTCTTACCAACTGTTTTACCGGTATTGCCGTTGCAGCAAACCGTAAAGGCTATCAGCTTTACTAAAAGTATGGTACCGGCCTTAGATTTTTTAACCCGGTGGGAAGATCAGCAACAACATGCCACCACACAGGATTACGCCGATATGCTGGGCTGGGATGAAATGGCTAAACTTACTGCCAAAGCCTACCACGGTTTAAGCGATCAGGCCAAAACGCAAACACGCATCTTTGCTGAAAACTACGGACAGGCGGGAGCCATTACCGTGTATGGCAAACGGTTTAATATTCCTCAGGTAATATCCCTAAGCAGCAGCTTTTCGCTTTGGGCGCCCGACAGCCTGGTACCCAAATACCTAATTTATATTGCCGAGAATGAAGATGGCGTGAAAGAACTACAGCCCTTTATTGAACGCTATGTTAAAATAGGCACTATCAACAATCCGCTGGCGAGGGAAAAAGGTTCGGGCGTGTATTTACTGTATAACCCGCAGCCATCGCTAAACCAACGCTATCAAAAAGAACTTGCTGAACTTAGAAAGTAAAAGATTAAGGCAGCTTTAGAACGTTTTCTATTTCTATAAACTTTGGCGGGGCTAAGTTTTTAATCTTTGATATTCTAAGTATTTTTTGCAATATGTCGCGCTCAAAAGTCAAAACACTATCCCTCATTGCCTATCTGTGTATTGTGCTGAAAGGAGAAATGATTGGATTGCCATTTTTACTATGGCTACCTTTATCCTTATTTGACTTTTGGAATATCGATCAGTTACTTTCTCTTTTAGCCATCGTCGCATTATTCATAATTATCACCCCTAAAGAATCAAGACCTGCAAAACGTATCAGGATTGACTTATTATGCTTTTTATTATTAACACTACCAATAATAGGCCGCTTAATAGCTGTACCATTAGAAGTGTTCAACTACTTAGCATTCATAATTCCTGTAGCGTTGTTTGTTATTCTGTATTTGGCTTCTTTATTTCTTGATCCAAAAGATTTTTAATGGTTTAATAAATTTCGCTTGTACTTTTTTAGGCTAATTATTAACAGACTACTTACTCTAACTCGATCCGCAATCACCCTTCCGAAATCCGCAATCTACCTCTACGCTGATATAGCGTTAATAATATCGTACTGCGTAATAATCTCTGCGTTTCCTTTCTCATCGGTTACCAACACGGCGATGTTATCCTTATTGATCATGGATGATATGCGATCAATCGACGTATTCAAATCAACATAAGGGAACGGTGCCGTGGTGATATTTTTTACAGGCTGCGATTTAAGGCTTGGGCTTTCAAGCAGGGCATCCAGAATATCGCTTTCGGTTACCTTGCCAATAATATTGCCATGCTGCGTAACCGGTATTTGCGAAATATTGAGTGTTTTGATGGTATTGATGGCCTCGATAACCGTTTTTTCGCTATCGATAGTAATAATCTCGGCGCTCTCTTTTTTGCTGATGATGTCGCGAGCGGTGAGTTTATCGTCCTTTAGAAAGCCACGGTCGCGCAGCCAGTCGTCATTGTACATTTTACCCATGTAACGTGAGCCATGATCGGGGAACACAATCACCACCACGTCGCCCTCTTTAAACCGGTCCTTCATTTGCAGCACACCCGCCACTGCCGAACCGGTAGAATTACCAGCAAAGATGCCTTCCTTACGCGCTATTTCGCGTGTCATCAAAGCGGCATCTTTATCGGTTACTTTTTCAAAATGGTCTATCAGGCTAAAGTCTACGTTTTGCGGCAGAAAATCTTCGCCGATGCCTTCAGTGATGTAAGGATAAATCTCATTCTTATCAAAAACGCCGGTTTCCTTGTATTTTTTAAATACTGAACCATAAGTATCAATACCTAACACCTGTATAGCCGGATTTTTCTCTTTGAGATAACGCGCCGTGCCTGAAATGGTGCCACCTGTGCCCACGCCTACTACAAGGTGCGTTATCTTGCCTTCGGTTTGCTCCCATATTTCCGGGCCTGTTTGCTCGTAATGTGCCTGTGAGTTGGACAGGTTATCATACTGATTTGGCTTCCATGAATTTGGCACCTCACGCTCCAGGCGTGATGATACCGAGTAGTACGAACGCGGATCTTCCGGGTCGACATTAGTAGGGCAAACAATCACCTCGGCGCCAAAGGCTCGCAAGGCATCAAATTTTTCTTTCGACTGCTTGTCGGTACTCGTAAAAATACATTTATAGCCTTTTATAACGGCTGCTATAGCCAGGCCCATACCGGTATTACCGGATGTACCTTCTATTATAGTGCCGCCGGGTTTAAGCTTGCCACTTTTTTCAGCATCCTCTATCATTTTAAGCGCCATACGATCCTTAATTGAATTACCCGGATTAGTGGTTTCAATTTTAGCCAGAACAGTTGCCGGAATGTCTTTTACAATTTTATTAAGTTTAACCAGCGGCGTATTACCAATAGTTTCGAGGATGTTGTTATACCACATAAAAAGTGTTTTGTATAGCAAAGCTATAGATTTTATCAGATTTTAATAAATCAAATATCACATAAGGGATATATAAACTAACCCTATCCCGTATAATTAGTTTCAAAACAACGCGTACAAACGGTATATTAGGTGCGTTACCACGAGCCTTTACCCACAATGAGAAAACTTTCATTATTATTACTTCTCCTGATTTCGATAAATAGCCTGGCGCAGCAAAAACTAACTCAAAGCATCAGGAACAGCCAATACACCTACTACTATAAAATAAGCGATGACGATGTGGCGGACCTTTACCTGCATCCGGATAAAAAACCTACAGATAAAATTTTAAAGCAAAAGGTAGATTCCATTTTAACCAAGAATCAGGCATTTCATAAGCCCAAATTGCCATACGGTAATTATGTGAAGGTTTACGCAACCGAGAATAGGTTGATGTTTACCCTGCTCGAAAAGCAAAATGTTTCCATGCAACTGCTGTCTCAGGATAAACAGATTGAATTTTTGTTGACGGATAAAAACGGCACCATAATTACTAACGCTGCCGTAACTAATAACGGCAAAAAGGTATCCTACAACCAAGCCAAAGGGCTTTACTCGGTTAATCCGGCAAAGCAGAATGTTATAAAAGTAATATATAATGGCGTTACTAGTTTTTTAAACCTCAGTGAGCATGAGGTCAAAAAGCAATTCTTTTTAACACGATGGTTTAAGGGGCTCTTTTCAAAGAAGCCAAAACAGCGATATCACAGCTATAACCAACATGCGGATTATCCGGGTTTTGTAGTGCTTAATAAACCAAAATACAAGCGTGGCGATACGGTAAGATTGAAAGCATTTATAGTTGATAAAAAGAGTAGAAAGCCGTTTAAAAACAAACCTGTCCTGGTACGCCTAGCAGATCAATATGGGGATGATGACTTTAAAACACTGGCTACCATAAACAGCTATCGCCCGGGGATGTATGAGTATAGCTTTGTGCTGACCGATAGCCTGGATATCGACCTGGATGATACCTACCAGATCATACTCACTGACACAAAAAAACTGCAGAAGAAAGACAATGAAGATGACGACGATGATGATGAGGAAGAAGAATTAGAGGAGAGCGAAAAAAATCACTTACAATTTGTAAGCACAAAGTTTGAGTACGAAGAGTACGAGCTAAAAGCCATCAACTTTACTGTCCGTACCGACAAAGAATCGAATCAACCGGGAGATACCCTAAACCTTTATTTAAAAGCTACCGACGAAAATGGGTTACCGGTGCCTGATGGCCGGGTAGACTTGCTTGTTAAAAGCAGTTTTATTAACAATTACAAAGTCGATCACGCTTTTGTGCCTGATACTTTATGGAAGCATACCGTACAACTCGACCCGCTGGGAGAAACTAAGGTTACCATTCCCGGTTCTATATTTCCACCGGTAAGTATGTCATATTACATCGAGGCTGACTTTCTTAATTCATCAAATGAACACCGCTCCCAAACTAAGTATCTAAATTATAAGGCGGATAATTACCAGATAAAAACTAAAGTAAACGGTGATACGCTGAAAATAGACGGCTATATGCACGGCAAGGAATCACCATTAAAAGCGACGCTTTTTGCTATCAGCAATAACGATACCCTTAAAAAGCAAAGCCTTGTATTACCGGCACGCATAACCATTGATCCATACGTAAGCGATTACCTTATTATAGCTGATAGTACCCAAACCAATTTCATTTTAACAAGTGAGGAAAGTGGAATAACTATAACCGGTGAACGTACGGCCGACTCAGCAAAAGTTGCGGTTAAAAGTAAGCGTAAATTACATTTTTGGTATAGCATTTACCTTGATGATAAACTGCTTGAACGTGGCGAAGCAGACTCACTTCAGTATAAAAAGCGTATCAGTTCAAAGGGTAGCATTACGGTTTTTGCCTACTATTTGTGGGGTGGCCGTTTACAAACCAGCAGGCAGTCTTTCATTAATTACGATAAATCACTCAAGATTGATGTACAGCAACCCATGACCATTTATCCCGGCCAGAAAGTTACCACTGAGCTTACCGTAACAAATAACAAAGGTAAGCCTGTTGCCGATGCTGATATTACTGCCTGGTCGCTTACATCAAAATTTGAGGAATACAGCGCTCCATCAGTGCCTTACTTCGGCAAGTTTGGCAAAGCACCTTACTTTAATATGCGATACCAAAGCCTGCGACTTGACAATACGCAGTCGCTCGTGCTTAATTGGAAAAGATGGGGCAGTGAAATGGGACTGGACACCATAGAATACTATAAATTCACCCATCCTGATACCATTTATACAACAACAGAGAAAACCGTAGACAACATAACGCAAATAGCGCCCTTTGTTGTAAAAAATGGCGACATACTACCTGTGCATATTGTTTACATTGATAATACTCCGGTGTATTTTTCACAAACGGAGGACCTGAAACGCTATAGTTTCAGGGTTGACTCCGGGATGCATGATATACGCCTACGCACGGATAAGATGGATATAGAGGTTAAAGATGTGGTGATAGCGCATGGAAAGAAAACCATTTTCAGCATCAATGCCGATTCGACGCTAAAGCGCTTTGACATTTTTATAAATAAAGCACCGGACACATTGATGAACGACGAAAAGCGGATGCTGAACAATTACCTGATCAGCGTAGAGAATACTTTTAAAATGCAGCTGGCAACGCTGCAACAAGGCGAAAGGGTGTACTTACTTAATCCGGAAGCTAACGGACGCAGCCGGCAGCGGGTTTTAACCGGTCCAATTGCGCCAAATCTGGCTACCTACAAACTCGGCGCCGAAAAGGATCAAAACTTTATTGCCGAAACAGGTTATAACTATACCTTTTTACCGGGTTTATTAAAGCAAAAAAGTTTTGATGGTAACCCTTACAATAAAAAGCTAAATTACGGAGATGCTGCGGTTGACTACACACAACTGGCGCTTACGCCTACCGCGATTGACACGCTTTGGCAAAACTATTTGGACAGGCGCAGCCAAACGACTAATCTCTTTGAAAACCCTTATGTTCCCATAGAAAAAAACGGGAGATTGAAAATTAAATTCGCTGCCGAAGAAAAACTCTTTGTAAAAAACATATTGATTTATAAGAATAATGATATTGAATTTTTAAAGATATACCGGGGTATAGAGCGAGACTTCGGCAACCTGGAACCGGGTAAATACCGGTTGATGTTCTTGTTGAAAGGGGACGAATATTTTGTACAGGAAAACATTATTGTAAAACCCCACGGCGCAAATTTATATACCATAGCGATTAAAGCTCACCCGCGCGACTCGGTAAGTATAAAAATTAACCAAGTGATACAGCAGCGTACAGGCATGTATAATAACACCGATAAAGAAATCAGGAATGACGCCTTACTGATTAAAGAAACATTCAACGAAAAGTACACCGAGATCAAAAACTTCACTAACGTCATTACCGGAACAGTCATCGATGCAAAGGATAAAGCTCCTTTACCCGGCGTTAGTATATTGGTAAAAGGCACTAGACACGGGATGGTCACCGATTCCAAAGGTAATTTCAGTCTTACGGTACCCAAAACCGGCAAGATAACGGTAGCATTTATCGGTTACATTACAGAAGAGTTCACGATTAGGCCCGGGGATAATTATGTTTTAACGCTAAACGAAAGTTCGAATCAACTTAACGAGGTAGTTGTATTGGGCTATGGTGCGCAAAAAAAACAAAGCTTAACGGCAAGTACATCTGTGCGCACCACCGGGTTTTATGGTGCGTTACAAGGAAAAGTGGCCGGCTTATCCATAACAAATGTTTCACCTGGAAGCGGATATACTATACAAGTAAGAGGCGCAAATACGGTTACTACGGGTGCCAATCCGCTTGTGGTAGTTGACGGTAAAGTAATAACGGAGGCTGAATTCAACGGCATAGACAAAACCGAAATCGGGGATATTTCTGTTTTGAAAGATGCAGCGGCCATGGCTATTTACGGTGCCCGTGCCGCCAATGGTGTTATAATTATAACCACCAAAAAGAAACAGGCAGCTGATGAAGCCGAAGCCCATCTGGCCGCGCAAAACGGTGGCAATACGCTGCGTAAAAACTTTAAGGATTATAGCTACTGGCAGCCAAGGTTAACTACAGATGCCAACGGCAAAGTCAGCTTCACTACCGTGTTTCCGGATGATATCACCAACTGGCGTACATATTTTATCGGCATAAGTAACAACATGGAAACCGCGCTTGTAGAGGGCAGCATAAAATCGTTCAAACCTGTAAGCGCTTCCTTAATTACGCCGCAGTTCGCTGTTGAGGGCGATAAAATGAACATCATTGGCAAGGTGATGAATTATAACCCCACCCCTGCCACAATGCAACGCACGTTTAGTTATAACGGTAAACCTTTAAAGCAGGATTCGTTATCGGTAGTCAACTCAAAAATTGATACATTGGCTATAACCGCTTCAGCTAATGATAGCTTAACTTTTGAGTACGCCCTAAAACGTGCAAATGGTTACAGCGATGGCGAGCAACGTAAAATACCGGTTGTTAAGCCCGGCGTACAGGAGACCAAAGGTATTTTTGAAGTATTGCGTGGCGATACCAGCGTGAACCTGAAGTTTGATGCCACCCTTGGTAAGGTAACGTTCCGGGCTGAGGCATCAGCCTTGCCCGCACTGATTGAGGAGACCGATAAGCTGCGCGAATACCGCTACCTGTGCAACGAGCAACTGGCCTCGAAACTGAAGGGATTGCTTAGTGAAGAACGGATCAGGAAATATCTTAAACAGCCTTTTACACGTGAAAAAAATATCCTCGAGATCATAAAAAAACTAAACGAAAACAAAAAAGGCAGCGGCCTTTGGGGATGGTGGAAAGAAAGCGACGAGGAGATGTGGATCAGCCGGCATGTTTTTGAGGCCTTGCTGGATGCCGAAAAAGCCGGTTACGGCACCCATTTTGACAAGCAGAAAATCACCCAATACTTGTTACTCCAGGCTGATAGGTATAACACCTATGACAGACTTAATGTAGTTGAATTGCTGCTCAAACTCGGGGCAAAGGCTGATTATAAAAAGTACATAGCTACTATTCAAAAAGAGCAATCGGCATTAAAATATGTTTCAGTATATAATAGATACCGGCTAATGCTAATTAAGCAAAAAGCCGGGCTGCCTGTTAACGTGGATGAATTGTTGAGCGGCAAGAAAACCACCATGTTTGGCAATGTCTACTGGGGCGAAAACAGCAGTTATGCGTTCTTTGATAATTCTGTACAGTTAAGCATACTTGCTTACCAACTTATTAAAAACTCGGGCAACAATCAGGCTTTGCTTGACAGGATAACCGGTTACCTGCTCGAACAACGTCGTGATGGCGGATGGCGTAACACGTATGAATCGTCATTAATATTGGAAACTATTTTGCCTGATTTAATGAAAGAGCAGAAGGGCCTTAAACAATCTAAATTGGTGTTAGCCGGCGGTAAAAATGAAACCGTTACCACTTTCCCTTATTCTGCGACGTTTGACAGCCAGGCACTAAGTATCAACAAAACCGGCACCTTACCGGTGTACATTACCGGTTACCAACAATTTTGGAACAGCAAGCCTGAAAAGGTAAGTAAAGATTTTACCGTGAATACCTGGTTTGAAAACAACGGCGATAAAACTGTTAACTTAAAAGGCGGCAAAAAAGTTACACTGGTAGCTGATGTTACCGGACGTGCCGATGGCGAGTTTGTAATGATTGAGATACCAATCCCCGCCGGATGCTCGTACGAGAGCAAAACGCAATCGTGGCGTAACAACGAAATACACCGCGAATACTTTAAAGAAAAGGTGAGCATATTTTGCCGCAAGCTTAAACAAGGGCAGTACAAATTCGAGGTTGAACTTATGCCCCGCTATGATGGGGAATACACCCTTAACCCGGCAAAGGCCGAGCTGATGTATTTCCCTGTGTTTTATGGGCGCGAGAGCCTGAAAAAAGTGAGCATCGGCGGTAATTAAAACCGCAGGTGCTTAACTGTAAGACCGTTGTTAATAAGTTGCTTTAACGATTCGATACCAATTTTAAGGTGTGTTTCCACATAGCCTTCAGTAACTTTCGAGTCGCTTTCGCTGGTTTTTACACCCTCGGGTATCATTGGCTGATCAGACACCAGGAGCAGCGCGCCGGTAGGTATCTTATTAGCAAAGCCGGTTACAAACACGGTTGCGGTTTCCATGTCAACAGCCATGGCGCGTAGCTTTTTAAGGTAAGCCTTAAACTCTTTATCGTGCTCCCAAACGCGGCGGTTGGTGGTGTAGCAGGTGCCGGTCCAATAATCGAGCGACATATCACGGATGGTGGTAGATATTGCTTTTTGCAACGAAAACGACGGTAGCGCAGGCACCTCGGCAGGCATATAATCATTTGACGTTCCTTCGCCCCTTATGGCGGCTATAGGTAATATCAGGTCGCCCACGTTATTCTTCTTTTTAAGGCCGCCGCATTTACCTAAAAATATTACGGCTTTAGGTTTGATGGCCGTGAGCAAATCCATCACAGTTGCAGCAACCGGGCTGCCCATACCAAAATTGATGATGGTGATGTTGCCGGCGGTAACACTTTGCATTGGTTTATCTAAACCCATTACCGGTGCATCATCATTCCACTGCGAAAACAATTGGATATATTTTGAAAAATTGGTGAGGATGATGTACTGCCCGAACTGGTCAAGCGGGCGGCCGGTATAACGCGGCAACCAGTTGGCCACAATAGCGTCTTTAGTTTTTAAACCGCGGCGTATCGGGCTCTCTACCTCTTTTACCTTCTTTGCATTCTCAACAATGTCTTCGTCTTTCTTTACTACGGTTTCTTCATTCATATATATTGATTTTTGTGATTACACTGATGTTGTTTTTGGATTACACCGATTTTAGTTGTTGATTACGCTGATGCTTTTATTGAGAAAACCGGTTTACTGAACTACCGGATACAACAAACCCCGGCGTTTCACCAGGGTTCGTATTTATTTTCAATAAAGATAGCGCTCGCGCTATTGGGTTATTGTTAAGCTACTTTTAACTTTTTAAGATCTGATTTCTCAAACTTTTCGCGTGCATAATCCAAATTAACGGTAAGTTCTTTCACATCCTTTTGTGATGGGAATTCGAACATCGCGTCTATCATTATTGCTTCGCAGATGGAACGAAGCCCCCTGGCTCCTAACTTAAATTCCATTGCTTTATCTACTATAAAATCAAGCACCTCATCCTCAACTTCAAGCTTCACTCCTTCGTACTCAAACAACTTTTTGTACTGTTTAAGCAGCGAGTTCTTAGGCTCGGTAAGTATGTTGTGCAGGGCATCACGATCAAGCGGGTTTAGGTATGTTAATACCGGCAAACGGCCGATCAACTCAGGTATCAGCCCGAATGATTTTAAATCCTGCGGGGTGATGTATTTATAAAGGTTTTTAAGATCAACCTCAGCGTCATCATGGTTAAACTTGTAACCAACAGTTTGGGTACGTAAACGGCCTGCTATTTTGCGCTCAATGCCATCAAAAGCACCACCGCAAATAAACAAGATGTTGCTGGTGTTAACCGTGATCATTTTCTGATCGGGGTGTTTACGGCCACCTTGAGGTGGTACGTTAACCATCGTACCTTCTAATATTTTTAAAAGCGCTTGCTGTACACCCTCACCGGAAACGTCGCGGGTGATGGATGCATTATCGCTCTTGCGTGCAATCTTGTCAACCTCGTCAATGTAAACTATTCCACGTTCCGCGGCAGCTACATCATAATCAGCGGCTTGCAATAATCGGGTAAGTATACTCTCAACGTCTTCGCCTACATAACCGGCTTCGGTTAATACGGTAGCATCGCATATGCAAAAAGGCACATTTAACACCTTCGCAAGGGTTTTTGCTAATAAGGTTTTGCCGGTACCGGTTTCGCCCACCATAATGATGTTTGATTTTTCAATCTCCACCTCGTCCTTATCAACACGTTGGTTAAGGCGTTTGTAGTGATTATATACCGCCACCGAAAGTATTTTTTTGGCATCATCCTGACCGATGATATACTGATCAAGATGGGTTTTGATCTCGCCCGGCTTTAGTACCGAGGGAGTTGAAGGTGAGCTTTTAACTTTACGAACTTTAAGTTCTTCAGCTAAAATCTCGTTAGCCTGGTTTACGCACTTATCGCAAATATGCGCGTCTAAACCGGCTATGAGCATCAGGCTATCCTGCTTACCTGCACCACAAAACGAACACCTGATCTCCTTGCTGTTTTTAGTCATTGCTTTTTGCTTTGATTAAATTGGACAAATTTACTAAAAATAATCCAGTTTGTACAACATTAACGGCGCGTTGCCTTTTTAGTTTTAGCAACACGCCGCTAACTGCTTATTTTTTAGGATTATTGCCACGCAATACCTCATCAACCATACCAAATTCTTTCGCTTCTTCAGCAATCATCCAGTGGTCACGGTCAGATGCGTCCCAAACTTTCTCGAAAGATGAACCGCTGTGATCGGCAATGATCTGGTATAGTTCTTTTTTCAGCTTAGTGATCTCGTGGTAAGTGATCTCAATGTCAGATTGCTGACCTTGTGCACCGCCTGATGGCTGGTGGATCATCACCCTTGAATGTGGTAACGCCGCGCGCTTGCCTTTAGTACCTGCGCACAATAATACAGCCCCCATTGAAGCGGCCATACCGGTACAAATGGTTGCTACATCGTTTGAGATAAACTGCATAGTATCATAAATACCCAAACCGGCATAAACCGAACCACCTGGTGAGTTGATATAGATCTGAATATCACGCTTGCTATCTGCTGATTGCAGGAATAGCAACTGTGCTTGTATAATATTGGCAATGCTGTCATATATAGCATCACCTAAAAAGATGATACGGTCCATCATCAAACGCGAGAAAACGTCCATTTGCGCTACGTTAAGCTGGCGCTCTTCAATAATATATGGTGTCATGCCGGTTGGCAGGTGAGCCCTGTCAACATTTGCCATAAATTTATCTACGTGCAGGCTGTTAATGCGGTGGTGCTTAACAGCATATTTTCTGAATTCGTCTCTGTCGATATTACTGCTCATTGTATTAATTGTTTTTTAGGTTGGGCGTTGTTGCCCGTGTTAAATATATACTTTTTACTTGAATACTATTTTGGGTCTAAGGTTTTCAAAAAGTAAAAATATTTGGTGTGATTAACCTTCCCCTGCTACGAGAAGAGTGGGAGATAGTTTACATAAACTACCAATGTCTGATCGCTAACCTCCAACCGCTACCTTGTAAAACACAAAAGCAACTTTATTCAAGTTGCTTTTGGTGAATATTATATAGAAGCTATCGATTAGTTTGCCAGCTTGGTAAACTCGTTGTAAGCAATCTCTTTTTGATCGAGGGTGATAATGCTCTTAATGTACTCAAATACTTTAAGCGCTTTAACCTCTTCAAAAGTGCGGTTAGCATTCTCTTTGTTTTGCAGGTACTGTACAGTGTACTGGCCTAATTGCTCATCCGTTAAAGGCTGAGGGCTGTACATTCTGAACTGTGCATCCAAACGTTGTTTAGCGGCTTCAAAAACTTCCTCGTACTTAATCTCGATGTTGTTCTCAACGATGATCTTGTTAGCGATCAGCGTCCATTTCAGGTTTTTAGAGAACTCGGCATAACCTTCTTCAAGCTCTTGGTCGCTCAGTTTTTCGTTGGTAACTTTTAACCAGCGTTTTAAAAACTCGTCAGGCAGCGGGAAATCAACTTTACCGGTAGCATAGTTGTAAATCTCGTCCTGCAGTTTACGCTCGCTGTCTTGCTGCATCATAGCCTCAAGCTCTTCAGTTATCTTAGCTTTAAACTCCTCTTCGGTAGTTACAGTACCTTCACCAAATAATTTATCAAAGAACTCCTGGTTCAGATCGCTTTCCTCTAAACGGTTAACATTTTTAACAGTTAAACGGAAGTTTGATTTAAGGTCGGCAGCAGTTTCCTCGTCTATTTTTAACAGACCGGCAATTTTAGCCGCGTCGCCATCATAAGCTTTCTGAATATCAAACTCAACGGTATCGTCTTTTTTCAAACCTATTAATGATGCTTTAATAGCATCATCTTTAACCTGATCTAAACGAACCGATACAGTTTCGTTGATGCCATCTTCAAAAACAGAGCCATCCGGAGAAAGCTGCTCTAATTGCGAGTAAAGCACATCATCATCTGCCGATACGTCAGGATTTGTCATTTTGCCATAGCTACGACGGATGTTTTTAGTACGCGACGCTAATGTTTCGTCATCTACTTTGATTACATACTGGGTAACTTTATCTTTTGATGTGAACTCCAGGTCAAACTCCGGTGCTAAACCAATCTCGTAGTTAAACTCAAAGGTGTCGGCAAAATCCCAGTTGTACTCTTTGTTATCATCAGGCTTTGGCAGTGGCTGGCCTAATATGTTCAGCTTTTGCTCGTCAATGTAATTGTTCAGTGTATCTGATAACAGGTTGTTGATCTCATCAACCAAAATGCTTTTGCCATACATCTTTTTGATATGACCGGCAGGCACCATACCCGGACGGAAACCCGGAAGTTTGGCTTTTTTAGCGTGGTCTTTAATGGCTTTGTCAACACGCGGAGCATAATCTTCCGGTGCAAGGTTAATTTTAAGAACTGAGTTCAGGTTATCAACTTTTTCCTGTGTAATATTCATCTTCTGCGGATATTTAAATTTAAACAGGGCACAGCATTGCCGTACCGTATTTTGAGGCGCAAAAGTATAAATTTTATTTTAATTTATTTAGCTTCAATTGAGTTGGCCTGAAATTTTACTACCGGGTTTTGCACAGGCTTAATGGTTTGCAGGTAAGCATACATGGCTTCAAGGTCGGTTACTTTCATGCTGCCATACTTCCACCAGGGCATTATGGTTTGAAATTCGCCTGGCTTTACGGCTGTAGCGCGCATAGTACTATCTGCATACATACTGAAACGGTTTACAAAGTCCTGTTTTGTCCACCGGCCAATACCGCTTTCTTTATCGGGCGTTATGTTTGATGATTTAAGCGTTGCCCCGGGCAGGTTAAATGTTTTGCCCCCTGCAAACTCAAGCCCGGCTATCAGCTCACCCTTATCATCCTGACTATGGCAATCGCGGCAGGCAGCTATCTGCACCAAGTACTCGCCGTATTTAAGTGTGTCGCTCTCCGGCGGGCGTTTATTAAGGGTTGCCGGTTGTGGCATAGTGTTTACAATAAAGTTTAAGGGGAAATCGAGCTGATGAGCCGGATAATTTTTGCCGTCAGCCTTCAGCGTGCGCATATACGCTATGATGGCGTAAACATCTTCCCTATCCATTTTTGAATAGTATTGCCATGGCATAATCGGGAATATGGCCGAACCATCCTTTTTTACCCCGGTGGTAATGGCTCTGAATATTTCGCCGTCCGTCCAGCTTTTTAAATTGAGCGGTGTGATATTAGGCACATATACCAATCCGGGAAAACCGATGCTTTTATCAAATTTATCTCCGCCTACGCCGATGTGCGCAGTGTCAATTGGCCCGGCAAACTTGCTGAAATCTCGTGTTGAATGGCAATCAACGCATACGGCTACATGATTAGCCAAGTATTTGCCGCGCTCAATACGTTGCGGGGTAAGTTCTACGGTTATGTTTTCGGGTTTGCCTACGTCTGGCAGTGCATAATTAACGTAAGATAGCCCTGCTATAGCTATCATTACAACTAAAATCAGGATAATAGCTATCCATTTGGTTAACTTTTTCATTGTGTGGTTTGGTTGATTATTTTGAGTTTTTTACTTAGACGCAGTCAGGCACTCAAATGCTACAAGCTACGTAAAATTTTATTAACCAACAACATAGCCATAAACAACAAAACCCGCCGGGCGGGCGGGTTTTACTAATAAAAAGGCTGCTTAATCTATTTTTTTAATGGATGATGATCCGGTTTCTTTTTTCTCTACTGTGGTCGGATTGCCGCGGTATTCAATTGATGAAGCGCCGGTGGTTTTCACGATAAGCGATTTAAGTACATTAATTTTATAATCGCCGGCTCCGGTAGTTTCAATATTATAACTGCCTACCACAAAATCGAGCGCGCTAACTTTGCTGCTACCTTTCAGGTCAACGGTGTTTGATGCCGCTTGTCCTTTAAGCTTGATCTCAGTAGCGCCGCTGCCCTCGGTACGTACATTGGCGGCGCTCAGGTCAAGGTCGGTGCGGCCGGCACCCGAAAGGTCAATGTAAAAATCCTTTACATTCAGCTTGCCCTCACTGTTGAAAGTTATAGCACCTGACCCTTTAATTTCTTCGAGATTTTTAACGCCGATGGTTACCACGGCATCATTGCTTGCACAGATATTCTTTTTAGTTGATATTACCAGTTTACCGCCGCTAACGTCAGTTTTTACATATTCAAGCAAGTTATCATCAATGCTCAGTCCTACATTAAGCGAGCTATCCTGCTTTAAGATTACTTTAAAGCCGCCGTTTACTTCAAGCTTGGTAAAATCAGCTACTTTACGGTTATCGGTAACAATTGTTCCCGATCCTTTTTTACACTTCATTTTACATGATGAAAACGAAAGCGTTGCCGCAGCGGCGATTGCGATAGTATAGATTATTTTTTTCATGATCGGCTTTGAGTTGTTTATTGATTTGGGACGTTTATTATTAGCGTGAAGTTACACTTTAAAAATCAGAAAAGCCATCAATTGTAATGATGGCCTTTCCTTTAATATATGTTGAACTTTTGCAAAAGTGCGGGTTAAAGAGCGGCAAGCTCGTTCTTGGCTATAGTGTATTTTTCAGCGTTTTTTACAACCTGGCCTTTACCCATGGCAACCAGCTTACCGTAGTTTACACTTGTTGAGCCACCGTAGTTGATAGCGTAATCAGTAACGCTACCGGTTAAGTCGGCTTTGGCGTTATCGTTCACTTTTACATCAGCGCTGTATGAGTCGATGTCCAATTGTGCGGTCGCTTTATTGTTTAAGGTAACGTTAAGGTTGATGGCTGATAAGGTACCGAATGATTTTACGGTAGCATTATCATAAGCGGTAATTGAGCGAAGATCATTTGCTGATACCCAAACAACCAGTTTTTTGGCTGAGTATGATGAGATGCGTAATACACCGTTATTATTTTGCACAAGAGCGCTTTCAGTATAGTAGCGGTTGTAAACCTTTACCCTGTCGTTAACGCTGTTTGATACATACAGTTCAACGTTACCGCGAACCTCAATTTTGTTAATATTCTTTACGTCGCTTAATACGGTGGCGGCGTTGTCGTTAAATTTATCAGCAGTGGCAGCGTTTACTGAACCGAAAGCTAATGAACAGATAGTGGCGATGGTGATTATAGTAGTTTTCATGACTTTATGATTTTGATTGTGAATTATTTATGTTATCTTTTTAAATACATCTATAAGACACCCGCACCCACCCCAACGTTACAGCAGAATAGCCTCAAATAGGCGTAACCGGGGTAAACCTCGGTGAACGGTCAAAATGTGTCGGTGAAAACAAGAAAGTGTAGACAATACACTTACCAAAATTAACGCAATAGAGGTCTTATTTGATCTATGGAACCTGTTTATGAAGTAAACCTCATAATTAAAGTTGACAAGATCAACAATGAGATTATGCTATATGGAAACGGCGCGAAACTATTTCCCGGAGTTAGCCTGGCTTCCGCCAAAGCCAGTGTTGGGCAGATAATCAACCGGCAGCAAATCGCCAATGCGTTGGCGTGCCCAGAAACCTTCAACTCGTAAGCTAAACGGATTGGCTATCATACCGTTTCTGTCAAAAAAAGTTTTCTCGTTCATGGTGAGTGTGGTTGCCATTTTTTGCATTTCGGCAGTTGGGGTAAAATTACTTTCTGACGAGAACACGCCAATTTCATTTTTAAATACAATTTGAGCAGGAACCCTTTTTATATAAGTAACATATAAGGAGTTGGTATACGCGCAAGTATCGCAGCTATATTCATATTTTTCACTCATACCTGGTATTTTAATATACTTCCAGTTTTTAAGGTAGTTTTTATCGCTAATTTTTAGCGCATATAGCCCACGTTGATCAGTTAGCTGAACAATGTCAGCGGCGGTTAATCGCGTGGTATCCATCACCTGAATATACCGGGGTATTTTTAACATTCTGATCCAGTAATTGATAGAATCCCTTGCGCTGCCGCTTCGTTTATCGTTATAGTAACGAATGCCCGCCCTGATCAAACTATCGGGCGGCCTGCGAGGGTTTAGTGTACGGGTCATAGTCATCACAAAAAAGCCGGGGTCGCCGGCCATGTTGATGGAGTTACCTAACAAAGATCTAAAGAAGTGCTGAGAGGAGCCGTTATAGGCTTCGAGCCGGTTGGCATACCATTGGCGCTGCTGTTCCTCGGTGCCTTTCATTTCTTCAAACAGCACATAGCCAACGTAGTTAATAGTACCCCCGTTCTCGTCACGTTCAAAATCCTCAACCAGGTATTTTACGTTATAACCGAGCAATCTGTTTTCAATCTGCATAAAATCCGAGGTATAGCCTGTTAGCTTAGCTGTAGCTTTTTCATAACTTAACTCGATCACCTTTGGATTGGTTATCCGGCAGTTCAATCCGAATTTCGATGAACCCAGTATTTCTCGCTTAAACATCTCAAGGTATCTGTTATCAACACGTCGCAATTTAGTTATCCTTACCTCATTCAATTCAAATTTACGCTCACTGATGGCTATTGGCGTCAGGGTTATGTTCGAGGTTACAGAAACAGAAGTTTTTTGAGTTTTGAAACCTACTACTGAAATTATGAGATCATACTGCCCGGCCTGCACGTTGTAAACAACAAAATTGCCTTGCGCATCGGTTTTGGTACCATAACTGGTATTATTAATAAAGACGGTGGCGCTTTCCACCGGCTTTTTATCGGCCATATTTATCACTTTGCCGGTTATGGTAAACTGTGCTGAGGCAACAATTGACGAAAGCAACAAACATAAACTGAGCAGGTATCTCTTCATATCAAAATGTGCAGACGTAAATTCTTTTGCATTAATTGGTGCTGGCTACCGTGTGTATACCACCATTGCCGGTGTTAGGTAAATAATCAATGGGCAACAAATCGCCTAACCGCAGCCGTGCCCAATATTTTTCCATCTTTAAATTCATAGGATCTAACAACACTCCATTACTATTAAATAACATGTTACCATCCACCGGTACTATCAGGCTTGCTTTTTCTTCCATTTCCGGCTTGATTATAAAGCTTCGCCCGGTACTACCCTGAGCGCGTGGCGGGCTAAAAAATGGTTTTTTAATGTAAGTTATATATAGCATATTTTGATACTTGCACGTATCAAAATTAAACCGTTGCGTTACTTTTACGCCCGGAACATTTATATGCTCCCATTTTTTTAGATAGTTAGTATCGCTGATGCGTAAAGCGTAAACACCCGGCTGATCGGTAAATCGCAATACTTGTTCGGCTTGTAATCTCGCTGTATCAATTACTTCTACAAAGCGCGGTATTTTCGCCTGATTTTGCCAGTAGTATAATGAATCGCGGTTACTTATTCCACTTTTGTTAGCATAGTACCGCACATGAGCGTTAACCACGCTATCGGGTAAATGATAAGGGTTTAAAGTTCGCGTTAGTGTACGTACTAAAAAGCCAGGCTCTCGTAATAAATTGATATTGTTACCTGCAACTGATCTGAAAAAGTGCTGCATCGAACCGGTGTAAGCTTCAATACGGTTAGCATACCATTCGGCTTTTTGCTTTTCAGAGCCATCCATTTCCTCAAACAACACATAGCCGATGTATGATAACAGCTCGGTATGCTCATTCCGCTCAAAATCCTCAACTAAATATTTCAGGCGATACCCCAGCGCGTTGTTTTGCACCACCATAAAATCTGATGTGTAAGCGCTTAACCGTTTCTCTTTACTGTCAAAATCAAGCTGAATAACTTTCGGATTATCGATGTGACAATCCTTTGCAAATTTTGACGTACCAAGTATTTCACGCTTGAACATTTCCAGATATTTGTTGGGAAGCTTTTTCGGCCTGCTTACAACTACTTCTTCCAGGTTTTGAACTCTTGGTTTAATATATATTGTCGATAGTTTTAAATCGGCATGCAGCGTAATTGGTGTTTTAACCGCTTTGAAACCAACCATTGATACAATTAGTTCATACTGGCCGGCTTGCACATTACGTATACTAAACTCCCCTTTCTTGTTGGTTTTACCGGCGTGGACGGTATTATTAATAAATACCGTGGCACTTTCTACGGGTGTATTATCCTCTGTGCTTATAACCTTGCCGGTTATTGTAAACTGGGCGAAAGCTATAATTGATGCAAACAGCAATAGCAAGGTTAGGCAGGTTGTTTTCATAAGTAAGGCTTATCTGAATTGGGCAAGAGTAAATATAAACATTGCCGGGAAAATAGCTATTAAGCAACAATAGAAAAAGCCACTGTTTGGTGGCTTTTTCTTGGTTAATCGCAATCTTGCGTACCAAATAAATAAGTTTCGGTATTGTTTACGGGCAGGTTAAGCATATCGCCGCCGCGGCCCATTTGCCACCAGAAACGCAGACGTGGCTTATCGCGGTTACCAATTTCGTTCATCGAGTCGGAGTCGTATAATCTGCCGTTCAACATTACATACTTTATGTTCTCGCTGTTACGGATATCCTCAAGCGGATTTTCATTAAGCACCACCAGGTCAGCCAGTTTACCAGGCTCCAATGATCCTATCTCTTTATCCATGCCTAAATATGATGCTCCGTTTATAGTTGCGCAACGCAAAGCCTGCAACGGCGACATGCCCCCCTGTGCCAACATCCACAGTTCCCAGTGCGCGCCTATGCCCTGCATTTGGCCGTGCGCACCCAAGTTTACCTTCGTGCCGCCATCGGCTAAGTACTTGGTTGCCTTTGCTACGTCAATATGCCCATAATCGCCATACTCTGATGTGGTGCGCCTGCGCGAGCGCGCATCAACCATTGATGGCGGCGTAAATGATATCAGTCGGTCATTCTTCCACACCTCCGTACGGTCATACCAAAAATTCTCACCAAACTGGGTACCGTAGCTTACTATCAGCGTTGGTGTGTAACCTACTTTGGTGGCGTTCCATAAGCTGCGCACGTCTTTGTAAACCGGGTAAACAGGTATGTTATGCTCAATGCCGGTGTGGCCATCAATTACCTGCGTCATATTGGTAAAAAATGTTGAGCCGCCTTCCGGCACCACTTCCATTTGCAGCTCGCGGGCAGCCTCAATTATCTGCTGCCGCTGCTCGCGGCGTGGCTGGTTATAGCTTTTTACAGAGAATGCACCCACTGCCTTTAGCCTGCGGAGGGTTGAGCGGGCATCGTCCAAACTGTTAATTACGGCTTTAAAATCGCCATCGGCACCATATAAGATGGTTCCGGTTGAGTACACCCTTGGCCCCACCATCAATCCTGCCCGTAGCATCTCGTTCTGGCTAAATACCATCTCCGTATTGCTCGATGGATCATGCGAGGTAGTTACGCCGAAGGCCAGGTTGGCGTAATAGCTCCAATCCTGCTGTGGTGTTACCCCGTCAGGGCTGGTATGTAAATGCGCGTGCACGTCAACTAAACCCGGAATTATAGTTTTGCCATCCATATCGTACACCTTGGCATCAGCAGGCACTTCAACGTCTGCAGTTTTACCAATGGCGGCTATCTTGTTATTCACCACCACTATGTTGCCTTTTGTAATTACTTCCTCGCCCTTCATGGTGATGATGCGCGCATTTGTAAATGCGATCTTTCCGGTTGGGGCATCACCTTTTAGTTTAAGGCCGATATCGGCAGTGGCATTGGTGTCAATAGCAGGTGCCTTATCAGGATTAGCATCAGTGAACGGGAACGCTGTTTTAATGTCTCGTGCGTAATATTTAGGGCCAAGCGTCCACATCAGTTTCTGGCTGTCCTTACTCCAATGCAGGTAAGTGCCGGCATCACGGGTTAATTTGTTTAAAGGCAAAGCCCGGCTACCCGCCGATAGATCCTGCGGGTTACCCGCCTGCGTCATCGGCGTAATGTAGCAGTTATATAGTTCGGTAAAGGCCATCCACTTGCCATCAGGGCTGGGGCAAAACTGTGTTGCATAGGTCGATGTATATAAGGTATGCCTGTTACCGCCAAACAAGTCCATCACCTTGAAAGCTTTTTTACCGTCCTCACTGCTTTGATAATAAATTCTGGAATCGTCAGCCGAGAACTGCGGGCGGATACCGTTATCCAGCACCAATCGTGGTGTGCCACCCGCTACTGCCAATACATATATACCCGGATTGGTACCAAAGGCATACCCCAAATCCTGGTTACCTTCGCCTTTACGGTACACAATTACATCGCCCTTGTTGTTAAATTTTGGCGAATAATAAAAGCCTTTATCTATGGTTAGGCGCGTTACCGTTTTGGTAACCAAATCAATTTTGTTGATGCCGCCTTTCAGTTCGTCCGTCCAGCTTACATAAACCAAAGTTTTTCCATCGGGGCTAAAGCTTGGCTCATACTCCAGATCGGCAGTGTTGGTTATGCGCTGTGGTTTGCCGTTAGGCAACTCCTTTATGTAAATATGCCCGGCAGCATTGAACGCGACCAGTTTACCATCAGGCGAAGTTGTAAGCTGACGTATCATTTTTACCGTAAATTCATCCTGAAAAACCTTTTGCTGAAAGTGTAATGATTCAGACACGATTTGCTGCGTGGTTACTTCAAACGGTATCTGCACGGCATTTAGCGAGGTAATATCCAGGTTCCATATCTTGCCTTTGGCGTAAAGTACAATATTCTTGCTATCGGGCGTAAAGCTAAAGCTTGGGTAAACGCCAAAAATGGCCCATGTTTCCTGCTGATCGTGTGAGAGGCTGTCGTACACCGGCCACTCCTCGCCTGTTTCCAGGTTGCGCAGGTATAGTACTGATTTTAACCGGATGCGCTTAACAAAGGCAAGCAACTTACCATCCGGCGATAGCTCCGGGCGGCAAGCGCCACCGGCATCACCGGTAACGGTTTCAATTTCGCCGGTTTGTCGGTTAAGGCGTTTAATGGCATAAATGCCCGGGTATGGGTCTTTATTATACTGAAAAAACGGACCCGGCGTAACATCTTCACTCCAGTAAACATATTTACCATCGGGCGATATTACAGGTTCACCTGCGTCCTGCTGATCATTTTTTCGGCTGGTAAGCTGCACGCCATCCCCACCTGTGCGGTAATATAACCACATCTCCCCGGCGCCTAACGAGCGGCTTCCGGTAAAATGCTTGCGGGCAACAAGGTAATTACCATCCGGTGACCATGACGCGTTGTTGAGCAGCCTGAAGTTCTCCTTAGTAATGGAGTGTTTATTGCTGCCGTCACTGTTCATTATCCATATATTGTCGCCCCCTTCCTTATCGCTGGTGAATGATATAAATTTACCGTCCGGGCTATAGCGCGGCTGCACTTCCCAGGCCCGGCCGCCTGCCAGTATAGTCGCCCTGCCACCGGTTATGGGCATGCTATAAATGTCGCCCAGCAAATCAAAAACAATAGTTTTGCCATCCGGACTAACATCGAGGTTCATCCAGGTACCTTCGTCGGTTGTAATAGTTACTTTTTTTGATTGGCCCGAGGTGTTTTCAACGTTCCATTTTTGCGCACTGGCCGACAGCGAAAAAACGGCAAATAAAAGGATGGGGTAAACTTTTTTCATGAACTCAAATTATTACAGCGACGAATTTAATTATATTGAAACACTTTACAGTTTTAGCTTTGCCACTTTTGCATGACAATCCATAGCATATTACAACAATACTGGAAACACGATACATTTCGGCCGCTGCAAGAGGATATCATCAACTCGGTATTGGCCGGAAATGATACGCTGGCTTTGCTGCCCACGGGTGGTGGCAAATCGGTGTGCTTCCAGGTACCTGCCATGGCTATGGAGGGCATCTGCATTGTGGTATCGCCGCTTATAGCGCTGATGAAGGACCAGGTAGAGAACCTGAAAGCCAAGGGCATTGAGGCGGTGGCCATTGTATCCGGTATGGGTAAACGGGAAATCGATATCGCGTTGGATAACTGTATTTATGGCCGGGTAAAGTTCCTGTACCTCTCGCCCGAGCGGTTGCTGTCTGAACTGGTGCGCGAGCGGGTATCGTACATGAAGGTGAACCTGATCGCTATCGACGAGGCGCACTGTATATCGCAATGGGGATATGACTTCCGCCCGCCCTACCTGCACATTGCCGATCTGCGAGATATAAAACCTGATGTACCGGTGCTCGCCCTCACAGCCACTGCTACTACTGATGTAAAGGAAGACATTAAGCAAAAGCTGCTGTTTAAGCCCGGTTGCAAGGTATTCCAGCAAAGTTTTGAGCGGGCAAACCTGAGCTATGTGGTACAACATACCGAGGATAAGCTGCGCAAAATGCTTAACGTTGCCAACGGCGTTAACGGCAGTGGCATTGTTTATGTTCGCAGCCGGAAGGAAACCGTTGAGCTTACCCGTTTTTTTATTGAAAATGGCATTTCCGCAGCTAACTACCATGCCGGCATGCCTATGGATCAGCGGGCTTTGCACCAGCAGGAATGGAAGGACAATCGTATACGCATTATTGTAGCCACCAGCGCATTCGGGATGGGTATTGATAAACCCGACGTAAGGTTCGTGATACACAAGGACGCACCAGAAAGCCTCGAGGCTTATTACCAGGAAGCTGGACGTGCCGGTCGCGATGGGCAAAAGGCGTACGGTGTATTGCTATACAACAATAACGACCGTTACAAGCAGGAACGAAAGTTCGAAACCAGCTTTCCGTCGGTTGATGAGATCAAGTTGGTATACCATCAATTGGCTAACCAATACCAGATCGCCTATGGCGCCGGTGCCGGCCTTAGCTTTGATTTTGATATAACCGATTTTTGCAAGCGCTTTAACCTCGATATTTTTAAAACCCTGAACGCCCTCAAATTTTTGGAGCAGGATGAATATATTTCCTTTAACGAGAGTGTTTACCTGCCATCCCGCTATCGTTTTATTGTAGATAACGCTACGCTTTATGGTTTCCAGGTGGCCAACCAGGGCTGGGATGCATTTATTAAAACACTGCTGCGCTCGTACGGTGGCTCGTTTGATAGTTATGTACGCATCAAGGAGTTTGACCTTGCGCGCCGTACCGGCATGAGCGTTCAACAAGTAATTGAAGGGCTAAAACAATTACAGGATTATAAGCTGATAAACTACCTGCAGCAAACCGACCAACCGCAGATCACTTACCTGAAACCACGTTTGCAAGCCAGCGAGCTATACATCAACCGTGCTTACATTGAGAAGCGTAAAGAAATATACCGCAATAAAGTTGAGGCGGTAATGGCTTATGCCACCCACCAAAAATGCCGCAGCCAGATGCTTTTAGGCTATTTTGATGAAGATGATGCCCGCAAATGTGGTGTTTGCGACGTATGCCTCGATGAAAAACGCAAGCGCGATAACGAAAACATCGGTGAGGTACTTGCCGATGAAATTTTGCAGTTGGTAAGCATCGAACCCTTAACCCTCAACACCCTGATATCATCCCTAAAAAAAGGGAATGACAACCAAAAGATAGGCGCCCTACGAGAACTGTTAGACTCGGGCCGTATAAAGGCCGACGGAGAACGGTATTATGTATAAACAAGAAAGCCTGCATGTGTGCAGGCTTTCTTGTTGTAATTATAGTTGATATTAACGTTGGTTAAGCTCAACATAGCTTCTGTCGGTTTCGCCAACATAAATTTGGCGTGGGCGGCCAATAGGCTCTTTGTTCTCTTTCATTTCTTTCCACTGCGCTATCCAACCCGGCAAGCGGCCAAGTGCGAATAATACAGTAAACATGTCTGTAGGGAAACCTAATGCGCGGTAGATGATGCCTGAGTAAAAATCCACATTCGGGTAAAGCTTACGCTCAACAAAATATGGGTCTTTAAGTGCTACTTCTTCCAATTTCTTGGCAATCTCCAGCACTTCATCATTCACACCTAATTTCTCCAGTATTTCGTCGCAGGCTTTTTTGATGATCTTGGCGCGTGGGTCAAAGTTTTTGTAAACGCGGTGGCCAAAGCCCATTAAACGGAAAGGGTCATTTTTGTCCTTAGCCTTGGCAATCCATTTATCGGTATCGCCGCCATCTTCCTGAATTTTTTCGAGCATCTCGATAACAGCCTGATTGGCGCCACCATGCAGCGGGCCCCAAAGCGCTGATATACCTGCAGAAATTGACGCGTAGATATTTGAATCAGATGAGCCTACAATACGTACGGTTGATGTTGAACAGTTTTGCTCATGATCGGCATGCAGAATAAGCAGCTTGTTCATGGCGCTTACAATTACCGGGTCAATCTCTACCTGCTCGGTACGCTGCCCGAAAGTCATGTGCAGGTAATTGGTAACGTAATCAAATTTATTTTGAGGATAGATGTACGGATGGCCCAGTGATTTTTTATAGATCCATGATACCAGGGTTGACATTTTGGCCAGCATTTTAACAATGCTCAGGTTAACTTCCTCAGTAGTTTGGTTTGACTTTAACGACTCCGGGTAAAAGGCCGACATGGCACATACCAGCGATGACAGCTGCCCCATCGGATGCGAACGCTGCGGAAAGCCATCGAAAAATTTCTTCATATCCTCATGCACCAGTGTGTGGCGGCTAAGCTGATATTGAAAATCATTTAACTGATCGGCAGTTGGCAGTGAGCCGTATATCAGTAAATAAGCAACTTCAATAAAGGTTGATTTTTCGGCAAGTTCTTCAATTGAATAACCGCGATATTTAAGTATACCTTTTTCCCCATCTAAAAAAGTAATGGCGCTTTTGGTGGCGCCAGTGTTTTTATAGCCTATATCAAGTGTTACATATCCGCTTTGATCGCGAAGCTTAGAAATATCGATTGCCTTCTCTCCTTCAGAGCCCGTAATAACCGGTAACTCGTGGGTATTTTCGCTTATAATTAGTTGTGCTATTTCTGCCATAGAAAAAAATGTAAGTGGAGCAAATGTAAATAAATCTGTGTATTATTATCGGCTACAAGGGTTTTGTAATGTAATTTTTATGTTTTTTTAACATACCTTACAAACCTTTATTTTATGTTTTTAGTTTAAATATTTTCGAAATATTAACTGGCAGATGTCTCTAAATAACAGGCTTGTATTATTGATACATAATGACAGGAGTATATACCGTCTCCTGCTGATTGCCTTGTGTATAGCGAGCCCCGCATTCCACTTTTTATGCCGGCAGGATTTTGCCGACCCGCTTGACCTTCGGTTACTTAACAGCGCAATATGCATTGGCACCATCGGCCTGTCGTTCATCAAAAATAAATACTATTTCAAAACTGGTTTATACGTTACCATAATCAGCCACCTGGCGTTAAACAATTACTGGTTACTATCGCATTCGCAGTTCAGCCCCATTTATATATTTGGCTCCCTGGTAATATTTATGGGGCTGGCTATTTTTTGTATAAAGCAATATGAGTTTATAGCCGTTACCGCACTTAACCTCGCGCTTGTTTTGAGTGCCTATATAATGTCGGTAACACCAGAGATTAGCATACCGTCGCTTATAGGCCTGCTTGCAACTTTTACTATAACGGGCTACATAGTTTTTATTGTACGCATGGTTTACCGGCTTAAGCTTAAAAAAGCTGTTGACTCACTTACTAAAACCAACGTTTCGTTAAAGCTAAGCGAACAAAAGCTGCGCGACAGTCGCAACCAGCTACATTCTCTTATCAACTCTATAAACGACATTGTTTTTGAAATTGACGAAAACCGCCAGGCTTTAAATATTTGGTACGACGAAAAAAAGCCGCTGCACTTTGACCCTAAAGTATTTTTTGATAATCGCATGGCGGATGTTGTGGATAGGGAAAAAAGCCAGCCACTATCCAATGCCATTGATTTTGTCATAAAAAATCGTGCAGCTACCTCTATCGAATTCCGGTCGATTTTTGGCGCCAATAAATGGTTCTCCGCAAAGATCAGCCCGGTGTATGACAGGCAGGCCAATTATACCGGCCGTATATCCATCGCTATAACGGACATAACCAATCAAAAAGATTACGAAACAGCACTGCAAACAAACCAAGAGTTGTTGCTTGAGGCGCAAACCATTGCCAAATTAGCTAACTGGTGGCATGATGATATCACAGGCGAAAGCCACTGGTCGCCGTACATGTTTACTATTTTTGAGATTGACGGCTTACCGGCCGATCTTTCTCACGAGCAATATTACTTGTCACGCGTTCATCCGGACGATTATGCGGCAACACAACATTTTATTCAAAACCTTGGCTTAAGCGATATACATACGTTTGAGCACAAAATCGTCACCGAAAAAGGTACGCTTAAGTATATCAAAATCATTCGTGGTGAGGTTAGCTATACTGATGATGGCCTGGTTAAACGCATATCAGGCGTTACGCAGGATATTACCGAAGTGCGCCTGTCTGAAAAATCGGCCAAGATAAGCCGTGCAGAATTAATTGAGGCGCAAACCATTGCTAAAATCGGCAACTGGAAATATGAGTTCGCAAGCAAAAGCTTTTCATGGTCTGACGAGATTTGCAACATTTATGATATACCGGAAAAGGAAATTCAACTGAAGAGCTTTGTAAGGGAGTTTTTTAAGCATGTGCATATTGATGACCGGCAACTGCTACATAACCTTTTAAAGAAACCGCTAAGCGCCATAGGCCGTTCATTTGAATACCGCATAATTTTACCTGACGGTGCAATCAAGCACATGAGCCTGATTATTGGCAAAGTAATGCGCCGCGATGGCATACTGCGCAAAATAATCGGCACCTTGCAGGACATAACAGAGCGCAAAAAGGCCGAGCTCGAATCGGAGCGCACGCGTAATAAGTATCGCCTGGTGTTGGAGAGCGTTAAGCTTGCCGCACTTACGGTGGATAATACCGGCAAAGTTACTTTTTGCAACGGCCACCTGGCCGGCATATTGGGGATGTCGCCCAATGAGGTTATCGGTCATGATTGGACAAACCGTTTTGTACCGGAGCAGTTCAGGCAAACACTTAACGGTTGGCTGCAAAACAACAGCTACGAAACGCACTACATAAACCCGGTAATTTGTAAGGATGGCAGCGAGGTAATTATGAGCTGGCAAAATACCATGAGCTTTGATGAGCATGGCAACCTGATTGAGATCACCTCCATTGGTGAAGATATTACGGATCGCCAAAAGGCCACACAGGAATTGATCTCCGCTAAAGAGGATGCCGAACGTTCATCTAAATTCCAGTCGGATTTCCTTTCTACCATGAGCCACGAGATTCGCACTCCGATGAATGCGGTGATTGGTATTACCAACCTGCTTTTGGCCGAAAGCCCTAAGCCCGAACAAATGGAATACCTGAACACCTTGAAATTCTCGGGCGACAACCTGCTGGCAATTATTAATGATATACTGGATTATAACAAGATAGAGGCCGGTAAATTTAACCTGATAAAGCAGCCGGTAAATCTCGCCAAACTTGCGCAAAATATATGGCAGTCGTTTTTGCCACGTGCAGACCAGCAACAGATAGAGCTTAAGTTAATCACCGACAGTTTGTTACCTGAACTTATCCAGGCTGATCCGGTACGGTTGAGCCAGATATTAAACAACCTGATCGGTAACAGTATTAAGTTTACTTATCAGGGCGGTGTTACCGTACAAATTGATAACGTTCCGCATGAAAATTCCAACATTACTGACATCATTTTTACCATAACGGATACAGGCATTGGCATAGCCCCCGAGAGTCTACCGGATATTTTTGATCCGTTTATACAGGATATGCACCACCAAAACACCATGGGCGGCACCGGGCTTGGACTGGCGATAACCAAGCGCCTGGTTAACTTGCATAACGGCACCATTGATGTAACCAGCACACTAAATAAAGGCACCAGGTTTATTATAAAAATACCTTTTGAGGTGATCGCTGTTAAAAACAATGATAACAGGCCAGAGAAAAAACATGAAAACCTATCGCACAACCTGAGTGATGTACGCATACTGGTTGTTGACGATAATAAAATGAACCTGCTGATAGCGTCAAAATTTCTCAGGAAATGGGGTGCCCAGGTTGACGAGGCAGATAACGGCCAAACAGCTGTTGAAAAGAGCGCCAACACCGCTTACAACATGATTATCATGGATTTACAGATGCCGGTAATGGATGGTTTCGAAGCTACACGTATCATTAAACAAACACACCCGCGTGTGCCTATTATAGCGCTTACGG
Organism: Mucilaginibacter roseus; assembly: GCF_021215455.1. Taxonomy (GTDB): domain Bacteria; phylum Bacteroidota; class Bacteroidia; order Sphingobacteriales; family Sphingobacteriaceae; genus Mucilaginibacter; species Mucilaginibacter roseus. The sequence continues at coordinate 494,225 of NZ_JAJPWV010000001.1, read as the reverse complement.
CTGATGCTATGCCTGATACATACACAAAAGCGTTTGAGGCCGGAATGGATGATTATCTGACCAAACCATTCCTGCCTGAAACGCTTTTTGAAAAAGTATCAAAGCACCGTAATGTACACGGTACCATTTTATAAAATACTTAATTAAGTTCTTCCTTAACTTCGCCACACTCCAGCATGGCGTCGCCGTAATAAGGATTTTTTATCTCCTTAGCTTCTGAAAGCCAGTAGCCGCCTTTACCATCGTTAGCCATAGGGCAATAAGCTACAAACGCAGGCTTACCGGTTTTTATACCTTTAGCCAGCGTAATTACATCTTTGCTTAAAGTTAAGAACGCCTTACGCTGCTCGTCCACCTTATCTGTTGCGGCAATGGCGCCGGCTAAGGTAGCGGCTTCATCACAGCCCTTAACCTCAATAAGCTCCTGCTGTAATTTTTGAGCGCTCTTTTTGCTGGCTGCACCGTCTGATTTTACAAGGTCGTTCTTTAACGCGATGTATGAGTTAACTACTTCCGTTACATTGGCCTTATCGGGTAAGGTGGCATTAGCTGCAACAGCTGCGGTATCTTTTTCAGCTTGTTCGGTATTTTTTTTGGCAGGTTGATTACAGGCAGCGGCAAAAAACATAGCGGCTACAGCGGCATTTAAAAAAAGTTTTTTCATTTGATTAGCGTTTACAAGCCTTTAGTTTGATCGTATGGCATCCACCGGATTGAGCCGTGCTGCACTAAGCGCCGGAATTATTCCGGAGATAACGCCGATTGCCAACGAGCCCAAAACACCAATCAGTATGTTTTTAGTACCGATAACAATTTCAATATCTCCTATACCCTTTACAGCAAGCGATACCAGGTAAACCAGGAACAAACCTATTACCCCGCCTATCAGGCAAAGGGCCATGGCTTCAATTAAAAACTGCAATAATATGAAATAGTTTTTTGCCCCCAATGATTTCTGTATGCCGATGATATTGGTACGCTCCTTAACCGACACGAACATAATGTTGGCAATACCAAAGCCACCTACCAGTATAGAAAAACCGCCTATAAATAAACCTGCCAAATTGATCACGCCGAATAGCGAATCGAGCTGGTTAGATAATAACGTAGTTTTATTAAGGGCGAAGTTATCGTCTTTACCCGGCCCTATCCTGCGGATTGAGCGCATTACGCCTCTTAATTCGCTTTCCACCTCGCCTTCAGCTATGCCCTCTCTACCTTTAACAACAATCTGTGGCTGATATTTTTCCGATTTAATATCAATCAGGTTACGGGCAAAGTTAAGCGGCAGCAGCACTTCCTTATCTGCTGATATACCCAGCATGTCATCACCCTCTTTTTTGAAAACACCGATAACGGTAACATAACGGCCCATAATCTTGATCTTTTTGCTCATGGCATCTCCTGCCGGGAAAAGGTGACTAGCTATTTCATAACCAATAACCGTAACCGGCGCGCCGGAGCGCGACTCCATATCGGTAAAATAGCGGCCATTCTGATACTCGTAATTGTACACCTCGGCATGCTCGTGCGATACCGCATAAAGTACCGCTCCATCAATGGTATTGCTCTTATATTTAACCTTACGGCTGTCAATATATATCTCGAATGATACGGCGGCCGCGGTTTGACTGCGCTTTTTTAGCTCTTCATAGTCGTGCATGTTAGGTACGGGGCGCTGTATAAATTTCCACCAGGGGTAGTCGCCGCCGAACATCCAGGGCCACTTTTGGATGTATATACTATTGTTGCCCAGCTTATTCACGCTACTTTGTAAATTATTGCGCAAAGTATCTACCGCTGAGAATACAGCAATGATAGTAAAAATACCGATGGTTACACCCAGTAATGATAACAGGGTGCGCAGCTTGTTCTGCCTCAGGGCATCATAAGCAAACAAAAAGCTTTCGCGAAAAAGTTTTAAAAACAGCATAGTGGCTTCAATTGCTTTTTAGACATGAACATGCGCGTTTGGTTACAATAAATTTAATTTAATTGTGAACATTATGCACACAAAAGCAGCTAAATATCTGTTAAATATAACTAATAAAATTTTTCGTACATTTGCGCCCTGAAAATCCAATAAAAATATTATATGAAATTATCTCAGTTTAAATTCGATTTACCTGAATCATTAGTTGCCCACACGCCGTCGGATAAGCGCGACGAATCGCGTTTGATGGTACTGCATCGTGAAACCGGTAAAATTGAACACAAGATATTCAAGGATGTATTGGATTATTTTGATGATCAGGATGTAATGATCCTGAACAATACCAAGGTGTTCCCTGCCCGTTTATATGGCAACAAGGAAAAAACCGGTGCAACCATCGAGGTTTTCCTGCTGCGCGAACTGAATAAAGAGCTTCGTTTGTGGGACGTGCTGGTTGATCCGGCTCGTAAGATTCGTGTTGGTAACAAACTTTATTTTGGTGATGATGACCTGCTGATAGCCGAGGTTGTGGATAACACTACCTCACGCGGCCGTACCATCCGCTTTTTGTTTGACGGTACTGACGAAGAGTTTCGCCGTAACGTTGAGATTTTGGGCGAAACCCCGCTGCCAAAATACATTAAACGTAAAGCTACTGCCGAAGATAAAGAGCGTTACCAAACTATTTTCGCCAAGCACGAAGGTGCGGTTGCCGCCCCTACCGCGGGTTTACACTTTAGCCGTGAGCTGATGAAACGCCTGGAACTTAAAGGCGTTGAATTTGCTGAGGTTACCCTGCACGTAGGCTTAGGCACATTCCGTACTGTTGAGGTTGAGGATTTAACCAAACACAAGATGGATTCAGAGCAGTTTATAATCGAGCAAAAACAAGCTGATATTGTAAACAGGGCTATTGAGCGCAAAAAACGTGTTTGTGCTGTAGGTACAACCAGTATGCGTACTATTGAATCATCAGTTTCGGCAAATAAAACTTTAAAAGCCGCTAACGACTGGACAAGCAAGTTCATTTTCCCACCGTACGATTTCAGTATAGCTAATTCTATGATCACCAATTTCCATACCCCGGAATCAACACTGTTGATGATGATATGTGCGTTTGGCGGTTACGAGCACGTGATGAATGCTTATGAAATAGCGGTTAAAGAGAAATACCGTTTTTACAGCTACGGCGATGCGATGCTAATTATCTAACATCCTTTGATATCATAAAAAAGAGAGACGCTATGCATCTCTCTTTTTTTGTTTACACATATTTGTACAGCTTAGCTAATTATCAGCATGTCATCAAAAAACTACGTAATTATAGTTGCCGGCGGATCGGGCACGCGTATGCGCTCCGCGCTGCCCAAACAATTTTTACCACTTAATGGCAGGCCGCTCATTTTTTACACGCTCGAAGCATTTGCCGGTTGTAACTCCAAACCAAACATTATAGTGGTTATGCACCCGGACTATCATGAATACTGGCAGCAAACGTGCAGCGATTATGGATTTACTACGCCACATACTTTAGTAGCAGGCGGCAGCACACGCTTCCACTCTGTAAAAAACGGCTTTGAAACCATAATTGATAAGGATGCCGTAATTGCGGTTCATGACGCGGTACGACCGCTCACAGCAACCGAAGTGATTGACCGGGCCTATCAACATGCAAATTTGCACGGCAACGCTGTAGTGGCTGTAAAAAGCCGGGATTCGGTGCGAAGGGTTATTGAGGGTATATCATCAGCATTAAGGCGCGAAGAGATATACCTGGTGCAAACACCGCAAACTTTTATTTACAGCCAGCTGGAAGCCGCTTACATGCAACCTTACAATGAAAGCTTCACAGACGATGCCAGCGTAGTAGAAGCGGCGGGTTACCCTATCAACCTAATAGAGGGCAACGATACCAACATCAAGATCACTTTTCCTGACGATATCGCGATAGCAGAATTGCTTTTAAGCAAAAAGCCATCCCCGTTATAAGGATGGCTTTTTTTTATGTGTCTTAATTCTTCAGCGTTTACGCTCGTCTGATAATGCCCAGTAATAGCGCGATAACGGCTATAACTAAAAGTACGTGGATCAGGCTGCCAGCGTGGTTGAAAAAGAATCCGAATATCCAGCCGATAACCAGTATGACTGCGATAATGTACAATAAACCTCTCATGTTAGTAAGTTTTAGTTGATAAATGTTTATTATGTTATATTCTATCAAACTAAAATCATTCCAAAAAGTGTTATTTTTTTCAAAATAACTTTAAGCCGGAGATTGACTGTAGCTTAGCGCTGCTTAGTATTCGTCCTCGTTGAAAAAGAAATCGTCCTTTGTAGGGTAATCAGGCCATATTTCTTCTATATTTTCATACGGTTCGCCATCGTCTTCCAGAGCCTGCAAGTTCTCTATAACTTCAACCGGAGCACCCGAGCGTATAGCGTAATCAATTAATTCATCCTTGGTTGCCGGCCATGGTGCATCTTCCAGATGCGAAGCAAGTTCAAGTGTCCAATACATATCTATATAGGTTTTTAATGTTTGTTAACAATTTTGCAAAAGTATAGTATTTTAAAAGTGAAAATCAAATATTTTTTTTTCACAATTTCTCCCGTCTGGGTAACCACTGATTTTCAGGCACTCCGGCATCAAAACCAATAGCCCGCGCCAGCGTGAAAAGGTAGTCGCTTAAACGGTTAAGGTACATCACTACCTTCTCATCCACCGTACTTTCGTCAGCTAAATGCACCACCACCCTTTCGGCACGGCGGCAAACACAGCGCGCCACATGGCAGTACGATATGGCATTACTACCACCGGGCAATATGAAATGTTTTAACGGCGGCAATTTTTCGTTCATCACGTCAATCTCCGATTCAAGCAGCTCTATGTCTGTTTCGTAAATATCGGGCAATACCATTTTTGACTTTTCAGGATCAGCCGCCAGCGCCGCTCCAACCGTAAACAACCTGTCCTGCACGTGTTTCAGCACGTCGCTGTAATGCAAATCAATCGGCTGATCGCGAATAAGGCCAATGTAGGAATTAAGCTCATCAACAGTGCCGTAGCTCTCAATGCGGAGGTGGTGTTTAGGCACACGGGTACCCCCTATTAATGAGGTGTAGCCTTTATCGCCGGTTTTTGTATAAATTTTCATATCAGTAGCGCAATTAAACAATTTGCTTGCTGTTATTATTATGAATGTGAATAATTTGGCAAATATTTACATTTGGTTTTGCAGATGCACCCAAAACATCATGAAATACAATAAGCCATTCAGCCTGATCGTAATGCTTCCGCTATTGTTTATCGCGCTTAGTTTTAGCTGCGGTAATAGTCCGGCTAAACCCGGCAATGCCGAAAAAAAAGCGGCACCCGCCGCTATAATATCTGAGCAGCAATTTAACGTGCTGTTTCCTAACCGCGATAGATTTTATACTTACCAGGCCTTTGTACAAGCGGTTAATGATATGGCGTCTATCAAAATCAAGATCACCAAACGCGCTTACCAGGCACTGCAAATGGTACGTACTGATAAACGCACCGGCAAAAGCAGTGTAGTACGGCAGGATGAAGGTTTTAATGAGGACTGGGCAAAATCAAAGCCGGATAGTGTTTATTATATAGATTATGGCTTGTTCTGTAATGAGAAGGATGCCGCGTTGAACAAACGTGAACTCGCTGCATTTTTTGCGCACATAGCCCATGAAACCCGGCATGGCATGAACGGCAAATATAACGACGGCCTGATGCTGAAAACAGAAGCCGACACTACTAACCCGTATGTGGTAGCTAATGATGAATACCCACCCGTAAAAGGTAAAAAATATTATGGCCGAGGGCCGCTTCAGTTAAGTTATAACGGCAATTACGGCTATGCCTCGCATTGCATATTCGGCAATAAGGAGACTTTGCTCAACAAACCTGAACTTATTGAACAAGACGCGGTTGTAGCTTTTAAAACGGCCATTTATTTCTGGATGACGCCGCAATCGCCCAAACCATCAGCACATGACGCTATAACCGGCAAATGGCAGCCAAACGCTACCGAAAAAGCCAAAGGGCGCGTGCCTGGCTTTGGCAGCACCATCAATATTGTTAACGGTGCTGTTGAATGCGGTAAAGGCGACGATATGTATAACATGCAAGACCGCATCGGCTTTTACCGCCACTTTTTGACTTTATTAGGCGCAGCGGATGATAACTGCGCTTGCTCATGCGGTAAAATGCAGGCGTATGCCTACTAAGCCTTTACTCCCGTATGGTAATTGTTTTTCGGCGGGACACATGCGCACTGAAATAGCCTAAAGCATCGTTATTAATATTGGTTGGCGGGTTGCCGGGAGTTACACCCCCACCCGGCCCGTTCTGGCTTTGGTCGGCAAGGGTTACCCAGTATTTGTATAACGGCCTGTCAATACTTTGCATTTCTACTTCAACCACGTCGCCATCGTTTATTTCCTCGTTATCATCATCGCTGCTGTAAAAAAGCTGATCTTTAACGTCGTTACCATTGGTGAGCCTGTCATCATTAGCGTAAACGCGGCGGGTTTGTGTACCATTTACCCACATAATAAAGCGGTATTGATTGGCATATTCAACCGGATCCTTATAATGCACGGCAACAACCTTACGGTCTTCACCACCAAAGGTTATTTCGGATACGCTCAGCGAATCCAGCTCAACCGGACGCGGCATAGTTGATTGCGCCGTATACTCCTTACCGTCAACCTTTACCAACATATTGTAGGTTACATTAGGCTGCCCTTTAAATGAGCTAATATAAACACCGGGTATACGTTCAACATAATTATGCTCAACTCCGCGGCTATCCGTAACTACCACCTGGGCGCCGGTTACCGGTGGGTAGGTATTATCTTCTGTATATGATACCGAGCGCGATAATTTGATGGTTTGCATATCGGCGTCATCAACCACCGTACCTTCAATAACCAGCTGACTGGCTGATTCTTTTATATCAACATCGATCACCTTCTCGCACGAGGTTAGGCCGATGGTCGCTAACAGTATTGTTACTAATAGATATATATTTCTCGTTTTCATAAGTACTAAAAGCTAAAGTTCCAGGTTACCGATGGGATGATACCGAAAAGCGCTATCTGCACGGCTTCGGTACGGTTAGGGTCGTCCTTTTTATCGCGGAACTGGATGGCATAAGGGTTTTTGCGGTTAAGCGCGTTATACAAACTGAAAGACCAGCTCGAGCGGAAACGCTTATTATCTTTTGCCTTTAAAGTTGCGCTTAAATCCAAACGCTCGGTATGCGGCATACGGTTGGCATTGCGCTGGGTATAGTAATAGGTTGTTAATCCACCTACATTATATTTTCCTGCCGGATAAGTTACCGCGTTACCCGTACTGTAAATATAATTTGCCGATACCGACCAGCGTTTGCTCAGGTTGTAGATACCTACCAGTGCCAGATCATGCGTGCGATCCTGTCTTGCCGGGAAGTAGTTGCCGCTGTTCAATGCATCAAACTTACGTTCGGTTTTTGATAGGGTATAGCTGATCCAACCGGTTAAGCGCCCCTTTGTTTTCTTGGTATATAATTCTAAGCCATAGGCGCGACCACTGCCGTATAACAACTCTGACTCTACATTAGCATTGGCAATTAACTGCGCGCCGTTTTTATACTCGATCTGGTTTTGCAGCCACTTGTAATACGTTTCTACCGAAAACTCAAAAGTGTTATCCTTCGCGTTTTTAAAATAGCCGACAGCTACCTGGTCGGCAATTTCGGGTTTAATATTATTGCTGCTCATCACATACTGATCGGTTGGCGAACTGGTGCTGGCGTTCGTCAAAATGTGAATGTTCTGCGTATTGCGGTTATATGCGGCCTTTACCGAGTTTTCCTCGTTCAGGCTATAACTTAATGACATGCGCGGCTCCAGGTTAAAGTAAGTTTTCACAAATTCGCCGCTACCATATTTATAGGCTGATGATACATCGCCATCGGCATTATAGGTATTGAATGTACCCGGGCCCAATAGCGAAAAGCTGCTAAGCCTTACACCATATAATAAGTTGAATTTATCGGTCAGCTTCCAATCGTCAGATACATAGGCGGCCATTTCCAAACCGTAGCGGTTCTCGATAGAGAGCGGATTAAAGCTGGAGTTGCCGTTAGTTGTGATTTCCGACGGCGCTATGCGGTGATGCGTACCCTGAAAACCAAAACGTATGGTATGCTTATCGCTAAAATATTGCAGGTCTTCTTTCAGGTTAAAATCGCGTATCAGCGAGGTAACGTTGGCATTGTTATCATCATCCAGCAGGCTGATGCTGTAATTATATTTATTGAAGATGAAGCTGGTATTGGAGAATAAACGGCTGTTAAACACATGGTTTAAGCGTATAGTTGCCGTTGTATTACCCCATTGATTGGCAAACAGATCCTTTATACCGATGTTATCACGCCCGAAATAGCCCGAAACGTAGAGCGTATTCTTATCATCAAATTTATAATTTGCTTTGGCATTGATGTCGTAAAAATTTAGCGTATTGCCTTTAACTGATGAATCGGGCGAAGCCTGCAGCAACAGATCGATATAAGTACGCCTCGCGCTGATCATGAATGATCCACGATCTTTTACTATAGGCCCCTCGGCTTTTATGCGGGAAGCGATAAGGCCTATGCCGCCCTGAATACCAAACTCTTTATTATTACCATCCTGCATTACCACGTCTAAAACAGATGATAAACGCCCGCCATATTGCGAGGGCATACCGCCTTTGTATAAACTTACGTCCTTAATGGCATCAGCATTAAAGGTGCTGAAAAAGCCCAGTAAGTGTGATGAGTTGTACACCGTAGCTTCATCGAGCAAGATCAAATTTTGATCTGCAGCGCCACCACGAACAAAGAAACCTGTAGTTCCCTCCCCGCCTGATTTTACGCCGGGTAGCAGTTGAATAGTTTTCAGCACGTCCTTCTCGCCAAATATCACCGGGATATTGTCAAGGTCTTTCATGTTCAGCTTATCCAAGCCCATTTGCGGGCTGCGCACGTTCTCGTTCTTACGATCCGTAGCGCTGATTACAACCTCCGCAAGCTCGGAGCCGCTTTGCAGATCAACGTTAAGTTTTGTATCGGCAGTAAGATTAATGGTTTTGGTTACCTGCTGATAACCGGTATAGGTGATAGTAAAGGTATACTCGCCGGCAGTATTGGTTAGCGAGTAAAAGCCGTATGCATTGGTTGCCGCGGCAGATTGTGCGGAAGCGTTTTGAATACGAACTGTAGCCCCGATCAGTGTTTCGCCGGTACGAGAATCGCGTACGGTGCCGCTAACAGTAAAGCGCTTTTGCGCCGATACGGGCAACGAGTACAGCAGGCAAATTAAAATTGTGAGGTAGTAAATGTGTCGTTTTTGCATGAACGGCAGTAAGGTAAAGTTGATGTTTGTTGTCGTTATAAACGCAAGAATGCGCACTTTTTGATAAAGAAGTCAACTTTTTGTTACAAAAACTTTACTAATTAACATATTGTAGCATCAAATTAACCTGAACTACACCATACAGCAACGGAAGCACCTGGTGAAGCGGCGTGCCTTTAACACGGATAGAAATATACTTTTCTCTGTAACCAGCTTTAAAAACATGTGGTCAAATTGCATAATGAAAAAAACATACCTTTTAGCCTTAACGGTATTTTTGCCTTTAATAATAAATGCGCAACAGTTCAGTAACACGCTGGTATATACTGCCGACATTGATCATTTTTGGCAAGCCTACGATAGCGTAGCCAAAACAATAGATACCTCAAAGCACCGCGAGATTATACAAAAACTGTATGTAAATAAAGGCACTCCAGGGCTGCATGCATTTATGAGGGCACGTAATTATGATGCGGATTTGTGGGCGCAACTCATCAGGAAATATCCGAAATTTTGGCAAAGCATCAGGCCTAACACGTTACGGGTTAAAAAGGAGGTTGCGGTTATAAATAAAAGTATAACCGACTTTAAACAGCTTTATCCCGATATGCGTACAGCCAAAATGTACTTCACAATAGGAGGTTTACGATCGGGCGGTACCACTACAGGTGATATGGTACTTGTAGGATCTGAAATTGCTTCAGCAGATCAATATACTGATGCTTCGGAACTAAGCGATTGGCTAAAAAACGTATTTGCCAATCAAAAAAGCAATAACCTCGTTGCCCTCAATATACACGAGTATGTGCATACGCAGCAAAATCCCGAAGGGGGATTGCTGTTGCTTGCTCAAAGTATAAAAGAAGGGTCGGCAGATTTTATCGCGGAGTTGGTTACCAACCAGAAAAACAACAATGCCTACATGCTTTATGGCCGTACACATGAGCTAGAGCTAAAAAGCAAGTTTAAAATTGAGATGTTTACCAACTCCATGAGCAACTGGTTATACAATGGCTCCGGCAGTGCTCATCCTGATCTAGGATATTTTATGGGTTACCGAATTTGCCGGTCTTACTATCAACACCAGGTAAATAAACGGCAGGCAATTAAAACCATGATTGAACTGAATTGGGCAGACGAAAAGCAGATCACCAGCTTTCTGGATCAATCAAAATACTATCCAAGCCCCGTTAACAAACAAGCGTTGATTGACACTTTTGAAAAGATGCGACCTTTTGTTACCGGCCTGTCTCCCGCTATTAATGGCGTTAATGATGTTTCATCTTCCCTCAGCGAATTAACCATAAATTTTTCAGAACCGATGGCTGAAGGTTATTCTATTAGCTTTGGCGAGGGCGGCAAAGAACATTTTCCACTTTCCGACGTCACCGGTTTTTCGGCGGACCGTAAATCATTCAAACTTAAAATGGCGCTGCAACCTGGAAAAACTTATGAGTTTATCGTTACCGACAGATCATTCAAGTCGCAGACCGGTTATCCGCTTAAAAACTACACTGTAAGTTTTGCAGTTAAGTAAGGTAAGTCAATTACTGATTCTATTCGACAGGCTGCCAAAGTTCAATCTTGTTTCCTTCCGGATCATATATCCAGGCGAATTTACCGTATTCATCGTCCTGCTTCTTTTCGTCAATACGTACGCCTTTTTCTGCAAGCTGCGCCAGCAAAGCATCCAGATCAGTAACCCTGAAGTTGATCATGAATTGCTGTGCCGGGCTGCCGAAATAGGTGGTATCCTGCTTAAAGGGCATAAATACGGTTTGGCCTGCTTGCTGCTGCCATACTTCGCCACTTTGCAGCGAGTTGATTCCCAGATTTTCATCGTACCATTTACTTAATGCATTTGCATCCTTCGCCCTGAAGAAAAAACCGCCAAAGCCGGTAACTAATTTTTCCATGATAAATTTATTTCGATAAAGCTATCGGTTTATCCCATGGTAAACAAGGGGTAAAATGCACAAATTCAGTAGCTAAACCGGACATTACCAATTTACTTTTTAAACCAAACTTCTTCAGGTGCGGCAACAAAACTATTCATTGCCTGCATCAGCCCACTTATATTATCTGATGAAAGTATCATGGTACGGTTAGCCGGCTTTAAAAACTTTTGTTCTACCATCAGGTCGAGCTGTTTTAAAAGCAAATCATAAAAACCATTCAAATTCAATACTCCTACCGGGCTTTTATGTAAACCAAGCTGTAACCAGGTTAACGCTTCAAACAATTCATCAAGGGTACCGAGTCCGCCCGGTAAGGCTATAATACCGTCGCTCAGTTTAACCATTAATTGTTTACGCTCGTGCATGGTTTGTACTACGTGCAGCTCGGTAAGGCCGCTATGCGCTACCTCTTTGTCTGCTAAAAACTGGGGTATAACACCTATGGCTTTACCGCCTTTTGCAAGCACGGCATCGGCAATCAAACCCATCACCCCTACCCGGCCACCACCAAAAACCAGCGTTATATTATTATCTGCAAAATATTGGGCAAGCGCTTCAATACTATTTAACAGGTCGGTATCACCATTACAGTTGGCTCCGCAATACACACAAACAGCTTTCATTGTATCAAATTTTGTCGCGAAGATAAATAATTAACAACCTTACCCGATTAAATACATTGTTGCTTTACGGCGTTACAGTTTTTTGTACTTTTGCGGATGCCAAAAATTTCGCAAAAAGGGCTGCGTATGCCCGCCTCGCCTATTCGTAAATTAACCCCCTTTGCCGATAAGGCAAAGCAGGATGGTAAGAAAGTATATCACCTCAACATCGGTCAGCCCGATATTGAAACTCCTGCCGGTATGCTTGATGCCGTTAAAAATATCGATTTTAACATTTGGGCTTACACAGCGTCAGAAGGTACATTAAGCTACCGGAAAAAGCTGGCCGAATACTACAATAAACTGGGTTACGGTATCGATACACAAGATATTATTATAACCACCGGCGGATCTGAAGCTATTACCATTGCCATGATGACCTGCTTGGACGCTGGTGATGAAGTAATCATCCCGGAACCTTTTTACGCCAACTATAATGGCTTCGCCAGCCAGGGCGATGTGGTGGTGAAACCCATCCTATCGTACATTGAAAATGACTTTGCCCTGCCGCCGATCAGCGAATTTGAGAAACTGATAACCGACAAGACCAAAGCTATTATTATCTGCAATCCTAATAATCCTACCGGTTACCTATACACCCGCGAAGAGTTGGAAGCGTTAAAAACGCTTTGCTTAAAGTATGACCTGTACTTGCTGTGCGATGAGGCTTACCGTGAGTTTTGCTATGACGGACGTGAATTTATTTCGCCGATGCACTTGGAAGGGTTAGAGAACAATGTGATCGTGCTGGATACCGTGAGTAAGCGTTACAGCGCCTGCGGCGCGCGCTTAGGCTGCATCATCACCAAAAACAAAGAAGTTTGGACAACCGCCTTAAAGTTTGCCCAGGCTCGTTTAAGCCCAGGAATGGTGGAACAAATTGCCGGCGAAGCCGCGGTTGATACACCGGAAAGCTATTTCGAGATGGTAAACGCGGAATACAAATCGCGCCGCGACACATTGGTAAATGCCCTGAATAATATGGAAGGTGTATTTTGCCCTACCCCTGGCGGCGCATTTTACATTGTTGCGCGCCTGCCGATAGATAATGCCGACAAGTTTTGTCAATGGCTGCTGGAGAGCTTTGAATACAACAACCAAACCGTGATGCTGGCCCCGGCTACCGGCTTTTACAGCACCCCCGGCAGCGGCTTAAACGAAGTTCGCCTGGCTTACGTACTAAACAACGACGACCTAAAGACAGCAATGGTTTGTTTAGAGGAAGCATTGAAGGTTTATCCGGGCAGGACGAATTAAGACGGTTGGCAGTTGGCAGTTTGCAGCTAAGCACCGAAACAATATCTGCAAACTGGGTACTGCCAACTGCAAACTTTAATAAACAGCGGCACATAAATTGTGTATATTTGCAGGATATTGCTGCATTTTGCAAAGGTAACTTCAATAAAAATGGGGTCGACCGGAATTGACAGGATGGAGATAAGTAGGTAAGCATGCAGCGCGTTGGGTGAATTAGCGCTTTAATCTGAACGCTCAAACTTACAAATGGCGAAAATAACTACGCCTTAGCTGCCTAATTTAGAATTAGCATAGCTTTTGTCCCGTCGGTTTTCTGTTCTGTTGAACCGGCAATAGGGGCATCGAAAAACGGAACTGGCCAGCTTAGGGTGCGATAAGCAGGCGAGATAAAGCATCTACGGAAGACGGTACAGGTAAGCAACTGACCTTCCCCTTCCCGACAATTTAACAGAAGCTAAGCATGTAGAAAGCTTACCTTATACCATGTTTGGACGAGGGTTCGAATCCCTCCGGCTCCACGAAAACAGGTCAGAATGAGTACAAAACGCTATAGATCGATGATCTATAGCGTTTTTTTTTGTTTTTCAGTCTAAAAGAGTCCATATAAATGCATGTTTCCGGAGACCTATTCGAGACCTGTTAGCACTTTTGTAACTTAGGTCTCGCAAAACTCCACAACGAATTAACAATCAGCGATTTGCAAAAATCGGTGCTATGGTTTTAACGTGATTTTTATATATGATTTTTAACTAGTTGAGAGACCTATTATGACTAAAACTTTTGCCCTCTCGTTTCAACTGAAACGAACCAAGCTGCAATCCGGTGGGAATGCGCCAATTTACCTTAGAATTACTGTTGAAAGCAGCCGCGTAGAAGTTGCGACCAAGCGCAATGTCAACCCTGCAATCTGGAACGTCGATGCACAAAAAGCGATAGGTAATTCTGACGAGGCACGCTCCGTGAACAAGCATTTGAAAACGCTGGAACAAAATGCTTTTGAGATATACAGGGAAATGATGGAAAGGAAGATTCCAATAACGGCACAATCATTTAAAGACCGTTTAAATGGAGTTGATGATACAGAACCCACTCGAACGTTGGTATCCATATTTAAGGAGCATAACGAAAAAATGGAAGCGCTGATCGGGAAAGAGTACGCTCCCGCCACTGCATTACGGTATCAAACAACATTAAAACATGTGGTCAGCTTTTTGAAGTGGAAGTATAAAACTGAAGACATAAATATTCTGGATCTCGATCATGAATTCGTAACCTCACTAGAGTTTTATTTTAGGACAGTAAGGAATTGCAACAACAATTCCGCCGTCAAATACATAAAGAACCTAAAGAAGATCGTACACATCTGCATGGCTAATAACTGGCTTGATAAAAATCCATTTGGGAAATATAAAACGAAAATTAAAGAGGTCATTAGAGATTTTTTATCGATAGAGGAATTAACGACGATACAAAACAAACGATTTGTAAGCGAGCGTCTCTCACAGGTCAGGGACATATTTCTTTTCAGTTGTTTTACCGGATTGGCTTATGCGGACGTTAATAAACTCAGACGGGTCGAGATCAACACAGGAATAGATAATAACAAGTGGATATTTACTACCCGCCAAAAAACTGATACCGCCTCTCGTATACCTCTCTTACCCGTAGCACTCGACATTCTGGCCAAATATGAAAATCACCCGGAATGTATCAACGGTGGCAAAATGTTGCCAGTGCCATCTAATCAAAAGATGAATGCCTATCTAAAAGAAATTGCCGATGTCTGTGGCATCCAAAAAGAATTGACCTTTCACATCGCACGTCACACGTTTGCAACTACTGTTACTTTGGCAAATGGTGTATCAATAGAAAGTGTTTCAAAAATGCTTGGTCATAAAAATATCCGGACGACTCAGCACTATGCTAAGATCTTGGATAGTCAGGTTAGTCGGGACATGGACTTGCTTCGACACAAGTTTAATTCAGCGAATAAGGTAATTTAAAATAAACGCAATCACATATATGGAGAATCAAGATAGATATATCACCTTTCTAAACAGGCTCAAAACAGATATTGTTAATGCCAGATTAAAAGCATCCCTGACGGTTAATGAACAGCTTCTTCAACTCTATTGGCAGATCGGCGATAATATAAATTATCAACGCAACAAAGAAGGTTGGGGTACCAAAATAATTGAGAGATTATCTTCTGATCTTAAAAAGACATTTCCTGACATGAAAGGAATATCGACACGTAATCTAAAGTACATGCAATCTTTTGCAGAAGCATATCCCATGTTTTCACAAAATACACTTGCACAACCAGGTAGTTCAGCAATTTTGCAAGTGCCACTTGCAAAATTGCCCTGGTACCATCACATTACCTTACTGGATAAGGTCAAGAACGCTGGTGAGCGACTTTTTTATATACATGAAGCTATCAAGAATGGTTGGAGCAGAAATATGATGGTCCACCAGATAGAAAGTGCCCTTTACACCCGTCAGGGTTTAGCAACAACTAATTTTGATGAAACTTTGGCGGCATCTCAAAGTGAACTGGCTCAGGAAATATTTAAAGATCCTTACAAATTCGATTTTATAGGTATGGCAGATGTCCATTTTGAAAAAGATCTTGAAAATGGCTTGGTTGACAATATGACCAAATTTTTATTAGAATTAGGTAATGGGTTTAGCTTTGTCGGTAGGCAATTTTTGTTGTCTATCGGTGGGGAAGATTTTTTTATTGACCTCCTCTTTTACCATCTTAAGCTCCGTTGTTTTGTCGTGGTTGAATTGAAAACCGGTAAATTCGTTCCAGAGTTCGCTGGTAAGCTCAATTTTTATTTAAACGTAGTTGATAGTGAATTGAAGCATGAATCTGACCAACCATCGATCGGCATATTGATTTGTAAGGAAAAAAATAAGATAGTTGCTGAATATGCGCTAAAGGGAATTGCTAAACCAATTGGAGTTTCTCAATACAATCTAACGAAGGCGATACCAAGCGAATTGCAGGGCAGCCTGCCAGCCATCGACGATATACTAGAAAACTTAAATTCAGAGTAATCTATATGCAGCTATTGAATTCCGAGACAATGTCTCGGAATTTCGTAAAATAGTAATTAAACTGTTAGTTGTTTTTCCGAGAGTAAACACGGCATGGTATCTCAAAAACGTTTAGGGATGGCAGGACGCACACCCAACGCTGTATATATCTTAATTTCAGTACTTTATAGTAACTATTCCAAGCCGTTCACCTCTTTGTCCGCGGGAATGCTTTGGTTTAGTAAAAATAGCGTTTTTGACTTAAATGACAATATTAATATTTTACGATGGCAAGTTTGAGGACAACGCGATGCCCACCTGGGCTACTATGACTTTGCGTAAATACCTTTGATCATTAATCACTTGCAAGAGGCAATGGCTACACTAGGCGCCGTTTTGGTCGTTGACCGCTCCAGCATTGTAAAAGTACTAAAATGTACCCTAATATACTACAAATCGGGGCAAAAAATAGGTGGGTACCTGTTTCGAGCCCGACTAAGCGCATGTCCTATACAATATATCGATCGGTGATTAAAATATTAATGACATTTGAAGTTATATATAATAAGATGGACGGTTGCTAGTCAAAAGTAGTCCAATTAAATGTCCCTTTGAAATAATGCCTTAGATAAGATTACATTAAGAATTTGATTTTGTGAAGTGACTTTGTAATAATTTCACTTTGAAAATTTTCTTTCACAACAACAAACAGGTCTCTGGTGCGTGTAGTGTAATAATGATTTTCGTCCAGATAACGCCCAATGTAAGATTCAACGGTTTTCAAATCTGTATTTATTGCTATGAAACAGGCTGTTTGAAAATTAAACTTGTTTAAATAAACATTCAATTTAAAGAAATCCCAAGCAAACCTACTATAAGACAGTACTGCTTCAGTTTTTATTTCGGCAATTAATTGTTGGTTAATTCGCTCACGGTTACCTTGCGACTTATGAATGATAAAATCGGGTATTGTTTTCAATTCATCAACAACATCTTCCTTACCTTCAGGGATTGCTCTTAACCGTTCAATGGCTGCCCTTATCCCCAAATCAGGATCTTCCGACCAAGCGAAGCGTTTAAGTATTTGAAGCTCACGTAAAAATGGTCGCGACTCTTTAAGCTCACCTAAATGCGCCAACACTTTATATTCAGCTAGTAGTTGACTCGTAAAGTTATTTTCATAAGTAATGAAGTTTTCGACATTAATATCCAATTGATTATCAATCATCCTAACTTCCGGGGTGTGATAATACGGTTCTTCAATTCGCCTTAGTGCCTTTAATAAATTATCAAGTGATTGCCTATACATTTGTACCTGTTCTTTTCTCTGTTGAATTAAGCCAACTATTGAAGTTGATGCAAATCCATAAAATGATAAATTTGTCTAATAACCTTATCCAAGATGAATAATATTAATATAAAGAAAATTTCTCGCAGTACCTATTATCAGCCATTTTTTGATGATGCGCCTCAAGAAGCAAACAGAAAGAAACTAGAACTAGCTTTAGAGAGAGCATGGCATAACCGTGATTTTGAAATCGAAAAATATTGGAGCCGAGCTACTTATTTTTGGGCCTTCATAGCAGCCACATTTGCTGGTTATATTGCCGTAATGGCATCAGATAAAATTGAACAACAGTTTCAAACAGAGCTCGCTTTTATAATTATTTGTATGGGTATCGTTTTCTCCGTATCCTGGCTAATGGTAAACATTGGAAGTAAAAAATGGCAAGAGAATTGGGAGAAACACATCGACATGCTGGAAGATGCGGTAACCGGACCAATCTACAAAACGGTATGGAATAAGCGAGCGTTCTCCGTCTCCAAAATCAATATTTATGTTAGCGGCTTTGTAATAGGCATATGGCTTTTATTGTCTATAGTTCAAGGATTAGGATTGCCATATACTTATCCAAACGGTGTTAAACTTGAATTAGATTTTGTTATGGTGATATCGGGTGCTGGCACCATAATATTCATCTATTTTTTATATGACGCAAGCAATCGCCCTCCTCAAGTAACCAACACTGCTAAAGATCAATTCAGTTTCGAACGACGCGCCATACATTTTGATGGTCCTGAACAAGATCAGCAATAATCCTAAATAATATAATGACGCATTACTCGGAAGAAGATAAGATTTGCCACGATTGTATCGGAGAAGAATATCTAAGTAAGGAAATCGAAAAGAAAGGCAGACGTGGAAAGTGCGTGTTTTGTGGTCGAGTGACCCGTACTTACACGCTAATTCTGATAGTTGATCGTGTCGAGCAGGTGTTGCTGGATCATTATCAATTAACGCCTATTGAACCTAGCGACTGGGAATATTATAAACAGCATGCAGACAAGGAGTCGGATTATGTATGGTATAGAGAGGGGCAAACAGTTGAGGAAATTCTTTTAAACGAATTTGACATCCGGGAGGAAGCTAGTGTTGAGATAGCTTCAATGTTGGAGGCTCGTCACAGCGACATGGATACATGGGCAATCGGTGAAGAAACAGAATTTGATTCGGGAACACATTACGAATTAAAGGGGATCAGTGATGAGCGGTGGGTTTCGGAATGGGAGCGTTTTGGAAATATTTTAAAAACTGAATCACGATTTTTTAGCGAACAAGTAGCTAACCTACTGGCCACTATATTCGACGGACTTGAAAATTTGAAGACCTGGGATGGTCAACATGTATTAACCAATATCGGCCCTACTTCGGAAATCAATAGTTTATACCGGGCGAGAGTTTTTCAAAGCCGCGAAAAATTGCTGGATGCCATTAGTAAGCCTGACATTTTGTTAGGGCCCCCGCTTCCTGTTTTTGCGATGAGTGGTCGTATGAATGCGCGAGGGATTGCAGTTTTTTACGGGGCAACAGAAACTTCTGTCGCGTTGTCAGAAGTACGTCCACCGGTAGGAAGTAAAGTGGCCGTAGGACGCTTTCAAATATTACGTACATTGAAACTACTTGATCTGCGTAAACTTAATAACATCAGAGAGTGGGTTAGCGTTTTCGATCCCCAGTATTTAGAAAAAATGGAGAAGGCCGTTTTTTTGCGCCATCTGGCCGAACGATTGACCACACCAGTTATGCCTGACGATGAGGATTTTGAATATCTAAACACCCAAGTTATTGCCGATTATTTGGCGTCGCGAACTGATGTGAATTATGATGGTATCATTTATCCATCAGTACAAGTTTCCGGTGATAAAATTAATGTCGTTCTTTTTCATAAAGCAGCGCGTGTAACACCCATTCATATTCCGGACGGAGTTCGGTTACAAATTGACGATACCGATTATGACGAGGATGGCGTTTATACTTCTTATCAAGTAGTCGAACGCATACCTAAGAGGAAAAAGAAGTTGGCAGAATCGACGGACTCGATGTTGGAGGACAAACGATTGCTATCCCTTGCCGTAGATTTGAACGACATATCAGTACACGAAATTCGATCAGTACAATACGAGGCCACTGTACATAGCGTAACACGCTCACGTTACAAAGAAACTCCGATTGGAAAAATTGAGGATTTTTGATTTAATGTTAAAGGATTATTGCGATTTATCAATTTATACATGATTAACCACATTCTATGGATCAGCCTTTTATGATCGAAAAACTCATTGCCAAAGCGATTGAAGAAGCCAAAGCAGAGTTTAAAGGAACACCTGAAGAATTTAAAGCTCATTATGAAAGCAAGATACCGGAAATGGTAAAAAGCGCTGCAACTGTGGTACTTGACGAAGTTTTTAAATATTGCATAGGTAACAAAAGTGATCTAAAAAACTGGGAAAGAAAAATTCATCGGAAAATTAAAAAGCAGTACAAATTTGGCCTGAAATTGTTCACGGCCTTTATCGAATTGAATAATCAAATCTCATCTTCAACGTACAATAAGTTTTATCAGCAATTTGAAGATTATAATGATCAGTTAAAGCTAGATACTTTAATCGCAAACCATGCCCGCGCTTGTCAAATCGCCAGCGAAGTGCGCGTCCTGATTGCTAATGGTTTTGCCGACGGTGCACACTCAAGGTGGAGGACCTTGCACGAAATCTGTGTAACTTTTCTCTTCTTGTATGATCATGATTATGAAACCGTTCAAATGTATTGTGATTATGAAATCATTGAGAAATGGAAAAAAGCCAAAGAATACCGAGCTACTTATGAAAAATTAAATGCAGAACCGATAGAGGAAACTGATTGGCTGGCTTTGGACGAGGAACGAGCGAGATTATTGGCCAAGTATGGGAAAGATTTTGGTGATAGCTACGGCTGGTTTATCAATCATATGCCTAAAGGCCGGAGGAATTTTAAGGAGTTGGAAAAGATTGCCGGTCAGGATCACTTCAGAGCGGTCTACGGTTGGGCCAATGAAAATGTACATGCGGGCGTTTCCGGTATTAGGGACCGTTTAGGTCTACGGGAGCAAGAGCAACATTTTTTTTTTTAGGCCCAAGTGATCATGGATTTTTAGACCCTGTAAAATATACTGCTGCTTCTTTAGCTGAAATGAGTCATGCTTTATTAGATATGGAAGATTCAATCATAAATTCAATATTATCTGAATTGTTAACCTTTTTTCAACAAGAACTATTAGACGCATTCGATAATTAAACCAACTTAATCAGACGATAATTAAACAAAATCCTTACCTTAGTATGTAATTGAAATGAAAAGAATCGCTCTCTTTAGCTCCGATGCCGCTGCCCTTTATAAAAAGGACATTTTTAGGATTATGGGTCTTCAAGAGGGCTTTGTCATCCACTTTCGATATGGTGTAGAGCATTTTAGTGTGCCGCTTGCTGATTTCAAAAAAAAGATAGGGACGGATGTTACCATTTTTTTTGCTCATGGCAATAAATTAAACACTCCAATAGCACAACGCACTATAACGAACGTACCTCTGCGTGAAGCACAAATAATTGCTATCGATGAAAAGACAGACACTGGTCTAATTCATGTTTATCTAAAACTTAAAGGGTTTGTAAACTGTAATTTCACTTTTGTCAATACGAATGACCAGCCCCCACAAAAATGGGTGTTGGAAATTGATGTCACTAATACGCCATCAACCTCTTGGCATGATCGACTGACTGCGATAAAGAGTGAATTTGTTAATCAGCTTTTTTATAAACTTGAACTATTTGACGACCAACATAAAAAGAAGGAGGAGCCGGTGTATTCGGCTAAACAGTTCAGTTCTTATTACCAACTTGAGGATGAAAGTCAATATTTATTGGATATTGCTTTTTTCGACACCTCGCCAACTGCATCTGAAAATTCGCAGAAATTGAGTATCTCAACAGAAGATAAAGATGCTTTAAAAATAAATGCACCACGCTTATTTGATGTTGGTGCTCGACGCGATAATCGCACATACAGCCTGTTCACTCAAGCAATTGCTTCTAAAGAAGGTTATAGTTACTTGAATTTCGAATCGCTGAACACTGATCCTAGTGCCGCTACCAGTGGACCATTACCAAATGATATTCAACTTCCTTTTGAGATCAGTAAAAACAAACGTCGTTCTTTCTATTTTGCGTTGTACACAGTTTTAGCAGCGATCAGTGTCGGGTATTCAAAACTTGTTACCGACAAGTCAGACATAAAGGGGACTTTTGATTTAGAATTGCTATGTCACACACTCTTTGCTTTGGCAATCGGTTTATTCGCCTTTTATAATCTGTATCGGCTGTTTAATAAGAAGTAAGTTGTTAAATCGAGAAATCTTTGGCTTTGAATGACAACACGTCAGAAATAACATCAGTGTTGTTTCGGCGATTATTTAACCAACGGTCTTGCCAAAAGCAAGTAATCTCAACTAGGCTTCGATTAAAATACTGTATTTCGTCTGTTTGGCCCGTTAAAAATTCCTTGTAATTCTTCGCATGTGGAACAAAGTAGATGTTTCTTTTAAAACTATGTTTCAAAAGAAAATCACCATCAAAGTTTAGAAACTCTCCCGCAGCACGTATCACACGCATTACCCAACTGGGGCCGTCACCGAATTTATGACTTATGATAATCCCTTTAGAGCGCAACATCTCAATCATCAACTGAATAGTTTGTTCACTCAAATGCAGTGTTCCATAACCTTTAGTCTGACCGATAACTTTATAAATTAAATCGTTATCAAATTTCAAACGGTTATATTGAGAACTTCTACCATACAAACTTGTGGTAAATAAACCTGCAAGATTATTAGCGACTCTTTTCTCCTTAAAGGTTATTTGATTTTTATATTTCGCTTCGTAAATCTCTCGCACCTCTTTAGACGCCAGTAGTAAAGACATTAGTTTTCCGCCAAGCAGATAATTATATGGCGGCAACGCGCCTATCACATAGGCGTCCATTGTATAAATTAGATTTTTAGTCCGTGTCTTTATATCCCAACCTATCCACTCATCTCGTTCTGGAATGTGAATAATTGGACTACCCAGTGCAGCAATACCAATGACCGGTCGCGACGGAAGCCCGTTGTCTCTTATGATTAATTTGATCCGACGGCCTACATACTCACTATACGGTGACGACCAAAAATATCGGAAAATGCGAAAAAGATCATGCTGCTTTTCGGTTGTGCAAATTTCGATAACTGGCTCGACGCTTGAATTTAACACATCAGTCCCGTCGGCGAGATTTTTACGGGCCAGGGCAAGATGTTTGTCTATCCAAGTTTTATTTTTTTCGATTATTTCCAGTCTTTTGTAAGACATAGCTTTTTGAATCACCTCCTTTGTGTAAACCTCTGGTGGCACAAGGGTAGGATATTCATCTTTTTTTTTAGGTAACTTTATTTTCCAGTTAAGACGTTCCAGATCTCGACAAATACTTTTAATTACCTGATCCTCCAATGTCACATCATTTATAGGGTCAGATGTTTCAACGGGTAGTTTCAAGATTTCCATATTATATCTGTCAATTCTTTAGGGAATTGGTGTGCTTTGTATACCTTTTTATGAACTAATTTATCAAAATTCACAACCTTAAGCGGTAGCGCGAAAGACTGATCAGCCGACACCATATATGCATTACCTCTAATTGTCTCTGTTTGGATGAATTTCGAAATTACACCATCAAAATTAATATTGGATCTAACTAGTGCTCGTATATCGTCCGTATTACCTAGATGAAAAGTGAAAAAGTTTTCAGCTTGAGTTCTGATTTCATCAGATATCGCCGAGGGGCGCTGTGTAATTCCGATTAAACCCAAACTGAACTTTCTGCCCTCTTTGGCTACTCTAACAAATGGATTAGCGTTTGATCTTACAAACTCCTCTGAAAGTACGTTTTGGGCTTCTTCGACACAAATGACGGTATTAATAATCTTATCATCATCCTGTGAAGTTAAATGCTCTTTATTGTTTTCAAAGAGTTTTCTAACTAAAATAGTAGAGATAATACTCGAATCCATATTGTCTTTCAAAGACAGATCAATTACTACGGTTTTGCCTTTTTTTAACGCTTCAAACACATCTTCCACAAGCTTAGAATTAGCATCATGTAACCCTGCGCCTTCATCGATAAGCCTACTAATCCGTTTCCGAATCGCCAACACGGTTTTTTTTGCGCTAACATCTTCTACTTCATTACCATTTTTGTCTTTTTTCATGTCTCCAAAGAAGTCAGAAAAATCTTTATGTAACTTTTGCGGATTCTTGACATAGTCGTCGATGTTCTTTATAAAATTCTGCGTGGCTGAAGCGTCAAGATATAACAAAAAGGATTTCATCACTTCAGAGAACCCAGTTCCAAAATTCAGTATGTCACCTATTGTTAAGTGAGTTGGCATATTTATTCTTACTTTACCACCAATTACACATTTCTGATTGTAGTTAGCAGAAAGTTTCTTGTCCGAATACAACACTAAATTTTCTTTGATAAATTTTTCATCTATATCGGCTAGACCATAATTTCTGGTTCCTTTAAAGCAGTATTCACCGTTTAAGTCGAAAATCAATTTCCCATAAGTATTATCGGCTATCATGTAATAGAGCATTGCTTTCATCAAGTTGGTCTTTCCAAATCCTGATTGGGCAAATATCATGGTTCGTTTTTCTTTTAACTTATTAATATCAAATAGAATCCACCGCTTTTTATCCTCTTTAAACATAATGTCCATGCCAATACACAATTTGCCAATCTCTATCCCGTCTTTATTTGCTCTATTAAGAATATCCTCAAACTCCTTTGGCGTTAAATGGCGGGCATGGTAAGAAACGGTAGGAAGTTTTCGTACAGCAGTGGTAAAATCCTCTCCATTTTCCGTATAAGTACCTAGGATTTTCACCTTGTACGTATAACTGAACATTTTCTGTTTATCGCGCTCAGACAATTCACGTTCAGCTATACGTGCATAATGAACGGCTACAAGCGTTTTATCTTGTGATCTGAAAATCGGGTCTTCGTCATAGACTTCAGCTTCTACTCTGGCTAAAAATTTCCGTCCATCTTCAGTTCTCGGTGTAAGCACAATAAAATCACCCGTCTGCGGACTTGCTTTGCTATCTTCGTAGGACGAATAAATCAACAACGCATCATCTGTTGTACGTTGACCATATAATACACCGAAGTCTTGTCTTTTATCTCCCATTTAAAATCTGTCGTTTAGGTCTAAAAATAAATTTTCTATATCTACGTGATCCATTCTTTGATCGTGATATAATGCATATTTAACACGGTTCATCAATTCGCCTTTAAATTGATCTTTAATTGTAACAAAGCTATGAACTTCTACTAACGGGTAAGGATAACCCAAAATGTAATGTTCTTGGGTTAAACGCGTTAGCTCATAAAAAATCTTATTTATTAAACCGATATTTCGTTCTGATTTTCCGTTTTCTATCTCTGGGATAACATCGAAAATATTTAGGTCTACTACAACCCAATCGTAATTTTGAAGTTTTTCAACGTAATCAAGTCTGGCAGCAAAGAAGATTCCCATTCCACGGCCCCCTGTTAAAGTCTTCCTTGCATACATGCTCGTCAAATTCACTGTCGGGATTTCCCCGGCTTTGATAGCTTTTTTTTGTTTGGCTTCAGGATAGGCAGATAACAAAATATCATCGCCAATTTCAAACCAGCAGCACAATTTTTGCCATTGAGGTTCAGCATTGCTAAAAGGATAAGTATGTTTATATACGTCTTGAAGATAATTGTCTATCTTTTTGAAAGTGGAAGCTAGTTCCAATTTAACAGGGGAGTTTTTGGTTACAGCAACTAAATGAATTCCTTTTGCTGTAAGGAACGCCGCAAGTTTGACCAAGTAAGTTTGTTTAAGATTATTGGATCTCAACGGACTATCCCTCAAAATAATATCGCCGGGCGTGACGATGCTTAGATTGGCGATTTCGTATACTAATGACCACTCGAGTACCTCCTGACAAAAACTGAGTAATTTGGAAAGCGATGAGACTATTATTTCCCTGTCAAAACTGAATATTTCATCTGGAGATACCCCGAGGAAATCCATAAAGCTTTTAACTGGTGAAAGCGCCAGCATCTCATCGTAAACAGCATGAGCATGCTGTTCGTTCGTGATTAAAATATTTTTTGGATAATAACTTTTCCCTAACGAAATAGAATCATTTTCTGGGTTGAGCTGCAGTTGTTTACCTCCATAATAACCAATATATCCAGCCGCGTATACCCCTATGGATAGCCCATTATAAAACTCCTGACTGCTGTGGCTTCCATCAATAGCGAAAAAGATGTTTTTGCCTTTGTCTATTTGGTCAAAAGCTACAATTTCGAAATAATGAGGACTTTCCGAGGCATCATCAACAGAAACAATTGAAAGCTTAGCAGGTCGATTATTTCTGCTATCAATTTCCTGAGCAATTACTTTAATAACTTGATCTGTGATTTCAGTTTGACTCATCGATCTTCTTTGATTTGAACGCAGGAAATTATTGTATGTCTTTCAATAGGATCTTTTCTACCAGATTTCATTTCAAGGACAGTCTCTATTGTGACGAGATAATCTTTTTGCAGATTGAGTCGTGGTACTGATTCAATGATTTGTTTGTCAAATTTTCCTTGAATTTTTTTATTGTCTTCCGTCAAGAAATCAAACGTGTAACGTATCCTATCTAACGCGGTAAATGTACCTTTATAACGACTTTTAATAGGTGCAGAAATATCCAACGCAGATAAGTTTTTCATTATTATCTCCGCATGATATGAGTCAAAACGCTTCTTACGCGCATTACCTTTAAAAGGGTTTGCATACTGAACAGTGATACTTACATCGTTTTCTTTTATTGACTTCAAGAAACCAGAAAATGCAGTTAACATTGACTGAGAGTACATGGAGTCATTTAATTTAGATAAATCAGTACCTGCTTCAAATAAATTAAAAATAGTCTCTGTAATAGTTTCAGAAGTGGTTTTGCCAGTGTTGTCGTAAATAACTGGTTTCAAAGGTTTTAAGAAAACACTAAATGATGCTGCTTTGTCATACAAGTATTCGGTTACAGCTAACTGCTTTACTTTTTCAAGTTCCCCTTTTTGCCAACGAGATTTCGCAGTAGTCGGTGCCACCGTTTTATTACTGCGGTCAAATAAATTAACTACAGTAGCTTCTGCAATCTTATGATAGTTTACAAGTGCTTGGCCCAATACCTGGCTTTGGATTTTGCCATAACCAACTTTGTTGTTCTTGGACGCTAGATGTAAATTTATTAATTCTGTGCCTGTGTTCTTGGATTCCTGAAGAATGTCGAATGCGTAATCTTTATTAAATAACACGATGTTCTTTAGTTTGAACGAGTCAATAATACGATTTAACTCAGAGGCTTCATGTTCGTCAAAGCAAACATCATTTTCAGGTAAATAAGACTTTGGAAAGTTATTAACCGCAATGATTTTGCAAGAATGGATATTGTCAATGCTGTCAAACTCGACGCAGAACATCAGATCCTTAACTGGATTAGAGATCAAAACACTATAAGGTAATTTGCCAAAAATGTATTTTTCTAGTAAATCTAACTTTACTTCAAAGATCACATAGCGATTTAAAATCTCATCATTGTCTAACCAGGCTTTGATAAATGGACTGCCATCTGAATTCTTATAAACACCTATCAATGACCAATCAAAAAACAATAAGTCGCCTATCCATTCTAACTGGAATGGCGGTTTATCTATTTCTATACCTTCTATATTGATCATAGCCTTAAATATTAATAGGTATTTGTTTTACGATTGTATATCTGTTTGCGAAACTCGTGTTTTCAAATTCGTGCAATTCAAAATGACCGTCTCTTCCCGGCTGACATGCTACACCATCTGATTCTACGATTCTGCATTCCGTTATAAACTCGCCAACCGAGTTTTTAAACATTGGAACTTTAGCTAAAATAGATAGAAATCGTTGTTCGGCTTGTTCAACGGTCGAAAAGAAAGATAGAGCATAGTTGCTGCAAATAATCTGACAAGAAGCATTATTCGGAGCATTACGTATCAAAATAGGGGGAACGTGATTATTCTGATGAGCTAAATCAGCTTTTGAGAATCTATAAGAAATACGATTAACCGGTTTGAATAATTTTAAATCAGGGCAGTTGCAAGAAAGTTTATTTAGTTGCTCTTTATATTTAAATATGTAATTATTTGTGATAGTAGGCATTATAAGTAAAAGGTTATCTTTCAAAGTTAAAAAATAATTAAATAAGTTTTCACCTCAGGATTACAGAAGAACATATACTTCTAAAAGGTTATCATGAACTTGTACTTGTATAGGTCTTTTTAACATACGAGTTTAGATTCGGATTAAAAATAGCGCCCCCTGTTTACACCGCTAAAATAATCAGCATGTAAACAGGGGGCGTAAGGGCTTCGCGTATGCGAAGCCGCCGGCCAATTTCAATCAATCACTTTAGCAGGTATAATAAAATGGCAGCTACCACTAATACTCTGCCCAACCATTGGCCAAGCCTTTCTATAATGGTGGTGCCTATGGCAGAATGATAATGTTTAAGTGCTGCAAACCTGCAACATTACGGCGGTAAAACCTGCGCCTGCCTATGAGGTAAAGAATAATCAAGCCTGCCAGTAAAAGCAGCACGGCGTAAATGTTCATTCGGGTGGTATATGCAATTAACGCGGGCATGATCTTAAAGCTTTGGTAGTTTTAATAATTCAGTTTCTAGGTTCTCCGGCATCAAAGGCGGATGTTCGGCAAGGCTGGTTTTTACTGGCTGGTGGTCTGCGCCAAAAGCAAAAGCAATGCGTAAAGGCCTTGCTTTATTGATGGCTTCAATCCGCGATTTGCGTTTTTTAAGTGTGTGGTAAACATCCCACAAAGCCAGGTTAAAATCTAAGCCTAAACCGATAATGTGGTGATTGTTAAAAAGCTTACCGTTCCGCTTTCGTATGGTTAGCCAAAAATCAAACTCGTAGCCGATGGTTAATTTTGCGGTGGTGGTTTCCGTTTCCATCGTGTAGAAATTTAAAGGGGCTTGCGCCCCTTTGATTAATTGAGTTGCATGAGTGTTTCGCCTGTTCGGTCAAACTCTTTGCAAAGCTGAAATGCGGTTTGCGTTTTGTTAAAGCCATTGCCAAACAGAATGGATTTTAGTTTGGCCTCTTCACTTTTGTAGGATTTAACATTTTGCATATAGCCACTGATAGCGTTGTAAGCACCAAACAGCGTTCCCCGTGTGGTGTCGGTCTGCTGCGAATGATGGCTGAACGCGTATTCGCAAACTTTCTCCACCGTGTTTAGGAACTGGCTAGAAAACTCGTCCATGTTCTCACCATCCAACACCTTTTGCAACACTTCTTTGCTCGGTGCCATGGCCTGTTGCACCAACTTCAATATTTGTTCATCGCTAATGCGTACATGCGCCCAACGGTTGAAAATATCGTCTAACTGGTTGCTCATGATGTTGGATATGCCCATTACTTGATGTGCCTGTTTTAAACGCTCCTGTGCGCTTTGGGTATGGCGTATCTTAACGCTGTTGGTCATATTACCTAAAGCTGCATGCAATGTATTATTGCAAACGATGCGGGTCGGCGTAAATGCTGCGGTAATACTGCCGTAACCATCATGCGAGGTGGTTAAGAACAAGTATTTTTCTATCAGGTCGTCATTACCCACACGGATATAACCCGGCAACTTTGCCGTAATAAATATGCGCTCACCGTTTCCCAATGCCCCGCAAGTTTCGTACAGAATACCATCGCCACCGCCGACGATAGCGTCAAAAAAACTGAACGCATCACGGTTTTGTATGACTTCGTAGTCATTGCCAACCACTCCCAAAACCTGTTCTTTGTCAGCGCGAACAGTTGCGAAATAATTCGGAACTTCAATTTCAGGAACGATAATATCGGCATCACTATCCTTTAAATAGTTTTCGGTATCATAGGTAAACAAAGGGCGCTTTTCTACAATGTAGTCCAGCCCTGCACATTCTATAGCCTCGGCGCTCGTTGGGTAATGGTCAATGACCTGCCCGAGGTTGTGCCAGGCTTTTTCCTTAACGCTCATAAAGCTGTGCTTGCCTGTTTTTCCGTTGAAATTTATTTGATGTGCCATGATGTTAATTCTTTTTGGTTCTCGTATTCATTTTTACAATCTCTGATTTCAGCACCTGTACATTTTTGGTGCTGCTTAACTGGATGGTCGTACCATTTTGAAACTCGGCAATCGCATCGTGAATGTTTTTGCAATTGGTTTTGACGGTACATTTAATCAGTAAATAAATCCTGTCTTCCATCCCTTTGCTATTGATAAGTATTAAAAAACTCGTTCAATTCCTGCTGAAACCTTGCGGGGTTTTCGCTTGCCATTTGCTCGGCGTAACCATCCCAAAATATTTGGTTGGTCAGTTCTATAAATTGCTCGTAGATCTTAATTCCTGTTTTTGGTGAAACCATTAAAAATGCCCCCACACAAGCAGGGGCATTAATTCGTTAAGCCTTTGGAAACACTATATTTGCCTCAATATCGGCCAGTTTCTCGTGGCAGGCATCAAAGATGTATTGCGCAACCATACGGATAAGATTTGGCGTATTGGTGGTAAACTCACGGCCTTTATCATCCTTAATAGTCAGTTTGCAGCCCTGATAAGGATTATTTTCTAACTGGTCGTTTTCCTCTTCCAGTTTAATTTCAAAATCTTCCAGCGTTTTGATACGGCTAATAAGCGCCAAACGCTGAATGGTCAAACGGTGCAGGTTACCCACAGTTTTTAGGGTCTGCTCCAAATTCTGTGCAGGCAGGAAATATTTTACCTGCCCTTTGGGTTCTCCCTGCATTACCTGCTGCTCTTTGTGTTCGGGTGCAGCGTTTGCGGGTTGGTTATCCATTGCAGGGGTACCACCGGCCTTAGCTTCGGCAGCGGGTGCAGCTTCGGCTTTCGCAGCCTCGGCAGGTTTTTGATCATTGGGCTTTTCATCGTCTTTGTTTTTGCCGGGGATGTTCGGGCGGTTCTCGGTACGTGGTGCATTGTTGTTTGCTGCTGCGTTTGCGGTTTGCACTGGTTTTGCATTTTTTTCTGCGGTTTTCATGTTGCTAAAAATTAAAGCGTTAATAAATTTTGTTACTTGCCTTTCCCTTTCGCCCCTTTCCCGTAAAAGCTTTTTCCAAAAGAAAAAGGAGAAAAAGAAAGCAAAGCAGCGGGCACGACACCGGGACAAAAGGAAACGGAATAATTGGAGGGGCCCCTTTGGGGAGGCAGCCGTTTATGCCGTAGTCTTTTGTAAACTATCAGCGGTCACCAGCAACAGTGCCCAACTTGTTTTCCTTTTTCTCCTTCTTTTGGGAATAGCGGTAGCTTAAAAAGCCGTTAGCAGCAGTTTCGCGAGTGCAGCATAATTCAGGGCTATTGCCTGAATAACGATGCTCTCGCGCCAATTGAGCGCTTATTTTGAATTCTAATGAAAATTAAGCGCGCGCGTTAGGGATCGGCGCGGCATTCTGCGCAGCAGAAATAGCAAAGTGCCCGGCCGCAGGCAACGCCATGAAAAATGGTTATATTAGGTCTTATAACCATAAAATCAAATTATATGAATGGCCTTCAGCAAATGGTCCCAATCGGAGAGATCGTTCTACAAACAAAAATCGCCAAACGGGCCGCTGAACGGTTACACGCAACACACGACGTATTTGACAATATTGAAACCTGGTGCTCCATCCAGTCAATTCTTGTTGCAGCCGGAAATGTGTCAAAGATCCTCTGGCCTAATCAGAGATATAAAACCCGTGGCGAAGAATTAAGAAAACTGCTCCAGGTCAAGCCGGATAACCCACTTTCCAACCGAACATTCCGTAACCATTTCGAGCACTATGATGAACGTGTCGAAGAATACTTTCAGGTCAATTCTCAAGGTGTATATACTGACCAGGCTATGAACCCCTACTTGAACAGCGGCCTCTTTGGTCACATCCCTACCCATACGCACAGAGGTTATAACTCTTTTAACAACACACTGGTTTTCCGTGATGAGATACTAGACTTAACCGAAATTCTGACAGCATTAGATGAACTATTAAATAGCTGCAAGCCGTACACGCTAGTTTAAGAGTTTAACCCACTAAGATAACCATCCAGGTAAGCTTAAGCTCTATGATGAATGGTGTAACTCAGTACTCAAAAATCATTGAAGACTCTGATATGAACATGATTCTGGCTATATTTACATATATTAAGTGATGGAAAAGTCGCCTAAATCATTAGCCAAAGGGCAGTATGTTGGAAACAAGACAAAAGAACTTGTATCCGGTGGCATCATCGTCAGCGAGACTGTTTTTGAGGCAGGGATGTGCTCAGAATGGCACTTTCATCAGAATCCTCATTTCTCTCATATACTAAGTGGTGGAAGTATTGAAGAGCGACCACGCTCTGCTGATCATCAATTGCCAGGGAAAGGGTTATATTATTATCCGGGTATACCGCATCGAAATGTAGCCTACAAGCCGGGAACAAGGATCATCAATATTGAACTTGAGCAATCATTTTTTGAGCACCACCAATTGGAAAGTCCTAAGGAAAGGCTGATGTTCGATCCATACGAGATGCTGAATACAGGCGGCCTTATCAAAATTCTTAATGAGTTTAAACTAGACGATGCCAGTACACCTCTAGCAATTGAGCAAGCCTGTGTAGAATTGATAAGCCATAAGCAAGAAACGCGTCATCCCGGAAAAGATTGGATGAATAGGATCAATAGTATTTTAAACGACCAATGGAACGATCCCATCACCCTTGTTGATCTCGCCGCACAAATGGGTATTCATCCGGTAACTTTATCGCGGCTGTTTACCGTTGCATTTCACTGTACGTTCGGGGAATATTTGCGCAAGCTTAAAATTGAACGTTCATTTACCCTGATCAGAAATAAGAAATATTCTTTGACAGAGGTCGCTTATATGTGTGGTTTTTATGACCAGGCACATTTTACCCGCACTTTTCTGAATACCACCGGTACGCTTCCGAAAACCTACCGAGGTTTTTAACCGACTGTTAAATCCATACAATTTTTAAAAATTACGACATTTTACATTTGCTTAAAATCAACAGCGAATGGAAGTCGACTATGTGATCCGGCCAATACTGCATTCCGATAATGCTGCAATTTGTAGCTTGATCAAAGACGTTTTAGCCTCTTATCAAGCCAACAAACCAGGTACGGCATTTTACGATGATAGCCTAAAAAACCTAAGTCAAACATTTACAGAACCCGGTTCAGGCTATCGGGTGGCTGAACGAAACAAGGTGATCATTGGTGGTTGCGGTATTTATCCAACGGATGGTTTGCCTGCCGGATACTGTGAACTCGTGAAGTTTTATGTTGCACCTAACGTTCGGGGCAGTGGTATCGGAGCCGCACTATTTGATAAAGCATGTGACTTCGCGCGATCTGCAGGTTATACCCATATCTATCTGGAAACGCTTCCAGAGCTTCTTACGGGCTTGGCATTTTACGAAAAGAAGGGATTTAATTATCTGGCTTCACCGTTAGGTAATTCCGGCCACTTTGGCTGTTCGATTTGGATGGAAATAACACTTTAGAATTAACACATATGCGAAATCAATCAACTATAAGCATCAAAGTAGCGCAGCTTATTTTTAGCCTCGTACTAACTTATTGGGGGTCGGCAATGGCGGCCTTCGCTCAGTCAGATCCAATAAAACTAAAGGGTATTTTCAAAGAATACCAGGAGGACAATCTCAAATTACATCCGATCAACGCAACTTTTTCGGGTGACCATCGATATGATGGCGAATTAGCCAATGACATCTCACAAGCGTTCATTAAAACATCAGTCAATGTTGACAAGAAATATCTACGCCGGCTACAAAGCATAAAAAGAGATCGCCTGAGTATTGCTGATCAGATCTCTTACGATGTGCTCAAACAGATATTGCAAACCGATATGGATGCCGCCAATCATCACCTGGAATATCTGCCCGTAAACCAGTTCTCGTCAATACCACTTTTGATCGGACAATTAGGTTCAGGACAATCGGCGCAACCGTTTCGCAATCTGAAAGATTATGAAAATTGGATCAAACGGATAAATGCGTTTCAATTATGGGCAGATACGGCGATAGCCAACATGAGAAAAGGTATGGCCTCGGGTGTTGTATTGCCCAAGATCCTCGTAAACCGAATGATCCCACAAATGGAAGATCTTGGAAAGAATGATACTTCTGCAAACGTATTTTTCGGCCCGTTAAACCGCATACCCTCAGCTATTAGTGGGGAAACGCGTAAACAGGTTCAGCGTAAGCTAAGCAAAGCGCTCACTATGGTTTTGTTGCCTGCCTATCACCGCATGGCGCTATTCCTAAAGAATGAATACCTGCCCGCGGCTACTGATTCTGCAGGTCTGTCGGGCATTCCAGGTGGATCAGCAATGTATCGCTACTATATCCAACTGTTCACCACCACGAACAAGACACCTGATGAGATATATGATCTGGGTCTAAAAGAAGTCACACGAATCAAATTGCAAATGGAGGCGATCAAAAGCAAGACCGGCTTTAAAGGTTCTATGCAAGATTTCAACCAATTCCTGAAAACGGACCCACGCTTCATGCCTTTTAAGAATGCTGAAGAAGTGCTGCAAGCTTACCGTAATGTTTACCAAACTGTTAAGCCGCATCTTTCCGAGCTTTTTAGCTTATTTCCCAAAAGTAAATTTGAGATCCGGCGGGTTGAAGCCTTTCGTGAAGCTTCGCAAAACGGGCCATCATACGCTATCGGTTCACTTGATGGCTCACGTCCGGGAATCTTTTACGTACCAGTTCCTGACGCTACCAAGATCAATATTGTAACACTGGGACTGGAGGCGACATTCATACATGAAGCTATCCCAGGACACCATTATCAGATTTCGCTTCAGCAAGAAAACATTTCACTTCCGGCTTTCAGACGTCAAATATCGTTCAGTGCATTTACCGAAGGCTGGGGACTTTATACCGAATCACTCGGGAAGCAGTTAGGGTGTTACACCGATCCTTATCAGGAAATGGGTGCGTTGAATAATGAATTGTTGAGAGCAATCAGACTTGTAGCAGACGTTGGCCTACATGCAGGCAAAATGAGCAAGGAACAGGTGATCGATTACATGCTTGCCAATCAATCTATCAGTTTAGCTGATGCGACCAGTGCAACGGAAAGATACATGGCGATGCCCGGTCAGGCCTTATCTTACAAGGTCGGTGAGTTGGAAATGATCCGTATCCGAGAGAAATGCAAAGCCCGGCTTGGCAAACAATTCAAACTTATTAGATTTCATGACGCCTTATTGAGCCAAGGGGACATGCCTTTAACTGTACTTGAACGATACATGGATACCTGGATCAAAAATGAAAAAGCCAGGACTGCGCCTAAGCATAAATAATGCTTTATGCCAATAAAAGCTTAAATTTATTCATCTAGTAAAACTATCCTGCATCACACAACTAGACGTTACTGTATATGACGAAAAACGAAGCGAACTCATTAGTTAAGCGCCCATGAATTATGTTACGATCGCGCCACCGGCACACTTAAGATCCTTTGTTCGCTATTTTTGGGCGCTGGAGTATACCCTGGCGCCAGGTGAACAAAATTACGTTTACCGCTCAATAGCGGATGGCTGCTCTGAAATCGTTTTTCACGTGAAAGGCCTTTTCGATGACTTACTGGATACAAGTGTCCAAAAAGGCTGGCGTTCGGGTATGCATTTTCAAAGTTTCCGGTACACCAGGTTCATTACATCAGAAGACTTTGTCGTATTCGGCGCTTACCTGTACCCTTATGCAGTACCCATGTTATTTAATTTTTCGGCCCAAGAAGGCAGTAACCTTTCTGTTGAATTAGACGGCTTTCTTTCCGCTTCCGATGCCAAGCGCCTGGAGGAACAGATCGTGCTGGCAGACAATCACGCTAAGCGAGCCGAGATACTGAGTCATTATCTTAGTGCGCGACTAAACACTGTACAGCGAAAAGATGAAAATATCCTCGCTTCGATTCAGCAGGTCATTCACTCCAATCAACTTCACACCGTGAGCAGCCTGGCGAATCAAGCTAACTTGTCTATGCGTCAGTTCGACAGAAAGTTTAAACACTATGCCGGATTCAGTCCTAAATTCTATTCTAAGATCGCTCGATTACACGATGCATTAGAGCGCTATAGCAGCCATCAAACGCTTACTCAAATCGCCCTGGATTGCGGGTATTACGATCAATCGCATTTTATACATGATGTGAAAGCCTTTACCGGCTACCACCCAAAAGCTTATTTTTCAGGAAAAGCAGAAGGTACACAATTCCGTGAGTGGTAATATGTCTTGTTTTTACAATTTAGTAAAGAAGATGGGTGATAATTTTGAAGAAAAAAAAACATGGAAAACACACATTCTTCGGCCGATCAAACCATTGTGCCCTACTTAATTTTAAAAGATGCAGCGGCATTTGCCTCTTTTGTCTCTGCGGTATTTAGTGCGACGGAAAATATCAGAACGTTAAGGGACGACCAGACGATCATGCATTGCGAGGTATTGATAGGAAACAGCAAACTCATGTTTGCGGAAAGCACTAATGAGTACCCGGTACAAAATGCAGGTATGTTTATAAACGTATCCAGTTGTGATGAGCTTCATCAACTGGCAATAGCGAATGGTAGCCGATCCATTTTAGAACCTGAAACGCAACCATTCGGTCGTTCATCAGGTGTTGTGGACCCATTCGGCAATACCTGGTGGATCACATCTCCCACATCGGAAAATCAATAAGCTAGCGTATCTTATCATTATATAGGCATGAAAGTTTGCATCAATCATAGAGGCAAACTTTCGTATTCCTTTATAATGCGATAGTTAAATTTAACTGTTATGATGAAGGTTAACTGCTAATGCCTCAAAAGCTAAGGATTGAATTTGATGCTGGAAGCCCGATGCCGACATTATTAGATGTATGGGGTAACGGGCTCCAGCGTTTTTTTCCAAAGTCTTCAAAGTTTTGATAGGTGCCTATCTTAACAAATTTTTTAAATCCATATGGTATACCTTCTGCGCCTAACGGCGAGTTACGATCTGCCAAATGGAAATGTAAATGAGGGCCGGTAGACTGCCCCGTGAAGCCAATTGAGGCAATCACCTGACCTGCCTTAACCCGATTACCAACCTTTACGCTGATACTGCCTGGCTTTAAGTGCTCATAAAATGCAAATATATTGGGCGCTATTTTTATAGCAATATAATTGCCTGTCGCGCGGCTGCTATCATATGCGGGATGAGCAGAAAGTGTTTGACTTTCTTTAAAAGTATCTACAGTTGCGGCTATTATCCCATTTTCTACTGCCAGCACATCAGCCCCATAGCCATACCAGTTTTTGATCGAATCCTGACTGCCTTTTGCGAAACGACCCGAAGAATCCAGCTTAATAAAGTCTATTGCAAAGCGTCCGGGTATTCTATACGTTCCATCGACTGTAAAAAACACCCGGCGATGCCCTCTTTCCCAAGCCGGATCGTAAATAGCAGCCCAGTTGTCACCCGATAGAGGGCTACCAATTAAAAGCGGTTGTTTATTGATAAGTTGGGTTGAAACGGACACTGTTTGAACAGTATGATCGCCATCCGGTATATAGGTCAGGATATTGTTTAGCGGGTTAAGATCTCGTCCCATTTCAGGAACTTCCATATACACAAAGGTACCTGTTCCTGGCGCTAACTTATTGTTTAACAACTTTGTTTTAAGTCTTGCTTGAAGATCACCACCGGAAAGATCGACAATAGTTTGCCCGTTTTTGCCTTTGACTTTGAAGTTTAATATATTAACTGGTGCTGTTCCCCGGTTACTGATCAACAGTTCATAATAAAGCCACCGTGTGCCATTAATGCTGACCGGATCATATTGGGCATTAACAGTCAGTTTCACCTGACCACATACCGACGTGGTCAAGTGAATCATGAGACAAAGAAATGAGTAAATGAAGTGTGCGGTCGCTTTCATTTTAGGTTTGTATAGTTGATCTACCTGGGTATCCATATTATCTTCAAAATGCTGTGCCGATACCCCCGAAGATACCGTAATCTCCTTTGTTGGAAAAACTGTAATCAATACGGGCATAGATGCGTTTTTTTGGTAACAGTTGTGAACGCAGTCCACCGCCAAAGGCAAATTTGATATCTGCTTTGTAACCTTTGAAAAAATTAGCGGTACCGTCTGCGGCACTTGCAAATAATACATAGCCTAAACGCGGGTTGGCCTTGTCAAATAGCGAGCGGAATTCCGCCTGAACTGTCGCTACCTGCTGATTAATGTACAGGTTTCGCCACATGCCTCTAAAGCTTCTATCAAAGGTAAAATATGGCAATTTGTAAAATGGTACATTGCCACCCCATACTGCATCAGCATAAGCTTGCAGTGCAAAACCAGTGGTGCCATTACTGCCACCAATACTGAAATACTTTCTGTAATCGAATTGGACTTCATTATAGGCATATCTACCCGTCTTTAATAAGCCATATTTTAGAAAGTTCAGTTCCATGAAACTTCCTTTCGTTGGAAATAAGATATCGTTCCTGTTATCATATTGTATAGTTGGGCCCAAACCGGTCAGGAAACCTCCCGCCGTGCCAAATGGTAACACCACCTCACTGTTATCGAATTTTGCAGCCGTGTAGTTGCTAAGTTCATACTTGAGGCCAAAGCTCCAACTTTTGGATAAAAAATGAGCTACGCTACCGCTGAACGTCAGGTTGTTGTTTACATAGGATTCCCTGTTTTTACGGCTGACATTCGGACCTATACCAAAATAATAATTTTTGTCATGGCGATTATATTGGATCTGCGCAACGACATGCCAGCCTTTAGGCGAATAGTTGTTGATGGAGAAGCTATTGCGCCATTGTTTGCCACCAAAACCATAGGCGGTTGATAAACTATACATGGATGGGCGATATGGCGCTCCCGCGGGTGCAGCCAGGTCATTCTTAAGCAAAGTGACGTTCAGACCGATCATAAAACCAGTTTCAGGGGTATAGGTCAAAACAGGTTGCGGAATCAATTCGAACGGCAGCGTAAACGCCGGGACAAAGCAACAGTGCTCAACTGAATCAACCGCTTTAGCTGTCTGGGACTGTTGGTTATCTGATCTATCATTCTGCCAGATCTTTAAGGTTCCGCTTTTGTCCCAATAGGGTGCGTCACGCACGTCGGATTGCTTAACAACCCTTTGTCGATCTGCCAATGACCAGCCGTTCAGTTCGCCGGATTCATCTAAACTATAAATTGAACTGCCGTCACTATTATATGAAAGCGCCTTGATCTTTTTTTGATGACCGTAAATCTCGACAATTACGGAGTCGCCGGTCAGGTCCCGGATCTGAATTACGTTTTGACCTGTTGTGGTAGCGCTTTGCTTGACATCAAATGGATGGTAAACCAGCAGTTGCTGAGTTGATCGTTCCCAATGTGATCGTATGGTTTTTAAATTTCCGGGGTCAATTTCAACGATATTTTGCCCGATGGTATAAGCCAGTGTTGATCCGTCTGCGTTTAAGTCAATTGCGTTTAAATTTGAAGGAACACTAATTGTCTTCAATATCTTCCAACGTGGTAACTCCACCAAGCTAAGTTTAGCGCTGACCCAAGTCTTTGAGTGCACAACGTATAACCTATTACCAGTTCTGTCGAACACAGCAGCAACGGTTTTTACCGGCAATTCGAATGCTTTAGCGCTTTTTTCTCTGCTGATCGTATAAAGGATCGTTCTTCCATTTTCATCGCCACATATCAAAGAAGTCCCGGAGCTATTGAATGCAATATATTTTGCACTTTGTCCGGGTGATTCCAAACTGTAAAATTTACGATTGGTCGTTACATCGATGATGACGATAGAATCAGGCTTTGTAATAGCCATTAGTCCCGTTGGTACGTTTACTGCGTTTGGGAAATATTGCTTTTGCTGAGACATCGCCGGCAAGGTTGGCAATATCAAACTGATAAATAATACAACTGTGTTCAAGTTTAGCCATTGCCTATTCAGGCATTTTCCAGGCATTAACTTTAATAAGTCAATTGACCTATTAAAGCACTGATTTCTAATCTTTTTCATTCTACAAAACTGCATTCCGCCTTGTTGATGAATGAAAACTTTGAACGAACTGTCGGAATTAATGAACCAATTGAATAAAACCTAGATTTTTCAAGCAATCTCTCTTAGTGATTACTTTTCTTCTCGTTTTTTAGATGCCCATTTTGTCACCAATACACCAATAATGGCCAGACTTGCACAGATCACCTGTCTTGTCCAAAAGTTATCAGTTACATAAACCAGGAAGTTATGGTCTGTGGGATTGAACATACTTTTAATGAATATTGCTGCGCCGACAGCCATCATTATCATCCCTATTACTTGCAATGTAATATATTTCATATGACTACTTGTTGTGTTTAAAAAATATTATTTAAGACATGATCTTATCTTTCATAAAAGCTGTAAAAGCTTCTTTATAGGTGTGACCAATAGGGATCGATTCTTTAGTTGTCAGATAGACCATATTACCTTGAATCATCGCTATATGGCGAACTGACACAATGAACGATTTGTGTACACGCAAAAATTGATTTTTAGGTAAGCGCTGGTCAAGATCTTTAATGTTCAACAACGCGATCTTGCGTTGTTCCTGTTGAGTATAAATACTTACATACTGTTTCAGGCCTTCGATATAAATTATATCATCTATATCGATCTTGATCATTTTTCCTTTCAATTCGGTCTTTACCAATAGATAATCGTTTATCGGGTTTACGTTGCGACCGCATACCGCTAATGCGCGATTGGCTGCCTGTAAAAAGCGTGGATAAAGTATCGGCTTCAATAAATAATCGACTACCTCATTATCAAAACCGTCCAAGGCATATTCCTTATAGGCGGTTGTCAGGATCACTTTACACTTGCCTTTGAGCAACTTAATGAATTCAATTCCTGTTATACCAGGCATTTGCACATCCAATAAGACAAGGTCTACCTTTTCCCGCAAAGCAAATTCTAGCCCTTTAACCGGGGAGGTTGTTGTATACAACAACTCTAAAAATGGTGTTTGTTCGATGTGTAGACGCAACAGTTCTATTGCGTGCTCTTCGTCGTCTATTATAATACAGGTCAACATATTAGAGATCAATTTTAATTTCGGCAATAAAAAAACGGTCATCCTGCCTGATATCAAATGACTGATTGCTC
Source organism: Mucilaginibacter roseus (assembly GCF_021215455.1). Lineage (GTDB taxonomy): Bacteria > Bacteroidota > Bacteroidia > Sphingobacteriales > Sphingobacteriaceae > Mucilaginibacter > Mucilaginibacter roseus. The sequence goes on along the minus strand of NZ_JAJPWV010000001.1, from coordinate 453,274 downwards.
CCATAAAGCAGCGCCAGCCTATGTCTGATATTATCCAAGCCAATACCGCTGGAAAGTTCCTTAAAGCCTGGTTTAATGCGGTTGCCAATGTAGAATTTAAATCCCCCTTGCTTCAGCGATAACTTAATATCCAATGGGTTATCAGAGTCATTAAGATCACCGTGCTTAAAGGCATTTTCAACTAACGTGATCAGCATTAAACGTGGTATTCGGGCCAAGTAATTGTCAACATCTATCAAGCTTTCAATCCTTAATGCGTTATTGTAGCGCATTTGGTTCATGGCGATGACATTGTTCATATGTTCAATTTCTTTCGATAAGGTCGCTTTCCCTTGCCCATCCTCTTCGGGTTCCAGGGCATATCGCATTACCTCTGAAAGTAGGGCTACCGCATTAGCCACCTCCATGTTTTCTTTTACAGATTTAGTAAAGATCAAACTCAAGGAATTAAACAAAAAGTGCGGGTTTATTTGATATCTTATTGCGGCAAGTTCTGCACTGAGTTTTTGTTTTTCTAATTCAGACTCCCTTGCTTTTTTCTGTGTTAGCTCTATATATACTGCAATGGCTATAGTAAAAAGAATCATAAAGCAGGCAATGGCTATCTCCCATATGATAAATTCCTGTAGAGAGGTATTCATTCTTCGGGCGATCGTTGGATCACCCATGCGAAATTCCATTATATATTCCAGTAAGGTCAGCGCAGTAAAAAAACACACCAACTTAAAAAGTAATGTCTTCCAATTATTTAATCGGACGAAAGGCAATGCGATCTGATAGATCAGAATATAATATATGACGCTTACTTTAAAAATTCCGAAAACGATACCTGGTATCCATTCACTTTTGTTACCATATCGCTGATAAACCGTTTTGGGGCCTTCAAGCCATGCAGCGTAAAAGATCAATAATGCAAATACACTATAGGTGATCAGGATTATCCTGTACCGGCGCCAAAACATCATTAATCGAAAATAACCATCCATTGTGGGTACCTTTTTTATTGGTAATAGTATAACAGGTTTATAAAATATTCAATTTCAAATAGTTATAAACTGAAGTATTGGCTGAGCAATAACCTCAAAGATATTATCAACCTTACTCTAGGTTTATGATTTTGAACCAAAAGGCATATTACCTGAACGAAAAGCAGTTCTAAAATGATAACTGCTAAAAACAACAACGGATTAATATAGCATCACTCATTTCGCCACATGTAATGTGAAATCAGTGTTAACAAACCGTTGGTACCAGCAATCGCTACGTTGGTTCAACAGATTCTAGCAGCATATTCGCTGCGAATACTTTTGTATCAAGCCGGGCAATGTTAGTCCTAGGATATCAACTGATTTAAACCAATTATCAAATGAAAATTATTTCGAAAGTTCAAACACCAAGTTGTGATAAAAGCACAAGACAGATTTTCGGACTGTGTATGTTGATCCTTTTTTCAATAAGCTGTACTTCCAATACGATGAATGATAACAATCCTGAGGTCGAGACAATAAACGGCATGGTACGAGGCGTCTCTACTAATAATTATACGATCTTTCAAGGAATCCCATACGCCAAACCACCCGTAGGTGAACTTAGATGGAAGAGTCCGCAACCCATTGATAATTGGTCAGGCATCAAGGAAACTGTTAAGCCTGCACCTAAGTGCATGCAACTGGCGGCCGGACCTGGTTCCAAAATCGTTGGTAGCGAGGATTGTTTATACTTAAACATTACCAAACCTGCCAGCGCAAACCGTATGTCTTTAAGGCCGGTTATTGTCGAGTTACATGGTGGCGGCTTCCACAGTGGGGCCGGCGCGGAAATGGATGGAAGACGCCTGGCGGTGCTGGGAGATGTGGTGGTCGTTACGATCAACTACCGGTTAGGCGTGTTCGGTTATTTCGGCTATCCCGGACTAGATGGCTCAGGGAGCTTTGCGCTTCAAGACCAGTTGGCAGCTTTGAAATGGGTTCACGACAATATTAGTGCCTTCGGTGGCAACCCCCGTAATGTTACACTAATGGGGCAGTCGTCCGGTGCGTACAGCACAGGTGCATTACTTACCTCTCCGCTGGTCAAAGGGCTCATACATAAAGCAATTATACAAAGCGGTTCACCCATGATGAGCGCGCCGTTCGGAACAATGGTAGATGGCCTGGCGGTGCCTTCTGTTTATATATCTCAACAAGAGAACGAGCAGTATGGGAGTTTTATGGTTTCGACGACTAAGTTAGGCTGCGAAAAGGCAGCTGATCCATTAGCCTGCCTGAGGAATTTGCCTGCTAAAAAGCTTATGCCCATTCACCAAGCCATGATCGTACCAGCCTACGGTGGTGCTCTGCTGCCACAAAGTCCTGTAAAAGCTATTATGAAGGGTAAATTTAATAGGATACCGATTATCATTGGTAACACGCACGATGAGGAACTCGGAAAAGCAAGTGAGCCTTTAGACGAAAAAGAATTTGACAAGCGACTTAAAATGGCTTTTGATGATGATGCAACTAAAGTTAAAGAACGTTATTCCTCGAAACGTTATCAAAGCTTTGGAATGGCCTGGAGCGCAATAGTGACCGACCGTGTTTGGGTATGGCCATCACATGTTGCTGTTGCTAAAATAGCACCGTTAGCCCGTGTGTATCAGTATGAGTTTAACGATCCCGCCCCACCGCAGATACTTGCTAAAGCTTTTGGAATTGAAGCAGGTAAAAAAGGAGCATTCCACGGTGCGGACGTTGTTTATGCTTTCCCTTCTGATGAATTATTAAATAAAGAACAGACCAACTTATCGGATAATATAATCAGATACTTTTCAGCTTTCGCACGTAATGCAAATCCTAATGTAAGTGGTCTGCCAGAGTGGAAATCAAGCGTAAAAGGAGAACATCACACGCTCTTACTAAGCCCTGGAAAGAACGGTATTAAATCAGTTGATTACGTCAAAGAACATAACTTAGACCTATGGGATGCTATTGAATCGAAGCGAACAAAAAAGTAACATATCATTCAACTACAAATCAATTTGCTGCTTACCTGTAAAAAGCTTTAATTCTTTTTGCAGGTGGCTCGTATCATAATATCCATGTTGAATGGCTGTTGCGAATAAGCTATTGCCATCATGAGAATTATTTAAATCGAGATAAGCGTGCATGAATCTTTGCAGCCTGATATATTCTTTAGGTGTTAACCCTATGTAGTTGTTAAAATTTCTTTCTAACCACTTATAATTAACCTTTATCTTTTTAGATAGGTTATTGACGCTTACTTGTCCTTTGCATAAAATTACTGCATCCAGCACTTCCTCTAAAATCTTATTCGGTATCTTGATAGTGTTAAGTCTCTGCATATAATCCTCAATAGCTTGCAACTTTTGGTTGATTGAAGATTTCCCTTCCAAGAGTGTCAATAGTTGTTCTCCTCGAAGGCCCAAGGATGCTGAGAGGCTCCAAACCGGTTGCTTCCTTAAAGAGCCTGGAGATATTCCAAAAGCCTGGTAAAATAAAACTGGATTAAATCTTACGATCAGCAAACTGTCTGTCTCATCTAATTTATCAAAATACACTTCCTCCAGATATTGACTAGTAAGCCAGGCTGAATAGATCTTATAAGAACGATTCTTTTGTGAAACTTGAATATAACTATCTGAATTATAAAAGAATGCAATTGTTGGCGTACCATCATTAAAAGCCAATCTGTTTTTGTTAAAATCCTTACCAGTTATCCTGTAAAAATTCTCGATAAATAGCGACTTGTAAGCCTTGCCAAGACTATTAGTCACCCCACCTAAATGTGACTGTTTTAAGATATGACGAAATAATTCTATTGGCATAACACAAAGTTACTGGAAATAATATGTCTTATATGGATAATTTATGTCTAATTTTTACCATAACACCATTATAGAGACATAGAAATTTGTATAAAATAATACTTATGATACTACCTATTATGGCTTATGGTTCCCCTGTTCTGCGTCAAGAAAGTGTGGACGTTCATCCTGATTATCCAGGACTCACTGAACTGATAGCTAATATGTGGGACACCATGTATAATGCAACAGGTTGTGGACTTGCTGCACCTCAAGTGAATAATCCTATCAACCTTTTTGTCATTGATAGCAAGCCTACTTATGATGGAATGACTGCTGAAGATAAAGCCACATATTTTGATGGTGACCAAGGCGTAAAAGAACTGTTCATCAATCCACATATAACCTATTTTCCGGACCGGTACTGGTCAGATGATGAAGGATGTTTAAGCATTCCCGGTTTGGTTGGCTCGGTTAAAAGGCCGTGGCAAATTGCCATAGAATATCAAGACGAAAATTTCGTATCAAAAAATGCAATATTCAACGGAATGACAGCCAGGATGATACAACACGAATATGATCATTTAGGAGGCAAGCTTTATTTAGACCATTTGAGCCCGCTAAGCAAGCAGCTGATGAACAGAAAATTAAGCAAAATCTTAAATGGAAAATATGCTTGTAAATATCCATTAAAGCATGTTTAAGCTAAATGAGTTATAAAATAATTACAGCTGTTTGATACCCCTTAAATCACTTGTTAATTAAAAAATCATAATCAATGAAGCATCGAACCTATTTAAGCAGATCGACTCTTTCGATAATATTATAGCATTAAGCTAAGAGCTTAGTCAATACCTTTTATCTATATTTGCTATTTAGATATACAAACGAAACAGGAAAACTGTAGTTATATATAGATATTTTGATTGCGTCACTACGCTTCCCGAGATCATAAAACTGGTAATTTTAAAAGACGGGAACAAGTGCAATGCCTGCCGCTGTGCGGGCTTGCTTGTTCTGTCTTATGGGTATACCAGTACCTTTGGTCTCAGTTCAATGTCTTGTCCGCACGGCTGCAGGCCGGCAATCATCCCGCCACTCCGGCAAAGAATTAAACAAGATTCAATAACACAATTGCACTGATTTACCATTGAGGTAAGTTGTTGCACCTATTCCTATACCTTACTCATGAAGTCTTTTAGTGAACGCTTTTTTGATGCGCTTGAAAATCAGTTATCTGAAGCAAAAATTAATAACGAAACGATCATTGATCAGTACAGGCAGTCTATTCGGATATGCAAAAAGGCGATGTCAAAGCTCAAAAATTATATAAGCAGTTATGACTTTAAAGATCCCGAAGAAGAAATTCATTTTTTTAAGCAAGTCAAGCCTAAGTTTTACAGTAAATATATCTACTATATTAATATCTATAATTATCACATGAAGTTGCCACCGGGCGGAGGTGAGGCACTAAAACTCTACATTAATATTCACCTGACTGAAATAAAAAGCTTTTTCGATCATAACCTATCTTTCTATCAATACTACCGATCAGGTTCGACGCATCAGGATATTGAATACTTTACCCGCGGTGGATTTGATGTGCATCTGGAATTAGAAGATTTTGAAGAGGATGAGCAGTATTCAACCAGCCATGATTATAAATTATCGAAGATCATAGCAAACGAACGGTTACTTGAATATTATACTTTGGAACTTGCCAAGGCTAATGGAGAAGTTGCGCTCATAACTGATGAGCAAAAGTATTTTCCATTTAATCATCCGGTTTGGACTGCTGGCCTCAATGATGCAGTTGAACTTATCTATTCACTGAAATCTTCAGGAGCTATCAATAATGGCAACATTGATATCAGCGAGTTGGTGGGGATATTTGAATTTATTTTCCAACTAGAATTGAAAGAGTACTATCGAAAATTTATAGATATCAGCCAAAGAAAAAAAGATATTCCCGTTTTTCTCAATAAGTTGAAAGATGGACTTATAAGGCTAATAAATGATAAATTGAATCTTCTTGTGCTATTCTTGATCTTTTTTTTCCAATCCAATTAAGTATTTACCGGTCTTTCAATTAGGGAATAACACACCACATGTGTAATACCTTGGCATATAATACTTAAATGTGTCCTGACTTTTGTTTTGCCCGTCGACATGGTGTCACGGGATTAATTGAAACACTATGTTGGACACAATCTCCTGGCAGCAATATCTGACTGCCGTTATCCTCCTCAGCTTCGCCTGGTATGCCTATATAAGCATAACTTATTACCGTGCGGAACTATTGACCCTGCTCAAGATAAAACCGCAGACCAACGCAACAACACCCCCAGTGGCCAGTGTAACGCCATCTGTAATGGGTCAGGTTAAACACGACGATGCTACCAGTACCGTCGATGCTCAAACGCTGCTATTTAGCGAATCTGAAATACCTGATGAAGTTAGCGATCAGACGGTTCCTAAAGGGCCTGGTGATGATCTAATAGCAGAGGCAGAAACACTAATTACAGCATACGAAGACGTGCCGGACAAAATAGAATTTCTGTCTATGCTCAAATTACTGATCGACAAATACGAGGCCTGTTTCGATGAAATGGACTTACCATCTGTTGCCAAGCAAATCAAATCGTTCGCTCAAAGTCGCTTACCTTTTACAGTAACAGAGACAGAGTGGCCATCAATTCATTAATTCCCAAAATCATGAAAAAGCAAATAAAATTGATAGCTGCATTGCTACTGATCAGTATCACAGCAAGTGCGCAAGACGGCAACGCCGGTATTAACGAAGCCACAAATCAGGTGAAGAGTTATTTTGACACAGGCACGAACCTGATGTATGCGATAGGCGCTATTATAGGCCTTGTAGGTGCCATCAAAGTGTACAAGAAATGGAACGACGGTGAGCACGACACCGGTAAAGTTGCCTCGAGCTGGTTTGGCAGCTGTATTTTCCTGGTCGTTGTGGCCACTGTTCTAAAATCATTTTTTGGCGTTTAAAGCAGTCAATATGTTTACGATCAATAAAGGCATTAATAAGCCAATAGAGTTTAAGGGTTTAAAAGCACAGTACATCGGCTACTTAGGCGGTGGCCTTGTAACACTGCTGGTACTGTTCGCCATTCTATATCTAATCGGATTAGCGATTTACTTATGTATTCTGATCATAGGCGGTCTGGGCAGTGCACTCTTTTATAAAGTATTCGAGCTCAGCCATAAATTCGGCGAATACGGCCTGATGAAGCGCAACGCTAAAAAGTATTTACCCACATATCTGAAATTTATTACGAGGAGATTATTTTATGAAAAGGCCTGAACAAATTTTTCCGATATATAAAGTTGAACATGATACGCTGCTTTCAGCGCAAGGCGATCTGACGGTAGCATTTGAAATCATGCTTCCGGAACTCTTCACGCTTTCAAACGACGAATACCTTGCCTTTCACCAAACCTGGGTTAAGGCTATTAAGTTACTACCCCGTAACAGCATTTTTCATAAACAAGATTGGTTTATTGAAGATAAATATTCAGCGGTATTTGGGGACAAAACTTTTTTAAGTCACGCCAGTGAGCGCTTTTTCAATGAGCGGCCTTATTTAGCACATCGATGTATTATCATGTTGACCAAAAGGCCTGAGGACTTCAAAGTTATGACCAGCGCAACAAGCAGTTTGCTGCGCAAACACATCACCCCAAAGGAAAGTACATCAACCGAACTGTTTCGGGATTTTTTAGACAGCGCTGGACAGTTTAAGCGGATTCTGGATGACAGCGGCTTGGTTAAGCTTCGTCGTTTAAATAATGATGAGCTCTCCGGTACACTTGTTGCTCCCGGTATTTTAGAGCAGTATTGTTTCCTATTGAACGCAGCCGATGAACCTGCTTTGAAGGACATCCACCTAAAAGACGAACTCCGCATCGGTGACAACCATTGCCAGTTATATACGCTGGCTGATGCTGCAAATTTACCAGCGCTTTGTGGGCCGCGCATTACCTATGACCAATACAGCACAGACAAAACGAAATTCAGCACCGGCTTTGCCAGCCCGATTGGTGCGCTACTGAACTGTAACCACATTTACAATCAGTATCTATTTATTGAAGACAGTGCCAAAACCCTGAAAAAACTGGAAGCCAAAAAGCTGCGCTTGCAATCGCTCTCGGCATACTCCCGCGAAAATGCAATTGGCCGTGATGCCACACAGGAGTTCCTGCATGAAGCGATCAGCCAGCAACGGCTTCCCGTTAAGGCACATTTTAACGTCTTTGCCTGGACAGATGATAAGGACGAACTCAAAAATGTCAAAAACAAGGTCAGCTCCGCTTTGGCGCAGCTGGATGCCCAGCCTAAACAGGAAACAGACGGTGCGCCGCAGATCTGGTGGGCCGGTTTGCCGGGCAATAGCGGTGCCTTTCCAATGAATGATACATTTGATACGTTCGCCGAACAGGCCTGCTGCTTTTTTAACCTGGAAACGAACTACCGCAGTTCCATATCGCCTTGCGGCATTCGGTTAGGCGACCGCTTAAGCGGCAAGCCATTGCATGTAGACGTTTCCGACGAACCGATGAAAAACGGGATCACCACTAATCGAAATAAGTTCATTTTAGGCCCATCAGGCAGCGGTAAATCATTCTTCACCAATCACCTGCTGCGTAGTTATTACGAACAGGATGCGCACATTGTGTTGGTAGATGTGGGCCATAGTTATGAAGGACTTTGCGAATTTGTGGATGGCTACTACTTCACTTACTCGGAAGAAAAACCCATCAGTTTCAATCCGTTCTATGTTGGCGCAGGCGACACGCTGGACACTGAAAAGCGGCAAAGTATCAAAGCCATGATCCTGGCACTCTGGAAGAAGGAAGACGAGGGCGTGCAACGTTCCGAATACATAGCCATATCGGATGCCTTGTTTCACTATTATGAGCAATTAACCGGCTTTGCCTGCTTTGATAGCTTTTACGAGTTCCTGAAAGGCCCTTTCTATGAAACGATGAAGCAAAGCAAGGTCAAAGACCAACACTTTGATATTGATAACCTGCTGTTCGTTTTGCGTCCTTACTACAAAGGTGGTGAATATGATTACCTGTTAAACGCCACGGAAAACCTTGATCTTTTGCACCGTCGTTTTATTGTGTTTGAGCTGGATAACATTAAAGACCATCCGATCCTCTTTCCAGTGGTTACGCTCATTATCATGGAAACCTTTGTGTCCAAAATGCGAAAATTGCCGAAGGAAACGCGCAAAATGATCCTGATCGAGGAAGCCTGGAAAGCCATCGCCAGTGAGGGCATGGCAGAATACATCAAGTATCTATTTAAAACTGTGCGTAAGTATTTCGGCGAAGCCCTAGTGGTCACCCAGGATATTGAAGATATTATCAGCTCGCCAGTGGTTAAGCAAGCGATTATCAACAACAGCGATTGCAAAATACTGCTTGACCAGCGCAAGTACCAAAACGATTTTCCGAAGATCCAGCAACTGCTCGGCATCACCGATAAGGAAACAGCGCTGATCATGAGCATGAACAGGGCAAATGATGAGCGCTTCAGGTATAAAGAAGTATTCATATCACTCAACGGTCAGCTATCGCGTGTCTACCGGACGGAAGTGAGCCGTGAAGAATATTGGACTTACACTACTGAGTCTGCTGAGAAGGCCAAAGTAAAATCGTACAAGAAGAAGTATGGCGACATTCGCAAAGCCATCGCCGTGATCGTCCAGGAAGAACAACAATCAAAAAATAATGCCGCATGAAAAACAAACACCTCCTCGTCGCCGCCTTGCTGATAGCTGGCTGCGGTAAAATTTCCCATGATGGAATCTATGTCAGCCACATTGAAGGCGAATATTCTATTGTCGATGATACGTTGATCATCAAAGATTCCGTGGTCATTAATCACTCCGGTTACCAAAAGATCAGGAATGGTGTATTGCAGGAAAAGCAATTCAAAGCCAACAGCTGGTTACTAAAGAGTGCGGACGCGCCAGCAATGCATTTCAGCGGAGCTCAAATCATTTTAGGTCAAAGCACTTATACCAAATTGCCATGAAAACTATCAAACTACTGATCGTCGCGGCACTGCTCCTGGTGAGCACTTATAGTAATGCGCAATACCAGGTGGTTACCACTGTAGTCAAAAAGGTCATCAAGGCAATCGACCTGAAGGTTCAGCGTATGCAGAACAAAACTCTTTGGCTGCAAAACGCGCAAAAAACCATAGAGAATGAACTATCAAAGTTCAGGCTGGATGAGATCACCAATTGGACGGAAAAGCAAAAAAAGCTATATGATGACTATTACCAGGAACTTTGGAAGGTAAAATCCACCATCGCTTATTACCAACGGATTAAAAACCTCACCATGAAGCAGGTGTCGTTAGTGGGCGAATACCAAAGGGCCTGGAGGCTGTTTCAATCGGATAGGCATTTTAAACCTGATGAGATCATACAAATGCAGCGAGTTTACCTGGGCATTCTTGATGCCGCCGTCAAAAATCTTGACCAGATCATGCTAGTTATTAACCCAGGCAAAACGCAGATGAGCGATCAGCAAAGATTGGAAGCAATCAATCTGGCTGGTGACCGGCTGGATGAGAACTATAGTGATCTGAAACAATATAATCATCAAAACATGATCCTAAGTCTGCACCGCAGCAAGGACTTGAATGAGATGCAAACTATTAAAAACTATTATGGCCTGCATTAAATTGACAATACTTGCTTTGCTATTAGGCGGCAGCGCAAGCGCGCAAACCTTCGCAGAATGGTTCAGCCAAAAGAAAACGCAAAAGAAATACCTTATGCAACAAATTGCTGCCTTGCAAATGTACAGCGGCTACCTTTCAAAAGGCTACAAGATAGCAAAAGGCGGTTTAGGCAATATTGGTGGTTACATCGGTGATGAATTCATGTATCACGGCAACTACTATACGCATTTAAAAACAGTTAACGCCCTGGTCAAGAGCAACCCGCAGGTCAAACAGATCCTGCGCTGGCAACAAGACATAATCCATCAGGCAACAGCCATTAAAAGGCAAGACGGCCTGACTGCCAAAGAGCAAGTCTATTTGGGCAAGGTCACTAAAAGTCTGCTGACCGATTGCGACGCACGTTTGAATGATCTGGAAACGGTGATCACTAACAACAAAGCCGAAATGAGCGACGAAGAGCGAATACGCCAAATCGCCCTTATATGTAAGGCAATGGAAGATAATTACAAGTTTGTAACAAGCTTTAACATTCAGGTGAAACTATATGTCCGTAACAAGGCATTGGAAAAAAAAGATGCTAACCTTTTAACTCAATTGTATGAAAATCATTAGCCTGATTATGGCTTTGTTCGTGATAACGATCAAAGCACAAGCGCAAAGCGATGAGCTGCAACAATTGCTGCTCAACCTGGAAAAATTGACGCAGTTTAAAGCGATACTATCAGATATGAAAAAGGGCTACCAAATCTATCAGCAAGGATATGGTACCATTTCAAATCTCTCCAAGGGTAATTTCAATTTGCATAATGTTTACCTGACCGGCCTGATGGCTGTCAATCCTGCCGTACGTAACAATCCGCGTGTTGGCCAGATCATCGGGCAGCAAAGCGACTTGCTAAGTGAATACAAACGTTTTAAATCGCTGTTCCTCCAAAGCGGCACTTTCAATATTCAGGAATTAAACTACATTTCCAATGTGTATGACAAGCTGGTGAAGCAAAGCAATGACCAGATCGATGACCTGGCTAACGTGACAACGGCCGGAAAGTTACGGATGTCGGATGATGACCGGCTGCGGGCTATCGACCGCATCTTCACCAGCAGCACCGACCAACTGCAATTCCTGCGCTACTTCAACCGCAAAGCTGTTATTCTCAGTTTACAACGGAGTAAGGCGCTCAACGAGACAGAAACCCTGAAGCGGCTTTACGGACTAAAATAATCCCAAACATCATGAAAAAGAAAATAATCATGATCGCCGTATTGGCGATCACAGGGACAGCTTTGCCACAATTTGTGCTGGCAGACGGAATGGCCAACGACATTAACGGCCTGCAAGGCGTACTTAATAACGTATACGCCGAAATGCTGCCAATGTGCAGCCAATTGATCGGGGTTGCACGAGGCATCGCAGGTTTCGGCGCCCTTTGGTATATAGCTGCACGTATATACCGCCATTTGGCCAGCGCTGAAGCAATTGACTTTTACCCACTGCTGCGACCATTTGCGCTTGGAATGGCGATTTTATTATTTCCGACCGTCATCGGCGTGATTAACGGCATTATGAACCCAACCGTTGCTGCCACAAGTGGCATGGTCAAGAACTCTGATGCGGCGATCGCCAAGCTTTTAGCGCAAAAGAAAGCGGCAATTGAGAAAACGGACACCTGGCAAATGTATGTTGGTGATGACGGCGAAGGCGACCGTGATAAATGGTATAAATATACTCACCCTGACGACCCGAGCGGTGATAAGGAAGGTATGCTTTCCGGATTAGGCAATGACGTTAAATTCGCCATGGACAAGGCCAGTTATAAATTTCGCAACAGTGTCAAACAATGGATGTCTGAAATATTGCAAGTGGTTTATGCTGCCGCTGCATTGTGTATCAACACCATCCGCACCTTTTACCTGGTAGTACTGGCAATACTCGGGCCGCTGGTCTTTGGCCTGTCTGTCTATGATGGCTTTCAGCATACACTAACTACTTGGCTGGCAAAATACCTTAATGTATTTCTATGGTTACCAGTTGCGAACATCTTCGGCTCTATTATCGGCAAAGTGCAAGAAAATATGCTTAAAATGGATATTCAGCAAGTCCAGAATGCCGGTGACACTTTTTTTTCCGGCACAGATACGGCTTACCTGATCTTCCTACTCATCGGCATTGTCGGTTACTTCACAGTTCCTGCTGTTGCGGGGTATATCATCAACCCTGGGGGAGGCAACGGCTTGCTAAACAAAGTTACTAACCTTACGTCAATCAGTCTTAGCTCGGTAAAGTTGTCATCGTACGCTGCCGGAATCGCAGCCGGTGAACGAATATCGCAAGGCGCCCAAAATATAATAAACGCCCCTGGACTAATTACCGACGGTTACCGATCAGCAGGCAATAATGATGTCCAGGCAGAAAAACTAAACGGAAACTCTAAAAAATAAAGCTCATGTTTACACATCTCAGAAATATCGAAACCGCCTTTCAGCAAAACAAACGGATCGTAGCCCTGGTCATCCTGACAAGCGCAATTATCTCCATCGCTGCTATTTACTTCGCGTTCGCCGCTTATCAAAAAGCATCTGCGCATATCTATGTGCTGGCTAACGGTAAGGCGTTGGAAGCCATCGCTGCTGATCGCAAGGATAACATCCCTGTTGAGGCCCGTGATCACATCAAAATGTTCCATCATTATTTTTTTACGCTTGATCCAGACGAAAAGGTGATTGACGGTAATATCAATAAAGCATTATACCTGGCAGATGAAAGCGCAAGAAATCAATACAATGACCTAAGGGAGAAAAGCTATTACAACAACCTGATCTCGGGCAATATCAGCCAGCAGATCACGGTGGACAGCATCAGGCTGAACATGGACAGTTACCCCTATTATTTCAAGTGCTTCGCCACCGAAAAACTGATCCGCTCCACATCCACCATACACAAAATTTTGGTCACCCAAGGATATTTAAGAAACGTAACCCGATCAGATAACAACGCGCACGGCTTTTTGATCGAGCGTTGGGAAACAATTACTAACCGTGACACCAGCATCAACAGGCCATGAAAGCATTAATCAACCGTTTCAGCGACTGGTTCAATAGCCGCAGCAACACAACACAAGCCACCTGGTACGTTAGCTTTTGCTTGCTGTTTATCCTGGCTATATGGCTAAGCATTAGCTACATCAAATTTGATGCGCAGGTTTACCAAACAAATGTGCCAACAAACATAGGTAAATCATCAGGAGAATTACCCGATTCAATTACATCAAATAAATAATCATATGGAAAAGCAACGTAAGTTTCTATTGGTACTACCGCTCTTAGTATTACCATTCTTGACCATGGCCTTTTGGGCTTTGGGCGGCGGTAAAGCCGGACAAACAACGATTACGCAAACTAAAGGGCTGGATATCGACTTGCCCGAGGCGCAATTCAAAGAACAGGATCAAGCGAAAACCAAGCTGGCCGTTTATGAGGCTGCCAAGCGGGATTCCAGCCAGGACCCTATCAGTCCGGCCTTTCTGCAGTCCATTGGTATGAGTAAAGGCGATAGTACAATTGAAACAGCCCCAACCGCTGATGACCAGGCGCAAAAAATACACGCAAAGCTGGCGCAACTCAATCAACAGCTTAACCAACCGCAGCAAATTCAGCAGCAAGCCATTGGCTATGATGGACCGGAACCGCATCAGCTTAAACAGCTTAAAAAGATGATGCGTAACGTCAATAGTAGCAGTGCGGCTGATCCCGAAATGGCGCAGCTCAATCAAATGCTTGATAAGATCCAAGCTATACAAAATCCAACATCAGCCATCGTCAGTAAACGTGTGGCTAAAGAATCGGCCAAGCCATTTCGTGCCATTTCAGCGATCATAGACGGCAAGCAAAAGGTTGCCGATGGGGCAACCGTCAAATTGAGATTAACCGACACGGCTACCATCAAAAAACAGTTCTTGGCTAAAGGCCAGGAAATTTACGGCTCTTGTCAGATCACAAACCAACGATTGCTATTAACTATCCATAATATCCGTCTGGAAAAGCAAATCATACCGGTTGACCTTACCGTATTCAGTCTTGACGGGATGCCCGGTATACCTGCCCCCGAGGCGGAACTAAGCGGTGTAGCCGGAACCAATGCCGACCAAGCTTTGCAAAGCATGCAAATCCTGAGCATGGACCAATCTATTGGCGCGCAAGCTGCGGCAGGTGGTATAAATGCGGCTAAAGAATTATTTAGTAAAAAAGTCAAAAAAATCAAAGTCAAATTGCAGAACGAATACCCGGTTCTGCTAAAAATCAATCGTTAATTAAACAAAGGAAATCATGAACACACAGAATTTAGGTTACTTACAAAAGCAATTGTTAAACCTTGGGTTTGGCGAAGGCATAAACGCTGAACTTGAAAAACAGATCAAAACTAAGGCTGATAACTTCACCTTAAACACTACGCTGGAATACAATAAACAACCCGTAGACTTCACGCTTCATTACAAGGCGGGCGATAAAGGTGATATGTACTTTTTTAACAAGTATGAGGCGGCCTTGCAAGACAAGGACATGCAGCAAACATTTTACATTAATAAGGGAAGCGGCATCACCGCAAAGGAAGCCTATAATTTAATGGATGGTCGTGCGGTACATAAACAACTGGAAAACCTGGAGGGTGAGAAATATAACGCTTGGCTCATCCTCGATAGAGAACAAAAAAACGATAGTGGTAACTACAAACTTCGACCATTCACAGATAACTGGAATTATAAGCCGCAACGCGCGATTGACAAGCTAAACATTGTTGGCATTAACGATACCGGCGCAAAGGAAAAACTTATGAAGTCATTAGAAAAAGGTAATCGGCACCAGGTAACTGCGATTAAAAATGGGAAAGAAGTCAAATTATTTCTTGAGGCTAACCCCGCTGATCACAGAGTCAATTTAACTGACTACAAAGGACAGCCACAAAAACTTGATGACTACAAGAAACCGGAGTTAAAAACAGAAGTTAAAACTAATCAAAAGCAGGCGCAGACACAGGAGGCTGTGCCTGTAAAAAAGCCGCGCAAGGGCGTTAAGATGAAAGTCTGATTTGCTATCTTGCCAGCTTGAACTGGTCAACTTGCCAGTTTAATTGTGATAAGGTTTAGGTTGAAAGTCCCCGGCAGCGAGTGTTTGGGGACTTTTATTTTAAAGGATCGATGACAACATTCCAGGCAATCATAATTTACCCGGCGATACCATATATTTTAATTTAAAGGCCTTAGTAAAGTGCTGTACAGACGAATAGCCCAACTGGAAAGAAACTTCTTTTATAGTATGAGTTCTGCTTTCCAAAAGACGTTTAGCCTCTGATAAACGATATTCTGACAGATAGCCAAATACTGTGTTTTGATAGACTTCCTGAAAACCTTTTTTGAGTTTGAATTCATTTATGCCGCAAATTCTCGAAAGCTCTTTAAGTGATGGTGGTTCTGCTACGTGTTCGATCATATATAGGCGGGCCATGTTTATCCGGCTCTGATCAAATGTTGATTTGCAGACTAACCTGCTAGCAGGAGCTTCCTGTAGTGAGTGCAATTGTAAGGCAATTAACTCCATGCATTTTGCTTTCAGATAAATCGGTTTAACACTTTCGCCTACAGGGCAATTGATGATATTATTGATACACTGGTGCATTGACGGGCTAATTGGTCGCCCTTCAGACACCGGTTCAGCGGAGTTTCCAAGAATCACTTGCTTAGATAAAGCTATATGTGCAGAGTTGCCTTTTACAAATTTCGAGAAAGTATTCAGGTGATAATCTAAGCTCAAAAAACCGAAATTCTGGCGTTTGAAACTGGGACCGCCCGGACAAAGACGAAATAAAAAAAAGGCTTTGTTTGTTTTCTTGAAAATGGTAGACATTTCCGCTTAATGAATCACAAACCTCGCCGGTTCCCGAAAGTGTAAAGTGCATTTCTACGAATTCACCTTCCTTTTGGACATCAGTAGCTGCAAGATTTCTAAACCGCCAGTCGCCATATATAATTTGTATACCAGGGACATAAAGCTCTTGATAAGACAGATCGCCCATATCAAACCGCCCGAGCATTTTATTTTCAGCAAAACGATCCTGACCGTAAATCTTTGGAGCGTTACTGGTAATCCGGCCGGCATTATCAATATAGCAGTCGCTTGTACTTTCCAACATAATCCGTGCTTTATAAATGTTTATACCAGATATATAAATTGTTACAGCGTTAACGAAATACTTTTGCCAAAGTTAACCAATCGGACTAGTATTGAGACGGTAACTGGTTTAACTTAAACTTAATTATATGATCTATCAACTCGTTTTATTTGTGCATTCTTGGCTACGATGGGTAACAATTATATTGATGTCACTGACGTGGGTATTAAGTTTCGGGGGCTTTATAACGAATTTCTTGTTTAGCCGAAAAATGGAAAGACTATTTGTTAGTTTTCGTGTGATTTTTGGAATACAAGTGCTTATCGGCCTTGTGTTATATTTCTTGCTAAGCCCGATCACTACGTATTATCTATACAAGAACCTTGATCAAGTTGCCGGGCGTCCGCAAGCATTTTTTACGCTTATACATCCGATCGGGATGCTGATAGCTTTTATTTGTTGCAAGTCAGGTGAAAAGAAAGCTACAGAAAAAGCTACAGATAAGGAAAAATATAAATGCTGGTTGGTTTATATAAGTATCTCTTTTGCGATAGTATTGTTAACCGTTCCGTGGCCATTTTATCATCTTGGTAGACAATGGGTCATTTTATAGTAACAAAAGCCATCATTTCAAGTCTGTTGATAAAGAGGTCGTTAGGGGTTGGCCAATTGACGTTACAAGTTTACCTTTAACGGCTATCTTAACAATGAACCGACTATATCTATGTGGTTTTTAATCACTGGAAAGCTGCCCATTCGAAGTCCATCTTCTCCTATAAACTGACCAATTTCAATATTAATGGGCTAAAACGACTACATCTTTAACCAAATCGGCTACAGGCGAAAACCGATCTCTGCCGAACTTTGATGCATGAAAAACGGAATAGCAAACAAAGTAGTTGCCATCACAGGGGCAAGCAGTGGCATTGGTAGAGTTACCGCTGAGTTGCTTGCTGCGCAAGGCGTTAAAGTGATACTTGGTGCCCGTAGGGCTGAAAAATTAAAAGAAATCGTAGATCAGATCAACGGAAATGGCGGAGAGTCCGTATATGCCGAAATCGATGTGACCAGGCAAAGCGATCTCGCTAACTTAGCAGGTCTTGCGTTAGAACGATTTGGCCGGCTTGACGTGATGATCAATAATGCTGGCATCAGTCAACTGCAAAAAATGGAAGAATTGGATGTAGCCGGGTGGGAACAAATGATCGATGTTAATGTAAAAGGCACATTATATGGAATCGCGGCAGCTTTACCCATTTTTAAAAACCAGGGCTCCGGCCATATTATTAATGTTATATCTACCGCGGGCATAGCTATCGTTCCTACGATGGGCGTTTACGCTGGTACGAAAAATGCGGTGCGTACCATCAGCGAAGCGCTGAGGCAGGAGTCGCAGGGCCGCTGGCGGGTAACCGGTATTTCACCTGGGTTTGTGGCTACCGAGTTTGTAAGTAACATTAAGAACGATGCGATCAGAGATCAACTTCAAAAAACGGCTGATGATATTGCCTTACCGGCAGAGGCTGTCGCCAATGCCATTGCGTATGCCATTGAACAGCCAGACAATGTTGATGTCGGCGATATCGTTATCCGGCCAACTGTTCAAGGCTAGTTGACTATTAAACAGTAAAAGCAGTACGTAAGAAGATGGATGTTCTGAAGTTTAGTACGGTAAGTGATCTTATGCACCGGTTGGCACTAGCGCCACCAATGCATCCATTGATCGCCTTAGTTAATTATGACCGGCAACGGGTCAGTTTGTCTGACGCCGGGAAATGGTTCATGGTGGATCTTTACAAGATCACCTTTAAAAGAACTTTTCAGGGGAGTGTTAAATATGGCCCGGGAAGTTATGATTTTAAAGAAGGTGGCATGGCATTCCTGGGGCCGGGACAACTTGTACAAATGAGTGGCGACCCGAACGACTATGAAGGGTATGCACTCTATTTTCATCCGGACCTTTTAGCACATCATCCTTTAGCACAAGGCATTAAAAGATACGGATTCTTTGATTATACTGTTGCAGAGGCTTTGTTTCTGTCGGCGAAAGAAAAACAAGTAATAGAGACTGTCTTTGAGGCCATTGCTCTTGAGTTAGAGAATTTGATAGATCAGTTCAGCAATGATGTGCTTGTAGCCCAGTTGGAACTGCTGTTTAATCATAGCAACCGGTTTTACAACCGACAATTTCAAACCAGAACACCGACCCATCACGAACTCATCGCGAAAATGAACGCATGGATAAATAATCAACTGGATAACGGCGAAACATTGGTGAATGGTTTGCCGTCTCCGCAGGATATCGCTGCGTATTTAAACGTCTCGCAGCGTTATCTTTCGGATATGTTGCGCTCTATGAGCGGACTGACAACGCAACAACACATCCATCTGGCCCTGATCGAAAAAGCAAAATTATTGCTGAATCAAACTGACCTCAATGTAGCAGAGATTGCTTACCAATTAGGTTTTGAACATCCGCAATCTTTTAATAAGCTATTCAAGCAACGGACAAATGTTACACCCAATCAGTTTCGGCGCGATCGGCAGCCCGTCAATTAATGGAAAGTTGTTTAAGTCGGTCAGCAATCGCCTTTAGTAAACTTGTCGCTGCATCGCCTTTACCTAACACGGGATAATTTCCTTCCTTATCAGGTTCGAAAACATAGGGTTGGTCATTGATAAAGACAGAGATTCGGTAAGTGTACCCATAACGTTGGAAAGACGCGGGCAGTTCAAGCACTTTACTGGTGTATTTTACTCTAAGAAAAAAGGCTTGTTCGATTACTTTTGATTTACTCAAGATTTGTCACTATGAGTTGATCCTATATCAATTATCGGATCTCAAAAGTGTATAAACAATTTTGATCATATGATTATCAATAATATTCCTTTATATACTCATACGCCCTTTGAAATAACATTTCGTTTTTATGCAACTGGTATTTAAGTAAAGCTTTTCGTAAAGATTTTTGTACTTCTCTTTCACCTGCCGCTGTAGTTTGCCAACCGGGGAAACGCACTAAACGTACAATATCATCAATATCTTTTACAATACGCTCTACAACAGCTGGCGTTTCATCAGTTTTCAATTCCGTGAAAAGTTCTGTCAGTGCAGCTTGTGGTGATTTAGAAATGATCTCTTCTTCTAATTCTTTTTCCGCTTGCAAAGTATCTTTAGCCAGTTTACAAAGTTCTTTTACAAACTCAATTGACGTTATTAAGCCCTGCTCGGCTTTAGTTCGCAGGTCTTCCAGGCGTTCACTCAACTTTCTAAACACAGGATCGCCACTATGCTTTTTAAATCTTTTAGTAAGGATATCTTCGATTTTACGGGCTTCTTTGGGGTCTGGATTCTTGAAAATGCTCTCTATCGCATCTGCATCTAATACAAATTCTTCCAGATCGTGCACTTCGCCTACCGTAATGTGCGCGTGCATCAACCGCGTGGTTTCGGCACCCAGTGTAAGCCACAACAATTTCCCGGTATGATCTGAGGATGGTTTTACAGAGGCATATATTTGAGAAAGCCAACGATAGTCCAATTGATAGGGATCTAAAATTCTATCCGGCGAAAGTGACTCCCACACTTTCATCAACAACTTAAAGTCTTTGGCAAATGCGTCTTTTAGTTCATCGGTTTTGATGGCGTTTTGCGCCAGTTCCAATCCTTCAAAGCCTTCCACTGTTTTATCTATGCCTTCAAAATGCGCCAATGCATTTTGCATCAATCCGGGTAGCTTATCTTTTAGCTCATTCAGATTAGTTACTATGGATTGCATAGTTTTATCATCAAACTGCAAAGCTTTAGCAGCATCGTCGAAAATACCGAAGTAATCTACAATACGGCCAAAGTTTTTATTGGGATACAACCTGTTGGTCCGGCAAATGGCCTGCAGCAAGGTTACGTCTTTTATCGACTTATCCAGATATAAGGTCTGCAAAATAGGCGCATCAAATCCAGTTAATAGTTTTGCCGTAACGATGATGAACTTTAATGGCGAGCTGGCATCATTAAAAATATCTACAATTTTTTCCTGCTGCGATTTATCTACTGCCCACTTGTCTTTAAAATCTTTGGGATCATTAGCAGTGGTGGATATCACTACTTTGCTGGCATCCTCTGAAAAATATTTATCCAGCTCTTGTTTATATTGCACACAGGCGTAGCGATCGGGCGTGACGATCATGGCTTTAAAACCATGTGGTTCTACTTTTTCAGTGAAATGTCTGGCAATATCGGCCACTATTTTAGCAACTCTTTCCGGGGCTTTAAGGAACGCAGCCATTCTTGCCGATTTTTTGTTGAGTAAATCAGCGTCTTCATCGGTTAGTTCAGCATCCGATTTCAGCGTTTCAAAAGCCTCATCCATCAGTTCCTTGTTCAGATGCACATCTATTAACCTTGGCTCAAAATGCAAGGGCAGTGTTGCTCCGTCTCTGATAGAATCCTGAAAGGTATAACGTGATAAATAACCGCCAGAGTCAGTTTCGGAGCCAAAAGCCCAAAAGGTATTTTTGTCAGCACGATTTACAGGTGTGCCGGTCAAGCCGAATAAAAATGAATTGGGTAAGGCTGCACGCATTTGCCGGCCCAAATCGCCTTCCTGCGTACGGTGAGCCTCATCTACCAGTACAATGATATTGTCACGGCTGTTCATATTCGGTTTGGCATCCCTGAATTTATGAATCATCGATACAATAATTTTCCTTGTATCTCTCTCCAATAAGGTTTGCAATTCCCCAATACTGTCCGTAGTTACCACATTGGCGATATCCGCGGCATTGAACGTCCCCGAAATTTGAGTATCCAGATCAGTACGGTCCACTAAAATAATTACCGTTGGGCTTTTTAGCGCGGATGTATTCCGTAGTTTCTGGGCTGCATACACCATCAAAAATGATTTTCCTGAACCTTGAAAATGCCAGATCAATCCTTTTTTAACTTCGCCTTGCAGCACTCTTTCTACAATCTTGTTGGCTCCTTCATACTGCTGAAAACGAGGTAATATTTTAACAAGCTGTTTCTTTTTATTGGTACTGAAAAGGCTGAAATTTTTGAGAATGTCCAGCAAGCGTTCAGGTTTCAGCAAATCATTCATCTCTGTACCAACGTCATTCAGCCCGAGATACTTGATCACGCTTTCATCCAAATCCATTCGCCATGGCCCCCAAAATTGCAGCGGTGTACGAATACCGCCATATCCAAAAGTTTTCCCCTCGGTCGCAAAGCTTAAAATATTGGGAACGAACAAACCCGGGACGGCATTCTCATACACTTCCACAATTTCGTTAGCACCATCTAACCAAGTAACGGATGGACGAATTGGGGTCTTGAGTTCTCCGACAACCACGGGAATGCCATTGATAAATAATACAATATCAGGGATCTTTGTTTCCCGCGCATGTACCCTCAACTGGTTGGTAATGATATATTCGTTATTGGCGGGATTGTCAAAATCAATTAATTGAACTGGAATATGCTGATTGTTTTCGCCAAAAGGCATCGACTCATCGCCACACATCCATTTCTGAAAACTCTGGTTGGCTCGAACCATCCCAATTTGATTTACCGAAAGCAAGATGGCCCGTAATTTATAAATTACCTCATCGACCAGGGCCGGATTGGCAGCTATCGCCGGATTTAACCGCTGCAAAGCCCCGCTGAGTTTGTCCTCCAATAATATCTCGCTAATACTGCGTTTCAAATCTTGCGGAGCCACATATACCCAAGGTTTGGCGTATGGCACTTGTGGCTCTTGAAGTACAGGCTGTGTTTGCAGTTGAACACCAGAGAGTTGTTCTACTACATAAGCTTCTACGGTATTGCTTTCGTTAAATTTCATGTTTAGGTTTAGAATTTATGAAATCATCAAAACAACTGGTTAATTAGTGTTTCTTGTAAGACTTTGGATGATTCTAGCTTAGATCGGATCAATGATTTAGAGCGATTGATGTTATTTGAAAATATTGAAAAATTAGTTGAGCTGTTCTTATCTTTAGGTATGAATACTTCAAAATCTTCTAAATCTTTTCCAGTGATGGCCGGATAATTAGTTCCGGTCATTCTATCCTCGATAAATTTAACATACCTTTTCTTAAAAAATTGTTCAAAAACAAGTTTAGCATCTATATCGTTATTTAAATTGATTACAGCCGTACCAGTGGATGCCACGTAATTACAATCATTGGTTTCGATGTACACGTTACATAACTGATAAGGTCTAACAGTTGAAATGAGAATTGAGCCATCCTTGACAACTCTCCTTGCTCTTGAGGGACTATTTTTATAAGTAATCTTTTCGGTCTTTAGAAGTTTTCTAGGTTGAATTGAGGATAAATCTATGTATGAAAATTCATAATTATCATTGGTTTTATTTGTTAACGAATATTTATTTATATCTGCAATATCTTTCAATTTAACTTTCGTTAACTCTTGATTTCTATCTGTAAAAAAATTCTCAATATACTCTGAGCTATAATTCTCTAGCTTTTTCAACACTTCCAAATCCTTTTCAATTAGTTCATCCATTGCCCAAAGTAATTCAGCTAATTCCTCTTGTTGTGCTCTTGGAGGTAACAGAAATTCGTATTTAGCTAGGTCTTTAAATTTAACTCGAGGAGATAATCCACCCGCAGAGTGTTTAATCGCGTAATCAAAGAAAAATTTGTTATGTATTATAAAAGGCAGCAAGCTTTCTTTTATGTTTTTGTTAGCTCTCAGTACTGTGATATCACCAGAACAAACGCCATCAAAATTAGCTTGGACTGCTTTTTTTAAATACGCCCGTCTTCTTCCGAATAACACGTCACCTTTTCTAAATACCTTTGTAAATGTAGTATCTGCCTCACCTGAAAATGACCTCCTTAAATGAATGTCATCAGAATCCATATGTTCTAAACCCACAATGTGTTTAAAGCCTTTTGCAGCAATATCCTTAACTACTTCTTTAGGTTCAAACACAATATCTGCTAACGTTACCTTTTCCCAGTTAGATTTATCAATTTTTAGATCTTGCATTTAATTAGGCTGAAATAATGTTTTCATAGATTGTTGTAATGTTGCGCTTATTTCCTGCCATTGCAGGTATGTGTCTTGAAAACTTATATCTGCTTCTTTGTTTCCTAGATTATCCGGACGCACATACAGACTTATGGAAAGATTGCCCTGGTTAGTATTTAGAACATAATCCTTATCTACTAAACTAGCAAAGTTACTTACACTTGTAAATTCTTTATAAGTACTAAATATTTTATTGATATGATCTTCCGTTAAAAAACTCATTGTTTTTTCATTTATTACTTCTTTCACTGCGTTCACTATCAAAATTTTCCCTTTTTTTTCTTTGGGCTTATTGTTATTAGTAATCAGCAAACAGGCTTCCATTGGTGAGTTATAAAACAAGTTAGGGCCAAGTCCGATCACAGCTTCGACCACATCACTTTCTATCATTTTCCGGCGCATCTCCGCCTCGCTGTCTCTAAACAAGATACCGTGCGGCCATAATGAGATAGACCGTCCATTATTTTTATCCAATGACTTTTGAATGTGTTGTTGAAAGGCATAATCGGCACAACCTTGTGGCGGTGTTCCCCACAAATTACGTCCCCAGGGATCATTTACAAAACCTTTTCTATCCCAGCTTTTAATAGAATACGGTGGATTGGCTAGTATGACGTTAAAGGATTTTAATTGGTCATTTTGTAACAATCCCGGCTCGGCCAAGGTATCACCTCGTACAATTTTGAATTCTTCAATGCCGTGCATAAACATATTCATCCGTGCAATGGCCGAGGTTATGAGATTTATTTCTTGCCCAAACAACTTAAGGTTACGATACTCTTTGCCTTCTTCTTTAAGATGTAACGCACAATTGAGGAGTAAACCGCCAGAACCACAAGTAGGGTCGTACACTGATTCTCCGGGCTGTGGGTCCATTATTTTGGTCATCAGCTTTACTACTGTTCTATTGGTGTAAAATTCCGCTGCGGTATGGCCACTGTCGTCGGCAAATTCTTTGATCAGATATTCATAGGCGTTACCTAGTTTATCATCGGGCACATTTGCCAAATTGAGTTTGTGCTGAGAAAAATGCTCGATCAAATTGATCAACGTTGCGTCGGACAAACGGTTTTTATTGGTCCAACTTGCATCACCAAAAATGCCATCCAATGTTTCAGGATTAGCCTTTTCTATTTCCCGCATCGCATTTTGCAACGCCAAACCTACGTTATTGGTGATTTCGCGTACGGTATTCCAGTTCGCTTTTTCAGGCACTATAAAATGATGATTTTCAGCAAAAGCAGCATACTCCAAATCACCATCACTCTCCTGCAATGCTTTTTGAAACTCCTCATCGTATACATCGCATATGCGCTTGAAGAATAACAGCGGAAATATGTATTGTTTATAATCTCCGGCATCAATAGTTCCTCGCAAAGCGGTGGCAGCACCCCAGAGATATTTTTCTAATTGTTGTTGTGTCATTAATCCAGATAATTCGCTAATATCATTTTAAATTTACGCTCAGCTTCCTGGCTTTCATCCCAAGCAAGCTTTAATTGTGCCGTTGCTTCTTCCACCGATGGTAAATTGTCTTCGATAGTTTTCTCAATATAAAGCGGAATATTAAGGTTGTAGTCGTTTTCTATAATTTGCTCTATTCCAACAACCTTTGTGTAATTTTCAAAGTCTTTGAAATCACCGTACCATTGATAAAGCTTGTTTACGTGTTCTCTCTCCAAAAAATTTTGGGCACGTCCCACCCGAATCTGGTTAGATCCGTCAATAAATAGCACCTTGTTTTTTTTGTTAGCCGACTTTTGCCTTGTAAATACTAAGACACAAGCCGCTAACTGTGTTCCATAAAAAATATTGGGACCAAGGCCTATCACCGCTTCCAGCAAATCCATTTCTAATAAGGCTTTCCTTATCTTTTGTTCAGACGCTTTACGGAACAATACGCCATGTGGTAAAATAACCGTCATTCTGCCGTGGTCGTTCAATGAGGAAATCATGTGCTGCACCCAAGCCATATCGCCATTTCCGGCAGGAGGAACGCCAGCAATATTTCTTCCATAAGGATCAGCTGCCCAGTTTTCAGCGCCCCAATCTTTTAATGAAAAAGGAGGATTAGCTATTACACAATCAAATTTCTTTAATCCATCCGAATCAAAAAAGACAGGGTTTTTTAATGTATCTTCTCTTACAATTTTAAAATCTTCAATGCCATGCAAAAACATATTCATCCTGGCAATGGCGCTGGATGTCAAGTTTTTTTCCTGTCCGAATAATTTAAGCGTTCGATAATCTTTGTTCACTTCTTTCAGATGGTCTACACATTCTAAAAGCATACCTCCTGTGCCGCAAGCCGGATCGTAAACTGATTCTCCTTCTTTTGGGTCGAGAATTAAACCCAATAGATGAACTACTGAGCGAGGGGTATAAAATTCACCGGCTTTTTTATTCGTCAAATCTGCAAAGTGCTTGATGAGGTATTCGTAAGCATTGCCCAATATGTCCGGATCGACATTGGAATTAGATAAAATATATTGTGAAAAATGTTCAATAAGGTCAATTAATAAACGATCGCTCAGCTTATTTTTATTACTCCATTGGGCATCGCCGAAGATACCATATAAATATTCCTGATTAGCCGTTTCTATACCTCGCAAAGCTTGCTCAATAGCTAAACCCACACTGGAAGTAGTTTCCCTAACATCATTCCAATGGCAACCTTCAGGTATAATAAATCGATGAAACTCTGAAAGGGTAGCATATTCTGCATCGCCATCAGATTCGTCCAACGCGTTGTTGTACTCTTCATCGTAAACGTCAGAAATTCGCTTAAAAAACAATAACGGGAATATATAAACCTTAAAATCAGAAGCGTCTACCGGACCTTTTAAGATCCAAGCAGCTTTTGATAAGTATTGTTCGAGCTGGGATTGTGTAATTTTATTTTTAGTACTCATTATTTATTGGACACCAACAGTTGTTTTATATCTATATTAAATAGCTCAGAGATTTGTAAAAGCGTTTCCAAACTCGGTTGAACCTCATTCGTACACCAACGAGATACTGTTGTCTCATTTTTTTCGAGTTTTCCGGCAAGCCATTTATTTGTTTTGCCTTGCTCTGCTAATACGGCCTTCAATCTATTAATTGCTTTGACACTCATATTTATTTGCATGAAATGTGGATAAAGCTACGTGATTTTAATAAGGCCAACAAGGTTGTCAGTTTTAATTGATTCATCGTTAGGATAGTTATTTGATTGGCAAATAATTAAAATTGGAATAGTTTTCAACTGTAACTCTACATGGTTATTCTCGTTAAGCAATTTATCCCGTTGAAGTATTACACGTAGCTAGAGATCGATAACTATGCGTTTTGTTGTTTCTCTTTTTTTGTCATCCAACAAGCGGGTGTAACGTTGCGTCGTTTTCACATGTCGATGACCTAACATTTTGGAAACCGTATAGATGTCCGTACCGCTGTTCAATTGTAAGGTGGCATAAGTATGCCGCAAACAACAAAAGGTAATGTGTTTATGAATACCGGCCGCTAACGGCCATTCCTTTAAAAAGGTACGGACGCGGCAATAGTAGATACCTTTAAATGGACGTTCTTCAGTACTCTCCCGTGCACCTAGTAGTTCGAACGACTGGTCACTGATCGGCATATGCTGATGTTTGGTCGTTTTGCGTTGCATAAATTGCAGGTAGTATTGTCCCGGTTCGCCGCGCACCTCTCCCCAGTTCAATAATTGAATATCACAGAAACGCATACCTGTCAAAATGCCAAATAGTACCATTCGTTTAGACAACTCATCCTCTGTTGGCGTTTGTAATAATTGGCGAATGTCCGCCATGGTCAGGAACTCGACCGGTGCTTCTTTTTCCCGCAGTCCGGGACTCAGGTCATGAAAATCATCCGGTATCAGTTTTTCACGCCAGGCCATTTTCAGCGCATTACGGAATTTATTGTAGTAGCTCAGCGCACTGTTATGCCCGATGCCGCGCCGGCTTTCCCGCAATTGAGGTTCGTCCAATAAGAAGGCTTTGAAATCCTCACAAAATGAAAGGTCGATATCTACAAAGCGGATATCATCGGCATGGAAAAGATCTAAGTAACGCACGCTGCTTTCCCAATTGTGGCGACTCATACCCTTAACGCGCCTGGCTATCTTACGAAAGTAGACCTTGAAACTTTGCTGGCGTAGTTGGTGTGGGGTTATGCCATGTACTTGACTTTGAATTTCCAGTTGCCGTTGTGCACGAATCGTTTCCGCTAATTGCTTTGTTTCCTTGTTGTGTACCCGCTCCAGATCCGTCTTAGGTTCATTATGCAGGTACAGTCGCAGGTTTTCATAAGCCCATAGTTTCCCGTTTGGCTGTTTGACAGGTGGGTAAATGTCGAGGTAAAGTCGTACGCGGTTGCGCACGAGTTTCTGTTGTCTAAGACTAACTTTCATCTGTAATGATCTTAATGTCTGCTTTGATTCTATGATAATTGTTTAGTATTTCTGATTGTGAAATTGTACGCACCGGGGGAATAGGAGAATAAGCAGACTCTTCGCGCCCGATAGCGTCGTGATCATTTTGGATCTCGCAATGAAAAGTTTTCAGCCCGATCTTACAGGTCGGGTCATCCGCTATCATGCCTACAAACTCACCTGATGATAGGCCAGCGATCTTTGACGCCGGAATGGCGTAATCTAATTGAGTCGAACGGCTGACCGATGTGTCTGTGTTGTTAATGGAAACACTTTCCTTTTGCTGGTTGATTTTGCCAAAACGTTCTGACAGTTGTTTAGCCGTATCGCCCGTGACCTGTCCGCATATGATATTACCCACGATGTTCATAATCACTTCCGCCTGTTCCCGGCCATAATCCTTTTTAAGCTGGCTATGATCCTGCACTGCCAAGGTGACTGCAACCTTGTTAGAACGCGCGGTAGCGATAAGATTGTCTATCCCATTGAAGTAGATAGTTGGAAACTCATCAAAGATCAGGCTGCACTTTTGCTGATGTTTACGGTTGACCAACTTGTTAATCCGGTTTACATACAAAGACAATACGGCACCGTAAGTTTGTGACTTCTGCGGATTATTGGCCAGGCATACGATTTTAGGATCGTCTGGATTATTGATGTCCAACGAAAAATCGTTTCCGTTTAAAACATAGTATAACTGCGGTGAGGACAGCCTGGCCAGGCTAATTTTGGCACTAGCAATTTGTCCCTCTAACTGCTCATACGCTTCATTTCGCCAAGCCGAAATGAAAGGATTAATAAGCACCTCTATTTCAGGTTCACTGCTTAGCAGTGTAAATAGTTCATTGTAATCGACTAAGGATAATTCAATTACATGCGGCAAAGTACAATACCGACCATTTTCATATTTTCTAAGAAACCAAATCAATGCCGTCACGAAGTTGATGGGCGATTCCACAAAAAAGTCACCTTGCTTTTTGATCCACTCGCGATTTAAACTTAACATAATGGTACGAGCAGCTTCCATAGCATCGGTAATATCCAGCATAGTTTCCGGTTCGAGCGGGTTACTGCGGTGCATGATTTTTTCGAAATTGATGACAAAAAACGAGCGGCCACCATGTTTTCTCAGTGCGTTGTAAGCTATTTTTGAAAGATCATCATATTTAAAATCATAGATCAGCATTGCAAAACCCTTTTCAATGTGCTGGGTAATAATGTGTCGAATTACAAAGTACGACTTACCAGCGCCGGGGCTACCACCGACAAGCGTTCCGCGGAATGGGTTGATGATATTGATCCAACTGTTGCGTTCTTTACCCTTTAATTGATACTTCGCTGGTAGGTTGATCGAATATTCATTCTGCAATAGCCGTTCTTCCTGCGGGAACGTTTCGTTGTCTTTATTGAAAATGTCTGCGCCTAAATTGAGTTTGAGCATGCGGAAAAGTAAACTGCCACCCGTCATAAATAATAAATAGCCAAACGCGGTAGCGCCAATATAAAGCCATGGCCAAGTGATTAGATAGCTACTCAAAAAGTAAATGAGCAGACCGGTGACGCAGTAAGTTGCAATTGTTTTGGGCCTGATCTTCTCGTCCCGTTTACCCTTGCTTCCAATTAATGATACGATTAATAGCAACATCGAACTAATCTTAGCGACTAGCATCGTCGTAAATATGGGCATCCGGGTCAGGGGCAATAAAACCTGATCAGTGATCCGGTGAGTCAATTTTAAATCTCTGAAGGCGCTATAACAGGCCAAATAAAAGTGAATGACCAATATGGTGATGCTTAGCAGCCTGGTAAAATCAATGATCTTACGCAAGGCCTGTTCGTTTTCTCCGGTTTGCATACTTATAGATTTAGTCCTTTACGTTTCTTTTTCTTGAATTTGTTGAGCGCGGCGAGGTCTTGTTGCTCGACTTCAAGTAGCGCATCCAACACATCATTTCCGGTGTTTTTGTTGTAATCGGTTGCCGTTGGTGACCAGTCATCAATCTGTGTTTGCTTGTGTTGTTTCGGTTCCGGTAAGAGGATAGTGGCCAATTGATTGGCACTATATGCTTTGCCAAGATCGCTGCCATTGAATACGGCCTTGTTATTTCTATCAATGAAGGTGACCCCATAAAGCCGACCCTCGTCATTTCGGCGCAGGATGATATGGATACCCTTTTCTGATAATAATTGTTGAAGTTGCGGTGCAGTCAGCGGTTGCTTCAGTGCCTCATCAAGTACTTTGATTAGATTCTCTTTAAATGGCTTCCTCAGTGTGGCGTTCAACTTAAAGCGTTCCTCCAGTGCCTTAAGTGTCGGTTTGCCGTAAATGCTGCTTGCTTTGATTGGTACACCGATCTTATCACCTTTATCATCCAGCATCCAATAGATCAGGCCAGCCTGGGCATACATGCGGCTATCTTTGCTGCCTTGATCAGCGGCGATCCTGTATTGTTGCAACACGGCATTCAATTCGGGGACACTGGTAAACTTATAAGTACGGACAACATAACTCAAAATGTTGGTGATGCTGCGTTTGGTTTCTGCCTGACCGTAATCTGCTGCCATGATCTCGGCTTTCAGATCAGGCTTTTGGCGCTGTTGACCCTCGGCCTTGATGAGTTGGTATCTGATCTCGATTTCCTTACGTACTTTCTCCGATTGGTTTTGTCCCAGGTAATGCAAGCTGATCCGCTCACCATCGGGTTTGATGTTAGTAGTTACAATATGAATATGCGGATGTCCGGCATCCTCGTGGCGATAGACGAGGTACGGTTGTCCATCAAAGCCGATACCGTTCATATAGTCCTGCGTGATATGTTGCAGCCTGTCGTCAGGCAATCGCTCACCGTTCGGAAAATTTAAAGAGATATGTACGGTGTTCGTCTTCGTTCGCTCGTTCCTTGCTGCCAGGTCGGTCAGTCTTAATAGCTTGTCATGAAAGTACAGCTTATCCATATCCTTTGAGTAACGAACAGCCGCAATTAGTTTTGCCTTACCGTGGCTTACCTTCCGCTCATTATAATTGAGCGCGCCGATCAAGCTTTTACCGCTTTTAATTTTTGCGACCATACCTCTGCATAATTATTCATCCGGTCCCTGATCTGTATGATAGCAGGTTCCAGTTTACCGTTGACTACACTTAATAAATTCATCCAAAGCTTGGCATCGGCATGACCATGCGTACTGTTTATGCTGCGCATGGCCTGGTTAAGGTTGTTCCCGATAGCACTTAATTCTTGGCGCAGGTTGACCATTTCTTCCAGAAGATCATCCATAGATTTATCCCTGTACAATACAGTGACAGGTTTTCCGAGCATGACACTGCGAACGTACTCGCTCAACTTGCGGAAGCGCGTTTTCTTAAACCTGTTGTTGATCAGGTCGTATTCCGCCTGCTTGAATCTTGTCAGCAAAACCCGTGTTAATTTATCTTCTGCTGTTCCCATTTTCCTGTCTTTAAAAAGCCGACTTCGGAGGCTTTTGCCCGAACCGCGGCCGACTTCGGAGGCAGGGGCAAGATCCGTTTGTATTACAAACGTACATCTTGCTGACTGCGGCGAAGCGGGCAGTCTAAGCCTGCTGCTATCAGTTTACTTGTCCTTATTATAATTCTTTAGATAGAACTCCAGTGCTTGGATGTTAATGTCCTGTAGCGACACTTCGTGTTCCAGGCCGTACGCTTTTACCAGTTTCAAAAGTGCCTTTGGGATGCGGTTATTGAACTGCACCTCGGGCTCTTTCGGAGTAGCCTGCTTTACCGATTGAACTTCCTGCACCGGCGTTTTAGGCGGCTCCTTTTTGAGTTTATCCGCCAGGCCGCCTAGCCTCTTTTTATAATCTTCCATTTTGCTATCATGCTAGTTTGTTAGCAATGTCGACTATCATGCTAGTATGCTATCATCGTTTGATAGCTTGATAGCATGCGATTTTGCTATCTTGTTAGGTAAATAAAAAGCTAGTTTGCTAGCCGTTCAACGATTTCTTCCGCAAGCGCCATCAACTCGGCTTTGGCCTTGGAGTCGCCGCTGTTGAGGATGCCACCGGTTATAGATGACCGTGCGATACTCACCCGGTCATGCACACGACTTTTTAATAGTGGGGTACCCATATTTTGAAGAAGGTTGCTCACGTCATTGGTTAGCCCTGATCTTGGCTTGACCATATTTAGCACGATTCCGGCTTTACCTTTCGCTTCCTCGATCAGTGCCAGCGTAGACCGAATTGCCATGACGTCAAAAAAGCCTGCCTTTGTCGGCACAAGTATAAAATCGGAACGCCGAAACAACTCCGGTAAACGATTGGACAGATAAGGCGGCGTATCAACGATAATCAAGTCATAGTCTAATCGCTGAGTGTCTTTTAATTGATCTGAACCAATGATGGTTAAATTAGGAAAGTCTTCCCTGAGATGGTATAAACTGCCCTGCAAATCTGTATCTACAAGCGCGACAGATAATTGATCCTGAAACGTCAGTGCCAGGTTTATAGCCAATGTGCTTTTTCCGACACCACCTTTTTGGTGGGCCAGAGTGATGATCTTTGCCATAATAAAATTGTTAGTTTGATAGAATGATAGGTTGCTAGTTAGCTAGCATATTTTCGCGCTGGCGCTTTCTGAGCTTCAATTCCTGCACATAATTGAATATCCAATCGCTGGCCAGCAATTTCCAGTTTCGATAAGGTGTGCCTTTGGGACTGCACCAGTTAGCCTTGCTGTAAAATTCATAAAAAGCTTTAGCTTGTGCAGTCAGACCTTTCTGATCAAAATATATTTCGACCAGAGATTCACGAGGCGGCAGCTCATTGCCGAAACCTTTTTGCGTTATCGCCTCCGGCATGGATATAGATTTGCGTTCTACAGCGATACGTTTTACCTTTCGTTTGGTTATCATACATTTAGGGATATGCCGTGCCGTCTTGGCACGGCGGTAAGCGATTAGGAAACACTTTTATTGGTTGTCATCATGAAGGTGATGTCCTCATAATCATAATAAATCGAGCCACCAATTTTGGTGAACGGAAGCACACCGCTATCACGCAATGATTGTAGGAAACCATGAGATATCCCCAGCAGCTTTTTAACTTCGGCTGACTTCAGCCATTTCTTGCCAGGCGCACCGCTTATGTAATCCTTGATAATCTGTTTGAGTTCCTGAAGTACGTCGTTTTTGAAGTCTTCCATGTCGCCGATAGTGAGTATCTGGTTCCGTGTAGGCACCGATCCGGGAGCTTTAGTTCGTTGTTCAAATGCTTTATCCATAACCTTTTATTTTAAATGGACTTCAAAATTAGTTAAGCAAAAGATCATAAAAACACAAGGTTGGCAATTGGAGGGGTGCTTTTTACCGTTTTATAGATCGGATTAAATCAAAATGAGCTATAAAAAACAAAAGGGTCAAAGCTGACCCTTTTTAGTATTTAAAAAATGTGTTATACTTTGAGGTTTCGAATTGGAACCTCAAAGTATGACCTTCATGATATTCAAGTTGTTTCTTTAAATCTTCTTTACTTGGCAGGTAAAGCTTATATTCTTTAGCGAATATTTGTTCATTGTTAAGCGGTAAAGTAAATTCCACGACGGGTTATTAACTTCCTTACAAATTATGATGCCTGTGGTAGGATGTTCTGGAAATGCAATGGTGGAACAGGGAAGAAACTACATTATCTGACGCCATGCCAATCATGTGCGTTAAGAAGGTCACAGCACTTTATCAATTCTGTAAAGAGCGCCAATAATAAATCTTGTATATTAGAAATAAAATATCCTACGCAGTGCGTGGGATATTGCTCCGGAATATATTTTAGTTTAACAGGGCCTTTCAAAACTTTCCAGAAAAAGAACATGATACAATTTTACGATCTTACAATATTTGCTTTAGCCGCCCTTGTCCTTGTGATCACTCCGGGGCCGAATATGATCTATTTGATCTCTCGAACGCTTTCACAGGGACGAAAAGCCGGGCTCACCTCGCTATTGGGTGTGATTTGCGGATTTCTAGTCCATATTATTTTAGTTTCATTTGGTTTGACGGCGGTCCTGTTTGCAGTACCTTTTGCTTACTTAACCCTAAAAACTGCCGGTGTTATCTACCTGTTGTACCTTGCTTACCAAGCTATCAAACCCAATAGCAAAAACATTTTTGAGACTGACCGCAATCTAAATTCCGACAATCCGCGAAAGCTATTCGCCATTGGTTTTTTAACGAACGTGCTTAATCCGAAAGTGGCGATGTTCTATTTATCCTTATTTCCACAGTTCATCAAAACTGCGTCCGGCTCCATAATGATGCAGAGTATTCAGTTGGGCATAACCCAGGTGATCGTCAGCTTAAGCATAAATTTTATAATTGTATTAACTGCTGCCCGAGCCGCGTCGTTTTTTAATCAACAACCGGCATGGGTCAAGATCCAAAAATGGTTTATGGCGAGTGTGCTAGCTGCTTTGGCGTTTAAGATGGCTTTTACTAAGGCTAAATAAATGAATGCCCAGAAAGCAGTGAGACATGAATCGGTCGTAATGAATTGATGCAAATTCACCCATCCTTGAGTTGACATGCAAAGTACTAACGCTATAATTGGATGCAATTTTTCTAAATATTTACAGGTAATTGTTATTTTAACATTGTCAGGATGTTCCAATTATTACTTTTAGGAGAATGGAACAGTTTGGTCTAATAATGCTTTCGATAAAACGGGTGACTCAAACCCAAATTCATTATAAAGTTCAACTACTCGAAGATTTCGAGTAGTTCAGTAATCACAATCCATTCTTCTTCATAGTATGCCATTGCTTCCTCGTTAGAATTGAATCTGATCAGAGACCTTAAATGACATACTATATTTAACTAATTGATTATAAAATAAATAAAGAATTTAGAAAACTCCTGCCGCACATCTATATCTATCGAACTATCACAACACAAAACAATACAACGTACCTGGTTAGCAGTAATACCCAATTTCTCAAATTTCAAACACCCTTGTAGATCACTGATCAGCATCTCTCGAAAATTTGGATTACTCAAATTATCATGGGTCGTGCTCAGCCAGCACATAAGTCCCGTCTTCCTGCACTAAATAACTATCCGGCCTTCCAGGCTTGGTTTTCGTTTTATCACCGACGGAACCAGTACTATGCAATTCACTACCATAGGTCCTGACGAAATAACGGTTGCAAACTTCTTGGAATGCCCCACCCTCAATGCCATAGATTTCTTGTTTGATCTGCGATATCTTGCTCATGCTAAAGTGTCGGCAATGCCGACTTATAAATGTACGAAATTGTGCCATGCGGTCAGACCGCAGGCGCAGCAAAAAAACTTGGGGAGCCTTAAGCATTAATCCCTTGACTAAGCGCTGATATATTAAACTAACTGGTTAATTGTTCTTCGGTAGTGTCTTCGTCATTAAATTTTCGATCACACATCTTCCATATTTCGTCCAACGCACGATCACGGTCAGGATTGCCATTCCGTAAAGCACTTAAAATTGACGGGACATCCTGTTGATAAACATCTTCGGTCAATGCAACATAGGCATAATCCGACATCGCGTCTTTATACCCGTCCGGCTCTAGCGAGTTTAACCAGTCTTTAATAAATAAAGCCGGATTCAACAATCCATACAAAGAAACGACACGGTTGATCGCCTCTTCATCACTAACATGCTGTTCCGGCAGATGTATCTTTCTCGAACTTTTATCAATATCCACGTAAAACGCCAATTCTTTTTCTGTAGAGAATCTGCCACGCGGGATCGGCTCGTTTAAGATAGGTTCATTTGGGTTTTCAATCTCCATCCTGATGGTGCAGAAGAATTCGTAAAAAAAACCGCGTGCCGCTTTGACGTCATGATTTCGCCAGTCTTTCCAAAACTGTTTCCAATCGTTGATCGTCTGGGCTTTGGAGTAGTACGCTAATAAAGTGAAAGATTTACCCAACTCCTCCAAGGCAAGTTCTGAGATACCCAATCCAATGAATTTTTTGCCATCATAGTTGAAAACATTATGATGCGCAGCCTTAAGCAATTCGTGAGCATTATCAATCGTAGCATTATAAAGGCTTAATATCTCGGTTTTCGTCAGGTTCATGCGCTTAATTTTGCAAGCATATCGAGCATCAATTGCTCATCCGCTTTATCTGTTATTTTAAAACTTTTTTGCTCATTGAAATATTTGTCAATGCGCGACAATATGATGCGCTGGATCTTCTGGGTATCCGGATCATTAAAATTTTGTTTTTCTAAATGAGCTTTGAAATCGTGCCAGCTTCCGAATATCTGTTCCAGGAATGGTTCAAATACGATCAGACCACCTTTACTATAAGGGGAATAATACGGCCTTAACATGTGCCGCACATACAATTCAAATGCTTCGGCATTATTTAATAGGTATTCTTTGAAATCTGATGATGCTTCTTTTTTAATAGTGATGTGACGTTCCTGATCAAGCTCAAATTTATTCCAATAATACAAGTTCATCATTTGCCTATAGGATGTGGGCCTATTAGTAATAGTTAAGAATTCTTTTAGTAGGGCATATATTTTGCCCTGCCAAAATTCCTTATTTAACACCCGGTTTTCACCAGTGTCATTGAAATGTGAATCCAGAAAACGACTACCTATCGCAGAGCGGTCAACAAGCGCAATTGCCTTATTGTCCATTAGTTCATTTAAAAACTGCTTGTATTTGGATTCGTCATCGCCGAAATATTTATTGAGATTGTAGTTGCTAAAATTAACCAATAGCTTCATCGCCAATTCAAGCCAGACATCGTGATCAGCCTTGATATTCAAATAAGCAGTGATCATCTTTAACAGGGTATCACTGTCTTTAAAGTCGACCGCACGTGAAGCGATATGTATCAGTTCCTGGCCTTTACCTTCCTTGCCCCATTCATCAAATTGCTTTGTAATATCCGGGTGATGTTTTTCCAAAATTTCATTGAATGCTTTGAGAGATACGAGGTTGAAGAGTTGATAGGAAAAATATAGATAAAAATTATGCACCTCCTTAAATTTCCGTCGGTTCTTATAGCCCATGTCAGTGACCAAATAGTTGATTGCTGATTTAAGCTTTTTAAGCTCATCTTGGCCGAGCGCCTCTTTGTTATCTTTCTCGAATTGCTCCCAGTTTTTCTCATTTAGCAAAAATTCGTCACTGCTATCCACGTCAAAATCCAAAAAATACCGGTTTCTAATCCTGTTATAGACTTCAATATTTCGGTTTCTGATCAGTTCGAGCACCATCAGGTCGTGCACATCAATTTCATCTTTTAAAGCATTGAAAGCAAGTTTGAACGAGTTGCTAAAGCGTTTCAGGTCCCTTGTATTTTCTACGAGTTTTTCGAGGATATTATCATGATCTGCCGCTGGGTAGAAAGGGACACTCAAGTCGCCGAAGTCAGTTGTGATCTTAGAAACGGCATCAGTGATTAATTTTTTATGTGTATGCTCGACATCATCTGTCAAAAGCTGGTCTTTAAGCAGCTGAATAAATATGTTCTTTTTGAAAGCAGGTAATGTAATGACCAACTGAAACACCTTCTTTAAGTATTCTTCTTCATTTGCGAAGTCTTTTGTGCCTTTTAGTACATTGATCACATAGTTCTGGTCGATGCTCGCCACAAAGAATGTGTTGGAAAAATTTGCAGTATTGCGGATGATCCTTAACACTTCCATAACCTCCTTGCCTGTCAGGCGGTCCATATCATCTATAAAGATCACCACGCGCCGGGACAATCCGCTGATCGCTTTATTGATTTCTTTATATTGCGTTTGAATACTGTCATCCCCACCAAAATCGTTGATCAATGTGTCGAAGAACCGGAAATAAATCTCTTTACCGGTTTGCAAGATCCGTTTGGAATAATCTTTAAGCTTAGCATGAATCGATCGGTTATAAGGTTTCAGCTCGTTGGACAATGTTTTGAAGAATTCGTCGATTATGCCATCAGGTTTACTTGCTCGCCAGGGATTGAAGTCAAAGACCAAATTATTGGCGGTGTCTTTTTCTAACTCGCTTTTTAATCGCATCAGGAAATCTGTTTTGCCCGAACCCCATTCACCTACAACTGCGATCGCAAACGAATTTGTTGTTGAGGTCTCCATGATATGTTTAGCGACAGATGTTGCATAACCTGCTCTTGAATAGGCATCAGTATAACTCGACAGCGATGAATTGTCGTCGATCAGGGACATTTGGGTTGGCTGGATCACCAAACCCTCAAAGTAAGATTTGTAAGTACTGATCAACAAAGGCGTTCCGATGATAAAAAAATTGGCGTAGGGAATGCCTGTCAGGAAGCCAAGTTTGAAAAAATAGAAATTGTTAATATCGGCATTGCGTATCAAGAAGAAATATAGAAAGATAAAGACCAGTGTAAATGCGAGTGAGTTTAAGGAAATGTACAAACCCCGCCAAATATGCCAGACAAAGTAGCCAATGCAGAAAAGCAGATAAAATAAAAAGATCCAGTCAGTTAGCAGGTTGTCAGTTGTACAATACTTTAAAAATGGATTGGTAATGACCAAGTCCCATAACTGTATGAATGCCCTTGAGAATAGCACAAAAACAATTAAAAGTCCAAGCAACCAAATGCCACTTGAAATGCTAAAGTCTTCGGTAAATGCTGCCCAACTGAACTTCTTTTTGCGTTTTACTGGTGGGGTGGATTGATTTGCCATTGTGATCAAGGTTTTTTTTTCTTCAGTGCTCAACTGTCTATTGGTAAATACCGAATAAATCAGGCACTCCTGAATATATTCTACTAATTTAGCTTTTTGGCCTTATTTAAAATAACGTGCCATTACTAAATAGAATAAAACACATAATGCGCAGCGTATTTGCGTAGCGGCGATTTATTTAAAATCATAACTTAGTTCATGCGTCCGGTAATAACTGTATTTGAGATCAGGATATGGCTCTTTCTATCTATTTTCCCACAGGTACACCTATATTCATTCACTACATTCATATAGTTAACTAATATTGCTTTGATTTTAATGAGCAATTAGTTACCTTTAAACGAACTACATAGCGTTTTTAAACCCTTTCAAACTGAGAGACCTATTCGAGACCCATAAAGACTACACAAATATAAGTAGTTGATATACAGCCAATAGAGTGTTTAAAAAAACTCCCTCCGGCTCCACTAAAAAAAACCGAACCTAAAGTTCGGTTTTTTTATGCAATTATAAATCTTGTAACACACTGATAATTAAGGCCTTAAAATTACAGTACGGGGCTCGAGGGTTCGCATCCGTCTTTTCCAAAAATTGCACTTATATTTATCTATAGAAGGATAAATCTTTGATAATTGGCGATTTTTAATAAGTTTTGGGTTATATAAATTCACAAATCTTTCAAAAGCGCTCAAATTTTTTATGGCAGAATAGTGGCAGTTTTTTGTAGTTTAAAAACTGCCACTATTCATATTATATCCTAATGCTTTTTACAATGTTAAAGAGTTCTGCACGTAGCGGATACCCGGCATGCTGATGGAAGCCCTCCCACGGATGGTTTCTTTCAACAGAGCTTGCGGGTCACTTTATTGTGTATAATAGCGGTAAAATTCAATGGATGAACTGTAATAGATTTAGATGAGAGTCGAAACTTTATTATTATTATAGTTTTCTTTAATTACTATAGTTTACTTTGATTGTTTTAAAGTCGCCGCCACTACTATCTGCTGTAAAGACTCCTATTTTACCCCAAGTTCGATCATTGAGTTTTTGAACAACCAGCGAAGCTTCAGCTGCGTTGTTGATATACGCTTTAACAGTACCGTTGTCAACCACGAGTTTCAAGGTAAACCAGCCATTGGGATCTGGTGGATCGACGATCTCTTTTTCAAACATCGCGTTTTTTTCCTTTCTCAATCTTTCCCAGGTAAAATCGGGTTGCGAGATATATTGCACTGCGTGTATCCTCCTAACAGAATCGGCCGAAAAAAAATTAAAGGGACGACAATATACCGCATCGTACGTAATGTCATCCTGGCCGTGGAACGCAATACCAATAAAACTCCTTTGAAAAACATCCTTTCCCCGCATTTCAACCTCAATTGTGCCATTTTGAAAGTCCTTGAACGGAAGCCATACAATACCTTCTTTTTTACTTTCCGAAACATTCAGGTAAGTTCCATCGTTGCTTTGAACGTTTGCAATGTCTCTGTTCACGGCCCTAAGCCTTGCTTTCTTGTACAGATCGGCAATTTTGATGGTTTGTCCATTTTGCCCAAGTAATGAACAGGGTAACAACATCAGACTAAAGATGTATATGGATTTAAGAACTATTCTCATGTAAAAGTGTCAGATGTTTTGTTAACTTATTTATCTTACTAATTAACTTTAAAGACGCCATCAATTTCAGGTAATCAGATCTAAAGTTTATGAAAATCTTCCCAATAATCCATAATAAATATTAATTCTTGTATTAACGCGTAAACAGTTTTCGGATCCTGACATGCTGCGCTTCATCGCTGACTTGATACAACTCCCTAAGCAGATCAGTAGTTACAGGCGGCGGGGCTGGATAAGAATATTTTTCCAGTAAGTTCCTTAATGCCCTATTGGTTTTCTCCTCACCAATCAATTCACTTAACTGGTACATCACGATCAATCCCTTATCATAATAAAGATAGGTGTCTTCCGGCCTTGCTTTGTACAGCGGAGATTCTTTGGAAAATCCGCGTTCATTCAGATATATATGTTCATGTATGGCTAATTTTTTCTTTAACGCTTGCGTGCCCAGGTATCGTTTTGCCAGCATCAACTCGGTATACATCGCCAGGGTTTCGGTTAATACCTTCGATCCTTCACGTTCATCCGGTGCCAATCGGCCGTTACCCCACCACTGATGAGATAGCTCATGGGCGGCAAGTTCATTGATTACGTCCTGACCGCGGTCTGCTTTAAGGTTGTTATGAAAAAGCAATTGCTCGGTCACGAAGATGGTTGCCGGGTAAGCGGTGCCGGCAAATCCGTCTGTAAAAGAAGATACCTCTGCAAACCGGATCGTTTTATAGGGATATGGGCCAAAATTATCCTGGCAATAATCCATAGTCCGGGTAGCATTCCTGATCAGGTGTGTTACATTTTCAAAGTGCTTGCGATCATAAAACACTTCAAATTGAACACCTTTGTAATTCAACTTTTTGACCTGATACTTTGCCGCAGAAATCCCGAACCTGAAAGGTATCGGCATGCCGGAAAGATACCTGAAGTAACTCCGATCGTTTAACCGCCATTGTTGAGCAAGATCACCTACGCCGATTACAGTTTGTTCAGAAGGTACCGAAACGGTCATATCCAGATTGATAAACTGGTTTACGCCGCGCGGTGCTTCAAGCCTTTTTAATACTGATAATTCCCCCAGGTGCCTTTTTTGTCTTTCGCCCGGTAAGGATATTTCTTTATCCGTTTGATATCCGAAGCGAGGGAAGTAGTTGCTGATACGGATAAATGTGCCGTTATGTACAATGGCGTTGAAAGGCTGGTGTCCCGTGAATCCATTCCATTCATAAGCAAAGGAAAATGTGAGCGTGGCGCTGTCTCCTGGCATCAAGGGATACTTTATATCAATTAGGCCGGTTTTCGTATCCAAAGATTGTTCTTTTCCTTCGGCCTGGTAAGTTGCCATCTTAACTTTTATATCCTCCTCAAAATTGATGAGGAGTTTATGAATAGGCCTGGCGCCCTTGTTGACGAGGGAATAGCTACCCCATACCTGATAAGCGTTACGCCCCGGATACAGATCAATCTTGGTTTTAACATTAGTAATTACAGGCTGGTTGGCATCTTTATACTTACGATATAATTGCTCGTAGCTTTGGCGCTTATCAAATTGCTTTATAGTGCTGACGGCAGGTGTTTGTTCGTATATATATATGCCCGTAATGAGGCATATGCTAAAAGGAATACTTAAAAAAAGTAACTGCCTTTTAGTAGCCATTTTAAAATAATTATTAACTATCAACCATGCAGTAATGGTAAAGCTGGCTCCATAGACCATCCTCCATATAAAGCTTCTGGAATAGTCATCCCAGCCATTCATTTCACTAAATTGGGCTGTGTAGGCCCCGGCGAAGCGCAATACGGGCTGCGTTATTCCTAATGATTTACCGATTGCGGTTACCAGTAGTCCCATAATTATACAGGTACCGGTTAAGCCCAGCCATTTATGGTTAATTATGTGCTGGAGTAGTAAGATCAGTGCAGCGCTGATCATTAAGGGAAGATCGACAAACAGATAAGCCACCGCATAAGCCTGCCAATTGATGGCGGGGTAATGATACATGAATTGAAAAACAATGCCGGTTGTAATGATCATGCCGGTCAACAAAATGATCATCACTGTAAGCGAAATCCATTTTGCTAATAAAAGAACGCTGTTATTAACCGGAGTACTATTCTCCATCAGGTTAAAACGATGACTATAGCTTTGCCAGTAAAGTTCATGAGCATAAAACAAAACGACCAACAGCAACAATCCAGGAAGGTTATAGATTATCCGGTTAACCATCAGCGCGGTACTGGCATATTGTTCCGGCAACCGTACACCCTGGTCAATGCTCCCATAAAATTCCATACCCAAATAAAAAATCAATCCAAAGCCGATGAGGACGAATGGGATGCTTTTGATCAGGATTTTGAGGTTTTGCTTTACCAGGCTTTTAATTGCCGATAAATTATACATTAGCCCATGAGGCGAAGGCTGTATAAGCCCGTATTTTAATACCGGGCTATGTTCATACAGTTGAATAGCTTTGCTTTTGACGGAAGTATTTTCCCATATACGGAATCTGAACTTAAAGTACGCGGCCGATAGCAGCAAGAAGGATACTGCAATGCTGACAACCCGGTTCAGTAAGAGATTTCCCGTCAACTGTATCAGGCAGGTGTTTTTCTGTGCTACTGTCCACAGATTGGTCTGCTGATAAAACGCGGAAAGACCTAAGGGATCCGTTTTCGCGGAAAGCTCCAGCATTTCGGGTGATTGGGGCAGACTTCCGGCCATCATGGGCGATCCGGAATAGGTGAGCATGATAAGGTAACAGATATAAATAAACAAACCGGTGACATACACCATAAGTTTATTGGGAAACAGCCAGGTAATGGTGCTTACCAGTGCAGCGCACATTATTAGATTTGGCAGTGCCAAGAACAATACCGGCTGTATATAGAACCATAGATTGAACCCACGGTAGATCACCGGGTTGCTATCAGCGATATGGCCCGCTAAATAACCAGTTACAAGTACTATAAAACATATCGTTGTCAGCATAAATAACGCCCCAAAGCGACTAAAAAGATAGTGCGCCTTTTTAACGGGTGTCGTGTACAGTATGATATCGAACTTGGCATCATGTTCCTTTAAAAGTATTTGAGCGGCAAATACGGTCGTCATGAAAATAGTGCTAAGGCTGAGCAAACCGACCATATTGGCAATACTGTATGGTGCATTGCGATATATTTCGTTACCGGGACTAAATGACATTTTGAGGCCGATGAAAAAGCCAGCTGCAAAAAGTAACAACAAGGCAATATAAATGCCGGGCTTCTTAAGGTAAGTGCCCAGTTCGAACTTCAGTAAGGCGGTCATGAGTTAGTTGGCGTTTAGTAGATAAAAATAAACGTCCTCTAAGGCTGGGCTCGCAGGGGCAAAGCCATAACCAGGATCACTCTCGCTGTAAATATGGACCTGAAGCTTACCCAGACTAAGTTGAGCAGAAAGGAGGCGAAACCGTTGCTCATAAACTGGCTTATCGGTCTTATCAATCATTTTTTGCCATAGTTTACCGTTCATGGAAGCTATAAAATCAGCAGGCTTGCCTTTGGCAATAATGCGACCCTTGTTCATGACGGCCATGTGGGTACAGAGGTTTTTTACATCTTCAACCAGGTGGGTAGACAATATGATGATCTTTTCTTCCCCTATTTCACTAAGCAGGTTATTAAAACGGTTGCGTTCTTCGGGATCGAGGCCCGCTGTTGGTTCATCAACTATAATTAGTTGCGGGTTACCCAGTAATGCCTGCGCTACGCCGAAGCGCTGCCGCATGCCACCTGAAAACGTATGCACCTCTTTATCGCGCTGCTGGTAAAGGTTAGTTTGAGCGAGCAACGCCAAAACCTGTTCTTTTCTTGAAGCAGCGTGTGTGAGACCTTTTAAAACAGCAATGTGGTTAAGCAAGTCATAGGCCGATACTTTAGGATATACCCCAAAATCCTGCGGCAAGAAGCCAAGTTGCCTTTTTAACGATAAGGGGTTACGGATTACATTA
This sequence comes from Mucilaginibacter roseus, assembly GCF_021215455.1. GTDB lineage: Bacteria > Bacteroidota > Bacteroidia > Sphingobacteriales > Sphingobacteriaceae > Mucilaginibacter > Mucilaginibacter roseus. The sequence continues at coordinate 408,801 of NZ_JAJPWV010000001.1, read as the reverse complement.
CAATTGTTGAAATATATTTCACCGGCATCGGGATGCTGCAAACCGGCAAGCATTTTCATAAGGGATGATTTTCCGGCGCCGTTAGGCCCAAGTAGACCGAACATTCCGTTACTGATCTCCAGCGACAATTCATCTAAAGCCTTGACGCCGTTTTTATAAACTTTACTTAAGTTGTTAATGGTAAGTGTATTCATTGACTGAACTTTTCAGGCAAAAGGGTGGCCTCCCCTTTCGTTGCCAAGGGTTAAATAGTAATATAATTTAATTACGTCTTGTTAGTCGGTTACATATTCGAGTATATCACCAGGCTGGCAATCAAGGGCTTTACATATCGCTTCGAGCGTATCGAATCGTATACCTTTTGCCTTCCCGGTTTTTAAGATGGAAAAGTTAGCCGGAGTCATATCCAGGATTTCTGCCAGCTCTTTACTTTGCATTTTTCGCCTGGCCAACATTACATCTACATTTATAATAATGGCCATATCAAAGAATCAAATCGTTTTCGCACTGTAAATTGTACCCTTCTCTAAAAATGGCTGCCATGAAGTAGGTAAATACGCCCAGCAACATATGTAGTACAACCAATATTTCGGCCGGTGAATCAACGTTATAAAACAAGGAGACTACCACTATAGCCACTACAGGCAATACCAGGTTGCCCAGGTAAAACATTTTTAGCTGACGAATACCATGCGCTGTAAACAACCTGGCTTGGGTAAACACACCAAATACTCTCCCAACCAGCAAAAAGAAAAGTGAATAAAGCCCAAGCAATAACAGGAACATTAACATGTATCCTGCACTGTATTCGCCCAAAAGGAAGGGTGTTTGGGTAAACGGATAACAGATCTCGAAACGGGTATTATGCTCGATCACATTCAAATTCCAGCCTGTAGTGAATGCGATAATAGAAAGCAGAAAGGATAGAAAATATCCTGTTGCAAGTATTTTACTAATAGCAGATAGCACCTTAGCGATTAAGCGAACAGTCTTCATACATTTAATTTATTACCGCAATAATACAATTAATTATTGTTTTACAATAATTAATTCAAAAAAAGTTACTTTGTTCTTGAGTGTGTGTTACAGTAATAGAATAGACGGATCAAAAAATTTGGGCAAGTATAAAAGCTATTTGAGTAAGATAATGTTTTAATTTTAGCCGATGTTCAGAGCTTAGAAGCCATAAAAGCGACCGGGTGTCAATATAATTTGATTTCCGAATGATCCTGGCAAAACAATGCTCCAGTAATTGAAAAAAAAATAATTAAGTATACTATCTTTCGCTATGATATACTGACCGTCGAGAAAGGCAAAAACCTTAATATTAACCAACGTGAAAACCAATACGCTGTGAATTACCAAACATTTGATCCATCACAAGCTTTAAGCGTATTTGTGAAGTGCTATTGGACTTTGGAAGCGCCTGAAGCCACGGAGCCGGTTAAAGAGCGCATTCTGCCTGACGGATGTATGGAAATGATATTCCATTATGGAGACCTGTACAGGCAATATAACTCAAGCGGTGATTTTGTCATCCAACCCAGATGCTTCGTTTTCGGACAGGTTGTTTCTCCACTCGAAATACAGCCCACAGGTAGTACCGGTATATTCGCCGTGCGTTTTTACCCCGAAGCGTTTACACCCTTTACTAAAATATCCCCCCGTTCCATGAATGACAGGGCTGTCCCTCTGAAAGAATTGTTCGGCAATGAAGGGATCAATCTTGAAAATGAAGTATTGTGTGCAGGGACAACCATGCAGAGAATAAAGCGGGTTGAGGATTTTTTGCTTAACACGCTGCGCCGCGGATTGTTTGTTGACCGTATGGTAAGATCAAGTGTGGCACTGATAATTGAACTGAAGGGCCGGCAGCCTATAGGCGAACTAACCGGGAAGTTACCGGTCAGCCGAAGGCAGCTTGAACGCAGGTTTTCTACTGCAGTTGGGCTAAGCCCTAAACAGCTATCCAAAATGGTTCGGTTGCAGACCAGTTTAAAAATGCTTTCCGAAGGGCAATTTTCCTGCTTGGGCGATGTAGCTTATGATAACGATTTTTATGACCAGTCACATTTTATCAATGATTTTAAAGAATTTACCGGACTAAGCCCTAAGGAATATTATGCCGGTAACCTTAGGATGGCTATGCTATTCTCAAGTTCTTAGTAACATGTCGCATTTTTCCAATTTTCCCTTTAGGGATTGTCGGATATTTGCCTAATAATGAAGCAACCAAAATTTACCAACATGAGAAAGAAGCTAATTGGCGGCATATTGATGTTACTATTACTTTGTGCATTCACAACAATAGACGGGCTTTCGGACCTTCAGTTTTTGGAAGGCACCTGGAAAAGGGAGAATAAGGAAAACTATGAGACATGGCGAAGAGAGGCAGACGGATCATTCAAAGGCCAATCCTATAAAATGAAGGATCAGAACAAAGTGGTAAGTGAATACCTGATGATTAGAAAGAAGGCGGATCAAATAACCTATACCGCTACCGTGTTGGACCAAAATGAAGGCAAACCTATTGACTTTGTATTGAATAAGGCTATTAAAGGTAAAGTATCCTTTGAAAACTTAAGCCATGATTTCCCAAAGAAAATTCGTTATACGCCGTTAAGCAAAAATGAAATATTTGTAGAAGTGCTTGGCGAAGGCGATAAGGGCTTTTTCTATAAAATGACCCTTCAGTATAAGTAATTACCGGAAACCAATAAAATTTCCAATTTCTCTCTCTTTGACCCGATAAATACGTTAAATAATAAGCGACTGGACAAGTTTTCGCTGTGAACGGCTGAGCGGCACTCTATTTTCACCTATTAGAACTTCCGCTTTCCCGATGCTGTCAATATGTCTCACCGCTACCAAATAAGACCGGTGGGTCAGCACAAAAGCGTCTGCAGGCAATTGAGCTTCCAAACCTTTTAAACTGGAATAGACTGTATATTTTTTATTCGCTAAGATAATATGTACATAGTTGGCCATCGCTTCAATAAACAGGACATCCGCAATGCGGATCTTTTGCAGACGCTGATCACATCTGACATATAAATAGCCGGGCTGTTGTTTTATCAGGCTTACTGCCGCATGGCCGCTGACATTGGCCAAAGCTCTTTCGCAGGCCTTAGTGAAACGTTCAAATGTCACCGGTTTCAATAAGTAATCGGTAACGGCCAACTCAAAACCTTCAATTGCATATTCCGGAAAAGCTGTGACCAGAATAACTTGCTGTGCAATATCCTGGCTTTTCAAAAACTCAATACCCGTCGTTTTCGGCATCTGGATATCTAAAAGAATCAAGTCGACAGCTGTGCTACTTAAAATATCGTTGGCAGCATCCACGTTGCGTGCTACCCCCGCTAATTGCAGATAGGTTAGGCGGCTGGCATAGGCTTCAAGTTGCTGCCGGGCCAGCGGTTCATCATCAACAATCAGGACTTTAAGCATAGTGTTAATTCTACTTCGTAAATATTATTCTCTTGCTTGATTTCTAATTGATGCCGCTTACCATAAATGAGCGACAGGCGCTTACGTACATTGTCCAGTCCGATCCCTTTGCCTGTGGCCGCAACTTCATAGCTATTGCTGCAATAAAAACGGAGCTGACCTTCATGGATCTGAATATTGATATCAATGAAGTTTTCAGTCAAATTATCAGAAACATGCTTGAATGTATTTTCTACAAAGGCGATCAGCAGCAATGGCGCGATTTTCTGGCTTTTACTATCTCCATCTACAACATAGTTAACCGTACAATTATCCAGGCGCAGCTTCTGCAACGCAATGTAATCAGCTAAATAATCCAGTTCCTTATCTAAAGCAGCGAGTTCCTGTTCCGAATCATACAACTGGTACCGCAACATATCCGACAGTGCAGATAATGTCTGCTTGGGATCGCCTGTTCCTAATTCTAATTGGCTGTACAGACTGTTAAGAGAATTGAACAGGAAATGCGGATTTAACTGTGCTTTTAAATAGATCAGTTCTGCCGCGCTGCGTTCTTTTTCCAGCGCCGCCAAATTGCGCCGTAATTCAAAACGATCCAGCGCCAGCTTAACAAAAATGCCGGCCATAATACCTAACAGCGCCATGAACAGCCGGTTATACTGCATATCCCTATATGTCCAGCTAAATTCAAAATGGATAGGCACGATCATGTTTTGCAACAGTATTCCCATGATCCAGGCTGCCAGGCCAGCCAATACCAATATGAGTAATAGCGATAGTAAGATAAGCCTGCTCAGGTTCCTCCGCCGAAAATAATCGGGCATCAAATAACCGTATAGCGCATAAAATGCGAGCATGATAAGTCCGGTATCTAAGGCCGAAAAATACAACCGGTTCCACTCGTTATTCACGTAAAAATACAACAGCCGGTCCCACATAAAAAAGAACACTAACCAAAAGCCCGTATGCACCCCGAATTTACGCATCATCTAAAGTAAGCATCATTGGCCAAAGCCATCTTACAGCTCGTATAAAATTCATCACCATTGGTATAATAGCCAGGCGCCCGTTCGTGACCAGCCATTATTTTGGTGCAATGAAAAAGCTATTAATCTGCTTATTTACAATCGCCAGTACTACCCATGCACAGGTGCCTTTGGCTGCATCTTATTTCAAAGAAGCCGAGGCTGCCGCGCAAAAACAAAAATTATGGAAAATACCGCTTTATGGCCCTACACTATTTGTCGATCAGGAAAGCCGATTAACCTATGCCAACATGCCCGACAGCGCGGGAATATTAAAACATGAAGGTGGCATATATACAGGCTTGCTGCCAACAGATGTGATGGTGGCCAATACAGCAATTAAATGGGGTGGCCGCACGTGGTCGGTGTTATTATGGCCTTTGCCTGAGGATCGCAATGAACGGGTAGGCTTGCTACTACATGAATCTTTCCACTGCATCCAGCAACAGATCGGCTTCCCAGCTAAAAGCCCGACCGCCGATCATTTAAGTACGATGGAGGGCCGCCTATATTTATTTTTAGAGCTGCAGGCACTTAAAGCGGCGTTACAGAAACCGGTCAATCGCAGGCAGACAGACTTGGCTAACGCTTTAGCTTTCCGTCAAAAACGGGAACAATTATTTCCAAAAACTTTTGCCAATGAACGTATATTGGAAATGAATGAAGGGCTGGCCGAATATACCGGTGCTTCGCTTGGCCGCAGCGATCTGCGCCCGCACCTTTATGCCCAGATCGATACCGCAGGTAACCGAAAATCTCTGATCCGTTCCTTCGCCTACCTAACCGGGCCGGTCTATGGGCTGCTTTTACAGGAAAAGAGCAGACACTGGACACAGCAGATCGACTCCAACGCTGATTTTTCAGCACTGATCAAACGCTATTACCGGGTCAAAGCCAGCAATGCGCCAAACGAATTAACTTACAATGGAGCTGCCATCAGGTCATCTGAACAGCAAAAAGAAAGTATTCATTTACAAGCTGCGAAAGCGTATACAGAAATTTTTACGCAAAAGCCAGTGCTGCGCATCAAGCTTGTCAAGATGAACATCATCTTCAACCCCAATACACTTTTCGACCTGGGTAATTTTGGCACGATATACCCTACAGGTGAGATTAAAGACAATTGGGGGCATCTTCAGGTAAACAAAGGCGGAATGTTGCTCAAAGACTGGCGCATCGTGAGTGTGCCGGTAAATGGCCGAATGGATGTAGCTGCCAGGCATTTGGAAGGCGAAGGCTGGACCCTGGATCTGGCAGAGGGCTGGCATCTCATTAAAATTGACAACTTGCACTATACACTCAGTTCAAACTAATGTCAGCCGCGGGCAGTAAACTGACTTAATCTTCAGGCGGCCTGCAATTAGATTGATTTTTCGCCCAAAAGAGCGTATAAAAACAGCATTACTTCCGGAAATTATTCAAAACACCCCACTCCAATTGCATGTATTAAAAATGGAAGACTGATTTAAGGAAATAAAACTTCCAGCTAATTATGAACATGGCAAAGAGCAGGTATTTGAACAAGTGGTTATTCAGCAAGCACACTATATATTACCGTATCAACTTATATAAAAGATCAGAAGACAACAAGGCTGTCTGATATTGCAATGGATCATCCGCTACTCCAAACTCCGCCGGCAGGTATTCCGGAAGTAGCATCTGAATGGAATCGTTCTGAAGTTGATACTTTCCAATGTGTAATAAAATGAGAATAGCTATTACTCGTTACCCGTTTGTTTTATAACATAAAGCTCTTTATCACTATTGGTAAACAAAGCGTATTCCAGCTGTGGGTTGGTATAATACATATAAGCGTCAATATTAACAGGAGGTTGTGCTTTGTTTTTAGTAAGCGTACCTATATTTTTCCCATCTATTTCAATGCTACTATGTTGCCATTCTTGTTCCAGATACATAAATTCTTTTATTCTCAAAGTATCAGCCCTATATACAACATCTGTGAAAAGGTTTCCATGGAAAAGCGTTACGGTAAACGGCGCTGCATTGCCTCCACCTCCTGAAAAGCGGACTTTCTCCAGCTTAAGCTTTTGAAAGTAGCGATAACGGATATAAGGTGATTTAATAATCTCTTTATTGCCGCTTACTTTGGTATTGATGCGTTTAAAAAGGTTGTTTAAAAGTAATTCTTCCGTGTAAGAGTAGGGATAAACCTTACCAATATCTAATGTTGTGGCAAACCGGAAACAACTATCATTTTCCAGATAAGTCAAGATAGTGTAAGTTTGCATAGATGGTACAGCCTGAATTTCGTCATCAGCTGCTGGTTTTTGAGGCTCAGGGCTAATAGATTGATACTCCACATATACAGCCGCAGATTTTTTAATAATAGCCGCAAGTTGCTGCTGTTGCTTTTTTAAATCCCAATCAGGTATTTCATTCAACAGCATGATGCTGATTGCTCCTTTATTTCCGTTAAAACTCCATGTATAATACTGGTGTTGGTTTTTATCAATGATATAACCTTTGACAAAGGCAATATCCGTAGGCCTGCACTTGATTATCAACGTGTCAATGATAACACCGCTCCTGTTTATTTTATAAAAATAATTTGTCATTTTTTCAGGAACCGTATAAGCGATGACCTCATTTTCGGGTGTTAAAAAGTACTGAATATCTTCCGTGCTTTCAAGCAAAAGCATCATCGACACTTTGCCGACCCGGATAATACTTGATTTGTCAATTGAAGTGTAATGTGAAAACTGTTTAGGAAGACCTTCTGCTACAGTTTGCCGATTTTTTAAAAACTGAAAAACGAGGAATATTAAAAGACCAATAATGGTAACTGTAGAAAACCAATATAACATCTTCATAATTCTTTTGTCGTCTCTTAGCGATAATAAAATTTGTTTTACCCTCCCCTAATCCATCATATTAACTTTTAAACACGCGTTATGTTTACAATATATCTCAAGGTAGTGATATATATATATCATGCTAACGAGCTGATTAAATTGCCTGTATCATGTGAGATACAAAAGCAATTTCTGGTTAATGTTAAGTACCTTCAAGTTTAAATTCAATGGCTTTTAAACATACTTAGCATTTCATCCAAAGCAGTTTCAGAATGCATGCGTTCACCGTTTAGTAACGATTCTCGGGCGGCTTCTGCGGCACGATGACGCATCTGAGTTTCGTAGGTAGCAATAGCTTCATGTAGCGTTGGGTATTTATCGCGTGTTAAACAATTACATAACTCAAGGGCATCAAGCATAGCCATGTTAGCCCCCTCGCCGGCAAAGGGTGGCATTACATGCGCAGCATCGCCTAAGATGGTTAAGTTGGGCTGAGTTCTCCACGTTTGATTCAATGGCATACAATAAATTCGCCGCGGAATGAACGGCGTTTCCGCATTGGCAAATAATTCGTACCAAATACTGCTCCAACCGGCATACTCCTGTTTAAACCAATTTAACACCCGGGCGTTGTCGCTGTAATTTAAACCGTTGTTTGCTGCCCAGTTTTCCGGTACTTTAAGGCTCGCGTAAAAACCAATATCTCCATTGCCTTTCTGGCCGAGCAGTAAGTTTTTGCTTTTACCGAAAGCCATTATCTTACCGCCTCTTATCAATTCGTTAACCTGCGGGGCACGGCTTGCGGCGTTAGGCACGTTACCTTCAAGCATAGTAATGCCGGAATAAAATGGTTTAACATCGGTGAGGTAAGGCCTTATTTTAGAGTTGGCACCATCTGCTGCAACAACTATATCGGCATAAACTGTATTGCCATTTCTAAAATGCAACTGCCAGCCTTCGCTTTCCTTTTCCATTAAAATGAAATGACTGTCCCAAACAACCGTTTCGGGATGCAGGGAGTTCAGCAGGATTTTTCTCAACATACCACGGTCAATCTCCGGGCGAAAGTGATCATGACCAAAATTTTCTTCGGGCTTATCATGATCACTCAAAAATACCTCGGCCCGTTCGTTTACTATCAGCTTTCTATCGGCACCAGGCATAAAGTTATGCCTGAACACTTCATCCAAACCCGCCGCGCGAAGAGCCGCCATTCCGGAGTTTTTGTGCATATCTAAAGGTGAACCCTGCACGCGGGCGTTTTTATCAGCATCACGTTCGTAAACCTTAACCTTGATGCCTCTTAGCTGTAATAGTTTTGCTAATATTAAGCCGCCGGGGCCACCGCCCACAACGGCTACTTGTTTGTTGTGTAATAACATGCCTTGTCAATTAAGTACGGCACAAAATTATTTCTGCTTCAGGAGGGATAATAGTAGAAATCGGTCGTTTTGATTGCGCGACAGCTCCCCGGGTACTACTCCGGCAAACCTTTTTATGGCCTTTATAAAATAGGCCTGATCGGTAAAATTAAACTCAGGAAATAATTTGCCATAGGCAATGTGTTGTAGTGAGGCTCTGAAACGCAGGATATTGCAGTAAGCTTTTAAAGATAAGCCGAATTGCTGATTAAAATAACGGTTGATTTGTCGGCTGCTCCAACCCACCTGGTCAGAAAGCTGGGCAACCGTTAATTCGCCGTTTGAGGTGTAGATCAGGTTAAAGAGTTTGAGTTTCCGATTATCTATTTCATCTGGGATGAGTGAGTTGATCTTGGCTACAGCTTTTTCATAAAAAGCCTCAAAATCTTTCAAAATATCTTCGTTGAAATCCCAAAAATCATGGGTCAGTATTTTCGCAGTGTTTAATATTCCGGCTATTGAATCTCTTAGGATATAATCTACTGCAAGTGGCTTAAAGCTGATCACAAAAGCTTTGGTTTGGGGTAGCACGTAGCGTTGCTCTGGCATTGTTTCTAAACCCATTAACAAAACCTGGAAAGGGTCGGTGCCATTTCGCCAAAAAAACAGGTCAACACGACCATCAGGCAGTACAACTACTTCTTTGGTTTCGGTTGACTCATTTTGGAACATACCAATGTTTTCTACATAGGCCGCTACAGATGGAGGCGGCAGAAGAAATTTGAGCGAGAAGGCTTCGTCCATTCTAATTATCCATGAGCTACGCATGTTTACAGGTGGTGCCCGGTTATGCTAAAATAGCGGAAATGTATTAAAAACGAAAAAGCCTCATCTTGTGTCAGGGTGGATCTGTTAAATTCAAGAGACGATTTGCTCTCAAAATGTTCTATAGCAGCGGCCGGATTCTCCTCGACATATCATGACCAATATCCGTAAGGTAGATCAGCAAATAATTATCTGCAAGCGGAGCCAACGCAAGTTGGCAATCTCTTAATTAAATTAACTACAACTATTTAACCTTCAAACCGACATGCTATAGCAGTCGTTGTCAACGTCATACCCATCGTAAACATGGTATAATTATAAATCCATGGTGATCAAATTGAATATTTTAATTGACATTGTCATAATAAAATTTCAAATTTGCACCCATGTTGCATTTAGGAACATCGTGCAGGCCCAAACTATTCAGTAAAATCATATCGATGATGCTGGTATTTGTTTTTATAGCCATCACAGCTGTTCAGGTGCTACATAAACATCAAAACGCACGCATTGATCAAGACGATGCCGACACGGAATACGCGTATTCGCCTGAAAAATGCTCTGTTTGCGATTATATTGTTCAAAAACAGTCTCATCATGCTCATTGGAGTTGCCCTTCGATAATTACAGTTCCGGTAACAAAAGCGGTTACACTGCTTACCAGGTGCTATGCTGGTGTTTATAAATTCACATTGCAGGGCTTTACCAATAAAGGCCCTCCTACTCTTTCCTGCTAAGTAAGTATTCAATATTTTTCTCCTGCCTGGTGCGGTCTGTATAACCTGACAACCGGCTGAAGAATTTGTATTGATTTCGTATTCCTCTGCTTAGCCTGCTACAATTTGTGTACTAAGCCCAAATTCAGTAGCATCCTCCCATCATTATGTTAATCTGCCCTAAAACGGCTTAAACTTACTCTTTGTGCATACTACAAATTTGCCTGCACAGCTTTTAAGAGCTGCTGTTGTCTCGTTTCTCTTTTGCTTTTTGAGCATTACTGCTTTAGCTCAACAATCAACTATACACGGTACTGTGGTTGATGCTAACGAAAAGCCTTTAACCCACGTGCTTGTAATGGTTGCCGACAACAACCTGCATCTGTATTCTGACTCGTTGGGCCATTTCCATTTCAACGTAGCTGGCGGTGCCACCTATAAAATGAGCTTCTCGAGGCTGGGCTTTAAGCCACTTGAAAGGGTTTTGACCGTAAAGAGTGCCGAGGAGCATGTGCATGTGCAAATGAAAATTGCCAATAACCAACTAAGCGAGGTACAGGTTAAAGATCGTTTCGCCGATGAACGAAAGCAAACTGAATCCATGAACGTTGAGGTGGTTAGTGCCGACTTTATACAGCGCAACCTGGGTGGTAGTTTAATGGGTACACTTTCACGTTTGCCTGGTATCAAAACCATAGGTATTGGCTCGGGGCAATCAAAACCATTGATACGCGGGCTGGGCTTTAACCGGGTTGTAGTGACCGATAAAGGAATTAAACACGAGGGCCAGCAGTGGGGAGCGGACCATGGGTTGGAGTTAGACCAGTTTGCCGCGGGCGAAGTTGAGCTGATAAAGGGAGCTGCATCATTTGTTTACGGGTCAGACGCTATAGGCGGTGTTATTGATGTAAAACCGGCACTGCCGCCGGCAGCCAACGCCACTGGCGGCTTTGTTGACCTGATCGGGAAAAGCAATAACAACCTGCTGGGTACATCGGTAAACGTATTTTCACGTAAAAGCAACTGGTTCTTTGATTCGAGGTTCACTTATCAAAACTACGGAGATTACCGTGTACCTACCGATACAGTGCAAGTTTACAACTACCCGGTAACGCTGAACAATAACTTTTTACGTAACACCGCGGGGCGTGAAACAGGCCTGCATCTCAATACCGGCTACATCAGCAAAAATAGCAGGTCGGTGTTTTACATCTCTAACGTTTACGCTAACAGCGGCTTTTTTGCTAATGCACATGGGTTGGAACCGCGTCGCGTAAATACTGAACAATACGATCAATCCAATCGGGACATCATGCTACCCAGTCAGCAGGTTAATCACTTTAAGGTGATCAACCGCAGTCAACTGGCAATAGGTAAACATTTGCTGCAGGCCGATCTTGGCTATCAGCACAACTTCAGGCAGGAGTTTAGCCAGTATGTTAATCACGGTTACATGCCGCCGGATTACCCGGCAAGTATGACCATTCCGGTTGATCTGGAGCGCGAATTCAACAAAAAGGTTTACTCGTTGAACTTACGAGATAAGCTGACATTAAATAATCATGAGGTTACGATTGGCTTTAACGGCGAACATCAGGATAATGGAATAAGCGGATGGGGCTTTCTGGTGCCCGCATTTAACCAAACTACTGCGGGTATCTTTGCTTATGATAAATTTAAATTAAGCGATAAAGTTTTGCTGCACGCGGCATTACGTTATGACCACGGGAAACTAAACACTTTCAGGTATACCGATTGGTTCCCTACTGAAGGCGAAAACCTGGTACGCGCTGATAATCTAAAACGCAACTTCAACAGCCTGGTATGGTCACTTGGAGTAAATTATACGCCCAATAATCCATTCAGTTTAAAGGCTAACGTAGGTAAAAGCTTCAGAATGCCTATTGCCAAAGAGTTGTCAGCTAACGGTGTAAATTATCACTACTTCAGCTACGAACGAGGTAACCCCAACCTTAACCCCGAACAAAGCTATCAGGCTGACCTCACGCTGGCTTGGAGCACAGCGCGATGGAATGTTCAGTTAAGTCCGTTCTATAACTACTTTCCTAACTATATCTACCTCAACCCCACTGCTGATTTAGATTATTTATACGGTGCCGGTAACCAGGTTTTCAACTATCAGGAAAGTCGTGTATCGCGCTATGGCGGCGAGTTGCAGGTACGGTACAATATCGCTTCGGCACTAAGTGTCGAGGTACTGGGCGAGTACCTGTACGCCGAACAACTATCCGGAGACAAAGCTGGCTATACCTTACCTTTTTCGCCACCGCCTTCGGCATTATTTAATTTAACCTATCAGCCGGCAAAAGCAGGTATATTAATATCGCCTTACCTATCTGTTGACTACCGCATAACCGCGAAGCAAAACAACATCGTTCCGCCCGAGCGGGAAACGCCCGGCTATCACGTATGGAATATACAGGCCGGCGCAAAACTACGGGCGGGCAGCAGGTTGCTCAATTTTAGCCTGCAGGTACAAAATGTATTAAACACAAGGTATCTCAATCACACCAGCTTTTACAGGCTCATATCATTACCCGAAGCTGGGCGCAACATCATACTTTCTGTAAAGGTTCCGTTTGGGCGCAGCAATAGCCAATAAAACAACAAATCAATAATAATTAAAAATTAAAGCGTATGAAAACAACAAAACAATTTGCAGGCATTCTTTTGATAGGCCTTAGCCTTTTGGCCGCCTGTAAAAAAGACAAGCAATTGGCCCCTAAACCTACTATTACGGGTTTAGAAGTAGGCACTAACAACAGCAAGATCGCCCACCCTGGTAATGACCTGCACGTAGAGGCACAAATCACTGCCGAGGCTAACATCAGTGAAGTAGTGTTAGAAATTCACCCGGAAACAGGTGCAGGTTGGAAACTTACTCAAACTTATACCGAAGGCTTTGCCGGACAAAAGAATGCGGAGTTCCACAAACATGTTGATGTACCTGCGGATGCCGTTTTAGGAGACTATCATGGCCATATTAAAGTGGTTGACCAGGCAGGCCAGGTTACTGAAACTGAATTCGAACTAAAAATTTCATCAGACCCTACCCTACCTTCTGTAACCGGTTTCGAAGTTGGCCTTAACACAGCCGGTAATGACCTGCACCTGGAAGCCGATATAACCGCGACAAATAAAATTGCTAAAGCAATAGTTGAAGTACACGGCAATGGCTGGGAAAAAGAGGTGACTTACACCGATGCCACGATGATTGGCCAAACCACCTACAACCTGCATAAACACATTGATGTTACTGCAGCGCCCAAAGGCCATTATCATGTGCACCTTAAAGTAGTTGACCAGGCAGGTAAAGAAAATGAGTTTGAAGAACATTTTGATAAGCCTTAACATCCCTGCATAGGATCAGTTTATAGTTAATATAGGCGGGGGCAGCGCAAGGCTGCCCCTTTATTTAAAAAATTTGATATGAAATTAACAGTAAAAATATTCGCGGCCGCGCTTGCCTTAGCAGTTGCAAGCGGATGTAGTAAAAAAAATGATGTGCAAATTGATAAGGAATATCCGGTGATAGATATTTCTGCGGCAAATGCATTCCCTAAACAGTGCAGTGTTATAAAAAGGGGTGAGAGCTTTACATTTATAGCCAATGTTACCGACAATGCCGAACTGGGTACGTTAGGTGTAGATGTACATCACAATTTTGATCACCACAGTCATAGCACTGAGGTAACAGAGTGTGTATTATCTCCAAAAAAGACACCTGTTAAACCCTTTCTGTTAGTACAAAGCTACACGATACCTTCTGGTTTGAGAACATACAAGGTTAACCAAACTATTAACGTACCCGCCGACATTGACCCGGGTGATTATCACTTTCTGATAAGGCTGGTGGACAAGGAGGGTTGGCAAACTATTAAAGGCATCAGCATAAAAATACAATAAGAAACATGAGAGGACCATTCAGAAACCTGGTGATCATAAGCCTTACCATAGCCTTATTTTCTGCTTGCAAAAAGGAAAAACAATCCGAGCCAGACAAGCCAGTTCCCGACATTACCAATATTGAGGTTGGACTAAATAACAACGAAATTGGTGTAATAGGTAAAGACTTTCACTTCAACGCTGAGGTTTTGGCTGCAACGAAGTTAGAGAATATTCAGATCAAAATTCTGCAAAGGCAAGGTGAAAACTACACAAAAACCTGGCAACATGAAATTACCTGGGAGTATAAGGATGCCAAAAACGCCACGGTACACAAGCACTTTAATATTCCAGACAACGCACCGGAAGGGAAGTATGACTTTTTAATCGTTATAAATGACCAAAGCGGTAGTAAACTTGAAATAAAAAAAAGCATTACTATTTATATGGCGGCTAACGTACCGGTAAATCCGGCCGCCAGTATCTTCAATATTTTTGCTAACGACGCCCGTTTTTATCGCAATGGAAAATTCACAGTAGAAGGTTCGAAGCTTAAAACAGGCGATGTTATTAAATCTCAGGTTACCATAACAGATGTTAAGGACGATGGCAAGATGTACGTTTTGCTCATTAATAAAAAATTGAACCACCGCCCGGAGTCGATTGAAAAGATCGACTTCAGCAAAGTGATTGTTTACGATGTACTTGAGCATAAAGGTTGGGTCAAATCAGAGTACTTCAGTAACTCCACTGTGGATCCGGTAACCTTCCAGCCTATACGCGTTTTCCCTTCATTTACTATTGGCGGAACCACAGACAATAATACGCCGATTGGCAATGCTATCAATGGAGTCAAGGCTTGGGAATCCGGAACGTATTACTTCGGCGTAGTTTATAAAAACACTACCCATAACATTGGATTTTATCATTATATAGAAGTTTCCATCGAGGTGAATTAGAATTCACAACGGTAATAAGCAGTTGTCTTGGCTTTTGTGTACCCCCTTTAACACATATGAGTGGCATCAAAAATTGCAGATCAATTTTATTCAAAGTTTAATAATAAGTTATATATTGCAACCATACTTGCACGGGGTGCTTTCGCTAAACGCAAAGGCTGAGATAATACCCGAAAACCTGATACGGATAATACCGGCGTAGGGATGCACTGGCCAACAATTGATTTTTGGCAGCTGTAGCTGCTTTCAATAGGTAAAGCCTTGTTTCTATCGCCGTTTTACAGGCCGCAGAAGCAAGGCTTTTTACATTAATACCTGTTGAAAATGGAATTAAAACAGAAAACTGATTTTGGGCTGATCACAAAAAGCCTTACTAACTGGCAAGGGCGCAAAGAGTGGTTTTTTAACCGCGAACACACCGACACGTATGAGCAATGGTACGAAGGGCGCTATAAACGTGCAGAAGTGTGGCAAAAAAAAGTGATGGCCCAACTGCTGCAAAAAGATCCCCGCGTAAAAGAATTACTTGAGTTTGGTTGCGGTACAACACGTTTTACCAGGTGGTGGCGAGAGATCGGTATTGAAGCTACCGGGGGCGACATCTCCCCTTTTATGTTGGGCCAGGCCGTGCACCTTTTTAAAGGAGACCTGGTAAACGCTGACTCACATTACATGCCTTTTAAAGATAACACTTTTGATGCAGTGGCTTTTATAACCACTTTTGAATATTACCGTGATCCGGTACAAGTAATCCGGGAGGCCGCGCGGGTGGGCAAACATGGCATTGCCTTTGGTATGATGAACAGAAATTCACCTAAGGTTTTAAGGCGCAGGGTGCAACAACTTTTTGGTAAGAATCCCTTTTACGTTACGGCAACATTTTACACGCCGGCGTTACTCATTCAAAAAATTAACGAAGCCTTACAAGGCCGTAATTACAGCCTCGAATGGACCTGCACAGGTTTACCTGAATGGTTTCCGGTTCAACAATGGAGCGTACCTGTGGGAGATTTTTTCGGTTTGTATGTGAGGTTCTCAGATTAATACCCGTTACTTATGTCGCAATTTTCAGGTAAAATATCGGGTAGTGGTTTTAACGAATTGATATTACCCAACTTAGGCGCTTTACGTGCTGATGTTGTTCATGGCCCCGCTTTCGGCGTAGATGTATCGGTGGTCGATTTGGGAGGAGGGCAAGCACTGGCGATGACCAGCGATCCGCTTTCGCTCATTCCTTCGCTTGGGTTAGCCGAATCGGCATGGCTATCTGTTCACTTAATGGCGAATGATATGGCAACAACGGGCTTTGCACCGCAGTATGCACAAATGGTGCTTAACCTACCGCCAAATCTTACACAAAGTGACATTAATTTGTATTGGCAATATATTTCGAAATATTGCCGGGATATTGGTGTTGCTATAACCGGCGGACACACCGGCACCATTGAGGGTCAGCACTCAACCATTGCCGGCGGGGGAACTATGTTATTGACTGCGCCTATAAATAAGCTATTACTTAGTTGCAAGGCGCAACCGGGCGATGTTATTATCGTAACCAAAGAATGTGCTATATCGTCTGCAGCCATCCTTGCAATGAGTTTTCCGGAAACAGCAAAGCAAAAATTGGGTAACGAGACCTATTTAACCTGCTGCGACCTTTTTTATAAAACCTCTTCACTTTTAGACGGACTAACCGCGGCATATACCGGAATGATCAATGCCATGCATGATGTTACAGAGGGAGGTGTATTGGGTGCAGTTTATGAAATGGCAAGGGCATCGGGCCTGGGCGTTCAGGTACAGAATGATTTGCTGCCCTTAGGAGAAGCTCAGCAACAGGTAACCAGTCTGTTTAAAATAGATGCTCGTTATTGTGTTGGCGCTGGTGCCATGATACTGGCCGCAAAGCCTGGCTTTGAAAACTATTTAATTGAAACATTAGCAGAAAAGCATATCAGAGCAACGGTTATTGGCAAGTTCACCGATCAGGAAAAAGGCTGCCGGTTAATATCAGATACAAAAGATGAACCGCTACCCTATTTTGAAAAAGATCCTTATTGGGTAGCATTTTTTGACGCGTTGAAAAAGGGCTGGAAATAATGAACGATAGAAAAATAAAAGGCGGTGTTTATCTGGTCATTAATCCGGCCATGGAGCGCCCGGCACTGCTGCACCAACTAAACGCAGCATTGAGAGGCGGACTAACGGCAGTGCAGATTTGGAACAACTGGTTGCCGGATGCGAACAAAGGAGATTATATCAACAAAGTTGCTGAGCTTTGCAACAGTTACAATGTGCCTTTACTTGTTAACGGGGATTGGGGTCTATTGTTGAGCCATCCTGAACTGGATGGTGTGCATTTTGATCAAATACCTGAAAACTATGTTGAAATACAAAACACAGTAAAGCGGCGATTCCTGGCTGGTATCACCTGTTCGGGCGATTTAAATGCTGTGAGATGGGCACACGCAAATAAGCTGGATTATGTATCTTTTTGCGCCATGTTTCCGTCTTCATCGGCTGGCTCTTGCGATATTGTGATGCCTCAAACGGTTAGGCTGGCACATACATTAACCAATCTTCCATTATTTGTTTCAGGCGGCATAACGCCCGATAACATCCCGCAACTACAGCAACGCACACCTTTTAACGGAGTCGCCGTAATATCGGGTATCATGAGTGCTGACGATCCCGCACAAAAAGTAAAACTTTATCATAAAGCATTAAACAGCAGAAATAAACCATGAAACTGAACACTATAGCAAAACTATGCTGCCCTTTTGACAAACACGACCTTCAATTGAAAGTTGTTGCTCAAGATGTGGAGCAAAATATAATAGAAGGAATATTAAGTTGTAAAACCTGCAAACGCAATTACCCGATCGTTTATGGCGTACCTATTATGGCACCGGATGAATACCGGCAATCGGCCTTAGAACAACCAATTTTAGACCGTTGGGTTAAAGATTATCAGGTGGATCCGGCTAAACTGTTAGGATAGATCCCAAAATGTTTACGTTCCTTTACTTGTGGTTATCCAAAGGAATATCCGATAAGTTACAGTAATGCCGGACTGGCGCCGGCAATTTTTTATTTCGATCTTCTGCTTGCCGCAATTATCTTATGGATATTAACTGCATGCCTATGTTTTGTTATTTAGTAAGTGGCGCTTTATCATAATTTTTGATTTAGTTACAACTCTCCTTGTTTTGGTTACAGGCACCCTTAGCCTTATGCCGATTTTTGGGTCTGTAAAAATTAAAATCTCATGGAAAATCAAACAGCATCATCAAACAAGCAACTTATAGCACTGGTAACCGGAGCCAACCAGGGTGTAGGCAACGAAATAGCCAAGGCTCTGGCAGCTAACAATTACATTGTTTACGTAGGCTCACGTAAGCTGGAAAATGGCGAAAAAGCGGCCGCCGAAATAGGTGAAAATGCAAAAGCCATCCAACTCGATGTTACGCAGCAACACACTATTGACGCGGCGGTAAAGCAGATCGAGGCAGAATACGGCAAATTGGACTTATTGGTTAACAACGCAGGTATATCTCACGCCGGAACATCTCCTAAAAGCCCCGAAGAATTAATGAGTACCGGCAGGGCAGTTAACGTATCGCTCGATGAAGTACGTACGGTTTGGGAAACCAATGTATTTGGCGTAATAGCTGTAACACAGGCTGCTTTGCCCCTGTTGCGTAAATCAGAAGCCGCGCGAATTGTAAACGTTTCCAGCGGGTTAGGCTCTCTTACCTGGATAACCGATCCGACCTGCTGGGCGCGCGAACATTTCGGCATTGTTTATGCCGCCTCAAAAACCGCGCTTAACGCCGTGACTGTTGCATTCGCCTTAGAACTGGAAAAAGAGAACATTAAAGTAAATGCCACCAGCCCCGGCTACACTGCTACAGCACTGAACAACTTTCAAGGGACAGATAGCCTGGAAGTAGGCTCGCGCGAACCTGTACGTGTTGCTTTGGAAACAGACGGACCAACCGGCACCTTTACTGGTCCGGAAGGCCAGCTGCCCTGGTAACTAATAACACTTTAATCCACTTTAAATATGACTGCCGGCTGAAAAGTTAGCGGTCATATTTTTATTATAATTACATCATGAAACCTGAGTCGCCCAAAATACTTAAGCTGGAATCTATTAAGGAGATACACCGGATGCTCGACATTCCGGGGCCTGCTCACCCGCTGATTTCATTGCTGGATACGCGTGACGAACGGATAAACCTGAGCAAGTTACCAGTTAGCTACGTTACTACGCTTTACAAAATATCATTTGTAGAAAAACTTGGCGGCAAATTCAGGTATGGCCAAGGGTATTATGATTTTGATGAAGGGAGCATGATTTTTACGGCGCCTAACCAGGTAGTGGGCAGCACCGCCGTTTACAAGGGCAATGAAGGGTATTCGCTTATTTTCCACCGCGATTTTCTTCAGGGTTATCCGCTTGCGGCTAAAATAAAACAGTATGGTTTTTTTACTTACGCATCTAACGAGGCGTTGCACCTGTCTGAAAAGGAAAGAGAAACCGTATCGGCAATCTTCAACATTATACGCGAAGAACTTGATAGCCGTATAGACGACTTTAGCCAGGAAGTGGTTATAGCTCAAATTGAATTACTGCTAAGTTATGCCAGGCGATTTTACAAACGGCAGTTTTTAACCAGGCAAGCAGCCACTAACAACCTGTTGCAACAATTTGAAGAGTTACTGAACACGTTTTTCACCGACAATGCGGTAAACCAAGGCGTGCCAACGGTACAGTATCTTGCCGAAAAGTTGAATTACACCCCAAACTATTTAAGCGACATGCTACGCTCGTTAACCGGCCTTAACGCGCAGCAGCACATACACGAAAAGCTGATAGAAAAAGCGAAAGAATTACTAACTACCACCACTTTAACCGTTAGTGAGGTGGCTTACCAGTTGGGCTTTGAGCATTCGCAATCCTTCAGCAGGCTATTTAAATTGAAAACGAAGCTTTCGCCGGTGGAATTCAGGTCAACGTTTAATTAACCTAAACGGGCTTAAAACAATTCAACATCGTTAATTATTTACACGGTATGAATTCAGATAATAAAGCCACACTAATACAAGCCAACAATCATGTAACTACCGGTGATAATGAAGGTTTCCTGGCTTATTGTACCGATGATGTAGTTTGGGAGTTTGTAGGTGACCAGGTGCTTAAAGGCAAAGAAGCTGTGCGGGCGTATATGAAAGAAGCGTATGTTGAGCCGCCTAAGTTTGACGTGCAGAATTTGATTGCCGGGGATAATTTTGTAACGGCCATCGGCTTTATTAGCATGAAGAATGAGCAGGGCGAAATAGTTAACTACTCATATTGCGATGTATGGGAATTCCGCGATGGTAAAATGGCCGCCTTAAAGGCATTTGTAATTGCAGTATAAGTGCCTTAACAAAACAGACACGCCCATTAAAGTTTAACGGGCGTGTTTGTTTTGAATTGGTTGAAGCTATTTCTTTTTCAAACCCTCAACTACGCCAACGTAAGCAGGCTTACGTACATAGCCTTCAGTCCATAAACCTACCGGTTCACCGGCCCTCCATGATGAACTTGCCGGGCTATCAAGCGGGCTCCATATGGTAATACCATACTGCTGTGCCTTGGGTATTATCTCAAAATACTTCTGTATAACAAATGTGTACATCTCCTTTTGCGCAGCGTAATCAGCAGCAGTAGCCTGCGGCGTTTTTACGCCTGATGCAATGCCCATATCCAATTCAGATACCTTGATCAGTTTACCGGTTGCTGCCAGCAAGGTGAACATTTCTATAATCTTCTCCCGATCGCCATTAGCATTAATGTGCATTTGCGTGCCGATGCCGTCAACCTTGGCGCCTTTGCTTTCAATGTATTCTACATACTTTATTAAACCGCGGCATTTGGCAATGCTGTATTCCAGATTATAATCATTAATAAAATGTATATCGGTGGCGTTGCCATACTGCCTGGCAAGCTGGAAGGCCTTTACGGCGTAATCTTTACCCATATAATCCTGCCAGTAAAACTCGTCAGCAGCGGTGGTACGGCCTACGCCGGTTTTAAGCTCATCCGGTTTGCCGTCGTCCATCGGCTCATTCACAACATCCCATACTTTTACATTATCCTTAGTGGCGGTAACAATACCTTTGATCCAGGTTTCCATAGCCTGGGTAATCAGCATACGTTTTTCTTCAGCTGTTTTTTCAACTTTAACCTGCCCGCCTGTAGCGTTGTATTTTTTCAGGGTGATATCGTCAAAGTAATAGTTGGTCGCAGTTTTACCCAGGTTAAAGGCAATCGCCCCACTGGTAGCCATATCCGCCGTTACGGTGATTTGCTTGGTATAGGTCGTCCATTGCGTGGTAGATGAAATGGTACCGAAAAAGTCCCAGTGCTTGTAGGCACCGGCCGTAACATGTGCTTGTGTGCTGAATGAGGCAGGAGCATCTGAACGTATTTTCATACTCAATTCGTATTGCTCACCCGCAACCACCGCTGGAGAGAATTTTAGAAAGAACTGTGCCTCCCAGTCGTTAGCGCGTACACTTGCGTTGGTCATTTTAAAGGCGCGGCCATTTCCTCCGGCGCCCTCACCTGCTGCAGTAAAGCTTGTAGTAAGATTTGCGTTTACCTGGTAGTTTGCAGCGGCATCTGTTTCAAAATCCGCCCCGGTTACCAAATCCCAGGTTGGCCCTGTTGATGATGTTATGGTAGGGGCAATTAAACCTTTTAAGTAGGTGGCATTTTGGTTGGCATGCCACGCCAGCGTATGCCCGTACACAGATATACCTGCACTTTTAGCTAAGTTTACCAGGTTGGTTACCGGTGTTAACGACAATTCTCCGTTTGCCTGTACTACGGCGCCATGCTTCATTTCATAACCCAGCGTTATCTCATCAAAATTGGAATTAACCAGGCGATACATTAAGCCTTTGCTTACATAATCATTTAATGATACGGCGGCACCTAATTTAAAACCGGGATTACCCTGGCGGTCCAAATAGCTTTTTAAAGGTTCGTAAGCATTGATCTGCTCCTGATCGGCGATTGTTGCCGGCTTTGCCACTTCATATTCAAGCGCTTCGTATTTAGAACATGATGCTAAAACTACCGACCCTGCCAGTATCAGCGTTGCTTTATACAATTGTTTCATTTTACTTCTGATCTAAGATTGTTATTTGATCGGGTTAAACGTCTCCATTTTAACCCCTCTGTCCCGCATTACCAATGTATCGGTAGTGGCCACACGCATGTCAGTTAACTCTACGCGATAATTCAGGTATAAAGCATCACGATCCTGTGCGCCCCAGCTGTTCTTTTCGCCGCGTTTTACAAATTTGCCGTTACCTGTTGCAGTATAGCCGCTGCCAGCGGCAGCTATAGTGCAGTTACCTTCGTTATCAAAAGTGAGCAGCAGCGGGCAGTTTACATCCACATTGCCGGCGCCTTTGTACACCAGCGGAAATACGGCTTGAGTGAGTGTACGGGTAGTTAAAGATTTAACTTCGTCGCGCTCTACATACTGGTTGTGCCTAACAATAGTTTTGGTTAAATCGGTATTTCCGTTTTTTCCTTCAGCCACATCCCGGCCCCTGCGCAGGTAATTACCCGTCCAGGTGTTGATGTATTTGATGGCGTACAGCGTAAACTTTCTGGCCTGCAGTATCGAGTCGGCATTATTTACGCCTGTCATGGTTACCGGTATCACGTAAGTAACCTTAGTTGATTGCGGATCATTAAAATAGGCATCGGTCAATTGTACCTCTACCCCGCCGGCTATCTTACCTTTGGGAATGATGATCCTGTCAGAAGCGAGGCGGTAGTAAGACGCAGGCATCGGCTGCACATCTCCGCTATAATCAGGCGGATTGAACTTTAACCCTTGCGTCAAATCGTTATTCACCGCGATGTTGATCGTGATATCTTTCTCGTTTGAATACACACCGCCTGTAGTAGCCATTATCTGGCATTTGTGTGCGTTATCAAGCGACGTGTCAAACAAATCCTCGCCCATGGTAAGCGTGCGTACGGGGTATTGGTAGGCAAAGTACACAGATTGCACGCCGTAATCCGGAAAATCCCATTTTTCGTTTTTGCACGATGAGAACGCGAACAGTGCTAATAGGCTTATATTAATTAATCTTCTCATTTTTATCTTTTTAATCGTTACACTTAATTACCAGCCGTTATTTTGCTGAAGCGCTTTAAACTTTAATATTTCGCTGTATGGCACCGGACCGTAGTTCATAAAGCTTGCATAGGCGCGGTTCTCCACATTTATTTGCGTGTAAGTACTTTGCGTTATGTTTACACCCAGGGCCGGTTCGTTCAGGTTGGCGTTCCAGCGGCGTAAATCCCAAAACCTGAAACCTTCAAAGCATAGTTCCAGTCTTCTTTCGTTCCTGATCAGGGTACGCATAGCGTTCTTATCACCCTTGATAGATTCGAGGTAAGCGTCGCCATTATTCAGGCCGATACCTGCCCGCTGGCGGATCTTTTTAATCACATCATAAGCCGAATAGCTGTGGCCGCCGGTGGCTAATGGCCCCCAGGCTTCGTTAGCCGCTTCGGCGTAGCTGAGATATATTTCTGTGTAGCGAATGTGCGGGTTGTAATGCTTTTGATTACTGATGGAACTTGAGTTACGGTTAACATCCTGCCGCAATAATTTACGCATATAGTAACCAGTGCGGGTTGATGTTTCTACCTTGTTAAGTCCGTCATTGGTATTCCTGTCGGTAGCCGTATAAATAACCGTTGACCCGGGACCTGCGGTGCTACCGTTTAACACAATGTATAAAGCAAGCCTTGGGTCGCGATTTGCATACGGCGTAGCTTCATTGTAACCGCTGGCTGTATTATCAATAGGATAACCGTTAACCGCCGGAAATGCGTTAACAAGGTTTTGCGTTGGATTTAAGCGCCCGCTGCCCGATAAAGTCGGCGGGAAATGACTGGCCTCCAGATCACTATTCTGCCCAATGGATGTACGCCACATTACCTCAGCCGGATTAGCGCCTGAGCCAAGCCCGTCGATCTGATTACCGCTGCCACCTGCGTACCAGGTAAGGCCATTAGCTGCCAGGCCGTTTACGCCGCCATTTAGGTCGATAACTGCCGCGGCAAAATTCGCGGCATTTTCCCAGGTGGTGCTTGAGCCTTCGGCAAAAGCCGGGCTTGCCGCCATCAAGGCTGCTTTAGCTCGGATAGCCTTTGCAATGCGCGCTGTAAACCGTTGGCTAAACAACCTGCCAAATACGCGGTTGTAGGTTTCGGTAGCTACACCATTGTATTTGACCGGAATGTCTGAAGGTGATGATATATCCCGGTAATCAAGCGGCAACAGTTCTTCTGCCTGGTCAAGGTCGGCGTAAATCTGCTTCATGCAGTCGTCAAACTTAGCCCTTGGCTGATTAAAGTCTGATGACGGATTTTCGGGCTGTAAAAGCAGCGGGAAACCCAAAAGCTCTCCGCCTGCTTTGCCCCCATGCGCCTGCAGCATGTAATACATAAACATCGCGCGTAAACCATAACCCTCGCCTTTCAGCCTATCCTTAAACATTTGGTTAAGCTTTGGGTCAAGCGCGTCAAAGGTCACCTTGTCGGCTTCGGTTAAAAACATATTAAGGTACTGTATGGCAGCCTTGGAGTTAGTCCACTGATCGAGCGGATTAAAACTGGCCGTCCATTGCCCGGTCGCTATTTTAGATAAGCCGCTGTTGAGGTCATTACTCACCGCGTTATCAGTAGCAACATCGCTAAATGTCCATCCGTTTGTTGGTATACGGGTGTACCCATTAAGCAGCAAACCATGCGCAAGTAAGGGTTCATCGTATATGTTTTCAAACTTGCCGTTGTTTTGCAGTGCCGGCTCCACAAATTTTTTGCAACCGCACAAGGCAAAAACAGTTATTAATAGTATTGAAATTCTTTTCATATCAATTTTCATTATATGGCCTTAAAAGCCCGCCTTTATACCCAAATTATACAACCTCACCTGCGGCGCGGTGCCAAAGTTCATTTCCAGCAGTTTACGCTCTTTTGCCACGGTGAGCAAGTTAAAGCCGGTAACATACATGCCTATGCTTTTTAAAAGCTTACCTTTTAGCAAGGCCTCAGGCAAATCATACGATAGCTGTACTTTGGTTAAATCCAAACGGTCGGTACTGTACAGCCAAAAATCAGAGTTGCGGAAGTTGTTATCACTTGTAAGCGTGGTAAGGCGCGGGTAAGTAGCGGTATTTTTGGTTTCTTCGGTCCAGCGGCCGCGTACTACCTCTGAGTACTTGTCCTGCCCGTCAACCCAAAAGTATGAGCTGTTTTTTATTGCCTTGGCACCAAAACGGCCGGTAGCTAAAGCAAATAAGGTGAACCCTTTATAGCGGGCGGTAAGGTTAAGCCCCAGCGTTAAAGGCGAACCAAACCAACCACCTTTGCCCAGGTATACTTCGTCCTGCAGGTTTACAATACCATCGCCATTGATATCCTTGTATTTGAAATCGCCTGCCTTAACCTGGCCGAAAGCCGGTTGTGGTAAGCCGTTACCGGTGTTTGCGGCGGTAGCCTCGGCGGCGTCATTATAAAAGCCATCACTTTGCAGGCCCCATATGGCATCCAGCGGCCTGCCCTGACGATTCTGATAGGCATCGGTGTAGAACTCTGCACGTTTGGTAGCCTTGGTTTTGTAATATGTAGCTATGGTACCTATGGTCCAATTTACATCTCCGGTACGCTGGTTCAGGCGCAGATCAATATCAAAGCCGGTACGCTGATCGCCGTTGAAATTAACATATGGTATAAATGATGAGTTGAATACCGAAAAATAGCTCGGGAACAACGTAGTACTTTGGATAGCCAAATCCACCAGCTCGTTACGGAAGAAGTTGGTAGCCAGCATCAACTTATTACCAAAAAACGCGCCCTCCAAACCAACGGAAATTTCTTTACGCTTAGCGAAAGTCAGGTTAGGGTTACTACCCCTGCGCGAATCGGTTGTTTGCGCAAGTGTACCGTCATTCCAGCTGTAGTACGATCCTTCGCGCTGAGTGTAAATACTTTCGTACAGGTAGTAATCGGCAACGTCAAGATCAGTTACCAGTATACCTGCTGAAGCAGTTAGCTTCAGGTTATTAACAAAGGTCGAATTTTTCAAAAAGTCTTCCTCGCTTAAACGCCAGCCCAACGATACGGTAGGCGAAAACCCATAAGCTTTATCGCCCAAAAACTTCGGCGAGTAAACCATTGCCCCGGTAAAATCAGCATAATACTTTTGCCTGAAGTTGTAGCTAAGCTGCAAGCCGGTATTGGAGTTGGTGGTATTTTGATAAACTTCCGATTGCGACTGGCGGTAAGCCGCGGCTAACAACACAGCCGAGATATTATGCTTCTCCTTAATAGAAGTGCGGTAGTTTAACTGGGCAGATAAGGAAAGCGTTTGGCGGAACCAACTGTCGGATATGTTTTCGATGCCCGATTTGGTATCGGTACCGAACATGGTTAACGAGCCGATAACATCCTTACCGTTGTACGATGTCCAGTTAGGCTGATAAATGGCGTAACCATTATTATAGCCCTGGTTGTACCGATTAAGGTAATCAACCCCCATATTGGCGTTAAAGGTCAGCCCTTTCACAATACCCTTCAGGTCGGCTTCAATACCGGTAGTGAACTGAAACTGGCGGCTTACAAATTTGGTTTTGCCACCTGCGTAAATGGCCGCGAACGGGTTGGTTTGATCTAATTGCGTACCACCCAGCAAGTACTTACCGTCGATGATGTTTGCACTGCCATCGGCAATAATTTGTGTTGCCTGATCACCCGGCTCAATAAAACTCAGCGGAATAAGTGGCGTAAACCGGTAAGGGCGTATAGTGGCCGCGCTGGCCCAATAATCGGTAGTAACACCCTGACCGCTGTAAAATACGGCGCTGGCATCAACACTGGCTTTTAATATACTGTTTAGCTTAACATCAACATTACCCCGCACGTTGAAACGGTCGTTGGTGTTGTTTTTGGCCATTCCAAAATCAAGCAATGAGCCGGTTGACCAAAAGCCCACGTTAGTGTAATACCTCGCACGCTCATTACCGCCTGAAATCTCAGTCGTCAGATCGTACCGTGCAAAGCTGCTTTTTAAATACTCCGACGAATAAAAATCGATGTTAGGATAACGGTAAGGATTCATGCCGGATGCATGGTTGTAAATGGTTTCATCAGTGTATAATATACCCAGCCCATCATTCACTCTGGCTTCGTTATACAATGTCATATACTCTGCCGAGCCTAAATATTTAGGATAGCTCTTGGGTATGTTTATACCTGCATTCGCGCGAACGTTTATTTTTTGATCGCTGATGCCGCCGCGTTTGGTGGTTATCAACAAAACACCTTTGGCTCCCCTGCTACCATATAAAGCTACGGCCGAGGCACTCTTTAAAAAAGTTACTTCCTCTATTTCCGACGGCATTACATTATCCACTTCGCGCGGAACACCGTCAACTAATACAAGGTAGCTGTTCATGCCCCATATGTTGCCGTTAAAACCGGCAGCCAGGGCTTCCATGCCTTCCAGTCCGTATATCGAAAAGTTTTTATCGAAAACTGATTTGTAGTCAACATTGGCCACACCGCCCAGCAAATCCCGATTTGATACCTTGCGAAACGCTACCTGCACCAACTGCTCATCTTCTGATAACATAATGGTTTTGAGGGTGTCAGTAGCTATAACCGATAAAGGCCTAAAGCCCTGCGCCGTGATGTTAAGCAAGGTTAGCGGCGGTATATCCACCGAAAACTCACCCGCATCGTTAGTGGTCACGTCGATGACGTTGTTCTGGCTGCTTACCCTCGCGCCTTTAACAGGCTCGTTGCGCTGCCCGCGTACAACGACATTTATTTTTATGTTGGGAGCATCCTGCGCCTGCACTACGCTGGCTATCAGCGCTAACAGAACACACAATACCATTCCTATTTTTGAATACTTCATTGTTAATGTGTTTAATAATGTGTAGATCAATGCGCTACCAGCCCGGATTTTGTTTAAACTCTGCGTATAAGCTTACATCCGCACGCTTAAGCGGGAGCCAGTAATGTTTCTCGCTGAAAGGGCGTTGTAATATGGTACGCTCCCTAAAATTCACTACGCGATTATCCTTCGGATCTTTAGATGGGTCGAGCGGCGATGCGCGGTCAAACTCAATGGATGTTTTAAGCGTATATGGCAGCTCAATAAGCTGCAGCCAGCGGCGCAAATCGTTAAAGCGGTGCCCTTCAAACGATAGCTCAACGGCACGCTCACGCCTTACCTCTTTCATAAACTCATCTGGCGAGCCCAAGAACTTAGCGGCAACATGGCCTACACCTGCCCTGTCGCGAATTACGTTGATGGCGTCAACGGCTGATTTGGCATATGATGGATCCTTAGCCGAAGGCGAACTGTAACCCGCTGTAACCGCTTCCGCATACATCAGGTAAATATCGGCCAGGCGCATATACGGAACCTTGATGTTGAGGTTTTGCCCGTAAGCGTAACCCTGATCAAACTTGTTTGAAGTAATCGGAGTAAACTTGTACAACAAATACCCGGTACGGCTGCCTACACGTTCGTCGCGGCTGCTGCCACCGGTAAACAGGTTGGCGTAGCGGTTAAAATCCGGTACGGTTGACGGCAGCGAACCTTTTACCAGCTTAATACCGTCAAACACAATGTCATTATAAAAACGAGGATCGCGGTTGCGCCAAGGGTATTGCGGATCGTACCCCGACTCCGCATCGGCCTGGGCCGAATTAGTGATTGGCAGCCCGTTTTTCATACCGTAATTATTGATATAGTTGGCCGTTGGCGCGAATACCACGTTGCCTTCTTCAATAGTTGGTCCCGGTGTATATTGCTTAGCGGTGCCGTAGGTTGAGCCGTGCGCGTCCCAGTAAGGCCCCCTGAAAATAGCTTCTAAACCATCAGAGCCACTGCCACCGGGCATCTGCCAGTTTTGGCCGAAGGTATAGAAGTTAGTATAATAACGGTTGAAAGGCAACAGCTTGTAAGGGGTCTGCCCGCTCTCGCTAAGCTTAAGCAGTTCAGCGAAAGCAGCAGCCGCTTTTTTACAAAGCTCCACGTTATAGGTGCGGCTGCCTGTCGACTCATAGTTCATGAGCGGACTACCTGCCCATAAATAATTTTTACCGAGGTAACCAAGCGCCATGGTTTTATCAATACGCAGCTGATTTTTACCCGGCGTACGGCCACCAGGACCGGTATTATCCCAGTTAAGCGGCAGTAAATCGGCAGCTTCCCTGAAATCGGCGGCGGCTTTTTCGGCGCACTCCTGGTATTTCAGGCGTGGCGAGCGCAGATCCTGATCGGCAGGCAATACCTTATCAATATAAGGTAAGCCACCAAAGTATTGCATCAGCTGAAAGTGAAACCATCCCCTAAAGAAAAGCAACTGTCCTTTTATCAGGTTGCGTTCTTCATCAGTAGCGTTGGTAAGCAGGTTCATGTTCTCTAAACCCAGGTTGGCTTTACGGATGCCATACCAGGCCAGCGGCCATAAGCCTTTACTAAATCGGTCATCATTGGTATTGGCATTGTTCACGTCCATCCAGCCGGCTCCCCAGCCGTCAAACTCACGCTGCCAGCCCCAGAAATCGCCGTTATCAATCTTGTTTACAAAGTGAAAGTTCAGTGCGGATGATTGAATCTCATCATCGCCCCAGTTCCAGCTGTTTGTCCAGTAACGGTTGGTAAAATCAGGGATGCAGTTGTATAACTCTTCGGTATACCCCTGAAAATTGGTGAAGTCCTTAAAGGCGGTCTTTTCTGATACGATAGACTCCGGACTTTTATCTAAATATTTTTTGCAGGAGAATGTTCCGCTAACAAGCGAAATCATGCCCGACAAAACGATTATTTTAATATTTCTGTTCATAACGGTCAGCAGTTAGAAAGTGATGTTAGCTCCAAGGTTGAAGCGTTTGATTGTTGGATATGCGCCCTGCGATGCCCAGGCCTGCCCGCCCGCGCTTTGGAAATTTGATTCGCGGTCATCAGGCATCTTCGTCCATACGTGCAGGTTATTACCGTTTATAAATATGCGCAGGCTTGACATGCCGGCACGCTTAACCCATTTCTGGTTAAAGGTGTAAGCTATCTCGGCATTTTTTAGCCTGATGTACGATGCATCAAACATATACCTGTCCGCCGCCTGGTAGCCGCTCGGTGTTGATGCCCAGCGCGGGATAGGCACATCCGCTCCCGGATTGCTTTTTGACCAATAAGTACCTTCATCAAAGGCGATGGTGTTTTGCGAGCCGAACGTAGTAAGCACTACCTGACGGGTAACATTATTTACACCATAGAACTGCGCAAAAACGCTGAAGTTCTTCCAGTCGAAACCGATAGTAGCGTTGTAGGTGTTTTGCGGATTGCCAGTGTGTCCGTACGGGATATTGTCGCTTGCGTCAATAATACCATCGGCATTATAATCAATAATATAATAGTTGCCCGGTATCTTCTGGTTGTCGTTGTCGGCATGCGCGGTACTGGCATACAATTCATCCCAGGTGTTATAGTAACCTGCACTTACATATGAGTTGGTTTGGAATATTTGCTTACCGGTACTTTTTTGATAATCAGGCAGTAACTCCGGAATATCGGCCTCTATTACTTTATTTTGAGCATGGGTGAAGTTTACGTTTGTCCACAACCGCAGGTCAGGGTTGATACGTTTATTAAAACGCAGGTCAACCTCATAACCTTCGGCATTTACTTTTCCCTTGTTGGCTGTAGGCGCTGTTGCACCGTAGTATGATGGTATAGCACGGGCAGCTCCAGAGCTCAAAATGTCAGTCCGTTTGTCCCTAAAGAAGTCGACACTACCGGTCAGCATGTCGTTGAAAAAGCTGAAATCAACCGCTATGTTCGACTTTGCCACCTTCTCCCAGCGCACGTTAGGGTTACCCACTGTTGTTTGGCGATACCAGTTATAAATACTTTGCTCTGCCGGTATGCCCGAGGTACCCAGGCGGGTACGGCCGCCGAATGCCCATTCAGACAGGTAAGCGAAGCGCGGCGAACCGCTGTCATCACCTATGGTACCGTACGAGGCGCGAAGCTTTAGCATACTGATAAAGCTGAGCGGTTTCATGAACTTCTCCTCCGAGATCATCCAGCCTGCACCGAGTGATGAGAAGAAAGCGAAACGGTAATCGGGCGCGAATTTTTCGGAACCATTGTAAGCGCCGTTGTAATCCAGGTTATATTTTCCTTTGTAACTGTAGGTGGTTCTGAAAACCCACTCCTCACGGTAAGATGGTATAACGCTGCCACGTGCCGTTTGATCGCGGTTCCAGAGGCCCATTGCGGTAATATCGTGCTGGGTACCTATTTTGGTGGCATAGTTTAGTTGCACCTGCGAAAACATACGTCGCTGCGTAGCGCCATCGTCAACCGCGCCACCGCTGGCCAGCCAGCGGATGCTTTCCTCAAACGCAAACTGCGTACTGGCATCTTTGTCAACCGCGTAACTTACGGCGCCCGTAAGCGGGTCAATATATTTACGCTGCGTATTGTTGTTGGCATCATTAATACCCCGGTTATTTTCAATAAACGTGTTATCAATTGACAGGGTGCCTTTTACGCTCAGGCCCTTAGTAATTACGCTTAAGTCCTGCTCCAAAATAAAATCCGTAGTAATGCGTGAGGTTGTCAGCATTTCGGCACCGCTCGTAGCTAAAATTTGTGCGGAGTTGGTGCCCTGGCCGGTGTTGGGCGCGTAATAGCCCCAAGTGCCGTCGGCATACTGTGGTAAAAACAGGTTCGGCGCGGTATAATAAGCGGCTCCCCATGTATTATACTCGTTAATATTGATCCAGGGGCGTTTACGTACTGCTCTTGAACCTGCCAGGTTGGTACGGAAAGTAGTAGTTGGCGTAATACTAAAGTCGAGGTTACTGCGAACGTTTAAACGGTTAAAGCCGTAACCGGCATTATAACCACGGTTGTTGTTAAACGTTCTGAAAAGGTCACCCTCAGTTTGATAATCGGCACTTGTAAAATATTTTACAAACTTGGTACCGCCGCTTATATTCAGGTTGGCGTTGTATGACATCGCCTCATCACGAAACAACGTGTTCACCCAATCAACATTAGGATAACGCTCACGTTCCATTTCATTTGCGGGCGAACGGTACTTAGAGATGATATCCTGCGGCATGTAGTCATTCCAGGCATTTGGCCTTAACGCGAGCTCGTTCTCAATGGCGAGGTTGCGTATTTTGAACATGTCATACGAGTCGTACTTGCCGGGCAGTTTTGATACCGATTTCATTACGGTGTTGGCTGACGCTCTGATCTCCGCCTTACCCTCTCTGCCGCGTTTTGTGGTAACGAGTATTACACCGTTAGCGCCGCGTACACCGAAAACCGCGGTAGCCGAAGCATCCTTAAGTACAGATACAGATGCCACCGAACCGATATCGATGTTATTGATTGAGCGCTCAACACCATCCACTAATATCAGCGGACTGGCATTGTTCCAGGTGCTGCGCGCACGTATTAATATCTGCGGGTCCTCTTCGCCGGGCAAGCCGGTGCTCGCTGTGGTTACCACACCCGGCAGGTTACCGGTAAGCGCTGCCGCAAGGCTGGATACACCGCCCGTACGCTCGAGCGTTTTGCTATCGGTTTGTACAATAGCGCCTACAACGCTCTGCTTACGTTGCTGGCCATAAGCTACGTTTACAATAACTTCGCTTAGCTGCGATACATTATCTTTCAGGCTAACGGTTACATAATCCTTACCGGCAACATTTACCTCCTGGGATATCATGCCCACTACATTAATAACTAAAATTGGCTGGTTGTCTGCCACTTTTATAGCAAACTCGCCTTTGGCGTTGGTTTGGGTACCGGTTTGCGTACCCTTTATGGTTACGCTTGCCCCTATCACGGTGTTTTTTTGCTGATCGAACACCTGCCCCCTAACCGTGCGCAGCCCTTGCGCACCAGCCGACTGGACAAGTAAAGTAAGTGCCAGCAGTACATAAAATATTTTAATTGAGCGGCAATGCCAATGTATTATGCCATTGTCGCTTTGCACTTTGGTATTGGTTTTCATCATGAAGTTTTTTGTTGTTTTGGCAGTATGCCGAACAATACCTATTTGAGGTGTGAAACGAGATTGGTTGGATACATTGAAGCATAGGTTGCCATATAGGCAGGCAGTAAAACTCTTTTCATAATTCGGGTTTAATTAATAATCAACAGGTTATTTAGGTCCGTTCAGATCTTCGCCAGATTGGACGACGGATAACATTATCGCCTACGGCGAAGCCCAGGGGGTAATCAGCACTTTAATCATGTGAATCAATTTTATAAATGGTAATAATTGGTGGCGTAAATAGCGCACGTTGGCGCGCAAACTAACTACATGTACTCGGGGCCAAGGCTTAGGGTTTATGCAGCTTAAATTTTCCGCTAACGAAATCCGATAATCTTATCCGAATGATCCACGCACTGAATAACGAGCGCGTATGAAATGGTATAATTAGTACTACTAAATACTACGGCACGCCGCCTTAAATTGAAAGCGGATAGGTCATCATCGCAAAAAAGAATAATTCAGGTTTCCCGTTGGAAAGTTTATGGAAGCGAAACTATCGGCGAAGCGCGTTTTTGCCGTGCTGAAATGTTTAGAAAGATAGCACTTATGTTAATTGTAAAGCAAAACAGCCTTAACATATCATAAAACAAATATTATCGCAATAAAAAATGATTTTAAGTTATTTGGCTGATAGGATCACCATGGATGATATCTGCCCGTTAACAACCGGAGCGACTTGTCGCCCCTTAACATTTGTACTACCAATTCACCACAATTGTATGATAGGGCCATTTTATTTTATAATAAGTTTGCTATACTAATCAAACCAAATACTGAATCATGAAAAATAAAATCAAGCTCGTTTTTCCGCTATTCTTCGCATTGTTAATGACCGGCAATTTTGAAACAAACGCGCAGGGCATTGTAAAGCCTGCAACAGCAGGTTTTGATGTTGCTCAGCAAAACATTAAGCACGGTAGCATTGACACCATCACTTATGCGTCCGCAACCGTGGGCACTAACCGTAAAGCTTTAGTTTATACACCGCCGGGATACAGTAAGTCGAAAAAATACCCGGTGCTATACTTGTTGCACGGTATAGGTGGCGATGAAAAGGAATGGCTTAACGGCGGCAAACCGCAGGTAATTTTAGATAACCTATACGCTCAGGGTAAACTTGTACCGATGATTGTTGTAATGCCCAATGGTAGGGCAATGAAGGACGATCGCGCTACAGGCAATGTTATGGCGCCTGATAAAGTAGCCGCCTTCGCCACATTTGAGCAGGATCTGTTGAACGATCTTATTCCTTTTATCGAGAAAAATTACCCGGCAATAACCAAACGCGAAAGCCGTGCCGTAGCCGGACTATCTATGGGTGGCGGGCAGGCGCTTAATTTCGGTTTAGGAAATCTGGATAAGTTTGCCTGGGTTGGCAGCTTTTCGCCGGCACCTAACACACGTAAACCTGAAGAACTTGTACCTGATGCTGAGAAAACAAAAAAGCAGCTTAAATTACTGTTTATTTCATGCGGGGCAAGCGACGGCCTGTTATCGTTCAGCCAGCGCACACACAATTACCTGGAAGAAAAGAAAGTGCCGCACATTTATTTTATTGAACCCGGCGGACATGATTTTAAAATATGGAAAAACGGCTTATACATGTTCTCGCAGCTTATATTTAAACCTGTTGATACATCAACCTTTGCAAAATATACTGGAATGGGTATGAACGCCGCTCCGGCCGAAAACTAACCTTAAATATCATCCAAATAAAAAACGCCTGCTCAACACAGGCGTTTTTTATTTGGATGATATTTAAGGTTTGGTGGTATTGCTATTTATCGGTGCGGAATGGTGAAGCCGGTAATCCCTCCCGGTTATAAAGGTTAGCTCCATCCGGGTTATCTGCCCACGCGTAGCGCACGTATTTAGGATTAGGAACTTCGGGGTTTGACACGATGACCTTTTCGCCAATTATGTTGGCATCAGCCCATACAAATTTTTTATCAGCACCGGCTATCGCGAACTGTTGTAGTTTGCCGCCCCCCTTAACCGTTAATCCGCTACCGGCATTTGTAAATGTCAGTGTGATGTGATCGCCATCAACGGTAGCACCGCTGCATAATGGCCCCGGGCCTGTGGTATGCTCATCATGATAAGCTACCTTTTGGGCGGCCAGTGCCAACCGCTCGCCGATATCCTTTTTGTTTAAAGGGTGAATATCGTTCCACTCGCCTGCATCAATTGCTACCGACAATCCGGTATTCTTTACAGTAAGCGCATCCAATTGCGCCTCGCGTATCAGCGCCCAGGCACTCTCCGCAGGAGAATATTCCACATCACCAAAACCTGGCAGTTGCGCCAACAGGAAAGGCAGGCCGGTATCATTCCAGGCCCGCCGCCAATCGGCAATCAAAGCTTTTAACAATGCTCCGTAATCAGCCGTACCAATATTGCTTTCACCCTGGTACCAGGCTATGCCTTTTATTTGATAATGCGTGGCCGGATTGACCAAGGTGTTATACAAACCCGTCGGCTCATTTTGGGCTGAAAAACTATTAGCGGCTACCTGCCTTTCAGCAACAGGCTTATTAAATACCTGCCCTACTTTGTATAGCCAATCTCCACGTATATCAACATGATTTATTCCGTCGGTTAACTCATACCGTTTATCAGGCACAAAACCACCTTTGCCGGTAAAGTTACTTAAACGCACCACCAGTATATTTTTACCTGCTTTAAGCAAGCCGGCCCTCACTTCATAGCGCCGCGGCGGATATTGATAGGTTATGGCGCCCACCTTTTCGCCGTTTAAATATGTTTCATCCGCATCAATTATGCGGCCTACAAACAGTTTTGCCGGCTTACCCGCCATAGCGGCTGGTACTTCTATCTCCTTACGAAACCAAACCACACCATTAAGGTTACGCACACCCTGATCGGCCCAATAACCAGGTAGCCAAAAAGGTTTCCATCCGGTAGGCACAAAGGCGGCATCGTACCATTTGGGATTAGCATTTAACCCCTCGTCTGTATCCAGTCTTTTAACTTTGGGTTTTGTATTCACCTGAGCTGTAACGCTGTTGTTTTTCAGCTTCTCACGCGACAGGCTAAGCCGCTTATTCAGCATTGGAAATGTTCTGATTGCATCGGCGCTCAACCAAGCCTCTATCGGAGTTCCGCCCACGCTTGAATTAATAATACCGATGGGCACCTTGTATTTGAGGTGAAGCTTTTTTGCCATAAAATAACTAACCGCGCCAAAATTCAGCACATTTTGCGGCGTGGCCCGCTGCCATTGCCCCGGCGGCAGGTCGTCATGTTCTGCATTGATGTCAGCCGCGGTTGGCACAAAGAAGTTGCGTATTTGCGGGTAGTTAGCGGAGGCTATCTCGTCGGGATACTTTTCTTTAACACGCTCCATCGGGTTTACCATGTTTGATTGCCCCGCGCAAAACCAAACATCTCCGATTAAAATATCATCCAAGGTGATGTGGTTGCTCGCATCAAGCTGCATTTTGTAAGGCCCGCCGGCTTTCATGGCCTTCAATTGCACCTGCCATTTGCCGTAAGCATCGGCTATAGCGTGATATTTCTTTTTCGCAAACGTTACTTTAACTTTTTCCGTTGGAGATGCCCAGCCCCATATGTTTATTTTTTTATCGCGCTGTAATACCATACTGTTGCCAATTAAATGCGGCAACCTGATTTGCGCGTTGAGTTCATTACAGGCGAAGCAAAAAAACAGCACCGGTAACAAGCGCTTAAAATATATCATCAGTTTAAATATTATCGGGTTATAGTTGGTATGTAAAACTATCCATCTGCCTGTACTACAAATACCATGTTTGTTTAATTTCAGGCCACAGATGTTAATCATTTTCAATTTTTCACCCTTAAATATGCCGCTTAGCACTATATAGCTACGTTTTATTAAACATTCGCACCAGTATTTTAAACATTCATCCCACTGCGGCTACAGCATGGTTTAGTATTATTACCTTTAATTATAAACCCCATCCGGTTACGCGCCGGCGCACGTTAAGCCTATGAAATTTATCTACACATTTTTGTTATGTAGCCTTTTAGTGAGCACCGCTAAAGCTGATAACGGCTATCGCCTTTGGCTACGATATGACCATATAGACAATGCAACACTCGCCCGGCAATACCGGCAACAGTTAGCCTCGGTTACTTATGAAACCGGGAACTCGCCCATTATACAAGCAGCGCAAAAAGAACTTAGAAACGCGTTGCAAGGACTACTTAATTATAATCCGGCATTTGTTAATGCACCCGGCAAGGGTTCTACGTTGATTTTTGTGAAAAATGGCAGCAAACAGCTTTCACCAGCGCTTAACAAACTCATAAACAACACCGGCAACGAAGGTTACGTTATCAAAACCATAAGCCTTAATAATGCACCTTGCCTGGTTGTTGGTGCGGCAAATGATAAGGGCATTTTATACGGCACCTTTCATTTATTGCGACTGCTGCAAACACATCAATCGCTTACCAATATTAATATAGTTGAAAGCCCCAAAACGCAGGTACGAATATTAAACCATTGGGATAATCTGGACAGAACGGTTGAACGCGGCTATGCCGGATTTTCCATCTGGAACTGGCACAAGCTGCCGGGTTACATCGATCCTCGTTATATCGATTACGCACGGGCGAATGCTTCGATTGGCGTTAATGGGGCAGTTATTAATAACGTGAATGCAAACTCGCTTATACTCACAGCAGATTATCTCCGAAAAACCGCGGCACTGGCAGGTGTGTTCAGGCGGTATGGCATTAAACTGTATCTGTCGGCCAAATTCAGCGCGCCTATTGAAATCGGCGGATTGAAAACCGCCGATCCGCTTGATCCCGCAGTTAAACAATGGTGGCAGCAAAAAGCAGATGAGATATATCGCTACATTCCGGATTTTGGAGGCTTTTTAGTAAAAGCTAATTCCGAAGGGCAGCCAGGCCCTCAAAATTATGGCCGCACACATGCCGATGGTGCCAATATGCTCGCCGATGTTTTAAAACCGCACGGCGGTATTGTAATGTGGCGCGCGTTTGTTTATGATGATAAGACACCTGACGATCGCGCCAAACAAGCTTATAATGAGTTTAAGCCGCTGGATGGAAAGTTCCGCTCGAATGTGATCATCCAGGTTAAAAACGGCGCCATTGATTTTCAGCCGCGCGAGCCCTTCCACCCGCTTTTTGGCGCCATGAAAAAAACGCAGATAATGCCGGAGTTTCAAATCACGCAGGAATATCTGGGCTTTTCCACACACCTCGTTTATCTGGCTACCCTGTTTAAGGAATGCTTCGATGCCAATACTTATAGCGAAGGACGTGGGTCAACAGTCGCGAAGATCATCAGCTCGCCTGTCAACAACTCCTTAACCGGAATTGCCGGCGTGGCCAACATCGGTACAGATATAAATTGGTGCGGGCATCCCTTCGCGCAAGCTAACTGGTATGCTTTTGGCCGGCTGGCATGGAACCCAGACCAAAGTGCGGCAGCTATCGCTCAGGATTGGCTGAAAATGACCTTTTCTAACCAAGCCGACTTTGTTAAACCCATCACCAGCATGATGCTTTCATCGCGCGAAACCACGGTAAATTATATGACGCCGCTTGGCCTGCACCACATAATGGGCACGCACGCGCATTACGGGCCTGCGCCTTGGGTAAATAACCTTTCGCGCGCGGATTGGAACCCGGTTTATTACCATAAAGCCGATTCCGCGGGAATAGGTTTTGACCGTACTGCGACCGGCAGCAACGCCGTCGCGCAATATTATCCGCCTTTGCGGGATAGCCTTAACAAAGTTGAAACCACGCCTGAGAAATACTTGCTCTGGTTTCATCACGTTGGCTGGAACAGCCGTTTAAAAAATGGCGAAACTTTGTGGAATGAGTTGGTGAAGCATTACTATAAAGGCGCGGCAGACGTTGCCGGTATGCAAAAAACATGGGCTTCAGTTAAAGGGAAAGTTGATAGCACGAGGTATCATGAAGTTGAGCAATTACTTGCTATCCAGGCCGGAGAAGCGGCATGGTGGAGAAATGCCTGCGTGCTTTATTTCCAAACTTTCTCTAAATTGCCCCTGCCTGCCGGGTATACAAAACCCGACCATGACCTGCAATATTATAAAGACCTAAAATTTCATTATTTGCCTTAACCAATTATATCCCGATGATTTTATCAAAGTTAATTAAAAACTCCATTGCCGTTGTATCGCTGTCGGTAATCACCATATCAAACACCTTTGGGCAGCAGGCCGTTAACCCTGTTATTTATGCCGACGTGCCGGACATGTCTATGATCCGTGTTGGGAACACCTACTACATGAGCAGCACCACCATGCACATGAACCCCGGCGTACCCATCATGAAATCAACCGACCTGGTAAACTGGAAACTTGTAAATTACGCGTATGACATGCTTGACAATACGGATGAACTTAGTTTAGCCAATGGTAAAAGCACTTATGGCAAAGGCTCATGGGCCAGTAGCATCCGTTATCATGACAATACCTATTATGTTACCACTTTTTCGGGCACTACGGGCAAAACTTATATCTACTCAACAAAGAATATTGAACGAGGGCCCTGGAAAAAAACATCCTTCACACCATCACTGCATGACCATTCTCTGTTTTTCGATGACGATGGTAAAATATATATGGTTTACGGCAGCGGCAAGATCATGTTAGCCGAATTGGCCAATGACCTCTCGGGCATTAAACCAGGAACCCAACCGCGCGTTATTATTGAAAATGCCGACTTGCCCACAGGGCCGAACCGTGGCTTACCGGCCGAAGGTTCGCAGCTTTTTAAGATGAATGGCAAGTATTATCTGTTCAACATTAACTGGCCACGCGGTGGTATGCGCACGGTTATAGTACATCGTGCAGATAAAATTGACGGTCCTTATGAAGGGCGCGTGGCTTTGCAGGACAAGGGTGTGGCGCAAGGTGGGCTTATCAGTACTCCGGCGGGCAAATGGTATGCCTATCTTTTTCAGGACGCGGGCGCTGTTGGCCGCATCCCCTACCTGGTACCCGTAACCTGGAAGGATGGATGGCCGGTTTTAGGCACCGATGGCAAAGTGCCTGAACTGCTTGATTTGCCTGCAAGCCACGGACTTATACCCGGCATTGTAAATAGCGATGAGTTTAACAAACCCACTACTACCCTGCCGCTTGTATGGCAATGGAACCATAACCCGGATAATAAATTATGGTCGTTAACGGAGCGAAAAGGCTATCTACGCCTAAAGACTGGGCGTATTGACAGTAATGTACTCTCTGCCCGTAATACCTTAACGCAGCGCACCATCGGCCCTACATCATCGGCTGAAACGGCTATTGATCTTTCACATTTGAATGAAGGTGATTGTGCCGGACTATTACTATTGCAAAAAAACTACGGCTGGGTGGGCGTTAAAGCGCTAAACGGCGGCTATGCTATTGTAATGGTAAACGGCGAAAGCGGTGCACCTGTTGAAAAAGCTCGTGTTGAAACCAAGCAAAGCAAGATATACTTTAGAGCTGATTGCGACTTCCGCAACCGTACGGATAAGGGCTACTTTTATTACAGCCTTGACGGGAAGGAATGGACATCAATAGGCGAACCATTAAAAATGGTTTACAGCCTGCCTCACTTTATGGGTTACCGATTCGGGCTGTTTAATTTTTCGACAACTAAACCCGGTGGTTATGCCGATTTTGATTTCTTTCGCATCAACACATCGATTCTAAAGCAATAACCATATCTTACAATCAAATACAAAAAAAAGCGGCTGACCGTTATGGCCAGCCGCTTTAATTTTACCCATACCCGATTAATATCCCGGGTTTTGGTATGCAGCTTTTTCGGCAGCGCTCATTTCCAAACCGTCAATCTGCCCTTGCGGGATAGGCCGCAGGTACAGGTGGTTATCAATTGTACGGGTTACTTTAACCGGAGTATGATCACCAAAACTGGTACCGCCTATGGTGTAGGTTGCGGCAAGTTCGGTCCATTTTTGAGTACGTATCAAATCTAACCAACGGCCACCCTCGGCGTAAAATTCACGAGAGCGCTCCGCCAGCAGGTAGTTTAAATCGACATTCGCAGGGGTAGCGGCTACCATAGCAGCGCTGTTATCTTCAACCTTGGCTTTATTGCCATTATTATCAAAGCGCCATTTACCGGCACGTGCTCGTATTACGTTTATCAAGTCACGCGCTGATTTATTGGCTTGTGCCGTAGCGCCTTTAATGGCGGCTTCAGCAGCTATAAAGTATAACTCCGAGAATTTGAGTATGGGGTATGGGCGGGTGCTTCCGGCGTTGGCCTCACCTAATCCATTGCCTTTATCAGTGCGGTAAGGGCCAAGCTTCCATAAGCCCGGATAGATGATACGGCTTATAGCGCCCGGAGAGATCACAAAGTCAGCCCGGCCGGGTAACACCCCTGCCCCTACGTTAG
Organism: Mucilaginibacter roseus; assembly: GCF_021215455.1. Taxonomy (GTDB): domain Bacteria; phylum Bacteroidota; class Bacteroidia; order Sphingobacteriales; family Sphingobacteriaceae; genus Mucilaginibacter; species Mucilaginibacter roseus. The sequence continues at coordinate 367,139 of NZ_JAJPWV010000001.1, read as the reverse complement.
CGTTTTCGGTAGCGTATGTTACGTTGGGGTTATCTTCATTTAAAAATGTAAGCACTGCATCGCCGGGGGCAATGGGCAGGCCGTTAGCGTTGATTAGTGTCGGCGTAGTATTTCCCCCCTTGTTCCAGTTGCCACGGTAAACTGTGGTAAAGGTACCGTCATACCTCGAATCATTCACCTTGTCAGCAAACGTGTTTTTAAGCACCTCGATAGTCGGCGCCATACGCACCCAAGGGCGGCCAAGATGCTGATCGGCCTCGCGCAGAACCGAATTTACACCCGAACTTTTAATATTCGGATAGTTCCAGGTCATCATCCAACCGGCAAAATTATCAGGCGCGCCACCACTACCAAAGGTAAGGCTGCCGCCGTTGTATTTCTCGCTGGTTTGGGTATGATCTGCATATAGCACCATTTCTTTATTACGGTCATTTTGCGCCAGATTAACATCATAAAAAGTTGGCTGCAGGCCAAATGAGCCCGGATCGTCAATGGCTGTTATGGCAATATCATACGCCTGCTGAAAATACCACTGTGCATTATGCCCATCCGGGTCGGTACGGTCGGCCGCCGGGTAAGTAGGTATGCCATTAGGGTTTTGCAACCACCAACCATAAGTGAGGTAAGCCTTTGACAATATCAGCCTTGCTGCGGTTTTAGTCAAGCCACCGGTTACACGCCCGGTTTGCGGCAAGTCAGTAATAGCCTGCAACAGATCAGGAAAGATGGCTTTAGTGTAAACCTGCGGAACCGTGTTGCGTACCGATTTGCGTGATGGGATGGTGTTGAACTTAAGTTCGCCCGAACCCAGATCCAGTGGCACGCCGCCAAAAGTTTGCACAAGCAAAAAGTAATCAAACGCCCTGAAAAACCGGGCTTCGGCAATCAACGCCGTCGACAAACCTACGGCACTCGCGTTTTCAATAACCCCACTCGCCGTATTGATATTGGGGAACGCCTCTCCCCACAATATACTCGACGGAAAACTGGTTGATAAAAGCGAACCTACGCCTGAGTTATCCATATCTTTGAAGTTACCGTCGGCACTTTGTCCCCAGGTGGCTTCGTCGGTACCGGTAACGCCCGAGTTATAATAATAGGCTTGCCCGTAAATATTGCGCAAATGGCTGTACATAGCGGTAAGTCCGCCAATAACGCCTTGCTCAGTTTTAAAATATTCGGGCGTAAACACACTTCGAGGCTGCTCATCAAGTACTTTGGAGCAACCGGCTAACAATACCGAAGTAGCCAAAGCACATTTAAATATATTTTTGATTAATAAACTTTTCATCTCAGTAGGTTTTAAAATGTTACGTTAAGACCAAGAATAAAATTGCGGGTTGAAGGGGTGTTGGTACCGATGGTCAGGAACCTTCTTTGCGACTCCGGCAGCGGAACAGCAGCATTTTCGTTACCAAAGGAGTTTGTTTCCGGATCCATGCCCGACTCTTTGTGGTACGGAGAGAACAACACAAAGGCATTTTGCACGGTAAAATAGGTACGGATATTTATCTTAGAACTCTTCGGCAGCAATTGACCTAAGTTGTATCCTAATGACATAGTACGTATTTTTAAATAAGATGCGTCAAAATAACCGAGGGTGCTGCCATATTTAGGGTTATCACCGCTTTGAATACCGCCCGGTTTAGGATAACGGGCATCTGTATTTTCAGGCGTCCAGTAGTCAACCTTAACGTTATTACGGCGGCCGGTAAGCATATTCAGGTAACCGCCTGATCCGTAAAGTGTGCTGATTAATACGCCACCGCTTTTAAATGCACCAACCATGGTAAAATCAAAACCCTTATAAGCTACACGGGTATTGAAACCACCCTGAAAATCAGGATCAACGTCAATGATCTGCCTGTCGGCAGCGCCAATGGCGCGTGTTGGCTGGCCATTAGCATCAACCGGCCCGGTATATTTTACTTTGATCATACCAACGTTACCGCCCGGCTCCAGTATATTAAGATAAGGGTCTCCCTCTTGCCACAAGCCCTGGTACTCGTAATCAAATATAGAGTTGATGTTATGGCCCACAAACCAGCCGTTACCTTCGTCGCGGGTTTGGCCTGATGCCAGTGCGACTAACTTATTGCGGTTTGCATAAATGTTGAAACCTAAATCCCAGGTCCAGCCATTCTTGTTGTTGATGATGGTACCGTTCAAGCTTAGCTCCAAACCCTTGTTTTGCGTCCGGCCTACGTTAGCGGTGTAGCTGTTAACGCCCGATGTTGGCGGCAAGCCTACACTCAATAACAGATCCTTAGTATTGTTAACATAGTATTCAACCGTACCTGATAAGCGGTTGTTAAACAAGGTAAAATCTAAACCGTAGTTCCAGTTTTCAGAGTACTCCCACCCTAAAGCTGCATTAGGCAATTGGGTTACATAATACCCTGTAGCATAATTAGTTTCGCCAAAGTTGTACTGGCGGGTGTTAAGCGCGCCAAGCGTTTGATACGCATTTACCGCCTGGTTAGAGGTTTGGCCGTAACCCAGGCGCACCTTAGCGCGGTTAACCCAGCTAACATCCTTCATAAAGGATTCGTTATTCACATTCCAACCCAATGATACGGCCGGATAGGTATGCCACTTGTAACCCGGGGCCAAGCGTGATGAAGCATCAGAACGTAAAGTAGCCGATATAAGATACTTATCATCATAAGAATACATCACACGACCCATGTATGAGCGTAATCCGCTCAGGCTATAGTTGCCATTACCAATAGTTATCTCACCGGTTGCCTGACCAAGATTATAAAACTGAAAGGCATCTGAAGGGATATTCTTGGCCGACATGGAAGAACTGTTGTACTTAGTTTGTTCTTCAGAGTACAGGGCGGTTACATTAAAATTATGCTTTTCGGCAAACGTGCGGTCGTAGGTTAACAGGTTTTCAACTACCCAGTGGTAATTTTGGGAATTGGTTACGCCTGCTACCGAAAGCGATGTAGGCACCGAGCTGTTTATGCCCTGCCCGGTGTAATAGCCGTTGTTATTCTGGATAAAATCCAAACCCAGGTTAACACGATACTTCAATCCTTTTACCCAAGGTATCTGGGCTTCGCCATAAATTGAATTATATGTGGCAAATCCGCGCGTTTCATTCAACCATTCGTCCTGTAAATTATTTACAATGTCCTTGGTTAGGATGTATGTTTCATCCTGCGGCATTTTTATGGTTCTTTTTAGGGAACCATCGGCATTATACGGGTTAGCTATAGGCGAGCTGCTTAGCGCACCATAAATACCTACCTGGCTGCCTTCCGTAAGGTTATAGTTGTTGTTGGTAGTAAAGCCTACTTTAAAAATTTTGGCAACCTGTTGATCCACAGAACCCCGCAGCGAGTAACGGGTGTACTGTTGGGTTGGAATTACCGCCTGGTTTTTATAATAACCGCCGCCAAAATTATAACTGCCGGTCTGGCTCCCGCCTGATACGCCGAAATCGTGGCTGTTTACGGTACCGGTTCTGTATAAAAGATTTTGCCAGTCAATATTTACATCGTCAGCTTCGTCTGCTCCGTTAGTAAATTTTCCGGCTGCCTTACGCAGCGCTACAAATTCCGGACCGTTCATCATTGGGTACGGGGCAAACACCTCTTGCGTACCATAGTAGGCGTTATAGGTAATTTTTGCATTGCCCCCCATCTGGCCGCGATTGGTGGTGATCAATATAACACCGTTGGCACCGCGTGAACCATAGATAGCTGTGGCTGATGCATCTTTTAATATATCGATGCTCTTAACATCATTGGGGTTGATATCAGCCAGTGACCCAACAAAGGGGATACCATCCAATACGATCAATGGGTCATTACTTGCCGTTAATGAGCGCTGCCCACGTATCAATATCTGCGTGGTGGCACCGGGGCGTGTTGAGGTTTGCGATATATCAACACCCGGTAAACGCCCTTGTATGGCCTGGCTGATGTTTGGGGCCGGTACCTCGCGCATTTTATCGCCACCGATTGACGCGACGGAACCGGTAACCGCTTCGCGGCGTTGCGTACCGTAACCTATAACTACCACATCCTCCAGGTTTTTACTGTTCGGATTTAGTTTAATAGTTAATTGATCCTGCCCGTTTAAAGCCTGCACCATATTGGCATAACCCACGAACGAAACAACTACCGACTGTTCACCCGCCGGCAAATTGATAGTAAAATCTCCGTTTGCATCCGTAGCGGCTGATACATTGCTGGATTGCGCTTTAACCGTTGCACCCGGCAATGGTTGGTTCTTTTCATCAACCACCTTGCCGGTTACTTTTTTTGTTTGTGCAAATGCGCTCACTCCCATGAGCAGCAATAGCAACAAAAGCAGCGATGGCCTTTTAAATGTTTGTAGTTTTTCTTTCATAATTGTTTATTGATGTGTTCATCTATGAGGTTGTAAAAATTGGCTCATTAATTCATCTTAATCATTAAACCTTTGCTCATTTGCAATCGATTGCAATAAACAAGCGAACTTGTTTATCTGACTAAAAAGAAATCTGCTTTAAAAAAATAATTGGTTTATAACTGGTGATCAAACAACGGCGATCTGCGTTTGAACATATCAAAGGTCAATTTTAAGGGCATTGAGCGGTATAACAAATTGACAAATGTTATATAACTAATGTTCAAAAAGGACTTATGAGTGTTTACCTCCAAGAATAAAATAAAAAACCGGTCGCGGAGGTAAAGGAACTCCTTCACTACCTGACCGGTTAAACTATTTAAACTAAAACTATTCTTTTATTTATGAGCTGGGATTTTGTAACCTAATAACGAAAGCATTTTATCGCCGTAACGCCTGCCGAGCATTCTATAACCAGCGGCGTCAAAATGCAGCTTATCGGCAGCGGCGCTGCAGCCGGCAGATGGGATGACGTAAGTGTTTGGTATAACCAGGGGCAGTGTGTTTATAATTTTATTCATACCTGCGCAGATGCCACCCTGATCAGCGCCAAGTACCTCACCTGCTAATAAGGGCACCTGCTGAGGTTTAAGATTAAGGTCAGCCATCAGCCTATCATAAATAACCTTGATTTTGGCTGTCCATAATGTATCTCCTGTGTTTGATTCGCCCTGGTGCAACAATATACCTTTTATTACCCCTGAGCGCTGCGCAATCCGCGCCAGCTCAACCAAACGGCCATAAGGGTCATCGTTGTACTCCGCGGTCATTGCTTTCATCCATCCGGGTGCGGTGCTTATGTAAGCCGCACTTGTTTGCTGGTTAAAAAGCTCGACCCTCGCCCCACCTACCGATACGTTGATTACCCCGACGCGCACATCCTTGGGCAAATTGGCAATTAGCGTACGGCCAAAGTAATCTGCCGGTGTGATGCCGGTGTTACAGCGGCAAAGCGGCGGTACCGCGGTGTACCAGGTATCCTTTTTGCGTCCTCTGTCAGGACAATCAACTGCCTGCAGTACCTGGAAACGGCTATCCACGGTGGTATCCTGCGCCTCATAACGCGCGTTGCCCTCCATGTTCGATTGACCGAAACACAGGAAAATATACATCTTCGGATCCTGCGCCATAGCTTGCTGTGAAAACACTATAAAGGTAAATAAACCTGCAAGCTTAAGTATTTTAAGCATTTCTACTTTGATTTAAATTTGATGGTTTTCACAGCAATCTGCCCGGGTTTACCAGTCGGGAATTTAAGGAAAACATCATGCTGACCGGTAACATTCTTTATCGCAGCGTTAAAAGCTTTCGCGGCTGACGTTGGGTTAACCGGCACTTTGGCTATAAGCTTTCCATGCTTCAGGTCATCAATCCAAACCTCGATAGTTCCGCTGCCGGTAGCTGTCGCGGTAAGTTCTGCTAAGGCAGGGGAATTTTTACCAAATTCAACTCCTGAAAGCATCAACCAACCACCATAGGCTGATGTATTGGTAACACCATCTGCATGCTGAGCCTTATTTTTTCTTACACCGAAATAATTGCTGTAACCCACCAACGGCATCGCCGAACGGCCATCCTTGCATATGAACAGATCAAAGTCAGCCGGCTTTCCTTCAGCAAATAACCCCAGGCTGGTACCCACCCACGAGTTAAAGTTAGGCTGCGCCTTATCCAGGCTAACAGCGCTTATAGGCTGGCCTATGGCGGTCCAGTCATCGCCATTGCCGCTGCAATAGGCCTGTAGCATATGGCCATAACGTTCAATTTTCAGCCAAACTACATCGCCAAACGTATTTGCTACAGATTGTGTAACGGAATCCGTCCTGAAGATTATTTTTTTACCGTTATCATAACCGGTATAAAGGCGTATAGTTACATGCTGATTGCCGTTAGTTAGGTACAAACCCGCCTTGGCAGTTGTGTCGGCAGCATTAAGCTCCACTTTGGTGATGGCACTGTAAAAATGATCGGTTTCCTTTTGCATAAGGTGCGTGCGGCCTGTATCCGGCTTTAGCCGTACCCAACCCTTTCTATCGGTCAACGAATAACTTGCCGATGCTTTTTTGGTCAGGAAATGCCACCACAGGCCAAGCTCGCCACTATCATCAAAATAATCTGTTTTTACACTTCGCCACGGTATAGGCGAATAGGGCAAGTTTGGCATTAACAGAGGCTGCGTAGTCGGAGCAACGCCCCAAGGCCTGTCGCCTTCCCAAATCACCTGGTATAAACCCGTTTGCCTACCCGTGCCCGACCAATCGTCATTGTCATATTTTTCGTAACTCTGCCCTATCGTCCACCAGGTGCCATCGCTCAACTTAAAAGGAGCTGAAATATGGTTAGGCCTTCGGAAGCCCACGGCTGCATCTGTTATTGGTTTAAAGAAATCGCCCAAACGCTCCCATTTCGTGGAATCACTGGTCAAAGCCGTAGTCCGCATCACATATTGCCCGCCCGATACATCACCCGCCGGAAAATAGTAGTAATAACCGTTACGCTTGCTCATAACGGGCCCCTCGGCCCAGCTGTATTGCAGTTTGGCATTTATCCAGTCAAGGTTGATCACGGTATCGGTAAGCTGGCCATCGCGTCCCAGCGCTTGTAGCCGGTTTACTTTTTGTCCGTTTTTAATTACCATGTACGGCTTGCCATCGTCATCAACAAAAATAGAATTATCATAACCCAGGTTACCCGTTACAGCGTTTGTTTTCACTTCAACCGGTGCCGACCATGGGCCCTTGGGAGATGGCGCTTTGCAAAACCATTGCCCCCCAGCTGAGAAATATATCCAGTAGCTGCCATAAAAATAAGTTATAGCGCCCTGCCATATCCCGCCCGAGGGCTTATCGCCAACCCAGCCTGCTTTTGATGCAGGCAGCACCCTGCTGATGATCTCCCAATGTACCAGATCCTTTGAATGATATATAGGCAGGTACGGATTAAAGTGAAAGGTTGAGCCACAGTGATAAAAATCGTCGCCAACCTTTAACAGCGTTGGGTCAGGATGATCGCCAGGCAAAACCGGGTTTACATAAGTTTTAACCGTTTGATAAAAGGCCGATGAATCTGTTTTTTGGGATCGCTGCGCCGATGATTCAGCTGAGTTCAGCGTAAATAAACATAGAGCGGCTGCAAGCCGGCAAATATTACTCATAAAATATCAGGGATTTGGTAATTGTGCAACAGGTTTCACTGATGAACAAAAATGGAATAAACCATATACCGGCAATACTGCAATTGTCTTTTTTTATAGCACAAATGTTAAGTAATAAAAGTGTTAGCTTTTAACTAATTCTACATAAAATACTCAATATAAGACATTTAAATCATAACTACGCCTTAATTGATTGTAATGGTATCGCGTTTGATACTTTCGGCATTCGGCATTTATAGCTAATTTTAGTTGCAATAAAACCAATACGGCACCCTTGCCGCCCTAATATGATGAAGATAGCCGTGCAACGAACCATACTGTTGCTTGTAGTTTTATTTTTTGTACCGTTTTATTCAATTGCTCAAAACGCATCAATAAATTTCAGTACGCTTACTGCAAAAGATGGGGTATCATCAAACACCGTGTACGCTATACTTAAAGACCGTTATGGCTTTTTATGGTTTGCTACCGAGGATGGATTGAACAGGTATGATGGCACTAACTTCCGCATCTATCGTTACGTAGCCGGGGATACATCGAGTATCGGCGCAAATCATATAACTGCGCTTTACGAGGACAAGCGCGGTACCTTGTGGGTTGGTACCAACGGCGGATCGTTGAGTGTGTATAATCGAAACACCAATTCTTTCTTCAATTTCAATTCGGTGCCGGGTAACGTTATCGGTGGCGCGGTAACATCAATTTGCGGCGATAGTAACAATAATGTTTGGGTGGGATGCTACGATGGCTTGTTTAGCATTGACATTAACACACGTAAAGTGACGCGCATACCAACCGGCACTAACGCGGCGGGGAAGCCCACAACAAAGGTATTCCTCTCTGCATACAAAGATAGCAGGCAACGAATGTGGTTTGGCAGTGACCGGGGACTATACCTTTACAACGCCAGAAACGGAACTTTCACGCTTTACGCGCATAATAGTGATGACAATACCAGCCTGGCGGCTAACCTGGTATTATCAATAAACGAGGATAATGCACATAATTTGTGGGTAGGTACCGTTGGTGGCTTAAGCAAGTTGAATAATGACGGCAAAACTTTCACCAACTTTAAACACAACCCTAATGCTAAGGGCGGCATAAGCAGCGATATTGTATACGCAATAGCACCTGACCGTAATAACGACCTGTGGCTTGGAACAGAGGAAGGCCTTGATATATTAAATACCAAAACCGGCGCCGTAACAACTTACAAACCTGATAAACGCGACAAAAGCAGCCTTTCAAGCAGGTCGGTCAGATCCATTTATATTGATAAGCTGGGTATTTACTGGCTAGGCACTTTTCAGGGTGGTATAAACAAGTACGACAAAAACTTCAGTCACTTTAGCCGCAAGGAAAGTAATCCTTTTGATAGTAAAGGCTTAAGCGCCTCGGTAGTTACCTCATTTGCCGAGTGGAAACGTAAAGGAATATTTATAGGCACTGATGGAGGCGGCTTAAACTTGTATCACCCGGAAACCGGACTTTTTGACCATATTAACATTAAACCTAAGCGCGAGGGAACCCCGCATGGAATGGCCGTGCTTGCGCTTGAAATGGCTAAGGATGGCCAACTGTGGATAGGCACTTACCTCGACGGACTTTTTGCTTATAACCCCGCCACCGGGACGTACCGCCAATTCACAAAAGGTGCAAGTAGCATCGACTTAAATTTTAACGACATATTTTGTTTAAAAGAGGATAGCAAAGGCAATTTATGGATAGGCACCAATGGCGGTGGTATTAATATTTACAACCCGAAGAGACAGGTAATAGAAAAGATAACCAACGATTTAGGCAGCGTTAACGACGCGCGATACCCCGCGAATAATATTATCAGATCTTTCGCTGAAGATCGTCAGGGTAAAATGTGGGTTGGCACGTTTGGTGGCGGTATTTCGGTTTGGAACCCGGCCACCCGCAGGTTTAAATTTTATAACAAAACAAATAATAACCTCCCTAATGATTATGTGCTATCCCTGCTTGAGGACAGCCGCGGGCGGATATGGGCGGGTACGAGCGGCGGCGGCTTAAGCCTGCTTGATGGTGCAACAGATAAATTTATAACCTTTTCGGAAAATGACGGGCTGGCGAATGATGTAGTTCAAAAGCTCCTGGAAGATAGCAGCGGGCGGTTATGGCTGAGTACCAACCAGGGCATCAGTTCATTCGATGCTAATAACAAGAGCTTTATCAATTATACGCATCATAACGGCTTACAAAATAACCCGTTTGTACGCGGTGCCGGTTTGCGTGCCGTAAACGGCGAACTATACTTTGGCGGCCAGGAAGGCTTCAACCATTTTAACCCGCTGGGCATGAACCGGAACAAAAACGTTCCGCCGGTGGTGCTTACCGACCTCAAAGTGGATAATAAACGCGTAATGCCTGCGGATGAAGGCCCTATACTCCAACCTATCTTGCTGGCAAAGGAAATTCATTTGGATTACAGGCAAAGTTTTTCGATCAGCTTTGTAGCGCTTAATTATACAAACTCGCAGCAAAACAGGTACAAATATCGCCTGATCGGCTTCAACCGCGACTGGGTAACCGCTGGTAAAGAGCATACCGCATCGTACACCAACCTCAACCCCGGAACTTATGAGTTTCAGGTTAGGGCAAGTAATAACGACGGGCTTTGGAACGACAAGGGCAGAACAATAAAAATAATTGTAGCCCCACCGTTTTGGTTATCAGTTTATGCATTTATTACTTACCTGGCAGCTGGCCTTGCACTTCTGTTTTACATCAGGCATAGGGGCATACGCAAGCTAAAAACACAGTTTGCCCTGCAACAGGAACGGCAGCAGGCTAAACAGGCCATTGAAAGCCAGCGCCGGGAAGCTGAACATATGCGCGAACTGGATCAGCTTAAAATTAAATTTCTCACTAACCTGAGCCATGAGTTCCGCACGCCGATATCGCTTATTGTGGGGCCGGTAGATAATTTGATCGAGAGAATAAAAGAGCCTGAACTGACGGGTCAGCTGGGGCTTATAAAGCGCAATGGGCGCCGTTTGCTTAACCTGGTGAACCAATTGCTTGATTTCAGGAAAATGGAAGAAGCGGAGCTGAAACTTAAGCTTGGCCGGGGTGAAATTGTGCAATACATACGCGAGGTGACCGACTCGTTTACAGACCTTGCAGAGCGTAAACAGATCAACCTGAAATTTACTACAGATAACCACAGGGCCTTTGTGTATTTTGATCCCAACAAGGTGGAGCGTATTCTGTTCAACCTGCTATCAAACGCCTTTAAATTTACCCAGGAAGGTGGCCATATAACGGTTGAGCTTGCTGTTAATGACATTGATGGTACAGATAAAGCGAATATAACCTGCTCAGTTACTGATACAGGTATAGGCATTCCTGCCAACGTGTTATCAAAGATATTTGACCGTTTCTATCAAACGGAAACAGGGCCAGCTATTCTGAACCAGGGCTCGGGCATCGGCTTGTCAATAACCCGTGAATTTGTGAAGATGCACGGCGGACAAATTTATGCGGAAAGCGAACCGGGAAAAGGCAGCCGTTTTGTTTTTGAGATTGCGTTGCAGGTTGCTGAATCGGATAATGAAGTCTCTACAACGCCGGAGCCGGAAATTGTTACGCCCGAACCTGTAGCTATTATAGAGGAAGAACCTACAGAAACACCCACTGATGATTTGGTAAACATGCCATCGGTTTTGATTATAGACGATGACGAGGACTTCAGGTTCTACTTAAAAGATAATCTCAAAGCACATTACCGTATTTATGAGGCGGCAAATGGGAAAGAAGGCTGGCAGATGGCTTTGTCGCGCCATCCGGATGTAATCGTGTCAGACATCAATATGCCGTTAATGAATGGCATTGACCTGGGCAAAAAACTCAAATCAGACAAGCGCACCTTACATATACCTGTGATATTGCTCACCGCCTCAAACGCGGAGAACGACCAGATCAAAGGACTTGAATCGGGCGTTAACGATTTCATTACCAAACCTTTCAACTTCGCGGTATTGGAGGTAAAGATCAGGAACCTGTTAACCCAAAGCCGCAGCGCACGCGAAACTTACTCGCGCCAGTTGCAGGTTACAGCCGGTAACGTGGTGATCGAATCAGAAAACGAAAAGTTTTTAAACAAAGTGATGCAATACATTGAGCATAACTTAACTGATCCGCAGCTATCTGTTGAGGGTTTAAGCCGCGAACTGGTTATTAGCCGCGTATCGCTTTACAAAAAACTGCTGGATATTACGGGCATGTCGCCAGTTGAATTTATCCGCTCTGTTAAGCTGGAAAAGGCTGCCGTATTGCTCGAGAAAAGCGATATGAACATCGCACAAATTGCCTACCAGGCAGGCTTTTCTACCCCGAACTACTTTACCAAAGCTTTTAAAGAGAAGTACAACATGGTACCGTCAGAATACATTGAGGTTAAACGCAAATTGCAGGATGCATAAGAACCTTGACCCCAAATAAACGATTTATAATATACTGCGTTTTATCCCCATTTCAAGTCCGCGCAATTCGGCGAGGCCTTTAAGCCTGCCTATAATGGAGTAGCCCGGGTAAGTATCGTACCTAAAATCGTCCAGTATTTTATGCCCATGATCCGGACGCATGGGTATGGCTACATCCTCACGTCCATCATTTGCACGAACAAACTGCTCTCTAATAACAGCTTGCATTACTTTGAACATATCTGTATTACCGGATAAATGATCGTCCTCATAAAAGCTGCCATCCGCCTCGCGGCGCACATTGCGCAAATGTAGAAAGTGGATATGCGTACCCAAACGCTCAATCATTCCGGGCAGATCATTACCGGCTCGTGCACCAAGGGAGCCTGTACAGAACGTGATACCGTTATTTGGCGATGGATATGCATTAACCACATCACGCAAGTCATCTTCTGTAGATACTACCCTGGGTAAACCCAGTATCGGGAAAGGTGGGTCATCCGGATGGATACATAATTTAATACCTGCTTGTTCGGCATGTGGCATTACAGCTTGTAAAAAATAAGAAAGGTTAGCTTTAAGGGTGGCGGTATCTGTCAAGGCGTATTTTTTAAGGTACTCCTTGAATTCAGGTATCGTATAAACTTTATCAGTACCCGGCAAACCAGCCAAAATAGTGCGCACAATTACCTCCCGATCATCTGCCGTAAGGCCGTCGAGGTAAGCTTTGGCTGCCTGTTGCTGCTCATGCGTAAACTCTGTAAAAGCTGCTTCACGCTCCAGAATATACAAATCAAAAGCCGCTACTGCGGGGGCATGGTATCGCAAAGCGGATGCGTTATTAGGCAATCGATAGTCAAGATGGGTGCGCGTCCAATCCAACACCGGCATAAAGTTGTAGCAAACCGTTTTGATGCCCGCTTTGCCCAGGTTTTGCAGCGTTTTGATATATTTATCTATGTAGCCATCGCGCAATGGAGAGGCTATTTTGATGCTTTCATGAACATTAACACTCTCCACAACAGACCATCGCAAACCAGCGTTTTTAATCAATGCCTTGCGTTGCGCAATGGCTTGTGGCTGCCATACTTCCCCGGCCTCTACATCATGCAGAGCGGTTACTATTCCGGTAGCGCCGGTTTGACTTATAGCAGCAAGCGTAACCGGGTCATTAGGGCCAAACCACCTGAAGGTCTGTTCCAGATCTTGTACATTCATATAATGATTGATTATTAACCCCGGGACTTTTTAAGACAGTTATTTACACCCCACTATTTACGGCAAAACCACCATCCACATTCACCACGGTGCCGGTAACAAACTTTGAGGCATCGCTCAATAGCCAGATTAAAGCACCGACCAATTCGTCGGGATCGCCAAAGCGTTTAAAAGGTGTTTGCCTTATAACGGACAGCCCGCGTTGGGTGAAACTTCCATCGGGTTGTGTAAGCAGGTTACGGTTTTGTTCGGTAATGAAAAAGCCGGGAGCAAGCGCGTTCATCCGCAGCTTATCGCCATAACGGGCAGCCATTTCAACGGCAAACCAACGGGTGTAAGCATCAATCGCCGTTTTTGCTAAAGTATAGCCTAAAACCTTGCTGATAACCGTTTGCGATGCCATGCTGGATATGTTTACAATACTACCCTGCCCTCCTGTTGCCATAGCTTCGCCAAAAACCTGTGTTGGCAGCATGGATCCCCATAGGTTCAAATCCATCACATCGCGCAAGCCGTTCATATCCAGTTTGAATATATCGGCCGCCGGGTCAATAACACCTGCAGGCTTGTTGCCACCCGCGCCGTTTACCAAACCATCAATTCGGCCAAACGCTTTCAGCACTTTCCCGCGGGCAGCTATGAGGCTTTCCTCATTAAGTACATCAGCTACAAGGGCTATCGCCCTTCCGCCGCGGTTGTTCACGTCTGCAGCCCGTTGTTCTGCAACTGCCTGGTTCCGGCCAAGAATAGCCACAGCGCCCCCGGCATCAACTATCCCGTTTATAAAGGCTTCGCCTAAAACACCGGTACCGCCGGTTACAATGACAACCTTGTTTTTTAACGAAAATATCTCCATCTGTCAAAAGTAATTAATGTCTGTGCATCAACGCCCATACGCGTAGGTTTATTTAATAAAAGGGTCTATCACAGCAATAGTACCGTCGGCATTATGGGTTAATTCAGTTACCTTTATATTACGCAGATGCGTTTTGCCGGATAGCTCGGTATCGTGGTAAAAAATATACCATTTGCCTTTAAACTCTATGATGGAATGATGCGTGGTCCATCCCTGAACCGGTTTCATCAAAACGCCTTTGTATGTAAACGGCCCCATAGGTGAGTCGCCAACGGCATAGCATAACAAGTGTGTATCACCGGTAGAGTATGTAAAGTAGTATTTGTTATCATACTTATGCATCCACGATCCTTCAAAGAATCTTCTGTCATGATCTTTGCCCAGCAAAGGTTTACCCAGGCTATCCAGTATCACGGCATCCTGTGGCGCGCCGTCGAACTCCTTCATATTATCCTTAAGACGAACTACTTTGCAGGATAATGCCGGCGCATCATCATTTTTAAGATCTGTTTTTGAATCGTTAACCCGCTTGCCGTTAGCCCATTGCTGTAACTGCCCGCCCCATATGCCGCCAAAGTACATGTACGTTTTGCCGTCGGTATCGGTAAACACAGCCGGGTCAATACTATAGCTACCGGCTATTGGTTCATGCTCGGCTTTAAACGGTCCTGCCGGATTTTTAGAAGTGGCCACACCTATCTGAAAAACATCCTGCTTGTTTTTCAGTGGGAAGTACAGGTAATAGGTGCCTGACTTATAAGCAACATCAGGCGCCCATAGTTGCCTGCCTGCCCATGGAATATCCTTTACATCAAGCGCTACACCATGATCGGTTACCGGCCCGCCAATGCTATCCATCGAAAAAATATGATAATCCTTCATCGCGAAATGATCGCCGTTATCATTCTCCTTGATGCCGGCATCGTAATCGTGCGATGGATAAATATATATTTTGCCGTTAAATACGTGTGCCGACGGGTCGGCGGTGTAAATATCCTTAACAAGCGGAGGGGACAAAAACTTAACTTTCGCAGTTGTATCGGTTGCAGCGGTTGCGGTGTCGTTTTTGTTAGCTGACGAATTAGACGAGTTACAGGATAACAATACCCCAAGGGCCGCTATGTAAAACGGCGTGCCAAAACGCATTTTGTTTAGTGTTGACATAAATAGGTTATAGAAGGTTATGCGGAGATAATTTGGTTCAAAATTAGCCGGGCTTGGTTAACACCGGTAAAACAAATGTTTATAATGAGCCAACAGATGTTCAGCCATTAAAAATTAACTACAGACCAGTAAGCTTTTTTTCGGCCCAGTTGCTCATCAAACAACAGCGGGTAGGCTTTAACAACTTTTCTGCTGGTTGCTTCGCCTGCCGCGGCACCACCGGCAAGGCCACCTCTGCGTAAATCCAGCCAACTATGCTTGTCAGATACGTTCCAGAAGGTGACATTAGTAATAATGCCCTTGTATTCCCTGAGAATTTTAAATACCTCGGCATACCTGTCGGCCTGCTGTTGAGCAAGCGCGGGTGTCAGCCCTGAGTCTGCCGGCATTTGTGATGCACCCGGTTTAAATCTTTTTCTTACCGTAATATCGAGCTCAGTAACCTGGAGTTTCAATCCCAGCGACGCATACCTATCAAGCGCCTTGCGCAGCATTTCGGGTGAAGGATCATCAAGTTTCCAATGCCCTTGCAAACCTATGCCATGTATGGGTACGCCTGCATCCTTAAGGGATTTGCAAAGCTTGTATATTTTCTCGCGCTTCACTTCATCCTCACTATTGTAATCGTTATAATATAAGGCCGCTGATGGGTCTGCCGCGTGTGCATATTCAAACGCCTTGGCAATAAAATCTTCGCCACATATTTTGTACCATAAGGTATTGCGCAAATAGGTATCCTTATTATCGTCAATAGCCTCGTTAACTACGTCCCAGGCGTATATTTTGCCTTTATACCGATTAACCACCGTGGTGATATGATCTTTAAGACGAGCCAATAATACAGCCTTACTAACCTGATTACCTTCGCTATCCTTAAACATCCAGGCGGGCGCCTGGTTATGCCATAAAAGATTGTGCCCACGTATACGTATTTTATTTTTTACCGCAAAATCAACTATAGCGTCGGCACGGCTCCAATCGTAAACATTCTCTTGCGGGTGAAGCGGGCCCATCTTCATATCATTTTCAGCGGTAATACTATTGAATTCCTTTACAATCAAGTCGGCCTCGGCACCTTGTATGGCCATCATATTAACGGCTACGCCTACCGTAAAATAATTGCGGTAATAATCCTTCAAACCCTTTTCGGCTGCTGATGCCTTTATAGCCGGCTTTAGCGTATCTTTCTCCGGCAATACGTATTGCATTGAAGCAAGCGCACCGCCGAGTGCAAGCGCAATGGTTATAATTTTTACAGATTTGTTAACGAGCGTTTTTTTATAAGATTTAATCATACTGTAACTGGTTGATATGAGCGGTAAATTTGATTAAAACCCAAGCCCGATGCTGCCAATATTAGTGATTTTAATAGCTCGAATGTTAAACCATATCAATTATAACCTTTCAAGTGGCATTAAGTTCAGCTACATCTTACAGCATGTTGTTATTTTCTGTGTGCAATTTGTTTTCTTTTCGTTTTGCGTTAATATATTCTGAAGGCAAAACCTTGTACCGGGCTTTAAACAGCCGCGAGAAGTAGCTTGGTGTCCCGAAACCCGTCATATAGGCAATTTGGGCTACGTTGTAATCGCTTTTTTCCAGTAACAGCGCCGCCCTTTCAAGCTTTACTGACCGTATATATTCAACCGGACTTAGTCCAGTCATCTCCAATAACTTGTGGTATAATGATCCACGGCTCATGCCCACGTGCCTGCTCAGCTCCTCTACCGAAAGATCGGGATCGTTCAGCTTATCATCAATATATTTAACGATGTTGTTAAGCAACTTCGCGTCAGTCGATTCAATTGCAATTTCTTCGCCTTTAACCTGTATATGTTTAGAGTAAGTATCCTTAAGCGAGCGATTATACTTAAGCAGGTTTTTGATTTTGGTATTTAATATACCGAAATTGAATGGTTTGGTCAGATAATCGTTAGCGCCTGATTCCAACCCCTTTATCTGGTCTTCCTCGCCGCTTATAGCTGTCAGTAATATCACCGGTATATGGCTGGTACGTTTATCAGCCTTAAGCTTTTGGCTAAGCTGGATACCGTCCATATAGGGCATGCTTATATCGCTCACTATCAAATTGGGGTGTGTCGAAAGGGCCTTTTGCCAGCCTTCGCGCCCGTTTGCAGCCTCTACTATATTGTAATACTTTTGCAGGCTGTCCTTTAAATAATAACGAAACTCCGTGTTATCTTCTACTAACAGCACAGTAGCCAGGTTTATACTTGTATCGCTAACCGGATTAAAACTATCATTATGAGCAGCGAAAGTATTTTCAGTAATCGGTGCCTGCTCAGGCCGTTGTGGCTGTATTTCGGCCAACGGAAGAGTGATTAAAAATGATGTTCCCACATTAAGCTCGCTGTTTACGCTTATTTCGCCGCCGTGCAATTGTACAAACTCCCGGGCTATTGAAAGGCCAATCCCGCTTCCCTGGTTTAAAACCTGCGTTGGTTTATTCTCCATGAAAAAGCGGTCGAAAATCCGGGCTTGATGCGCTCTATTAATGCCTATGCCTGTATCGGTTATAACAATGCGACAACCTGCCGGTAAATTATCATCACCGGTAACTAACGAAATACTTACCGACACTGCCCCACCCTCAGCCGTGAATTTGAACGCGTTTGAGAGAATATTAAAAATGATACGTTCTATCTTATCATGATCAAACTCCGTCATTAGGGCGTCAATCTCACTTGAGATGGTAAGTGAAATTCTCCGTTTGTCCGACAGGTCTTGAAATGCTTCGGCAGCGTCTTTGATAAACGCTACGAGATCGCCGGTTTGTTTGTTGAGCTTTAGCTCCTGCTCTTCCATCTTCCTGAAATCAAGCAGCTGGTTTACCAGGTTCAACAACCGCCGCGCGTTTCGGCGTATCATTTTAATTTGTGCAGTGGCTACAGCCTGATGTGGTAAGGTGAGCAACTTATCTGCGGGTGCCATTATCAGGGATATCGGTGTTCTGAACTCATGGCTTAAATTGGTTAAAAACTTTATTTTCTGTTCATCGAGCTCATGTACACGCTCAGCCTCAACGCGTTGCTGTTCAATGAGCCGCTTTGCGTTAAGCTTTTCCTGTTCAATGGCTAAACGGTTCTTTATCTTTTGTATTCCACGGTGCCTGGTATAAAAAAGGAAAGATAAAATAAAGGCACCACAAGCAGTATATGCGTAAGGCGTGCGCCACCATGGCGGATGAATGTGCACCGCAATCGAACTTATACGCTTGCTCCATACACCCTCATTGTTGCTTGCCCGCACCTGAAATACATAATCGCCGGGATCAAGGTTGGTATAGTAAGCAGTCTTTTCTTTGCCTACATAATTCCATTCCTTGTCGAGCCCTGATAACCGGTAGGCGTAATTATTTTGCTGAGGCGCGGTATAATTGAGCGCAACGTAGCTAATCGAAAAATTTTGTCCGTAATCTAAATTGATCTCCTTTGCTACACCAACCTGTTCGGTTACAGGCGCATCCTTACCTGCTACGACTGATTTATTACCCACCTTTAAATCGGTAAGCAGCAGCTTGGGCATGTAATTGTTCACAGGCAATTCAGCCGGTTTAAAATAGTTAAAGCCATCTTGTCCGCCAAAAAAGAGCTCACCGTCTGTAGCTACTATACCGGCGCTGAACATAAATGGACTATCCTGCACACCGTTTGGCTTGCTGTAATTTTTCACCTTATTGGTTGCCGGGTCAATGCTGCTGATGCCCTTGTCTGTACTCACCCATATCAACCCCGCTTCATCCTGCAGTATTTTATGTATAATGCCATTAGCAAGCCCTTCGTTTTCGCACAGGTGGCTAAATTTTTTTTTCATGCTGTTAAAGCGGTTAAGCCCGCCCCCATTGGTACCAACCCAGGTATTGCCCGAACGATCATGCAGAATGCTCAACACCACATTGTTTGATAAACCGCTGTTGGTTTTGTTATAGAGCGTAAATTTTTTGGAGTTCGGGTTGAAAACGGCGATGCCCGTTCCGTTTGAACCCAGCCAGATATTACCTGCCTTATCCTCTTCAATAGCACGCATAAAGCCGTTTAGCGGCATATTAGCGGTACCTGCTTGGGATTGGGTACCGTAATTAAACATTTTATTAGTCGCCGGGTTAAAAACATCAACGCCACGGCCATTAGTGCCTATCCATATCAGCCCCCTGGAGTCCTGGCGGATAACGAAGATATCATTCTGGCTTAAGCCCGACCCGTCACCCACCAGGTATTGGCGGTACTTACCCGTAACCGGATCATAATTAAAAATGCCGTTTTGATAAGTTCCGATCCATAGTTTTTTATTACGATCAAGTTCAAGAGCGAGTATAGAGAGCGGGCTTCCGGAACGATCCACCTTACTTTTAATAGCTATATGATCAAAAAGTCCGGTTTTACGATTGAAAAGGTTTAAGCCGCCGCCATCGGTACCCACAAAAAAGCGATTGTTTTGATATTCAGCAAAGGCAGTTACATAGGGTGATGACAGGCCGTTAGGATCAAATGGAAAACTGCGTTTGAGGCTGAACAAAGCCAGGTTGGGGTCGTACTTATTTATGCCGCCCTGATGTGTACCCAGCCAAATAATATTGCGCTGCGCCAAAAACAGGTTTTTAACAGATTTATGTGAAAGGCTGAAAGAGGCGCGCCTGTCCGGACGGATGTTATGAAATACAGATGCTTTGCTATCAAAAATACTCAGTCCATTTTCGGTACCCAGCCATAACTTGCCATCCGGAGCAACTATAGCCGAATAAATGATATCACTGCTAACGGAATTTAAATTATTATCGTCATGCCGGTAGGTTTTAAAAGTTTTACCGTCAGGCATCAGCTTATTTAAACCTCTGTTTGTTCCGAAAAAGAGCGCGCCGGTTCTATCTTCTACGATGGTTTTCACATTGTTATCGCTGATGCTGCCCGCTGTTTTCGGATCATGCAAGAAACGCTGCATGATTTTATTTTTTGCATCATAACACAGCAAACCGCCATTGGTACCAATCCACATACGATGATGGCGATCTTCAAAAAACGACAATACCATCAGGGTATTTACCGGCTTAGGCAGGTACTTTGCAATTTTGAAAGTGGTGAGTTTTTTTGTTTTTGGATTAATGATATAGCAGGAGTTGAAACTACCCACCCATACATTACCCTCATGATCAAGATGCAAAGCTTTGGCTGTTGGTTGCGTAGTGCGGGAGAGTGCAGTATCCAATTTTATAGTTACAAATGAGTTACTTTGCTCATTGTACCAGGCAACACCACTATTATCGGTGCCTACCCATAGGATGCCAGACCGATCCTCGAGTAATGAGGTTATTTCATTAGTCGGTATGGTTGAGCTGTCCTTATCATTATGCGTATAAACGGTAAAGTTGGTTCCGTCGAATTTATTAAGCCCGTCAACCGTGCCAAACCACATTAAGCCGGATTGATCCTGTGTTATAGCACTTATGGTGTTTGACGATAACCCGTCCCTCGTTGTAAGCGCTACAAACGATGGCTCTCCCTGCCCCATTGCCGACACAATAGAACAAAAGAAGGCAACAATATATAAACAGCAATATTTTAAAGCCATAAATTATAATTGGTATTAACGCCTTTACCGTGAAAAAACTAACGGCATACTTTAGCTCGTCCAGCGTTAATTATTGGTTAATAACAAATATATACGGCTTTACCGACTTCTGCTATACTTATAAAATTTTAATAATTATTAACCGTAAGACTACCTGCCTGTAAAGGTGTGAAGATTAGGCAGAAGCTTAATCAAAGACAGCGATCGTGGATTATACAGGTCTTTATTTAATTGATAATAGCTGGCACCTTTCTTTGATGATCTGTCTTTATCTGCCGTTTTTATTAACAACCCCGTTGAAAGCAGGCGCTTGCTAAAATTGCGTTTATCAATCTGTGCGTTATAAACGCTGTCATACAGATTTTGTACCTGGGGGATGGTAAACCTGTCGGGCAGTAATTCAAACAATAAAGGATGCAACGCCGCCTTATACCGCAAGTGATTGATAGCACAATTTATCATTTCGCGCTGATCGTTTCTTAGCTTAGGCAACTTATCCAAATGAAACCACTTGTTGCCGAGGTTGTTACCAGCATTTTCATCTAACTTAAAGCCATTCATTAACGAAATATAAGTTACAGAAACCACCCGCTCACCCGGCAATTTGATTATGCCATCGCTGGTATGCAATTGCTCTAAAAAAGCGGTTGATATACCTGTCGAGCCACGCATCAGGCACCGGGCGGTATCATCCGGACTTTCGTTTTCGCCAACAACTGCCTGCGCAAAGCTCCATTTGTTCAATCCATTACTTCCGCCTTTAAACAGCAATATTTTCAAGGCATCATACTGAAAAGAAAAGGCCAAACACTCTACAGTTAACAGCACACGGGCTTTACGCACATGCGCCCTTACGGGGTACTCCGCATCCGCATGAATATTTGTTGAACCCGTAACGCTGTGACCTATTAATTCCACTTGTTTATTTTCACTTAGATAGCTTGTATTAAAGATTTTAGTACCAATTAAATATTTTACTCATACAAAACTAATTTGCAGCACTACTACCGCATATTACAAATCATAAAATTGTTAGCACGAATGTTTATCACCGGTATATTTATAGGCTATCATGTAACTTACTAATGCAAAACAAAAAAGCCCGCAATAACGCGGGCTCATTATATAACTATGGGATTAAAATCAATTCTGAAACGAATATTCGCCGCTGGCAACCGTATGTTGCTTGTACGATTTGCCCGAGGCATCCGGCACGTAAACATCCGCGGTAGTATTTGGCGGAATAACCACGGTTATATTAAATTTACCATTTTCAATTTTCCATCTGCTGCTGATCAGCCCGTAGTCGCTATCTAATGTTCCTTCTGCCGAGGTAAGCTTGCCGCCAATAATCGGTTTAATCGTAATTTTTTTATAACCAGGCGCGGCCGGCTGGATGCCTGCTATGTTTTTATACATCCAATCGCCAATGGCACCATAAGCGTAATGGTTATACGAATTCATGTTCGGGGTTTGAAAGCTACCGTCGGGTTTTATACCGTCCCAACGTTCCCAAATGGTGGTAGCGCCCATTTTAACCGGATACAGCCATGAAGGGTAGCTTTCCTGCATCAACAGATCGTAAGCCACATCGGCATGGCCAAAACGGCTAAGCACATGGCATAAATATGGCGTTCCTAAAAAACCGGTCGTCAGGTGGTTGCCGTAATCTCTTACATTGGCCACCAAACGGTCTGCCGCCTGCGCACGTTGGCTTTCGGGCAGCATATCAAATTGCAGAGCCAGTACATAAGCCGTTTGTGTTGATGATATAAGCCTGCCGCCTGCGGTTACATACTCATTTACATAAGCTTTTTTAATATCGTTGAGCAGCGCGTTATACTTATTAAAATCAGCTGTTTTGCCAAGCACCTGGGCAGCGTTTGCCAATAACTGCGTAGAATTAGCATAAAAACATTGCGCAATCATGTATTTATCAGTTACTGCCGCGCGGCCGTCGTTATCGTCGTCGGGGCGGTAAAACAGCCAGTCGCCAAAATGGAAACCGGTATTCCATAAATTGTTTCTCGAGCGGGACGTCATGTAATCTACCCAACCTTTCATGCTGGCGTACTGGTCTTCGAGTATGCGCTTATCGCCATAGCTCATATACATGCCCCACGGAATAATAGTAGCTACGTCAGCCCAACCTGCCGATCCGGCATCCGACTGGTTCAGCACGTCAGGCACCACAAACGGCACGCTGCCATCCTTATGCTGATCGGCTTTAACGTCTTTTAACCACTTGGTAAAAAACCCGCTTACATCCATGTTATAAGCTGATGTATTGTAAAATGCCTGGGCATCTCCCGTCCATCCAAGGCGCTCATCCCGCTGCGGGCAATCCGTAGGGACATCAACAAAGTTCCCTTTCTGTCCCCACACAATATTATGCTGCAGTTGATTTAAAAGCGGGTTTGATGTTTTGAATGTACCCGTAACCGGCATGGCAGAGTATAAGGCCACGGCGGTCAAGTCAGCTGGTTTCAATTCCTGCGGATAACCTTCTATCTTCACATAACGAAAGCCCTGAAAGCTAAAGTGCGGCGAGTAAACGTTTTCAGTACTTCCCTTAAGTACATAAACTGTTTGCTGCTTTGCTGAGCGCAGGTTATCTGTGTAAAAGTTACCGGCTTTATCCAACACCTCAGCGTGGGTGAGTTTTATCTGCTTGCCTGCCGGTCCATGGGTTTTTACTTCAACCCAGCCAACAAGGTTCTGGCCAAAATCAGCCACCAGATCGCCTTGCGGGGTCTTGATTATTTTAACGGCCGGTATTCGCTCGTGCTCCTTAACAACGGGACCGCTCATACCAGTCAGATCAGCATAGCCGTAATCCTTTATAGCGACTGAAGCCCAGCTATTGTCTTCATTGTAACCTGGAGTCATCCAACCGGCCTTTTCCTTGCGTGCGTCATAAACTTCGCCATTGTAGTGGCTCGATTTGAGTAACGCGCCGTAGGATGTTTTCCAGCTTTCATCGGTTACAATGGTTTCACTGCTGCCGTCGGTGTATTGCACGTTGATCTGCATCAATAAAGCGCGCGTATCACCGTAGTAGTTCTTTTTCTGGTCCCAGGTTAGCCCGCCCCTGTACCAACCATCGGCAAGCATTGCTGATAGTGCATTATCACCCTTTTTAAGTAAAGAAGTAACATCATAAGCCTGGTATTGCAGGTGATCTTTGTAGCTCGTCCAACCCGGTGTAAAATAAGCATCGCCAATTTTTTTTCCGTTGATGTAAGCCTCATATAAGCCTTTAGCCGTGATGTAGGCGGTGGCGGCTTTAACCGTTTTGCCGAGATCAACCTGTTTACGGAACAATGGACTGGCCTGCGCCGTATCAGCACCTCGCACCGCAATCCACTTGGCCTTCCAGTTGGCAGCCTTTAAGCCTGTTTGCCAGTATTGCACCTCGCTCCAGTTAGATTGATTGCCATGATTATCTTTTACGCGCACCTGCCAGTAATAGCGCTGGCCGGGCTTAAGCGCAGGGCCTTCGTAATTAACCAGCACTGATTGTTCAGTATCCTTATTTTGTTTCCAAAGTAAGTTTTTACCGCTGGTAACTTTGTCTGTCGTGCTAATTCTGATCTCGTAACGCTTTTGCCGGGTATCTTTCGTTTTTGAAACTAATTTCCAGCTCATACGCGGAACATCCGGCACTACCGATAGCGGGTTTACCTGATGCTCTACCTGTAACGCCGTTACGCTGAGCTTTTGCGCTACTGCCTGTAGATTAACGACAGCCAGTAAAAAAACAATAGTTTGTATAATTTTAGGTTTCATGCGGGTTTATAATAAATAGAACTGACCAGGAATAACCGGATGCTTTAATTTAAAGGCAAAATAATGATATTGCCTGTAACTACAGCAGGTTTACTTTACTGGTATGGCAAACGTATTGATTTGATAATTGAGAACTATCCCCTACTCTCTTTTTATGCCGCGAACAGTTTGGGATAGTTATTTAATCTCGCTACGTTAGCTTTAACGCACCAATTATGCTAACCCGAATATGATCAACAACCAATGAAGAATTATCTGAAGATTATAACGATTGATGAATACAGTGTTACGCCCAAATACAGGCAGCTGGCTAATTGTATTATTGCAGGTATAAAAGCCGGTGATGTAGTAAAGGGTGATATGTTACCCTCGATAAACGACCTGAGCATCGCGCTTGATCTGTCAAGAGGATCAATTGAACGGGCGTATAACGATATGAAGAAGGCCGGGATAGTTGCCACCATACCGGGCAAGGGTTGCTTTGTGAACCATACCGAATTTAATGACCCCACCCGTGTATTGCTGTTGTTTAACAAGCTAAGTACCCATAAAAAAATCATTTATGATGCTTTTGTGGAAACGCTGGGCAGCAATGCCTCGGTTGATTTTTATGTGTATAATAACGATGCCTATCTGTTTAAAAAAATATTAAACGAGCGCGCTCTGGAAACCTATCATAAGCTGGTAATTCTACCTTATTTTATTGACGATTATGAAGAAAGCTATCGCCTTATCAATTCCCTGCCGAAAAATAAGCTCATTATTATGGATAAGCTGCCGACGAGCATCAATGGCGAATTCGCGGCGGTTTATGAGGACTTCGCCAATGACATTTACAGCGCGCTTTTACGACTGAACGATCATCTTAAAAAATACAGGCAGCTAAAACTCATCTTTCCGGATGGGGCGTATTACTCACAGGGCATTATTCGCGGCTTTGAGAATTTTTGCCTGGACCTCGCCTTTGACTTTGAAGTATTAAGTACGCTCGAGCATCACGAGATAAGCCCTGAAACGGTATATATCAACGTAGCTGAAGATGACCTGATAAAACTAATCAGGAAAATAAAGCATACGCCTTATGTAATAGGTAAGGACGTGGGCCTGATATCATACAATGAAACAGATATTAAAGAAGTTATACTGGACGGAATAACAACCATTTCAACCGACTTTGTTGCTTTAGGAATGCGCACCGCCGAATTAGTAATGAATGATGAAAAAGGCCATTACGCCGTGCCTTTTAACGTGGTGGTACGAAACTCGCTGTGAGTAGTTAAATAGTTTCGCGCCTTACCTAATAAGACGGTAAAGGATAGTTTGCTGATACCTTAGCTATACCTTAGCCTGAAACCCCGCATATATTACGATATGCGACCAGCCGGTTACTTAAACTTAAATTTTAGCGATGCAGGTTATCTTCGGTATTATTTACCACTTTATTGGCGGCTTTGCCTCGGGTAGCTTTTATATCCCTTACAAAAAAGTAAAAGGCTGGGCCTGGGAAAGCTTTTGGATAGCGGGCGGATTGTTTTCGTGGATTATTATTCCGCCTGTGGCCGCCTGGCTTACCATACCCAACTTCACCCAAATTACAGCCCAAACCAATGGCGATATATTATTACTTACCTACTCTTTTGGCTTGTTATGGGGCATTGGTGGTTTAACTTATGGGCTGGGCGTTCGGTATCTTGGCGTATCATTAGGTAGCACTATTATTTTAGGTTTGTGCGCCGTGTTCGGCTCCATCATCCCGTCAGTTTACTATAATTTTAATCCGCAACCAGGTAAGGACACTATTACCGATATGGTACAGAATCCATGGGGACAAGTAGTGCTCCTTGGTATCCTGGTATGTGTAATTGGCATTATTATATGCGGCCGGGCGGGTATGCTCAAAGAACGTGATATGGCGGTAAACCCGCAAGCTAAGAATAAGGATTACCGTTTCGGACTCGGCATTCTTGTAGCGATTGTATCAGGCGTATTGAGCGCTTGTTTTAATTTCGGTATCGAAGCCGGTAAAGCCATGGCGACGGTAGCTAATGCCGCGTGGCAGGTTCAACACCCGCAGCGAGGGAACTTCCTTTTCTCAAACAACGTCACTTATGTGGTTATACTTTGGGGTGGTTTTACTACCAATTTCATTTGGTGTATGACACTTAATGCTCGTAACAAAACATTTGCTAACTATACTGATAGCAGCACTCCCCTGCTTAAAAATTACATCTTTTCGGCGTTGGCAGGTACTACCTGGTTTATGCAGTTCTTTTTTTACGGCATGGGCGAAAGCAAACTGGGCAATGGCGCCAGCTCGTGGATACTGCACATGGCATCTATCATTTTAATTGCCAACCTGTGGGGCTTGGCGCTGAAAGAATGGAAAGGGGTAAGCGGCAAAGCTAAAAAAACACTGATAGCCGGCATTGTTACCATCATCATATCGGTGCTATTGGTTGGATATGGTAACTCTTTAAAATAAAATCTGATAATTATAAAAACACAATATGTCTGCTACGCAATTTAAACATGTAAGTTACTTATGGGACGAAGCCGAGGCTGCTAAACTCGCCGGCGACGAAGTAGCTTTATTGATATACCGCTCAAATTTATTGGGCGCCGACCTGCGCCTCACCAATTACGGCGGCGGAAACACCTCTTGCAAAGTAACCGCAAATGATCCGCTTACCGGCGCTCCGGTTGAGGTGATGTGGGTAAAAGGATCAGGCGGCGATTTGGGTACACTGAAAAAGAACGGACTTGCAGCTCTTTATGTAGATAGGTTGCGTAGCCTTAAAAATATTTACCGTGGCGTTGAATATGAGGATGAAATGGTGGAATTGTTTAACCATTGCATATTTGATCTGTCGTCAAAAGCGCCATCAATTGATACACCGCTGCATGGCTTTTTGCCCTTCGCGCATA
The DNA here is from genome assembly GCF_021215455.1 of Mucilaginibacter roseus. Classification (GTDB taxonomy): domain Bacteria; phylum Bacteroidota; class Bacteroidia; order Sphingobacteriales; family Sphingobacteriaceae; genus Mucilaginibacter; species Mucilaginibacter roseus. The sequence goes on along the minus strand of NZ_JAJPWV010000001.1, from coordinate 339,595 downwards.
TTGATCACCTGCACCCAGACGCGGCAATCGCCATAGCGGCAGCAAAGGACGGCAAGCGTATAACAGAAGAATTATTCGGCGGTAGTATTGGCTGGGTAGAATGGAAAAAACCCGGGTTTGAGCTTGGCCTGCAACTTAAGGCCTGCCTTGATGCTAATCCGGGCATCCGGGGTATTATGCTGGGTTCGCACGGTTTGTTCACCTGGGGCAATACGGCATACGAGAGCTATATCAACACCCTCGAAGTAATTGAAAAATGCGCAGCTTATTTAGAAGATAACTATGGCAAAAAAAGCCCGACGTTTAGTGGCCAACGCATAGAAAGCCTTAATGAAACAGCCAGGAAGCAGCAAGCCGCGGCATTAGCGCCTATATTACGCGGCTTCTGCTCCTCAAAAACGCGCATGGTAGGCCATTTTACGGATGATAGCCGTGTGCTTGAATTCATTAATTCAAACGACCTCGAGCGTCTCGCGCCACTCGGTACCAGTTGTCCCGATCACTTTTTGCGCACCAAGATTAGTCCGCTGGTTTTGGAATTAGAAAAAGATGCCGACCTGAGTGATGTGGAATCGTTAAAAAACCAGTTGTCACCTGCGTTTGAGGCCTATCGCCAAATGTATACCGACTATTACAACACCTGCAAACACCCAAATAGCCCAGCAATAAGGGATGCTAACCCCGTGGTGATTTTGTATCCGGGTGTGGGCATGTTCACTTTTGCCAAGGATAAGCAAACCGCACGCGTAGCCGCTGAATTTTATATAAACGCCATCAATGTAATGAAAGGCGCGGAAGCTATCTCCGAGTACACCTCGCTCCCACGCCAGGAAGCATTTGATATTGAATACTGGCTGTTGGAAGAAGCTAAACTGCAGCGTATGCCTAAACCAAAGATACTGTCGGGCAGGGTGGCGCTTGTTACCGGCAGCGCAGGTGGCATCGGTAAGGCAATAGCAAAAAGGTTTGTTCAGGAAGGTGCGGTAGTAATCTTGAATGACATGAACACCGAACGCCTGAATGGCGCCGCCGACGAATTTAACACGGAGTTCGGAAAAGACGCCTATGCAACCGCCGTGTTAGACGTTACGGACAAAAACCAAATACAGGAAGCATTTGATGCCGCGGCACTGGCTTTTGGCGGCGTGGACATCGTAGTTAATAATGCCGGCCTTTCCATATCTAAAACTATTGCCGACCATACCGAAAAAGATTGGGACCTGTTGTATGATGTTTTAGTAAAAGGGCAATTCCTGGTTACACAGGCAGCCGTTGACATCCTAAAAAAGCAAGCCATTGGCGGTGACATTATCAATATAGTAAGCAAAAACGCCTTGGTAAGCGGACCAAATAACGCAGGCTATGGTAGCGCCAAAGCTGCTCAACTGCACTTAAGCAGGCTAAACGCCGCCGAACTCGGTTCAGATAAGATACGTGTAAACGTAATTAATCCGGATGCCGTTATAAGTGACAGCAATATTTGGGCAGGCGGCTGGGCCGAAGGTCGTGCTAAAGCCTACGGTGTTACTGTTGATGAGTTACCTGCGTATTACGCCAAACGCACTTTACTTAATGAGATTATTTTGCCAGAGGATATTGCCAACGCCTGCATAGCCATTACGGGCGGCTTGCTCAATAAATCGACAGGCAATGTTATAAATGTTGACGGCGGGGTTGCCGCTGGTTTTGTGCGTTAAATTGTAAATTACACCGGGTCGTGCACCAATCGCGACCCGGTTGATAACCTGAATTATACCATGCAAATAAATAAGGAGATTCTTCAAGACCTCAATAATGACCTTTTGCCAGCGCACGAGCGCCGGTTTAATTACCTGGCGGGCGAAATTGATAACGCTGAAGCTATCATACTGAAGCTTATAGCCTTCAACATTGCTATACCGAGTTGGGCACTTGGTACCGGCGGAACCCGCTTTGGGCGTTTCTCCGGCGGTGGCGAGCCGCGCAGTCTGGAAGAAAAGATTGAGGACGTAGGACTAATACACGCGCTTAACCGCTCAAGTAACTCCATTTCATTGCATATACCCTGGGATATTCCGGATAACGCGCCATCCATAAAAGCATTTGCCTCACAATTAGGCTTACACTTTGATGCTGTAAACTCCAATACTTTTCAGGATCAACCTCATCAAGCGCTGAGTTATAAGTACGGTTCACTGCATCATGTAGACAAAGCCGTGCGCCAGCAAGCTGTTGAACATAATATTGAAGTAATAAAATATGGCGTTGAACTTGGTTCGAAAGCGCTATCAGTTTGGCTGGCTGACGGATCAAACTTCCCGGGGCAGCTTAACTTTCGTAACGCATTTCAAAACACGTTTGAAAGTTTACAACAGGTTTACGCGGCACTGCCCGATGACTGGAAAATCTGGATAGAGTACAAACCTTACGAGCCTAACTTTTATTCTACTACCATCGGCGATTGGGGTCAATCTTATTTATTGGCCAATAAACTTGGGCAAAGGGCAAGCACATTGGTTGATCTTGGTCACCATCTGCCTAACACCAACATCGAGCAAATAGTGTCGCTGTTGCTGATGGAGGGCAAGCTTGCAGGATTTCACTTTAACGACTCAAAGTATGGAGATGATGACCTAACGGTGGGCAGTATCAACCCCTACCAGCTGTTCCTGATATTTAATGAGCTGGTTGAAGGCCTGGATGCCCGCGGTTTAAACCATGCCACCGGTATTGGATGGATGATAGATGCATCACATAATATTAAAGACCCGGTTGAAGACCTGCTGCAGTCGGTAGAGGCTATTAAGATCGCTTATGCGCAGGCTCTTTTAATTGATCAGGAGAAACTTAAACAGGCCCAGCAAAACAATGATGTTGCCCACGCGCAAAATATTTTGCAGCAAGCCTACCGTACTGACGTAAGGCCGTTGCTTGCCGAAGCGAGGTTGCAGGCAGGCGGCGCTTTAGATCCGGTGGGCTCATTCCGCGCGCTTAAGGTAAGAGAAAACCTGATACAGGAACGAGGGCTAAAAACTGTAACGACCGGTTTATAAATGAGCGCCCAACCTGTTATTGCTATTTTTGATATCGGTAAAACTAACAAGAAGCTATTGCTTTTTAACGAGCGATACGAAGTTGTATTTGAGCACGCTGAAAGACTTGAAGAGATTACTGATGAAGACGGCTACCCGTGTGAAGACCTCAAGAAACTACGCCATTTTATTAGCGATAACTTAACCAAAGTTCTTAATGCAGATGCATATAATGTAAAGGCTATAAACTTTACAGCTTACGGAGCCAGCTTTGTGTATATCGATCAAAATGGCAATACCTTAACGCCACTCTATAATTACCTCAAACCGTATCCGTACAAATTGCGCGACAGGTTCTATGAAAGTCATGGCACACCTGAAACCATAGCAATTGAAACTGCATCTCCGGCTTTGGGCAATCTTAATTCGGGCATGCAGTTATATAGTTTAAAATACCAGCAGCCGCAAGTGTTTAACAAGGTAAAGGCAGCACTGCATCTGCCTCAATATCTAAGCTTTTTGTTGAGCGGCGAGGCCATTTCTGAACTCACCAGCGTTGGTTGCCATACCACGTTATGGGATTTTACCGCTAATGATTATCACCGATGGGTTTATGAAGAAGAACTAAACAACCTGCTTCCGCCCTTAAAGCCCGGTGATGATGTAACCGTTGTTAAGTTTAATGGGCAGCATAACATCATGGTAGGCAACGGGCTACATGATAGTTCGTCGGCGCTAATCCCCTACTTAGTTAGCTTTGCTGAACCTTTTATCCTGCTCTCAACAGGTACCTGGAGTATTACACTAAACCCTTTTGACCAAACGCCGCTTACCGTTGAGCAGCTTGAAAACGATTGTCTTAATTATATACAGTACAAGGGCACACCGGTAAAGGCCTCACGCTATTTTGCCGGGCCAGAATATGAACAACGCTTAGCGCAAATTGCCGCCCATTTCAATCAATCGGTAAAAAAGTACGAAAGGCTTGATTTTGATCATGCCATCGCCGCTAAAGTTCAAAAGGAGCACCCGCCGTTACAAGGATCATTTAAATGGTCATCAAAAACGAAGGAAATTGCAAACCTTGATCAGTTTACTAATGATGTGGAGGCTTACTACTGGCTCATTATGGATATCGTTGCCAAACAAAAATCATCAACCGAGTTGGTATTGAACGGTACGCCGGTAAAGTGTTTATTTGTTGATGGTGGATTTAGTAAAAACAAAATTTTCATGCATCTGCTGGCAGCAGCATTTCCACATTTACAAGTATGCGCGGCCACTATGCCACAGGCAACCGCTATTGGCGCGGGATTGGCTATTCATCATGCCTGGAATAATAATCCATACCCTGCTGACTTGATTAACCTGGAACCTTATTCCTGATTTGCATACAGTGTAGCTGTTTGAATTAACCGACAAAACCGGCACTGTGTATGTTATAAACTACGAACTTTTACTGGCAAATTTTACATTTGAAGCGGGCTCGTAAACTGGCATAAATTTGGTGTATTACTAAGCATGATTAAGTTTCAAGAAAATGCAACAGTGGTATATACCACTCCCGATGGAAGAAAGATCGATACCTTTGTTGTTTACGCCACTAACGAGAAAACAGGTTTAACGCTTATTAACCACGAAAGTTTATTGGTTACTGCCGATAGCTTAACGTTACACCCTAAAACTGTTGGCGAGTATCATATGCCTTTGAACGATGCATTTAGCTTTGAACTGCTGAATAAACTAAAGGCTAAATATGCCGATATGGATACGCAGTCTAAAACCGTAAAACTTAGCAGAAAACAAGAAAAAGTTACGTTATCCGTACTTGCTAAAGCATCATAATTATGAAACTTACCTGGAAAAAACCGTTAAAGCAAAAAGGCTGCAAAATAGTATCACTATTTTTTAGTACCGGTTGGCCTGATTTAAAGACCATACATTACACTAAACTGTATGCTGAATCATAAACCGGCTTGGTGCTATGCTAATTGGTTTTAACCTTTAAAAGCTCAATAAGTCTTACATCTACCTTGAAATAATAAAACCGATCCACTGACGCAAGTCGTTGTGATCGGTTTTTTGATTTTATTGCTTTTTAAAATCCCCTCTAAACAAGTTACTTCGTAGCAGATATTGGAATGTTAAACCAAAAGGTGCTCCCCTCGCCTGTGGTACTCTTAATGCCTACTTTACCGCGATGACGCCTTACAATCTCTGCAGAAATATATAACCCAAGGCCCAAACCTGAGAATTGTTGCGATGACTCCTGCACACGATAAAAACGATCAAACAGATAAGGCTGCTTTTCAGGCGGAATACCGATACCGAAGTCAGTTACCTCAACCTTAAACATCTTTTTCTCTACTGAACAATTAATCACAACATTATCTGCCACTGGCGAATACTTGATGGCATTGGTTAAGAAATTGTGTACCACCTGTTCAATTCGCGGCCTGTCGGCGTTTATGATGATATCGTCCTTCGGATTAAAGATCAGTTTATGCTTAATACCCGGCGCCTTTACGTCTTCAATACATTCCCTAATCATGTCAATAGCGTTAAACTCTTTGTAGTTTAATACCATTTTACCTTCCTGAATTTTGGTTACATCCAGCAGGTCATCAACCAGGTTAGTCAGTTTTTGCGTTTGATGGGAGGCCTTGTCGATAAAATGAACCAGGTTTTCGCTCACATCCATCTTATCGATCATGCGTTGCACAATCTGTAACGAGCCTTTCATACTCGTAATTGGCGTTTTTAGCTCATGGCTGGCAATGCTCATAAATTCATCCTTACGGCGCATCAACTCCTCGGTAGCAATACGGCCAAGCACAATATCAGTCACTTCAAAACCAAAAAATGCGATACCATCAATATGGCTGCCGTCGTAGTTATAAACAGGCGTCAGCGTGATATCCATCCAACACTGTCCTGTTTGATTATCTGATATTTTGTCACGATCGATTTTAATTTGCTTGCCTTCAAAGGTTTTACCGCTGGCAAAAACTTCTTTTTCAATCTCTTCAAAATTCAGGTCGTCGGCACTAAACTTTAACTTGGTTGATCTTCCCTTTGTATGCTTTGAGCCAAAAAATGAAACGTAAGCTTCATTCACGAAATCGTATACCAACTGCTTGCCGCGTTTAATAGCTATTAACGCGGGCGCATGGCTAAATATGTTAGAGAATTCCTGCTGCTGCTGGTTAAGCCTTGTTTGTAGTTCCAGGCGTTTTTGCTCGGCCTCTTTTTGGCGGGTTATGTCAATAATATAGCTTACGGCTGTAGTTTCGTTATCCTGCTCAAGCAGTGCTGAACCCATCAATACCGATAATCTTGAGCCATCCTTTTTGATGTACTGCTTCTCAAACGGTGGGCATATCTTGTTTTCGCGCAATTGCTTAACCGCGTCATTACTAACCTCTAGGTACTCTTCGGGTGTAATTTTCTTCCAGTCAAGCTCCCCGCTCTCAAGGCTCTGCCTGTCATAACCCAGCATGGTTAAAAAGGCATCGTTTGCTTCGAGTATCGCGCCATCCAAGTTAGAGAACAGCATGCCGATCATGTTCGACTCGAATACCTTTCCAAATTTCTTTTCGCTGCTGTTAAGGCGCTTTTCGGTTTCAACCAACTTGCTGATATCTATTATAGAACCTACCAGCCTGTATGGTGTACGGAGTTCGTCTTCTAATATACTACCGCGATCGAGTATTATAGCGTATTGTCCATCGGCTTTAAGGAAGCGGTATTCTGCCGACCAGTTACTTTCGTGATTGTTAATAGCGTCGTATACGCTTGCCTCTACACGCTTACGATCGTCGGGATGTACCTTATCAAACCAAAAATCAATTTTCTTAGTCTCTTCGGATAATTCGTATCCGAACATACTGGTAAAGTTATCGCTTCGCCACATGGTGTTGGTCACCAAATCCCAATCCCAAATAGTATCATTAGTAGCCTTTGATACAAACTTGAACCGCTCCTCGCTTTCACTTAATTCGCGGGTACGTTCCTGTACTTTTTCTTCAAGACTTACATTTAGCAATCGTAGGCTTTCGCGGGCCTTTACCAATTCGGCATAATTATTTTTGAGTTTTTGCTCCGCAAGCTTACGCTTGGTAATGTCGGTAAAACTCATAACCACACCATCGGCCATTTTTGCAACCATAAGCTGGTGCCATAAGTTGCCGGTTATCTGCAACTCGGTTTGCAGCGGAGAATTTACTGATATACGCTCAAGGCTGCCCGCCGGGAATATCCTGTTCAGTTGCGGAAAATCGCTAAGCGCCGGGTGTGCCATAAGCTCTTCTGCCGTTTTTTGGAACAGATCTTTAGCAGCATTATTGAAGGATATGCACCTGTAATCGGTTACTTCGTTATTCTTACCTCTTTCTGCATTGAACGCCAATATAGCAGCCGAGCTGGCGTTATATACGCCGGCTATCATATTATTAAGCTTGGTTATGGCCGTTATATCAATAAAAGTGATTACTACACCATCAACCTTGCCGCCCTTTTTAAGGTAAGGCATAATACGCATGAGGTTATTAGTGCCGTTATGAAGGGTAACCTCCTTCTCGATAACCGTATTATTGGCCAGTACGGTGTGTATGTCCTTATTCAGGCTATCGTACTGTATGTTATTTGATAAGTGGTTGATAGGCCTGCCAATGTCAGACTCAATCACATTGATCATATTTACCGCTGCCGGGTTAAACTTACGAATCAGCAGGTTCGAATCAATAAATATCTGCCCGATGGTAGTACTCCGGAAGTAATTATCCAAGTCCTCATTCAGCTCCAGCAACTCACGTATTTTTTGCTGATGTTCGGTATTTAAGGTATGTAACTCCTCATTCAGCGATTGCAGTTCCTCGTTACCTGACTGCAACTCCTCGTTAGCAGACATTAGCTCCTCGTTTGAAGACTGCAACTCCTCGTTGGTCGTCTCCATCTCCTCCATAGCCAATTGCAGGTTGGAGCGCGTTTCGGTAAGCGCGGTTTCCATCTCCATCAGGTATTCTTCCTGCGAGGTAAGATGATCTATATCTGCCGGCTGAACATTTTTAAGCGGCGTATCAATTTGCGCATCATTGAGTAATATCAACGTATAACCATTAGGCGATTGCTCATCGGGCGGTTTAATGGTCATTTGTAAAACGCGGTGGCCTTCCAACTGCCCGGTAATCATTTTGGTTTCATTATCCTTCCATGCCTTGCGGATGCTGGTACTTAACAATATGGATATTTCTCGATTGACCATATTGAGCAGGTTAAGCTCAAGCTTCTTTTTAGGCAAGGTTAAAAACCGGGTAAAATCACCAATGGTTTCTTTGATCAGGAAGGCTTTGTCTATAAAAACGCCTACATAACCCAATTGGTCAATAATCAGGCCCTGAAATTCGTCAGCCGTAGTACGGCTGGTTTCAGCTTGCTTATTCTGCATTTTTTTTGCAGGTGGTTGCACCGGCAATTGTGAAGGCGTAGTTGTAGAATAACTATGGTGCAGGGTGTATTTTATGTTACCTGATTTTTTATAAAGCTTTAGTTTAGAACTTACTTCAACCAAACCATCCATTATGCTACCGGCGTTCTCACTTGACCCTAAAAAGAGGTAACCGGCGGATTTAAGCGCGTAATGAAACGTGGTGAGAATTTTTTGCTGCAATACACTGTTCATGTAGATGAGCATATTACGGCATGATATCAGGTCATTTTTTATAAATGGCGGCGATTTGATCACGTTATGCGCCGCGAAAACTATCTTCTTACGTATTTCAGGTACCACCGAATAGGTGTTATCTGAATTTTTAACAAAGTAGCGTTTCAGCGTTTCAGCTTCTATCTCCTTAACGCTTGATGGTGGATAGCAATTTTTTGACGCGATGCGTATGCTCTCTTCATCCAAATCAGTTGCGAATATCTTAAAATCGACCTGACGCCCTGATGCCGCCAGTTTTTGTTGAAAGGCGATGGCTATTGAATAAGCTTCTTCCCCGGTACTGCAGGCACAAACCCAAATTTTAATTACACTACCTTCATCCTTTGATGTGATAATATCGGGTATCACCTCTTCGCGAAGTTTTTCAAATGCCGGCTTGTCTCTAAAAAATTTAGTTACGCCAATCAAAAACTCCTTAGCCAATACTTTAGCCTCAGCGGGTTTTTTGTTGATATATGTAATGTAATCCTGCAAATTGTTTAAATCGGCGGCCGCCAGTCTGCGGGCTATACGCCTCAGGATAGTTGGTGTTTTATATAGATTGAAATCCTGCCCGGTTTGTGTGGAAACGATATCGAATATCTCATTCAGGTGTTCATCCTCATACAGCTCCTTTTCGAGCTGAGGCGCATACACGTGATTTACGTAATTGTAAATTTCGGTATGCATGTTTGCCGGCGCAAGTATAAAATCGGTGTTGCCTGTTGCGATTGCACTGTTAGGCATACCGTCAAACTTGGCTGTAGCCGGATCCTGGGCTATTACCATGCCGCCGCATTCCTTAATGGCTTCAATACCCCTGCTCCCGTCAGACCCGGTACCTGATAGTATAATGGCTATCGCCTTTTCCTTTACATCATTAGCAAGGGTAAGCAAAAAGGTATCAATAGCCGTGTTTGGAGACTTGTCCTTAACCTTATCTGCCAAACGCAGCTTGCGATGACGGATGGTCATTATTTTTTTGGTTGGGATAATGTATACGCAGTTTTTTTCAAGCAGCATATCGTTGCCGGCTTCCATCACTTTCATGTGGGTATGCTTCGCAACCAGTTCCACTAAAAGGCTCTTGTAATCAGGCGATAGGTGCTGAATGACCACAAATGTAAAGCCCGAGTTGGGCGGCATGTGGTCAAAAAACTCGTGTATGGCTTCCAGTCCGCCGGCAGAAGCACCAATAGTAATGATATAACGATCGCTTACATCATTTTTTTCGGTATCCTTAACGCCTTTAGCTCTCAAAACCTGTTATTTTTTGTCTGAAATTCATAAATAAAGCTGCGCATCGTTTCTGCCACTGCCAGTTCCTGCTCGGTCCACGGCGGCGATGTTTGGTGCACCGTTTGCTGCCACATGTTAAACGAGTTTCTGGGATGATAATTCTTCCTGTCGAGCTCAAAATTTATAGCCTGATCCGGATTGCCGCCCCAATTGATCTCGCGTTTTACTTCGCCCCTGAAACATATCACAAAATCACCGCGATCCATGTTAACCGGTATGGCTAATATTCCGCTCGCGGTTTCGGCGATAGGCAAAGCATCTTCATACAGCTCAGGCAGCTGGTCTGTAGCAAACACGCGCTCAACCCTTTTGGTTTGTAACCATAAAATCAGGTTTTCAACAAACTCCTGATCCGGAATGTTTTTAATGCCCGAAATAACTCCATTGATAACAGCTACAGCGCCACTGGCATCAAAAAGTTCGGTTATGTTGGGCTGCTCTTCGGTAAGTAATCCCTTAATCAGGTCGTCCTCGGCATAAACGCGGGCCATCAGCAAGGTTTGTTCTTTTTGTAATTCTGTTTCTACGTCCGCCTCATATTTATGGAGTAAAGACTCTATTCGGGCGGATATAACAGACGATAACAATTCGCAGATCGAACATACTTCGAGGCTCAGGTATTTCTCCGTAATATGATGACAAGCTATCAAACCCCATAACTGCCCGTGGTAAATTACCCGGATAGACATGGATGCGGTAACGCCCATATTTTTAAGGTACTCCAAATGCACTGCGGCAACACCACGAACATTACAGTCAGAAAGATCTGTAAAGGTTTTGGTTACCGGGTTAACAATCGGGTAAAGACTAATGGGTTTATAAGTACGATCCGGTATTAAGCGGTATGGATTTTTGAGGTACAACTGCCTGGCCTGTCGCGGCACGTCTGACGCCGGAAAGGTAAGCCCCAGGTAATGCTCTAAATCACCGGTTTTTTCCTCGGCAATTACGGTACCGTTCCAATCCTCGTCAAACCGGTACATCATCACTCCGTCAAACCCGGTTATTTTTTTTATTTCGGCTATGCCTACTTTGCATATTTCTTCAACAGTGCGGCAAGCTTCAAGGCGGGCAATGGCAAGTTTAACTTCTTCAAAAGCTTCAGTAAAAACACGGTCGGTGCTTACCTTTTTTTCCATCTCCAATATCACGTAACCATCCTTAACGTGTATCAGTATTTCCATACTGTGGCCATGAAGGTTAAAAGTAAGTGGCGCTTTGGCATGTACAGCATCATTTAAACGCTGCTTAAGTTTATCAAGCTGATCGGGCTGAGTTAAGTCGCTTATATTTTTAGCAATCAATTCCTTAGTCGGGTAACCAAGTAGTTCTGCTAAGTTATCACTGCATTGAATAACGTTTAACGTTGTGGCATCCAACGCAAGTAAGAAGCCGTAATCCTGTATAACATTTATATGATTTAAGGGTAGGTTGCCGCAAAAATCAGAATCATAGTTTTTCTTTTCAGCCATATAGCTTTTAAACAATAAAAATTACTGATGATCAGATCAATGTCAGAACGGAGTTTCGGCTAATAAAGATCAACAGCAGATGTAACGGCTAAAATAATATAAATACTTCACTATAAGCAATTGCCTGCATAATACTTACAACCTTTGGTTATAGGCTCCAAAAGCATGGTAATGCAGTATTATTGCCGTACGTAAAATAATAATACTATTTAATAACAGCTAAAAGAAAACGAGATAGAAACAAAATTAGTGTTTAGGTTTATGTGCAAAAAGAACGAGCTGGTTAGCTAACTATTTTAAATAATACAGCTCCAGCCTTAATTAACCAAGGTTTTACCTGGAAGATACTGACCGGCAATTTCTTCCAGCTTCTGCTTTACAAGTGGTTTGCTAATAAAGCCTTTTACGGACGCAAACTCGGTTGCGCGTTGCTTATCGGCACCATCAATTGATGAGCTTACTATAAAAACGTGCGGTTGTTTTTGTAATGCCGGCATCAGGCTTTCCAGGTCTGTTAAAAACTGCCAGCCGCTGTAGGGCATATTTAAATCCAAAAATATCAAATCGGGCAAAACAGAAATGTCTTCATAATTTTCCTCAAAGAAGTTAATTATCTGGGCTGCATCCAACGTATGTACCGAATCTTCAAAAATTTCATACCGGTCGAACATTTTCTGCATAATTAAATGCTCCATTGGATTATCATCAATCATTAGTGTTTTACACATGGTTAGTTTCATTTGTATAAACATTTGCAATTGACGTGCCAACTAAATTCACCTTTAGTTAAATACAATTTAAGCCAATACTATGTGTACGATTTACACTTTGTGTATAAAATTGTAGAAAATCGGGGAATTATTACCGTAGCCATTTAGTTTGTTATTTAATGTACCGTATCTCCATCAATCGGAAATACGGCACACCAGATACCTCGGTAATTAATTATTGAGCAAAGTATGCACCTGAGTTCATATCTTCAATAAGGCCGATATGCGTTGGCTGCCAGCCAAGAATTTGCTTTGTTTGCTCGCCTGATGCCGGAGTGTTGATTGTACCAAAATAATTGAACCAGCCAAAGTATTCCGCCGCCTCTTCGGTGGTTTTACTTACTATTGGCAGGTTTAAGTTTTCACCTATGGTTGATGCTATATCAGCAAACGGAATACCCTGTTCTCCTACCGCATGGTACACAGCCCACGGCGCATTTTTCTCTAAAGCCAGTTGATACAGCACCGCTGCATCAAGCCTGTGAACGGCTGGCCATTTGTTTTGACCATCGCCCAGGTAAGCCGCCTCACCTTTTTCACGCGCCAGATTAATCAGTATTGGTACAAACCCATGATCGCCGGCATCATGCACCGAGGGCGGCAAACGCATAACAGAAACGTTTACACCCATTTGAGCCACGGACTTTGCAGCTTCCTCTGATGCTTTGCGCGGACTTTTACTGTTTTCGGGCGTAACTTCATCCTGCTCAGTTAGCAGCCGGCCTGTAGATAACAGTGCCAGGCCCGAGGTAATAATAAATGGTTTACCGGTACCTGCAATGGCTTCGCCCATAGTCAAAATTGCATTTCGGTCAATCTCGCAACTTTCCGCAAAACGACTAAAATCATGGATAAAGCCCGTGTGGATGATACCGTCCGTTTGCAAAGCGCCACTTTTCAAACTTTCAATATCAGTAAGCGAACCTAAGTGCACTTCGGCACCTGCTTCAATAAGTTTTTGTGCTGAAGCCTCTGAGCGGGCAAGCCCTAATACTTTATGCCCTGCGCTTAAAAGCTGATTTACTACAGTTGAGCCTACAAAACCTGTAGCCCCGGTTACAAATACACGCATAGTTTTAATTTTATGTTTAATGATTAAGGCTTTATGCAAGCCTCCTTTATTCAACACAAAACTGCATAACGCCCACGCCCTTAAAAAGGACATTTGACGCTGTTTTAAACACGCTGTAGTTGCGCTTGCCTTATGCGGCTCAGTGTTTTAAGTGAAACACCGATGTATGATGCCACCATACGCAAGGGTACTTTGTTGAGGATGCCGGGATAATTCTCTAAAAAGTAGTTATACTTTTCTTCAGGCGTGGCGCTGATGGTTTTATAGAGCCGGTTGCGGCTAACATTTAGGTATTGCGTTATCAAATTATCAGAAAAGCGTTTAAGCGAAGGTATAGCCTTCACTAATTCCTCAAAGCTTTCCTTGGTCCATAGCATCACGTGGCTATCCTCGAGCGCCTCGATGTTGTAGTTGGATGGTATACGGTTGTTATAACTTTCGCCATCCGTTATCCAGGCCATGGCCGGTGTAAATTGCATAATGTGTTCCTCGCCATCCGCACCGATGCCATACATCCTCAGTAAACCCGTCAACACAAAAATTTTATAACGACATATCTCTCCTGCTCTAAGCAATAACTGCCGCTTCTTAACTACAGTCACGGTAGCCGCATCAACTATCATACTCAACTCCTCGTCGGTAAAGTTGATGGAACGCGTATTCATATACTCTTTAAATCCGGATGACATGACGATTGATCGTTATAAAATTAAAATGGCAATGAGTTACTTTTGGGCAAGCGGCTCGCCTTCAAAAGCGATACCATCCCAGCCATGAGCCATAAACTGCCTGATGTTTTGATGCGCCTCACCTTCGGGATCAGCCAATACAGCACGATAATGCTCTGCAAATAAAAGCAAAGTATTCTCGGCATTTAGCTCATTGAGCTGCGCAAAACCTAACACCTTGGCACTACCCTGGTTCTGTGTAGCTTCGTTATAAACATCGCCATTTTTAAATGCGGTTGGCGTATGTTGATAGTGTTTTTCTATAAATTCAAGCACCTCGCTAAATGCAAGGGTATCTTGTTTTGCTTTAAGCAAAAGTGTATCTATTTGATCTTTCATTATTTGTTTAAACCTTCGGTGAGTTATCCCCTAATCGCCCAACTCGTGTTACAAAACTACGATATCGACACCTTAATCGTACCTTGAAAATTACAATCGTTTTAATTGGGTTAGCGTTTTCGGCTTACTGTTGGCACAACCGGCAAGCCCTCGTTACCGGCAGCACTTACTGATTGAACGGCGAAGAAATAATTATCCTTTGAATATGGCAGCTTTATGCTGGTATCAGCAGTGAATATCTTTTTCTGCCATACGGAGCTCGTTGTTTCGCGCATTAAAACATAATAGCCGGCTACCTTGCCTCCTGGTGCTTTCCAGCTAAGCTCCGTAGAATTGCTTAGTGCTACCACTGCTATGCTAACATCCTGCGGTGCCAGCGGCGATTTGGCGAGATTGGCCAGATTACTCAAATTCATCGCCGTATTCTTACGCAGATACTCATAATCCATAAACTCAGGCAAATCCCCGTACTGTACGCCATTCTCCATCCTTACGTCCTGATGCTGATGATTAAAATTCTCGTTCATCTCGGTTATGCGTACGGCGGCATATCCTTGTTGCTGGTAAGGCAGGTGATCACCACCACGTAAAAAACGGTCAGGGCGGTATATCATAACTACTTCCAGGTTATCTACATAGCGCTCTCCTACTTCCTTTACATAACGCGCCAATTGCCGCGAAGGTCCATCATTCTCTAATCCCATAGCTCTTATGGCTGCGGCCTTTTGCTCGGTAAGTTCAAAGGCAGATAACCCCTCACTAAAAACACGAACACGCGTATTATTGATAATATTGGTTTCGTTACTGTTATTGCTACCCATGATGTCATTATTCAGCACTGCTTCTATCTGCCATTTGTCGCGTTTGGCATTTGCTGCCATAAACCCGGCACCCAACAGCCCTTGCTCCTCTCCGCACACGGCCACAAAAATTATGGTAGCGGGAAATTTGTGTCGGCTCATAATTCGGGCACACTCCATAACCGCGGCGGTACCGCTGCCATCATCATTTGCCCCGGGTGCAATGCCGGTGCGATCCATCACATTACTGCGCATATTATCCATGTGCCCACTGATCACGAATACACGGCGGTCATTCGGGTCAGTCCCCTTTAAGGTGCCAACCACATTGGTTAGTACAACAGTACTGTCAATACGTTTGCCATCGGGTTTATAAGTGCTGGTATCAAACCTGGCGGTAAACCTACCGCCCGAAGCGGTGGCAAAACTTTTAAACCTATTCAATATCCAGTTTCGGGCGGCACCTATCCCCCTTTGCGGGTTGGTGGTGCTGCTAAGGGTATTGCGCGTACCAAAGCTTACCAGCCTGGCTATATTAGTTTTCATAGAGTCTGCCGATACCTCAGCTACCATTGACGCTATTTCGGCATCCTTTTGAATGATAACCGGAGACTGCCCATGCAATTGATTAACGGCACAGGCGGCAAATATGATGAGTAAATATTTTTTCATAACGTAAGTGATAAGGCTAAAAATAAGCACGCCGGTTCAATAATAACGATACATCGCCGTGTATCTTTTTGGTTGCAGTAACCGTTTAGTGTTTATGTACAACTATGCATATGAATTTGAAAAAGTAATTTAACTTTACTCACTAACCTGCTTTTTCATTTTTATGTTAGACAGTTTTCCGTTCTATCTATCGCTTGCCGTTGCCATCGTTTTAATTGTTATGCTGGCTAACCGTATCAAGGTGGCTTACCCGGTTCTGTTAGTGTTGGCCGGACTTGCCCTTAGCATCATACCTGGCATCCCCCAAATACATATTAATTCGGAACTGATATTCGTCATCTTTCTGCCGCCGCTGCTTTACGAAGCCGGGTGGCAAACCTCATGGAAGGAGTTATGGCGCTGGCGGCGCATTATAAGCAGCTTTGCTTTTGTAGTGGTTTTCTTTACCGCGTTTTCGGTAGCATGGGTTGCCAACTATTGGATACCCGGCTTTACGCTGGCCCTCGGCTTTTTGTTAGGCGGCATTGTTTCTCCGCCTGATGCCGTGAGCACCGCCGCTATCCTGAAATTTATAAAAGTACCTAAACGGATGACCTCGATATTAGAAGGCGAAAGCTTGCTCAACGATGCTTCATCGCTCATTATATTCAGGTTCGCGTTTATAGCTGTAGGCACCGGGCAGTTTGTATGGCATGAAGCCGCAGTATCTTTTGTATGGATGGTTATCGGCGGAATTGTAACCGGCATATTGATAGCCTACGCCGTAATGCAAGTGCATAAAATTCTGCCTACCGATGCCAATATGGACATTATACTTACGCTGGTAACGCCTTATGGCATTTACATCTGCGCGGAAGAAGTCCATAGCTCCGGTGTGCTTGCCGTAGTGGCTGGCAGCCTTTTCCTCTCTTACCGAAGGCATAGTTTTTTAAGCAGCACGGCCCGGTTGCGAAGTAGTAACGTGTGGGAAAGCCTGAGCTTTATACTCAACGGACTGGTATTTTTACTTATCGGGCTCGACCTGCCGCAGATCACCGCTGAGTTGGGGAACGTGAGCATGAAAGCGGCTATTGGCTACGGCCTGCTTATAACCGGTGTACTGGTGATCACCCGAATAATTGCCGCTTATGGGGCGGTAGTAGTAACGCTTATCGCCCGTAACTTCATCACTGTGGCAGACGACCGGCATCCCGGGTTCCGCACACCGTTGATATTGGGCTGGGCGGGTATGCGTGGCGTGGTTTCATTGGCAGCGGCTTTGTCTATTCCAACACATTTACAGGAAGGCGTACCTTTTCCGCAACGAAATCTAATTCTATTTATCACCTTCATCGTAATACTTACTACGCTGCTTTTGCAGGGCCTCACACTGCCTTTGCTTATACGTAAAATAGGACTACCAACAGACCCGGACGAAAAGCTACCCGAAGAGAAAATGTATGCCAAGCTACGCAAGCAGTTAAATAAACTTGCGTTAAAACATCTTGAAGAAAAATATCCTGGCGGATTAAAAGACAATCCGGCGCTGCAGCAAATGGCGCAAAAATGGCGGCTTAACAGTGAGGAACCAGCCACCGCTGACATGCCCGATGAAACTAAAGATGTGTACAGCGAAATACTGGAGCAGCAACGCAACTGGCTCATAAAACGCAACCTCGAAACTTTTGCCATAACTGAGGAAGTGATACGCAAGCATTTGTTATTTCTGGACCTGGAAGAGGAAAAGCTGAAGTACTTGTGATAACGGTTATTTAAAGCGCATAACCGAATGTAAAAGTAAAGCTGGTGCCTTTGCCGAGCTCGCTGCTTACACTGATAGTACCATTGTTTGCCAGCACAAACTCATGCGAAAGCATTAAACCCAGGCCGGTCCCTTTTTCACCATGTGTGCCGCGCTGGCTGGTATTTATGCGTTTAAAAACCTGCGCGGCCTGCTCGGCAGGCATACCAACGCCATTATCCTTTACATAAAACTCCAGTTCGCCCTCTGCCGCACCTGCTATGCATCCCACCATAATATACCCCCCGGTGCCGGTAAACTTTATAGCGTTTGAGAGCAGGTTGCGGATAATAAAATCAAACTGATCGGCATCGCCATACAAAGTTATGCCAAGCGCAATTTTAGTGTTAATGATGATCTGCTTTTCCGCAGCGGCATTTTTAAACAAGCGTATGTTCTGTCCAACAATCTCAGCGGGATCAAAACTTACCGGGTTTACTTGTTTTCCTTTTAGCTGCAATTGCCCCCAGCGCAATAATTTGTTCAGCACATCTAATGATGAATCGCAATTGTGCTGCAATTCCGTAACTACCTGCTTACGCTCAGACGCGGTAAGGTCGTCATCCTCAAGTAACGATAAAAAGTTTTTTAATGTGGCCAGCGGTGCACGCAGATCATGCCCTAAAACGGAGAACAGTTTATCTTTACTTTGGTTACTTGCAGTCAGGTCTGCATTCAGTTGCTGCAATTGCTTGTTGTAGGCGCGTATCCGGGCATAAAAAACCACTACAATAATTAATATAGTAATCACTGCAATCGCAATAAAAACAACTACTTTCTGCTCAAAGCGTTGCTCTGTATTTACGTATTTCAATTTTTCGACACTGGCGCGGCTTCGTTGCAGGTCATAACTGGCTTGAAGATTAGCTACCTCTGTGGCACGGGCTAAACTGAAAAGGCTGTCGCTTAAAGCGCGCTCGCGCCTGCTTACATCAAAGGCGGCCTTGTAGTTGCCCTGTTGCTGATAGATGGCGGCCATACGCTGCAAGGTTTCAATAGCTACCTTACTTGCTTTTTTTTGGTAGGCCAGGGTTACGGCTTGCTGTAGATATAACAACGCTTTATTGGCATCTTTTTGCTTATAAGTATCGGCAAGCCCGTTTAGCGTTTGCAATTCCCGCAGGTAGTTTTTTATCCGCCGCGCACGCGCTAAGGATGTTAGCTGTATTTGTGCTGCCTTAGCCGTATTACCCGCCTTGGCATAGGCCATACCAAGGCCGTTGAGCAAGGTTACGTTCAGCCCCGCGTATTGCGGTACGTTACTGAGCGCTATGCCTTTTTCGTAATAACTGATTGCCTTTTTTATTTCGCCTATTTGCGTGTAAACCACACCGTAATTATTATAAATGTAGAGCGTAACGCCACTTAGCGGAAGGGTCTTGGAAATGGTTTCGGCAGTTTTTAAATAGCTAAGCGCGATATCGTACTCAGACTGGCCCATGTAAGCTTCAGCAAGCGTAACGTTAGCCTCCATAATACCGGGTTGGCTATCGTTCCTTTCGTGCATACGCAAGGCCCTGAAAAAATAGCCGGTAGCCTTATCAAAGTTTCCCTGGCGCATCTCTACCACGCCCAGCCTGATTATTTCGCCGGCAATGCCTTCATCACTGTTAATCTGCTTATAAAGCTCAATGGCTTTCAGATATTTTTGCCGCGCGGCAGAAAAGCGCCCTTGGTTTTCATCAATAATGCCCCAGTGCGTGAGCATTACGGCCTCGCCCTTTTTATTGTTTAATTGTTTGCTAAGCTCAAGCCCCTTTTTGGCGTAAAAAATCCCCGAATCAGGAACAGAAAACCTATACTGAATTACAAGCTTTTCGTAATCGTCTACGGTTTTGGGGGTACTATTGGCAAAAACTTCAAGTGAAGAAATAACCAGCACGGCCAGGCCAATACACCGGGTCAACAAATACCGTATAGCACCAATTGCTTGCATTAATAGGAAAAAGTGGTCAAAAATAAGCATTTAAGCCTATTTAAAACTAAAGCTATTACATCGTTACATAGTACAAGCACTGCAGGCGCCAGTTACAAAGCGGATTGGTGGGCTTGTATAAACATACAATAGCGTAATCAAATAAAGCACTGGCATACAAGTTGCATTTTCTGTTCATAATTGATTACCCTAAAGAACAGTGCGATGTTTTATTTATCCTTTTTAATACCGGTAACGTTACTGGTACTTGCGTTCAGGCATTATCAAAGGTTTAATGCCAGAGTTGGTTCAGGAAAAGTAGCAGAAATAATCAGCGCCCGAAAAAACTATCAGCTTTATCTTGGCTTGGGTTGCTTCTGTGCTCTTGCTTTAATACTGTTCAAACTTTCACAGCTGCCGTCGGTGTTTCAGGCTCCCTGATAATTATCGACATTAAGCAAAAGCCATGGTTAAGCCATGGCTTTTTTGTTTTACAAAAATTTGCTAAGGCTTATACGTGTTTATACATCAGCTTTAAAACCTGCTGCTCTTTTAATTGTTAATAAAAACATTCAATTAAAGGTAAAAAACATGAGCCTTAAAGAGTACGAAAAGAAACGCGACTTTAATAAAACCTCCGAGCCGAAAGCCGGCCGCAGTAAGGACAAGAACCACCTGATGTTTGTGATACAAAAGCACGACGCCAGTCGCTTGCATTACGATTTCAGGTTGGAGATGGATGGCGTGCTCAAAAGCTGGGCGGTACCGAAAGGCCCGTCAACCGACCCGCAAAACAAACGGCTGGCCATGATGGTTGAGGACCACCCCTTTGATTACCGCAATTTTGAAGGCATTATCCCAAAGGGCGAATACGGTGGTGGCACTGTTATAGTTTGGGATGAGGGCACCTATGAGCCTATAGAAGAAATTAAAGGAAAGAAAGCGCAAGAAAAACATTTACTCAAGCAACTAAAAGAAGGCTCATTAAAAATACGCCTGCATGGTGAAAAATTACAAGGAGAATTTGCGCTGGTAAAAACACATGGTATGGGCGAAAACGGGTGGCTGCTTATCAAACACAAAGATGAATTCGCTTCAAAAAAGGACATTACCAAGCTCGATAAATCAGTATTGTCCGGCAAAACCATTGCGGCCATGGAGAAAACCAGCGAAAAGGTTTGGCAGAACGGTCATGAAGAAGATTTAGAAAAGCCCAAAAAAGCATCGAAAAAATCGGCAGCAAAAAAACAACAACCTGCCATGGCTGATGACAAGTTGGAGAAAGAAACTCATGAAAGCGAAAAGCCTGACCTGAATGTTGACGACCTGTTAAAATCGGCACCCAAAGCAAAGGCTCCCACCAAAATAAAACCCATGAAAGCTACTTTGGTTGACGAACCTTTTGACGACCCGGATTGGCTTTATGAAGTAAAATGGGATGGTTACCGGGCTATAGCGGTAATTGACAAGAACAGCGCCGAGCTGATTTCGCGCAATAATATTCCGTTTGATAAGTATTACCCTATAAATACCCTTTTAAAGGATTGGAAGATTAACGCGGTGATTGACGGGGAGATTGTGGTGTTGAACGATAAGGGTACTTCGGACTTTGGCGCGCTGCAAAACTGGCGCAGCGAGGCGGATGGCAACCTGGTATATTATGTGTTTGATATACTGTGGTATGAGGGTAAAGATTTAACTCAATTACCGTTGGAACAGCGATTGGCTATCCTGCAATCCGTTATTCCGGCGGATGATGACCGCATCCGCCAAAGCAAATCGTTCGCAGCCAACGGTGTCGAATTTTTTGAGGCGGCCGAAAAAATTGGTCTGGAAGGCATCATAGCAAAAAAAGCAAGCAGCGTTTACACATCCGATCTTCGCTCAAAAGAATGGCTTAAAATAAAAGTACAACGCCGCCAGGAAGTGGTTATAGCCGGCTTCACCAAAAACGCAGGTACATCCAAAGCATTCAGCGCGCTAATATTAGGGGTTTATGATGGCAAAACACTGCGTTACGCGGGCAAGGTAGGCACCGGTTTTTCGGACAAGCTGCAAAAAGAAATGATGGAACAGTTTAAACCGCTGATTACAGACAAAGTTCCGTTTGATGTAGAGCCGGATGTAGATAAACCGTCACGCTTCAGGCCCCAGCGTATGGGTGCCAAGCCAACCTGGTTAAAGCCCGAACTGGTTTGCGAAATAAACTTTGCTGAAGTTACCAGCGATGGTGTTTTCAGGCAGGCATCCTTTAAAGGCATGCGGGTTGATAAAAAAGCTAAGGATGTAGTGCTTGAAACTCCGCAGGATACTAAAGACACCGTTGATGAAGCGGAGAACGAACCTAAAGCCTCATCGCATAAGGCCATAAAACCGCCAAAGGATAAAGAACGCAAAACGCTGCTCAACCCGAAAGACGAAACACAGGTGCGCAAAATTTGCGGGCACGATATTAAATTTACTCACCTGAGCAAAGTATACTGGCCCGAGGACGGCATCACCAAGCGCGATATGTTTAACTATTATTATCGCGTAGCAGAATATATATTACCCTATTTGATAGACAGGCCAATGTCGCTCAACCGTTTTCCGAATGGTATACATGGCAAAAGTTTTTATCAAAAGGACGTGAAGGGCAAAGCACCTGATTGGATAACCAAAACCTTCCCTTACACTACAAGCGATGGCGAGCATAAGGAGTATTTGGTTGGCTCTGATGAATCGTACCTGCTATGGATGGCCTCGCTTGGGTGTATAGAAATGAACCCGTGGTTTAGTCGCGCGCAATCGCCCGACAACCCGGACTATTGCGTGATAGACCTTGACCCGGATAAGAACACGTTTGACCAGGTGATAGAAGCCTCGCAGGAAGTACGCAAAGTATTGGACGCGATCGGCGTGCCATCTTTTCCTAAGACCTCAGGCTCTACGGGTATCCATATCTACATACCCATGGGCGCTAAATATGATTACGACCAAACCCAAATGTTTGCCAAGCTAATAGTTCAACTGGTGCATGAGCAGATACCGGAATATACCAGTTTGGAGCGCATAATAAGTAAGCGAAAAGGTAAAATGTATCTTGATTTTTTACAGAACAGGCCGGGCGCAACCATCGCCTGCCCCTACTCGCTTCGGCCCAAACCTGGCGCAACCGTGTCAATGCCGCTTACCTGGGATGAAGTTAAGCCGGGATTAACTATGCGCGATTTTCATATTAACAATACTACAGACCGGCTTAAGGAAACCGGCGATCTGTTTAAAGGCGCCTTAGGAAAGGGCATCGATCTGGAAAAAACATTAAAAAAAGCGCAAAGCATATTCAAATAACTATGAGCATTATTAAAAACCTGATAGGCGGCGTTGCCGGTGCAGTTGCCTTAAACATATTACACGAAACCCTTAAAAGATTTGACCACGATGCACCGCGCGTTGACCTGGTTGGCGAAGAGGGCGTAAACAAAACCATTAAAGCAGCAGGCGGGCAACCACTTAGCGGCGATAAGCTTTATGCCGCTGCTTTGAGTGGCGATTTAATAAGCAATGCGCTCTACTACAGCACCATCGGCTTAGGTAAAAAGAAACATTTATTAGCACGCGGCGCAGCATTAGGGCTTGCTGCTGGTTTAGGAGCGGTGACACTACCAGAAAAAATAGGCTTAAGTGATGCGCCGGTAACTAAAACGCCGAGAACAACAGGCATGACGGTTGCCTATTACCTGTTTGGCGGCCTTGTAACCGCACTTACTATAAAGGCGCTGCGCAAGTAATGCATTCTGAAAAACTTAGCCGGTTTTATGCAGGTACGAGCAATGTAGAATTGCCAGTAAAGAATAAACTGCAATTTCCGGATGAATTTAAGCAGAGAAGCCGTTTGTGCTATTATGCCAGTTTATTTAATACAGTTGAGGTAAACAGCACATTTTATAAGCTGCCAATGCCTTCAACCGTCAAAAAATGGGCTGACGATGTACCGGATAATTTTCGCTTTACATATAAGCTATGGAGGCAGGTAACACACAATAAAGGCTTGGAGTTTGATCCGGCTGATGTAGCGCGGTATTTTGAGGTGATTAAGCAGGCTGGCGATAAAAAGGGGTGCCTGCTGATACAGTTTCCGCCGTCATTACAGGTAAACCACGTTCATCGGCTGCAATATCTGTTGAGTATTTCAAAAGATAGCGGTAATGACTGGAACACCGCCGTCGAATTCAGGCATAAATCGTGGTATACTGACCGGGTATATCAACTGCTGGAAAATTTCAACGCAACTTTAGTATTACATGACCTTCCGGCTTCTGCCTCTCCGTTGCTGGAACCTGCGGCTGACTTTGTTTACCTGCGCTTTCACGGGCCGGAAGGCGGCTACCGCGGCAGTTATTCGGATGATTATTTAGCGGAATATGCCTCGTATATTAACGAATGGCTTGATGACGGAAAAACGGTATACACATACTTTAACAACACCGTTGGCGGCGCTGTAAATAATTTAATTACATTACGGGATATGGTGATGGCTGACAGGTAATAAACATAAAGAGCCTGTTTACATATTACTTACTACCCACTACGTAGCCTATTAAAAAGGCAATAATAATTAAGGCCAGGCAAATGTATAAGCCAATTTTAAGCGACTGCAATTTTTTTGTCAGATCTATTACCTGCGATTGATTGGCCAGTTTCTCGTTTTGCAGGCGCATGTTTTGCTGCTGCAACTTGGCAAGCGTACCACCAACCTCATTTGGCCTTTGCTGCTCTAAATGGTAACGGCGGGTAAAGCCGCCCTCTTTTAAAAACTTTTCGCCTTTGGGTTTAAGTATAAGCTTCTCGGGCAACTCAAACTCACCGTGGCTGCCCGATACTACCACCAGATCTTCACGTATAAGTGCCTGTACCATGGCAAAGGCAGCGGCCTCGTCCTGATCAAATAAACTTAATATTTGCCGACGTGTAAGGCTATCCGGTACGCCGAACGACTCCAGCATAACATCCAGCATCTCACATTCATATTCGTTCAGATCGGTCATTCTTCAAAAATAATAAATAAGATGCTTTAAAGTATTGATATTTTTCACCGGGAAGGCATAAAATAACCTTAAAACAACAAAAGCAGCCCGATAAGGCTGCTTTTATGTCTGTTGTGCGGAAGAAGGGACTCGAACCCCCACGCCTCGCGGCGCCAGATCCTAAGTCTGGTGCGGCTACCAATTACGCCACTTCCGCATTAGGATTTTTACAGGCTGCAAAGATAGCTTTATTTACTTATTATTAAAATAGATTTTAAACTTTTAAGGTAAGTAGCTAATCCTCTTGCAATTATTTTTTACTTAATATTAGTATGCATTCTCTTCGCCGCGTACCGCGTTCCAGAATGTCAGGAAGATGATCTTCATATCCAGGAGGAATGACCAGTTCTCCAGGTACCATACGTCCGCTTCTACACGGGCCATCATATCCTCGGTGGTTTTGGTTTCGCCGCGAAGGCCGCGTACCTGTGCCCAACCGGTAATACCAGGCTTTAAAAAGTGGCGTACCATAAAGCGGTCTATAAGTGCCGAGTATTCCTCGGTGTGCTTAAGCATGTGCGGGCGCGGCCCTACTACGGACATGTTGCCTATCAATACGTTAAAAAATTGCGGCAACTCGTCTAAACTGGTTTTGCGCATAAACTTACCAATCTTGGTTACACGGTCATCATCCTTGGTGGCCTGCTTTTTATCCGAATCGTTGTTAACCTTCATACTGCGAAACTTGTAGCAGTTGAATGACTTATTATCACGGCCCGAACGTGCCTGCACAAAAAATACAGGCCCCTTTGATTGCATTTTAATGATGATAGCCAGTATCGGAAATAACCAACTGAATACAAACAAAATAATGAACAGTGAAAAACCGATATCAAAAAAACGTTTTATGGCACGGTTCAAAATATTCTCTAAAGGCTCGGGCCTGATGGATATAACCGGGATATGCCCAAAACTTTGTATCAGCGTTGGCTTTATACCGTAATCGTAATAATCGGGTATAAACTTAAAACGGATCAGGTTTTTATCAGCCTCAAGCATTAAACGTTCTATTTTCTGCGCTTCGGTACTTGGCAGCGTACAAAATATCTCATCTACACGGTTACTTATCGCGTAGCTGATGCTATCATTCGTATTACCCAGATAGAGCTCCTCGTTACGTAACTTGGCAGGATTATCATCAAAAAAGCCTACCACACGATAGCCCCGGCTGGGGTTGGTATTAAAAAAGTTAGCCAGATCATTACCTATACGCCCGGCTCCTATTATAATGGCACTGCGCGAATCAAGCAACAAAGCCCGGTCGCTACGGCGGATGCTAAGGAAGATCAATTTCCAGAAACCTAACAAAAATCCGAATAAGGCCAGCGAGTAGAATAAATATTCGCGGGTGATAAAATAAGCCTTGGTACCTATAAGTATGATTATGGTAAAACAAATAAAGCTTACAAATAAAAAATAAGTTTTTATTAATCCCCGGTAGGTACGGATGGAATCCTTATTCAACACATGCTCATAAAGGCCGGTAATATTTGCCGAAAGCAGCCATATCAGATTAAATACCAGTACGATGGGCAGGTAGTTTTTGTTGCTGATCCAAGAGATGTATGATTTATCTTCTATCAAATAAGCGATCACCATACTTAAATTCAATATGATGTAATCGATAGTTAGGTTGATAGCTTTAATAAAAGTAGTATACCTATGAATCATAGAAGCGAATAACTGTAAATTAGACAGCTAAAAATTATCAAGTTTTTAAAATTTAAACCTTAATATTATGAATTTTCAGCCCTGACAATAACAAAATTAAGAAAATTAAATTCCCCCGCTAATAAAATCGCATAAATTAACCTTTTCACTTAAGGAATACAGATTAATTAATATTCAAATATCTACCCGCAAAGCATCATCTGAAATTAATTTAATATTAAATATAAATATTTTTTAAATATTTAATTTGTTAGCCTTTTACCATTACAACCGGCCGTTGATAATGTTTCTATCAAGCAAACCCTTTAAATCATAAATCACAGAATTATGATCTTTTTTTAACGTAGTGTAATCGAGCGAGAGGAATTGACCGTGGGCTACAGCAACAATAATAGCATCATACTGTTTAGTTAATGGCTGCTCATCGGCAACCGTAGTGATAGCATACTCCGCTGCTACCTCGGCCGGGTTAGCCCAGGGATCATACACTATATAATTAGTCTCAAACTCGTCGAGCACTTTTACAATGTCAATAACGCGGGTGTTGCGAACATCGGGGCAATTCTCCTTAAAGGTGAAACCCAGAACCAGCACGTCTGCATTCTTTACGGGGATGCTGTTTTTTACCATCAGCTTGATTACCTCAAGCGCCACGTAAGTGCCCATGCCGTCGTTGAGCCTGCGGCCGGCCAATATTATTTCCGGATGATAACCCACTTCCTGGGCCTTTTGAGCTAAGTAATAAGGATCGACACCGGTACAATGCCCACCTACCAGGCCCGGTTTAAATTTTAAGAAGTTCCATTTAGTACCGGCAGCTTCGAGCACATCATTGCTATCAATACCTAAAAGGTTAAATATCTTAGATAGCTCATTAACAAAAGCAATGTTTATATCGCGCTGGGCATTTTCAATAACCTTACTGGCCTCGGCCACTTTGATGCTCGGTGCCTTGTGCGTACCTGCGGTTATAATGCTACGGTACAAACCATCAATAAAATCAGCCACTTCGTGTGTTGAACCGGATGTAATTTTGAGGATGTTTGTCAGCGTATGTACCTTATCTCCCGGATTAATACGCTCCGGCGAATAACCGGCAAAAAAGCCTTGATTAAATTTTAATCCCGAAACTCGCTCCAGTATCGGCACGCATACCTCTTCAGTTACTCCTGGGTAAACCGTCGACTCATAAATTACAACATCACCCTCATTCAGCACACCGGCAACAGTTTCACTGGCCTTTTCTATAAGGCTCAAGTCCGGGCGGTTATGCCTGTCGGTAGGAGTGGGTACTGATATGATATACACGTTGCAATCGCGGATAGCATTCGGGTCAGAAGTAAGCTGCAATCCATATTCATTGCCTTTGTTCAGTACAGATTTTAAGTCGCTCTCTTCAATTTCCAACGTACGATCATGCCCCTCAAGCAATTCGCTGACGCGCGCGTTGCTGATATCAAAACCCCAAACCTGGTATATTTTTGCAAACTCTACCGCTAATGGCAAGCCTACATAACCAAGCCCAATAATAGCTATCTGAACCTTTTGAGGTGTAGTAAAAACGGATGAAGGACTAAGGGTATCTGTCATTGTATAAATAAGCACACTGCGATAACAGCATTCAGGTTGAATAAGTTCAATTATGCATAAATACAGGCAACCTGTATTTTGTTTTTACTGGTTGTAGATTTGGTAAACGCCTTCAATAGCGCGGCTTTCGGCATCGCCTACCAAAACCGTGGTGATTTTTTTATCGATCATCAACTGCTCGGCATTGCTCATCAGTTCGTCACTACCGATGATGATGGGCGATGTGGTCATGATATCCGCTATTTTTAAGGTTGTAGTATCACTGTTCCTGATCAATGCGCGACGCAGATCGCCATCGGTAACAATGCCCTCAATGGCCGCGCTGCTGCCCACCATTACCATACCCAAACGCCCTGCCGACATGCGCATCAGCAGATCCGTAAAGGACGCATCCTTATCAATATAAGGCAGGTTATCCGTCCGCATGATATCTCTTACCTTTGTCAGTAGTTTACGTCCCAGGCTACCCCCCGGATGAAAACGTGCAAAGTCCTCATGTTTAAAATTACGGGCTTCCATCAGCGCTATGGCCAGGGCATCGCCCATAACCAGCATGGCTGTGGTTGATGAGGTTGGCGCCAATTCAAGCGGACAAGCCTCCCGGGTTATTTTAACGTTAAGGTGGTGATGGCTGTTTTTAGCGACGGTTGACGCAGGGTTGCCGGTAATGCCCACAATAATATTATTATGCCATTTAAGAAAAGGTATGAGTTTCAATACCTCGTCAGACTCGCCGGAGTACGAGATCAGGATCACCACATCATGCTCACTGATCATCCCCAGATCGCCATGAAATGCCTCAGCCGGATGCATGTAAAAACTGGGTGTGCCGGTGCTGGCCAGTGTAGCCGCTATTTTTTTTCCGATAAGGCCGGATTTACCTATGCCGGTAACAATGGTTTTGCCACTGCTGCCAAGTATGGTGGTTATAGCGGCATCAAAAGCATCATCAAGCAAACCGGCTACATGCGTTAGCGATTCTATCTCGATATCAAATACTCTTTTGGCTATGGTTTTCATTCGTCTTGAACCGGAATTTACAGAATTATGGGATGGGCAGAAATTTTGTAATTAATTACTTGCCCTTTACTATTTAAACCAATGTTGCTATTACTTTTTCCAGATCGTGGAGTTTGAGCATATTGGGTCCGTCGCTCAGGGCGTTGTCAGGGTCAGGGTGTACTTCCATAAAATAACCGTCGGCTCCAAATGCTTTTGAGGCAAGGGCCATCATAGGTACAAAGGTACGGTCGCCACCGGTTTTGCCGCCTGCACCGCCCGGGCGCTGTACCGAGTGGGTACAATCCATACATACCGGGTGGCCAAAGGCCTTCATGTCATATATATTCCTGAAATCAACCGCCAGGTTATTGTAGCCGTACATGTTGCCACGCTCGGTCAATATCACCTGGTTATTACCGGCTTCGATAACTTTTTGAGCAGGATAAAACATATCAGCCCCTGAAAGAAACTGCGCTTTTTTAACGTTCACAATTTTACCGGTTTGCGCGGCAGCCACCAGCAGATCGGTTTGGCGGCACAAAAAAGCCGGGATCTGCAAAACATCAACCACCTCGCCCACCACTGATGCCTGGTGACTCTCATGAATATCAGTCAATATAGGTAAACCAAAGCGCTCCTTTACATTGTTCAGCATCTCTAAACCTTTCTCTAAACCCGGACCACGGTATGAGTGAATGGATGTACGGTTAGCCTTATCAAACGATGATTTGAATATTACCGGCACATTGAATTTTTGCCCTACCTCGGCAACCTTTTCGGCAACGGTATACAGCAGTTCCTGGTTTTCCATAACACAGGGACCCAATATGAAGAACGGCTTTTGCCGTATTTGCTCAAACAACATAGATGTTATATTAATATTAGCAAAGATGATAAAATTCGGGCCAATTATAAACTTTTGCCAATTTGGCTTATAGCGCCTGCGCTATAACAAAACCGCTTGCCCATGCCCATTGAAAATTATAACCGCCCAGCCAGCCGGTTACATCAACACATTCGCCGCCAAAATACAGGCCGGGTACTTTTTGAGCTTCCAGCGTTTTGGAAGACAGTTCATCGGTAGATACCCCGCCGCGCATCACCTCGGCCTTATCGTAACCCTTATCGCCGGCAGGTTTTACCTTAAATTGATGTATTAGGTTTTCAATCAGATCAATATCTGCCTTACTTAACGATGCCAGATTTTTTTGCACCGGCAGCCTGTCTGCCAGCGCATCGGCAAACTTGCGGGTATAAAGGCCCGACAATAAAGCAAGCAACGTTTTTTTACCGTTTACTACACGTTCCTGCTGAATCAGCTCTGTTATGTTTTGCTGTGGTAACAAGTCGATGTAAATAAACTCACCCGGTTTCCAGTATGATGATATTTGCAATATGGCCGGGCCGCTTAATCCCCAATGCGTAAATAAAATATTCTCCTCAAAGCTGATCCTTTCATTCCACACCCGGCAAAAAATACTGTTGCCGGAAAGTTTCTCATACCAGGGCTGATCCTTACCGGTAATAGTTAACGGTACCAGTGCAGGAGCCGTATCAACAACCGCCATTCCGAATTTGCGTGCTATGCGCATCCCGATATCCGTAGCGCCCAGCTTAACAACCGGCAACCCACCTGAAGCCATAACTACTTTTGGCGCCAATATTTTTTGTTCGCGATCATGCCGCTCATAGGTTATTTCAAAAGCATCGTTAGCCTGTTCAACTGCTTTCACGGTAGTATTATACCAAATTTGCTGCTCCAGATCGGCACATAGGTTGGCAAAAACATTTACAATATCGCGGGCTTTATCAGTAACAGGAAATAATTGGCCAAGTGTTTTTTCTTTTCCGCTGATGCCATAGGCTTCAAAAAAACCGATGGTATCATCTACCGTCCACTGCGCGAAGGCCGACTTACAGAAGTGTGGGTTTTGTGAGATAAATTGCTGCGCCGAGGCGTACAGGTTGGTATAATTACACCTGCCGCCACCACTGATGAGTATTTTGGCACCGGGGCGGTCGTTCTTTTCCAATATCAATACACGCTTGCCTAAAAAGCCGGCCTGCACGGCACACATGAGTCCGCAGGCGCCCGCTCCAATTATTATAGCGTCAAAGTCTGTTTGTTTTTTTAAATTTGCTGTCATGCACGAGGTTTCGCAAATATCCGAATTTGGCAAGATACTGATATTTTTAATTGTCGGTTTTTTAGCCGTGGGCTTAACCTTTTTTTTAAATAAGCTGTTATCAAGGCAAAACCCTAACGATCTTAAGCTGTCATCTTACGAGTGCGGAGAAGAACCAACCGGCAGCGCATGGTTACCATTCAACTCCCGCTTTTATGTTATAGCCCTCATATTTTTGCTGTTTGATGTGGAAATGGTGTTCGTTTTCCCTTGGGCTACAGTGTTTGGCAATCACGAACTGATAGCCGCCGATAACCGCTGGGGATGGTTCGCGCTGGCTGAAATGTTCATCTTTTTAGGCATCCTGATATTAGGTTTAGTTTACGTATGGCGCAAAGGTGATCTGGAATATATTAAGCCTAAACAAGCCATACCAACTACTGATACCCGCATTCCCGCAGCATTATATGAGCAACTAAACTTGCAGCAAAGCGTTTACACCGTTAGGCCTTTTAGTACCGAACAGTTAGTTGAACCTATGGCACAAACAGTTGCAGCAGCACCCGCTACAACTGCCGAAGCCCCTGTGCGAAAACCTATGTTTAAACCAACTTTTAAAAAGCCCGGAAATGACGCCTGATATAACAAATGAAAGCGGTGGTGTAGTAGTAACCAAAATGAACGATCTGCTCAACTGGGCACGTATGTCATCCCTGTGGCCATTAAGTTTTGGTATTGCGTGCTGCGCTATCGAGATGATGGGTTCTATGGCTTCAACTTATGATCTGGACAGGTTTGGTGTATTTCCTCGTCCATCGGCACGCCAGGCAGATGTAATTATTATTGCGGGCACCGTTACCTTTAAAATGGCCGAGCGCATTAAACGCCTGTACGAGCAAATGCCCGACCCAAAATATGTGATCTCTATGGGCTCATGCTCCAACTGCGGCGGCCCTTACTGGCAACATGGTTACCATGTAGTAAAAGGGGTTGACCGTGTGATACCCGTTGATGTTTACGTACAAGGCTGTCCGCCACGCCCTGAAGCACTGATAGGTGCTATCCTCGAACTACAGAAGAAGATTGAAACCGAGCAATTGGTTAAGCTATGATGGAATTCTTAGACGCTAACTACCAGGCTTTGCTTTTTATTTTGATTGGTATTGTTGGCCTCGCGTACGGTTTGTTAAAGAAACGGCAAAAAGAATATCTTTTAAAGAACGGAATAAAAACTATTGGTATTGTCGCTGACCACGAGCTCGGTCGTATGTACGGCTCAATTAGTAAGACTATTTATTATCCAATAATCGAATTTGAAGACAATGAGGGTAAATTACGTAGATTGAAATCTGACTTTGGCTACAACTTTAAAGTATTCGAGCAAAATGAACAAGTTGAAATATATTATGACACTATTGATTTCCGTAAGTTCATAATCAATCATAATAATACTAAGCTATTCGATTATTTCCCTTTTATTGCCGGCGTTCTGTTTTTCTTAGCGGGGATATATAGTATTATTATATAATTAGGCGATGTCTTCCAATACCGGTTTTTCAGCCACTATCATATCTACCTTTTTCTGCACCTTATTGTTATAAATAGATATTATTACGATAGCCAGCATAGCTATGGCTACCATGTTTAACTGCATTGTAAAAGCACCATCTGACCGGATGAACATGGCGAAGTTTGATTTCATTAAACCAATATTGAAGTTAGGTCCGCCATCCTTTATACCCACTACAAACTCAAAGGCTGAACTATAGCTTAAACCGTAACCAAGCATGCGCCAATGCACTATTTGCAGACATTGATTAATAATGGTTAGCAAGGCTCCATATTTCTCATTGCGCAATAGCCCCACTCCAGCACGTATAGAGAATATAAAAAGCGACAATCCGAACATAAATATGAGAAGTAAGGCACCATTTATACTTCCGGTGTTAATAAGCATTTCGGCAATCAACAATAGGCCAAGCACCCCGCCTGCTATTTGCAACGACGAGATAATTTTGAGGATAAGGTTGTATTTTTTCATAATAAGGTTATCAAACATAAATAATTAAAACAACTTTACCGTTATAACATTTAATAGCAGTAATTTAATGGTGCAAAACCGGCATAGGTAAAGTACCTTGAACCCAAACTATGTATTTAGCTTTAACCGTCACAAGTTTTCTGCTTGTATTGCTTGTATTTTTGCCGCTCATTAAACACAGCTATTGGATATTCCGCTCGCTGGAATACCCCCGCTTTCAAAAATTTTTAATATGCGTGGGAATATTTATTGGCTGGGGAATATTTTATTCTATCACCCAACAAATAAACATTTACGCCATTGCAGCGCTTTGCATTGCCATACTTTACCTCATTTTTAAAATATATAACTATACAGTTTTTGCCCCTAAAGAGGTACGCAGTATTAAAAGCCGCGATGCAAAAAACGAGATCAAGGTGTTATCGGCCAATGTATTCCAGGACAATACCCAATATCAACGTTTGCTTGACCAGATAAAAACTGTAGATCCGGACGTAATCTTCCTGCTGGAAACCGATACAAAATGGGAAGCCGGGGTAAAACAACTTGAGGCTGATTACCCGCACATGCTTAAAGCGCCGCTGGATAACACTTATGGTTTATTGTTTTATAGCCGCTTTCCGCTGAGCGACGCCAGGGTAAACTACCTCATCAAAAACGACATTCCGTCTATAGAAGCCATAATCCATTTACCATCCGGCGTAAAGGTACAACTGTGGGGCTTGCATCCTGAGCCACCGGTGCCAGGCGAAAGCCTATACTCTACCGCCAAGGATAAAGAGTTGATGAAGATAGCTTTAAAAGCCCGTGATTGCGAGTTGCCCATTCTGGTTTTCGGCGACCTGAACGACGTGGCCTGGAGCTATACCACTACACTATTCAGCAAGGTAAGTGACTTGCTTGATGTACGTAAAGGCCGTGGTTTTTACAGCACCTTTTCTGCCAATCATTGGTTTTTACGCTTTCCGCTTGATTATATTTTTTGTTCCGCCGAATTTGGACTGGTGCAGATGCGCCGCCTGCCCTTCAATGGATCAGACCATTATCCAATATTTACCCACCTGATATTCAACAAACGCCTCGAGCGTGTGCAGGATGGCCCTGAGGCCGACGAAGATGATATTGAAGAGGCGGAAGATATTATGAATAAAAAACAGAGGAATAATAAATGGACTAAGTAAACACTTAGCCCATTTATATTTAAATAGTACTTAATTAATAAGCCCTTGCAAACAATACCCTTTGGGTTGATGGTTTGCCCGTTAATATACACTTACCTTCCTCCTGCG
Source organism: Mucilaginibacter roseus (assembly GCF_021215455.1). Taxonomy (GTDB): domain Bacteria; phylum Bacteroidota; class Bacteroidia; order Sphingobacteriales; family Sphingobacteriaceae; genus Mucilaginibacter; species Mucilaginibacter roseus. Next base: position 305,251 of record NZ_JAJPWV010000001.1, on the reverse strand, counting down.
CATTATTCAATGGTATGCAACGGATGGTAGCCTTGGTCTCTTCCTTAATGCGTTGTTCTGTTTCAGGCGTACCATCCCAATGGGCTGACAGGAAACCCGGTTTTTCATCAAGCAAACGCTTGAATTCCTCGTAAGTATCTACTTCGGTTGTATTTTCCTCACGGAAGTTATAGGCCTTGCTGTAAATATTGCTTTGTATTTCTTCAAGCAACGCCTCGATGGTATTGGCCAAACCTTCTTGCTGAACCGTTTCCTTGGTTTTGGTATCGCGGCGTGCAAGTTCAACGGTACCGTTTTGCATATCTCGGCTGCCGATAGCTACACGTACCGGTACACCTTTAAGCTCATATTCGGCAAATTTAAAGCCCGGGCGTTGGGTGTCCCGGTTATCAAACTTAACAGATATGTCTTTTGCTTTTAAATCATTAGTTAACGTTTTAACATACGAGCTGATGTTTTCCAGTTCTTCATCATGCTTGTAAATCGGCACAATTACTACCTGTATAGGCGCCAGTTTCGGCGGCAATACCAAACCGGCATCGTCAGAGTGGGCCATTATTAAAGCACCAATTAAACGGGTTGATACACCCCATGAGGTAGCCCAAACGTAATCAAGCTTACCCTCTTTATTGGCAAACTTTACATCAAAGGCCTTGGCAAAATTTTGTCCTAAAAAGTGCGAGGTACCTGCTTGCAAAGCTTTACCATCCTGCATCAGCGCCTCAATACAATAAGTATCTAATGCACCGGCAAAACGCTCATTTGCAGTTTTGCGGCCACGTACTACCGGTAGTGCCAGCCAGTTTTCGGCAAAGTCGGCATATACATCCAGCATTTGTTCTGTTTCGGCAACAGCTTCTTCAGCAGTAGCGTGGGCGGTATGGCCCTCCTGCCATAAAAACTCGCTGGTGCGTAAAAACATACGGGTACGCATTTCCCAACGCATTACATTAGCCCATTGGTTAACCAAAATAGGCAAGTCACGGTAAGATTGTATCCAGCCTTTATAAGTATTCCAGATAATGGTTTCTGATGTAGGGCGAATGATCAGCTCTTCCTCTAATTTTGCTTCGCTGTCTACAACAATCTGGCCATCTTCATCGTTTTTCAGGCGATAATGAGTTACTACGGCACATTCTTTGGCAAAGCCTTCAACGTGGCTTGCCTCTTTTGAGAAAAATGATTTAGGTATTAAAAGCGGAAAATAAGCATTGCTGTGGCCGGTGTCTTTGAACATCTTATCCAGCACCGATTGCATTTTTTCCCAGATCGAGTAGCCATACGGCTTGATGATCATGCAACCCCGCACGGGCGAATATTCGGCCATGTCAGCTTTTATTACTAATTCATTAAACCATTGCGAGTAATCTTCGTCTTTACTAATAATACCTTTGCTCATTTTATATTTGTGGAATGGATTTTGACCTTTAGATTAATATATAGTGCTGCCAAATTTATAAATTTAAAACTTATCCGGGTTCGAACTTTTTACTAAACATATATATGAAACTTCATATTACCATAGGAATTGCATTACTCAGCGCTGCAGCACTGAGTTCATGCTCAACCACCAAACTGGCTTCCAACCAGAGTTTTGGCGATGACGATGTGTATCATACCCAGGCTAAAGCCGGTGATGCGCCGGTTTATGCGGCACGCCCTGTTTACCGCAACGAAGATCCGGGTGTGGGCAGCGACGGGTACGAGGATGATTACTACACTACTGATGACGAATATTATTACTATGACGATTATTCATCGCGCATAAACCGTTTCGGTTATTTTTCACCGTTTGGTTATTATGATAATATGTACTACGGCTATGGCCCATACGGACCGGGCTATGGTTACGGCAGCGGCTGGGGCCTTGGTTTAGGTTACGGCTATGGCGGCTGGGGTGTAGGCTTAGGTTATGGCTGGGGTGGATATGGCTATTCTCCATGGGGTTACTCACCATGGGGTTATGGCGGCTATGGCTACGGCCTTGGTTATGGTGGCTTAGGCTATTCTTACTGGGGTACTGGCTGGGGTGGCTCACCTTACTGGGGCGTATACTCTGCGTACCGTTCATCTGGCAATGCCCGCCCTATCAGGGGTTCAGGCAACCCACGCAGCGGTTTAACAGCGGGGCGTAACAGTATGGGCACCAACAATGGCGCATCGTATTATCCAAACCGTCCTAACAGGCTTAGCGGCACCGGCGGATCAAACGGATCATATACCGGCAGAGGTAACAATGGTGCTGGCCGTGATATTAGTGGCGACGCGAGAGTTTCAAGACCATCTTCGGGCGAAAACAGGCCAACATATCAACCGCCAGCAACTTCACGTCCGTCGTCTTCTCCATCAAGTTTTGGTGGCGGTTCGTCAGGCGGTGGTTCTCGTGGCGGCGGCGGCGGTGGTCGTCCTTCACGCAACTAACATTCATCCAATTATCACGTTAACCTATTTTAACAATGAAATTCAAACATATACTAAGTGCGATGGCTATGGTAGCCATCGCCAAAAGTAGCTTTGCCCAATATTCACAGGACGCAATTAGATTTTCAACCACACAACCCGGATCAACCGCCCGTATAAAAGCCATCGGTAATGCCAATGTTGCCGTGGGTGGCGATCTTACTTCGGTTAGTGGCAACCCGGCCGGCTTAGGTTTTTTCACCCGTTCGGAGATTAGCGTTACGCCGGAGTTAAACATATTCAAATCAAAAAGCGACTACCTTGGCAATACAACCAATGATAGCAAGAACAATGGCAACCTGAATAACGCGGCGGCCGTATTTTATTCTCAGTTGAGTACCGCGCGTGGCGCCAAAAAAACCGAAGGCTGGCTAAGCCTTAACTTTGGTTTGGGATACAGCCGCACCAATAATTTTTATGATAATACCACTTATGGTGGTAATAACAGGGCGAGCTCAATAAGTGATTATTACACTGACAGAGCTAATGCCAGTGGTACTGACCTATTAGCTGATTGGGCATACGCACATAAGTTGGTAAGAGATTATAGAGATCAAAATAATAACCAATACTATGGTAGCGCGGTAATTATAGATAATAATACACCTGCGGTTCAACGTAATGTTATTACCCGCAGTGGTGGACAATCTGAATTTAACCTCTCGTTAGGCGCAAACAATAGTAATAAATTTTATGTAGGTGCTAGTTTAGGTATAGCTACCATTAATTATAATTCAACACAGGTATTTTCAGAAAGTGGCGATTTATCTTACCTGCAAAATAACACCAATGTTACGCGTGGCTTTCAATCCGCATTTATGCAGGACCAGGCAACCCGTGGTACCGGAGCTAATATCAAGTTAGGTATGATCTACAAACCTGTTGAAGCGCTACGTTTAGGCCTCAACTTTACCTCGCCTACCTGGTATAATATGGAAGATACCTACCGCGAAACATTGGCAACTGATGTAAGCGGCGACAATAGCTATCGCAACTCAGAGGTTTATACCTTAAACTATGACCTGCGCACACCTTTAAAGGTGGCAGGCGGTATAGCTTACTTCTTTAAAAATTATGGTTTTATTACCGGTGACGTGGAGTACGTTGATTACAGCTCCGCGAGGCTGATGAGTAATGACAGCTATGATGCCGAGTATGAAGATAACCCGAACATCCGTACATTTTATAAAGGAGCTATTAATACCCGTGTTGGTGCCGAGGCCCGTTTAGGTAAGTTTGCTTACCTTCGTGGTGGTTACAACGTTTTCGGCAACCCGATGAAAGATAATGGCAGCAACATCAAAACCGCCTCAGGTGGTTTAGGCTTCCGCTCAGGCCATTACTCTGTTGATGCCACTTACCTCCACAGTACCGGTTCAAACACGGTTTTCCCGTATGAGGTTGGCGACGCAAGTCCGTCAGCCCTGATCAACGGTACTAATGATAATTTATATTTGACAGTGAGCTACAGATTCTAATCCAGACCTGAATTTTTGGAATTTGGGAATTATCAGAATTTTGAATTGCTTATATTTATAAAAAGAGAAGCCCCGCTGATTCAGCGGGGCTTCTCTTTTTAATTTAGTTATGAGCGTAATCTATTATCTCACTTCTACCAAATTAATCTTCGTTAACAAATGAACGTAGCATCCAGGTGGTTTTCTCTTTAAATTGCATAAAGCGGTTAACCATATCGTTAGTGCCATCGTCGCCAGCATCGGCAGTTACATCCAAAATTTCGCGTTCCATGCCAATTAATAAAGCCATATCCTGAATAATCGCACGCACCATATCGGTATCTTTCATACCGATGGTGTTTATCTCTTTGATGGTTGACTCTTTAATATAATCGGCAAAGGTGCTATGCGGCGGTTTGCCTAACGTTAAAATCCGTTCAGCAAGTTCATCAATAGTGGTTAATGCTTCGGTATATAACTCTTCAAATTTAAGGTGCAGGGTAAAAAAGTTTTGTCCTTTTATATTCCAATGACAGCCTCTTAATTTTTGGTAGTGAATATGGTAATTGGCCAGCAGATCGTTTAACAAATCTACCACCGGTTTTACTTTACGTTCTTCGAGGCTTATTTCTTTAGCGTCCATAAGATTTAAATGTTGTTTTGTTGTTAACAGGTTTATGAAATCAATGTTTGTACCAAATCTAAGCAGATTTTAATAATTATAGGGATATTTGCAAACTTATGACAGCGTTACAACCCATCATACAAAAAAGCTTTAACGGCGCTGTCTGGCGCATGGATATTGATGAGGTAACCGCAACGCTGGCACTCGAAATCAGGAATGAGGCTGACAGAACGACAAGCTTTGCCGCTATAAACCTGCCACACGCAAAAACAAACTTTGAAAACTATACCATGCATGAGCGTTGGCTTACCGGCATGGAAACCGCGCACAACGGTGTGTTATTGCTGCACTATTTTCAAAGTGAAAGCACGCCTGTACATAAGGGCATTACCGCTATTGATGTTGAAAAAGGGACAGAATTATGGAGCAACTTTTCGCTCGCATATGACCATTTAAGTAATTCAGGGCCGGTATTGTTTAACACGCAATTGCTGCCCAAAAAGCTTTATGTACACGATATCACAACCGGCAAATCAATCAAACCATACAATCAAATTACTGATAGTGAGTTAATTAAACAAATTGAGGTTCCGCAGTACCTGCCGCCGCTACAACTGCCCTTTCCATTGCAGCATTTAGAGCCCGCAGGTGGTTTAATACATTATATAGAGCACAATGGTTACAGAATTGTATCTTTGCACACCCGAAACGACGGGGTATTGCAACAATGGTTGTTTGTGCTTAACAACGACCGCATTTGTTACGAAGAATTATTAATGACCGGTATACAAAAATTACAGCCCGAGGCGTTTGTATTACATAAAAATTGGCTTATCTGCCTCAAAAACAGAACCGAATTGTTGGTTTTGGAATTATAATTTATTGTATTATAAAACATTATGAAATTTAAGCTCCCTTTGCTATTGATATCAACCCTTACCTTTTCAGTTCCCGTATTTGCTGGTAATGTGATTGACTCAATAGGCGTTGAAAACCAAAACGGAAAAAAGATCATCCTACATAAAATAGATCCGAAAGATAATTATTACGCTATAGGCCGCCGCTACAACGTAAAGCCGAACGCCATTATAAAATTCAATAATAACGCGCCTATGCGCATTGGCAATGTCATAAAAGTACCTACTGAGTTACCTTATGAAGATGGCCAGCAACAGGTAGCTACTACTACCCCTCCTGCCCAACAGCAACAAGCGCAAATCAGGCCGGTTACGCAACAGCCAGTACAAACACCAGCTAACAACATGCCCGCAGCGCAGCAACAAACACAACCAACTGCGGACGCAGGCAACATCCCCGAATATCAGGATTACAAAGTATCGGCAGGTGAAACCTTATTCGCCATTGCGCGCCGCTTTAACACTACTGTTGATGACATCGTAAAAATCAACAACCTCACAAAAAAATCGCTTACCGCCGGGCAAATTATTAAAGTGCGTGCCAACAAAACCACCACTACGCCGCCGCCGGTAGTTACAGTGCCGGATACTAATAAGGTTGCCGCAGTACGCGACTCTACTGAACCGATGCCGGTGTCAACAACCGACTCTGTAGGTGGTGGCGTAAGGCCAAACCGTTACGGCTTGTACGAAAAAAATGAAAAAGGCGTAGCTACCTGGATGGAAGAGGCCGGTCTTGACCCGAACAAGAAACTGGTCCTGCACCGTACTGCCCCGATAGGCACCGTGATCAAAATCATTAACCCGATGACCAACCGTACTACCTTTGCGAAAGTTGTTGGCCGCTTTACTGATAACGAATCAACCAAAGACGTTATCATTGTTATGACTAAGAATGTAGCCGAATCATTAGGCGCGCTTGATAAACGTTTTCACGTAAATTTAAGCTACGGTACTACGAATGAATAAACCCTATATAGTTGGCATAGCCGGTGGCAGCGGCTCTGGCAAAACTTTTTTTTTAAAGTGTTTTTTAAAGCATTTCAGCAACAGCGAGGTTGCCCTTGTATCGCAGGACGATTATTACTTCCCGGTTGCGCAGAACATGACGGCCGAAGAAAATAAGCTATATAACTTTGACCTCCCCGCCACCATTGACCATACTCATTTTGAAAATGATATTGAGGCGCTGCTGAACAACCAAAGCATTACCAAACTCGAATACACATTTAATAACCCGAACGCCAAGCCAAAAACGCTCGAGATAAAATCGGCTCCGATATTGATTGTTGAGGGTTTGTTTATTCTGCATTTCCGCAAAATTGCCGACATGCTGGATTTAAAGGTATTTATTGATGCTGACGAAGATGTTGCGCTGCAACGCCGCCTGAAACGCGATTTAATTGAGCGGGGCTACTCAAACGATGACGTGCAATACAAATGGGTTAACCATGTGGTGCCTGCATATAGAGAGTATTTGCTGCCTTATAAAGATGAATGCCATAAGGTAGTACTTAACAACGGCCATGTAGCTGAAGATATCATCAGCATAACGGAAGAGATAGCAAAGGAAATACGCGCTAAGGTGTTTTGAGCAGTTCATGGTTAATGGTTCATCGTCGGAATATGCAAAACAGCATCTTTACAATGAATCATGATCTATAACTACAATCTATTAACTAATAAAAACAATTTCATCACGCCAAGGCTTATTTATAAGTACCAATAACTAATGTTATGAATGCTTATAGCGATGATGAATTAAAGAACAACAACCCGAAAAGCGAAGCCAATGCTTATCCGGTTGATGATGATAGCAATCTGAAAGAGGAAAACCTAAAAAAATCCATATTGGGTGGCGAGGTAAAAAAGGCCGATGCTCCGGGTATGGAAAGCCACGGATATGGTGGCCATGCTTTTGGCGAGGAGAACAATACACCGTCCGGCGATGCGCCTAATAACCCCTCACAAAACGCGGGTTATACTAATGCGTACTTTGCTCGTACAGAACCGTCTGACGAGAAAAACGACAAGGTGAATTTCAAAAACGAGGAACAGGACGGAGAACCTAATTACGAGGCGTCACGCTCAGACAAGGACTTTACGCCTGACGAAGACGCAGATTAAAACAATGTACTATACAGGCATGAGCGACGCTACATCTAACAGTAGAACCGACTGATACGATCAGGTAAGCAGCCCCGGTATGTTCCGCTACCGGGGTTGTTTTTTATCATTACTATGTTGATGATTTTTTTAGTTTGTTTTGATTATACTTTTTTCCCGAGACATCAGTCAGACATATTTTTTCGACCGTAGCAAATAGTTGTAGCTCAGCAAGTATTTTAAACCTATTAGTCAATACTCTTACCCTTCATGGCATGGCTTATAGCCTGATCCATCAATCGCTCGGCAAAGGGGCGTGTAAATTCGTTTAGCTCATCAATGCGTTTATGTATCAAATCCTTATCGCCGCTATTTAATGCTTGCTTAAGTGCCGCTACATGCTCGTTAGTTTGAGCTGTTTCTTCAGCAGATACTGAGGTGCCGTGCTTCTGCAAAAAGCGCTCTACAGTATATATCATTTGTTCACCTTCGGTACGCGCCTCAATAATCATGCGCTGACTTACGTCGTCCTTGGCGTGGGTAATGCTATCCATAAGCATTTGCTCTACCTGATCATCAGTAATTCCATAGGTCGGTTTTACCTCAACTTCTTGTTTAACTCCCGACCGTAACTCAATGGCCTGCACCTTTAAAATACCGTCGGCATTCAATAAAAAATTTATGTCGATCTTTGGGAAACCTGCCGGCATTGCCGGTATTCCTTTCAGGTTAAACTCGGCCAGTTTGCGGTTCTCTTTCACCAGGTCGCGTTCGCCTTGGTATACCGCAACTTTCATGTTAACCTGTCCGTCAACTGAGGTGGTGTACTGCCTGCCTGCCTTGGTAGGCACCTTAGCATTACGGGGGATGATCACATCCATCAGGCCACCCATAGTTTCAATACCCAGCGAAAGCGGGGTGACATCCAGTAATAAAATATCCTTACGGTTACCGGCCATAATATCAGCCTGTATTGCGGCCCCTAAGGCAACCACCTCATCAGGGTTTACCTCATCATGCACCGGGCGACCGAAGAACTCAGCTACCATTTGCTTAACCAGCGCCGTGCGGGTTGATCCACCTACCATCACTACTTCATCAATCTGCTTAACGCTTAGTTTCGCGTCTTTAAGCGCGTTTTGGCAGCAGGTGATGGTTTGCTGCACTTTAGGCAATATTAGCTGCTCAAAGGTCTGTTTATCCAGCGTACACCATATATCGCCCAGTTGTTCATTAAAAAGGCTTTGGTGGGCGAAAGATTTTTTAGCTTCCTCGGCCTTTAAACGTAATTGCTGCGATAGTTCTCGGTTTTCCGCAAGCTGCGCTTTATCTAAATTGTTTTTCTCAATCCAGTAATCTATAATGGCGCGGTCAAAATCATCGCCGCCCAAAAAGGTATCGCCATTGGTGGCCAGCACTTCAAAAATGCCGTTTTGTATTTGCAGTATGGATACATCAAACGTGCCGCCGCCCAGATCGTACACGGCTATGGTTTTGGTTTCGTCGGGATTTAGACCTATGCCATAGGCCAAACTTGCGGCGGTAGGCTCGTTCACAATACGTAATACGTCTAACCCGGCAAGTTTACCCGCATCGCGCGTGGCCTGGCGCTGCGAATCATTAAAGTAGGCAGGTACGGTTATTACAGCGCGGTTAACAGGTGTTTTTAGGGCATGCTCGGCACGCTCTTTTAACTCTTTAAGTATAAGTCCGGATAACTCGATAGGTGTGTAAAACTTGTCGCCAACCTTTATTTTTACCAGGCTTTCGCTGTTATCATCAATAACTTTGTACGAGAAAAAGTCTTTGTAATTTTCAATGTCACGGTATGAGCGGCCCAGCAAACGCTTTACGGAAAATATGGTATTCTGCGGATCGGTAACCAGGTAGTTTTTAGCATCGTTACCAACCGTTACTTCGCCGGTTTGCCCAAAGTGAACAACCGACGGCACTAACACCCCCTTGCCGGCATCGTTAATTACCTGCGCATTTTTATCAGGATTAATGAACGCAACCAAAGAGTTGGTTGTGCCCAGGTCAATACCTACAATAATTTCTTCCTTCTGCAATGAGCCTGTTGCCAGGTTTATAGAAACTTTAGCCATAACACGGCAAATGTAATAAGATTTAACAGGCCGAATGTCTTTTTAATCTCTAATTACGATGCTGATAGCATAATTATTTATATTTTTGTCGCCCCGATTATTTACTTCGAATGGGCAGGCATTTAACGAGTTACACAGGCTATTTTACCAAAAATCTGCCCGCTATATTTTTAAGCTTTTTTTTGTTGGTGTTTTTTACAGATGGTAAAGCACAAACCTTTGGCGGTAACCCACCATCATTACAATGGAAACAGTTTAACACGCCAGCCGCGCGGGTAATATTTCCAGCCGGGATGGATAGCACCGGATTAAGGGTAACTGTGCTGATCAACCGTATAAATAACGTTGTAAAGCCTACCATCGGCTCCAAGCAAAAGCAGGTAAACATCGTATTACAGAACCAAACTACGGAGAGTAATGGCTATGTAGGCCTGGCGCCTTTTCGCAGCGAGTTTTACCTAACGCCACAGCAAAATAGTTTCGAACTGGGTAGTATACAATGGCCAGAAATGCTTGCTGTTCATGAGTTTAGGCATGTTCAGCAGTACAATAACTTTAACGTAGGCTTATCTCACATTTTAAAGGTTTTGTTTGGCGAAGGCGGGCAAGCGTTCGGCAATGCGCTGAGCGTTCCTAACTGGTTTTTTGAGGGAGATGCTGTTTATAACGAAACGCTGGTTAGCGCACAAGGCCGTGGGCGCTTACCATATTTTTACAACGGCTTTCGCGGGTTATGGGCTGCCGGCAAAAACTATAGCTGGATGAAGTTGCGTAACGGATCGTACATTGATTACGTGCCCAACCATTACCCCCTGGGTTATATGATGGTAGCTTACGGACGTGAACAATATGGCGATGCTTTTTGGCGCGATGTTACCCATGATGCCGCGGCTTATAAAAGCTTATTCTATCCGTTTCAAAACAGTGTTAAAAAGCATACAGGCGTAAACTTCCCAGCTTTTCGTACTGACGCGTTAAATTATTTCAGGCAGCAGTTTAACGATGCACCGCCGCAAAAATCGGCAAAGCACTTTGTTGCCGATGAAGAGTTTCCGGTTTTTGTAAATGACAGCACGATAATTTATCTGAAAAGCCCTTACGATAATATAGCGTCTTTCGTTATTCGTACAGGAAGCAACGAGCGGAAGATCACCACTCGCGCTATATCGCAGGACAGGTATTTTGATTATAGCAATGGCAAAATAGTGTACGCCGCCTATCGGCGCGATCTGCGGTGGGGTTATCGCAATTACCATGAGTTAAGGGTGGTCGACGTTAACAACGGGCGTGAACGCACTATCACCAACAAAACCAAATATTTTTCTCCATCGTTCAGCACTAATGGCAGTAGGATTGTAGCTGTTCAGGTAAATCCAGATGGTAAATCAGCATTACATATACTTGATGCACAATCGGGTAAGCTTATATCGGTTTTGCCTAATATAAGCCACTTATTCTATACATATCCAAAGTTTAATGGCAATAATATCATCTCCGCTGCCCGCAACGCCAAGGGCGAGATGGGTATAATTAAGGTAAACGCAATTACCGGCAGCCAGGAAACATTACTGTCATTCGGTTATCAGCCAATAGGCTATACCAGTGTTAAGCAGGATACTATTTACTTTACCGGTACATCCGGAAATAATGACGAGTTGTTTGCCTTTTCAATTACCTATAAAAAGCTATTTAAGCTACGTAGTAACGTTAAAACAATCGGGAGCTATCAACCAACAACATCAGCCAATAAAGTAGCTTGGGTGGGTTTCACTGCAAGCGGCTATCAAATTACGCAAGCCGATAAGCGCGATATGCAATGGGACGCCGTAAGTGCTAATGAGCTGCCGGGTGGTTTGCCCGGTTACCGCGTTTCGTCGCTTAACAAAAACGTAGCATCGGGCTTAATTGAGCGGGTTGAAGATACGGTATATAACTACCCGGTTACCAAATACAAGAAAGGTTATAACCTTTTCAATTTTCATAGCCTGATACCGGAGATCAGTGACCCGGATTACCGCATATCAATAGCCGGACAAAATATACTGAACACATTTGAGTCGAATATTTACTTTAATTACAACCGTAATGAGGGCTATAAACAAGCGGGTTTTGATTTCATTTATGGCGCGCTTTTTCCTTATCTTTCATCGGGTGCCGACTACATTTATGAACGCAGGCGCATATACCGGGGCAGCGATATTTACTGGAACGAGTTTAACATACATGGCGGCATCCAATTGCCTTTTAACTTTACACGAGGCAAAAAAATTACCGGCCTTAATGTAGGTACTGATATATACTACGCGCAAACCAATTACCAGGACGGTTTTGAAGCGTTTAACAGGCACTTTACATATCTTAACAGTTACCTCTCATTTTCAACCCGTATTCAGCAGGCAAGGCAGCATATCAACCCGCGCTGGGGGCAATCGTTTTTGTTTATCTATAAAAACGGTTTAAGTTTGCCGGCGCATCAGTATTTGGCATCCGGTACCTTTTACTTACCCGGTTTATGGCCTAACCACAGTTTGGTTATTAACGCCGCTCACCAGGAACATGGCCTGAATAACGAGGTAAGCTTTTCAAACAACTTTCCATTTTCAAAAGGATATTCTGTTGAAAACCTGTACCGGATGGATAAACTTGGCGCAAATTATCATTTCCCAATTGCTTATCCAGATGCCGGCGTAGCCAATACCATCTACCTGTTGCGTATCAGGGGTAACGCATTTTATGAATACACCCGCGCGTCGGATTTTTACAACACGGGCAATAAGTTTAAAGCGAACTTCCGCAGTGTGGGCGGAGCGGTGTTTTTTGATACGAAGGTCTTTAATGAAACATCTATCTCATTCGGCTTAAGATACAGCCGGCTGCTTGATCCTGATCTGTTTGGCGGTACAGGGCGTGATAGGTTTGAAATTGTGCTGCCTGTAAGTATATTTTAAAGATATAACCTCACCATTTGTCGCCAGTAACGAGGGCGATGCGCATAATTATCCCATATATACAAGTTATTTGGAATGCCTTTATCCCACAATAGCTGACTAAACTCGTAATTATTTGCCAGGAAAGGGTCGGTTTCGCCTATAGCAAATATGTATTCCGACCTACGGATGCTATCGAGCAAGTCGCTCTGTTGCATATTACCCATGAATTGTATGGGTGAGTTGTAGTAGATGTTATCATTGCGGTAGCCATCAAACAGATCCTTAAAATCATTAATGTAACGTGTAAGATCGTACCGGCCGCTCATGCATATCACTTTGTTAAATAGTGCCGGATGCTTAAGCGCAATGTTTGCGGCATGAAATGCCCCCATGCTGCACCCGGCCACTTCCAATACCCCGGTATTATTTTTTGATCGGATAAAAGGTAGTACTTCCTGCAATATGTAATCTTCATATTGAAGATGCCGGGCTATTCTTTCTGATGGGTGAATGGCTTGATTATAAAAGCTTTCGGCATCTATGCTATCTACGCAATATACCTGTAATTGCCCGTTATCAAGCTGATCACGCAATACTTCAATTATACCCCAATTTTCGTAATCGTAAAACCGGGCCATCCGCGTAGGAAAGAAAAGTACGGCCCGACCGCTGTGCCCGAACACCAAAAGCTCCATGTTGCATTGCAAATGGGTACTATACCATTTATGATATTCGCGATTCATTGAGGAGGCATAGCTTTTGGTAGTGAATATCAGTAGCGCATGTTACTTAATTATGAACAAATAGTTAATGATGGCGATACAACTGTTCGGCAACCACTTGCTTCCATAACTCGTAGCCCTCCTTGCTCAAATGCAAACCGTCATTAACAAAGTATTTACCTTTCGGATAGTCGCCTGCATCAACCATATGGCTAAATATATTGATAAAATGCCAGTTGTTGCTGCTTTTAACTATTTCTGTCTCAATTAAATTGTTGGTGTACTTAAACCTGTCGATGATATTGCGCCTGCTGATGCTTGGCTTAAGCGATATGTAATAGCATGGTATGTTACCAAAACGCCGGCTAACCTCAACCATAAGCTGCTTAAAAAAAATATAGACTTCTTCTGGCGTACGTCCGTCGCCAAGGTCGTTATCACCGGCGTAAACCACCAGCCTCTTAGGTTTATAGGTAAGCATTATCCGCTCAAAAAACCATACGCAGGCAGCTAATGTGGATCCGCCAAAGCCCAGGTTGATGGGTTTAAGGTCGGCAAAATCATTATACAGGTTCTCCCATAACCTTATGGATGAGCTGCCGTAAAATAATGTTTCGGGCTCATAGGTAAGTTGCTGGCTCCTTTTCTCTAACTGCTTAACGTCTTCTTCGTACCAATACATTCACAATTGCTTTTGCGGTTTCAAAGTAAGCAAATAATATTCCAGCGCAATATTAACATTTACTTTTTGCCGTCCGGTATACAGCTACATCAAAGCAAACATTTGCGGCGGTTGATAGTTTTTTAGCTATCTGCACATGCCGCGTTATATCAGGTGATAAACGAAAATGGCTGTGTATTACGTTATAATAGTTTTTTAATTTCCTCGATAACTGAATGGCTGACAACCAGTGGAAACGTTTTATGCGCTCGATAAAGGGAAAGGTAGTGTTTGCCTTTATGTTGGCTTGCGTTGCCCTTTTTTTAGCATGGAATGTTAGCCGTGGCGCATTTAGTGAAATGCTTTCAGCGGTTGAAAATATATCTGCGCCTAACAACAAGCTACGTATTGTAAATGATCTCTCGCGCCGTGTGGCACAACTCGATCAGATGCAACGTATGCAGGTACTGCGTAACGGCGGTGAGCATGATAGCTTTTTTAAGGAGACCCGCCGCATCAACCGGTCAATTGATACTTTGCAGGGTTATTACCAGAACGACAGGGTGCAGCTTTGGCGCCTTAAGTCATTACGTAAGTTGTTGCGCGAACGCGATAAGCTTTTTATGAACTATTTAAAGGTTCGGGAAAAGCTGGTAAACAACAAATTATTCTCTGCACAGGTTGAAGTGCTGAACGATTTGGTTGATAAAAATGCCCGGGCGGATAGCGCGGCCGTTACCACTGAGAAAAAGGTGTCTACCACCATTGTTTATCCGCAAAACAACGAGGACAGACGCGGTTTTTTTGGCAAGCTTTTCGGCAAAAAGAAACAGCCTGCCGATACCGCCTATAAAGTAGTGAGCGAACAGCTTAACATCGAAAAAGATACCGTAGCTCAAGCCATAAAAGACAGCATTATGGAAAGCATGACGCAGGCTGTCGCCCGTATCGAGAAAAACCAGCTGCGTAAAAGCGCTCAATTCATCAACCAGGAAGTGGTGCTGGCCAAAGCCAATACCAAGATTATCACCCAAATTTTGTCGATACTTAAACAGGTTGAAAATGAAGTGGTATCGCAAATTGAATATAATAACGGCCATGCTAAAACGGTTGTAAATACCAGCGTCAAAAAAATCAGCCTGATCATGCTCGGCTTTTTCCTGATTACCCTGATCCTGGTATCGCTGATCCTGATTGACATATCGCGAAGCAACCGTTACCGTAAAGAATTGGAGGAGGCCAAGGAGATAGCTGAATACCACGGTATGGCTAAGCAACGCTTTTTATCCAACATGAGCCATGAGATACGGACGCCGCTGCAATCTATCATTGGCTATGCCGAATTGATCAGGCAGCAGGAACATCCACGCCGCAACCATATCGAGGCGATATATCAGTCATCGGGCCACCTGATGCAAATTGTTGATGAGGTGCTGGATTATAACCGCATCATATCCGGTAAATTCACGTTTACCAACGCAGCCTTTAACATGCTGGATGTACTAAATGAGGTAGCCTCGGTGGTGCGTTTTCAGGCCGAAAAAAAGCAGCTTGAGCTTGAGCTTAAAGCGGGCTTTGCACCTGATCTTTATGTTAACGGCGACTCCTTCAGGCTTAAGCAAGTGTTGTATAATTTGCTGGGTAACGCTATCAAGTTTACCGAGCAAGGATCAGTGCGGTTGTTGGTAAGTTGCGCCAAAGCGGATGGCCGTGCTAATTTTACTTTCAGGGTAGCTGATACAGGTATGGGTATGGCCCCGGCCGATCTGCTTAAAATATTTAATGAATTTGAACAGGCCGATAACAACCGGACGCAAATTGGCACCGGGCTGGGCTTAACTATCAGTAAACAATTGGTTGAAGCACAGGGCGGAAGTATACACGTAAACAGCCAGTTAGGCAAAGGTTCAAACTTTATATTCCATTTGAGTTTTTCGGTAGTTGCCGCGCCAGAGAAACTTCATCAGCATCACACACCGACTCTGCTTAGCGCAGGGACAGATATGGTTTGGATAGTTGATGATGATAATTTCATTTTGGAGATGTGTTCATTAATGCTAACCAAACATAACGTCAGTCATCGCAGCTTTAACTCGGCTCAGCAGGTGCTTGATGCTGAATGGACAAGTGATGTAAAATATATCCTGATGGATATACGCATGCCCGGCATGAGCGGTATTGAACTTTGTAAAATACTCCGCGAAAAGCTACCTCAGGATGTACACCTTTACGCGCTTACCGCACAGGTTATACCACAGGAGCGCGAAAGTATATTAGCGGCCGGCTTTAACGGAATACTTAAAAAGCCATTTAAGGAGCAGGAACTAATTGAGATACTTGACCTGGATGAGGAAACGGTCGCGCCGGCTGAAACCATTGATATTAGTAATCTTGAAAAAATGACCTTTGGCGACAAGGAGCAATTGGCGCGGATACTCGAATTGTTTACGGAAGATACGCTGAATGACATCAACAGCTTAAAGCGTTTGCTTGAAAACTATACCGACGATGTGCTTGAAGAGATAGCGATAACCGTACACCGCATGGCCGGACGTACGGCGCAAATTGGCGTAAAAAACCTGGCTGCCGATTTGCGCTCGGCAGAGCTTGAATTAAATAAGGCGGAAACGCTTACTAATCTGCACACTAATAAGTTGCTGGCATTGATCATCCGCTTGCAGCAGGTACGCGAGCAGATACGCCGCGATTACCTGCATAACGCCGAGGTTTAAGAGTCGAGCCCGTAGCGCTCAATTTTAGCGTACAGGGTTTTCCGGTCAATATTTAACAACTTGGCCGCTTTTGATTTATTGTATTTTACCTTTTGCAGTGTTTGCTGAATAACCGCTTTTTCATTAGCCTCGTTCAGGGCTTTCAGGTCAGCATCAGCGGGTGGTGTTACCGGCAGGTGGGTAATGTAATTGCTCATCTCGTCAGGTAGCGATTCAGCACCGGCTTCTTCTCCGCGGGTTAACAGCACCATACGTTTGATCACGTTTTTTAGCTCGCGCAGGTTACCCGGCCAGTCATAACGGTTAAGCAACTCCATTGCCTCGGGCGATATGCTTTTAACGTTACGTTCAAGCTCCTGGTTAGCGATGGTAATAAAATGGTTGATGAACAATTGCACGTCCCGGCCACGCTCACGCAGGGCGGGTATCTGTATCTTAAATTCATTTATACGGTGATACAAATCCTGGCGAAAATCACCATTGCTTACACTGCTCAGCAGGTCATCATTAGTAGCGGCTATAATACGTACATCAACTTTGATCTGTTTGGTGCTGCCCAATGGTTGTATAGTGTTCTCCTGCAAGGCGCGCAACAGTTTTACCTGCACATCATAACTCAGATTGCCAATTTCATCCATAAACAGGGTGCCGCCATCAGCTACTTCAAACAAGCCTTTTTTGTCGGTAAGTGCACCTGTAAAAGCGCCTTTTATATGCCCGAACAGTTCGCTTGCTGCCAGATCTTTTGACAAGGCGCCGCAGTCAATAGCTATAAATGGTTTATCGGCACGTTTGCTGCGCTCGTGAATAAATCGCGCGGCATGTTCCTTACCTGTACCGCTTTCGCCCTGTATAACCACCGACATGTCAGTAGGTGCAACCAGGTCAATGTATTCGTAAAGTTTATCTGATTCGGCACTTGTACCCTTTATAAACCCGGGATAGCTGGTAGTACCAGCCTGCGCCGATTTAGTAGTTTTAACTGTTTCTTCCTTTTGATCGCTTTTTTCCGAAAGCGCTGATTTCAAGATCATCAGTAATTCATCAGGATTCACGGGCTTGGTAATATAGTCGGCTGCGCCGGCCTGGATAGCTTTTACCGCGGTACGTACATCATTAAAGCTGGTCATCATCACCGCCGGAGTTTTTAAACCCTTGTTATGCGCATGGGCCATAACTTCGAGACCGGTACCGTCAGGTAAACGGTAATCAAGCAGTAGCAGATCAAACGCTTGGTCATCCAGTTGCGCTAAAGCGTTCCTGATATTATTAACAGCAACAACCTCATGACCGTTTCTGGGTAAAAAGCCTTGTAGTATTTGTGAAAATGTAGTATCGTCCTCAACCAGTAATATTTTTGCCATCGGTAGTTTGTTGCAAATAAGGCGTAAAAATACAAAAGCCGGAATAAATTCCGGCCTTTGATGTTGAGGTATATTGTGATTATGAGTGCTTATTATTGCTTAACCGGGCGTCCGTCCTTGTCAAGCTTCACAAATCGCAGGTCATCACCTTTTTTAAGGTTAATGATGTAGTACTCTGAAGTACCTGCTTTTACTAATGATGCATCAACCGCAGTATATTCTTTTACCGCATCGCTTTTCAGCGTGGTTTTAATTGCTTCCGGCAACTCTTCAACTTTTACCGGGGTTTTTACTTCCTGTGCTGTTGCGCCTGCTGTAGCTGTGGCTGCTCCGTTAGCACCGGCGGCAGTTGAATCCTGTTGGGTTTGTTGTGCCGGTTGTTGCTGTGATGCTGCAGGCTGAGTGGTTGATGTATTTTGTGCGTTTGCGTTTACTACTCCTATTAGGCCTAAAAAGGCTACTGACAAAATGATCTTTTTCATAGTATATATATTTTGTTTAAGTACGATAACATATACTACACAATTGTGCCAGTTGGTTAGATGATTTTAATTAGTCTATAATTCAGTTAGTTAGCAAAATTCAGCTGATTAAAGTGTGGGGAGCATCTCCACAATGTGCCCTGTTAAGCGGCAAAAATCAGGGGATTAGTAACTGTTTAAATTGAGCGCTATCACCTTTAAAGGCGTTAAAATCTACTTCATGGGCTATTCCATTTACAAAAGCCCTGTCCGAATGTTGCCAGAACCACCAGTTGGTTCCCTCAGGTAAATTCAGTTCATGCTTGTAATAATGCGCGATCCATAAAGGGTATTCATCAAAGTGTCCATCAAGGTATTGCTTGTAAAAACTGATGTTGGTATAAATAACCGGCTTCACATGAATTTTCTTTTCAACGTGATTAATGAAGTCTGTAAGCTCCTGTCGCAATTTTTCGGGACTTACACCATCTGTCACTTCAATATCAACAACCGGTGGTAGGTCACCGCTTTCAGGTTTAACGTTCTGCAAAAAGAAACGCGCCTGCCATAATCCATCTTTTTTGGGGTGGAAGTAATGATACGCGCCGCATACAATGCCAAACTTAGGTGCCTCGCGCCAGTTGCGTTTAAAATATGGATCGGCAGTAAGTAAACCTTCGGTTGCTTTTATAAAGGCAAAGCGGATGCGCACGCTGTCCTCTTCCATTTTGCTAACCTGTTGCCAATTTATCTGCCCCTGGGCATACGATACATCGATGCCGTGAATTTTATAAGCAACCGGTATATCTATATTAAAACTTTTGTAGGTGCGATAAGTGGCAGGTTTGCCATTATCCCATAGCCAACGCCAGGTTGAGGAGAAAAATTTAACCACATACCCGTAGTAAAAAGGTGATAGTAATATCAATGCTAAACCAATAGCGTAAGGATACCAGTTGAACTTATTGCCCGGCTTCTTCTTTTTAGTTACTGCCGACGGCTTACGTTTTACCGTTGTTTTGGGTTTTGCGGTAACTGATTGTTTACGGGGTGGCACGGCGCAAAATTATAAAAATAAAGCAGGCTGTTTTGAAGCCTGCTTTATTTTGTGAGGATATGCAACACTAACTCTTCCGCTGAATGATGCATCGTTCATTCTTGAGCAATTCTTCTGATTCTGCTATCTCGTAAACCGACTTCATGCGCTTTTCCTCCGTCTTATAATATTTCTTTAATTCCTTACGGTGAAAGGCCTGGTAAAAGCGGCGCACTTCTTCGTCGGTTTGCAGGATTAGGCCGGGCACGGGCAGCGTGTTGCGGTGCTCATCCATAGCCACCATGGTGAGGTAGCTGGTATTGGTGTGTTTAACTTGCTGGGTGGTCACGTTTTCTGATATTACTTTGATGCCGATAACCAGCGAGGTTTTGCCCACATAGTTCACGGATGCCAATAGCGAAACCAGTTCGCCCACTTCAACAGGAGCCAAGAAGTCAATCGTATCAACCGAGGCGGTAACGCAGTAGGCCCTGGCGTGTTTGGCGGCGCATGCATAGGCCACTTTATCCATTAAACCCATAATGATACCGCCATGTATCTTGCCGCCAAAGTTGGAATATGCAGGTATCATCAGTTCGGTCAAGGTAGTTTGCGATGCGGCAACGGTTTTATAATCTTCCATGAATTGATACTATTTGCCTGCCATTGATTTTTCGCGGATCGCCCTGAACTCTGAATTCTTTTTCCATTGCGGAAAGGTGGTTTCGCCGGCCAGTTGAGTGCCGATCTGGTACAAAATATTTGCTGTTTGCGTCATGCCGCTCAGGTCCATATCGGGCGTGTAGTTATCTGAAGCCTGGTGATAGTGTTCATCTGTGTAAATCTTATCCTGTTCTTCACCCCACTTGCGGCCATGAGTTTTGCTGTCAGGCCCGGTGTGCATATCTAACGCAGGCACGCCAACTTTAGCGAAGTTAAAATGATCCGACCGGTAATAGCCACCAGCGCCGGGTGTAGGGTCGGCTTCAACAGTCAGGCCTTGTTTTTTGGCTATGGCTTCTACATAGTCTTCCAGGTCGTTTTGCCCTTTGCCGGTTATTGGTATGTCTTTGCTTTCACCATTTGGCGATAGGGCATCCATGTTCAGGTTTCCCACGGTTTTATTTAATGGGAATAGCGGATGCGTGGCATAATATTCCGAGCCTAATAAGCCCTGTTCTTCGGCTGTTACTGATAAGAACAAGATGGAGCGCTGTGGCTGCTCCTTAGCGTTTTTAAAAGCCTTCGCCATAGCGAGCAGTGCCGCCGTTCCGCTGGCATTATCAACCGCGCCATTGTAAATGCTGTCACCTTTTGTATCAGGCTGGCCAATACCCAGGTGATCCCAGTGGGCCGTGTAAACAATGTATTCATCAGGCCTTGTGCTTCCCTTTAAAACTGCTGCTACGTTGTGCGATGTTGAGTACTTTAATTTATTGCTGATACTGATGGTCGCCATGGTATTAAGCGGCACAGCCTTAAAATCTTTCTTTCGTGCATAAGCGCGCATATCTTCCGTTATTCCTGCATTGGCTAACAGTTTTTTGGCTGTCTCCTCACTTAGCCAACCCTCCATTTTGCAGCGCGAAAGATGCTTGTCCGACTGCTGTAAATAGAGTTTTGATCCCGAAAAGCTGGTATTTACTACGCTCCATGGGTAACTTGCCGGTTCTGATTGATGAACGATGAGCACACCCGCAGCACCCTGGCGGGCAGCTTCCTCATATTTGTACGTCCAGCGGCCGTAATACGTCATGGTATCTCCATGAAACAGGGTGCGGTTTCCCGACTTAAAACCAGGATCGTTCACCAGCACCACTACTGTTTTGCCCTTAACATCCATATCTTTGTAGTCGTTCCACCCATACTCGGGCGCTACAACACCGTAACCGGCAAACACCAGGGGAGAGTTTTTTATTTCTATTGATGGTAATTCCTGCCGGGTTGATGCCACAAAATCGGTACCCGGTTTCAGCGTTGCCGAAGCTTTGCCATTTAACTGCATGGCAGTAGGCGTGCCGGTAATTTCAACCAAAGGTACATCCTGAAAGTAGCTGCCCTTGTTAGCCGGTTCCAAACCTATTTGCTTAAACTGGGCAGCCAGGTAATTAATAGTTTTGGTTTCACCTTCGGTAAACGGCTTACGGCCGGTAAGCGAATCATCTGCTAATACGGAAAGATATCCGCGAATGTCGTTATCCGTAATTGCGCCGGTAGCCGTTTGTGTATCGGCCTTTTTGTTATTGCCGCAGCCGTACCAAACGGCAGTTGTTAGCAATAGGCCAAAGGTTAGGGTGTTGCGTTTCATGGAGTTCATACTCAAATGTAGTAAGCGCATTTTAAAAACGCAATTCCGCAGTATATACCCTATCGTCTACTCAATGCTGCGTTTCGTCGATAACAATTGTGTTAAACAAATTAAGCTGTTAGATTTAATGAGTCGATATGTAAGCGAGCGAATTATCGATCAGTGTGTTTAAATATTAATAGGCCCGTCTCATAAGCATTTTATGGGGCGGTTTTTTTATTTCAAGTCATTCAGTAATTTCAACACATTCTTTTAGCTTTTAAATGTAATTCGTCAGTTTATAGTGAAGCACCCCCTATCAAAATAGAAGGCCGTATCAAATTGATACGGCCTTCTTTATCACTGAATTGCAGAGTTATACGTTATTGATAGCTTCCTGCTCTTTCAGGGCAGTTATATTATTCTTATCGCTAAACTCATCGGTTTGTTGAGCAAAATCATCCAGTATTGCGGCAATGGTGTCCAGGTTATCTGCTACACGTTGGTGCATATCCGGCAGATCCTTTTCTAACCTTTTATCGCCAAGCTCAATGTTGTCCACTTCTATTTTAGCGATCTTCTGTATTAAAGCCGTCTGGCTGTTTTTTAAATCCTCAAGCTCATGGACAATTTTTTCCATCAGCGCGAACTTCTTTAACTTATCCATAGTTTTTAATTTATGATATGTTGTCAATAAAACAATAACTCTGCCAAAGTTTGGATATGTCAAAATCAACTAATAAATTAGTTGAATGAAAAATATGTTAACCTTCCTTGTCGCAATTTGCTTATTCGTTACTGTAAACGCACAAAATTCGCATAAACACGATGCCGTGGTTTTACTTGACTATTACCAAAACCAACGCTATGCTGATGCCTACTCCTACCTGCAAGGCATATATGGTGATGATGTAGCAGAGCCGAAAATACTGTCTGCGTTGGCATACACCGCTCAAATGAGCGGCAAGCTCCCCCAGGCTGAAGGTTATTACCTGCGTATCCTTCAAACCGACTCGCTTAACATACCAGTACTGTTCAACCTGGGCAATATCAACAACCGCCGGGGGAATAGCGCTAAAGCCATTACTTATTACAAACAAATACTTAAAAAGGATAGCACCAACTTTAACGTTTACAGGCAACTAAGCTCACTTTCAAAAAGCCTGGCTGATATAGGGAGTTATGTTTATTACTTACAAAAAGCTAATAAAATAAATCCGTTGGATGGCGATGTAGCTTTTGATTTGAGCAGCTTTTACGTGACTGTTAAACAACTCGATCAGGCCGACAAGATATTGTCGCCTGCTTTAGCGGCAGACAGTACTAACCTTACGCTTATTTTAGGTAAGGCCAAAATAACTTTTCAGCAGGGTAAAACTGCAGAAACTATTAGCCTATGTAATAAGCTGATGCAGGAAGGTGATATGTCTGGCGCGGTGATCAGCATGTTAGGTACCTCTTATTATATCGAGAAAAAATACCGGCAATGTATTGAGACGTACAGCAAGTTGACCGATGACACGCAGACTGAAGCGTCACTTTATTATACCGGAATGGCTTACAAGGGTTTAAAAGATCAACCTAAGGCAATCGGTTATTTTGAAAAGGCTATTGAGAAGGCCATTTCACCGTCCGTCGATTCTTACTATGGCGAGATAGGCGAAAGTTACGACCGGCTTAATAAAACCAAATTATCGTTAGCTGCATACCAAAAAGCATTACAATACAATGAGCGACCAGTTACGTTGTATGCGCTGGCTGTTATATATGATGACAAGCTAAAGAATAAGAAACAAGCCATCAGATACTATAAAAAATACCTGGCATCAAAACCACCTAAAAGCCATGGGCAATATATGGCCTACAGCAGCTCACGCATTGAAGCATTGAGCCGTTAGCGCTGCATGAGGCGGGCTACATATTTGCCAATGATGTCGAATTCAAGGTTTACTACAGAGCCAACACGCACGTGCTGCAAATTGGTATGCTCATAAGTATAAGGTATAATAGCCACCGAAAAACTGTTGGCTTTTGAATTAACCACGGTAAGGCTTATCCCATTTACACAGATTGACCCTTTTTCAACGGTTACGTTACCTTTTGAACTGTCATATTCAAAGGTGTATTCCCAGCTACCATCATGCTCAATAAAAGCTGTACAGATAGCGGTTTGGTCAACATGGCCTTGAACGATGTGGCCATCCAAACGGGCATTCATTTGCATACAGCGTTCCAGGTTTACCAGATCACCGGTTTGCAGGTGGCCGAGGCTGGTTTTGCTCAGCGTTTCGTCAATAGCGGTTACCGTATGCAAACCATCGGCAACGGCAACAACCGTAAGGCAAACGCCGTTATGCGCAACTGACTGATCTATCTTTAACTCATGCGCGATGGCTGATTCAACCGTGATGTGCAGGTTGCTTTGCTCCTTTTCGAGCGTTACTATCCGGCCAAGCGTTTCAATAATACCTGTAAACATGGGGCAAAACTAATTATAAATGCAGTGGTTTTAATAGCAAATCAAAATATTGACCATGCCACAACAAAGCGCCGGTATTTTACTGTATAAGATGCTGAATAATGAGCCGATGATATTCCTGGTACACCCCGGCGGCCCGTTCTGGAAAAACAAGGACAAAGGTGCATGGTCAATCCCGAAAGGAGAACTTGATCCGGATGAAGATACACTGATGGCCGCTCAGCGCGAGTTTGAAGAAGAGACCGGGCAAAAGATTCATGGAGAGTTTACCCCCCTGCCGCCGGTGAAACAGCGCAGCGGTAAAATAGTAAACGCCTGGGCGGTTGAGGGCGATGTAGATGTAAACAACATTGTAAGCAACACCTTTGCATTACCCTGGCCGCCCAAATCAAGCAAAACCATAATAATACCCGAGGTTGATAAAGGCGACTTTTTTACTGTGGATGATGCGCGTGTTTATATCAACCCTGGTCAGATTCCTCTGATAGATGCATTACTGGAGATTTTAGCCGGGAACAATCAACCTGATTAAACATTCCCCCAGCCGTTGGCCAGTACATCGGCCAGGTGGTAAGTTTTTATGGGCAAGTTATTTTTATCGATATAAGCCTGCAGATGTAGCAAACATGAGGCATCAGTAGAGATGATGTAATCGGCACCGGCAGCGAGGGCATTATCTACCTTTTGCTGCGCCATAGCGCTGGCAATAGCCTCGAACTTAACAGAGAATGTACCGCCAAAACCGCAGCAGGTTTCATTATCCTTCATTTCAACCAGCTCTAAACCGAAAACTTTCGATAATAGTTGACGAGGCTCATCCTTGATATGGCATTCGCGTAAGCCGCTGCAACTATCATGATAAACGGCACGGCCATCAAGTTCGGCACCGAAGTAATCAAACTGCAAAATATTTACTAAAAAATCCGACAGCTCGTAAATATTGCTTTGAATGTTACGGCATTTGTTATGCTCGATAGTATTGGTGAACAGATCGTTGTAGTAATTTTTCACCATGCCAGTGCATGATGCTGATGGGGTTACAATAATGCTGTCCTGCTCAAAGTCGTTCAAAAACTTAGTGCCTACTTCTTTGGCCTCATCCCAAAAACCGGCGTTAAAAGCAGGTTGCCCGCAGCAGGTTTGGTTAGGGTTGAACGACACATTGCAACCCGCCTTTTCAAGCAGTTTTACGGTGTTAAAAGCCGTTTCAGGGTATAACTGATCAACAAAACAGGGTACAAATAACTCAACCTTCATCGGCACAAATAAAATTAAACGGCACTAAAATCAGCATTTTTACTGTGTTTTTTCTCTGCCGCCAGCAAAACAAATAAAAGTATTAATCCGATGGCGAAGTAAACGCATAGCGCGAGTGTTGAATTACGCATGCTGCCGCTCAGCTCCTCGATGAAACCAAAGCTGAACAAACCACCTACAATGGCCAGCTTTTCGGTAACGTCAAAAAAGCTAAAGAAAGACGCAGTGTCCGGAATATTTTGCGGGAGATACTTTGAATAAGTGGATCGCGAAAGCGACTGTATGCCGCCCATTACCAAACCTACCAGCACAGCGAGTATATAAAACTGTGTTGCCGTGGTTATAAAGTATGCTGATACACAAACCACTATCCATAGCATAACCACGATAAGCAGGATGCGCACATTACCAAACTTAACCGCCAGGCGCGACATTAAAATAGCACCGCCAATGGCAACCAGTTGAATAATGAGTATAATAGCGATTAACGCCTCCTGCTGTAAACCTAACTCCTTGGCGCCGAAACTGGTGGCCACCAGCATTACGGTTTGTACACCCATGGAGTAAAAGAAGAACGCCGGTAAAAACTTTTTGAGCAAAGGCATCCGACCGATTTTGTTCCAAACTTTTCCTAACTCGGCAAAGCCACCTTTTATGATGTTTTTATGTTGCGTGGTGGTATTTGGCTCCCCTTTTGGCAATATGGTAAACGGGATCTGCGCGAAGGCTATCCACCACACACCTACCAGCAAAAACGACAGGCGCGGCGGTAATGAAGCATCGGTTATACCAAACCACTCAGGTTTTAATACGAATGCAAAGCAGATCAATTGCAGCAATACACTGCCGATATAGCCGTAAGTAAAGCCCTTCGCGCTCACCTTATCCTGCATTTCGATACTGGCAATTTGGGGTAGATATGAGTTGTAAAATACAAATCCCCCACAATAACCAATGGCCGCCATGGCGAAGCAGATAATGCCCAGCTCAATATTGCTTTTGTTAAAAAAGAACAGCAGCCCGCAGCTTATAGCGCCTATCATGGTGAAGAACTGCATGAACACCTTTTTGTTGCCGCGAAAGTCGGCAATGGCGGTTAGTACCGGCAGCATGAGGGCAATAACCAGGTAAGCAGCAGCCAATGCATAATCAGCAAGGGCGGTATTGATAAAGGTATAGCCAAAAAAGTTAACCTTGTGGGTACCGTTGTTGGCGGTGATAGCGGTGTAGTAGGCCGGGAATATCGTAGTAGTGATCACCAGGTTGTAAGCCGAGTTGGCCCAATCAAACATAGCCCACGACCAAATGGTGCGTTTATTGTCTTTCAGTTGCATTGATGAACTAAAGTATGTAAAATTTGATACTTACAAAACCCGCTTAATCATCATCCACATCAATTACCAACTTGCTCCAGCCTTTGTGGCCGGCGTTACGCAGTTCCTTCTTTTTTGTTTCCATCACCTTTTTTATGCGCGAACTATAGGCCCAGCAGGTGCTCTGCCTTATGTCCAGCACTTCAGATAGTTTGTGCGATGATATTTTGCCTTTGGTAGAGTACATCAAAAATATCATGTAAAAAGCCTTGTTGATAGGTATGCGGGTGTTTTGCAGAATGGTGTATGCGATAACAGATTCCTCATAACCACATTTCGAGCAACGCCTGCTGTACGGCAAGTGCCCGCCGCTGTAATGGGTATGTTCGCAGCGGCGACAAGCGTATCCTCTCTCCCACTTCAGCTTGGCTAAAAAACCGAAGCAGGTTTCGCGGTCGGGGTAAATGCGGCTGAACTCTTCAAAATCCACCTCGGCAGACATTACCCTGTCATGCGTTACCTTTTCAATATCATTATGCAGGGTGATGTTATCCTTTTCGAGCAGCACGTTTATGCGCGATATTTCTTCGGATTGCTCTTTCAGCAGCAGGTTCATGGCCTTTAGTTCATCGTTCTGCTGCTCTATCACTTCTGATTTTACAGATAGTTCGCGCGTGCGTTCCTGTACCTGGTGCTCTAACTGGCGGTTGATATTGTCCTTCAGTTCCTCATTCTGCTTCATCTGCCTGATAATGCGGCGCTGCACGTAATCTTTCTTCTTTTTCAAGGCGCGAACCTTTTCCGCGATAGCGAAAGAGATGAACAGCATCTCCATAATAAAGCAAAAGCTTAAACTGTAATGTGTAACCGGCCCAAATGGAAGCCATGGAACATCAAGTGCAATAAGTATTTTGATGATGAAACCAACGAACAGGAAGCTGTAGCCCACTACAAAAAAGCGCGCAGGCCAGTAACCCTTACGCATTACATAAAAGCCGGTATAGCAAGCCAGCAGCAGCGGAACGATCTCGATGATCTTATAGTTGAACCAGCTTTTATCGATCAGCAAACAACACAAAAAGAAAACCGAGCGCAGCGCTATCGCCCAAACAAATATTTTGTACATCTGCGGTGCGCGGGCCTTTACATGCAGCAGGCTCAGGGTGAATAACATACCTGACACGCTGGCGAAGTATAGGGCAATGCCGTAAGCATATTGGTTCCAGTGCGGGGAATTAGGCCATACGTACTGGTAGGCAATACCATCGGTACACATTTCGTAAAAGCCGATGCTCACATTATACATTACATAATACAGGTACTGTTTTTGCCTGATGGCGAAAAACATCATCAGGTTATATAACCCGAATACAGTAAGCATACCGTAAAACGCGCCGAAAAACAGGTACTCATCCAGCGCGTAATGAATAAACCAGCTTACCGAACGCAGCACCACAATAACGTTTACCGGCTGGTGCGATACAATACGAATGTAATAGGTTTGTGTACCATGCAGGTCGCTGCTAATGTTGTGCGTAAAGTTTTTATGGTGATACAGCCGCTCGTCAAAATGGTAGGCCGCGCCAAACGAGGTTTTTGTATAGCCACCCTCCTTGCGCGGTGAGTATACCGTGATGCTGTCAATGGTTTGATCCATAAATTCCAGCAGCCAGTTTTTGCGGGTGTTGTTTGTATTACTGATGCGAATGCGGTACCAGTAAGCCCAGCCCGATTCACCCGTTTTGGGGGAGGATAATTCGCTCGGCCTGAATTTTTGTGTGTATTGTTTGCTCAGCACCTGCCCAAACGTGAGCAAAGCGGTTGAGTCGGGCAGTGCTTGTATCTCATTAAAAGTAAAAAACCTTTGGTTTTCCTCGTCATTTAACAGCAGCGGCACCTGGGCCGAAACGCGCAGGCAAAACGGCATTAAAAACGCAATAAAGAATAAACTCTTTATCAAAGTTTTCGGCATAAAGGTCAGTTAAAAAGCTTAATTGGGCTTCGCTTAAAAGCGAAGCCTTGTTTATAATGGTTTACAATGCAAACATAGCTTTTTTATCGCCACAAAATAAAACTATTGGCCTGCGGTAAGTCCTAAAGCCTCAATGTAACCTTTGTTGGGCTTAGTGTTCACAAACTTGCTATTCTCCAATACCTTAAAAAGCACTTCCTTTAATTTCTTGCGATCTTCGGGTGTGGCTTTACGGATATCTTCAAAGGTCTGGCGGTTCTTCTCGGTATAATCAAACACCTTATCATAACCTTCAGGCTGCGCGAACGTGCGGAAACCGCGCTCATTATCCATTTTTTTGTAAGGCCAGTAATGCCAGCCAATGTTATTTTTCTCCAGCAGAATGCGGAAGTCGCGCACCCACTCATCAGTATTCTCGCCGGTTTCGCCAACGTAGATAGGCACATTGTATTTATCCCTGAAATCAATGTAATCTTTAATAACGTCGATAGTAGCCGGCGTCCAGTATTTATGAAAAGTGTATACCAGTTTACTATCAAACGGCTGCCCGAATGGTTTAAAGTTGCTGTCCCACTGCGCACCGCCTAAAAATATCAGATGGTTCTTGTCAACCGTGCGTACTGCCTGGGTAATTTCTTTATACAGGGGTTCCAGGTAAGGGTTCAGGCTGTCAACCTTAAAATAATGGGCGATAGGCTCGTTCAGCAAATCATACCCCAAAATAATGCTTTCATTTTTATAATGATCTGCTATCTGTTTCCAAATTTTGATTGTTAGCAGTTGGCTCGGCCTGCTTTCAAACAGGAAGGGGTAACCATAGCCATCGTCAATATTATCGCCGGTTTGGCCGCCGGGGGCACAGTGCATATCAAGTATTACGTATAAGTTTTCCTTTTTGCACCAGGCAATTACTTTATCCAGGTACTTGAAGCCACGGGTAGCGTCGTTATCGCCCATGTAATCCTCATTGGTAAACAGCTTATAGTTAAACGGTATGCGGATGGAGTTCATCCCCGTGGATTTCAGGTAATGAATATCCTCGGCGGTAATGTAGGTATCTAAAAACTGTTTCCAGAAAACACGCATATCATCCGGACCGATGATCTCTGCAAAAGCCTGGTTAATCAGTTTAGGTGAGTTGATGCCCTTGAGCTTGAACATGTACCCCTCGGGCACCAGCCAGTTACCCAGGTTAGTACCTCGTATCAAAAATGGCTTGCCATCGGCACCTATGATCTCTTTGCCTTTAACAGAAATAAATTTACCCTGTGCATATGAGCTTACAGAAAATGACGCCATTACAATGGCCAAAATTGGTAATAGTTTCTTCATAAATAAGGTAGCTAATTGGTGCTTAAATATGTAAAATTTTTATCCGGATTTTAATTTTTATTTAAATACGACAACACTTTCTCTACTTCCTGCGGATATACCGCTATGCGGTGCGTACGCACAAAATAAGGGGCAGCCCTGCCCTGCGCTGATTGCACCGCTATAATAGTCGACGGACGTTGGGGCATATGGCAGTCCACACAATTATTTTTTATTGAAACACCTATTTTCGACGCCATTTTGCAAAAATTGTGTCCATCGGCTTTATGGCAGTTCATGCAGCGCTGCGAGTACAGGGCCACGTTGCCCCTATCTTTTACGTGGGTGTTGTGGCAGGTACCGCAATCCATTTTACTTTGAACATAGCATTTGCTGGCACCCAGCATCTGGCTTTGATTACCATGCACATCCAACTGGGTAGCATCGGCACGGACAGTTGGATAATATTCTGTTTCTAAAAAATTAGCCAGCGTGTCGCCGGGTTTAAAGGCAAACATCGGTCTCACCGGCATACTACCGTTGCCGGAGTGGCATGATGCGCACATATCTATTTTTTGCTGCCTCGACAATGAAGCATATTTGGCTATGTACCGCGCTTTTTTCTTTTCCGGATAATCGGTATGAAAATTAACGTGGTTAGCCGCCGGACCGTGGCAGCGTTCGCAATCAATACCATTAATCAGCGTGGCCTGATCAAACTTCACTACCGACGCCAGGCTTTGCTGAGGCGAGGGCAGTTGTTTGATGTATGAGCTATGGCACTCAAAGCAACGCTTGCCAATCATTCGCCCAAAATCAATACGGGTGGTATCATAACCCGGACTATTTGTCCAGTTGTGCAGGCGTTTAAAATACGATATGGGTAGCTGATAAGTGGTGCTATCCTTCCAGTACAAATAAGTTTCGGCCTTTACACCGCCAAAAACAATATCCATACGTTGCTCCTGTTGTTTTTTGCCATTAACATAACCCGCCTGATATAAGCCGCCGCTGCGCTTCTCCATCACTACCTTCAGGTTATCGTTAAAAGTAAAGCTGTTATGGCCCGCACTAAAATCGCCCTGAACGGTGCTGTCTGCCGCATCGCGCGTACTTTGAAAATGCGCCGTATGCAAATAGCTTTTATAAACATCGCTATGGCATTTTATGCAAGCCTTATCACCCGCGTACAAACTTCCACGCGGATCAGTATCTTCCTTATCAAACAAATTGCTGCATTGCGAAAAAATCAGGATGAGGGGCAACAGAAATATACCTGAAAAAAGAATGATCCTTTTACCCCTCATAGTTAATTGCGACAGACTGTTTATTACCGGTTGATATGATTATGGGTTTAACGGTTATTGCACCACCAGGGTTGTGATGGAATGCGGCAAACTTTTGGTTTTCGCGGCATTGCCTGCAATCCATAATTGGTATGGCAACTCCTCATCGCTCAAATTAAGTACTACAACCACCAACTTACCTTCCGGACTAACAAAGGCCGTAGTCTGCAATTTATCCCTGTTTGATGAACTGATGATGCGCTTAGCGCCCGGCTTAACAAATTTGGAGAAATGACCAATGTAATAGTATGAATTCATGTACGTAATCTCGGCAGTTTTGGTATTGGCGTGTACCGGCGCGTAACAAAAGTTACCTACGTGGTTAGGGCCGCCGGTTTGATCGAGAAATATATTCCAGTCCGTCCATCCTACTACACCATTATTAAAATCGTTCACCATTGATTTGCCGTACATTTCGCCCCATTGCCACTCGTTAATGCGCTCATTACTGTAGCGTTCACTGCAACCCTCGGTAAATATCAGGTTTTTATCAGGAAAGGCTTCTTTTACACGTTTTACGTTCTCAAAAACATCGTGCACATACCAATGGAAACCGGTACCCCAAATGTATTTTGCCGCTTGCGGGTCAGACAGGATGGTACTGGCACGCTGGTACAACAAATCGCGGTTATGGTCCCAAACGATCAGGTTTTTATTGGCCATGCCGTTTTTATGCAGTGTTGGCCCTAAAAAATTCTTTACAAAGTCGCGTTCCTCTTCGGCCGTGTATATGCAAGACTCCCAGGTTTGCTTGGCCATAGGCTCGTTTTGTACCGATAAGCCCCACACCGGGATGCCTTCTTTCTCGTAAGCGTTAATGAATTTTACATACATATTTGCCCAGGGCTGATAAAATTCCGCTTTGAGCTTACCGCCTTGCAGCATGCTGTTGTTATCCTTCATAAAAGCGGGCGGGCTCCACGGACTTACATACATGGTTAATTTACCGCCTGCTGCCGCGATAGCCTGCTTAATGAAAGGAATACGGTATTTTTTATCGTGTTGGATGCTAAAGGTTTTAAGCTCGGCATCACCTTCCTTAACATAAGTATAGCTACCGCTCGAAAAGTCACAGCTTTGAATATGCGTTCTGCCGATGGTATAGCCAATGCCTTTTTCAGTGTCGTAAAAATCGGTTAACAATTGCTGCTGCTTGTCTTTGGGCAACTTGTAAAAAGTTTCAGCGGAGGCATCGGTGAGGGCTGCCCCTATACCCAGTACAGACTGGAACGTTTTACCCGGATCGACGAATATGCAGGCCTCCGTTTCAAATGGCTGAGCGTTTGGGGTAAAATTCAGCGTTTCTGTTTCAGAAAGGCGAAGTTTGGTGTCCTTGGCTGTAGTATAAACTTTTACTGTTTTACCTGCGACCGGGGATGCCGCCGTTTGCGCCAAAGCCTGCTGCCATAACTGCTGCGATATCAGCAATACGGCGGCTAATTTGTGTATCTTATGCATGTAGTATATGTTTTGTAAACCTGAATAGCTTTTTTATTTATTTACCAGAGATAAGTGCCTACCGCGCCACCTGCAAGCGTACTGGCAGCCAGCTTATTGTTATACCTAATGTTAAATGTGAGCGTGCTGCCGGTATTATTAAGCACAATAAGTACCTTTTTACCTGAAGGCGTTTTGTAGGCAACGCTTTGCAGATCATTAACAGAGGTTGAGCCAATACGCACCGAGCCTGGTCTGACGAATTTTGATGCATGCGCCACGATGTAGTATGATACGTTGCGCGACACCGATGTACCCACCGTAATAGCTCCCTGGCAGGCATCGCAGCCGCCAACGGTATGCGGATCGAACTTAGGGTCAGACGCCAGGTTCCATTCTATTACATTGCGGCTCCAGTTGCGCATAGCACCAATGATGAGATTGCTGGTGTGCCATTTCAGGTCGCCATCAAAACTACCGTTACCAAAGGTGGCCTGCTCAGTAAAGTAAACATTCTTGTTTGGTGCAGCATCATGCACCGCACTCATGGCACTGATGTTACCGCCATACAGATGAAATGCCGAACCATCAATATACTTAGCCGCGGCGGCATCTCTTAAAATATCGGTAGCATATTCCGGATGATCGAGATTATGATCATAGATCAGTATTTTAGTATTTAGGCCTGCCGACTCAAAAGCAGGGCCCAGGTTATCGCGCACAAATATTTTTTGGTCGGCCGATGACATGAACATGCTCGGGTTATTGTAAGCATTCAACGGCTCGTTTTGCGGGGTAATGGCATCAATGGTAATACCCTCAGCCTTCATGGCGTTAATGTATTTTACAAAGTATTGCGCGTAAACGCCGTAATATTCCTTTTTGAGACTGCCACCATAGTAACCCTGGTTATCTTTCATCCAGGTTGGGGCTGTCCATGGGCTGGCCAATATCTTTATATTCGGATTAACCGCCAGTATCATTTTCAATACCGGTATCAAGTCCTTTTTTTCCATATCGATGCTGAACTGCTTTAGTTCAGTATCGCTTATACCCGTGGTAATTTCATCGTAAGTAAAAGGTACCGCGCTTAGGTCAGACGCGCCCAACGTTACCCGCAGGTAACTGATGCCAATGCCACCGCCGTCAGTGCCAAAAAGTTCCTGAATGAGGGCTGTTTTGTCCGTAGCGTTAAGTTGATTAATCAGCATAGCACTGCCGCCCGTAAGCGCGAAGCCAAAGCCATCCACACTTTGATAGGTTTGGGTGCTGTCTACTTCGATAGTGGCATTATTGTTAGTTTCCTGCTTAAATGCAATGGCTACATTTTGTTTGGCAAAGAGCGATGTTTTGTCGCCCTTGGTGAGCCAAAGTTCCACATCAGTTTTTACGGGTGTAATTGGTGGAGGAACAACCGGATCAACCGGATCAGGCTTTGACGTACCCGATTTGCTGCAACTTCCGGCTAAACCAGCCAGAAACAGTGTAGCATAAATTGAGCGTGTAATTTTTTTTTTCATAGGGGTTATTTATCAGGCAAATGGATTTTAAGGGCATAATGGTGGCCATTGTTACAGCTTAAGGGCTTTAA
Source organism: Mucilaginibacter roseus (assembly GCF_021215455.1). Taxonomy (GTDB): domain Bacteria; phylum Bacteroidota; class Bacteroidia; order Sphingobacteriales; family Sphingobacteriaceae; genus Mucilaginibacter; species Mucilaginibacter roseus. Next base: position 270,682 of record NZ_JAJPWV010000001.1, on the reverse strand, counting down.
CAAGATGACTTTTGATGATACTTATATTGAAATATTATGCGGTGGTGCGGCCGTCTATTTATCTATCATTTTGTAGAATCTTACATAATCAACCTGCATACTTGCCGGGAAAACAGTATCGTCAACTCCCTGTACGCCGCCCCAGTTACCGCCAACGGCTACGTTAAGCAACAGGTGAAACTTTTGATCGAACGGCCAGGTTGATGAGCCTTTGCCCTCATTTACAAAAGTGAATACCAACACATCATCATAATAACCACGTATAGCATAAGGAGTCCAGTCTACCCGGTATTTATGATAATCTGTTAGCGCCGTTTCAATCATCCGGCCCGATGTTTTTGAATTACCGGCATTATTAACCGAATTATGGACACTGAAGTGCACATTATTCGGATCGTAACCTACATGTTCCATTATATCAATCTCGCCTGATTTTGGCCAGCTGCCATATTTATAATCATCGGGCAGCATCCATATGGCTGGCCAGGTACCACGGCCGGCAGGTAACTTGGCACGAACCTCAACCCTACCATAGGTAATGCTGTGCTCAAACTTTGATACCATACGCGATGAAGTGTAATTCATGCCCTGCATAGCTTCTTTCTTTGCCGTTATGGTAAGTATGCCGTTTTTTATTGACGCGTTATTTTCCGTATCGGTATAATATTGCAGCTCGTTGTTACCCCAACCGCTGCCGCCGGTATCATACATCCATTTGGCATCGCTTGGCTTTCCGTCGGTGTCAAACTCATCTGCAAAGGATGGGGTGGTTTCAAATGCCCAACCCTTATCGGTAGGTGGCTCTGTTTTAACCGGCCCAATATTAGGTGCCGGATCGCTTTTTTTGCTACCGCAGGCAATCAGCACCAAACCCGTAACTGCACAAAGTAATATGGTAGTATTAATTTTTATCATACTTGTAATTCAATTAAATTATGAACCGCCCCTCGCGGGCGGTTCATACAACAACATGTGTGTTTATTAATTAATAACCTGGATTTTGCTTAAGTTGGGTATTCTGCATATCCTGTAACGGAATTGGCAAAATTTCGTGGGTACCTGCTTTAAAGCCTTTGCTTGCCAGTACAGTTGGCGCCTGCCCGGTACGCACCAGGTCAAACCAGCGGTGACCTTCGGTAGCCAGTTCTAAACGGCGCTCATTATAAACATTTTGCAAGGTTGCCGCTACCGGAGCCAGGCCTACACGCTCGCGCACCGCACTTAACAGCGCTAATGCACGTGCAGAACTACCACCACCTTGTAACAAAGCTTCAGCTTCCATCAAGTAGGTATCAGCCAGCCTGATCTCGATATAATTGTTCGGGAAGTTAAGCTCGGCAGTACCTGTTGGCGCTTTATACTTTTGCAACGGTGCATACTTTTGTATAAAGTAGCCGGTGTTTTGGTAGCTCGGCTCATAACGGGTACCGGTTGCCTTGGTCAAACTATCAATGTTAGCCACGGTATAACCATAACGCGGATCGGGTTTCATGGCGGTAGCCAAACCGGTTGTTACCGGGCTAAAGCCCCAACCACCCCAATAAATAGGGCCGTTATAACCACGCGGACCAACCATTTGCACGTAAACGTTTGATTTAAACTGGTTCCAGTTGTTCCAGCTGTAACTTTGAGAGCCGGTAAAGTTCAACTCGAATATAGATTCGCTGTTGAATTTATTATCCGGGCTGAATATCTGGCCAAAGTTACTCTGCAATTTGTAGCCATAAGTACCGGTTGTACCGCCAGGTGTGCTACCGTTAACCTGCGCAAGTTGCGCGGCGGCTTCAGTCCACTTCTTCTCGTACAAATAAACCTTGCCCAGTAGCGCAATACCCGCGCCTTTAGTAACACGGCCATTTTCTGACGCGGCTACGGTAACCGGCAAATCAGGGATCGCAGCATTCAGGTCATCCTCTATCTGTTTGTATACTGCTTCGGGTGCTGCCTGTGGCTGATTATAAACATCCTGCGGCGGAAGTGGCTGCAATATCATCGGAATATTTTTAAACAAACGCACAAGCCAGAAATAATAATATGCGCGCAAAAATTTCACTTCAGCTGTGTAACGCTTCTTATCGTTCTCATTTAAAAAAGTAGCCGGTGCCATTTTTGACAGGATAGTATTGCAACGGCTCACACCCCTGTAGTTGCGCCCCCAATATTCGCCTTGCGGACCAACTGCCGGAGTTAAAGAGTAATTATTCCAGGCTTGCCAGGTGTTCATATCCGTTGGGCCTCCACCACCGGCAACACAATCGTCTGATGCGGCATTCAGCGGGCCAAGCGGACCCGAGTAAGTGTTATTTAAACCACCTGTTTCGGTTACTAATGGGTCATAAGCCGCAACTACACCGGTAAATATTTCGTCGGGCGTGCTGTAATAATTTGCCTCGAGCGTTTGCCCGGATGGTGTAGTTTCTAAATATGATTTTTTACATGATGCAAATCCGGCTATTCCCAACATTACTACCGAGCCGTATATGATATATTTTCTTTTCATGACAATTAATTTGAATTCAATTTATAGTGTAAAATCTAAACCAACCATAAAGGTGCGCGCCTGAGGATAGATACCGCGGTCAACACTGCCTGCAATTTCCGGGTCAAAACCATCATACTTGGTAATGGTAACCAGGTTGTTGCTGCTAACAAATATCCTTGCCCTTTTAACATCAATCTTATTCAGTATTGATGCCGGTAAAGTGTAGCCAAACTGCAACGTTTTAATACGGAAGTAAGCGCCGCTTTGCAGATAGAAGTTAGATGGGTTTTTGAAGTTGTTATTCGGGTCGAGATCGCTTAAACGCGGATAGTTGCTATCTGAGTTTTGAGGCGTCCACGCGTCAAGTGCAGCACTTGAGTAATTGGCTGTGGCTATATCTAACCTGCGATAGCCCTGGAACAATTTGTTGCCCCATGCGCCCTGACCAAATAACAAGAAGTCAAAGTCTTTGTAATTGGCACGCAGATTTACACCATAAGTCCATTTTGGCAATTGGTTACCTAAGAATGTACGGTCGCCTTCGTCAATAACACCGTTGCCATTGTTATCAGCCCATTTAAAATCGCCGGGTTTTGCGTTTGGTTGAATTTTGGTACCGTTGCGGGTATAAGCGTCAATCTCGGCCTGAGATTTGAATGTCCCTAACTCCTGGAAACCATAGAAAGATGCAACCGGTTGGCCGGTTTGCGTACGGAACAATGGATAACTTGAAGCCTGGAACGATCCACCATCAATAAACGGCCTTGAACCCAGGAAGGTAACTTCGTTTTTGTTATAAGCGATGTTACCGCTTAAGTTATATTTAAAATCGCCTGAATTACCATTATAACCCAGTTCTACCTCAACACCCTTGTTTTCCAGATCGCCGATGTTGTCAAAAAAGTCACCGTCGAACCCTGCATAACCTGGTAAGCGGAAGCTTTGAAGCATACCTGAGGTAAGTTTACGGTATACATCAATAGTCAAGTTTACGTTTTTAAATAAAACCGCGTCAATACCGATATCTGCAGTCTTTGTTGCTTCCCAACGTAAATTCCGATTCTCCGGACCCAATGGTGCGTTACCAATTACCAGACCACCTGGCCCAAATACCGCGTTACGGCCACCGCCAACCACTGATGTGTATTGGAAGAAGTCGAGCGAAAGTTCATTACCGACCTCGCCATATGAAGCGCGTAGTTTCAGGAAGTCAACAAAAGAATTTTTTGGAAAGAAATTTTCACGCGAGGCAACCCAACCAACCTGTGCGGAAGGGAAAGTACCATAAACGTAGTTTGAGCCAAATTTTGATGAACCATCGCGACGAATAATACCTGTAAACAAGTATTTTTCATCGTAACTATAATTTAAACGGCCAAATAGTGAGGTTAAATGATAAGGCTGATTATCATAGGCACCACCGATACGATTTTCGTTAGGCAATGCGTAATTGAAAGATAGTTTGCGGTAATCGTCAACCGGGATGTTATTGAAAGTAGCATTTAAACCCACCTCATTTTGTCCTTGCGCGCTGGTACCAATAAGGCCGGTAAAATCATGTAAACCTACCTGGCGATTGTATGAAATGGTATTCTCCCAGTTCCAGGTCAAGTTGCGGTTACTGCCTCTGAAAGCACTGCGGTTAGTAGTATTGTTGTTTTGGGTAGTTAAGTAATAAAGCGGCGTGTATGATTGGCTGCCCCAAAACGCTTGCTTACCGTTAATCTGCGATTTAATTTTCAACCCTCTGATTGGTTGAATTTCAACAAACACGTTACCCAATAAGTTGTGAGACCATCCGTAGTTTCCACGTTGAGTTTCCAGGTAAGCCAATGGGTTGCTCATCTCCTGCCCTACATATTTTGATATTGCATAAGGCCTGCCTTGGGCATCACGCACAACCGGTTTGTCTGTGTATGGTGAACTGTTCAGGTCTTCCTGAGCCGCAAGTATCGGCGTGATTGGATCCAGGTTAAGCGATGAACTTAACGGGCCACCAAATTCATTATTAGTGCTGAAGTTACTCTGATTACGAGTATAAGTATAACCGAAGGTTTGACCAATATTTAACCATTTTTTTGGCTGAAAGCTCGTGTTAGCGGTAAAGTTATACTTTTTAAAGTTTGATATATCAGAGAAAACAATACCCTGCTGATTTAAATATCCGAAGGACAAATAGTATTTGTTTAACTCTGTACCGCCCTGAATTGAGAGGTTATGGTTTTGTATTGCAGCACTTTCACCTAACACAATGTCCTGCCAGTTAGTTCCCTCGCCAAATTGTGCCGGGTTGGCAAATGGCGCAGTACCGCCATCATTGGTAACAGCCTGGTTACGCAAGGTAGCGTATTGCGTAGCGTTTACCACATCAAATTGTTTGGTAGCTTTTTGTGTACCGAAATAGCCATTGTATGACAATTGCGGTGCACCACTTTTACCCTTTTTTGTGGTTACTAATACTACACCGTTTGATGAACGCGAACCGTAAATAGCAGCAGATGCATCCTTCAGCACCTCTATTGACTCTATATCATTTGGATTTAAGTTCTCAAGACCACCGTTCTGGCTTATAATACCATCAATAACGTAAAGCGGGTTTGAATTATTGATTGAAGTAATACCGCGTACACGAATAATAGGCGCTGCGTTTGGTGCACCCGAGCCGGCTACTACTACAACGCCGGAAGTACGGCCTTGTAAAGCCTGGTCAAAACGGGTTACCTGCTGGTTTTCAAGGTCGCGGCCGCTTACATGGGCAATTGCGCCGGTTACTACGCTTTTCTTTTGCGTACCGTAACCTACCACTACTACTTCGTTCAGGCTTCTAACGCCTTCGGTTAAGGTAACATTTAGTTCAGAGCGAGATGATACGCTGATCTCCTGTGTGTCATAACCTATGTATGAAAATATAAGTGTTGCGTTGGGCGCAGCGCTTAAGGTGTAATTACCGCCCACATCAGTAAGCGTGCCTGTTTGTGTACCTTTAACGGTTACCGATACGCCGGGCAACGGCTGCGAATTCTGATCAACCACCTTACCCCTAACGGTAGCGTTTTGGGCCATGGCTGCTGTAACTCCGGCAATAAGCAGGAATAATAAAAAAGTAAGTTTTTTTCTCATGGATGATTAGTTAATAATTGTTGGATTTGGAATAAGCTGGCATCAAAACTGATGCATTTAAAAGTTTGGCGCATTAGCCATAGGCAAGCCGCAGGTACAATTGAGTGCACATCATAATTGGTTTATAAAAGTTAAATGGCAGGCGTTGTATAATTGGTTTTTCGCAACGCTTAACGGTTCAAATTTATCGAAGAGTTGAATAAAAAAACAAATAATTTTTTCATAAATAACTGATTTTTAGTTGTTTATGATGATTTTGAAACGCTTCAATAACAAGTAAAGCATTAGCTATGTATGCTTATTATCAGTGTAAAACGTAAAATAAGACGCTTTAAATTTTAAATTTTGATACGCTTTATTCCAGTACAGATTGCAGCCATTATTGAGGCATAAAAAACACTGTTTTGAGCAATTTTTGATGTAATGTTTTTTTGACATTTAATGCGTTTTCTGCGCAGAAATGGACTTTTTGTGTTAAATTATTTAAAGTACCTTTCAAGTGTCAACCCATAAGTAAACAGCAAATTTTCACTCTTTGTACGGTTTTGGCGGTTATAGCTGAGCGCTGTTGTTAATGCCAGCCATTTGTTCACTTTGAACGATAACGAGCTGTTAGATCGGATGATATAGTCGTCGCCATTATTGAATGAATTCTGCAAAAAGCTGCTACTCTCCAGCACAATTAACTTATTGATTGTAAACTTAAATGCAAGCCTGAGCGAGTTTCGGTAGGTATGATAATCCTCCCGCGTAGTATCATTTAGCATCAGGTCACTTTTATCATATAAAATACCATTGCTTAAGTTAAGCCAGGCGTTCGGCTTGTCAACAATGTTATACGCAATACCTACGCCTGCAAGTAATTGATTATTTATCTTCAGGGAATAACTGGTATTATAATTAGCCAATCCCCAATAAAAAAAGTGCGGAAAGGTTTTATACAAATTAAAATCTAAAGCGGTTGAAAAATCATTATTAGTCAGCGCGTCCCGCTGTCGGCCGTATATCCATGCGTTACTAAAATTTAGCGATATAGCTTTCTTTTTTATACCTATGCCGGCACTATTGTTAAGCAGGTACGCGGTGCCATCGCCCGTTTTATTGATGGAGCCTGAGGAAGTATAATTAACACGGTAGTGCGTACTGTCGGTAAACTGGGCCAGGGCTTTACCCGTGTATAATAGCGGCATCAGCGCCAGGCAAAGTGCTATTGTATTTATTCGCATAAGTTATAAAACACAATTAGCACCCAAAAAAAGTTTGTAACAACAAAGGCGCACCGGTTGAGTGCGCCTCGTTATAGTATATCGCTAAACAGCTTATGCCGACAATTGCTCAAACTCTTCTTCGGTTAGCTCAATGTGTGCAGCTTTTAAATTTTCAGTAAGATGGCTTACTGATTTAGTGCCGGGTATAAGCAAAATATTATCGGCACGTTTAAGCAGCCATGCCAGCGCAACCTGTGCAGTTGTTGCTTCGTATTTTGCGGCTATCTTTTCAATCTTTTCGGCCAATGTGTGCGGACCAGAAGCCAGCGGATACCACGGGATAAAGGCAAGGTTGTTCTGCGTGGTGTAATCCAACACATCTTCCCACTTACGTTCGCCGAGGTTATACAGGTTTTGTACAGATACTATTGGCAATACCTTTTGCACACGCTCAATATCAGCTATGCCCACCTCAGATAAGCCTACATGCTTAATTTTGCCTGCCTTTACGGCATCAACCACAGGTGCAAGCGTTTCTTCAACCGGCACTTTTGGGTCAATCCGGTGTAACTGCCAAAGGTCTATCGTGTCAACTTTCAAGCGTTTTAAACTGCCCTCGATATTTTCAGCAATAAATTCCGGCTTACCGTTTGGCACCCAATTGTTAGGCCCCGGGCGGTTAAAGCCACCTTTTGTAGCAATCACCAAACCTTGCTTGTACGGATGCAGGGCATCAGCTATGAGGCTTTCGTTATAGTGCGGACCGTAAGCATCTGCTGTATCAATAAAATTAACGCCTTGCTCAACTGCTGATTGTAGTACTTTAATAGCATTATCCCTATCAGCTACCTCGCCAAATACACCGTTACCGGTTAATTGCATTGCGCCATAACCTAAACGGTTAATTTGCAGATCGCCGCCCAAGTTATAGGTCAGGCTTGTTGTTTCGTTTGTCATGTTTAGTTGTATTTATTTTTGTACTGGTAACAACATTTATCGTACCATGTGTTAACCTTATCCGGCGGCTTAGTGCATTTGATATTGCCATGACGGAACCGGACTTGTGTTTACTTTTTTTATACATTATACAAACCGCATTGCCATGCATTTATGTTAGTTTTGCAGATACACCGATCACCTTTAGGCTATGCTTTCAGAACCTACATATCTTGCTGCGCGCATGGTTGCTGCAACCATTGAAGCGCATTTTGATAAACATATACACGCCGCCAAAATATCAGGCGAACCGAACGTAGCTATCAATCCCGGCAGCAGGATAATTGAGGCAGTTATCGATGTAGCTTTCTGGTCGAGCCTACGCCGTGAGGAAGGCCGTCCGCCTAAAATATCGTTAGCCCTGCTACACCCAAAGCAGTGCGATCAGCCCTTAATGTTTGGTAAACCGCTACGCCTTACCCCGCAAACATTAATAAAACTTGCCCCGGCTGTTGAGCAACCCGGCATACATCTGGGTGTTTGGTTTGATGACGACGATATTTACATATGGGGTACAACACATGTAATACCAGGTATTTGCTTTGTGCTTGAAGTGGCTGAACCCGGCCTGCTGGTTATTAAACACAAGCGTGTAGATGGCTTCGGTAAGTTTGTTAACGTTGCCGTATTAAAAGGCGACGACATTAAAATGATTGATGAGGAGAGTTCGGGTTTAAATGGCTGCCCGCAATTACTAAAATCGTTATTAGGATTACCGCTACCCTACCGCACCGGCAAAAGTGTAAATATTTTGGTGCAATTGGCCGCTGTTATGCGCCTGCACGGTAGGGGTGGTATTGTGCTTGTTGTTCCGCCGGGAACTGATAAATGGCGAGAATCCATCGTGCAGCCGGTAACCTATCCGGTTGAGCCTGCTTACGCTGTTATCAACGAGTTGATGCTGCGCGAGGAGGAAGACGGTGATACACTGGAGTGGCAGGAAGCCGTATTACAGGCCGTGCAGCTAATTGGCGGCTTTACTTCTGTTGATGGCGCTACCGTTATTACACAAAACCATGAACTGCTGGCATTTGGCGCTAAAATATCGCGTTCAGAAAACAGCATACCTATTGAGCAGATCATTTTAAGCGAACCAGTGGTTGATGGCAAGGCCGAACGCAGGCATCCTACACAAACAGGAGGTACAAGGCACCTTTCCGCGGCCCAGTTTGTGTACGATCAGCACGATGCGATAGCCTTGGTTGCGTCGCAGGATGGGCATTTTACGATATTCTCGTGGTCTGAAGATCTGAACCTGGTGCACGCCCATCGCATAGATATCCTCCTATTATAATTACTGTTGCTATATTTGGCCAATGAGTAAAGATCCGTTAAGTGCTTCGCTGTTTGAGATGCGACTGGTAGAGATACACCGCAAGCACCCCTGGCTAAAATATGACATTACCGAGGCAGATTTTGTAGCGCTCTTCTTTCCTTTGAAATACAAGAACAGCATACCCATCAGGCCTGATCAACCACCAGAGTTTCCTCTGGAGAGAAGCATTTATTTATCTGTTTTAGTGGCCTTCAAACAATCATTCACCTGATGGTTGTTAGCCCATCAGTTCTTTCATTAACTTATTAAAGTTTTCCTTTAGCTCGGCAAGTTCCTGTTCAAGGGCGGTAACCCGGGCTTCTAATACTCCGGATGATGATGAACGTACCGAAGCCGAGGCATCTGCTTCATCATAAGCGTTAACGTCGATTTCGCCTCCTAATAAATGAGCATAACGCACTTCTTTTTGGCCGGGGCGTTTAGGTAATTGCTGTATGTAAATAATATCGCCTGATGAAAGTTTATCCAGGATTTCCTGCACTTCTTCCAACGATTCGAACTCGTACATACGGCCTGCATTGGTGTTGATCTCGCCCGGCGTTTGCGGGCCACGTAAAATCAGCAAGCCTATAACAACTATCTCGGCGGGCACTAAGGGATACATAACCGCGAAATTATGCTTGTATTTTGTGGCCCGGCTTGATCCACCAACTACGGTTGCCATAAGTCCACGCTTTTTTAAAGTATCAAGCGCTGTTATTACCGTTTGCTCGTCATACTCGACAACCGGTTTACGGGCGGTTTTTTGGTTGCAGGCAGTTGTAAGGCTGTTAAGCGTTAACGGATAATACTCCGGTGTAGTGCGCGATTTTTCAATTAAAGCGCCTAATACCCGCAGTTCGGTATCAGACAAAACAGGTAAAGTTTGCGGTTGCTCCATGGTTCAAATATAATAAAGCCGTACAAAGTGTATGAATAAAAAACCCGGTAGCAAGTGCAATGCTCCGGGTTTAACGTAATATGGTTTGGGTGATGGTTTCCTTAATTATAAACCTTAACCATGAACACGTAATTGCGCAGCTTTTTTATTTGCTGCGGACGGCTTAAACCGGCCAGTGTATTGCGTGTATTCAGGTTAAGCGGTTTCGCCAGTGAATCCGACGGTATGTTTTGAATGGCTTTTAATAAATAGCTTGATTTTTTAGCAAATGAAATACCTTCGTATGATGTTTGTTTACCGCTGATAATACCGATAAGGTTGCCTTTATTATCCAGCAAAGGGCCACCGCTGTTACCCGGACGAGCCAGTATAGATAACTCATAAGCCGAACTATCACCATTAAAACCGGCCGGTGAAGTTAAAGCGCCCTCGCTAAAGGCAATTACGTCAGCCGGATAGCCTACAGTAAAAACTTCTTCGCCCAAATCACTCTTAGCACGTTTAAAGTTGTATGGTACAGAGCCTAATGACTTGAATGATGCATCATTGATCTGCAAAAAGGCAATATCTTGTGCAGGCTCGGTATAAATTACTTTAGCATGATAAGCATCGCCGTTTACATTTTGTACATAAACAGAGTCTGCATCCTTAACCACATGATAATTAGTAACCAGGTAACCATTAGCGGTAAGTGCGAAACCTGTACCACTAAATTTGCCGGGGTTTACAATTTTGTTACCATTAGATGATGACGATATCTGCTTTTTAATTTTATGGCTTTGCTCGTTAAGCAATAACGTTGAAACACGCACACTTGCAATTTCCTTTTTCAGTTCCACATAAGCAGTATCGTGCTTTTTAAAGCCGCCGGTGAACATCAGGGTTATCAATACCGCGAAAATAGCAATTGAGGCAGCCACCGATATTTTAGAATGATGATGGCGCCATAAGCTAACAATCCATGATGGTTTTTCCATCAGTTCATCCTGCAGGGTGTGCACATCTATTTCTTCATGTATGGCGTTCAGGCGCGACTCCAGGTCGAGGCGCTCGCTGTAATGCTTAAGGGCGCCTAAAAAGTTACGGTGCTCAGATACCTGACTATCAATAGCCGGATTATCCTTACGCAACTGCTCAAAATTTGCCAGCTCTTCGCCGCTCATCTGGCCGTTCACATAACGGTCAATTTGTTCCAGTAATCGGTTATCACTCATCTCACTCAAATTTAATTTTGCTGAAAAAACAGCTTTTTTAGCCTTTGCAGGCATTTATATTTCTGCGTTTTAGCGTTATCGGCATTGGTATACCCAAAACGCTCACATATCTCCTGCATAGACCGGTTATGGATATAAAAATCTTCCATAATAGTTTTGCAGGGCTCGCCCAACTGGCTTAATGCTGCCTGCATTTTACCAAATTGCAGGTCGCGGTCGGCGTGTTGTTCGTGGTCGGCTTCCTCTACAGGCAAATGTTCTTCAAAGTCTTTCAAATCGCCGCCATAGCGGTTCATCTGCGTTAATCTTTTAAGCCAAAGCCTGCGGCTAACTGAATATATATAGGTTTTCAGCTTGCTGCTTAACTCAAAATTGCCTGACTTTACTTTATTGTAAAGAACGATTATAGCTTCCTGATAAATGTCTTTCGCATCATCAGCGCTACCATTATTATTAATGATAAGTTGCAGCACCATCGGGAAGTAAGCCAGGTATAACCGCTTTAAAACTACGTCTGAGTTATTAAGGATGCCTAATATAACTTCGTTATCCGTTGGTATTGAACTGTTTGATCTGTTACTCACTATTTAATACGGTTTATGCGAAAATGTAACCCATAATTCACAAAAAAAAATTATTGTGATAAATGTTACCCGAAGTTTTAATACGGATTTACTTTAAATGTAACCCATTTACCTTGCTTAGTAGCACACCATCTTTACAATCAATTATAATACAATACTTTACAAAAAATATTTTGAACAAATTACCTATTTAAGGGTTACCTTTTTAATTTTTAAGTATTAACCATTAAACAAACAGAAACACAATCATGAAAAACGCATTCAAATTCGGCTTTTTAGCCTTAGCTATCTCAATCGCAGTTTCAGCTTGCAGCAGCTCATCAAGCACTGTAGGTTCTGATACCGCAGCTACAGATTCTGCTGCCGTAACTACCGATTCAGCTGCTGCTACTACTGATACAGCCGCTACTACCGATACTACAAAGGCTGATACAGCTAAAATGTAATTGCGTAAACAGCAATAAAAGCCACTGAAAATGAGGCCGCCCCAAATCTTTAAAATATATTTTTAATTTTTTTTAAAAAAAGCGGGTTACCTTTTAAACATTGGCGTATTAAAGTAAAACTATTAATCACTATTAAAAGATTTTAAAAATGAAAAATGCATTCAAATTCGGCTTTTTAGCCCTTGCTATCTCTATCTCAGTTGCTGCTTGTAAAGGTTCTGGTTCATCAGAAGGTGATTCAACTGCTGCTGATACTACAGTTGTTGATACTACTGGTACTGATACTACAGTTGTTGATACTGGCAAAACTGATACAGTTAAAGCTGACACTGCTAAAATGTAATTTTACATTTTCAGAGAAAATAATAAAGGCTGCACCTTACCGGTACAGCCTTTATTATTTTAAAAACTTTGCTAATCGCTATAAATAAGCTTCGTTACCATTAACCAATTTGGTAATAACCTCAACTGATGCCGCAGACGTTAAACCATCTTCTGGCGTGTTGATAGCATAATCAAGCAATTGTTCAATGCTGGAAACAGCAACATGCATTCGCGTATCTGAAGATGCATAGTATATAAACACCCTACCATCATCATCAGCTATCCAGCCGTTTGAAAAAACCACGTTTGATACATCCCCAACCCGTTCGTCGCCTTCGGGAGCCAGAAAGTAGCCGGCTGGTTTGTGAATGATGCGGGTAAGATCATCAAGCGCTGTCATAAAAACATACAACACATAGCGCAGCCCGGCAGCCGTGTTGCGCACGCCATGTGCAAGATGCAGCCAGCCTTTTTCAGTTTTTATAGGATGCGGCCCCAGACCCAACTTTGCCTCGTTGATGGTATGATACACTTTACGATCAATAACATATTCCTTTTCAATAACAGCTTTTGTAATATCAGCGGCTACTCCAAAACCTATACCCCCGCCGTTTCCAGCTTCGATAAATCCATCCTGTGGGCGTGTATAAAAACCATACTTACCATTTACAAACTCCGGGTGCAACACTACGTTACGCTGCTGCGGCGATGGCGTTTTCAAATCAGGAAGCCGTTCCCAGGTTAGCATATCCTTAGTACGTACAATACCGCACTGCGCAACCGCTGCTGATTGGTTTCCCTCGTCAGCATCCGGATCGCGTCGCTCTGTACAAAATAAGCCGTATACCCATCCATCCTCATGCCGGGTAAGCCGCATATCATAGATATTGGTATCCGGTTCCTGCCCCGGGTAGGGCATTATATGCATCGGTTTATCCCAAAACCTGAAATTATCTATGCCATTAGGACTTTCTGCCACCGCAAAAAATGATTTTCGATCATTACCTTCCACCCGTACGGCCAATAAATACTTATTATTCCATTTAATAGCGCCTGCGTTAAAAGCGGCGTTTACCCCTATACGTTCCAACAACAAAGGATTGGTAGCCGGGTTCAGGTCATATTTCCAGAAATATGGGGCGTGCTTGCCAGTAAGTATAGGGTATACATAGCGCTGGTACACGCCATTAGTTTCCGCTGTTGGATAATTGGTGCGCATTATTAACGCCTCATATTCCTGACGGATGTATTGCAAACGCTCGTTAAAAGTTATATTCATTGTATTGCGAGTTTCAGTATTAATCTTCCAGTTTATCCCACCATGTTCTTTTAAGCACCATTATTATAACAGCAAGCAAAGCAACGGTCACCAACAAAGGCAACTGCATCCACATTACCACATACATGGGTAACAGGGTTAGCAACAGTTGCGCTATTATGCCCAGCACCACGTTAAACATGTCGAGCTTAAAGCGTTTATTAGGTATGAAGGATGGATCCAGCTGCAGCACCTTATCGTGAACAGGTTTCCAAAAACCCCAAGGTTTTACGGTGCTGTAAAATGTTGTCAGTACCCTTTCATCGGTAGGTGGCGCTGCGTAAGTTCCAGCTATTGACCCAATGATCGAGATAAGAAATAACAGCGGCCAGTTATATAATGGTAAGCCCGTAAAAATGAACGGGAATATCAATGCGGCAGCTATGCCTGATACCATACCCCAGAAAAAGCCACTGGCATTAAAGCGCCACCAATACCACTTAAGCACATTGGCAGCAATGTATCCACCGTAAAGGGCACCCACTATCCATTGCAGAATCGAGTTTACGTCCTTAGCGAAAAAGCCCAGCACAACACCGATAAACACTACTACTACACCGGTTATATAATTGGTGGTGATAATTTTTTTTGTGGATGCATCCGGATTTATGTATTTCAGATAGATATCATTTACCACATATGCCTGAGCCGCATTTAGCGTACCCGAAAATGTACCCATAAACGCGCCCAACAAACCTGTTACCACCAGGCCGAGTATACCAACCGGTAAAAAATTATTTATAGCAGCAGGCAATATGCGTTCAAAGTCGGTGCCGCTGCTTGTTTGTACATCTAACTGATTATAATAGAGTAGCGCCAAAACCGTAAGGCCGATAATCATGGTATAACGTATGGGCAACAGAATGATGCTGACAAATCCCGTCATTTTCGAAGCTTCTTTAGGTGAGCGTGAGGAGAGCACCTTTTGCATATCATATGTAGGCGCCGGGCCGGCCATACTGGCAAATACACCTTTAAATATCATCATCATAAAAAAGATGGTGAACAGGCCAAAGCCGTCTTCGGCTATTTTTTTGTTCGCATCCGGCACTATATGGCTCCAGTCTAAGTTGAGTTTCCAACCAAAAAACGGATCGCTCCAACCCTTTGGTACATTAACCTGTTGGCCTTGCAGATGCTGCATAGCTATTACACCGATTGCCACACAACCTACCGTCATGATAGCATATTTGATCACGTCACCCAGCACTATACTGTGCATTCCGCCTAAAATGGAATAAAACATGGCGAAGAGGGTAAACACAATGCCATAAAAGTGGGCCACATATTCAGGCGCAACGGTAAAAGGGACATATGGCTCTACCACATTCCAGGGAATAAATATCTCCACAAACTTACCCAGCCCCACAAAGCCATATGCCAAATAGCCGAGGCAGCCTATGAGCGCAAAAGCAACCATAATACCGTGCGACGATTTTACCCCTACCCCACTTACCCCAAACCGGGTAGCCATCCAGCTGGCACCGGTATCGGCGTTTGAGCGGCGCAGCCATTTGGCCATAAACATCATATTAAACACCTGGTTAAAAACCGGCCAGAGCCAGGGTATCCAGATGCTTTTAAAGCCGTATACAAAGCATAGCGATACCATCCACATGGTACCACTGATATCAAACATGTCCGAAGCATCACTCAAACCCAGCATATACCAGGGCAGTTTTTTGCCGCCCATTAAATAGCTGTCCTTATTCAGGCGTGCCTTTTTACGATAATACCAGCCGATAAGCACCATCATTACCAGGTAACTCAGTAGTATTAATACATCAAGTAATTGTAACTTCATTAAAATTGCAATAAGCGGTTATAAATTGGCTGCCTCGCTCGTGCAGGCATAAGTAGCGGTAATTTATCGCTTTAACGCCGTATAAAAAAACCTTTTTACTTGATCGTAAACCTTTATCAAAGGTAGCGGGAGCTGCACGAGTCATTTAATATTATTTTAACCAAACATGATATTAAGCATTCAAAACGGCATCAGTTGCCGCGTTAATATTCATTAGATAAGAAAGAAGCGATTATATATTAGCGAAATGCGGGATAAAATTGATCGGCAAAAACGATGTTTATTAATCTGAAAGATCACTTGAGAGATTTTACTACTACATGCGGCTAAATCATCAGCTTTTTTGCGAATAAACAGTTAAGCCATTAATGTAATATTTTAATTAATAGTTTTTTAACTATATTGCATTACAATTATAACCCTTAACTATGTTCAAGAATGTTTCGCGGGAGATTACTCCCCTGACGCAGAACGACTGTTTTACCATATTTACCAGAGAAAAACAGGAGTTCAACTTCCCGCTTCATAACCACGAAGAAATGGAGCTGAATATGATTTTGAACGCCTCCGGCGCCAAACGCATAGTTGGAGATCATATTGATGAAATAACAGATGCCGAATTGGTACTGGTAGGTCCTAACCTCCCCCATGGCTGGTTTACTCATAATTGTAAAAGCGAGCTGATTACAGAAGTAACCATACAGTTTCATAAAGACTTGATGGATGACCGCTTTTTGAAACGGAACCAGTTAAACTTTATCCGCAACATGATAGACGCCTCGAAAAAGGGGATTATGTTTTCGCGAAAAACTATTGAGCATATTGCGCCACGCATACTGGCTTTGAACAAACAGGCCGGGTTCGATTCGATATTAGAATTGTTCGCTATTTTTAACGAGCTCTCATTAGCGCGCGATTACCGCACCCTGTCCGATGCCACCTTTCTGCACAAACAGGACAATTACAACAGCCGGCGAATTGAGCGCGTGTTTGAATACATGAACGCTAATTTTCATAAGCAGATCACGCTTGATGATGTATCAAAAATAGCGAATATGCCAAGTGCGTCATTCAGTAGGTTTATACGTAAGCGTACGGGGTCAACCTTTATAAGCAGCCTTAACGAGATCAGGCTGGGCCACGTATCGCGCATGTTAATAGATACTACGCATTCCGTATCAGAAATTGCGTACAAGTGCGGCTTTAATAATATGGCCAACTTTAACCGCACCTTTAAAAACAAAAAAGGCTGCACGCCAAATGAGTTCAGAGATAATTACTCTGACAACCGCGTTTTTGTGTGAGGCGTGATATGAATAATAAATAAAAACCCGGCAGTGCCGGGTTTTTATTTATGCTGTTACCTTTTTGAGGCGAAGCTCTTCAAAAAGCTCAATCACTTTTTTCTGCAGATCAATAACTTCAGTTTCGCGCTCGGTTAGTTTTTTGTGAATGTTCTCAAGTTCACTCGCAAATTTTTGCTCTTCCTGAGTATCGTTAAACGTAAGCAATTGTACTACCGACATTTCAAACAAGGTAGCGATCTGCTCAAGCCTTGAAAGGTTGATATCAGTAATACCGGTTTCAATCTTTGAAAATGCGGGAATTGATATGTCTAATTTTTTTGCAACATCTTCCTGGCTCCATCCTTTTTGATGACGTAGCAGCCTGATTTTTTTTCCCAGTGTTTTCATTTTTTATTGTTCAATTAAGGATGAGGGTTTTTCTCAATAGTTAATAAAGTTATAATAATTTTTTATTAAATACTAATACAATATTATAATTTTAATAAATTATTTTTCAACAGCACTAAATCCAAACCGCCAAAGTTACCTGAACTCATTAGCAACAGGTTAGCTTCGGTTAAATTAATATCTTCCAAGTATTTTAATAACAGCGCAGGTTCATCAAAAAATATGAGATCAGGCCTTGAAAAGGCACTTTTTACTATAGCTTCGCTATATGGCTCCATATTTTTTTGCGCAAAAGTGCGCTTATCAATGAATACAATAGCTTCATCAGCCTCATTCATTGTACCTGCGTATTCATTCAAAAAATCTTTATTCAAACTACTAAAAGTATGCAGCTCAATAACCGCAATTAACTTACGGCTGGTAAACTGCGCCTTAACAGCTTGTATGGTAGCCTTTAATTTTGACGGAGAATGCGCAAAATCTTTATAAATATTTGACGTATCCGTTTTACCTAAAAGCTCAAGCCTGCGTGCCGCACCCTTAAAAGATGTTATAGCCTGATAAAAACTATGTGGTGCTATACCTAACTGCGCACACACCTGTTGCGCCGCCTGTATGTTTAATAAATTATGCTCGCCAAAAACCTGCAGCGGATAAATATTACCATCATAAATAATATTTGTAACACCATTTTCAATGCTGAATTGAGGCAGGTTGTAGGCATACTTTGCAACATCCGTTTCGGTATCGGCAACTGTTTGCTGTAATACCGGGTCGGCCTCGCAATAAATCAGCGCCCCGCCGGGCTGTATGGTTTCAATGAAAATCTTAAACTGGTCGGTATAACTTTCAAAGGTTGGGAATACATTGATATGATCCCAGGCTATACCGCTGATAACGCCAATGTTGGCTTTGTAGATATGGAATTTAGGACGCCTGTCAATCGGCGAAGCGAGGTATTCATCGCCCTCAATTACTATAACCGGAGCATCACTTAAGCCAACCATGGTTTCAAAACCTTCCAACTGCGCGCCTACCAGGTAATCAAATTGCATATCCTGGTGTTGCAGCACATGCAATATCATGGAAGTAATGGATGTTTTGCCGTGGCTGCCGCCAATTACAACCCTCAGCTTATTTTTTGACTGCTCATATATATAATCAGGGTATGAATAGATGGTTACGCCTAACTCTTGCGCCTTTAACAATTCAGGATTATCTACACGCGCGTGCATACCTAAAATTACGGCATCAAGCTCATTTGTAATTTTTTCGGGATACCATCCTTCCTGCTCAGGCAGTAAGCCGTATTTTGCCAAACGTGAGGCTGAGGGTTCAAATATGTGATCGTCAGACCCGCTGACCGTAAATCCTTTTTTATGTAGGGCGATGGCGAGGTTATGCATGGCGCTCCCTCCTATCGCAATAAAATGAACCCTCATTTATAATTATAATTTGAAGACGGTGAGCAAATAAACAAAAAAATATTTGTTTAAACTTACAATATTTAAATTTTAACGAAAATTAACGCTTTACGAAACGTGCGGCCACCCAATCTTTCCGTTCGAGGTGACGGTCATATACCAGATTATATGTCGCCGCAGCCTCTTTTATGATATCCAGGTCGGGAGTTTCATAAAACCCGCTGAAAAATATGACGCCATTTGGCATTAAAATCTCGGCATAACGCGCCATTTGATCGAGCAGGATGTTACGATTTATGTTGGCCAGTATTACATCATACAACGCGTCAGGTATTGCTTCTTTAGAGCCACAAAGCGCCGTTATGTTATTCGCTTTGTTAAGCGTAGCGTTTTCTAATGTGCTATCATAGCAAACCGGATCATAGTCGATAGCAGTTACATTACCGGCACCGAGCTTTGAAGCCATTATAGCCAGTATACCTGTGCCGCAACCCATATCAAGCACTTGTTTGCCTGCAAAATCCTCATCAAGCATCAGCTCCAGCATCATGGATGTGGTTTGATGATGCCCGGTACCAAATGCCATTTTGGGGTCAATCACTATCTCATAAGGAAAACCTTCGCGCGGCGTATGGAATGTGGCTCGTACAAATATCTTTTCCTGTATTTCAATGGGCTCAAAATTACTTTCCCAGGCTTCGTTCCAGTTTTTTTGCGGTATAAGGTTTACCTGGTAAGTATAATCAAGCATGCCTTCATAAGCCGCAAGCTGCTCTTTAAGAGCTTCCTCATCAAAGTCGGCAGATGGAATGTAAGCTTTAAAGCCCGCTTCCGTTTCCTCAAAAGTATCGCTACCCAAACCGGCCATAGCATCAATCAGCAAATCGCGCTGATAATCCTCGGCACCGGCAAGGGTAAAATCTATCTCATAATAATCCATTGGGGATAGTGGTTAGTAGTCAGAGGTTAGTGATTAGTGGTTGGAGATCAGTTAAGATTATATTTATCCTTTTATTACTGATCTCTAACCACCAACCTCCAATCACTATTAATTAAACACCTTAACAATATCAGCAAAGTCGCGCGATTTTAGGGACGCGCCACCGATCAAACCACCATCAATATCTGCCTGGGCAAATAGTTCGGCAGCGTTTTTAGGGTTACAGCTACCGCCGTAAAGTATGGTAGTAGCATCAGCAACAGCCGGGCTGTATTTAGCCGCAATCTCCTGGCGGATAAAGGCATGTATCTCCTGCGCCTGATCTGAAGTAGCGGTTACACCCGTACCAATAGCCCAAACCGGCTCATAAGCGATAACCAGTTTGCCAAATGATGCTTCATCTAAATGAAAAATACCTTCAACCAGTTGCGATTTGATGATGTCGAAATGTGTTTCGGCCTCACGCTCCTGCAACGTTTCGCCAATACAAAAGATAGGTTTTAAACCATTAGCTAAAGCCGTATCAGTTTTTTTAGCAAGCAACTCGTTCGTTTCGCCAAAATACTGGCGACGCTCTGAGTGGCCCAGGATTACATACTCGGCACCTACTGATTTTATTTGTTTCGCAGAGATTTCGCCGGTATAAGCACCGCTTTCGGCCTGATGGGCATTTTGCGCGCCTACCGATACCTTATCATAACCTTTAGCCAGTTGTACCAGGCTGTGCAGGTGAATAAACGGGCTGCAAACCACGGCTTCCTGAGTGCCGGTTATTTCATCTTTTATAATGTTGATAACCTCTGAAAATAAGCTTAAACCTTCGTTGTAATCCAGGTTCATTTTCCAGTTACCGGCAACAATTTTTTTTCTCATGATATTTTATGTTATGTATTACAATTAAAAACGCCTGAACTGTTCGGTTAGTTCAAAAACGTTTGTTAGTATATCCTTTTCAATCTGATTAAAGTCTCGTCCTTCTTTACGTTCAAACACCTTTTCGGCGGTTTCAAAAACTTTCTTCAACCCATAGGTTTCAAAGCCCTGTGCCCCGCCCCACGAAAAATCAGCTACAAAGTTACGCGGATAACCGGCACCGAACACGTTGGCGCTAACGCCTACTACTGTACCGGTATTAAACATGGTGTTGATGCCGCATTTAGAATGATCGCCCATCATCAAGCCACAAAACTGCAATCCGGTTTTACGGAAACGCTGGCTGTTATAATCCCATAACTTTACCTCGGCATAGTTATTTTTGAGGTTAGAGTTATTGGAGTCAGCACCGATGTTGCACCACTCACCAAGTACCGAGTTACCTAAATAGCCCTCGTGTCCTTTTGAGGTATATCCCCAAACTACAGAATTATTGATCTCGCCACCCACACGCGAGTGCGGCCCGATAGTAGTTGCACCGTACACTTTGGTACCCATTTTAACCTGCGAGTGGCTGCATAATGCAAAGCCGCCGCGTATATTAGTGCCTTCCCAAACCTCGGTATCGGCCGCCAGGTAAATGGGCCCGTTATTCGTATTAAAGGTAGCGCATTCGGCAACGGCTCCTTCTTCGGCAAAAAACTGATCGCTATTGCCGATAATGGTATTGGTGGCACTGATAGCGGCCGAGGTACGGCCCTTGGTTAACAATGCGAAATCCTTTTTTAGTTCTGAAGCATTGTTCCTGAAAATATCTTCGGGGTGTTTGATGAAATTGAATCGCTCGGTGTATTCTGTAATCTTATCAAATGTACCGTTTAGCGCAAAGTTTTTCGCGTCGGCTTCTTTCAGCTTTACTGCAATTAGCAAGTGTCCTGCCTTTAAGGCTTCGCCTTCGGTCAGTTTATCAATAGATTCAGCCAGGTTTTCATCCGGGCAAATGGAGCCATTTATAAATGTATTATCGCTTTGAATTTCAAGCGGAAACTTAGCCTGCAGGTAATCGCGCGTAAGGTATGAAAAAGTACTATTAAGATATTTACCCCACTTTTCGTCGATAGTGAGTATACCCGTGCGCAAGTTGGCTACAGGGCGTGTAAAGGTTAATGGTAATAAGGTACTTTGTGCGTTATCGTCAAACAGGATAATTGCCATGGCGCAAAAATAAAAAAAGTCCCGACTGCTAAGCCGGGACTTATAAATATTTTAAGTAAGCGATTACTTTTTGTTGTAACGGCTACGAAATTTATCGATACGACCAGCGGTATCCACCAACTTCATTTTACCGGTATAAAAAGGGTGTGAAGTGTGTGAGATCTCTAATTTAACCAATGGATACTCGTTACCATCTTCCCACTGAACTGTTTCACGGGTATCGATGCATGATTTAGTGATGAAAGAGTAGTCGTTAGACATATCTTTAAAAACCACTAATCTATAATTTGAAGGATGCAGATCTTTTTTCATTACTAATATACTTTCTAAAAGAGGCGCAAATATAGTTAACTTATTTTTATTATAAAACATTAGGGGAAAAAGTTTTCCACGTTTTAGTTCTCATTGCTCCTCATACACCATACCCTGGCAATTATCGGGAACGCCTACTGTTAATAAAACATTTAATTTGCCATCCTTTTTTTGCAAAATATCCCCGGCGCTAATATCGTTAAGTTCAAATATACAATGTCCGTTATCATCGAAAGATATACTCCATTTCTCTGTATGATCAATATAACTTTTGTTTGATTTACCCCAATCATCCATGATCCAATCGGGTGCATTATTTAATTTATAAGTTCCGTTACGATAAATTATCAAATAGCTTTCGGGAATATCGACATAATCACCTTCATACTGCATTATCTTTTTAGAGTGATCTGTTAGCCTATAAGTGCCTACAACCTCAACTTTATCTTTTATATCGGCAGCTTGAAAACCCATGTCCCATACACAAAAAACCGGGCGACAGCCTGCAATAAACAAAGCTATGAGAGTAAGATACAGCAGGATAAGGTTTGGTTTCATTTTTAATATGTCGTTCAATCAAAATAATAATTCGGCAGAGAACCTTATTAAGTTCAAAAATCGTCTACCTAACCACTCGTTTATGACAGTGGGCGAACAATTTTAAATAAATTATTTGTATATCTTTGTATTGTTAAACTGATACAATGAACTTACCAATTTATTTAGATAACAATGCTACAACGCCCATGGATCCACGGGTGCTTGAAGCTATGATACCATATTTTACCCAAAAATTTGGTAATGCCGCAAGCCGTAACCACCACTTTGGCTGGGTAGCCGAAGAGGCTGTTGATTACGCACGTGAGCAGGTTGCCAAATTAATTGGCGCTACCGAGAAAGAGATTATCTTTACTTCAGGCGCTACAGAGTCAGACAATCTGGCTATTAAGGGTGTTTTTGAAATGTATAAAGATAAAGGTAACCACATTATTACCGCGGTTACTGAACATAAAGCCGTGCTTGACGCTTGTAAACACGTTGAGAAACTGGGCGGCAAGGTTACTTATCTACCCGTTAAAGAGGACGGCCTGGTTGATCTGGAATTGCTTGAGCAAAGCATTACGCCAGAAACCATCCTGGTATCAATTATGTACGGTAACAACGAAATCGGTGTTATACAACCAATAAAAGAAATTGCAGCTATTGCCCACAAACATGGCGCCCTGTTCATGACAGACGCTACACAAGCCGTAGGTAAAATACCGGTTGACGTAAACGCTGATGGTATTGACCTGCTGGCTCTTTCGGCCCATAAAATGTATGGCCCTAAGGGTGTAGGCGCTTTGTATGTACGCCGTAAAGGTCCGCGTGTTAAAGTAACTGCACAAATGGACGGCGGCGGCCACGAGCGCGGTATGCGTTCAGGTACTTTGAACGTACCGGGTATCGTTGGTTTGGGTAAAGCCTGCGAAATTGCCCGTTTGGAAATGGATTCTGAAGCGCAACGCCTTTCAGCTATGCGCGACAGGTTAGAGGCATCATTGAGTGAATTGGAAGAAAGCTATGTAAATGGTAACGTACAACACCGTTTACCGCACGTAGCTAACATCTCCTTTAAATATGTTGAGGGCGAGGGTTTGATGATGGCCATGAAAGATTTGGCTGTATCATCAGGTTCGGCCTGTACTTCGGCATCACTTGAGCCATCATACGTGTTGAAAAGCTTAGGTTTGTCTGACGATTTGGCACACTCTTCGATACGTTTTGGTTTAGGCCGCTTTACAACCGACGAGGAAGTAGATTACGCAATCGAGGTAACTAAAAAAGCGGTAACGCACCTTCGCGAACTTTCTCCACTATGGGAAATGTTTAAAGAAGGCATCGACCTTAACTCAATTGAGTGGGCAGAACACTAAGAAAATTTCGGAATTCGAATTTTGGATTTCGGTTTTTACTGTTAGGATTTAGATATTAGAATTTAGAATTTAAAAGCTATAAGACAATGGCATATTCAGATAAAGTAATTGATCATTACACCAACCCGCGCAACGTGGGTACATTAGATAAAAGCAGCCATAAAGTAGGTACCGGCCTTGTAGGTGCCCCTGAGTGCGGTGACGTTATGCGCCTGCAGATTGAAGTCGACGATAACAACGTTATTACCGACGCTAAATTTAAAACCTTTGGTTGCGGTTCGGCTATCGCTTCATCATCATTAGCTACTGAATGGCTAAAAGGCAAAAGCATTGATGATGCTATGGCTATTGACAATATGGATATTGTTGAAGAACTCGCCCTGCCACCGGTAAAAATTCACTGCTCAGTTTTGGCTGAGGACGCTATTAAAGCCGCTATTAATGATTACCGCGTTAAAAACGGCTTAGAGCCAATTGAATTAGAAAAATCACACCACTAATTGAGTGAGTGGTGGATAGTGAATGGTGAGTAGCAATACTAAACCTTTCGCTATTCGAATTATGTGACAAACTCACTGTTGACTACTAACAACTGACTATGGTAACCGTAACAGATAAAGCTAAAAGCAAAATTGATAACCTGATGCAGGATGCCGGGCTTGATGCTTCGTATTTCCTGCGTGTATCGGTTCAGGGTGGCGGCTGCTCAGGCCTGTCATATAACCTTGATTTTGATAACGAAGAGAAAAAGGGCGATCAGTTTTTTGAAGATAAGGGAGTACGCATGGCCCTGGATATGAAATCGTTTTTATACCTGGCCGGTACTGAACTTGATTTTTCGGACGGCTTGAACGGAAAAGGTTTCAACTTCCATAATCCTAATGCTACCCGCACCTGCGGTTGTGGCGAAAGCTTTTCGGTTTAAGGTAGTTTATTCGACATTATATGATATTGAAAAGGCGCTCCATTGGGCGCCTTTTCTTATGGTTTGCGATTTACTTATCAGCATATCCTCATAATCATCTACATTTATCAACCTCACCTGCTCTCTCCCCTCGTTATCGCATTCAACAATCGCAAACAGTTACAATGTCACCAGCGCTTGCCGGATCATCCCTCAATCACAACACGCTCTCAACAAACACCGTCCGGCAACAGCACCGGGTGACAAACTTTTAAAGTGCTGAAAAATCAGGCACTCTTAAGATTATTTATATCCGCAAACAATTCAGCAGTATTTACTATACCTGCATCAATCGCTTTACTTTTAACCGCTTCTATCAGGTAATTATTTTTAAGCTCATTTTCAGATACCATCACGCTAAAATCCTTATACATAACCCCTTCTTCAAAAGGGTAAACGGTGTAGCTACGTTTGTTCGGATCGTAATGGCCTAGCTCAAAAACCTCATCCTGTTTTTTGCCTTTTATCTTTGCGCCTTTTACCAGCTGGTAAGCGTCGTTTATCGTTACAAAATCATTGTTCTTCATAGCAATCAGACAGATACAATAACTTTGCCAAATTTTTTAACGCTTACGAAAACCAGTTAAATATGTCGTTTTGAGTTAGCGCCTTCTTATCCTCTGCTGAAATATCACGTAAAGTATTGCCCTCATTCATCTGAATAAGCCTGGTACCGTACTGGAAAGCGTCCTTTAAATTATGCGTGATCAGTATTGCAGTGAGATTGAAATCATGGATAAGCTTATCAGCCGTGCGCATAACCACCTCTGCTGATCGTGGGTCAAGCGCCGCCGTGGGTTCATCCAGCAATAATACCTTGCAGCTGTCCATAACGCTCATCAACAAAGTAAGCGCCTGGCGCTGGCCCCCGGAGAGTGTGCCCATAGGTTGCTCTAATTTATTTTCAAGCCCCATGCCTAAAGTAGTGATGTGTTCTTTTACTTTTTCCCTGAAATCCGCATTTACGCCGACTGAAAATCTCTTATGCTTGGTACGAATGGCAGCCAGTCGGAAATTATCTATTATACTTAGATCGGGTGCAGTACCACTCAGCGGGTTTTGGAAAACGCGTGCTACCCACTTACTGCGCTGATGGTCTGCCATGCGGGTAACATCATTGCCGCCAATTTGTATAGTACCCTCATCGGCATAAATACTGCCGGCCACCAGGTTGAGCAAGGTAGTTTTGCCTGAACCGTTAGCCCCAATAATAATTACAAACTCGCCCGAGTTTATGTTAAGCGACAAATTGTTAATAGCAGTTACCGCACTCGCCTTACCCTTGTTAAAAATTTTATGTACTGAATTAAGCGCTATCATGAATTTCTGCTAAAAGATAAACGGGGCAGGCTTACTATTAATAATACGAATACAGCGGTAACTAATTTGAGCAGATTGGCGTCAACGCCAATACTAAGCGTAATGGCCAACACCATTTGGAAAGCGATTGCACCGGCTATTACCAACACCAGACTCAACCATGCCGAAGTAATGCGCAGCCAATTGATAATTGTTTCGGCTATGATGACAGAACCAAGCCCTGTTATTACAATGCCTATACCCATATTAATATCTGCAAAACCCTGAAACTGGGTCATGAGGTAGCCGCTGAGAGCAATCAGTCCGTTAGCCAGCGCAAGCCCGGCAATCTTCATATTATTAGTATTTACGCCAAGTGCGCGTATCATGGTTTCGCTATTACCTGTGGCGCGCATAGCTAAACCAAAATCTGTTTTTAGCAAATAACCGATCAGTAAGGTGATCAACAACACAATCAGCAACAATATAACGCCTGTGTTTTGATTAGGATCGACCATCAAATGCAACTTATCAAATAAGCTTTTAACGCCTATTAATGGAATGTTTGATCGCCCCATTAAGGTTAGATTTATTGAATAAAGTGAATAGGTTACCAATATACCAGATAACAGTGGATGCACCTTCAAACGTGTATGTATCAATCCAGTTATGGCACCGGCTAAAGCTCCGGCCAATATCACCGCAGGTAAAACAATATACACCGGTTGCTGATGGGTTAATAGCAACGCCGTAACCACACCGCCGAGGGTATAACTACCGTCTGTAGTGATATCCGGTATGTTAAATATCTTCATGGAGATGTAGATACCCAGCGCAATACCCGCAAAACACAAACCCTGTAATAAAGCGGTAAGGTAAAAGTCCATTATTTTATTGCTTCGAAATTTGATGGTAGCGTTAGTTTATACTTTGCGGTTACTTCGGCATTATACACCCGTTTCCTGACTTTCACCAATTCTGGTTTCAGACCATCGGTTTTATGTGTTTTAAGGTATTGTACGGCCTGCTCACCTGCCTGGTATCCCCATTGGTAAATATCGGCCCCGAAAGCTGCTACCGCGCCGCGTTGTACTAAACCAGCCTCGCTGGTAAATATCGGTACATTTTTGGCATCGCAATTCTTTTTTATAGTCTCGAATGCAGCAAATACTGTATTATCCGGGTTTGCAAAGAAAGCGTCGATATTTTTAGCCAGCAATGATTGTGTTACCAGCGATGCTTCCGACGAATTATTGAGCGGCAACGCCACTAAATTAACATTTAGTTTAGTAGCCAGCCCTTTTATGCGCTCCATTGCATCTGCCGATTGCGGTTCGGATTGGTTATAGATCATGCCGACAACCAGCTTCGCTCCTGTTTTAGGTTTTAGTATGTGCGGGATGATGGAAAATGAAGTGTCGATATAATTCAGATCTTCCAACGCGCCGAACAGGTTTGCCGGCGCTTTTCCACTCGCATCAAGCACCTTCATGCGCTCAGGCACAGGTGAAACCATGGCAAATACCGGGATGGTTTTGCTTTTTTGCAAAGCTGTTACGGTTGACAGCGTGGTTGAGGTCGCCAGCACATCCACAGGTTCGCTAACAAAATAATTTACAATTTGCGTTAACTGTGGTATATCATTCTGTGCATTCCGATATTCTATTTTCAGGGTATGGGCATCTTCACTAAAGCCACCCTTTTTAAGTGCATCGGTAAAACCGGTACGCGCCTGCGCTATAGTAGCATCCTCAAAAGCATCAACAAAACCAACAACGGGCACATCGTTTTTTTTGCCCTTTTGCTGGCATGATATAATGATTGCAGCCATGGCAACGGCTGCTAAAAGTTTAACATACTTCATACCACTAAAGTAGTTATTAAACATTAAAGCTGAAATATTCCCCGGGTATGTTGCAGCGGCAATTTGCTTATTACGGCTTAAATTGACCAGCGGGTGTGTGTAAAATAAACACCCTATTTTTCAACAAATAGTAAACAAATTACTTATTGCGGTATTTTAGCCCTTGATGATACCTATAATATCAAAACTACCGCAAACGGGCACTACTATATTTACTACCATGTCGGCATTGGCTGCCGAGTTGGGCGCTATTAATTTGTCGCAAGGCTTTCCGGACTATGATTGCCCTGCCGAATTGAAAGAGTTGGTTAGCCAGGCTATGCAGCATGGCCACAACCAGTACGCCCCGATGGCTGGTTTAATGAGCTTGCGTGAGGTAATTGCCGACAAGACTGAAAAACTTTACGGTGCTGTTTACGACCCTGAAACCGAAATCACCGTAACCGCGGGCGGCACACAAGCCATTTACACCGCTATAAGTACCGTGGTAAACCCCAATGATGAGGTAATTATTTTCGAACCGGCTTATGATGCTTACGCCCCGGCAGTACGCATGATGGGCGGATTGGTGAAATCATTACAACTTGAACCACCTGATTACCGCATAAACTGGGAAATGGTAAAAAGACTGATCACCAACCGCACAAGGATGATCATCCTCAACTCGCCGCATAATCCTACCGCTACCATGCTGCGTAAGGAAGATATTGATCAACTCATCAGTATCATTAACAGCCGGGATATTTTTATTTTAAGTGATGAAGTTTATGAGCATTTAATATTTGACGGACGCACCCATGAAAGCATGGCACGCTATGCCGAATTGCGCGATCGTAGCTTTATCGTGGCATCGCTGGGCAAAACATTTCATGTTACCGGTTGGAAGCTGGGTTATTGTATTGCCCCGGCCTATTTGATGCGTGAATTCAGGAAGATACACCAGTTTTTGGTATTCAGCGTAAATACGCCAATGCAATTTGCAGCGGCCGAGTATTTGAAAAACGAAGAGCATTACAATTATTTGCCGGGGTTTTTTCAGCAAAAGCGCGATCATTTCCGCGCCGGGCTGGAGCAAAGTAGGTTTAAGCTATTGCCTTGCGAGGGATCGTACTTTCAGTCAGCATTTTATGATGCGATAAGCGACGAAAAAGATACGGATTTCGTGATCCGTTTAACCCGTGAATTCGGGGTAGCGGCCATACCTACTTCTGCCTTTTACAGCAAAGGCACCGACTTTAAGGTGATTCGCTTTTGTTTCGCCAAAACACAAGAAACTTTAGATAAAGCCGTTGATAGGTTAATTAAAGTTTAAATAAATTTTAACACATTGCAATAATATTTAGCCTTTGAGCTAAGCTATACTTGCCTATGGATAATCTGAAGATCACTGTATTCCAAGGATACCTTTTTTGGGAAAACGCCGATAAAAATTTGCAGAACATCAGTTTGCGATTATCAAACATACGTGAAAAAACGGACCTGATTGTGCTGCCCGAGATGTTCAACACCGGGTTTACCATGAACGTTGAGCCGCTGGCAGAAGAAATGGAAGGTAAAACCATGCAGTGGATGGCGGCAACAGCCAAAAAGTTTGATTGTGTGATAACCGGCAGCCTGATTATTAAGGAAGACGGCAAGTACTACAACCGCCTGATATGGATGCGCCCGGACGGCAGCCATGAGCATTATGATAAGCGCCACTTGTTTGCACTTGGCAAAGAACACGAAAAATTTACCGCCGGCAATAAACGCCTGATAGTTGAACTTAAGGGCTGGAACGTTTGCCCGATGATTTGCTACGACCTGCGTTTCCCGGTATGGCAGCGTAATGTTAACGGCGAGTATGATTTGCTGTTGATTGTAGCCAACTGGCCCGAACGCCGCGCTTTACATTGGCGCACGCTTATACCGGCCCGCGCGGTGGAGAACCAAAGCTATGTAGTGGCCGTTAACCGTGTTGGACATGATGGTAATGAAGTGTACCATTCAGGCGATTCAACCTGTATTGACCCGAACGGAAAGGTTATTTATTACAAACGCGACGAAGAAGATCTTTATACCTTCACCATTGCCGCTATTGAACTGGAGAAAACTCGCCGTGCTTTACCATTTTTAAAGGATGCGGATAGTTTTACTATTAACTAAATAGCAGCACTAATAAAACTTTCGTCAATAGTGTAGCGTAAACTGTTTTTATTTACGTATCAACAAAATAAACGCTTTATTTTGCGTTGATTAGAACGGTAAATTCTACAACAATCTTCATGAAGTTTATATACAGCAGTGCATGCCTGATGGCGATGTTATATTTTATAACCGTAAATGCATCGGCACAAAAAAAGAAGGATCATGCACCTTTAGTAAATACATTTATCGGGACGGCCGGCAGCGGTCACTCCTATCCTGGCGCGGCAACACCTTATGGTATGGTGCTACTCACCCCGGTAACCGGTACGGCGCCGGATGGCTACCTTTATACCGACAGTACCATACACGGCTTTACTCATGCCGTTTACGCGGATGCATCAGGAATTCCTCATAGCGAGATATTATTTATGCCTACAATTGGCGCCCCCGAACTGAGTCAGGTCAAGCGAGGAGCGTCTTTCAAAAAAAAATATGAAAAGGCTTCTGTAGGTTATTACAACGTTACTTTTAATAATAAAACAGAGGTTGAACTCACCGCTACTACCCGAGCCGGCTTACAGGTGTATGATTTCCCTGCTGCGCCGAAGGCCAACGTGATTATTGACCTACAGTATGGTGGTAACATAATCAACAGTGAAGTTGAAATTATAAACGACCATGAACTGCGTGGGTTACGCACATCAGGCACGGATGGTAATAAAAGAAACACATATTTCTACGCCAAATTTTCAAAGCCCTTTAAAACTTATGGTATCGCCCTAAACGGCGCATTACAGGCCGGGCAGAAAAAAGCATCAGGTACTGATGTGAAACTCTATGTGCAATTTGACGATCCGGGAGAAGTAGCTATCCGCACGGGACTATCGCATGTTAGCACGGCCGGTGCTTTAAAAAATCTGGATGCAGAAATACCTGATTTTGATTATCGTAAGATACAAAAAGCGGCCAAATCCACATGGACAGAAGAACTCAGTAAAATGGAAGTAACGGGCGGCGCTCCACCAGTACCACGCGTGGAAGACGCAGCGCCCGCAACGTACAATCCATATGGCAGGCCATCGCCTAAGGTGGTAAAGCTCCCCGATTTTGCGGCTTTAAAGCAAAATGTATTTTACACGGCTATGTATCACACCATGCTTACGCCAAATGTAGCAGGTGATGCTGATGGTACCTACATTACTACTGATAATAAAACCGCTAAAAGCGAGGGCTATACCTATTATGATGTTACTCCTATAAACACCTTTGGTTCGCGCTACCAGTTAATAACGCTTACAGACCCGAAGCGCACCGTTGATTTTATCAAGAGTTATCTTGACGGGAGCGGCAACAACACCAACCTCGCTTTTAACGAGCTTATTGTAGATGCTACTGCAAAAGGCATTAAAGGTTTCGATGCAGATCGTGCATACCAAAAGCTTCGTTCATCGCTCAACGCGTTAAATAATGAGGGCCTAAAGCAACAGGGATTTATACAGGGCGACAAGCCTTTATCGGTAAGTAAAACATTATTTTACAGTTATTATAACTGGCTTGCAGCGCAAATGGCTAAAGCTTTGAATAAAAGCCTAGAAACTGATGAGCACTATAAATTGGCTTCATCATGGAAAAATCTGTTCAATTCTAAAACGGGTTTCTTTCAGGCTAAAACGGGCAATAAATTTCAGGAACCCTTTAAGCCGGTTGACACCGTTGCCTATGAGCGCGGCAATGCCTGGCAATACCTTTTTATGGCACCTCATGATGAGGAAGCGCTTTTAGAAATGATGGGGGGCAAAGATGCTTTTGAGGAAAAGCTTGACGGTTTTTTTGGCACATTGACGGAGCACCCTGTGTATATTGAAGGTTTTACAGGGCAGTACAGCGTGGCTTACCTGTACAATAATTTTATCCCCTACCTGTACGCTTTTACTGATAACTCTCAAAAAACGCAGAGCTACATCAATCGTATCATTAATCAGCTTTATGCACCTGAAGCATCGGGCCTGAGCGGTAACGATTATAATGGCCAGATATCGGCTTGGTATATTACCAATAGCCTCGGTTTTTACAGCGTGGTGCCTGGCGGACAATATTTTATTGGTTTGCCTCAATTTGATAAAGCAACCATCAGCCTGCCTAACGGCAAACAATTCAGCGTTGTAAACGGCGGTACGGCTATTACCCGTAAGAACTTTTACCTACAAGGCATGAACCTCGACAAGAGCGGCTACAACAAGTTATATCTTACCTATAGCGATATAGCTAAAGGCGACGATTTTGAAGTGTTTACGGGCGTAATGGCCAATAAACTTTTTATGCAGGATCTGGAAAAACCTACATCAAAACAACTGCAAACAAGCGTTTCGCCACAAAAATAAATTGCATTTTATAAAATTTACCGCCTGGGTTTACGTTGTTAAATTTTGTTATCCCGTTATGATTTAGCTTCATAATTTTACATCTTTACCAAATGTTCAAACGCATTAAGTACCGCGTCCTGCGCTATCTTGTTATATTTATATATTTTGTAATTATCTTTTTCTGCGCCATCGAACTTAACTTTTTGTGGCTGTTTGGCTATTCGCCTGACATGGAGGACATAAAAACCCCTGTGCTTTCGGTAGGATCAGAAGTTTATACGGCTGATGGTAAACTCATCGGTCAGTTTTACAAAGAGAACCGCTCGCCTGTCGACTATAAGAACATCTCCCCTAACCTGATCAATGCACTTGTAGCTACCGAGGATTCACGTTTTTACAGCCATGGCGGTGTCGATTTTCTGTCATTTTTCAGCAGTATGGTATCAACAGCTCAAGGTGATCGTCGCGGCGGCAGTACCATTACGCAGCAGTTGGCAAAAAACCTGTTCAGCACCCGTAAAAAGAAAGCGCGGGGCGTATTGAGCCGCGTTCCGGGCCTGGGTACCGTTATTTATAAATTTAAGGAGTGGCTTACCGCTTACAAGATAGAGCACCTGTATACCAAGCAGCAAATACTTACCATGTATTTTAATACCGTACCCTTCGGTAACAATTCCTTCGGTATAAAAACGGCTACCTTGAAATATTTTAATGAGCAGCCGGATGATGTTAACCCTGCTCAGGCAGCTACCTTGATCGGTATGCTTAAGGCAACATCAACCTACAACCCGATACGTAACCCTGAGAAATCAACCGAGCGCCGTAACGTGGTATTGAGCCAGATGCGCAAAAATAATTTCATCAGCGAGGCCGAGCAGCAGCGTTACAGCAAAGAGCCGATGAAACTTGATTTGAGTTATGTTGATCAGGATTCGCATGGCGACTCTTACCTGCGACGCGCGGTTGAAAAATGGCTGGATAAATGGTGTAAGGATAACGACTACAATCTGTACGAGGATGGCTTGAAAATATACACTACCATCGACTCGCGCCTGCAAAAATATGCCGAAGAAGCGGTGGCTGATAAAATGAAATCGTTACAGCGCCGCTTTAATAACGTGTGGGGTAAACAAAACCCCTGGCGCGATTCGAAAGGCAACGAGATCAAGGATTTTATACTGAAATCTGAACAACGCCTCCCTATTTACAGCATCCTGAAAAAGAAATATAATGGTGATACCACCAAAATTCAGGAATACTTTAACACGAAGAAAAGGATGCGTGTTTTTACTTGGAAAGGCGATCAGGATACCACCTTTTCAAGCATCGACTCCATAAAATATTATGCCCGGATATTGAATACCGGCATGATGTCGCTTGAACCGGCAACCGGCAAAATAAAAGTTTGGGTGGGCGGTATAGATTATAAATACTTTAATTACGATCACGTAAAACAGGCTAAACGCCAGGCCGGCTCAACCTTTAAGCCTTTCGCTTACCTAACCGCTTTGGATAATGGCTTTACGCCTTGCGATAAGTTTACCGATAAACCGGTTACCATTCGTTATAAGGATGAGGGCAAAGACGAAGAATGGTCGCCTAACAACGCCGACTTTAATTTCTCGTATCGCGAAATGTCGTTACGCTGGGCTATGGGTAAATCTGTAAACTCTATCACCGCGCAGTTAACCGAGGAAGTTGGTTGGGACAAGGTAGTTGAGTACGCGCACAAATGCGGTATTGAAAGCTATCTGAAATCAGTACCGTCGGTGTCATTAGGATCAAACGATGTATCAGTATATGAAATGGTACGTGCCTACAGTACGTTTTTAAACAAAGGCGAAAAACTTGATCCGCTGCTGGTAACCCGCATTACCGATCACCAAGGGAATGTTATTGAAGAATTTGAACTGAAAAAAGAACGCGTTATAAGCGAAGAAACCGCTTGGCTGATGCTCTATATGTTCAGGGGTGGTATGGAAGAACCGGGCGGTACATCACAGGCGCTTTGGGAGTACGATCTATGGAAAAAGAACAACCAGATTGGCGGCAAAACCGGCACCTCGTCAGACTATGTGGACGGCTGGTATATGGGCATCACCAAAGACCTGGTTACCGGTGTTTGGGTAGGCGCTGATGACCGTAGCGTACACTTTAAAACATCAGAAACCGGCGAAGGCTCGCGCACGGCGCTGCCAATTTTCGGCAAGTTTATGGAGATGGTTTACGCCGATCCGAAATCAGGTTATACCGAAGGTCCGTTCCCAAAACCATGGGTTAAAATCACCAAGCAATACATGTGCCCGTCGCCACGGATAAGGGTTGATACCGCGGCTACCGACAGTACAGAAGTAAGCACTGATAGCACAGCCACAGAGCCAACACTTACCCTGCCTGATAACCCTGAAGGTGGTGAAACGCCGCCTCCGGGCCAATAATATTATTGCATACGCTTAAACCTTAATTTGAGTAAATTAGCTTCATTCTATCACAGCATTTATGAACAAACTTTACACTTGCATTTTCACCGGCAAATCAGCCAGATATATATTCGCGCTTTTAGGTGTGTTAACTATAGCACTATTAAACCCGCAGCAAAGCAAGGCGCAGTACTTCGGTCAAAATAAAGTGCGTTACAAAAAGCTCGATTTCAAGGTGTACAAAACGCCGCACTTTGATATCTACTATTACATGAAGAATGATAGCCTGATACGCCGTTTTGCGCAGGAGAATGAGCTTTGGTATACGCTTCACCAGCAGGTTTTCAGAGATACGTTCAACCGCCCTAACCCGATAATCATTTATAATAATCACCCTGATTTTCAACAAACTACTGCTATTGATGGCGAAATAAGTGTGGGTACCGGCGGTGTCACCGAAGGTTTAAAAAACCGCGTGGTAATGCCTATCATGGAAACCAACCACACCACGCGCCACGTTTTAGGCCATGAGCTGGTGCACGCGTTTCAATACCATATTTTGTTAGGCAAGGATTCAACCAGCTATGAAAACCTGAACAATATACCGCTGTGGATGATCGAGGGTATGGCAGAATATCTTTCAATTGGTAAAAAAGACGCTTACACTGCTATGTGGATGCGCGATGCTTACCTGAATAAAGACATCCCGACGGTAAAAGATCTGACCGAGAGCAACAAATACTTCCCTTACCGGTATGGCGAGGCATTCTGGTCGTTCATTGGCTCTACTTATGGCGATACGGTGATCGTGCCTTTCTTTAAAAACACGGCACGTTTTGGCTTGCAGTATGGCATCAGGCGAACATTTGGGTATGATGACAAAACGCTTTCCACCTTGTGGAAAAATTCTATTGAGTCGACCTATAAACCAATGTTGAAAGACACCGCTCAAAAGACTATTGGTTTTAAGGTGATTGACAATAAGAATGGCAGCGAAATGAATGTTGCGCCAAGTGTTAGTCCGGATGGCAAATATATCACCTTCCTTTCATCAAAGGATCTGTTCAGTATCGACCTCTTTTTAGCTGATGCCAAGACGGGTAAGATCATCAAGAAGCTAACGAGCAAAATATCGAACACACACATTGATGAATTTAACTTTATAGAGTCGGCAGGCGCATGGTCGCCGGATGGCAAGCAGTTCGCGTTCAGCGTATTTAATAAAGGCCATAACCAAATGGTGGTAATAGATGTGCCAAGCGGACGCATGCGGCATAACATCCCGATGGGCAAAGCGGAGCAATTCAGTAACCTGTCATGGTCACCGGATGGCAAAAACGTAGTTTTTCAGGGATTGTATGAGGGCCAGGGCGACTTGTATTCTTATAATTTTGATACTAAAAAAGTAACGCAGCTCACAAACGATAAATATTCCGACTATCAGCCAAGCTACTCTAAGGACGGCAAGAAGATCATCTTTAGTAGCGACCGTACCACTTACGACAAACGTACCGCGCAGGATATTCCTTTCAACCTGGCTGAACTTGACCTGGCCACCGGTAAGGTAACAGATATTAAAGTATTTGATGGGGCTAACAATCTGAATCCGCAATACTCGGCTGATGGCAGCAAAATCTACTTCCTGTCAAATCAGGATGGTTTTCGCAACCTGTACAGCTATGAGTTGGCTACCGGCAAAACCGAGCGACTTACCAATTATTTTACCGGAATCAGCGGCATTACCGAATTTTCGCCTGCGCTGAGTGTGTCTAATGATGACGATATTGTTTACTCGTACTATCGCGCGCAAAAGTATACCTTATATAACGCCAAGGCTACCGACTTTAAGCCCGAAACGGTACAAAGCGGTACAGTAGACTTTACGGCAGGTATGTTACCACCGCCACGCTCAGTAGGTGTTGACCTGATTAACTCAAATCTTAATAACTTTTTGGCCTATCCGCGTCTGCGTACTGATTCTATTAAGAGTGCGCCTTACAAACCAATGTTCAAACTGGATGCGTTAGCCAGCAGCGGCGTAGGCATAGGTGTAAACAGTTTTTATGGCACCGGCCTTTCAAGCGGCATACAGGGTGTATTTAGTGATATACTGGGGCAAAACCAGTTATACGCGGCGGCCTCGGTAAATGGCCAGATTTACGATTTTGGTGCGCAGGTAGCTTACATTAACCAAAAAGGGCGTTGGGATAAAGGCATCAGCGTATCGCATATACCTTACCAGTTTGGTTTCTACAATACATCAGTAGGCACACAGGAAATAAATGGCAGGCAAGAAAGAGTTTATAACGAGGACAGTTATATCATCCGCAACTTTGAGGATGCGGTTAACCTTTTCACCTCATACCCTATTTCACGTATAAACCGTGTTCAGTTTGGTTTAGGTGCCTCGTACAATACCTATCGTACTGACCGCTACCGCAATACTTATGTAATTGATACTGCTACGTCTCAACTATATTATTACGATTTTAACCGTAAAAAAGTCCCAAATTCTGAGGTTGATAACTTAAATTTTGGATTTAACCTTAACTCTTTTGCACTTGTAAACTCAAGCGTGGCGCTGATTGGCGACAATTCATTTTTTGGTGTAACCGCTCCGTTAAACGGATTTAGATACCACATCGAGGCGCAATATGTGTTTGGTACCTACAAGTTCTTCGCTCCTACTATTGATCTACGTAAATACATCCGGATAGCACCGGTTACCTTCGCCGGTCGTTTATACGGCACAGGCCGCTTTGGTGAAAATAATTTATATCCGTTGTATGTAGGTTATCCATTCCTGATACGTGGTTACGAATCGCAGAGCTTTTACAATGCCGACAGGCTGCCGAGCAACGGTTTCGGGTTTAATCAGCTTTCGGGTAGCCGTATAGCGGTGGCTAATTTTGAGATAAGACTGCCATTTACCGGTCCGGAAAAATTGGCACAGATTAAATCCAACTTCCTATTTACTGATCTCAACCTGTTTTTTGATGCCGGTTTGGCCTGGAACGCGGGGAACCAGATCAAGTTTCAAAAGGGCCCTGACTTTTTAGGATACGATGTTTTAAGGGATGAAGCAGGCCAACCGGTGCTTGATCCTAACGGAAACACCTATCAGGACCTAAACGCGCCTTTGTATAATAACAACCAGCGCGTGCCGGCATTAAGTGCGGGGATATCGCTACGTGTAAACCTTTTTGGCGCGCTGATACTGGAGCCTTATTTTGCAATACCGTTTAACCGTACCGATGTTAAAAAACCCGTGTTTGGTTTCAACTTTACACCGGGCTGGTAGTTATTAAGTGTATGTATAGCTTATTATTTATGCGGTTTAAACTGCTCTCTTTTTTATTAGTATTTGTTTCGTTACAAGCTACCCGGGCGCAAACACCTGCAATTACGTCAAAAAGCGTTGAAGGTAGCGTGATGGCATCCAACAAAAACGCTTACGATAATTTAAAAGGCGCGGCCAATTTTTCGGTATTTGTTAGTTTGATAGATGCCGCGGGGTTGAAAAACAGTTTTTCCGCTACTAACCCGTTAACAGTTTTGGCGCCTACTAATAAGGCTTTTGATGGTTTAGCTGCCGGGATATTGGATACATTGCGCAAGCCCGAAAACAAGGCTGCGCTTGTTAATTACGTCAAAGGTTATATAATGCAAGGAAAACTTACCTCAGCAAATATTTCAAGGTTGATAAATGCGGGTAATGGGCAGGCTAAATTAACTACCATAGCGCCAATCACACTATATGCGAAGGTAAACACCAACCGTAACGTTGTACTTACTGACACTTACGGTTTGCAAACCATTATCAGCAGATATGATATTTTAACCAGCAACGGGGTGCTTCATACGCTTACAGCTGCTTTATCTGTAAGCTTACCTATTTCGCTAAATGCTATTAAATAGCAAGCTGAGCGGTTTGGTATATATTAAAAGGTAACGGCCGAACGGCGTGAGCTACCTAACGATGGACGCATTTGCGGCCTTTGGCGCATATTATGCTCCAGGTTCAGGCCGATTGTCAAGTCAATCCACTCCTTATTTACCGCTCTTATCATCTTCTCTTTTTGCGGGCGGGTAAAAGTGCTTACATATTTAAACCGTTCCATAGCCTGTTCCTCTGAATTGATCTCCTCAAAATAAACCAGGCGGCTTAACTGCTGTGCGCTGTCAAAAAACAGGGTTGGCATCTGTTTGTAAAAATCCAGTGTTTTTAGCAAATCAGCACAAAGGCCTACGTGTAGATTGTTGCGGTTACGGTCGGTTATTATATAAATATAGCGTTTCATGAGAATAAAATTTGCTGTTTAAAAAATAATTACTAATTTTATGAGCATAAAAATACTAACAATTTTAGTAAATCCAAATTTTATGTCAATTATTTCATCAAATATTAAATACCTCCGAAAAAAGAAAGGTCTTACACAGCAACAGTTTGCAGATCAAATAGGTATAAAACGCTCGCTGGTCGGCGCGTATGAGGAGCAGCGTGCCGAACCAAAATACGATTTGCTAAAAACTATAGCATCATTTTTTGAGATTAGTATTGATGATTTTATAAATGAAACAATTGATGACAAATGGGCGCCAAAACCAAAGGGCAACCCGGCCAATTTGAGGGTGCTTAGCATATCGGTTGATAAGGATGACAACGAGAACATCGAACTGGTACCGATGAAAGCCAGCGCGGGTTATTTAAATGGTTATGCCGATCCGGAATATGTCGCACAATTACCCAAGTTCTACCTGCCGATGTTTAACCAGGGCACTTACCGTGCGTTTGAGATCAAAGGCGATTCCATGCTGCCTTTGCCATCAGGCGCTATTATTATAGGTCAGTATGTTGATAACTGGGCTGAGGTTAAACCTGGCGAAACTTACGTAGTGATCTCTAAAAACGATGGCGTGGTTTATAAACGAATCGGCAATAAATTTAGGGATAACAAAAAGCTGAAATTGATATCAGACAACCCCGTTTATGAGCCGTACGAAATAAGCGGTGAGGATGTGCTGGAAATTTGGATGGCCAAAGGTTACATATCAACCCAACTGCCGCAGCCAACACCCGAGCCTACTATGGAGAGCCTGACCAGCATGATGGCGCAGATGCAGCGCTCCATTTCAAAGCTGCAAGGCAACAATTAAGTTACACGGATGCAACTAAACTATTTGGAGCTACATTTATCCAAGCATCTGTAACACAACTTAAAAACGATGAAAAAATTTTTGTTAATGTGCTGCCTGTTCTTAGGAATAGCAGCAGTGAGCCACGCCCAGGGCGGCGGCAGAAGGTTTAATCCGGAAGACAGGGCGAAGCAATTGCAAACCCAGCTAAAACTGAACGATGACCAAACTGCCAAGGTAACGGCCATCTATAAAACACAGTTTACCAAAATGGATAGCATCCGCAAAGCCGGTGGCGATTTCCGCAGCTCAATGCGCCCGTTAATGGACTCAACCAACAAGCAGGTTAAAGCGGTGTTAACTACCGAGCAAGCTGCCGAGTTTGACAAAATGCAGCAGGAACGCATGAACCGTATGCGCCAAAATGGCGGCGGCAAGTAAGCTTGCCATTTTATTACAGAAATACGAAAGCGGCTATCGGCCGCTTTTTTTATTTTTGCCCAAACATCATTGTATTTTGAAACCGGCGGCAGATTTTATACAACAACGATTGGCGGACAGGCAACAGGCCGGTAACTACCGTACCCTGAAACCCGAAAATGACCTGATCGACTTTTGCTCGAACGATTACCTGGGTTTTGCCCGGTCGCCAAAACTGAAACAGAAAATAGCCGAAGAAATTGCAGCGTACCCCGAAAGCCACAACGGCTCCGCAGGCTCACGTTTGTTAGCCGGTAACCTGGAATATACGGAGCAACTGGAGGCAAGCATAGCCGGGTATCATGAAGCTGAGGCCGGGTTGCTATTCAATTCGGGGTATGATGCCAATATCGGGCTGTTCTCTTCCCTCCCACAACGCGGTGATACCATTATTTTAGATGAACTGGCGCACGCCTCCATCATCGACGGCGCACGACTAAGCAACGCCAACCGTTATACCTTTAAGCATAACGACCTAAAAAGTTTAGAAAACAAACTCAAGGCAGCAAAAGGCACTATATTTATCGGTATCGAAAGTATTTACTCGATGGATGGCGATGCCGCGCCAATTACTGAAATACTTGATTTGGCAGATGTTTATAACGCTGCTGTGATTGTTGACGAGGCTCATGCCATCGGCTTATATAAAACAGGTTTGGTGCAGCAGCTTGGCTTACATCAACGGGTGTTTGCAAGGGTGATCACCTTTGGTAAGGCCATGGGCTGCCACGGTGCCATAGTTTTAGGGAGCGATGATCTGCGTAGATATCTCATTAACTTCGCGCGATCATTTATTTATACAACGGCGGCATCCTTCCACCAGGTGGCATCTACAAAAATGGCTTATGTGTTTTTGGGCGATGCAGATGTGGCTATATCTGCATTACAGAATAATATAGCCCTCTTTAAAAACAATATTAGTAAGCATGAAGCTTTCCCACTAATAGAGAGTGAAAGCGCCATACAGTGCATCATCTTAAAAAGCAACGAAAAGGCGAAGCAGATAGCCTCTGTCCTGCAGCAAAAAGGTATTGATGTACGCCCGATTTTGAGCCCCACCGTTCCACAAGGCAGCGAACGTATCAGGATATGTCTGCATAGTTACAATACGCCGGATGAGATATTATTACTTACCGACACCATAAATAAATTTCTGCATGAGCGATAAGCAACCCCTATTTATTACCGGCATTGGTACCGGCATCGGCAAAACCATCACATCGGCCGTTGTGGTTGAAAAGCTTAAAGCCGATTACTGGAAACCCATACAATCCGGCGACCTGGATGACGGCGATACCCTAAAAGTGCAGGCAATGGTTAGCAACCCTATAACCGTTTTTCACCCGGAAGTTTATAGATTGACACAGCCCTATTCACCGCATAAATCTGCCGCGCTGGATAATGTAACCATCGACATAGAAAAATTTTTCCTACCGCAAACTACCAATCAGTTGGTTATTGAAGGTGCAGGCGGGTTAATGGTTCCGCTGAATGCAGATCACTTAATTGTCGACCTGATTAAGCATCTTGATGCAAAGGTTATACTGGTATCACAAAATTACCTGGGAAGTATAAACCATACACTGCTATCCATATCCTTACTAAAGCAATATGATATCGCCATAGAGGGTATTATATTTAATGGCGATAGTGATAGTTCGTCCGAAGATTATATACTCAATTATACCGGTGCAAAACTACTTGGGCGCATACCGCAGTTAACAGCGTTTGACCCAGATGGGATAGCAAAGGCTGGAGCCTATCTAAGCTTTTAATTACCCGCATAAAGGCATCATCCGGCGGAATTATCAGCTCAATTAACGCTTTATTACTCTTTCATTTTGAAAATGACCCTTCCATTTTGGAAGGGTTTTTTTGTGGGCAATTTTTCGATAATTAATCAAAATGTTGAAAATCAATATATTAATATAAATTCTTCTCCGATGGCATCCGCTTTGGCTATAGCCTTTCAAATAACATAAAAAGCTATGATGCCCATTTTACTCGTGTTAGCCCTGATTGTTTGCATGTGGCTATTCTACAAATCAATTGACTGGTTCGAAAAAATCTGAAAACTATGATCGCATTATTCATCATTTCCATTGCCGTATTCATTTACATGATATACGTGCTGCTGAAACCCGAAAAATTTTAACTGACAAAAAATGAACTCTGAAATTTTAGGCGTTGTCGCCTCCTTTTTGATCACCCTGCTGATAGCGATACCGCTGGGTAAATACCTGGCTAAAATGTTCGCGGGCGAGCGTGTGTGGACTGACTTTTTAAAACCACTCGAAAACGGATTATTCAAGTTAGCAGGCATCAGGCCCGGTGAGCCAATGGACTGGAAACAGTTTTTAAAGGCCATGCTTACCATTAACCTGCTATGGCTGGTGTATGGCTTTTTTGTGCTGATGTTTCAGGACAAGCTCCCCTTTAACCCCGACGGTAACCCCGGCATGACACCTGACCTCGCCTTTAACACTATCATTAGCTTTGTGGTAAACTGCGATTTGCAGCACTACTCGGGCGAGAGCGGTGTAACTTACCTTACCCAACAGATCATCATAATGTTTTTGATGTTTACCAGCGCTGCTACAGGCATTGCGGCAGCAGTTGGCCTATTTAAAGCGTTTCGCGATAAAACCACTACCAACCTGGGTAATTTTTGGGAGTTTTTTATAAAATCCATCACCCGTTTATTATTACCCCTTTCCTTTATAGTGGCTATTGTTTTAGCCTTTAACGGCACAACCGCCAGTTATGAGGGTAAGGATCAGTTTATATCCCTACAGGGCGATACTCTAAATGTATCACGTGGCCCGGCAGCGCAAATGATCGCCATAAAACACCTGGGTACTAACGGTGGCGGCTGGTATGGCGCCAACTCGGCACACCCGCTGGAAAACCCGAGTTACATCACCAACATGACGGAGATCATATCGCAAATGATCATCCCGATGGCGATGATACTGGCATTCGGTTACTTTATCCGCCGTAAAAAATTGGGTTGGATAATATTTGGTGTGATGACGGCAGGCATGTTTATGCTGATGATACCGACCATCAGCAGCGAACTTGGTGGCAATCCCAACTTAACCAAAATGGGTATAACACAAGCCACCGGCGCTATGGAAGGCAAGGAGGTGCGCATTGGCCCCTTAGCTACCGGTTACTGGAGCACGCTGACCACCATCGTATCAACCGGATCAGTAAATGGTATGCACGATAGTACCATGCCGCTTACCGGCGCATGGCAGTTGCTGGGCATGATGATCAACGGTTTCTTCGGAGGTTGCGGTGTGGGCATACTCAACTACTTTATCTACCTGATAATAGCCGTATTTATCTCCGGGTTGATGGTTGGACGTACGCCTGAGTTTTTGGGCCATAAGGTTGAAGCACGCGAAGTAAAAATAGCCGCGCTGATTACCTTGCTAAGTCCTTTCCTGATAATGGCGGGTACAGCTATTGCAGCCTACGTATTTAATAATCATGGCGATGCCGACTGGGCGGTTAAACCGGCCAACTGGCTGAACAACCCCGGCTACCACGGCTTTTCAGAAATGCTGTACGAGTTTACCTCAGCCAATGCCAACAATGGTTCAGGCTTTGAGGGCTTGGGCGATAACAACATATTCTGGAACGTGGCGACAGGCTTTGTGCTGATCCTGGGCAGGTTTTTGCCGATTATTGGCCCGCTGGCTATTGCAGGCTTACTGGGTAAAAAGAAATATATCCCTGAGTCGGCCGGCACACTTAAAATAGATACCGTAACCTTTGGCCTGATGACCTTGGCTGTTATACTGGTACTTAATGCCCTGTCGTACTTCCCGGCGCTGGCTCTTGGCCCAATTGCCGAATACTTTTCGATGATCAAATAAACCCCACCAACCTCCCAATGGGGAAGCTTTTAAAAACAAAACTCAATTCATATTTAAAGTCTCGTCTTTAGGAGGAGATTTAAAGGAGATAAAATGAAATCACAATCCAATAAATTATTTGAG
Source organism: Mucilaginibacter roseus (assembly GCF_021215455.1). Classification (GTDB taxonomy): domain Bacteria; phylum Bacteroidota; class Bacteroidia; order Sphingobacteriales; family Sphingobacteriaceae; genus Mucilaginibacter; species Mucilaginibacter roseus. Next base: position 225,936 of record NZ_JAJPWV010000001.1, on the reverse strand, counting down.
CCGGCGCTGGTGCAAACCGCCCTCAAACAATCCTTTATAAAACTTAACCCGAAGGCCATGCTGCGCAATCCGGTTATGTTTACTGTTGAAGTGGGCACTTTGATTATGGCATACATGAGCTTTTACAGCTTTACGCATACCGACCAGGGCTCGTTCACCTACAACTTTATCATCTTTATTATATTACTGCTTACCCTGCTGTTTGCCAACTTTGCCGAGGCCATTGCCGAAGCACGCGGCAAGGCACAGGCTGACAGCCTGCGTAAAACCCGCGAGGAAACTCCGGCTAAAGTTTTAGCTAAAGATGGCTCGATAACAACCAAATCATCAAACGAACTGCGCAAAGGCGACCTGTTTGTTTGCGAACCGGGCGACACCATCCCGACTGATGGTGAGATAGTTGAAGGCTTAGCGACTATTGACGAATCGGCCATCACAGGTGAGTCTGCTCCGGTTATCCGTGAGGCTGGCGGTGATAAATCATCTGTTACCGGTGGTACTAAGGTACTGTCTGACAAGATAAAGGCGATCGTAACCACCGAGCCGGGTGAGAGTTTTCTGGATAAGATGATCGCGCTGGTTGAAGGCGCATCACGCCAAAAAACACCTAACGAAATAGCGCTTACTATTTTGCTGGCCAGCTTTACGCTGATATTTATCATCGTTTGCGTTACGCTGAAACCCTTTGCCAACTATGCCAACACGCCTATCACCATCGCCGCGCTGATATCGCTGTTCGTGTGTTTGATACCGACTACCATTGGTGGTTTGCTATCAGCTATCGGCATTGCCGGTATGGACAGGGCGTTGCGTGCTAACGTGATCACCAAATCGGGCCGTGCGGTTGAAACAGCCGGTGATATTGACGTATTACTGCTGGATAAAACAGGCACCATCACCATCGGTAACCGTAAGGCTACACACTTTTGGCCGGCCATTGATGTATTGCCTGATGACCTGATTAAAGCGGCTGTACTATCATCATTAGCTGATGAAACGCCCGAGGGTAAATCAATCGTCGAACTGGCGGCGCAAAGCAAAGTGAGCATATCGCTTAAAGCGCCGGAGCATTCTGAGTTCATCAAGTTTACAGCCGAAACCCGCTCAAGCGGCATCAACACACCTGATGGTTTAGAGATACGCAAAGGCGCGTTTGACTCCATGCGTAACATGGCACAGCGCACAGGCAACAAGGTACCTGCGGATGTTGAAGAAAGAGTGAAAACCGTATCATCAAATGGTGGTACGCCGCTTGTAGTCGCTCAAAACGGCCGCATACTGGGCACTATTGAATTGCAGGATATTATTAAAACCGGCATTGCCGAGCGGTTTGAGCGCCTGCGTAAAATGGGTATTAAAACGGTAATGGTAACCGGTGATAATCCGCTTACGGCAAAATTTATTGCCGAGAAAGCCGGTGTGGATGATTTTATTGCCGAGGCCAAGCCAGAGGATAAAATGAACTACATTAAACATGAGCAACAGGAGGGCCGCCTTGTAGCCATGATGGGCGACGGTACAAACGATGCCCCTGCCCTTGCCCAGGCTGATGTTGGCGTAGCCATGAACAGCGGCACCCAGGCCGCCAAAGAAGCCGGTAACATGGTCGACCTGGATAATGACCCAACCAAGCTGATCGAGATTGTGGAGATAGGCAAGCAATTGCTGATCACCCGCGGTACGCTTACTACCTTCTCCATAGCTAATGACGTAGCTAAGTATTTCGCCATAGTTCCGGCCTTATTCATCGCCTCGATACCTGCATTGCAAAGCATTAATATTATGCAATTGCACAGCCCGGAGAGCGCGATACTATCGGCAGTAATTTTTAACGCGATCATTATCCCGCTGCTTATTCCACTGGCTTTAAAGGGTGTGGAATATAAGCCGATTGGTGCCAGCGCGTTGCTGCGCCGCAACCTGCTCATCTATGGACTTGGTGGTGTGGTTGCACCGTTCATCGGGATTAAACTGATTGACCTGGTGATCGGGCTGTTTATCTAAACCCCACCCCTCCAAACCTCCCCGAGGGGGAGGCTTTTAATATCAAGCTAAAAAAAACTAAAAAGTTCAAATCTCATTCAAGATGAAAAAATACATCATACAGTCAATACGCTTAACCGTTGTGCTAACTGTATTGCTTTGCGTAATATATCCGTTGCTGGTGGCCTTTGTCAGTAAATTTTCGGCAGGCAAGGGCAATGGCGAAACCATTACCGTGAATGGAAAAGTGGTTGGCTATGCCAACGTAGGTCAAAAATTCGATCAGCCTCAATACTTTTGGGGCCGCCCGTCGGCGGTTGATTACAATGCTGCCGGTTCGGCAGGCTCAAACAAAGGCCCAACCAACCCCGACTACCTGAAACAGGTAAGCGACCGTGTGGATACCCTACTGAAATATCACTCTTACCTTAAAAAAGGTGATATTCCTGCTGATATGGTAACCGCTTCAGGCAGTGGCCTGGACCCGGACATCTCTCCTGAAGGTGCCGCTATCCAAATAAAACGTGTGGCTCAAAACCGTGGTTTAAATGCAGAGCAAGTAACCCGGTTGGTTAACCAGCATACTGAAAAGCACATATTCGGCCCGGCTACTGTAAATGTGCTTAAACTTAACGTAGCGTTAGATCAACTTAAAAAATAAGGGCCTTACATCTCCAAACATAATCCGGCTGCAAGGCAGGTGCCTGCCTGCCCTGCGGCTTTTTACACCCATTTTTTTTTATGTACATGAAAAATTTATTGATTGCTGCCGGTCTATTGGGCAGCGTTGCAACCGCACAAGCTCAGGACACGGTTAAAAAGTCGAGCAACCTTACGATCAGCGGCTATGCAGAACTTTACTACGGGTTTGATTTTAACAAACCTGCCGATAATAACCGTCCGGGTTTTGTGTACTCGCACAATCGCCATAACGAGGCCAACCTGAACCTTGGTTTTATTAAGGCGAATTATGATAATGGCAGCATGCGCGCCAACATAGCCCTGATGGCGGGCACTTATGCTAATGCCAATCTTGCCGCCGAGCAAGGCGTTTTGAAGAATGTATTTGAAGCGAATGCCGGTATCAAACTATCAAAAACGGCTAACCTGTGGATTGATGGCGGTATCTTTTTATCGCACATCGGTTTTGAAAGTGCCATATCAAAAGATTGCTGGGTGCTTACCCGAAATATATCATCAGAAAATACACCTTATTATGAATCGGGCGCTAAACTCACCTACACCACCAACGGTGGTAAGCTTACCCTTACCGGTTTATACCTCAATGGCTGGCAACGCATAAACAGGCAAAACGGCAATGGCAAACCCGCCGGCGGTGTGCAGGTTTATTACAAACCAACCGACAAAATCACGCTGAATTACAGTAACTACCTGGGTACCGAAGGTGCCGACTCGGTAAGGGTACGCCGCTTTTACCATAATTTTTATGGCATATTCCAGCTTACTAATGCATTCGGCATAACCGCCGGGTTTGATTATGGCACACAGCAAGCCGCAAAGGGAAGTAACGATTATAATCATGTAATATCGCCGGTAGCTATAGCACGTTACCAGTTTGCAGGTAAATATGCCGTTGCGGGGCGGGTAGAATATTACCAGGATAAAAACGGAATGCTGATAAGCACCGGCACACCAAACGGCTTTAAAACCACCGGCTACTCGCTGAACTTTGATTATGCACCGGTAGCCAACGCGCTTATCAGGCTTGAAGGAAAGGTATATAGCAGCCAGGACAAAATTTTTGCGCGGCAGGATGCACTGGTGAACTACAATTCACTGGTAACGGCCAGCTTCGCGGTATCATTTTAATACCATAATACTTATGCTCCGGTAAGCTAAAAATGGCTTGCCGGTGCTTACTTTTACAACAGTTAACTATAGTAATGGCCGGTAATAACCAAAACAGCGACAATTCGGTAAAAGAATTCATCGAGCTGGTAAAACGCTCGAGGCGGGGCAAGCTAAAGGTGTACATTGGCATGAGCGCCGGTGTGGGCAAAACCTACCGGATGCTTCAGGAAGCCCATGCGCTGCTAAAAAACGGCATCGATATACAAATTGGTTACATTGAAACGCATAACCGCGCCGAAACCCATGCCCTGCTGGATGGCTTGCCGATGATTGCCCGCCGTAATACCTTTTACAAGGGTAAAGAGCTGGACGAGATGGACGTGCAGGCCATACTGAACCGCCACCCGGAGGTGGTTATTGTAGATGAACTGGCACATAGCAACATTGAGGGCAGCAAAAACAGCAAGCGCTGGCAGGATGTAATGGATATTTTAGAAGCCGGCATCAGCGTGATAACGGCAGTAAATATTCAGCACTTGGAGAGTTTGAATGAGGAAGCCGAGGACATTACCGGCATTGCCATAACCGAGCGCATACCCGACAAAGTTTTGGAACTGGCTGATGAAATAGTAAATATTGACCTTACCGCCAACGAGTTGATTGAACGCCTGCGTGCCGGTAAAATATACGATAAAAGCAAGATAGAACGGGCGCTGCAAAACTTTTTCAGGAGTGATAAGATATTGCAGTTGCGGGAGCTGGCGCTGAAGGAGGTTGCCCATCACCTGGAGCGGAAGATTGATATTGAGGTACCCAAGCAGATCAAGCTGCGGCCCGAGCGCTTTTTGGCCTGCATATCATCAAACCACGAAACCGCTAAGGTGGTGATACGTAAAACGGCAAGGCTGGCATCCTACTACCGTTCGCCGTGGATAGTTTTATATGTGCAAAGCAGCGGCGAAAGCATGGAGCGTATTAAACTGGATAAACAACGCCACCTGATCAATAACTTTAACCTGGCTACCCAACTGGGTGCCGAATTGATGAAAATAAAAAGCGACCAGATCACCCAAACCATTATGCAGGTAGCCGAGGATCGTGAGATTACCACCATTTGCATTGGCAAACCCCACCTCAGCCTTTTCCAGGTGATATGGCGTACCACCGTATTTAACCAGTTGTTGAACAAGATAGCCACTACTGAAACCGACTTAGTTATACTGTCATGAAGATAAAGACCAAATTGCGGCTGGGCTTCGGCTTTTTATTTGCCGTAGTGATATTTTTTGGAGCGCTTTCGTTATTTTACATCAACGAGATAGCAAAAAGCTCGCAGGTAATATTAAAAGATAATTATGAAACCCTGCGCTACATCCGCGAGATGCGGCGTGTGTTGGATGAGCAATCCCTTCCTCTGAATAAGGCATCGGCAGATAAATTCGGCCAATCCTTATTAAAGGAACGAAATAACATTACTGAAACCGGCGAACGGGAAGCGGTGGAGCGTTTAACCGCCGCGTTTAGTAAAATCACAATTCCCGGTACAACAGCCACCCAATTGGAGGCAACGGAAAGGCAGATCCGTGCTACCCTGATGGATATTGAGGATGTAAACATGCGTGCTATTGTGCGCAAACACGCCGCCGCCCAGGCATCGGTACAAAAAACAACCGTTTTGCTGGGCTTCGCGGGTACCATTACCTTTCTGATACTGTTCAGTTTCAGCGTAAATTTTCCGAGCTTTATTTCGGGTCCGCTGCGTAAGTTACAGGAAGGTATATCCGAGATCAGCAAAAAAAATTACGCTACCCGACTGGATTTTAGGCAGGATGATGAATTTGCTGATGTTGCTCAAGCTTTTAACAATATGGCCACCCGCCTTCGCGAGTGGGAGAACAGTAACCTGGCCACAGTACTCTCTGAAAAGCGACGCATTGAGGCTATTATTGAGCAGATGCAGAATGCCATTATCGGGGTGAATGAAAAGCAGGAGATACTATTCATTAACACCGCGGCTAAAAAAATACTGAGTTTACAGGATGATCGCCCCGAGGGAAAACTCATCAGCGAACTTACCCGGCAAAATGACCTGCTGCGATCTATCATTAATGAGCAGGTAAAAGCCAAACCTTTTAAAATTGTGGTGGATGGCAAGGAGTCACACTTCCAGTTGCAAACCCGTAAAATAAGCGTACCGAATATGAAGCCCGCGGTAACCGACGGCATTAACCTGGCTAACACCCCGGCAGGTAAAGTATACATCCTCGAAAACATCACCGAGTTTAAGGAGCGCGACGAGGCTAAAACTAACTTTATCGCCACCATATCGCACGAGTTGAAAACGCCTATATCATCTATCAGGCTAAGCCTTAAATTATTAAACGATCAGCGCATTGGCCCTGTGAATGAGGAGCAGCGCCAACTGGTACATCATATTGAGGAAGACACCAACCGCCTGCTTAAAATAACCAGCGAACTGCTTGAACTGTCGCAGGTTGAAACGGGTAACATTCAACTCAACTTTGTACCGGCCGAACCGGCGCAGATAGTAGATTACGCGATAGACTCAGTAAAATTCCAGGCTGAGCAAAAGGGTGTAGCTCTTGAAGTGCTGACCGATGCTAACCTGCCCAAGGTACGTGTGGATATGGAAAAGACCGCCTGGGTGTTGGTCAACTTTTTATCGAACGCGCTGCGGTATAGTCCGGAGAAATCAAAGGTCATTATCAGGGTAACTAAACACGGGCAATGGGTTGAATTTTCGGTAAAGGATATGGGCAAAGGTATTGACGAGCAATTTCAAAAACGCCTGTTCGACCGTTATTTTCAGGTACCTACCGATGGGCAAAACAAGTCAGGCTCCGGCTTAGGACTGGCTATCTCTAAGGATTTTATTGAGGTGCAGCAAGGCCGAATCGGTTTGGAAAGCGCTTTGGGTGAGGGCAGCCGGTTTTACTTTTTGTTACCTGCCATTTCATAAAATGAGGCGACAGAATAACAATCCGCCGCCTCATTTTATTCGCTGCTTACAGGGCTGTTATTACTTTTGAAAATCAGTTGATTTGCTGATGCTTTCAAAAGCGGCCAGATCATGTTGAACAGCTTCGATTTTTGAATTCGCCATACCGAATGAGTCAGAACCAAGAAACAAATGCAGCGGGCGGTCTTTCATCTCGGCTACTTTGATGAACGCCGCGGCGGCATTCTCAGGATCTCCGGGCTGGTTACCGATGATCTGCTCGTTATGTATCACTTCCAAATCGCGGGCTTCTTTGTAATCAGCTATAGGGCTGGCAGCGGTGCGTAATGAACCTTGCAGCAGGAAATTGGTTTTGAAATATCCCGGATAAACAATGGTAGCACTAATGCCCATTGATTTTACCTCTGCCGATAATGCCTCGGTAAAACCAGCTACAGCAAATTTAGTAGCGTTGTAAACGCCCCAACCCGGGAATGTGCCCAAAAAGCCCGCGATAGATGAAATGTTGAAGAACGCGCCTGATTTTTTTGCACGGAAATGAGGCATTACATTGCGGACGACATTCAGCGAGCCGAACACGTTAACATCAAAATTCTGACGAGCCTCGGCATCGGTCAGTTCTTCCAATGTACCCAACTGACCATAGCCCGCGTTATTAACCACAACATCAATACCGCCAAGGGTGGCTATAATTTGCGCAATGGCTTTGGCCATGCTATCGTTATTGGCAATATCCATTTGCAGGGGTAAAAAATCGGGGCCGGCGTAGCTTACTTCTTCGCTTAGCGCCTTAGCATCGCGTGATGTGGCGGCTACCTTATAGCCCTCATTTAGCAAACGTTTTACAAGTGTTAAACCTAAACCTTTTGAAGCTCCTGTAACGAACCATACTTTTTGTGTTTTCATGACAATGATTATTTAATTGTATGATACAAAGGTGGCTACAAAGGCCCGGCAAGCACTTATTCAGATCATAGGGATATTTGTGAGTTTCAAATATTGGCGGGAGAAAGCGTACTTTTCCTAAACACTGATGGCGATAAATTAGCCTTCTTCCTGAAAAATGAGGTAAATGCCGCCTGTCCGGAAAAGCCGAGGCCGTCGCTTATCTCGCTGATGTCCCAGTCGGTTTGTAACAGTAGCGATTTTGCTTCGTATAGCAGCCTGTCCTGTATATGTTCGCGCAGGGTTTTGCCCGTGTGATTTTTTACAAGTGAGTTAAGGTAGTTGGGATGCACATGCAATTCATCAGCAAATTCGGCGGCGGTTTTCAGCTTTACCATACTGTCACGCTGCTGTACCATAAAGGCCGATTCCAGTAACGAAAGAAAGCGATAGATATAACCATACCCTTCGGTTACCGGAGTTTCCGGTCGTGTACGCCCGGCACGCTGACTTTCCAGCAGCAGCATTTGTAACTGCAACAAAATGGCCTGCTTTTTATCCTCATTGCTGCCCCGATCCTCGTTCAGCATCAACTCAAAATAATTGTTAATGTTGGCCGATTGCGCTTCGGTTAACTGAATAACACAATTCGTCGGTTTAAAATACGGGTACTGGCGCAGCAGGTGCAGCACGTGGTCAGCATCGCGTTCAAAGTATGCAGGGTGTATCAGGCAAAAATGCCCGCCTGTTTCTGCCGAGGTGGTTTGCCACGACATGATCTCATCGGGATGAAGGAAGGCGATTTCATTCCGGCCCATCTCATAGCGGTGCAAGCCGATGGTAAGGATACCCGTTCCGGCCGTCATGTGGAATATCTTGTAAAACTTACGCCGATGCGGCGATATGTAATCCTTAACCGGGTAATTATCCCGGTTTTGTATAACGAAGTATTTCGAGTCAAGCGGATAATGCTCCAGGTTAAGCAGCGGCACCTTGTATTCATCCTGCGCAAACTTTTCCAGCTCCATGCGTGGTATCATAGATCCATCCATAAACAAATTTACTTATTTTGATTATAAGCAAAAAAGCGCATACCCTTAGATATGCACTCTTGTTTATGGTAAATTATAATGGATGTTGTTAACTACCGGCACCGGCCATAAGCAATTGCTCCACAATTTCGGTATACCCGCGTTCGCTGGCAAAGTCCATCGCACCTCGGCTGTTATTGTCAACCGCGTTAACATCGGCGCCTTGCTCAATTAACAGCGCTGTAAAATCATTAAACCCGCACTGCGCGGCTACAATAAGCGGGGTTTCGCTAAAGCTGTTACGTGAGTTAACATCGGCACCAGCATTTAGCAATACCTTGCCTATATGATGATTACCCATTCCCGCCGCGTAATGCAACGCCGAGTTACCATTGAGCACGTGGAGGTTTACATCAGCACCACTTTTTATAAGCAGTTCGGTTAAATGGATATTGGAGTTATCTACCGCCAGTATAAGCGCGCTTACACCGTTGTTGTTTAGCTCGTTCAGGTTTAAGGTACCGGTGCGCAACAGCGCATGGACTGTTTCGCTTTGATTGTTATAAACAGCCTGATGCAGTGGCGTGTTACCATGATCATCCTTTTGGGTGGCATTAGAGGTTGATAATGCAGTCACAAGATCGCGCATACCGTTTGCCGTTGCATGATCGTAGATGTTATACCCGCCATTGTCTTTAACCTCAGTATCGGCGCCTAAAGAAATCAGGTAGAGCGCGGTTTCTGTTTTGTTGGCCAGTACCGCATAAAACACCGGCGTTTGCCCGTAATTGTTAGCCGCGTTTACGTCGGCACCGGCATCAGTTAATTGCTTAATGATATCCTTGCTGCCAATACGTGCGGCACAATGCAAGGGTGTTTCGCTGGTGTTGTTGGCAAGGTTTACATCAGCGCCCGCATCAATCAGCATTTTAACAATATCCTTGGCGCCTTTCGCGGCCACGTAATAAAGCGGCGTGTTGCCTGTAGCATCGCGCTTATCTATATTTATTCCGCCCTTTTTTAAAAAGGCCTGTACTATTCCTTTCTGCGCATTTTTACATGCGTTCAAAAACATGTTATCCATAGTTCTGTATGCTTAAACCAGCAGTAATTTCACTACCGCTTCGTTATTATTTTGCACGGCAATATCCATAGCGGTTTGGCCGGCATTGTTAACCTTTTCTATATTATCAACTCCCGCATCAAGCAATAACGACACGATCTTTTTTGCCGACATATGGTCGCTGTTAGATGCAGCGTACGTAAGTGCCGTGTTACCCGTTTTATCAGTATAACCTGTATCCGCATTATTATCCAGCAAAAGTTCGGCTATGCCGTATTTAATTTCGTTGCCACGTTGCGCAAAGCTCATTAGCGGCGTTTTGCCATAGGTGTTAGGTTTATTAATATCGCAACCAGCGTCAATCAATTCTTCGGCTAAAGCGGTATTTAAATCGGCCATATAACCGGCCTGGCATACCATGTTTAACGCGGTGTCGCCCTCATTGTTCACCGCTGCATCCAAATCAAGGCCACCATCTATCAACACACGCAGCATCTTCACAATATCCCTTGTATCCTGACTCATGCCCCTACCCATGTTACTTACCGATTTGGTAATCAGTTGCATCACGGCGGTCTGCCCGTTGCCTGTACTGTAATTTACATCGGCACCGGCTTTTACCAATAATTGCACCATCGGCAAAGATGGATACTCACAAGCCAGCATTAATGGGGTACTGCGATATTGGTCAGACAGTTCATTCAAATCCGCGCCGTTTTTGATCAGAGCATCAACAGCTTCAACATCGCGGTTCAATACAGCCTCATGCAGCGTCATTCCGCCGGTAGTATTGGCTTCTTCATCGCCAGATATTATTGCCGCTACCTCTTTTACACCACTCCGTTGTGCATAAGTTAAAGGCGTTGTGCCGTAAACATCCTTATCTTCTAAATCAATGCCGCCTTTTTCAACCAATACCTGTACTGTTTTAGCCGCCGCTTTAATGGCACCGGGTATAGTTTTTCGGTGAACCAATTTTTCGCATATTAAATGCAGCAGGTTTTTACCCTCGCTATCTGTAACGTCCATCTTAATTCCGGCATCTCCCAATGCGTCAAGCATTGGGTACAGGTAAACCAGGCCGGCATCAAAATAACCAAGCTTGCCCGAGTCATTCTTTTTCTTGGCGTTAACACCTATTTCGAGCAGCAGGGCAGTAGTATTGTATACACGTGTGGCTTTTTCCGCTAAGTCCGCGCTGCTTAAATCAAACTTTGTTGTGGCTAATGCATGTAAAGGCGTATCACCATACTTAGCCGGACGAGGTTTAATACCGGCATCATTTAACAATCGTATAGCATCGGTATCAGTAAAACGTGCCGCCAAATGGTAAAGGCCTTCTTCGCCATCGCCGGTAATATTTAGGTCGGCAAGCTCGCGGTATAAGGCCGTAACATCCGTACGTTCTGCAGGCTGTGCGAACATATTGCGGTGGTATGTGTCTCTTATTTTATTAAATTCGTTGTTCATAGGTTAGCTATTATTTCGGGCTACATTTAAAGCCTCGGTTATATTAAGGTAGTTTTTGTATGCCATGGGGGTTGCTGCTTCAATTACCCGCGCATAATCCTTCAGTTGCAGCCAGCAATCAGTTTTTAGCCGCACAATGGCGTCAGCAACCTGAACGGGCAACAACTCTATACGCTTTGCGTTGAGCGCTTGCTTATAATCGTCAAGTTGATTTTGCTTACCGCGCATGGTTTTATAAAAACTATCATTATCCCGGTTTAGTTTGGATTGAAACACCGGCAACAGCATCCTTGCTTTTTCAACACATGCTAACGCCTCATGGTAATGTGCGGCCGAGTAGTAGCACAGTGCCAGGTTATATTGGGTTGCCGGCCAATCAGGTGGTTCTGCTTGCAACAGCAAATAAGCGTCAGCAAAACATGCCGCGTTTATTAATTGGCAAATAAGCTCACCCTCGCTGTTTTGGCGTATTTTGTTGGAACTATTATCTGCGCCCAATAGCATAGTCTCTTAAGATTATTTTTTCAATTCCTTGATTTGTACCTGCAGGCAGATGAGTTTACCCGAGTCAACCTTATCGTAATAGGCAGGTACCGCTACACTATCTTTTGATGACAGGAGTTTATAATGATAGTCGGGCCCGCGAAGCTTTTTTCGTATAGGATGAGCCATCACAATTAATTCGTTCTCTTTTACACTGGTAACGCCTACGGCATCGGCTCTTAATGATGACCAATACTCGTCCATTACATCGTAATTAACAGTAGGATACTGCTCTCCCTTTGCGGGCTGCTTTACAGGTTGAAGCATAAAATTCTCATCGATGCGATCATACACTTCTGTTTCCCTGCCGTCCTTGTCGCGGTTTGTAGCCGGCGAAAAAGTGAGCCCTTGTATGAGCCAGTAATATCCACGTTTTTGTCCGTCCCAATCGCTGTAGTAGTTTTTGTGCTTAAAGCGCATGGTATCTACATGCAGCGAATCATAATCGGCTTTTGTAAGCGTATGTATTTTTATACTTAGCCGCGGGCCAGCGCTATCAAGCCTGGTTACCACGTCGGTCGAATCTGGATTTAAGTAATTACTGTCAAGCGCGAAAATCAGAGGCACGTCAGGCAATTTGAATGTATCTTCATCAGGATCGTTCCGCTGCACGCAACTCAATAGTGATATTTGCACCATTAAGTAAATGCCAACATGTGCTATTATTTTACGGATGTTCATGGCCTGCTTATTAGGTGAACAATCGGGTTAAACAGAAAGCGGGAAGCTACACGCTCCCCGCCTTTCCGCATGACGGGTTTAGGAGGCAAAGTTGAATTTACCTTCAAACAGCTTACCTACTATCGGTAATGGTTTAATGGTTTCGTTATTAGCGGTTATGATGCCTAATAGCAACAACACGAGTGATACCAGACTAACGATCATCGACAGAAAATAAAGTGACGGCACGATGGATACCAATATGGTAACAACGATACCAAGCACAAATGAAAGAATGATCAGACCAAGTGATTGCCCCAAGTGGTAATTAACCAATGGACTTTTGTCTGTGCTTTTTTTGTAATCTAAGTAAGCGATGATCCATCCGATGATGGTGATGTAGGCCACAATGGCTTTTGTTTTGTTTGACATAGCTTTTTGTTTTTAAAGGTTATTAATGAATGATGTTGACACAAAGGTATGAGCTTGTAAAAGCGGCATCCAAATAATGGGCGGCTACAAGTCGTCTACAAGCCGCGTCTACGATGTCTACAAATCGTCTACAACAATTTCATAACTTGCTATGTTACAATATTGCTATTGTGCAATTGCGCTTATTATCAATTGCATTTAATAGCTTAATTACCTTAAGCCGATGCAGTTAAAGAAGATACTAATTATTATAACCTGCCTGTTTACTTCCTTTCTAAGCAATGAAGCCGATGCGCAAAAACTGATTATTGATTCGTTAGAGAATGCGATTAATAAAGCAAAGGGCGAGGATAAGCCAGTTATCATGGCTGAGTTGGCCCGCGCGATGAATGAGAGTGATCCGGATAAAGCACTTGCTACTGCGTTAAAAGCTTTATCAGAAGCGAAAAAATATGATGATGCGGGACATAAAAGCTTTTGTTACGCCACTGCCGGGCACATACTAATGCGTAAGGAACAGGAGACAAAAGCTACTGCCTACATTGATAGCGCCCTGAAATGTGCACAAAACAGTAACGACAAAACCTTCAAGGCTTACGCATGGCTACGCAAAGGCTGGCTTGAATTGGTGAAAGGCGATAATCAAAAGGCGATAGCTGAATTGCTTAAAGCAGATCTATTTATTCAAAGTGTGCCGGAAAAGCGGGCTTACAGCTATCGTTCATTAATCAATCATTACATAGCCAGCATTTATGCTTATGGCAGCGACACCCTTAAACAACATAAATACGCTATACTAAGCTTGCAAAACGCCCGTAAAAGTACCCTGGGCGACGACATGCAGATCGGTTATATGACGGTTGGGCATAGTTTTTTCTCTGCTTTTGAGCGGGATACTACAAAGCACAGCTTGCTTGATTCGTCAATGGCCTACTATCACCGGTCGATGGATTATTACCTGCACAGCCGCGATCGGATATTTATCCAAAGCAACGCCTCGGCCACAGCATTGAACATTGCCAACAGTTATTTTAAATATTACCCGGTTACCTACAGAGACAGTGCCCAGCACTTTATAAACATTGCATTGGATATAGCGCGCCGCACCAACGGGCACGAGGTAATTGCTAATTGCTATGGTATGCTGAGTGAATATGCATTGAGAGCGAAAGATTTTAAAAAGGCGGAGCAGTATTTGTTGACCGGATTGACCGAACTGTCAACCGCATCGTCTGCTGCGGATATCACACGCTCAAGAATGGTGCTTGGCCTGGCTACCTTAGCCGAAAAAAGCGGGGACAGTAAAAAAGCGCTGGCTTATTACAAGCAATATCTCGACTACTATAAAAAGGTATTTGATGGCCAAAAACTCGCCATAGTGCAACGGCTGGAAGAACAATACCATGCCCAGCAGCAGGCCACGGAAATACTGAGACTGCGGGAACGGGCTGATTATAACTCCCGCTTAAACTGGCTTTACATAGCAATAGGTACGGTAAGTGTTGTATTGCTGGGTTTGTTGCTCAGCTCCTATCACTATAAGCTAAAAGCCGCGCAAAAACAAAAGCAACTGTCCGAACAAAAAACACAGGAAGCTGAATTATTGATACGCCTGCAAAAAGCCGAGGCTGACCGGCTTGAATTGGAAAAGCAGGAAGCAGAGCTACAAATATCATTGAAGGAAGAAGAAGGCGCCAAACTACAGGCACAGCAGGAATTGTTGCAAGACCGCACCGATTGGCTGGAAAAAGAGCTGCTGGCCGGGACGCTTAAACTGGAGGAAAAGAACGCTATACTTAGTTCGCTAAAAGAGAAATCGCGCGATGCTGACCCGAAAGTCACCCGTCAGATCAGCCGTATGATTGATCAAAATTTGCGCATGGACAAAAACATGAGCGAACAACAGGCGCTTAACCTCATTCACCCCGGTTTTTTTAGCACTTTACAGGAGCGCGCGGCTAATTCACTTACACGGCTCGACCTGAAATATTGCGCCTATATCTTAATGGGGCTCGATACAAAAGAGATTGCCGGCCGACTCGGAGTTGAACCCAAGAGCATCCGAATGGCGCGTTACCGGCTTAAACAAAAGCTTAAGCTGGAAAAGGATGATAACCTTGACCAGTTTATTCACTCCCTTGAAAAAGGAATGATGGCCGAACAAACCGGCATCGACAACGAACCTAATAAAGACACACCCGATCAGTAATCTTCGCAAAAGGATCATTGATCTGATGGCGGAGGCGTTTTTACGCCCCAGGTTGTGTTAGGCTCCGGCCCCATTACAAACTTCAGCTCGCCGCCTTTTATCAGTTCATCAAAATATTTCCAGCAATTATCAAGCGGCTTACCGTTAAACTCGGCTGACTGGATGTACATGTTCGCGGCGGAGTTATTGATCGTTTTTATAGTTAACATTTTACCATTGCCTAACTTAACATCAGCTAAAGCAAATAAAGGACTACCGAATTGTATGATGGGTTTTGAATCTGTAAAGCCCTTAACATCAAACAAGCCCAGGCTGTTAAGCACATACCACGAGCCAAGCTGACCCTGATCTTCATCCTGCCCGTAACCATAGCCATGTATTTCCTCATGGCCATAAAAATCATTACCAATAAGCCGCGTCCATTTTTGTGTTAACCATGGCTTGCCCGAGAAATTGAACAGCCAGCTGATATGCAGGTTGGGCTGATTGCCATGATTGTAAATTGAATTTATACCAGCAAAGGCATCGATGGTTTTACCACCGCCAAAGCCTTGCTTTTCTGATACCGTGAAAATACTGTCCAGCCGATTATTAAAATTGTCTTTACCGATTGCCGCTATCAAACCTGCCGGGTTATGCGGAACATAAAAGGTATACTGCACCGCATTTCCTTCCTGAAAACCGCGCCACGGTTGGTAGGGATCAAACTTGTCGATAAACTTGCCGTTAGCACGTTTAGGCTGCATAAGTTTACTGGTTGGATTGAAAATTTGTTTCCATCCGTTGGACAACTTGATGAACTGCTGGTAATCAGCCTGTTTACCCATCGCCTTGGCCATTTGCGCGGCAGCAAAGGCGCTGTAACTATACTCAAGCGTGTGCGATCCGGCAAAGTTTGATCCGGTTGAGTCTGTCACAAAATCGCGCCCGGTTTGGTCAAAAAATG
This sequence comes from Mucilaginibacter roseus, assembly GCF_021215455.1. Classification (GTDB taxonomy): domain Bacteria; phylum Bacteroidota; class Bacteroidia; order Sphingobacteriales; family Sphingobacteriaceae; genus Mucilaginibacter; species Mucilaginibacter roseus. The sequence goes on along the minus strand of NZ_JAJPWV010000001.1, from coordinate 209,922 downwards.
GCACATAGCCATAGTCTACAAATGCTTTGGTGTCCAGTTTTCCTGCTCCAAGCGGACGGCCTTTATATGCCAACTCGTTAGCACGCACAGCCTCGTACGCGAGCTTTACATCATAATTACGGATGCCCGTATTGTAAGCGCCAACCACAGCTAACCCGACATAATTGGTACCCACGCCCGATACAAACTCACTATTGGCAATACCATCTCCAAACCAGCCCCGGTCTTTATAAAGCTGTAGTTGAGTATTCACAAAGCTGCCGTACCATTCTGGGTATGAGAGTGACCATAGTTGAGTTATATTCCAAAACCCGCCCCAAATGGCATCAGTATTTATAAATTCAGCTTTTAGGTCTTTATTATTTTGTGCCGGTAAGCTGCCTGTTTTGCCACCGTGTTTGGGGTAATCGCCATTAACATCACTGGCTATACCCCTGCCCAGCAGCGCATGAAAGAGCCCGGTGTAAAACTTCTTTTTATTGATGGTATCGGCATCCTCAACATAAATTTTCTCCAACTCCTGCTCCCATATTTGCTGGGCTGTTTTCCTGGCCTCATCAAATGATAGATTTTTAGCTTCGGCCGTAAAATTTTGTTTAGCGTTGGCAATTGAAGTGTACGATAAGCCTGTTTTTACTTCAATGGTTTCGCCTTTCGTGGTACTGTAGTTAAGTACCAAACCTGCGCCTGCGCCGGTTGCTTCGCGCTTGTTATCATGTACTTTTTCGCTGTTAAAGGCGGTTGTACTTTGTGGCTTTTTGCTCAGTTCTCCATATATATACATATTCACCGTGCCTTCCGGGTCGTATATTTTTACATACTTGGGATAGGTGTAAACAAATCCTTCAAAATGGGTTTCATCCGTCATTTTGATAGAGGCCTTGGTCACTATATCGCTCTCTCCCTGCCTATTACCAATATCAAGTATAATGTGCGACTGATTATTCTGCGGGAAGGTATAACGTTGAAAGCCCACCCTTTTTGTAGCAGTCAGCTCTGCCGTAACCTGATAATCATCCAATAGCACCTTGTAGTATCCCGGCTGGGCAATCTGGTTTTTGCGATTAAAGGCTGAACGATAGCCGGGTTGTTCGCGTTCAAGGCCTCCGGGCACGGTGATTAACTTGCCTGTAGTGGGCATGTAGCTGATACCCCCTACCTGCCACTCGTGAAAATGCACAAAACCTTCAATGGAATTTTGCCGGGTGTCGTAACCCACGGCTTCCCATCCCGATGGATTGCCATAATGCCCGTTTGTTGATGGCGCCAGTTTGGCCATACCATAAGGAACCGCAGCAGGCGTATAAAAAAACCAGCGGCTATGCGCGGTACCTATATTTGGATCTACATATTTTAAAACGCTTTCGCGGCGGGTACTGCAGCTCATCAGCGCTAACAAACAAACAATTACACTTGCACGTATTTTGGTTTTCATTAGTTGTGGGTTGATGTAATGATAATTTTAATTTTGAGATTGAGTTAACTTCCAATGTTGCTCAATATCTTCAAGCGAACGGCCTTTTGTTTCGGGAATGAGTTTCCAGGTTAGCCAAAGTGCCGGCGAACAGCAAATTGCGAATAACCAAAAGGTCCATGACGAGCCTAAGTGTTCGAGCATAGCGGGCGTTAATTGCCCCACCAGGAAATTACCTATCCATAGTGATAAGGTGGCTAATGACATGGCGACACCGCGTACCCCGTTCGGGAATATTTCACCTACGATGACCCAGCATACCGGCCCGAATGAAAAAGCAAAACAGGCTATAAACACCAGTATAAAAATCAATATCCACGGGCCGGATGTAATATTGAGGAAGAACAATACACCTATTACTAATAAGGCAGCAACCGCTCCGCCTATCCCGGCAAATAACAGCGGCTTGCGGCCCCATTTATCAATAGTGAAAATAGCTACAAAAGTGAATACCACATTTACCAGGCCGATGGTAACCTGCCCGCCAAGTGCGTTGTTTAAGGTAAAACCTGCCTGTTCCAGTATGCGGGGCCCATAATAAATAACCGCGTTTATTCCGCACACCTGCGATAGAAATGGCAGCAACAAGCCAATAAGCAACGCTTTACGATAAACCGGTTTAAATAACTCGCGTAAGGATGTTTGATCTTCGGTGCCTTGTTCTTTAATTGCCTTTATCTCTCGCTCCGCCGCTTCTGAACCATCAATTTTTATGAGGATTTCGCTTGCCCTTGCCTGATTGCCTTTCAACAATAACCAACGCGGCGACTCCGGCACTACGAACAGTGAAAACAGAAATATGGCTGCCGGTAGCGCGCCCAACCCCAACATTGCTCGCCAAACTTGTGCGAAAAATATATTATTTAAAGCACTATCATTGTAAACATCATTAGCGTGGCTTACCAGGTAAGCGTTTGAAAAATATGCCACAACAATACCTATGGTTAAAGCCAGTTGATATAACGATACCATTGTACCCCGGTAGCGCGATGGCGAAAACTCGGAGATGTAAAGCGGCGATACCATAGACGCAACGCCTATACCCAAACCGCCTATCAGCCTGAATATAATGAGTGCCGTGAATGATCCGGCGAACATACAACCCAAGGCCGAAGCCAGGAATAAAACAGCCGAGATGATCATTACTATTTTGCGGCCGTACTTGTCACTCAGCTTACCCGAAAATACTACCCCCGCAATACAACCCAGCAAAGCGCAGCTCACAAACCAGCCTTCGCCGGCAGCATCCAAACCGTAATCATTTTTTACAAAACCAACTGTGCCTGATATTACGGCAGTATCAAATCCGAATAGAAAGCCGCCAAGCGCCGCTACCAAGCAAACCAGGTATAGGTAGGTACTATTTTTTTTAATTGCTGTTTGCATTATTATTAAGGCTCAAGTTTATTTTAAAAATGCTTTGATCACTTTTGCGCGGCCGTTACCCCTATTTTTCAACCGGTATGATTTAGCCGCCGCGGGCACAACAAAAGTCTCCGCATAAGCGAACGTTTGTGTTGAGCCATCGGCAGTTTCTATACTTACAGATTGTCCTTCAACCAACATGAGCACATGGCAGCTTTCATCAGTTTCTACTTTTATAGTATCATCAAACTCTATCCGGTGCACATCATAAAAATGGTCGGTATGGGTGGGTAAATGGATTAATTGATAATGCTGATCTCCTCCAATAATTTTAGGTTTGGATATCAATTCTTGCTGAACGCGCTCACCTTTGCGATCGAAGTCGAGGTTGTTAAAGGCATGATCGATGTTTATAGGACGGGGTTTGCCGTCTAAGTCAAGGCGCACCCAATCATACATCTTGAACGTAAAAATATATGGGGTGGCGCTTATCTCCAGCACCAGGTTACCCGCGCCTGCACTATGTACGGTGCCGTTGGGTATTAAATACAGATCGTGCTTTTGGGCGTGATGAACCTGAACATATTTTTCAATATCAATGGCTTTACCGGTAGCTTGGCTATCGTATAATGTAGTTTTGAACTTATCAGGATCAATATCATCTTGAAAACCAAGATATACGCTCGCCTTATCGTCGCAATCTAAAATGTAATAAGTTTCATCCTGCGTTATAGTTTCGCCAAAATTCTCCCGTATATATTTCAACCGCGGGTGGCATTGTATAGATAAATTGCCGCCCTGGTAAGTGTCCAGAAAATCGAAACGAATAGGAAACTCATCACCAAACTTATCGGCGTGTTTACCTAAAACATTCTGGTTATTACTGAACATCAATGTATCAAAAGATACTTCAAGCAAATTGCCGTCGCTTTCAAAAACCAGCCCGTTCTCCGGCACAATAAGCTCAAACGACCAAGCCAAATTAACTACATCCGTATTAAGGTTTGGAATGTGCTGCTTCATCCATTGCCCGCCCCAAGCACCAGGCTCAAACCACGGGCGTACCCTGAATACCGATTGACTTAATTTTTGTAGAACTTCCGACAGGTCTGTCTGATACATCCAGTTAATAGTATCGGGCCATTGCGCATCGGCTATAACAGCAATACGGTTAAGTATTTGTTTTTTATGCTGATTAAGCATTACCCAGTCAACAAAATAAAAGCGCTTGTACATTTGAGCAGGCTCAGCAGTTTTTGAGCTGCCAAGATTGGTAACACTTCCGGCCCGCATGCGGAACTGGATCTCGTTCTTGGGGATATCAAAGTATATAACAGGTTCATCCCAATCGCATAAAGCTGCCCCTGTGCCTATTACAACGTTAAGACTGCAAGTATTATCCTTACGGATGGCAGATAAATCGTTAAACAGATCGCTCAAAACCAACTTGGTTTTAGTACCCCAAACCGATGAAGCTTCACCAAGAAACGGACTTACCATCTCCTCTATCTCTGCTTCATTTTTCAGGTAACCGGCCATTTCAATCCAGTTCACTGAAATATTTAATCTATCAAAATGTTGTTGTAAGCCCTCCTTGATCTGCGCCCAGAACACACCGCCGTACCCGTCAATTAAAACCGTTTTATTGTCAACTATATAAGTCGCTAAAGATTCAAAACCATTAAATATTTTACCACTGCCCAAATGTGCTGATGGGTAAATATTGTAAACTCCTTGCGCTATAGCATCAGCATCCAATTGTGGCGGCATTAAATATTGTTGCGTTTTGCGAAGTTGGCAATCAGGAAGTACGTTTAATTTGTTGGATATATTTTGCATTGCATATAGATTCCTATTTCAAATTCGCAGTGCGATTTTTAAACAGGATAATTAATTTAATTGGTTTGTTTATTATGTACAAACATATAAACATAATTTACAAATACAAATAGTTTTGAGAATCATGATGTAATTTATTATGTATGGACAAATAAGCATTTTTGGTATACTTGCCACCAGTAACGCATGAAGTATAGCATCAATCATAAAAGCCCAATACCGTTGCATGTGCAAGCCGAAGAGCTGCTCAGAAAACTTATATCGGAAGAAGAATACCAAAACGGCAAGGTATTGCCTAATGAAGTTGAGCTCGCTAAAATGCTGGCTATTTCACGCAGTACACTCAGGCAAGCCATTAACAAGCTTGTATTTGAAGGTTTATTGATCCGTAAAAAACGCTCAGGCACCAAGGTTAACAACTCAACCATCAGCTCCAAATCAAATAACTGGTTAAGCTTTTCTCAGGAGATGCAATTGCGAGGTATTGCCATAAAGAATTTCGAGTTGCACGTTACCTGGGTTTACCCGGACGAACAGCTCGCCAATTTTTTTGAGATAAAGCCCGACAGAAAAATTTTGAAGATGGAAAGAGTACGTGGTCAGGCCGACGGGCCTTTTGTTTACTTTATATCCTACTTTCACCCGCGCATAGGCTTAACCGGCGACGAAGATTTTAAACGCCCGTTATACGAACTATTAGAGCAGGATTACTTCACCATTGCATCATTATCAAAAGAAGAGATCAGCGCCATGACAGCAGATAAACTTATAGCAGAAAAATTGAATATAGATGTAGCTGCCCCGGTACTATTTCGCAAGCGGTTTGTGTTTGACCAGGGCGAACGCCCTATCGAATACAACCTTGGTTATTACAAAGCCGAAAGTTTTGTTTACACAGTTGAAAGCCGCCGCTAAATTAAAGCTGGTTGCCGGCCAAAGGCAAACTAAAGCTAAAAGTAGACCCCATGTCCGGCTCGCTTTGCACCCAAATTTCTCCGCAGTGCCTTTTAACTATTTCGGCACTTAAGTAAAGGCCGATGCCAAAACCTGCTATGTTTTTCATGTGATTACCTTCTACACGGTAGTAGCGATCGAAGAGCTTTTCCTGGTCTTCGTGCTTAACTCCCATACCTTTGTCCGTTATACTCACTACTGCCGAATCATTGTTTACATAGCTCTTAACTTTCACCTCGTTGGCGTTGGGCGAATACTTGACAGCATTGCTTATCAGGTTATAAACAACTGAGTTGATCTTATCCCTATCCGCCGCAACGGTTATATCCTGCGTTGGTTCAAATATTAAGCTATGCGTAAGCGTACCTGCGCTTGCATCTTCAATTGTCTCGGCTATCAGCTTATTAAGCTCGAATGGTTCTTTGTTCAATTGTATTTTACCGGCCTCTAAACGCGAAACGTTCAGGAAACCGTTTATCAGCGTTGTCATTTTCCTGATCTGTGCGGTCACCTTATCCAGCTTATCTTTCGCAAAGCCATCCTGGTTTTTACGGGCATGAATCTGTAACAATTGCGAGTAACCATTTAAACTGGTAAGCGGTGTTTTTAATTCATGGCTCACCATGCCGATAAAATCGTCCTTTCGCTGGCTGTCTTCTTTGCTTTCAGTAATGTCTAATATAGTACCGATAACACCAATTACCTCTCCATTTTCGTCAAGCTCAACCTTGCCGGTAGTATTTAACCACTTTTTAGGGCTGCCATTAACGGGCTGCACCTGGTAGTCTTCGCTAAAACGCCCTTTACTTTCAACCGCCGCAACAATAGCCTGTAACACACGTTCGCGATGTTCATCAACAATTATCTGCAAGGTTTCATTGAATGATAGGTCGGTTCCTAAAGGTATCCCATGTATTCGACGTGCAATATCGGAGACAAATAGTTTATCGCTGCCCCAATCCGTGCGCCAGGTACCCAGGTTAGCGGCATCAAGCGCCATTTTCAAAGTGTCCGTAACTTTTTCAAGTTCCTCCCTTGCTGTTACCTGTTCGGTAACATCGGCGGCAACGGCTATCATGCCGGTTACGTGTTGATCCTCGTTTCGCAGGGCCTCTATAGTAAGGTTGATATAGCTTTTCTCCTTTACGCCATTCTTGGTAAGCTCAACCGGTATCTCGCCTGATACGAAACGCTCTCCGGTATTAAATACCTGGTCCATTATTTCGCCAAAGCCCTGTCCCTTTAAATCGGGCAGCACTTCAATCATTGGTTTGCCGAATGCTTGCTTGGCATTCAGGCCCCAATATTGCAGCATACGATTATTTGCAAACTCAATTACATGCCATTTGGTACGGTATATGGCCATGGCCACAGGTGCTTCGGTAAGCAGCTCGCGCAGTTGCTGCTCTGCATGGGTACGCGTTTTGGAAATCTTAATTTGCGCCCTGATCTTGGTAAGCAACTCGGCAGCCGAAAAGGGCTTAACCAGGTAATCGTCAGCCCCGGCTTCCAGGCCATCAATGCGGGCTTCTTCACCCGCGCGTGCCGAAAGGAATATTACCGGCAAGCGAGCTGTCTCCGGCGCACGGCGCAAATACTCCAGCATAGCTTTACCATCCATAACCGGCATCATAATATCGCTTAGTACCAAATCGGGCTGATATTCATGTATCTTTTGTAAACCATCGGCACCGTTATTAGCTACGTACGCGGTAAAATACGGATCGAGCAAACGCTTTAAATAAGCGCGCATATCGGCGTTATCATCCACAATCAATATCCGGGTTTCTTTATCTACCGAGATATCCTGGTGAACGGTAACATCTCCCGTCATTTTTACTTCAGCTCCTTCGTACTGCAATTGCGCGTCTTCCTGTAACAGGCTGATAGCTTCCTGTATAAATGCCCCTTTCAAGGCGGTTGAATCAGTTTCTTTAGCGGTTTCTAACACATGCTCGGCAGGCAGGTGCGCCTTACCAAAAGGTATTTCTACCGTAAACGTACTACCCTTACCTTCAACACTTGATACACTTATTTCGCCGCCGTGCAAATGCACCAGCTCGTTCACTAATGATAAGCCTATGCCGCTGCCCTCGTGGGTACGGCCCGATGAATTTTCAACCCGGTGAAAACGCTCAAACATGTGGGGCAGTTCCTTTTCAGGGATGCCCACACCCGTATCGGCCACTTTTAAAACAGCAACATTGCCATCCTTTTCAAGGTTTACACTGATGGTACCTTCAAGTGTATATTTAAAGGCGTTTGAGAGCAGGTTGAGAACAATTTTTTCCCACATCTGCCGGTCTACATAGATAGTACCTTGCAATTCTGGTGTGTTTACAAGCAGTTGCATGCCTGCCTTTTCAATAATCGACCTGAAGCTGCTGGCCAAGTCGGCGGTAAGCTCCGCCAGGTCAATCTGCTGGTAGGCTGCCTGCGTCCGGCCTGCTTCTACCCTACTGTAATCCAATAGGTTGTTTACCAGTTTCAACAATCTCAGGGCGTTACGATGTGTTGATTCGATATGCTCTTTGACATCTGGCGGTAATGTTGATGTGCCCAATAAATCCTCAAGCGGCCCAAGCATCAGCGTAAGCGGCGTACGAAACTCATGGCTTACATTGCTAAAAAAAGCTGTTTTTGAACGGTCAATTTCTGCCAAAGCCTCGGCACGCTTTTGCTCCTGCTCGTAAGCGTAAACGTTTGATACTGCCGTATTGTAGGTGTTTAATAACTGATCGTAAAAGTTATAATAATCATTATCTAACGCCCTGCAAACGCTCACGCCGGCAATGATAAATCCGAACACGTCATCCTGGCCTGATATTTTGAGCGGAAGTATCATGGCTGTATGAGGCGCTTCAGGGTATGGTTCGCAGGAGTACTCACCAAAACGCTGTATGAGGTTGGTTTCCTCCTGCATTTTGCCTGATGTACGTACCACCTCTAAATTCCAGTTATCAGGTTGTTTGTTTAGCAGATTAATCGTCAGCGGCGCCAGGTTGCTTCCCGCAGTAAGGCCTGCACAGCTGATAAGTTCTGCGGTATTGTTCTGCTGGTTTAAACGATAGATCATTTTGAACGGAATATCCAGCACATATTCAGCGTATTTCTCTGTGGCTATTTCGCCAATATTATCAATGCTTTTTGCGTTACCCAATGCCGCACCCAAGTCACGAAGTACCTGTGTTCTGCGGCCGCTGAGCATTTTAACGGTAGTTTCGGTAATCGGGTGAAATATGCCACCTACACCGCCGGACTCATCGCGAATAGGTGCGAATGAAAAGGTCATGAATGACTCTTCCAGGTAACCGTAGCGATCCAGGAACATCCGCTGATCGTTAATATAGGTACCTTCACCCTGTTCTCCCCTACTAAACGCATCGCCAACTACGGGCAGGGCGGTTTCCCAACAGATACGGAAATTCTGGCCCATTGATTCAGGATGCTTGGCACCACATATCGGGCGATAACTGTCATTATAAATCTGGATGGTTTCAGGCCCCCAGGCAATCAGTATCGGAAATGTTGATGACAGGCATAAACTGACAGACGTTCTTAAACTTTGCGGCCAGCTTTCAACCGGTCCCAAGGCTGTTTTTGACCAGTCCATAGTACGGATAAGCTTACCCATTTCGCCGCCGCCCGAGAGGAACTGCTCGGTGCTTTCAATCAATGTTTCCTGCATGTTAATTAGAGAGGGAAGTGCTATAAAAAAAGATTTGTTGCGATGTATAATAAATAGCGAATGATCTGAAATAATAGGAAAGATCAATAAGCCCGACCGAATATACACACATTAATGTTTCATCCTAATGAAAGTTTTAACTACAGTGTTAAAACAAGCTCATTTAGTACTCCTAATAAGAATATAAAATTCGCAAGGTTTTTTATCGTACAACAACACATTCACTATCAATAATTAAACAAAAACTCGTTTAGTAAATTAATCAAAATGCTTTAATGTATTTTAAACACTTATATTTACCAGTCCATCAAAACAAACCGATTATGACCGTTAAAAAATTGTCCTACGCTTTAAGTATTTTCTGTATATGTATAATGGGCTGCTCTGGCGGCAGTAAACTGAACGGCACTACTAAAGGCTGGAAAAAACTTTTTAACGGTAAGGATATTAACGACTGGTTTGTAAAGATAAATCACCATGAAACAGGGGTAAATTTTGGTAATACCTTTCGTGTGCAGGATGGCGTTATCCAGATCAGATACGACCAATATGGTGACTTTAATGATCAGTTTGGCCACCTGTACTACAAAACGCCTTACTCGCACTATCATTTAAAATTTGAATACCGTTTTGTAGGTAAATTACAAAAGGGCGCACCTGATTATACATTGCTAAACAGCGGTGTAATGTTTCACTCGCAGGATCCGCGCACTATGCTTAAAGACCAGGATTGGCCGATATCCGTAGAAATGCAATTGTTAGGCGGGCTGGGCGACGGCAAAGCGCGGCCGACTGGCAACATGTGCTCACCCGGCACCGATGTGGTTTACAAGGGCGAAGTATCACGCGATCATTGCATTAGTTCGTCATCAAAAACCTATGATGGCGACCAATGGGTTAAGGGAGAACTTATTGTGATGGGGAACGACCTTATAAAGCATGTTATCAACGGTGATACGGTATTACAATACTCAAAACCAACAGTTGGTGGCGGCGTTGCCAATGGCTACGACCCAAAATACAAAAAGGATGGCACACCATTAAGCAGCGGCTTTATCGCCTTGCAAAGTGAAGGCCAGCCGGTTGATTTCAGGAATATTGAAATTAAAGAGCTGCCGGGCAATAGGTAATCGGGTATTCCATGCCAGATATATTCCAACGATTGACCAGCGTTGATTAAGGAAAAACCTTCTCAAGTTCTTCAATTGTAAACGCTGAACTGCGCTCCTTTAACTGGCTGCGCACAGTGCTAACTTCTTTTACGGTTACAGCAGAGGCTTTATTTTGCCATGACCGGCGCAGGAAGCTGAGCAGTTGCGCGATATCTTCGTCGCTTATTTCTTTAGAGCCACCGATACCTGGCATATCGCCGTTTATTTCGGGCGCCTTGTACAGATGATCGTTCACCTCAACCGGCCCTGTAAGCCCGTTCAGCACAATGCCGATCAGTTTGCGTTTATCGCCTGTTACCCACTGCGATTTATTAAATGGCGGGGCGAGTCCTTTAATACCATTACCATCGCCACCGTGGCAGGTTTGGCAGGTAGTACTGAATATGGCAGCGCCGCGCGGAAACTCCTTTTTTAGCTTCACCGGATCGTTGTTAAGCAAGCGGCTCTTACGGTTATTTATTACCTTGTTTAAGCGTTTTACAAATACCGCAGCAGTATCGTTTAGTACTGAAGTAAACTGCGCTTCGCGACCAGAAAGGTTACTGATTACAGCGTCGGCTACGTATTTATTTTGAGGATACAAAGTTGCCAGTTGTTTCAATAATTTATTAGCTCCCGGCTTATCGTACCGGGATAATACCGGATATAGGTAAGCGATGTAAGGTGCGGTTACCTCATCTGGGTTTTGCACAATGCGTTGCAACACGCTGGAATAAGTTTTATAAGATGCTTTATTGACAACCGAAGGCACAATGCCAAGTGCTTCAACACGCAGCCACGCGTTGGTACTGCTTAAAAAAGGAATAAGCTGTTCTGAATTTAGCGCGTTAAGTCCTTCAAGCGTCCATAACGCATGGATAGTTTTCAAGTGATCGCTCCCTGCCAAAGCCTGTTGCAGGTAGGGAACGGCTGCGAGCATTTTTTGATCTACTATGGTTTGCTGCGCACGGTCTCGCACCCAACCATTGGCATTGCCCAACAATTCAACCAATTTATCCGGCTCGGTAGGTATAGATATAACCTTGGTGTTAAAATTCTTAGGTATTACTTTATAAATACGGCCACAGTTTAATGGTTGCGAAAGTTGGCGTTTTACTATTTCATTTTTCAAGTACTCGGTCAGATAGGTTTTATGCTGAATGATACCGCGATACATGTCGGTTACGTAAAGCGCACCGTCCGGCCCGTCGTTCAGGTTTACGGGGCGAAAGCGCTCGTCGGTGCTGGCCAAAAACTCATGCCCGGTATAAGCTTGCCTGCCCCTGGTAACGTTACCTGATGGTTGGATCTGGTTCCGTTTTATCAAGTTGGCCGAAGGCTCGGCTACAAAAACACTTTGCAAGCTATCTTTCAACAAGCCCCCCCTGTAAACCAATGGTGCACAGGCAGCCGTAAAGTTGCGCAAACGCAATTTCTCGTCCAGCGTACCTTTAGTATATCCCCGGTTAACACCTGGCGTTGGCCTTGCCGGGTAAACGCGATTATCAGCTACCATCCGTTCGGAGTAACCAGCCACATTTTGCTGATCTAAGTTGCCATAACCAAAGCCCGGCAAAAAAAAGTCGCCTATTACATTTGAGGAATTATCGTTATAGTACAGACGACCATAATTATCCTGGCTTATGCCCCATTGTCCGCGAAAATGCGTGCGTTCAATCAACCATTTGCCATCCTTAAACCTGTAGCGCTTTGATGACTTGGCATTATAAATCCAATTGTCTATCGCCCGCAGCAAACCGTTAGGCTGATGCTCTACGTTTCCATCCTCGGTATATTTAGGGTCAACCAGCGTTCTTTTTCCTGGCTTATCATTCTCAATCGGGTAAAACCATAGCCTCGGTGGCTCGGCAACCAATACGCCGCCGTTTATGAAGCAAAGTGCGCGCGGCAACCTCAACGAATCGATAAAAACTGTACGCCTATCGTAAACTCCATCGCGATTATCGTCATCCAAAATAACAATTTTACCTGTAGGCGCGTCTTCGCCTCTTCCGGCAGTATCGGGCATGTAGCCGGTCATTTCGACTGCCCAAAGCCTGCCGCCGTTATCAAAGTTAATGGCTACAGGCGCAACAACCAAAGGCTCAGCCGCGACCAGATTAACTTCGTAACCAGGCTCCAACTGCATACGTGCCATTGACTGCTGAGGAGTTAACAGGTCCGATTTACTATAGTCTACGGCATTAACAACCGCTTTTACCGTGTCATGATTAACGGCAGACGCTGCACCAGAATTTAAAGGTTTTTGGCTTGCACATTGAATAATGGTAAGGCAGCCCACTATTAATAGCGCACAGAGGAGACAATATTTTAATTTATTTACCTTTACAAACATCTTTTAAATAGCGGCTTCACCATATTGCATCATGCAAATATGTTTATTTTTTTAAGGATAAGGCCATCAAGATTGTAACAAGTATCCTACTAAAAACACCCACTCAATTGTATTGATTTACCGCGCGCTCAGATAACAAACGGCACCCTGCAATTAACATTGAGTTAATAATAGCTCAATATATTTAACGCTTTATACCGGAAGGAATGCGTTATTGTTTAATTACTTTTTTAATATGGTTGTTATCCGGGCTGTTATTTATAGCAGCGACTCAGGCCAGTCAGCCGTCCAATCCTCAAAAAACAACTTACTCCAATGCCCGGAGCTCCGGCGATACCAACAATTCGCAAAAAGTATTTATAAACGCCAAGCACCGTTTAAACAAAGCGATCGCGGGCGGAGATAATGAGATTGCGGCACAATGCTATCAGGAGTTGGGCGATCTGTTATACATGCAAACCGCTTACTCGCAAGCGCTTGATAATTTCTTTAAAGCGGATAAATTACTCCGTCATCTTAATACACCGCTAAAGCTGGCCGCTAATATTAATAAAATTGGCCAAACCTATTTGCAGGTTAGGCAATACCCGGCTGCTGAGAAAGCCTTTCGTGAAGCATTGAATATATATCGCTCTAATAACAACCGTAACGGCATTGCCGGCAACTATGGTTTTATAGGCCATACCTACGAAAAAAGAGGGAATTATCCGCAAGCCATCTATTACCAAAAATTGGCGTTGAAAGAGTATATCTTGGTACAAAACACCAAAGAGATCGCCAACATATATGAAAACCTGGGCAGTATACATGAGGATAAGCTGCAACTTGATTCGGCACTTAAATATTTTAAGCTGGCCGAGCAGATCAACGCTAAAAACAATAACGAAACCGACCAGATAGAGGTGATAAATAACCTGGGCGATGTGTTGCGTAAATCGGGGAAATACCAACAATCGCTGGTATACACACACCGTGCGGTAGCATTGGCCGGCAAATTAAAAGATCAATATCAGTTAGGCAGCGCTTACCGCGATCTGTCAAAAGCCTATCACCTGCTCAACCGTAACGACAGCGCATTTTATTATAGTGAGGCCAGTAGAGATATATTCCTAAAAATATTTACGGAAGATAACGAGAAACAGCTGGCCCTGTTACAAACCATTTTTGAGATAGAGCAAAAAAACAGCGCTATTGACCGCTTTAAAAGCGAAAAAACAATTAACCGCATTATTGCTATTGGCGCCACGGTGATTACCTGCCTTATAGCATTACTGGCTGCCACCTTTATAAGCAGGCAACGCCTTAAACTGCGTAATGAGCAAAAACTTAATGAGCAAAGTCAGTTAAGTTATAAAAACGCCCTGGATATAAAAAGCAAGGAACTTACCAGCCACACGCTGCATATCATCCGCAAAAACCAGTTGCTTGATGAGCTTAAGGAGAAGCTCAAGAACATGATTAAGGACGATAAACGCGACCAGCGCCGCGAGTTGCATAAGCTTTTAAATATGATACAGCTTAACAGTAACCAGGATAAGAACTGGGAGGATTTTCGTATTGTGTTTGAACAGGTGCATGACAAGTTTTTTGATACGCTGAAAGAACACCCTGCAGGATTAACATCCTCTGACATGCGATTACTCGCACTGCTCAAAATGAACCTTGGCTCGGCAGACATGGCAACTATGCTCGGTATATCACAAGATAGCCTGCGGATCGCACGTTACCGGCTTCGTAAAAAGCTGGGGCTGGATGAAGGTGAGACCCTGCAATCCTTTATTAAAACCGTAACAGCATAGCAATTAAGCTTAGCGTAACACGCCCTTAACAGAAAATTAATGGCTAAATTACCATCATACAAAAAACTACAAATCAGCTATTTAAATAATTTTGTTTACGCCTGCTAACGCTTTGTTTACACCTGTAACAACCCTGTATACGTTTTGTAACACCCCATTATGCGGCAGCCTGCCGGTTTACCATAAATCTTTGTGCAAAACAGAACAAAGTCACTTTTATGGAACTTAAAAAATTACTTATCTTTTTTATTTTGATGTGCGGCAGCGGCATTGCTATGGCCCAGCGCGGCATTATTAAAGGTAAAATAAGCGGTCAGCAAAATGAACCGCTTGCAGGTGCAACATTGCTTGTAAACGGCACTACCTCAAGCACGGCTGCTGACCTGAATGGCGATTACCAGTTTTACGTAAACCCCGGTAATTTGAATTTAACAGTACGCTACCTCGGCTACCGGGACACCACCATAAATGTTTCATTAACCGCAGGGCAGTTAAAGGTGATCAATATTACGCTGAAAAGCAGGCAGGCAGCATTAGAAGGTGTTGTGATTACCGGCTACACCGAAGGCCAGGCTAAAGCCCTTAACCAACAAAAGAATGCCGATAACATAAAAAACATTATCGCGGCAGATCAGATTGGCAAATTTCCGGATCCTAACGCGGCCGAAGCTTTACAGCGTGTGCCCGGCGTAACCATTGAACGTGACCAGGGTGAAGGCCGGTATGTGTCATTAAGAGGCTTGGCTCCCCAGTTTACCAATACCAGCGTTAACGGCGAGCAAATACCTTCACCTGAGGCCGACGTAAGGTATGTAGCGCTCGATGCGATACCGTCAGATCAGCTGGCGTCCATCGAAGTAAGCAAAGCGCTAACACCCGATATGGATGGCGACGCTATAGGCGGCTCCATAAACCTGATTACCCGTAGCGCCCAGAGCAAAAAGCCAACCATATCCGGTACGCTTGGCGGCGGCTATAATAACCTGATGCGTAAAGGTAATGTGCAGGGCCAATTACAATATGGCCAGCGCTTTGGTGATAAAGAACAATTTGGCTTGTTACTTAACAGCAATTATTACCAAAACAACCTCGGATCAGACGGTATTGAGCGCGCTATTAATGATAACGAACTGGAAACTCGCGATTACGAACTTACCCGCACACGCCTTGGTTTAAGCTCAGCGTTAGATTATCGTTTTAACAATCATCATGAGGTTTATTTCCGTACGCTTTATTCACGCTTTACGGATCGCGAATGGCGCCGCCGTTATGTTTTTAAACCATCTGATGAGGAGATTGAAAAATTAACTAAGGATCGTTTTGAAGCGCAATCTGTACTATCAATGAATGCAGGTGCTAAACACACATTCAAAAGCTTTTTGCTTGATTACGAAGCACAGTACAGCTATGCCGAGCAAAACACCCCTTACGACAATGAGGCCGCTTTTGTAGCCGGTATACCAAGTGTACTAAACTATGCCGATACCCGCTACCCTTCCATATCAACAGACGAGGATTATAAAAACAACTCGCTTTACGGTTTTAATGAACTGGGTATGGGCAACACTATCGCCAAGGATAAAAACCTTACAGCAAAGGTAAATGTTAGCGTGCCTTACAAAATAAACAGCAGCGATGGTTTAATAAAGTTTGGTGGTAAGGTTCGCTCAAAAAACAAAAGCTATAACATCACCCAAAACACGTTTGAAAACCTGGGCGGTGTACCTAACCTTGACCAGTTTGCAGGTTCGCCGGTTAAAGATAAATTTATGGGTGGCCGTTATGAGTTAGGCAATCCACTGGATTTGAGCAGCCTGATACGTTACTTTAACGCCAACCCGTCGCAATTTGAGCTCCAGATAGCGGATAAAGCGGCTGACGAAGCGCTTGAATCATTCGAAGCATCAGAAGATGTTTACGCCGGTTACCTGATGGGTCGCCAGCAAATTAAAAAATTGATGATTTTAGGCGGTGTACGTTACGAGCGCACTAAGGTTAGCTACAGCTCAAAAGACGTTATTATAGCCGCCAATGGCGATCTTGAAGCTATACGCCCTGTAACCGGAAGCAGCGTGTATGATTTTGTGTTACCTCAACTGCACTTGAAATACGAACTTGATAAATTCAGTAACCTGCGTGCGGCAGTAACTTACTCATATGCCCGCCCTAACTTTTCAGAGATCATCCCCTCGCAGGAGATCAACCGTGAGGATCGGGTTGCCACTATTGGCAACGCCAACCTCAAACCGGTTAAAGCGCTTAACTATGATTTAATGGCCGAGCATTACTTCGGCTCAGTAGGTATAGCATCGGCAGGCTTATTTTATAAAAAGCTCGATAACTTCATTTATCGCCGTACTATCTTTAACTCACCGTACCCTACTACCGGTACACCAATTATTCCGCGTATTGATATCACACAATCGCAAAACGGTAATGACGCAGACGTACTGGGAGCGGAAATCGCTTTGCAGCGCCGCCTATCATTTATACCGTTTCTGGATGATTTCAGCGTTTACCTGAACTATACCTACACCCACTCTAAAGCACGTATACAAAGCAGGCAGGCTAACGAAGGCAATGCCAACGCAACTGAAGAGATCAGGTTACCAGGGCAAGCCAGCCATGTGGGTAACGCGTCTGTAGCGTATGAAGGCAAAAAGTTTTCGGCCCGTTTATCGCTCAACTTTAACGGCAGCTACCTGTCTGAACTTGGCGGCACTAAGGATGAAGACATCTTTATAAAGAACCGTATGCAGCTTGATGCTACCGCAGGGTATGCTATCAACAACAAGTTCCGCCTGTTTGTAGAGGCGCTAAACCTAACCAACCAACCCTTGCAGGCTTACCAGGGAAATTCAACGCAATATATACAGCGTGAATTTTACTCTTACTGGATGCGTTTTGGCGTAAAGTTCAATTTATAACAGACCATTTTTCAATGTATTGAAATGAAAAGATTAAGACATTTTATGATGCCTGCGCTGGCGCTTTTAGCAGTTAGCGCATGCAGCAAACGTAACGACAATGTAGTTACACCTAACGTTGGCGATAAATTTCCGCAGATTATAAACTTAGCCGACGAGGGCGATGGTGGACTGGAAGACGAGGATAAGTTTAGTTTTAAAGTGGGACTGATTGACCGTGCTGACCCGAGCGGAGAAAACCTTGAAGGCGCAATAGTACCTTTAAAAAAAGCGGTAAGGGTAAATTTTGCGGTAACCCATTTTGAGGGGTTCAATAAACTATCTGACTATATAAAAGAAGCCAAGGCGTTTTACGAGATAGATGATTGCACTACATCAGAAGATAAGGATATTGACCTGAAGCTGAATTTTGACGTAAACACGGGCAAGGGAAGTTTTGAGTTTCCGGCTGGTGTTGAAGAGGTTGAAATAGAGTTTGAAACCAACGATGCCCTTTTTGATGACGACGTACTGAATACCGATGACCGCAAAATTGAAATACAGTTAACCGGAATAGATAATGCCGGCACCAATGTTACGTTAAACACGGCTAATAAATTTGAATACGAGGTACTTGATGACGAATCTGTTTTTGGTGAATACGAAATTGATGTAAACAATGCCACTCAATTCAACAGCTTCGTACAACTGTTTGGCCTGATAAACGAGGATGTAAAAAACCTGAAGGCCGCAGACGTCGAAGAAATAAAGATTGAATTTGCCTATAACGAATTCAAGGCTGTGATAACCCTTAAAGAAACCGAACAAGTAGAAGAATGCGGCGAAATGGAAGAGGTAAACAAAGAGATTGAAATTGAAGGCGGCATTGAAGAACTCGACACCAAAACGCTTGCCGGTGCTGTTGAGTTTGCGGATGATATTGAGCAGGAAGACGGCACGGAGGCTGAGTTTAAATATTCAGGCGAATTTACTTTAAATGGCAAAAACCTGGTACTTACGCTTAAGGGAGAGTACAACGACAATGAAACCGAGGAGATCACTTTAAACCTGAACAAGTAATGAGTAAAGCGTTAAAATTATCCATTATAGCGGCATGCTTCGTCGCGAGCGCCTGCCAGCAGCCTAATGGTAAAACCGGCAATACTGGTGTGCAAGATACTGTAATAAAGCCCTTGTATGTTAGTGAGCCGGTGGCGTTCGACTCGGATGATCCGGCGATATGGGTTAACCCGGCAGACCGGGCAAAATCATTGGTTATAGGCACGGATAAGGATGCCAACGGCGCACTTTACGTTTTTGATTTGAAAGGTAAAATCATAAAGGACAAAGTAGTTAAAGGGTTAAAAAGGCCTAATAATGTTGACGTAGCCTATGGCCTTATACTTGACGGAAAGCCGACGGATATTGCCGTCGCCACCGAGCGCATTACCCATAAACTCCGCATATTTTCCGTTCCGGAAATGAAAGCGGTTGATGGTGGCGGCATACCGGTTTTTGAGGGCGAAAATGAAGTCAGCGGTTTTCGTGACCTGATGGGAATAGCCCTGTACACCGCACCTGATAAAAAAATATACGCCATAGTAGGCCGTAAAACCGGACCAACACAGGGCGATTACCTATGGCAGTATTTGCTGCAGGATGCAGGCAACGGAACGGTAAAAGCTACGCTGGTGAGAAAGTTTGGTAAATACAGCGGTAAAAAGGAGATAGAATCCATTGCTGTAGATAACGAAATGGGCTACATTTATTACTCCGACGAACAGTTCGGCGTACGTAAATATTATGCCGACCCAGCTAAAGGCGACGAGGAGCTTAACATATTTGCCAAAGAAGGTTTTTTGGAAGACCACGAGGGAATTAGCATTTACAAAACCGGGAAAGGCACGGGTTATATCCTGGTGTCTGATCAATCGGCTGGCCAGTTCAAAGCGTACAAGCGCGAAGGCGATAACGCTTTTGTAAAAAGCATCCGCGTGTCAACCAGCAACAGCGATGGCTCTGACATGGTATCTGTACCGTTGAATAACGATTTTAAACACGGATTATTTGTTGCCATGAGCGACGACAGAACTTTTCAGTTTTACCGCTGGGAAGATCTGGCAGGTAACGATCTGCAGGTAAATCCATAATCTTCTAATTTGAGCGTCCGTAGTAAGTTCAGCTACGGGCGCTTTTTTTCGGAATAAAGAGCGTGAATGTTCAACATCTGATTTGCAGATGATAAATATGGCGAGGGAAAAACATAGTTTTGGCCGACGTTTATCGCACTATCAGCCTTTTCATTTTGAAACAACTTAAATACTATTTAGCCGCCTCGCTTGGTTTTGCTATATGGGGCTTTTTTAGCCTGGTACTTAAACCGCTGCACGAGTATGCCTCGTTGGATATACTTTTTTACCGTGTGTTCAGTTGTGCCGTCATTATGTCGGTTATATCGATACTATTTAAGCGCGAAAAAATCCGTCAAAATTTAAATCTGTTCAAATCGTTACCCACTAAAAAACGCCGATCTGTTTTGTGGCTCAACATAGGTGGCAGCCTGTTTTTAACCGCTAATTGGTTCTCATTCATCTACGTCATGAATCATGTTAGCGTTCGTGCTACCTCTGTAGCTTACCTGGTATGCCCTATCCTGACTACCTTGCTCGCCTATTTCATATTGCATGATAAACTTACCCGCCTGCAATGGCTTTCGGTATCGCTAAGTTGCGCCGGCTGTTTACTACTTTCTTACACCAGCCTCACTAACATGTTTTTTAGCACGTTTGTTGGCTTTACCTATGCCGGTTACCTCATTAGCCAAAACCAAAACAGCGGGTTTGATAAATTTTTGATACTTAACATTCACATTCTGTTATCAGCTCTGATTTTACTGCCTTTTTTCCCGGCATTTGCAGGCCCTGTACCTACGGAATTTAAATTTTATTTTTACGTGGAAATAATCGCGGTGCTTTACACCATAGTGCCACTGTTTTTAAACCTGTACGCGTTAAGTGGCATCAGCTCATCTAAAGTAGGCATGATATTAAATATAAACCCCATAATCGCTTTTGTACTATCAGGCGTGGTTTACCATGAACCGCTGGGAGCTTTGCAGATATTTGCTTACGCACTCATATTCATGGCTGTAATCGTTTTCAACGCCGGGGCATTTAACCGTAACCGGGCTGCACAAGCGAACACTTAAACAACTGAAACAAGCGCTATGAGCCAGTTGATCGCTACGATAAAACATCTGATCAGTATTGATGAGGAAGAAGAAGCTATAATTAAAAGCTTGTTTAAGCCGCTTGAATTAAAAGCGGGAGATTTTTTTGTAGAGGAAGGACAGGTTTGCCGGTACGTGGGCTTCATTGAGAAAGGCTTAGTGCGCTATTACATGAATGACGACGGCAACCACAAAACGTTATATTTTAATAAGGAAGGCGAGTTTGTAAGCAATTATCAAAGTTTTCTTCCGCGCAACCCATCAAACACCAATATACAGGCTATAGAGGACACCAGCCTTCAGGTAATCAGCTTTGAAAATTTGCAACGCCTGTACGCTACCGTTCGTGAAGGCGAAAAGCTGGGCCGCTTGGGCATTGAAAGCGTCTTTGTAAACAGCCTGGAACAGCTAAAGTCTTTCTACCGTGATTCGCCTGCCGAGCGTTACCGGCAGTTTCTGCATGCGTACGCTGAGCTTGCCCAACGCATACCACAGTATTACATCGCATCGTATGTAGGTATTAAGCCGCAATCTCTATCCCGCATACGAAAAAGACTTGTATCAAAAGCAGATTAAGCCGCATTGCATTAGTTAACCCAGGTGAACGAAATCTGGCATTCGGTTAAGGAAATTTGTGTCATTAATCATCATGAAAAATGGAAACACAAATTAAACAAAGCGCATGGGGTGCCCGCTCGGTATCTTTCTGGATCACGTTTATTTTAGCATCAGGTATTATATTTATAGGCCTACGCTTTATTATGCTGCCGCATGTTGGCGCGGCTGGCTATGGCATAAATTTTAAAAACGCTTCAGATACTGCTTACGGGCAAATTAAGGGCATCCGCGACATATTTACAGGCATTGCATTATTGCCCTTATTATTTATGCGCATGCGGAGGGCTGTAGCGTGGGTGTTCTCCGCTGCAGTTATAGTTCCGGTTGCTGATTTTCTTATTGTATTAACCAATAATGGCGCCGGAGATATGGAGCATCTCCTGATCCATGGAATTACAGCCCTTGTAATGATCGTTAACAGCATCCTGCTATTTAAACAAAACCATAAAAAACCAAGCATATGCTAATTAATCAAATACTGGCAACGCTGGCCGTATTGGCTGTAGGCGTTGTGTACGGAACCGACGTTTTTCACGCTATCGTAGTAAAAAAGGCTGCTACCTTAAGCAGCGACAAATCCATTGCCGACCTTATCGGACATACACACTTGATTGCAGACAAACGAATGCCGATAATAGGCGCAACCGGCCTTCTGTCTTGCTTAATACTTACCGCAATAAATTATAATATACATATCGCCATGTATTCTGGCTTGGCCTCAGTTTCTTTGATTTTGCATTTGGTTATCTATCTCACCATAGCTAAACCTATAAACCAAACAATGTCTAAAGCGGCCTTAAATAAGCAAATGCCAACCAACATAAGACAGCTGCAGCAACGCTGGGATAGTGTAATTATCTACCGGGCGATTGCTTTAACTATTGCGATGATCGCGCTGATTTTAGGATTATTTGAGATGTGAATACAGTTTAATGCAGCTTAAATAACTATTTGGCCACGCCTATTGCAATGCCTGATAAAAATGATAACAATATATATGAAATCGGCATCATTATACTTCTGAATATCAATCCACTTTTGCTGTAGCCGTAAACGGAGAAAAATTGAAAATAGAAATAGATGCTATACAAAAACGAGAAAAGTGTAATAAAACCCAGGTACAAGAATGCGATCACCGCGGTGTTTGTGTAAAAAATGGTAACGATGCTCACCAACAGGCCGAATATCATTTCGGGTATTATCCGGTATGAGTTAAGCACAAGATGCTCAGAGTAATTTAGCCGAGCCTTATTAAACCAGGCAAAACTGAACAGCGAATATATCGGGATGGAAATAATGAGCACCAGTTTAGGGTGGGCCGACATGAATTTCTCAACCGAGTTCATCATTTCCCGGGTTTGCTGCGGCATTAAATCAGCCATTTTTACGTGGACGTATGGCGCAAGCATGGTAGAAATGGTTACAATAAGAAGAATCAACGTTACAAAACTAAAGTAATTGACCCTTTTACCCTCAATGAACTCACGTACGCCATGTCCGGGCCGCGTGAAAAGTTCCTTGAGGGTAAACAAAACGCCCTTGTCAACATGCCATACGCCATGTATTAGGTCGTGCTCCACAAAGTGCTTGATAGAATAACGGTGCGTAGAAACTTTTTGTCCGCATTGCGGGCAATAGTTCAGCGTAACGTCAGCTGCACAATTGAGGCATTTTGAGGTCATACAGTGATAAGGTTATAAAGTATTGTATGCTTTGATCTCGATGAGTAATGTATTAGTGGTTGCCTGTAAGCCAAAACCGCCTGCGAGTTGCTAATAAAAAGCGTAAAATCTCTTGTTATTAGCAAGCCATTTAAGAGCAAATCAGAAAGCGTTCTCCGTTTTTGCATTTAATCAGTTTAACAGTCAGTTGTAGTTTAAATTGCGCTAATATACCAATATATCACCATATCGTGATATAAATTATTTTTTAACTTATTGTGAAATCTTTCGCCAATATACTCTAAATTATTGCTTGTCAGGCATGTTACGGGATAATACTTTGAAGATAATATAAAACATCGCAAATTGCGCTAAACTTAGTGAGCAATGACCAGGAAGATAACTGATGGCCCCGTCAGGAATAAGGAACGAACGAAAGCCAAACTAATTGAGGCGTTGGGTAATACGCTTAAAAAAAGCGGTTTCTTAGGACTCAGCGTTAGCGCTATTGCTAACGAGGCGCAGGTTGACCGCAGGCTGATATATGATTACTTTGGCGATCTGGATGGTTTGGTTAAGGAGTACCTGAACAGTAAAGATTACTGGAAAATACAACCTGAACATGTAGCCGGAATTATACAAATGGCTAAAGAAGACGCCGGTAAGGGCCTGGCTTATGGCGTACTGGAAGATCAGTTAAACAGCCTTATTGGCAACGAGGAAATGCGACGGATTATTACCTGGGGATTAAGTGACAAATCACCTGTGCTGAAAGAGGTTGACCAAAAACGCGAAAACACCGGCGAAGAAATACTGCAATCTGTTTTTGACCCGCATTTTAAGGACGGAAGCAAAAACTTCAGAGCAATGTACGCGTTGCTCATGGGAGGCATTTACTATTTAACGCTGCACGCCAAGATGCAGGAAAGCACGTTTTGCGGTATCGACGTTCAGCAGCCTGAAGGTCAGGATCAGATTAAGCAAGCGCTAAAGCGAATGATCGAGATGATCTATTCCTGAACTTTAATTTACAGGTAATCAAATACCTTTTTGCATTCACTCTGGCTGATGACTTCCTTCTCAAATAACTGCCACTGCTCATTACTGATGCCAGCGCTTTTAACGGTGTTTACCAGTAAATTATAATCAGTCTCCTTACCGGCATTTTGCAAAGCCTTTTGGCAAAACAGCTGCATAGCTTTGGTGCCAAACCTTCTCTCCATAACCAGCAACATTAACGGCGCGTAATTATAGCGGTAGCCCTCTCCTATCTGGTCAGGTTTAGTAATTTCGGGCAGCGGCTTCACCTTCCAATCCTTCATCATGGATCGTCTTTCATCAATATATTTCCGTGTGGCATCCTTTCCGTATTTGTTTTCGGTTGCCTTTATGGAAAGAAACTCAGCCATACTTTCCAGGAAAAACCATTTTAACGTGGAGTTAGGTTTCAACACATTTCCGAAATAATAGTGCCCCATTTCGTGCGCGTAAAAAGCGTAACTATAAGTGTTTACAAACAGCCTTTTTTGCGTGTCGATCTCTGATTTAAATGATTTACCGGCCACCGCGATAGTCGGAAAAGTTACGAATCCCCAACTACGCTTTGGCCCATACGGTTCAACAGCCTGGTGCTGTAAAAAGGTTATTTTTGCACCGAAAGGAACTTTCAGGTATGACTTATAAAAATCAACTATGGTGTTTATATTCTCATTGAATACCGCTGCCTCATCAGGCGTAAGTTCGGCATTTAAAAACGTGCTGTTTTCTAACGGCTGAACTTTATAATTACCTGCAAATAACAGCAAAGGCCTGGCAACGTTTGACCGGAGCCTGGCCTGCGGACCAGCCTTTGCCGCGGAACCATTGATGTAAATGGTTTCACAATCCTTACAAGTTACGTCAATATCGTAGGTAACATCCTGCAGTTCCCTGTCATTTTTAACATCATAAATAACCGGGTACCATTTGGATTGATCTGCGGCACGCACTGTATTGCTATTGAACGCTATAAAGCCCTTAAAATCAAATGAATTAAGCGTATCGATATAAACAGGAAAAGCACCGGTATAAGTTAACCGCAATTTTGCAGGCAACTTCAATGTATCATTACCCGAATAAGGCAGGTAAGGCACAGCCTCGCCTAAAAGATTGCTATCGTAAAAGCCGCTATACTTAAGCACTTTTCCGCTATCATCCCGCCATAGGCCAATATTGAAACCTCTGTTAAGTAAAACCTTATATTGCTTACCCAGATCCGGCAGATTATTCAGATAAAGGTCGCATTTAATCAGCCCTTCCGCGCGATTGATTTCGACCTCACCGGAAACATGTGGACTTTTCTGCTGGGCTAAAACCTGATGAAATAGCGAGGTAAGCAACAAAAAGGCGGTGTAAAAAGGTTTCATATAAAACTTAAAGCCTCAAATGACGCAAAAAACCTTAATATTTAATAGAAATAGATTATTTAAATGCGCTGCTTAAAAATAAGCGCCATGAATAACGGATTCGGGCTTAATTAAAGTATACGCTAACTCGTGATAAATAATTACTAATAAGCTTTCTTTCTATGCTACATCACCTTTTCGTTTCTGAAATGATTAATATAATCTGAGGGTAGCATATCGTACTCTGCCTTAAAGGTTTTCGCAAAGTAATGGGGTGTATTAAAACCCACCTCATATGATATCTCTGATACCGATAGCTGACTCTTGGCTAAAAGCTGGGCCGCCCTGCGCAACCTTATCGAGCGGATAAAATCAACCGGGGTTTTGCCGGTAAGCAACAGCACTTTTTTGTAAAGTGATACGCGGCTCATGCACATATGCCTGCTGAGCTCTTCTACGGTAAAATCGGCATTTTGTAAATTGGCCTCAATATACAGCAAGGCCGCAGCCATAAATTTCTCGTCGGCAGATGGTATGTTGCGGTCGCTTAGCTGAACGTCTATCTTTTTACGCTGGTTATCCTTTGTTACTGTTTGGAGTGCAAGCAGGTTTTTAATTTTTGATAGCAGCACCTCAAAATTCAGCGGCTTAATAAGATAATCGTTAGCGCCTGTATTCAATCCCTCCAGCAGTGTCTCTTCATTCGGCATGGCGGTAAGTAAAATTATGGGAATGTGTGAGGTACGGTTATCCATCTTTATTTTACTGCAAAGTTGTAAACCATCCATTTCAGCCATACTAATATCACTCACAATTAAATCCGGATGAAATGCTAACGCTTTTTGCCAGCCTTCTTTACCATTTACCGCCTCAACAATACTGTAATGCTCCGCAAGGTTATCTTTCAGGTAAAACCTGAAATCGTCATCGTCCTCAACCAATAGTACCTTCTTCTTTTTTTGAAGCTCAGGCTCAACAGATTTCGTTTTGGCAACTACCACCTCGTTTGCTCCGGCAGTTTGTATTGATAGTACGGGCAAAGGCAATTCAACAATAAAGCAGCTCCCGCCATTGGCTACGTGCTCTACATTGATATTGCCATTATGCATTTTAACAAACTCTTTAGCGATAGACAAGCCTATACCATTCCCCTGGTTCATCATGGAGACCGGCGCATCATGTTGAAAAAAACGTTCGAAAATCTTATCAACCTTGTTAGGCGGCACGCCAATACCGGTATCAATTACGTTTATTTTTAATATACAGTGCTCATTAACCTGTAAATTCTGCTTACAGCTTAACAGAACGCTTATATTGCCACCGGCTGGGGTAAATTTAAATGCATTTGAAAGCAGGTTCAATAAAATCCGCTCTACTTTATCATGATCAAAAACGGTTTTGAGCAGGGATGTATCCGTATCAAACGTGAGTTGAATGTTACCCTTTTCGGCAATATCGTTAAAGGAATGCGTAATGTTTTTTATAAAGGCAATGATCTCGCCTTCTTTCAAATCCAGTTTTAACTCACGGGTTTCCATTTTACGTAAGTCCAAAAGCTGGTTTACCAGGTTTAGCAACCGGTTAGCATTCTTCTTAATAATAGCCAGATCATTACCCTGCTCATTGAGTTTTGGGTCTTTTAACAATTTATCAGCGGGTGCCATTATCAATGATATGGGCGTTTTAAATTCATGACTGATATTTGTAAGAAACTTAATTTTCATGGAGTCTATTTCGCGTTGCCGCTTTACATCTTCCCGCTCCTGCTCAAGCGCGAAACGCGCTTTTAGCTTTTTAATACCACGGTAACGTATATAAAGCAGCATAGCAAGGGCTATAAGTATATAGCATATGTAAGCCGTGGTACTTTGCCAAAATGGCGGCAAAACTTTTATCTGCAATGATATTTTTCGCACAGGCCATGAATTATCAATGGCGGCAGCACGGGCAATAAACGTATATGTGCCCGCGCTAAGGTTTGTATAGGTGGCTTTGCGTACTTTATTGTCGGCCGTTATCCAGTCTTCATCAAAACCCTTTAGTTTATAGCTGTACCTCACATTTTCCGGGTTGAGAAAATTAAGAGCGGCAAAATCTATAGAGAAAAAATTATCATCATAATCCAGGTCGATATTCTTTGTATCTGTAATCAACCTGGATAAAATTACCTTGCCGTTTACTTTACGGCCGGGTTTTATGCTGGTGTTAAACAATTGAAAATCAGTAAAAATAAGCTTGGGTGCCGTTCTGTTAAGCCGGATATTTTGAGGGATGAAAAGGTTAAAACCGTTGCCGCCGCCAAATAACAGCTCGCCCTTGCGGGTAATTAATGATGCATCATCATTAAACTGCCTGCCTTGCAAACCATCCCTTTCATTAAAATTGATGAACTGTAATTTCATCTGCCCTTCAGCCATTAACACCTGGGCTTTTGAAAGACCATTAGCGGTACCCATCCACAAATTACCCTCGCTATCCTGCTCTAATGATACAATGTTGTTATCAGGCAAACCATCCTGTTTGCGATAGAGTTTAAATTTACCGGTTTTAGGGTTGAGTATATTCAAGCCTTCGCGGGTACCTATACAAATATTGCCGTACTTGTCTTCAAGCAAAGTATATACATTATTATAAACTAAGCTGTTAACATCTCCGTTTATATGTTTGTAATGTTTTATTTTGTTATCGGGCGCAATTACATCGATACCATCAGAAGTGCCTACCCAGATATTGTTTCTGCTATCCTCAATAATGCTGAAAACGTAATCAGAGTGGATGGAATTTTCACGAAAAGCACGGTATACCGTAAACTTATCTCGATCAGGGCTAAGCATATTTAAGCCGCCGGATAAGGTGCCAATCCATAACCTGTGCAAATGGTCTTCCTTTATTTCATACACCCTATCGTCAGACAAGCTGTACGGATCGGCATCACTGTGCCGGTAATGCCTGAAGGTTCTGCCGTCAAAGCAATCAAGCCCGCCAAAGTAGGTGCCTATCCAAAGCTTTTGTTCATGGTCTATCGCCAGGCTCACCACCACGTTGTTTGACAGGCTGTTGGTGTTGTTCTTATTGTTTCGATAAGTGGTAAATTTTTCAGCCTTACGGTCGTAGTAAATCAGTCCCCCACCGTTCGTGCCGATCCATAAATTGCCTTTGGCGTCCTCTGCAAAAGCGTTTACATCATCATAACCAATTGTATTGGCAAGCAGCGGGTTATGCTTATACAACGGAAACTTAACAATATTTTGATGGTAATAATTAACGCCTTTTTTGTATGTGCCTACCCAAATTGTACCCGCGTCGTCCTTATATAATTCTGTAAGGCTGTTTTGGCTTAGGCTTTTATCATCGTTTTCTTTTTTCTGCAGATAGCTGATGGCAAAATTACTTTTGTCAATGAGGTTTACGCCGCCGGGATCGGTAGACAGCCATATCTTGCCCTTATCATCCTGTAATACGCTATTTACAATGTTGGCATTAAGGCTATGGCCGGGCGCATCCTTATAAAAATGTTTTATGGTATTACTTGCGGGGTTCAAGTAATACGTACCTATCGGCCCCGAATAAAACCATATCTCGTCCTGCGCGTCAACAAAAATCCGGTACATCTGGTAGCTTTTGCTTGCCAGCGCGTTAGCAATAGCTGTTGAGCGATAGGTTATTTTACTTTTAACAATATCAAACTTATCTACAACGCCATCTTTATATGCTATCCAGATGTTGCCTTTCGAATCAGGATATATATCTGCCACATTTATGGAATACAGCGAAGCTGAATTACCTTTAATTGACGGATAACTACGGGTTTTGCGCGTTGCCGGATTATAAATAAAAAGCCCCTCAACCGCGTGTAAAAAGTAATAGTTACCGTTACGGCCTTTTACAATTTTCATTACCCTATAATCGGGCACACCATACGGTTTCAGGTACTTGCCTACATCATCATTAAAGCTTTCAGTGGCCTGGTCATATATACTGTAGCCCGATTGTGTTTTGATCCAGAACTTATCACCCGGACCCTCAAATATGCTGATAATGAAATTATCACTTATTGATGTCGGGTCATTTGCATTATGCTGGTACAATTTAAAAGTATTTCCATCATAACGGTTGAGTCCGTTTTGCGTGCCAATCCACAAATAACCGCGGCTATCTTTTAAGAAAGCAGTTACGTTGTTGTGTGATAAGCCTGTATTTACGTTGATATGCGAAAACGCGTAATTATTGTTTTGGCCAAACGCGCTTTGCCATAACAATAATGCCGCAAACAGGTATCGTGTAAACAAGAACTTCGTCATAATCAGGTTATCAAATCTATCAAATACCTATCACAATCCGTATTAAAAAGATTGGTTTCCTACAATTACAAACAGAAAAACTCCTGCGGTTAAGGATAACGCTGCAGGAGTTTGGGAATGTTAGGCGCCTTATTGATACCTAACGCATACAATTATTATAAAAGGCTCAGGGGGTAATAACGAGTTCGTTCTCTGATTCGATAACCAAGGGCTTAGTACCTCCCGTGTAAAACACCACAGTACCGGTAGCCGCATCGGCAGGTACCTTAACCACTATTTGCGTTAACGATTTGCTCACAAAATCTTCAACCAAAACATCAGGCGCAAATTGTACGCCAGTTACCCAGTTTACAAAATCGCCGGTTATGGTTATATTATCTCCGACGCGTGCTGTGGCCGGTACCGATGTTATGGTTACCGGTACTTCAAACTGTATCTCCGTTTTTGAGGTTACGTCGCCATCAGCGCTCTTAAGGGTTACAAATCCCTTTTCAGTTTCCTGTGGAACGGTTATGGTGATCAGGTCATCCTTCTGCTCAACAAAAGCTGAACTTGAAACAGTTGCGCCTGGCAAATCTATTTCGGTTACCTTTTTGAGGTTTTTGCCAATAAAGCGTATCTGCTCGCCATGTTTAACACCTGCGGGTCCAAAACTCAGTAACTCTACTCTACCGGAGTTAACTTCGTTATCGGTGTTTTTGCACGACATGGCCATCGTAATTACCAGCATAAAGCCGGTAATTACGGTAAGTAAAGGTTTATGATATGTTAATTTCATCTTTTTTTAAGTCGGTTATAAAAGCGTTAATCTTTATTTACTTTGGGCACTACCCGGAAGTTATCAAATGATATATCTGCATCCAATTCTCCCGGGCCGAGGAATAGCACACGCGTGTAGTAACCATTAGGCCTCACCGTTAATGGCGACTTAAAGGCATCGGCATACTCATCAAACGGAATGGTTATGGTTTGCCATTTGCCTTTGGTATCAATAGGTGGGTTCCATAAGTAAGCATCGTTATTAAAATCAGACAAGCCGAAATTGAACCGTATAGTATTGTTGTTATAAGGCTTAACGGTATTCACTTCGAATTTAAGGTTATAATCTTCAGGCTTGAGAATGGCAGCATCCGGAATGTTCTTACTGATGGGCCCCATAGCATCAGGCGGACCGCCTGCAACTTCTGTCCAGCCCCAGGCGCCAATTACACGTTTTACACGAATGTAGTTGCCGTTGATAGCAATCGGATCATCAGCCCCCGGAGAACTAACCACGAATGACGAGTTCCACCAGCCGGTAAACGGATCGCTGCTTAGGATGATGTTACGGTTATCCCTGAAGAACAAGTCTGATTCGGTTTCACCAAAATTGGTTTTTACCGTAATCGGGCCTGGTTGTGCACCTGCAGGAACGCGTACCTTGATTACAGCATCGGTAATTGATTCTATCTCACCTTCAACACCTCCTGCAAAGGTTACCGTAAGTGGCTGATAAAAATAGTTTCCGTTTATGGTGGCAATCTCGCCGGTAGGCACATACTCACAATCCATGTAAGAAATCACCGGTTCAGCTATGCTCACCTTAAAATCATGATCCAGCGTTTTGCCGTCAGCAAAAATGATCCTGATCTTGTTGGTAATATCTACCGGTATCTCGCTGGGTACGCTCACCAGTATTGAGGTATTAGTAACGTAAGTGGTAGTTACTATAGCCTTTCTGTCGTTAAACCAAATCTCGCGCGCGTTTTGCAGGTTGGTACCCACTATGGCTATAAGATTGCCCTGCCCCGCCGACACCAATAACGAATCGGATGAATTTGGGTCAGTTATCCTGATGTAACTTATGGTTGGGGTGCCTGTTTCGTCCTTATCATTTTTTGAGCATGACGAATAAATACACACTGTAAGCGTAACCGCTAAAAGTGTTAATAATGTCTTAAATATACTTTTCATCTTTATCTGATTTTTGATAAGCCATATTATTGTGCGTAATAATCAACCGCAGGTTTCTTCAGGTTAGGTGCCTGATCAAGCTCGGGTGTAGGTATAGGCAGCAGGAAATTGCCGCTGTTAGCGTTAATTACCCTATCGGTTGTGGCCCATGGCGTTTTAGTAAGCGTCCACTGTGTTGGGTTCGGAAACTGATCAGGTTTGGTGAAAAACAAGCCCCTGTCCTGCGCGTTAAGGATGCTGTATGCCTTTTGCGCGTTGTAATAATGCATGCTTACCAAATCGTACCAGGCCATACCCTCCATTGCAAACTCCAATACACGTTCTTTAAATATTACATCCAGTGTTAGCGGATCTTCAAACGCAGGTAAACCTGAGCGCATGTGCACTTTATTAAAGTAATCAACTGCCACTGCATCTGTAGTTGACGAACTGTTGCCCAACTGAGCTTCGGCATAAATCAAATACATTTCGGCAAGGCGCATCATATAAGTATCGTGCCCGTAATATTGCTGTGCTGCAAGGCCGGCATTATCCTTAGCTTTACCGGTTACATATTTTTTGATCGACAGGAAGTTATTGTCGCTACCCGTAAATGGAAAAACAAGCCTTTGTTCACCGCCTGGAATTGACTGAGTAATTTCAGGATACGATGCTCCCGGAAGCATGAACGTAGCTTTAAGCCGTTGATCGAGCGTACGGCCTTTAAGTTCGTTATCGGCAGCATTTACAGTAAAGCCATCATATTGTTTCATCATCCACCAGGTTGCGCTTTTGTCGCCGCCCCAGCCATCGCCGTTAGCTATATCACCACTGTAGGCCAGGTATGCGGGCGTAGAGTTTTGCGTACCCCAGGCACCAGGCGAGAATACCCATTGCAATGAGAAGATGGATTCGGTGTTATTATCATACGGAAACAAAAAAAGATTAGCGTAATTAGGTAATAGCGCATACCCGCCCTGCTTAATAACCCTGTCAGCGAAATACTTCGCGCTGTCCAGATCCGACTGATTACGTTGCCCTGCTCCATTACTGCCTACCCCTGCCCTGTTAAGGTAAAAACGTGCCAGCATGGCTTCGGCAGCCCATTTAGTTACCCGGCCCGGGCGTATAGGTGTAGCGGTTAAATCATTAGCCGCCGCGCGCATATCGTTAATAATAAATTTCCAAACGCTTGGCACCGTGTTTTTACGCAGGCTGGTATCCAGCAATAGCTTAGTGTTATTTTCAATAACCGGTACCTCACCCCAGTTCATCACCAAGAACCGGTAAGCCAGGGCCCGCATAAAGCGTGTTTCGGCAATGGCTTGTTTTTTTACCGTAGCCGATACGCCATTGCCGGCGTAGGTTTCAATATTTTGACGGGTTAAGTTTGATTGCGCTACCACGATAAAGAAGGCACGCCAGGCAGCAGAGTTATCGGGGTTGTCGCCCGTGGTGTTAAACAATACGTTACCCCGGTCATTATAAGCTGAAAAAGCTGTACCCGCCCTGAAATCGCCAAGGTTATATGATGCTTTATCATTATAATCAAACCAAACCTTGCTGTATAGTAAAGCCGTACCGGCAAGTACCTGATCGTCTGTTTTGTAAAAGCTGGCATCTACAATAGCGTCGGTAGGTACCTTTTCTAAAAAGGTTTTTTTACATGCCGACAGCAAAATTACGGGGAGTAAACAAACGCCCCAGAAAATCTTATTTTTAATGATCTTCATATCTTAAATATTATAAGTCAATCCCGAAACTGAATGTGTAGAACGGCGTAAGCGGATAGCGCCCGTTATCAAGGCCGATAGCCTGATTGCCGGCGTTGGCGTCTCTGCCAACATATGAACCAACTTCAGGGTCAAGACCTTTGTAACCGGTTATGGTAGCCAGATTTTGTACACCGAAAGCAAGGCGTGCACCACGGACAAACTTTTGTTTAGCCAGGAAAGCCGCCGGTACGTTGTATGACAGGGTTACATTTTTTAGCCTGATAAATGAACCATCCTCTACCCATTTATCTGTAATACGGGCGTAGTTGCCGTTTGGCCCGAACGATATCCGGGCAACGTTGGTTCCAGGATTGGCCAGCGAAGCTGAACCGTCGGCGTTGGTTACCGGGCGCGCATAGTTCATGGCGTTAAGCAGCATGTTACGGCTCAGGTTGATATTGTTTGGATTTGAATTTGCTCTTGCCAGATAGTTATACACATCGTTACCATATGCGGCTGTTACCAGCACGCTAAGGTTGAAGTTTTTGTACGCGAAGTTATTAGTAAAACCGGCATACAGTTTAGGCCATGGATTACCTATGTTAGTAAGGTCATTCACATCGATTTTACCATCACCGTTAATATCCTTGTACTTTACATCGCCAACCCAAACACCGTTCACCTCTGCAGTTGGCAGCCTGTTGCCATTATTGTCAACCGGCACGGCGCTGCTGTTAATCTCATCCAGTGATTGGAACAAGCCTTCTTCTATATATCCCTGGAACAACCAAGGCGCTGAACCTATTGCTGATTTTTGTGTCCAGTTATCTAACCACCACGAGGTACGTGAAATAAACGCCGACTCGCTGTTGAGCTGCTTGATAACGGTTTTAAAGTGTGATATGTTAAAGTTTGTGTTCCAGGTAAAATCCTTATTGGTAATGTTAGTGGTATTTAATGTTATACCCCAGCCTTTATTTGATAATGTACCAATATTTACCAACGGAGCGCCAACAGCGCCTGTACCATTGGTACCCATGTACCAAGGCAGCGACAAATCCATTAATAGGTTGCTGGTTTGTTTATCGTAATAATCGGCTTCAAGTGTAATACGATCCTTAAATAAACCAACGTTCAGGCCAATGTTGTAAGTACGTGTTTCTTCCCATTTCAAATTCGGGTTAGCGAATTTGCTTGGTAAAAAGCCGGTACTTGTTGGTGTTGCACCAGGCGCCAAAGGTGAGTAAATGCCCGCACCGCCGCCCTGGTTACCGGTTAAGCCGGTTTCAACACGCAATTTTAATTCGTTGATAGCTGATAAGTTCCAGAACGGCTCATTAGTAATACGCCAGGCTGCTGACACTGACGGGAAGTATCCCCAGATATTCTCTGACCCGAAATTGGACGAACCGTCGGCACGTATTGCTCCTGAAACGATATACCGGTCGGCATAGTTATAGTTTAACCTCGCCAGGAAAGACTCTAAAGCCCAATGTCCTGATCCGCCGCCGTTACTTGCCGTGTTTGGATCACCTGCCTCAATGTCAAATATATCATTGGTTAAAAAGCCGGTTCGGCGTGCCGAAAGGTTTTTCCACGTACCGGCTTGCGCCTCGTGGCTGGCTATCAGGTTAAAGTTATGCCTGCCAAAGCTTTTGTTGTACTCCAGCAACTGGTTCCAATTCCAGTAAGTATTCGAACCGGTACCGTTGGTAAAAGCAGCGGTAACATTCTCTGCCCAACCAATTTTATAGGTAGGCATATAGTTTTGTGATTCGGAGTAGCCTACGTTTGTAGTTAATGACGTTTTAAAATGCAGTTCAGGCAAAATCTTAACATCGGCCCGTAAACCACCGCGAAATTCGCGCCTTAAAAAGTTATTGGTTACCAGGTTGGCAATAGCAACCGGGTTAACCGGCGCAAACTGGTTAGCACCATTGTTCAAATCGCCACCGCCCCATGAACCATCTATGTTTTTAACAGGTATTTGCGGCGTTAACTGAATTCCGTTGGATATTAAATTTTCCTGACTGGTAGTCAGGTTCTCTTTGGTTTGGCTAAAGTTAAGATCTGTTCCAAAAGTCAGCCATTCCTTGGCCTTGCTATCCATATTTAAACGTGCAGAGTAGCGCTTAAAGCCTGAACCTGCTGCAACGCCCTTTTGATCAAGGTAATCGCCGGATAAATAGTACTTGGTTTTTTCGGTACCGCCACTCAGGCTCACCGTATGATTTTGGCGCGCGCTGTTTCCAAAAAGCTCATCCTGCCAGTTAGTGCCTTTGCCGAGTAATGACGGATCAAGAAATTCAAGCGGTGTTTCGCCGCCGGCAATAGCATGGTATTCCTTAACCATTTGCGCATATTGCCTCAAATCCATCACATCGAGATGCTTTGGCGCTGTTTGCAATCCATATTGATAATTGTAAGTGAGCTTTACATCGCCTGCTTTACCTCTTTTAGTAGTGATCAACACAACACCGTTGGTAGCACGTGAACCGTACAGCGATGTGGCTGCGGGGCCCTGCAATACCTGTATATCCTCAATATCAGCCGGGTTTATACCAGCCAACGGGTTGGTTGAGCTTTGCAGACCTAAACCGATTTGTGTTGGCGCTATCTGTATATCATCAATTACATACAGCGGATCGGTGGCGCCGTTGATGGTACTCACACCACGGATATTGATTGACATGCCCCCACCCGGCTGCCCTGAATTTTGTGTAACATATACACCCGCCGAACGGCCCTGCAGCGCTTGCTCGACCGTGGTATTCACCGTACGGTTAAGCTCTTTAGCTGAGATAGATGTTTGCGCGCTTGATAGATTGGCCTTTTTAGCGCTACCGTAGGCAACCTTTACCACAACCTCTTCTAACGATGTTGCTGATGGTTTCAGGTAAACATTAATGTTTGTTTTTCCGGCAATAGAAATTTGTTGCTTTTCCATCCCTAAAAAGGTTATGGTTAAACTGTTGCTGGCGGCTGGTGCATTGATGGAAAAAGCGCCCATTTTGTTGGTAGCAACAGATACCGTAGTACCGGTAGCCGTAACCGTGGCGCCGGGGAGCGCCTCGCCGTTCGGATCCGTAACCGTACCGGTTATTACCCGGTTCTGCGCGTAAGCGCCTATGCAAACACAGGCAAGCAAACACAGCATAAAAATACTTCGTAAAATTTGTAGCATGGTTAATTAATTAGGTTTATTGGATATATAGTACCAGCATGGTGTTGTTACACCATGCCATAATTGGTTTCGGCATTATTGATTTATGAAATAAGGTCACATTACACAATGCGCAGTGAAATAGCGGCGATGTAAAAATTCAAGCTTATCAAAATCAATTGCAAATTTTGAGCATAGTTAACTGGTAGTAATAGTTTTTACCATAGTTGTTTAGTTTGTTAAGAAATCGGTCTATAAAAATTGGTCGGCAATGCTAAACAGGATTTATCGCATTGGCTGTTGATGAAATTAGAATGACTGTTAAATATTATATACAAG
The DNA here is from genome assembly GCF_021215455.1 of Mucilaginibacter roseus. GTDB lineage: Bacteria > Bacteroidota > Bacteroidia > Sphingobacteriales > Sphingobacteriaceae > Mucilaginibacter > Mucilaginibacter roseus. Next base: position 173,048 of record NZ_JAJPWV010000001.1, on the reverse strand, counting down.
TAATGTAAATATTGATAAAACAAATGTTAATTCAATTTAACACACTGACAAACAATACCTTATGAGTAAAATACATTAGGAGCATTCTTAAAAGCACACAATCGCAGTAACGTTAATTACTTATCAATAAGTGCCTTTCAGGTTTTAATCTTATAACGGGCAAATATCTGAGCAGGCAAATTTGTAGCTCTATTTACCATAATCCTGCACTACTTTACTTATCAAAATATGACATGTGGCACTACAACGCATCACGTCCTTGTTAATTCAGTTCTACAGATTGCGTACAGCACAACCAAATAACTACTCATTAAATGTTTTAAGAAAAAATCTGCCTACAATTAGGTATTAACAATTAGATTATATTGCTTTGGGTAAAATTCCAAAGCGCGGTATCGATTACAATTGCGCTTTATAAACCGTTAATAAACATTACTGATAGCTCGTTTAATATGTTTAAACCCGTTGCGAGGCTGGTACTTTTTTGCCTACCTATTTTATTAGGGAAAAGCTATGCGCAGAGCAATGTGCAGTTTACGCATCTAACTACGCTTAACGGATTATCGCAAAGCAAGGTAAACTGTATTTTAAAAGATAAGCTTGGGTTTATGTGGTTTGGTACCCAAAACGGACTCAATAAATACGATGGCTACAGTTTTAAGATTTATCAGCACAACTTAAAAGACAGCACAAGCATCCCGGGAAATGACATTAACTGCCTTTTTGAGGATAGTAACGGCGACCTATGGATTGGAACCAGTGATGGCGGGTTGGTTCTGTATGACCGGGGTAAAGATGCCTTTGTTTCGATTGGTACAAAGGGAGCAAACAGTACTTTAATAAGCGACCTGGCCGTTACCGCTATTTATGAAGACCGGCAAAAGAATTTTTGGGTGGGTACATTTAATAAGCTGAATCTGTTAAACCGCAAAACCAGGCAGGTTAAACAGTTTGCCGCGAGTACAGGTACTCTGTCAAACAACACGATTAGCTGCATTTATCAGGATAGCAAAAACAGGCTGTGGATAGGAACTGCCGGCGGCCTAAACATATTGAACCCTAAAACAGGCAGTTGTAAAACTTTTTTGAATAATGACAGCGATGCAACAAGCCTTAGCCACAATAAAGTTAATTGCATAAACCAGGATGCATCAGGAAACCTTTGGATAGGTACTGCTGACGGGCTTAATAAGCTAAGCGCCGATAGTAGAAAATTCGAGGTATATAAACACAAATCCAACAACAATAATAGCCTGAGTAATAATGTAGTCAACGCGATAAGTAACGATGGGGCCAACAATTTGTGGGTAGCAACAGAAAGCGCGCTCGATCACTTTGAGCTATCATCCAAAACGTTCACGCATTACCAGGAATTGCCGTTTGACGAACGGTCGCTAAGCCACAGTTCGGTATACTCACTATTGGTTGATAACGTAGGCATTTTATGGGTGGGTACTTATAACGGCGGCATAAATAAGTACGACAAAAACGAAACCAGCTTTAAACTATACCGTAATTTCAATAACGAAAACCTCAACACCAATACCGTAAGCTCCTTTGCCGAAGGGGCTGATGGCGATGTTTGGGTAGGCACTGATGGTGGCGGCTTGTATCACTGGCAACGTAAAAATAACTGGTTCACAGCTTTTAACCCGCAATCAAAACAACATTATTTTCCCTCGCTTTCTGTTTTGGCGCTTAAGCTATCGGCTGATAAAAAGGTCTTGTGGGCAGGTACTTATGGCAACGGATTGATAAAAATGGATCTCAGCACTATGAAACCCGTATTTTACAACGCCGGGCTGAAGAACAATGCTGTATATACCTTGATGGAAGACCGGCAAGGTAACATCTGGGCCGGCACCAACGGCGGCGGCGTGAGTATGCTTAATCCGGCTACCGGCCGGTTTAAAAATTACATGTATACCCAATATGGCCAAAGCATCAGCAGTAATTTCGTCAGGAGTTTGTGTGAGGACGCTGATGGAAACATCTGGATAGGCACCTACTCCGGTGGCCTGAATATGCTTAACCCTAAAACCGGGAAATTCACCTATTATAACACACTTAACAGCGGTTTACAAAGCGATATTATTTACGCTATTTACCAGGATAAACAAAAAAACATATGGGTTGGCACCATGGGTGGCGGCCTGCATTTATTTGATAATACTACCCACCGCTTTAAGCCCTTCAACAGATCAAACGGACTTGCCGGTAATATTATCAATTCGATTAGTGAGGATAAAAACGGCATGCTGTGGATCAGTACCGACAATGGCATTAATCAGTATGATCCGCATACCAAGAAATTTAAAACGTTTACAGTGCTTAACGGACTGCAAAGCAACGAGTTTTTTTTAGGGGCTGGTATCACATTAAACAACAACGATTTATTGTTTGGAGGGCTTAACGGTTTTAATCTGATTGATCCTGATGATATAAAAATCAACCGGCATATTCCGCCCGTTGTAATAACCGATTTCTTGCTGTTTAACAAATCGGTGCCTGTAGCTAATAAAAACTCTCCGCTTCAACTCAACATCAATGAAACGCGTGAAATAGCGCTTTCTCACAACCAATCGGTGTTTACCATAGAATTTGCCGCGTTGAATTATACTATCCCGCAGAAAAACCGGTATGCCTATCGCCTCGAAGGATTTGACAGGCGATGGAATCACATAAGAAATGAAAGAAAGGTTACTTATACCAACCTTGATCCGGGCGAGTATACCTTTAGGGTCATCGCCTCAAACAATGATGGCGTATGGAACAGGCAGGGTGCATTCATTAAAATTATTATTAAGCCCCCGTTTTGGAAAACTAACATTGCTTACCTTATTTATATAGCCGTTATTGCCGGCATTTTGTATGTTATCTACCGGGAAATAGTATCGAGGGAAAAGCTGAAAAATGAAATTGAATTTCAAAAATTATCAGCAAGTAAAACACAGGAATTAAATCAGTTAAAGCTTAACTTTTTCACCAACATATCGCACGAATTACGCACACCCCTATCGCTGATTATTGACCCTATCCGTAAAATTTCCACAGGTGATATCAGTGCTGAAAAAGTAAATTCATACAGCGCTTTGGCTTATAAAAACGCTGTAAGGCTGATGGCGCTTGTGAACCAATTGCTCGATTTTAGAAAACTTGAAAGCGGCAACATGCAACCCGATCTAAAAAAAGTACGTGTAGAGGCACTGGTATCGGATGCATTTGACAATTTTAATTTGAAAGCTAACGAGCGTAACATTCAATATTCACTTCGGATAGAAGATAACGTTACCCATGCCTGGCTCGACAGCGATAAGCTGCATAAAATATTAACTAACCTGCTCGCCAACGCCTTTAAACACACACCCGACAACGGAATGGTGACGGTGTTGGTAAAACAAGTAAATATAAACGATAAGGAATTTATCGAGATACATGTTGTAGATACAGGGATAGGCATACCAAAACAGTTCCATGAAAAGATATTTGACATTTTTTACCAGGTAAAAGGCACCCAACGCTTCGCCAAAGAATCGAGCGGCATAGGCTTGGCGCTTACAAAGGAATTGGTTACCATGCATAACGGCGACATTGTGGTTGAAAGTGAAGAAGGCAAAGGCACTGATTTTATTGTGCGGATACCTGTTGGCTCGGGCTTGGATGATGGGCCGGAAAACATTCCTGACAACACAAAAGAACAAATTGGCGAGTATAAAGAGCAAACCGCTTTAGAAATTATACCCGACAATATTGACACTAACTTACCTGTAATTTTAGTGGTTGAAGACAATGATAACCTGCGCCGTTACATTACACAGGAACTATCAGAAACTTACCTGGTATACCAGGCCTGCGACGGTTTGGAAGGTTACGAAATGGCCATAAAAATTGTGCCTGACATGGTGATAAGCGATATACTTATGCCCGGGCACGATGGGCTCGAACTGTGCAATAAGCTTAAAACTGACGAAAAAACCAGCCATATACCCGTTATACTGTTAACAGCACGACAAACCGAAGAGAACCGGATTGAGGGTTACACTACCGGTGCTGACGCCTATATTGCTAAACCTTACAACTCCGCTTTGCTTAAAGTAAGAATACAGAATATACTGGATTCGCGCAAAAAGCTACGGGAATTATATAGCAATACAGTTGAAGAAAAACATGTGCAGGTTGAGATATCACCCATTGATAAGCAATTCCTGAAAAAGGCGATCAAGATTGTGGAGGATAATATAGCGGATATTGATTTTGATATTGACACCCTTGCCGAACGCCTGCAAATGAGTCGCCGGCAACTTTATCGAAAAATAAGCGCCCTTACCAACAAAACGGTGCATGATTTTGTGACTGACATCCGGATGGAAAAAGCGGCAGCGCTATTATTGAGCGGTGATTTTACGATAGCTGAAGTAGCTTATAAAGTGGGCTTTTCTGAACCTGCTAATTTCAGCCGTTCGTTTTCAAAAAAGTACGGTATGAGCCCTAAAACTTATTTGAACGGCAAAAGCAATTTATAAACTGGGGTTATAACGTATTTCAGGGCATTAAATGATACGTTTTTGCACAGCGTGATAATTTGATTGGCTGTTTGTTTTGATAGTATTGCAGCGTACTACACCAGAATTTAAGCCGATTATTACCTGTAAATATTATGCGACTATTGAATACCCGCACCCTTATGTGCCTTTGGGCTATTGCAGCCGTATCATGCAAAAAAGAAAGCAAACCCGCCGACGATAAAAAAGTTGACCCGCCGGTAGATCCGGTTACGCAGGTAGTGCCTGTTGATGACCCGGAAACGGCAAAAACGATTGGTTTTTTTGCTGATGATTGGTCTGCACGGCAATTTACCGCGCCCGACTATACGGAAGCGTCCATCCCTGCACAAGCTGCAGGAACTGTCACCATTGATGCTTCATCAGTGATCACCAGGATACCGCGCACAATTTTCGGGCATAACGCGGTGTGGTGGATGGGGCCGTTACCGGCACAGGCTGTAAGCGATGTAAAAAATCTGAACGCCGGTATGATCCGTTTCCCCGGCGGAAATTCGGCCAATAATTATTTTTGGAACGAAGAAGAAGGCCACCTCCCGGATGACGTGCCGAACACCGCTGTAAACGAAAACGGCGTAACCCAGCCTGCAAGTTATCTATATGGCAAAACAAAACTCAACTGGCAGTTCAATCTTAATAATTATTATGAACTCTTACAAAGCACCAACTCAAAGGGTATAATCTCAGTAAACTATTCGTATGCACGCTATAGCACATCTGCTACGCCGGTAGCTAACGCGGCTCATCTGGCTGCCCAGTGGGTACGTTTTGATAATGGCCGTACCAAATATTGGGAAATAGGTAACGAGCATTATGGGAGCTGGCAGGCAGGCTACCGCATAAACAAAGCGGCTAATAAAGACGGCCAGCCTGAGATAATTACCGGCGAGCTTTACGGAAATCATGCCAATGTGTTTATCGATTCGATGCGCAAAGCAGCGGCAGACATAAATAAAACCATCCATATTGGTGTGGTGCTTTACGAGGCAGCGGCTACTGAATCATGGCAAACACAAACCACTAAAACCTGGAACTCCGGAGTGCTGAATGCATCAAAAAACAAGGCCGATTTTTATGTGATCCATAATTATTACACCAGCAGCGGGAACGAAGACGCTACGGCTATATTAAACTCGGCATCTACCGTAACAACAGAAATGGCGCACTTTATGGGGCAGGAATTTCAGAAATACGGCGCTGCCCCAAAACCTATCGCGCTTGATGAATGGAACATTTTTGCATCAGGTTCCAAGCAGCAGGTATCTAACGTAAGCGGCTTGTTTGCTGTAATAGTACAGGCAGAGGCTATAAAAAACCAGTATGGCATGGCCGCACGCTGGGATTTGGTAAACGGTTGGGATAATGGCAACGATCATGGCTTATTTAGCGGAGGCGACGAGCCTGGCATCCCCAAATGGAACCTCAGGCCATCATTTTACTATATGTACTATTTTCAAAAGCTATTGGGCGATAGAATGATACCCTCATCTGTGACCGGAACTACCGCCGTTAAAAGCTACGCTACAACCTACTCATCGGGCGAAACCAATGTAAATTTGGTTAACACCTCCGCAACAGCACAAAATGTATTGTTAAAATTTAACAACTTTAATCCGGGCAGCCGTTTTTATTGGTACAGCCTGGAGGGCGGTAATGATAATGGCGAATTTTCGCGCAAGGTAACTGTAAACGGTAGCGGCACTGCACTCGAGGCAGGCGGCCCTGCAGGTTACAGCTCAATAAAGGCCCGCTCAGCCGCAACTGCAAACGGTATAAGGGTAACTGTACCGGCACGAGGCGCGGTATTTGTGGTAGTTAATAAAAAATAAGCTTTAAAGGATGCGGGCATACCTTTTTTTGAACGAGCCCTCCCCTACTACTTCTAATGAAAAAATTTTATATCATTCTTTCGTCTTTAATTTTATCCGCTTGCGTTTATACGCTTTGCGCTAAGAATTTACGCGGCAAGAATTCCTTCAATACGATTGGCGTGACGATTCCCACGGCACCGCCGGGTACTCCGGTAGCTGTTAACGGCCGCTTGCATGTAGGTGGCCGATACCTCAAAAACGAACAAGGCGATAATGCTATGCTAAGGGGACAAAGCTATGGCTGGAGTAATTTTTGGCCACAGTTTTGGAATGAAGATGTGGTTAACTGGATGGCTACCGATTTTAAGGTAGACGTATTGCGGGCGGCCATGGGCGCTGAGTTTTCGGGCGGATATGTAAAAGGCAACCGTGCTGCGCAAGTCAAATTGGTAAAAACGGTTGTGAATGCCGCCATAAAAAACGGCATTTACATTATTATTGATTTCCATGCGCATGATATACATACGGCCGAAGCGAAGGAATTTTTTACAGAGATGGCAAAAACATACGCCGGTTACCCTAATATAATTTATGAATTGTATAACGAGCCTGATCATGAAACCTGGGACGATGTTAAGGCTTACTCAATAGAAATCATCAAAACTATCAGAAAGTACGATGCACACAACATAATACTGGTTGGCAACCCTAAATGGGATCAGAGCATTAAAGCGGTAGCTAAATCACCTATTACAGGGTTTGATAACATTATGTACACTGTACATTTCTACGCAGCATCACATGGCAAATGGCTACGTGATGATTGTACTTACGCTCTAAATAAAGGCATCCCGGTATTTGTGTCAGAATGCAATGGTACCGAAGCTACAGGTAGCGGCCGTATCGACTATAAAGAGTGGCAAGCTTGGTTTAATTTTTTGGAGAAGAACCAGATCAGTTGGGTAAACTGGTCTATTGCCGACAAGCGTAACGAATTATGCTCTATCGTTCAACCCGGAGCTTCGGCCAAGGGTGGCTGGCCTGTTTCACAGCTAACAGAAACAGGCGCTTACGTACGCGCACGTTTAAGAAGTTACAGGACGAGATGACATGATCTAAACACCCATTACTTGATAAAACTCCTGGATAAAGCGTTCTACACTTTTACTCCGGTAATGCGATCCAATAGTAAGTATATCCTGTTTACCATTTTTACCGGGCACCTCGAAATACAGATTGATTGAAGTGCGTACGTAAATAAAATTCATGGAATGGCGTATGGTTTGAATACCTACAAAATTGCTGAAATCGTAATGCTTATTGAAAAAGTTGAACAAGCCCGTCCTTTGCACCGTTTTGGCGTGTGGATCAAATACAATTTTCGTAAACGCCGCGTTTAAAAATACAAGCCCCATTAATAACAGGAAAGCTATTATTAACAGTGTAGCCAATAGGCTTTCAACAGACACAGTGAACATCCAAACCGCTAAACCTAAAAAGAACAGCGCAAAGATCAGCGCACCTGCTTTTTTAGTCTTGATCGCGTACACACTGCCATCTTGTTCAAAATACTTAAGTGAGGCTATGGGCTGCGTTACAAAGTCCGCCGGTGAATCATGCAGGTCAAGGTAACCATGAACTACTGTAACCGCTTCATCAACAAAGGCGATAGCATTCGGATCATCGCTTTTACTATAACCCGATGATACCACAATACCCTTGCCGTATCGCGCGTTTTTCCGGAATAAGCGATAGTTATAGCCGCCTGCTGTATTACTTACCGGGTTAATTCCCTGAAGCTGCGAAAAGGGAAGACTCGCTACCGGTAAAAATCCCATCAGCATTTTCCGCATCCTGGCTGATCTGTTATCAAATTCAACGTAGGTTAATCCATATCCAACAAATAAAGCCACAATTAATACTGATAACAACAGCAACGGTGTAGATGTGGTGATGCTGGTGTTTTGATATTGTGTGTATACAACCAGTAATACAACTGAAAAAACACCCATAAAAACAGCGAAGATATAAAACAACCGGTAGGGAAATATAATAACCCGGTCAGGTTCAATTCTCCACCTGGTTTTTGATAAAGACCTGAGCGACATACTATTTCAAATTAATGTTAGCTAACAGATAATGTCTGAGCATCTGTTTAAATCGAAATAAATAACGCCGCTACTCTTTATTTGTTTAGGCAATTGCTGTGATTAAGATCATCATGAAAAACGTAACTAAAAAAGACAGCCCCAAAAATTGCAGTTGATAAATAGTATGGTTATAAACGGCGCTCGGATTCATGAATAGGAACATCGTTTATACTGGCATATCTTTTTTGCATCAAACCGTTTTCATCAAATTCCCAATTCTCGTTGCCATATGCGCGAAACCACTGCCCATCACTATTGTGATATTCATATTCAAAACGAACAGCGATCCGGTTATCAGTAAATGCCCAGAGTTCCTTTTTGAGTTTGTACTGATGCTCATTCTGCCATTTTGTAGTCAGAAATTTTACAATTGCTTCTCTGCCGTTCAAAAAGGTTGACCGGTTTCGCCATTCACTGTCAACCGTATAGGCTTTCGATACTTTTTCAGGGTCTTGCGTATTCCAGGCGTCTTCGGCCAATTGTACTTTTTGTATAGCCGTTTCGCGATTAAAAGGTGGCAAGGGAAATTTTTGTTCCATAATTAATATTGACTATTTACGTGTTAATAATATAGTCAAAGGTATAGTGTGAACGTATCAAGATTATGGCATTTTTTATCGTGACTGCGGTACAATTCATTTATTTATTTATTAAGAGACAATATTAAAAACAGCTTAACGGCCGCACGTAATTTGGGGCTTTAGCGGATGCGCTGATAGTTGGATCAATATCGGCAGCTTCAAACAAAAAAAGAGTAAAAGCGTTTAAATTTGTATGATAAAAGTACTGATCGCGGATGACCACCAGATGGTGCGCCGGGGGATCAGCCGGACACTGGAAGATGAAAGTGATATTAAGGTGGTAGGAGAAGCCAGGAACGGCTGGGAAGTGCTGGCGTTGTTGGAATAGGGCGTGCAGGCTGACGTCCTATTAACAGACCTCAATATGCCAGAAATGAACGGTCTGGAACTGGCTAAAGTGATCCATGAAAAATATCCCGATTTACAAACTATCCTGTTGACCATACAGGAAGACGACCAGCACATTCAGCAGGCATTTCAGCATGGTATCAAAAGCTATTTATTTAAAACTGCCGGTGAAAAAGAAGTATTGTTTGCCATTAGACAAGTGGCCGAAGGGCAGCCTTATCTCTGCGCCGGGCTATCTGACCGCGTTATAAAAAAGATAGCAATCCCGCAGGGTGCCAACACAAAAGCGGAAGGCATAGAGTTTTCGGAACGGGAACTGGAAGCCTTGCAACTGATCGCCGCAGGTTTTACCAATGAAGAAACGGCTGATAAAATGTTTACAAGCAAACGCACGGTTGAGGGTTACCGCCAAGCTATGATCGAAAAGACCGGCAGCAAGAATTCACTGGCCCTAATTGCCTTTGCGATGCGACATGGCCTCCTTACTTAAACAGGGGTTACCCTCATAGCCACAACCTCTGTCTTGTAACGGCGGATTCCATCTTCCAGAAACGCCGTGGTTTTTAGTTTTCCTTCCACATGAACGGTTTGCCCTAATTTCAACTCTCTTTCAAAACGTTTTTCCTCTAACTTGACAGCGTGTTGCTCCACATGTTCGATCAGCTTGTTCTGCTGACGATGCATTTCCAAGGTCGTCACAGTAAAACATAGAGCTGCGTCTTCCGCGCCTTTTTTATGCCAGCGCGGCGTGCGGCTGATCTGCCCAACTAAAAATACTTTATTGACGGTACTGATATCATTCATGTTTGACACTATGCATTAGATCATTCCGACATCCGATGAACGCCAAAGATCAAAGGATTTAGAAATAAAAACGGAAATGGAATTTGCGCCAGCGGCAATTGCGCTTCAGGATAAGTTGATAGCAGTACTACTGGCAATTGAAGCCGCAATTCATTACGGATAAAACAGCACAACTCGCCGCCATTGCGGCCCTTCAGGCAAAAATCCAGCAATACGAGGTCTGGGCTATGCTTTTGCATCAAACTGGTCAAACAATCAACTTTCTGAACACCGGTAAATGTATAACTTTCCATTTTTACCACTTCGCGGATGATGAGGCTAAAATCCGGATCATCATCGATCAGTAAAATTTGCCCATTAGTCATACAAATGAATCTTTTTTGATTGCCAATACGCTTAAAACGGCATTCAACAGGACACCGTTGCGCGGCGAAAGCTGGTCAGCCGTTTGTGTAGACAAACCGTGTAAACCGGCGACCTTGGCTACCAGGATAGATTTTAAGTCCCTGCAAAGTGGCATATCACTTACAAAGCGCCAAACTCCGTTTTGTAATATCAGCCAAAACTGCGTATGCCCGACACGCAATTTACTGACGATTAGTGATCCGGTATAATTTATACTATTAACGGTTACTGAATATAATTCACCGGCAAATCGGAAACGCAGTCGTACATTTTTTGTTGTTTTCAATAGATAATACTTTGTAAGCAAAAATAAAGCAGAAGAAAAATCCCGTGTAGGGATGAATACGGTAATATTGAGGCGAAATACGGGAATTCAGGATGACAGGCAGGAGCTTGTAAAGGTAAGGAATCCACTGACAGCACGGATACAGTCAAATGGTTCCTGATCATTTTTACCTTTAAGAAGGTAGCCTCGTGCACCGGCCGCCGGTAGCTACAGCGATGGCAATTAGGTCCGGTTCACCCCGTACAGTCGGCGGAGCCCGTTTCGAACGATCTCACTACCATCTACTATCAATAACCTAATCATTAAGTAACGACGCTAACTTTGAGCTCAGGTTCAAAGCGTTTCGTTTTTTAGTAGATATACGGTAAATGTATTACTACTGTTGTGCCCTCGCCCTGTTTGGAATTCAACTCAAATTTCCCGTTCAATAAGTCTACTTTACTGCGGATGGACGCAAGACCGATACCGTCTTTGCCGGTTTTCACCTGTGGAATGCCGCGGCCATTATCGCTGACGCGTATCAGGATATCATCGTCTTTAAGGCGTACTTCAGCAACTGACTGCGTTGCCTGCGCATGTTTGATGACATTTACCATTAACTCCTGCACTGTACGGAAAACGGCCAATTGCATGTATTTGTCTAACAGGGCATTTTCCAATTTTACCTTACAATCAAACCTTACGCCATCCTGCATTTGTCTACACATCTCCTCGATGGCTGCCTTCAGTCCGAATTCGTCCAGTACCTGGGGCATAAGTTCGTGCGAAATGCGCCGGCTTTCACGAATCGCGTCTGAAATGAGCTGGCTGGTATATTCGCGATCATCTTCATATTGCTTAGGGTTACTAAAAACTTTTGTTGCTTTGAGCTGAGTCAGACTCATTTTAATGCCATACAATATTTGCCCCAGCCCGTTATGCAAACTTTCTGATATCCTGCGGCGTTCTTCCTCCTGGGTTTGCAGCGTTACCCGAAAAATTTCCAGTTGCTGGGCGTCTTCCATTTCACGCATTCTTTGTTCGTTCTGCACTTGCTCCGTAATATCTAAGTTGGTACTCACCAAAAGATCCTCTCCTTTAACAAACATAGTGGAATACCAACGGTCAACACCATCATAGTTGTAATGATATTCCAGTTGCTGTGGCTCGCCGACTTCCATTGTTTTAACCATTGTATCAAAAAGCCCCATTTGTTTAATGCCCGGAAAAAGTTCAGCATATAACTTACCTACCATATCTTTTCGACCGGTTGAACGCTCGACCTTTTTATTAACAGTAACAATACGAAAATCAATGATCTCATTCAGCTCATCTCTCACCGGGGAAAATACAGACATACCGATCAGCGTCGTGTCCAGCATGGTCTGCTGCAAAGCATACTGCTCCCTAAGTTCGCTGGTACGATCCGCAACCTCCTGTTCTAACGCAGTACGGTATTTTTCTTCACTTTCACGCAATGCCTCTTCTACTTTAGCTCTTTCCACCGCTGCCCAGATACGCTCGGCCACGGTTTCGATCAATGCTATTTCGTTATTGGTCCATGCCCGTGGGACGGCAGTTGCGGCGGCAAAAGACCACAGGACATTTCCTTCATCTTTACGTACACTGGCACACATAAAAGCCTGCAAATTCACCGCCCTGAGTGATTCCCTATTCAGATCAGAAAGTCGGAGGTCGCTGTCTATGTCATTAAAAACAATGGTTTGATCATCAATCTGCCGCACTGTTTCCGGGAAATCCGACATCCGTACTTCGCCGATGATAGAAAAGAGGCTGTCTCTCCGATATTCGGCTCTGACTATGGCACGGTCATCGGCAGGATATAAAACAAATACATAAGCGCGGTCCAGCTTCAGAAATTCAGCCAGCATATGCGAACCGGTCTCTTCAATTCTCTTCCAGTCAGACAAGGTTCTAAATGTATCCGATAATTTCAACAGGAACTCCTGATGCTCTTCCTGCCTTTTACGTTCTGTGGTATCGTTGAAAACAGCGATAATAAAATTGCTTTCCGGATGGCCTATGCTGGAATAATGCACATCATACCACTTGCTCAGGTCGGCTACAAAATCTTCTCTCCGGAAAGAATGTCCTGTATCAGCTACCTGTTGAAGCTGTTCAAGCAGCGGGTGCGCCAGGTTAGGCATCAGCTCACTACCTTTTCTGTTTATCGCGCCCTGCCACCCGGTTAAACGTTTGAAGGCTGCGTTGACCTCCCGATAAGTAAGATCGACTACCCTTCCGTCCTCGTCTCGATGGAGTTCCATCAAGGCAAACCCTTCATCAATGGTTTCAAAGAGCGTCCGGTATTTTCTTTCGCTTTCGCGCAAGATGTTTTCTGCCTGTATGCGATCATGAATATCTGTAGCTGCGCCATACATCTTTACAACGCGTCCCTGCGCATCTTTTATGGGAGAAGCATTGACAACGAACCAGCGGTATTCCCCATCAAATCTTTTGATCCGGTGCTCCTGTTGCAGCGGTTGACCTGCTTCAACGGCTCGTGCGTAGCGCTGGGCTGAGCCATCCCGGTCGTCCGGATGAATTGCGTTCACCCAACCCCAACCAATGGCCTCTTCAAACCGCTGCCCGGTATATTCCAGCCAACGATCGTTATACCAATTGGTGGAACCATCCGGGTCACTGTCCCAAAGCAGGTCAGGATCGAGGTTGGCGATAGATAGCATGCGCTGTTCGTACTGTAATAATGCTTTGTCAGATCTCGCCTTTTCAACCGCTGCCCAAATGCGCGCAGTTAGTTCCTGCAATAGTTCCACCTCATCATCCAACCATTGACGTTCGGTAGTATCAAATATTCCTACGGTAAAGCACCATGCACCATGCCTAACAATGGGGATGTTGATGAAAGAAGTGACTCCGAATGTTTCATTGACCTCCTTAGCGTTGATCAGCGAACTTTCAAAAATATTATCGACCACGATACTTTCACCTGCATTGCTCTGCTCAAGGTATAATTTGGTGATAAATTGTTCCCATACTACGTCGCCGGCAATGCTCGTCAGCCCGGGAAGGCACCAGTCCTGTACCGAAGCATTTTGACCATCTTTACGGGCTTCCACAAACATAGCGCGAGGCACTTTAAAATGCTGGCCGATCTTGGCGCCCAATACGTGCAATGTTTCTGAAGGTTTGTTCAGCTTCACCAGGTCCTTGCCGATCTCGGCCAAAAAGGCCAGGTTGGCAGTGCGGCGCTTACGTGCAGTTACATCGGTATAGATAACGGCCAGTTTGCGTTCTTCCGGTTCGCCCACTTTAAAACCATAGAGCTCATTAATTACACCGAGCGGTTCGGCGGGAACCTCGTGTCTTTCTGCGACACCCGTTTTAGCAATACGCCCGAAAATATCGAACCAGTGTTGTTCATAATTTGGCGCGAGCTCGCTGGTATGTTTCCCTGCCAGTTTAGTACCGGTCATGCGGTCGGCAGCAGCATTGGATTCAATATAGTAGATATCATAAGGCTGGTCATTTTCGTCAAATAACACTTCCACCAGGATGTAGCCTTGATCCATTTGATCAAAGATCGCCTTATAGAAATCACCGGCCTGGCTAAGCTGTGAGAGACCGTCCATAAATAAGTTATATTTTTTTAAAAGCTTTTTATTCCCAAAAGGTTTGAAAAATTGAGATCATTTTCTCTCTTCGCTTCTGTTGTTAAGGCCAATGGCGTTAGCGTTTGAAACGATAATAAATGTTCTTTTTTATGACTGCAAGTATTTGTGTTAAATGATCTACAGTACAAATTAGCTTAACCCGAAAAAAACAGTTCATCTTGGTACAGTTATCTTAATAAGCGTTCGCAGGTCTCTAAGGTCGATTATAAAACTTCAACCGGTACGACACACACAATATACATATTCGCAATACCTTCGTAAAAGTTGCCTCATAATCATACATCCACCAGTTTTTGTTTGCGCACTATCGATGCAGAATTTTCTCAGATCAGATCCTTTTTTTGCCGGAGAGAAAGGAAGCGTCAGTACCTGCTGCGTAAAGGCAAAGAGGTGAAGCACAAATTATTGATGTTATCGGGAATTTTTAGATTTTCTGTGTAGAATATGTTGAGGTAGTTTCTCCATCTTACAGGTGAATATAATAAGTTATACGAAGGGCGTGTGGTGAGCATAGTCCGTTAGTGCTTCGACGGGCTCAGCATAACAGCCTACCCCGCTAAATAATAGTCTAATGCTTCAAAAAGTTCCTCTTTAGTGCAAACGTTGTCAATATTAAATTGGCCGATAGCGGATAAAAGGGTGCAGTTCACTTTGCCGTCCATGTTCTTTTTATCCTTCAGCATAATGCTGTAAAGTTCTTCGTAGATATCTTTGCTAAAGGTAAAGCGTGGGTATAGCTTGTTGAATGTGGAGGTGATTTCGTTCAGTTCCTCGGCTTTCAGGCCTGTTTTTTTATGGGCCAGATAGCTCTCGCAGATCATGCCAATGGCAATGGCTTCTCCATGGGTAAGCGAGTCGGGTTTGTCATTCAGCGCCCAGGTTTCAACGGCATGGCCAATGGTATGGCCAAAGTTCAGGCTCTTACGGATGTTTTTTTCCGTAGGGTCTTCCATCACCACCTCATTCTTCAGCACTACTGAGCGGTGTACCATCGCGGTTGATGGTTTGGTAAGGTCACTGCTTTTAAGTTCGTTCCAGTAAACAGCATCCAGTATCAGGCCATGTTTCAGCATTTCGGCCAGGCCCGAAAGTATCTGGCGTGGCGGCAAGGTTTCCAAAAAATCGGTATCTATGAAAACCGCCTTTGGCTGGGTAAAGGTGCCGATGATGTTTTTTATACCGTCCACGTCAATACCTGTTTTACCGCCAACCGACGCGTCAACCTGCGACAGCAGGGTAGTAGGCATGTGCACAAAATCAATCCCCCGTTTATAGGTTGATGCTGCGAAGCCGCCCATATCGGTAATCACACCGCCGCCCAGGTTAACCATAAGGCTTTTACGGTCGGCCTCAAAATCAATCAGCGTTTTCCAAACGCCAATGCAAAAGTCAATGTTCTTGCTTTCTTCGCCGGCGTTTATTTCAATCAGATCGTAATTACCCAGTTCATTTAGCTGATCGGTTATTTTTGGCAGGCAATACTCACTGGTGTGTTCGTCGGTTAAAACAAAAAACTTGCTGTATTTGCCACGCTCAATAAACTTAACAAGTTCATCAATACTGTTCTCAAAAAAAATAGGGTAATTATCGCTCTGTATGGTCTGCATAGTTTAAATGATCCTGATGGTTTGTTTTCTGAACTCAACAACGTCGCCACGCTTAACTTTCAGGCGTTTACGGTAATCAACCTGCCCGTTATACTTTACCTCGCCTTCGATAACAACAATTTGTGCTTCGCCGCCGGTTTGTACCAAATTAGTGGCTTTAAGTAGCTGAATGAGTGGAATGTATTCGCCCTGTAGTTCAAAATCGATCATGTGTGCGGCAAAATTAAACTATTGCGGCATAAATGAACGATTTAATTAACGCATTTTATATTTTTGCAGTTATGACCTCGTACTCTACAAACGGCAGTGCTAAGCCCGCCGAAGTATTATCATTTGATAATACGGAAGTGGCTTTCAGGCATTCAAGCAATGCCGAGCTAAAACGTGCTTACTGGCTGTTCCGCATTATTAATGTAAACTTTTTGGTTAAGATTGGTCCGCCGATTACCAATTTTGCAGTTAACATAGGTTTACCTATTAAGGGAATCATCAAAGCCACCATATTTAAGCAGTTTTGTGGCGGCGAAACCATTGCCGAGTGTGATGCCACCATCAAAAACCTGCACGATGGCGGGGTAGGTACCATTCTTGATTATTCAGTAGAGGGTGAAGACGAAGAAGCCGTATTTGATGAAACCCGCGACGAGATCATCCGCACCATAAAACGCGCTACCGGTGATCCGGCTATTCCTATTACCGTATTTAAAGTTACCGGTGTTGGCCGTTTTTCATTGTTAGAAAAGCTGGATGCCGGCGCTACACTTACCGCTGCTGAACAAGCCGAGTGGAGCAAAGCACAACAGCGCGTGCTTGATATTTGCCAAAAGGCGTATGACGCGCAGGTGCCGGTAATGATAGATGCCGAAGAAAGCTGGATACAGTTAACAATTGATGCGCTCGCGATGGACATGATGCAACGCTTTAATAAGGAAAAGATTATTGTTTATAATACTTACCAGTTGTACCGGCACGATAAGCTGGCATCAATTAAAGCTGACCACGCTGTTGCGGTTAACGAGGGCTTTATATTAGGCGCCAAAATAGTACGTGGTGCTTATATGGAAAAAGAGCGTAAGCGTGCAACAGAAATGGGGTATCAATCGCCCATACAGCCTGATAAACAGTCGGCCGACAAAGATTATGATGAGGCTGTGCGTTATGCTGTTGAAAATATCAACACCCTGGCTGTAGTAGCCGGTACCCATAACGAAAATAGCTGCCGCCTGCTGGCAGAGCTGATGGACAAGCAAGGCATCGAACATAAACACCCTCATGTTTACTTTTCGCAATTGCTTGGCATGAGCGATAACCTGAGCTTTAATTTGGCAAACGCTGGGTATAATGTAGTAAAATATGTACCTTACGGGCCTATAAAGGCAGTTTTGCCATATCTTTTCCGCCGTGCACAGGAGAACACTGCCATTGCCGGACAAATGGGGCGAGAACTTAGTCTCATTGTAAAAGAAAAGAAACGCAGGGGTATCTGAGACAGACCGGCTGCGAATTAAGCAGCGTTTTTCTGCACATCTACCATCATCTTAAAAAAAGAAAAACAAACTTTATTATACTGATAAGGGGTGACTTATAATTTAACCCCACTGTATATGTCGCAACGATTTAAATTGGTTGAGTACGAGGATGCCGGCCCTGAAGTGAAGTTGATATATGAAGAGACTATGAAGGAGATGGGCATCCCCTTCGTTTTAAACTGGTTTAAATGCCAGGGCAATAACCCCACCGTTTTACGTGGCAATTGGGAGAAACTGCGCAATACCATGCTGCGCGGTTCGGTGCCGTTTGTTTTAAAGCAGTTAATCATTTATAATATATCAAACCTTAAGGGTTGTAATTACTGTGCGCAAGCTCATGGCATTATTGCCGATAGCCTGGGTAAAACCCTTACAGGTGAGGACAACCTGCGCCTTACTGACAACCTTGATAGCGGTTACATTCCATCGTCATATCGCAAAGCAATAGCAGTAATAACGCGTTGCGCGCTGGCGCCCCGGAATACAACCGATGGCGATTTTGAAGAATTGCGTGATGAAGGCTTTAGTTTAGAAGAAGTGCAGGAGCTGATGGCACTTGCCGATCTGACCAATATGGTAAATACGATAGCCGACATCTCGGGCATACAGATTGATAACGAACTGATGGAGCCAAGATAAAATGGATTCCACGGCGGGAATACTACAGCATTCACAGCGTTTAAGGTACGAGGCGCTATCCAGCTTTGCCACCGATCTCAATAAGGCCATATCTTTTAAAGATATTGGCGACGCGCTGACCGCGCATGCTAAATATATAATCGATACTTACCTGTTGCGGATATGCCATACTCATCAAGGCGAAACCTGGTGTTTTGAAGTTAGCCGGGGTGTATGTTCTATTTTTCGGCCGAGAAACAATGCCATCCGTAAATTTGAGCTTGGCGTATTGGCCAATGGTTTGCCGGTAAGCTATTCCGTTGCCGACGGACCGATAGATGTATTAAAGCGTACAGCTTTTAACGACCCTAAAATACTTTATGTACGTGCGCTTCCGGTTTGTTATTTTGAAGATCAGAGCATCATAATTACTACCGCCGCTAAAGAAGCAGTTTCGCACGTCGATCTTGATTTTAAGTTCTTACGCAGTATTGCTGATCTTGCTGCCAATAAATTGCTTCAGCTTGAATTAGTGCAGGAGATTAAGAAAAACAATAAAGAGCTTAAGAGAAAAAACCAGCAAATAACCCGCCTTAACCGCGATTTGGAAAAAACGGTAGTTACGCGTACTGCAGAGGTAACAGCTGCCAATCAGGAATTGCTTACCTTATTTTACCGTACCTCGCATGATTTTCGTGCCCCCTTGGCCAACATAATGGGCTTAGCAAACTTGGCTAAACTGGTTACGGATGATGAAAATGCGCTGGATTTGTTTGACAAATGTGAGCAAGTTGTACACAAGCTTGACGGTATGCTTTCAAAGCTTAATGTGTTAAGCACCTACTCATATGAAACGCAGGTAGCAGAGGTGGACTTTAAGCAAATCTTGCGTGAGTTGAAAGCTAAATATCAAAGCCGTTTGGATGATGTTGGCGGCAGGCTGGTTTTCGATGTTCATTTAACAGAAAAGCACGTTTGCAACACGCATACTTATATAAATATATTCGACAACCTGATTGAAAATTCCCTTACCTTTCATAAAGGAGGTTTACTCGTTCAGATATACCTATTCAGCTTTAAAGGTAATTTAGTTATAAAATTCAGCGACAACGGGCAGGGTATACCGCCGCGTGTTATCGGTAAAATATACGACATGTATTACCGGGGGCATTCCGAGTCAACCGGCAGCGGACTTGGTTTATATGTTGTGCGCCGGCTTGTAAAATCATTAGGCGGCGAAATTTATGTGCAAAGCAAATTAAAGCAATACACTTACTTTTTTATAAAAGTGCCGCTAAAGCAACCGGCTTAACCTGCTTTATTGATTAGGTTATAACAAGCCGTTCCGTTTAAAATAATCCTTTAAAGTATCGGGCGCCGTCATCAGGAAAGTATTGATACCTAATTGCTCGGCCGCTTTCAGGTGTTGCGGACTATCATCAATAAACAGTGTTTCCTTCGGCTCAAGGTTATTTTCGGTTAATACCTGCTCAAAGATAGCTGGTTCGGGCTTGCGTTTTCCGGTAAGGTGCGAGTAGTAAGTTTTCTCGAACAGATGATCGTTACCTAAAAATCCAAATTGCTTTTCCAGGTATTTCATGATAAACTCGTAATGGATAGCATTTATATTGCTAAGCAAAAAGGTGCGATATTTATTTTTGAGCGTTAGCAGTAGATCATGTGTACCTTCGGCCACACCGATTAGCATGCTATTCCAGGCAGTATCGATCTGTCCGTCGCTTAGTGTTAAATTTCCGGTTATTTCACGTATACGATCACGAAATTGAGCCTCGGTTATTTCTCCCCTGTCGAAAGCGTCAAAAATGGCATCCTGCTTAAGATGACCAAAAAAGTCGCCCGAATTATTGATACCGAGCTCACTCCAAGCTTGTTGTGCTTTTTCAAAGCTGATATTAAAGATAACGTTGCCGTAATCAAAAATGATATTTTTAATATTTTTCATTATTTGCTTTACTAATTCATAGCAAATATGTAATATTGCGCCTCGAAAAACAACTGAAAATTTGCGCCTATAGCTCAGTCGGTTAGAGTAGAAGACTCATAATCTTTTGGTCCCTGGTTCGAGCCCAGGTGGGCGCACAAAACACGATTTTTATCAATCGTTAAACCCTCTAAATCGCTGATTTAGAGGGTTTTTTATTTTATTCCAATCCTTTTCAATCCTTACGAATGCACACTTTTGGACACCAATCCGGCCCCCAGAAATTAGTTTTTACTTTTGGGGCCAAGAATGATGTAAGTGATTGTATTGTAAATAGTTACGGCCTTAAGCAAGGATCGTAATGAATCCAGATAGACTGGAAATATAGTTTCACTTTTGCCATTCCTGGCCCCTGAAAATGACGATTTCGGGATGTAATTAATCATTTATTCATTTAAAAACTGTAAAAAGATGAAAACATCACAGTCATTTGGTGTGCATTTCACCATCAAAAAAGAAAGGTCGAAGGATGGTGTAACGAACGTTTACGCAGCCATTACGGTCAACAAGGAACGCGTTCGTTTTGCTTTGAAACACTATGTAAAGGTCGAGCATTGGGATGCTGGTCGCGGCGGTCTTAGGATTAAAGTCCCCGAAGCCAAAGAGACCAACGCTTATCTGGAGCAGGTCAAATTCACCATCACTACCTATTATCAACAGCTACAGATCGCAGGCAAGGAAGTAACCCCGCAATTATTGAAGGCCATGTTCTTGGGAGAAGAAACAGAACAGACCTATTCGCTCAGCAAACTAATGGACTACCATTACGAGACCGCCTCTGCCGCCCTCACCTGGAGTACACTCAAGCACTATGCGGTAACGCGCCGCTACCTGGAAAAATTCCTGAAAGAAAAGCGCAATACAACCGATATTAGGATCAATGATATCGACTATAAATTCATCATTGACTTTGAGACCTATCTCCGGAACCATAAGCCCAAAGACCATCAAAGACCGATGAATAACAATGGCGTGATGAAACACCTGATCCGCCTGCGTAAAATGACCACCCTCGCGCTGAAATTGACCTGGATATCCCGTGACCCATTCAAAAACTATAAGTTCAGATACAAAAAAGTGGAAACCGCCTTTCTTAATCAGAAAGAACTTGATTCGATTCAAGGGAAGGATTTTGCCATTGACCGGCTGAATATCGTTCGTGACCTCTTCGTTTTCAGTTGTTATACCGGGCTCTCTTATGTGGATCTGATGAACCTGAAAGAAAGCAATATCACAGCAGGTGAAGATGGCGCGCAGTGGATCAAGCTATTTCGCCAGAAAAGTAACGAGCCGACCAATATTCCCATACTTCCTGTCGCGCAGCGCATTTTGGAACGTTACCGAAAGTCAGACCGCGCCGAAATCGCAGGTACCCTCTTCCCCAATCTGTCTAATCAAAAGGTGAATAGTTACCTGAAAGAGATCGGCTTTATGAATGGGATAAAGAAGGTTCTCACCTTTGGTGTTGCGCGTCACACATTCGCCACCACGGTCACGCTGTCTAACAATGTGCCTATTGAAACGGTGAGTAAGATGATGGGACACACCAAGATCGCTACCACCCAGATCTATGCCAGGGTGCTACTAAAAAAGATCAGCGATGACATGGGGCAACTCAAAAAGATCATTGAGAAAAATCAGACAAGCAATGAAGAAGACTAAAAAGGCAACCGTTGCATTTTCTGCAACAGTTGCTTAAACCTGACTATTCAAATTATAAGAAATCTTAATATGTCAACACCATCAAAGCTTATAGAACTATTGACCGGTAAGGTATTCAAGGTTCGTAACCAAACGGTAGTATTTGATTTCGATGCTGCCGCATTATATGAAGTAAACATATCGGTTCTGCACAAAGCGGTTACCAAACACTCGAAACGTTTCCCACCCGATTTTATGTTTTGGCTCACCCCGGAAGAGTGGATAGACATTGCTGAGCAAATTTCGCCTGGCTTGTCCTCAACGAAGCCGCTGCCGCCTTTAGCATTCACCAACAGCGGGCTGTTCATGCTGTCTGGTGTATTAAAAGGACCACGTGCGGCCCGGATCAGCGTCCTGATCATCGAACAGCTTTTTTCTTATCAAAATATTATATAACAAGTTGCCCAATTGGGCAACTTTAATTAAATTTGTATGAATAAAGTAAGAGAAATAGTTTTTTTTGAACATTACTTTCTGGATTTTTATAAAGGTCTGAGGCAACCTGTGAGGAAAAAGATCGACTGGATACTTCTATTAATACAGACGCATCTGCGGGTACCGGAAAAATATCTTAAACACCTTAGCGGAACGGATGGCCTGTACGAAATCAGAATTCAAGCAGGAAATGATATATTCCGGATATTTTGCTTTTTCGACAGTGGAAGGCTGATTGTGTTAATGAACGGTTTTCAAAAGAAGACAATGAAGACGCCAGTGACTGAAATTGAAAAAGCTGAAAGAATAAAAAAACAATATGAAAACGCAAGATAAGAATGTAACTACATTTGACGAACATTTGGATCGCGAATATGGCGTGCGTGGAACACCCGAACGCGAGCAATTTGAAAAAGAAGCCGAGGCATTTATACTCGGTGCCATGCTGAAAGAGGCCAGACTTTCCAGAGGATTGACTCAGGAACAACTTGCAGAAAAATGCGGTACTACGAAAGCGTATATCTCTAAGGTCGAGAATAACTTAAAGGACGTGCGCTTGTCTACGCTTCAAAACATTATTGAGAAAGGCTTGAACGGTCACTTACGATTATCCGTCCAATTGTAGTCCAGTTATGCAATGCCTTACAAAAAGTTCACATATTGTGAACTTTTTGTGTTTTTGAGCGATCGTTAAAGCAAGTAGCCTGAAATATAAAGTCATCAAGGAGAAAGAACAATACGACCGCTATTGTAAAAGGTTGGAAGAACTCTTAGATTCAGCTATCGATGGTTCTTTGCAGGATAAGTTCCACCTGCTGAACTTGTTAATCGAAACTTATGACGAGGCGCATAATTTATTTGAAGAGTTGGGCCCTATCTCTCTGTTGGGGTCCTTTACGTCTGAACATCATTTAAAGGCGCAAAACTTAGTCGATCTGTTAGGTGTAAGTAAAGGCGATGTTTCCGATATTTCAAAATATATAAAAGAACTGTTGAAGGAAGTCATCCGGTAATTAGCCTAGCACTTTAAAGTCTGGCAGGAGGCATTTAACGTTCCCTATCCATTGAATCAAAAATAACATCAGGAGCACTTTGAACTCTAAGTGCCATTAAGCTAATATTATAGCAAACTACCTTTATAGCATAACAGCTTTAAAATCACAATCGGTGATTCGATTTTTTGTTTTCGATTCATTTTAGTCTATCCCGTTCCTTTTCTACCTAAAAATGACGCCACCCTTTCCGAAGTTGTCATTTTCTGATTTTTCTGCTTCCGAATTTTGAAGTCCTTAAAATTCAAAGTTATGGACAAAGCAACTGAACAGAGATCAAGAATGGGGATGGTTCCGACGCGGAACCAGATATTAACCCTGGGTGACCTGGAGGATTTCAAAAATGAAATACTTCAGGAAGTTAAACGCATCGTGAAAGAATGCGTTAACGGCGCGCCTGGTAAAAAGTGGCTCAAATCTGCCGAAGTTAAAAAGTTGTTGGGCATCTCTCACGGCTTTTTGCAATCATTAAGAGATAACGGGGTTCTCCCTTTTACCAAGATCGGAGGCTCTATCTACTATGATTACGACGACATCACTTTTATGATGTCCGCCAACAAAAGCGCCTGATGTTTAACCGGCCGGGCCTTCCTGCCAGTGTCCGGCCACTATTTTATTGTTATGTTACTCCCAACACCCAAACGTAAAGCAAGGCGGGTGCGTGCTGAGCGCAGGAAACCCGACCAGATTTCGCAAAAAGGATTCGGCACGGAGATGCCGCCTCAAAAGATATTGGTAGAAATCTATTTTGACCAGAAAGGGCTTGCCGCGCAAGCGAGTGTATTTTACAGCTTCTACAAAAAAGCCAACTGGAGTAGTTCCAAAGGTACACCCTACCGTAACTGGAAGTTGTTAGCCGGAGAATGGATCTTCAATTATGAGCAGGAACAAAAACTCAGAAAACGGCAGCGGGAAAATGCGCTGCTATCATCCTTGTAAACCATAAAAGTGTAAAAATCATGGGAAAGATCATCACCATTGCGCATCAGAAAGGTGGCGTAGGCAAAAGTACCTTAGCGATCAACCTGGCTTTATTTTTCCGGGACCAGTTATCAGTAGCCCTCGTCGATACTGACCTACAGGGCAGCCTTTATCACATTCGCGAAGATTTTCCGGATATGGTAATCATCGGGGCGGACAAACTTGAAGATATCCAAAAGCTATCGTATGACCTGATCATCGTAGATACGCCGCCATATCTTTCCAACCGCTTACCGGAATTGTTCCGCTATTCAGATTTTATCCTGGTTCCGACCAAAGCCGGTTTTTTCGATGTGATGGCCATTCGCTCGACCCTGGCATTGATCAGGGAGGCTCAGAAGCTATCGCCCCACGTGAAAGCGGGTATCGTATTCAACATGGTCAAACCGCGATCCGGCATTACCCGCGAAGTCGCTGAATTGCTGCAAAGCATGGGTATGCCGTTGCTGAATACCAGGGTGCATGACCGGGTAAGCATTGCGCGCTCGTCGATGACCGCAGGTATCCTTAATAGTACCGACAGCCGGGCAAAAGAAGAGATCATGGCATTAACGGAAGAGGTCGTCGAACGTATCAGTTCAGATTAGCATCATAGCTTTTTATTGTAATAGTTAGCTAGCATGATCGCATGATATCATAGCAACGTAGTAAAATAGCATCATAGCCATTACCTGATAGCTAAGTAGCATAATAGCAGATGCTGTGAATTTGATCGTAAACTATACGGATAGTAAAATGGAAAATTATAAAAACAAACTCGGGAACCTCGCCGACAAATTGAAGAAAGAACAGCCAAAGACACCTATCCAGGAAGTACTGCCGGTAAAAGCGGAAACGGCCCCACGCGAGCCCGAAGTTCAGTTCAACAACAGGATACCCAAGGGCCTTTTAAAGCGGCTCAAAACTTATGGACTGGAGTGCGATGAATCCCTTAAGGATATCAATATCCAGGCACTTGAGCTTTATCTCAGCCATAAGGCAAAGCTGACTGATACAACAAAGAATGCCGGTTAAAACATGGATAGCAGGATCAGACCGCCCGCTTCGCGGCAGTCAGCAAGATGTACAATTGTGTCACAATTGAATCTTGCCCCGGCTCCCGGGGGAAACTGCTAAAAGGACAAAATCCTCCGAAGTCGGACTTTTAAAGGTAAATATCATGACCAAAACAGATAAACGGACCCGATGGAAAAACCTCCGCTTTCAACCGGAGGAGTACCAGTTATTGGAAGGCCGCTTTAGGAAGACTCCCTTTCGCAAACTAAGTGAATACATGCGCAGTGTCCTGCTGGAAAAACCGGTAACCGTCTTTTACCGGGACAAAGCGATGGACGATGTGCTGGAAGAAATGATCCTGCTCCGGCAGGAACTCAATGCCATCGGCACTAACCTGAACCAGGCTATGCGCAGCATCAACAGCGCCCATGGCCATGCTGAAACACGGCTTTGGATGAATTTGATGAGCTTGATCAATAGCAAACTGGAGCCTGCCATCAACCAGATCAAAGACCGGATGAACCAATATGCAGATATATGGTCGCAAAAATTAAGAGCGGCAAAAGCCTGATCGGCGCGCTCAATTATAATGAGAACAAAGTGAAACAAGGAAAAGCCAGCTTAATTGCAGCCGTCAAATACCCGAAGGACAAAGATGCCCTGTCTTTTAATGACAAGCTCTTTAGGCTAACCGATCTAGCCGCAATGAACCAACGGGCTAAGACCAATGCGGTGCATATCTCCCTGAATTTCCCCACTGGCGAAAATTTGGCGGATGAAAAATTAGAGGAGATTGTAAAGGATTACTTGCAAGGTGTCGGGTTTGAAACACAACCCTGTTTGGTCTACCGGCACGAAGATGCCGGCCATCCACATTGCCATATCGTAACCACTAACATTAAACGTGATGGCGGACGCATCAATCTCCATTATCTTGGTCAGAACGAGTCGGAGAAAACACGCAAAGCCATCGAGGTCAAATACGGGTTGCTTAAAGCCGATGAACAGCCTAAGCAAAAGCCAAACCTGAAAGCGGACATAGCCGCTGCCGACTATGGTAAAGCAGAGAGTAAAAGGGCCATGACCAATATTCTCGGCTATGTGCTGAGGGCCTACAAATTTACCAGCGTTCCCGAATTAAATGCCGTGCTTGGAATATTTAACATGGCAGCCGACCGGGGCCCCCAAGATTCCCGCATGTATGCGCATGGAGGATTGGTCTACTGGATACTGGATAATCGAGGCAATAAGGTCGGCGTACCGATCAAAGCCAGCACGATTTATGGTAAACCCACGCTCACAGCATTGGAAGAAAAATTCAAGTTGAATGAGCAATTGCGTAAGCCATTCAAAGAGGGCCTCATTAAAATATTACAGGAAGTCTTAAGATCACCACAGACTAGGTACGGGTTTCAAAAAGCCTTGCGAGAAAAAGATATCCATTGCATACTTCGCCAAAACCGTGAAGGCCGGATCTACGGCCTTACCTTGATCGATCAGAAAAACAAAGTGGTGTTCAATGGCAGTGACCTGGATAAAGCCTATAGTGCCAATGCCATCAATGACCGGCTGTTACCCGATCCGATCGGACCGCTTAGGGCCCAACAGGATCTGACCATATCCACAGATCTAAATTTTGGCCAAACACCGGCAGGTGATGACTTAAGGGATATTCTATTTGCACCGGAACGAGAAGAACTGGCTGCGCTCAACAAATTCAAGAAGAAAAAACGTAAAGGACTTAATCTATAACGTTATGCAAACCGGAGAAAATGAACAAGCACTTCGCAAAATCATTGATTTTACCAGGCTGCTGAGCATCGCTATATTGATCATTCATTTTTATTTGCGCTGTTATCATACATTTTACAAATTAAAATTAACGCATGAAGTCGTTGATCATATCCTACTGCCGCTGTCCAAAACAACGGCTTTTAACACGATGCTTTTCGCCAAATTGAGCGCATTGCTTTTATTAGTGGTATCGCTCATGGGCAGTAAGGGTAAGCGTGATGAGAAGATCAGGGCAAAAACGATTGTCACTTACTGTGTAACCGGCCTCCTCATCTATTTTTTCAGTAGCTACCTGATCAGTTGGCCCTGGCTATATATGGGTGCCACATCATTCGGTTACCTCTTGTTTATGACGGGCGGGGGGTTGTTGTTCCGGATGCTTAAACTCAGACTGGGTGGCGATATCTTCAATAAGGAAAACGAGACTTTTCCGCAGGAAGAGCGGCTATTGGAAAACGAGTATTCGATTAACCTTCCCGCCAAATATCAGTTAAAAGGGAAAGAGCGTGACAGCTGGATCAATATCATCAACCCTTTCAGAGGCACCCTGATCGGCGGTAGTCCAGGTGCCGGTAAATCTTATTTTATAATACGACACATCATTACCCAGCATATCCGGAAAGGTTTCGCCATGCTTATTTACGATTTTAAATACGATGACCTTTCCCGTATCGCCTACAACGCCCTCCGGCAATACGGCGGTCGGTCTTTTTACGTGATTAATTTTGAAAAGATCATGCACCGCAGTAATCCGCTGGAGCCTGAAACTATGCTGGATATCACCGATGCGATGGAGGCAGCACGAACTGTTATGCTGGGTTTAAACCGCGAATGGATCAAAAAGCAGGGCGACTTCTTTGTCGAATCACCGATCAACTTCGTTACCGCGCTGATCTGGTTCCTAAAAAAATACAAGGCAGGAAAATATTGTACTTTGCCGCACGTCATTGAATTATCGTTAGTAGATTATAAAGAACTGTTTGCCGTATTGAGCAGCGAACCTGAAATAGAAGTTTTGATCAATCCATTTATATCCGCCTGGCGAAACGAGGCTTATGAACAACTGGAAGGACAGATTGCCAGTGCCAAAATAAGCCTGGCGCGTTTGTCTTCACCCCAACTATATTATGTACTCAGCGGAAATGATTTTTCATTGGACATCAATAATCCGGATGAACCCAAAGTTGTTTGCCTGGCGAATAATCCGCAAAAATCACAGGTTTACGGAGCAGTTTTATCCCTGTATGTTAACCGAATCAATAAACTGGTCAACCGCAAGAACCAACAGAAATGCAGCCTGATCTTTGATGAATTCCCCACTATATACTTCAACGGCATCGACAACCTGATTGCAACTGCCCGTTCTAATAAAGTTGCAGTAACGCTGGCTGTGCAGGACTACAGCCAGTTAAAAAAGGATTATGGACGTGAACAGGCCGAAGTAATTATGAATATTGTCGGTAATATAGTTTGCGGACAGGTTACCGGTGATACCGCCAAGCAACTATCTGAACGCTTCGGGAAGATTAACCAGCAAAAGGAAAGCGTGTCGATCAACAGTAGTGATACTTCGGTCAGTCGCTCCACACAGTTGGATTATGCAATACCGGGATCGAAAATTGCCGCTTTATCGTCGGGAGAATTTGTGGGCATGGTCGCTGATGATCCAGGGAACAAGATCAGCTTGAAAACTTTTCATTGTGAAATACAGAATGATCATGATGCCATTCAGCAGGAAACCGCAGGTTACAGTGAGATTCCTTTTCCCTCGGCTGTCACCTCTTCCCAGGTTATACTAAATTATCAGCGGATCAAAGAGGATGTTAAGATACTCGTCGACGATATTGTAGATTCCCTTTAACTATATGAAGGTTTGTTAGCGGCGAAATCAGCCTCTGACCCTGGCCGGGCTGGTCATAGAATTTGCAGCCCTGCTTTCTTAACAATAATAGGCAGACCTTGATCAGACGCTCAATTGACTCAGTTTTTCAGCTATGGCTTTCAGCAAACTTATCTCAACGTCAGTGCTTGATCCCTGGCTAAGCACCCGATAGTTACTTTCCTCATCCGGTTCAAAAGTATAAGTCATTTCGTCAATTAAAACGGCAATGCGGTGGGTATAACCCCACCGCTCAAAACGTGATTTAAATTCATGTTGAGTCCCCTGATAATTTACTGCTAAAATAAATGGCTCATTCATATCATAATTTGATCTTGGCCGGATCAGTAATAATGATCTCCGGTTTGCCTTTATAATCGATCACTTCACCCTCGACGGTAATGGTTTTATTTCCTAACTGGTTTCCAAGTTCTTTTGCTTTCCCTTTAAGCGCAACTGTTAGCAACTGGTTGGGGTAAGCAGCCCCCAGATTCACCAATGTCATACTCCCGATATCCCGGCTGCTGAACACCTTACCGCTAACCGTTACTGTTTTACCAATGCTGTTTTTTACCTCTTCCAGTTTAACGGCAGCAGGTGCTGCTGCAACAGTTGGCTGAGCAACGGCGGGTAAGGCCGCTTTGATCTTTTGCCCGGCAAGCAACCGGTTCAGTTCTCCGGCGAGGCGAATCCCCGCCTGGTCTATGCGTTTGTGAATTACAGGTATGTATTTCTGGTAATAAATATCATCGATATCCTGTCCCGGTTTAGCGCTGGCATATAATTCCGTAGTGATCTGGTAGCTTTCCCACAGCCACTCGATCGGGCTATCGCTTTGCCACTTTTTGATGTCGGCAGGTGTCGCCGTATCATAAGTCTTCACGATATCTTCTTGGCTCAGGCCTTCCTTATCGATCAACTTACTATCCCAGAGGCTGTGGAGGTTGGTGCCTTTATTGTCAAAGCGAAGCTGAATAGTATTACCGCCTTTATCCTCTTTACGGCTGACATGCATCGGCTGATGCGCATCACCGACCAGATGGATCAGGTATTTGATCGCCTCGTTCTTCGCCTCAGTAGAGGCATTCGCATCTTTTAAAGTGGCCTCTGTTTTAAGAATGGCCGTGTAAATATTATTGTCGCTTTCCTGCACGGCTTTAACAAATGCATCACGGGAAAGCCCCAATGGCAGGTTGATGTAATGCCATGAGGCAGTTTTCGGGTCGCGGTTCTCGTCTGCCCAGGTACTTACCGCTTCCATTGGCTCGCCTTTCAGATAAGCAGATGCCACATAGGCTACATTGGTATTCAGGTGATTCTGTGCGATCGTAGCGACCGCACGATGCCCTTTAAACCCCCAGGAGATCAGGCCCAGTGCTGCAAAAGCAAGGCCTGCACTTAAAATTGTTCGTTTTTTCATAAAATAAATATGGCCGCAAGATCGCAAACCCTGATGAATTCATCATAAAGTTTGCATGAAGGACTTGCAGCGTCTTGGTAATAAATTCTGTTTATAAATAAGGCGCCAATTGTTCGACCTTTGAAAAAGACCGGAGCCGTTTTACCTGGTTCGCTCCCTGGTCGTAATAGACCTCGACGTAAAAGGCACCCAGGCTGTAACACTGCACCCAGGATTCGTCTTCCCGCCGGTCACCCAGAAAGGTGCCTTTCCAAACCGCTTCGTACTGCTCGGCCTCGCTCATGCGCAAGAAATCATATAACGTGATCACCATGGCAAGATAGCAATTACGGACATACTGCAGGGCGCAATTCCCTGCGCTTGATGCGTTCTGCGGCACCTTTGACCGCAAACTGTTCAAATCCATGAAGTTGAGTTATCCCATCCAATTCTTCACCAAAGCCAAATGTGCGAAGTTTGGCAATGACGGCAAGGTCATCCAGTTGAAGGTCCACAGGTTTCAATAAACCATCAGAGATCGCTCTTTTCAGCATCTCCGCCATGCGCTGGTTGGCAAACAGGTATTCCGGCTTTTTAAAATATTCCTCGTTCAGCCTTTTAAATTGCATACTGATCCAGCGTGCGGCGGCTTCACTGGTCAAAACCATACGGCCGCCTTCGACGGCAAGTTCGGATACAAAGTGGCTGATGTCAGCTAAGCTGATCATTCCTGCATGATACAGGTCGCGCAGCGTGTAATCCACACGGTCGGCACATAGATCAGGCAGTGGCTGCTCCAGTAAAGTATACCGGTCGAAATACTGCAAAGCCTGGTCATAACCATGCTTTGCCAAAATAAGCGGGATCCCGGACCTGCCGATCACTTCCTCGAAGATCTGCTCATGGTAATCTTCGCCGGTGTGGCCGAACACCTGGTCACCAACATGAGAAAAAGCGGTATGGGAAACATCGTGTAATAAAGCAGCGATCTGCTCACCAATGCTGCCGCCGAAGTGCCGGACCAGCCAGCATACCCCCAAGGAATGCTCATAGCGGGTATGTTGCTGTGAAGGATCTACCAAAAAGATCGCCCCGCCCTGGTGAACAGCTTTAAGCCGCTGCATCGGCGCTGACAGGATCAGTTCTTCCAATACGCCGCTTACTTCCCAATTTCCATATATCACATCTTCCAGTATCAGCATCATATTTACTTTACGACCCTGAAGGTCAGGTTAACTCTTGGCCCCATCGGTCTCATGGATTTTGCGATCCGGTGCTCCCAGTTCTCCTGAAGGCCCGCTTTCATTAACAGGAACGAACCATGTTCCAGTCTGACCGAGTAATGCTCTTTGTGATCTGCTTTATTGCGGATATCAAAGCTGCGCACCTGGCCGAAGGAAACAGAAGCGATGACCGGGTTCCGGCCCAGGATCTCTTCTTTATCGCTGTGCCAGGCTACCGAGTCATTACCATCACGGTAATAATTCAACAACACACTATTGAACTCCACCCCCGAAAGCGGTTCGACCATTCGCTTGATCATCAGCAGTTCCGGTGTCCAGGTCAAAGGATACGTCTTCCTCAGGGATTGGTAGTCATAGGCCTGCGGATCTCCGTACCAGGCAGTCAGGCGCGGCGTGACCACTTCTTTGGTGTACATCATGCGTACCTGCTGTTTCCAGGGTGTCTCTGCGATGAACTTCTCCAAAAGCTGCTGCCCGGTGGAAGGGTCGATCAGCTTGGGGAAATATTCCAGGTATTCCCTGGGCAGTCCTTTGCTTTGCCCGGCTTCTGCAAACAATGCCAGTTGTTCCATTGCTTAGACTTTCATGAACGCACTTGCCTTCGGGTATTTATCCGTCTCGTACCAGGCTACTAGCGGGCGATCTGCCGGGAAGCCGAACTCTGCGCGGTAAGCTTTACGCTCTTTCGTGAAATCCCACCAGCGTTTGTTTTCATCCCGGTGTTCAATGTAGTGAACCAACAGGCGGTAAGAATCTTCCACACAAGGGTCCGCCCAGCAACCGCTGTGCTTCTCATAAGCATCAAATAATTCAACCGCGCTCCGACCTTTCAATTGATCGAGTGTGTAGTATCCCTGGGCGATCAGTTCCTTGGCAAAACCAACTCCAAGTGAGGGGATGCTTTGAAATTCAGCCAGTGCAGCCAACTCCCTGGTCCGCCCGGCTGAAGCGTTCACCATCGCCGCGATCTCATCCGGTGCATAGTCCTGTAATGCTTTCAGGCTTACTTTTCGTTCTTTCAACAGCTGTTTCTCAGCAGCGGTCAGTTCAAAATTAATGCTCTTTTTCATATAGACTTCTGATCAGGTTATCCATTTCCTTGCAGTGCCCGCTGATAGCCCCGGCGATCTCTTCCTGCTCCTCCACATTGAGTGCAGTTCCGTCATAGATCCAGTTCCCATCGCTATCAAACAGGATGCGTCCGATAGGCTGTTCCTGCAACGGATCATAAAGATGATAGCCGTCACCCCGGTCAGGAAATATGCGTACCCACCTTTCCATACTGGTCCTGGCCGTTTCCGGTTTTTCCTCAAACAACTTGCTTTTCATTGAAGCAAATGTGAGTAAAAAATCACGAATGGCATAAAGATTTACTAAAAATATTAGCATTGTAAATTGTAATTAATAATTTTGACGTCTCTCATTTGGATAAGATGAAACAACGCGCAGATATTATTTGACTGGAAAAATACCGCGTGGAGCCATAAATTTTTGGAGTTATGCGCACCAGGATGAGCGTGCTCCGGCAGCGGTATTGGTGGGTGTAAAGAGGAAGTTTGAACAGGATGGTTGCATCAATAAAGGCCCAGGGTTAAACTTAAATAAGATAGAAACGGAACAGGAAAAAATAACAACAATGCTGAGGATCAAGAGACAGGCGACAAAAAGAGATGTGCTGGGGTTTCGGCTGCCCATGCTGACGCATGAAGAGCCGACCCTGGATGTAACGGATATCATTGTGATCGATCCGGATAACACCTATTACATGCGGATGGGCAGTGAGGCCATGACTGCTTATCATATCCTGGAAGACCATATCCTGATCATTGACCGTTCCTTAGCACCGGTTGCCGGTTGCATCGTCGTGTTTTTTCACGAAGGAGATTTTTACGTACGTGAATATTGCCCGGAAAAAAACATGTTGGTTTTAAAGGCAAATACAAAAGCGGAAAGCATCGTTATTGAAGACGGTATAAAGTGGGAATGCTGGGGTGTGGTTATGCTCACCTTGAACCCCTTACTCCAGCCGGCGCAAAAGACAGGGAGGTACGGCCGTGTTTGCGCATGTTGATATCAATAACTGCTACGTCAGCTGCGAGACACTGTTCAACCCGTCTTTACGCGGTAAAGTGGTTGTTGTGCTTTCGAATAATGATGGCTGCGTCATTGCCCGGAGTAACGAGGCCAAATCCATCGGGCTTAAAATGGGTGACGCGGAATTCCTGGTACGAAAGACCCTGAAAGATCATGATGCAGTGATCTTCAGCAGTAATTATGCACTGTACGCCGACATGAGCGCCCGGATGATGAATAACCTGGCGCGGTATACTTATATGCTGATGGTCTACAGCATCGATGAAGCATTTTTAGCGCTTGGAAATATCCAGCGTATCGATCTTGAACAACACGTGGCCACGATCAGCCGGAATGTGATGAGAGACACCGGCCTCTCGATCACAGTAGGCGTCGGCCCTACCATGGCGCTGGCCAAACTGGCGAATAAAGCATCCAAGAAAATGGGCCGTAACTTCCTGGTACTGGATACAGAAACCAAGATCGATGAGGTGGTCAGAACATTCCCAATCGAGGATGTCTGGGGCGTGGGAAGGCAGTATTATGAAAAGTTAACGGAACTGGGTGTGACCACCGCGGAAGATTTCCGGCAGCTGAACGCCGACTTGGTGCGTCAGCACATGACCGTGCAGGGCTGGCGGCTGCACCAGGAATTGTGGGGAGTTCCCTGCAATGTGATCAAAGATGTGGCCGAACGCTCCAAGGGCATCGAATCCAGTCAAAGTTTCAATACCTACCAAACCGAACTCAGCCAAATCGAGGAAGCCATAGCGATGCACGCGGGCACGGTCGCGGTGAAGTTACGGCAACAAAAAAGTATGGCCATGACGCTGACCGTTTACCTGCGGACGAATAAACATAATGTCAGCCATGACCAGCATTACCCGAGCATCACCGTGAAGGTTCCGTTCGCTACCAATAGTACCCAGGGATTGACCAAGATCTGCCTACAAGCTTTACGGGCAATTTATCAGCCGGGCTACAATTACCTGAAGACGGGCGTTAGAGCTACCGGTATCATTCCGGCAGGTGAAGTGCAGTATAACCTGTTCAGTAATTATGACAACAGCAAGCAACAGGCGCTCAGCGGCCTGATGGACGATATCAATGCCCGTTATGGCCGGGGGGCACTGCGGGTCGCTGCTGAAGGTTATACCAAGACCTGGAAAATGAAACAGGAATTTCTGAGTAAACAATATACCACGAACTGGAAGGATATCGTCGTCGCCAAATGAGTTACTACGCAGGGCAATTTTATGAGGAACTGAAAAAAGAACTGATGGCCTGGGTTTGGAACAACAGCAAACTCCTGCATAAGATCACGCAGTATGATCTGCAATACCTTTTTGAGTTCCATCCTAACAGGGGCTTGTCTATTGATCTCAGGCGGTTCGAGCCGGAGTATTATAAAGAAGTTTTCTATCCGCCCGAAGCCAAAAAAGTAAATATCCATGAGTTTGTAAGAAAAGTTTGTATCGTACTGGCGGCGGGCCTCAAACGTTCCGGCAGAACCGATCTGACCGTTACGATCACCGTTCGGCATATGGTCTCCGAGGTAAGCCACTGGAAAACTTTCTTTATTGATGAGCGGTTCGATCGAAAGAGTCTGCGTTCACTGTCCGTCAAGGAAAACGACTGGTATTATGTTTATAAAAAGTCTGTCTGAGTTATTTAGAACGCAAATTTATTAATTACTAAAATATTTAGTAATTTTGTTCGTTATTTTTTGACTATGTGTGGAAGAGTATTCGTTGGTGAACAAAAAGATATACTGATCACCGGCCGGGACGGCCGACAGTTCAAACCCAAACCGAATGGTACAGGTAATCCGGGCTCGATGTTACCGGTCGTGACGGATGCCATGCCGGATAAGGTGCAGCAGTTCCGCTGGGGCCTGTTAACCCCGGAGGATGACAAGATCCATAATAAGCACAAACATGCCCGGATCGAAAACCTACCAACCATTTGGCGCCGTCACCTGGGCAGGAAACATTGCGTGATCCGCATTCAGGCATTTTTTGAATACAATAAAGAGCAGGAAAAACTTTACCGGATCGAGCGGGCATACGGAAAACCGTTCTATATTGCAGGGCTTTGGGATATATGGATGGATGTAGAGACCAACGTCCTACTGCCAACCTTTCTCATGATCACTATGGCGCCAAATCGTATTATGGCTGAGGTCCATGACCGGATGCCGGCGATATTGGAACGCGGAGACATTAAGACCTGGCTAAACCAGGGTCTTACTGGCACCGAGCGCCTGGCATTGCTGCAAAGTAAACCTTGTTTGTCGGAAACACTGAAGATCAGTGTCGAAAAGGCGAGATCGTGATGTCATCAGGGTCTTTAGATCATAGGGAATCTACTATGCTGTCTGATAAACAAGTCGTCCGTCTGAGGGTTTCATCATTATGAGTTGGACTTGTCCGAAATGCGATCGTGAACTGCCCTGGGCGGACTACCGGCATTATTGCGCCCGGGTCAGCCTGGATAGTTTGTTTGAAGGACGCCCGGCGGAGTTGGTGCTTGTCTTTGACAAGATACTGGCTGAGGTGGCTGACTGGCCAAATGTTTTGATCGGCGTGACGCCCAATTGCATTGTTTTTACCCGGCGGATGGGGTTCCTGATCATCCGACCCATGAAAAAGGAACTGGACCTTAAATTTTATTCAAAGGTGCCGCATTCCGAAAAACCGGTCACAAAAAGCGTAGCTGCCGGTAAAAAATTTGCAAATCATATCCGGGTCTCACATCTGGATGATATCCGGCCGGGTTTGTTTGTTTATATCCGGGAATCTTACGAGTTATGATAAAGTTGAAGTGATCAGGCAAACTTGCTGTTTGCCTGATTTCAAAAAACTGTTTTGATCACTTTGTCTGTGCCGTTGATCAGGTCGGCGATTTCTGACAGTTCCGGCTCCCGTTTTTTATTTTGAATACAAATTTGATTGAGCTCAGCAAGTAAGCTGATGTGACGGTAACCCGGAAAATCGATCACTTCATTTTTTTTAAGCAATTCGTTAAGGTCTGTAATGGTTTTTCGCGTGATCTTCAACTGGCGACGTTCACAGATCTGTTCCAGGTGTTTTTCCAGCACTATTCCCGCGACCACACCAGCTGCACGAAGTAATTTATTTTTAGCCAGTAGAGTGGCCTTGTCCAATTCCGCATCCAGCAAACCGGCTTGAATTTCCCGTCGAATATCAAGTAGTGAACTGTCTATCGTATTCAAGACCGCCCCGATAATATTATATTGCTGTTCAAACGCAGGGATCGCGGCATCAGGTCCGGCAACCACTTTTTTATCAAAGCCGGCGGTCACGACCGTGTCGCTCAAATAATCTTCGATAACATAATTTTCTCTGGTGATCTCTTGTCGGCCTTTTGGTTTTTCATACAGGCGGACAAAGTCGTTATGCCGAAGCGGCAATAATATCCTGATCAATGACACAGCTTCGCTGTACCAGGGTTGATAAGCAGATTTGAACACCGGCAGCCCTTTCTTAAATTCCTGATAATCCTTTTTCAGGACGTTCGTAAAATGTTGCTCCATCTGTTCCGGGAACTGTTCGTCCCTTATGGCATTGAGTAAATTTACACCCTGGGTATGGAGGCGTTTCACATCTGCCTTAACTTGATCAAGATCATTCTTCATAGCAACGGCAAAAATAATAAAAGCTTCAACGACGAAGTATTTTTTCCATCTTTCTGCCTTTTGCGAATTCATCCACCAGTTTATCGAGATAGCGGACCTTTTGCGTCAATGGATCAGTGATCTCTTCCACACGGTACCACAGATCAAGCCGGTGATCTGGCTTGTATGAGGATGAAGTGAAGCCCTGTGAAAGAAAATTTTAAAATTCACTTTTTCCGCGATGAGCGAATGGAGTTGCCCGTTATCAAAGCCTGTTAACCATGATATGACCTCATCCAACTCTGCTTTAGTTCGTCCTTTTTTCTCCACTTTATTCAGATAATGAGGATATACTGAGGCATAGTTCATTTCCGCGATACGCTCATCATGTGTTTTCATGAAGCTAATTTAAACAGGAAAATAAAAGTCCCCAAACACTCGCTGCCGGGGACTTTCAACCTAAACCTTATCACAATTGACCGGCGGGTTGCCGGTCGATATGCTGGCAATATAAAATTATACTTTCATTTTAGCACCCTTGCGCTGCTTTTTTTCCGGCGCATCCTCCGCAGTCTGCGCATGTTTCTGATCCTTTTTTACGTCGTTTTTGAACTCAGCCTTTTTGTATTGTTCCAGTTGCTGCGCTTCACCTTTCCAGTTGGTCAGGTTAACCCGGTGTTCGGCAGGATTGGCTTCCAGGTAAAGTTTTACTTCTTTGCCGTCTTTGATCGCGGTCACCTGGTGACGGTTCCCCTTTTCGAGGGATTTAAGCAGTTTCTCACGGGCTCCCTCTTCATTGATCCCGACAATATCCATCTTATCGATAGCACGCTCCGGTCTATAATTCCAGCCCTCTGTAAAAGGCCGCAATTTGTAATTGCCGTTTTCTGTTTTGTTCTCCTTATCGATGATCACCCAGGCATTGTACTTTTCACCTTCGAGGTTCTCCAACTGTTTGTGCACGGCCCGGCCTTCCATCAGGTTATAGGCTTCCTTGGCGGTGATACCGCTGCCTTTGTTGATGTAGAAGGTTTGCTGCATCTCTTTATCACGTAAAGAGGCATCGTACTTATTAAAAAAGTACATCTCGTTATTATCACCCGCTTTATAGTGAAGGACATAATCGACGCTTTGCTTATTGTATTCCTGTTCGGCGGCCAGTGTAAATTCTTTCTTGCCCGCCTTGATGTTCTTTTCCAGTCCGTCGTTCAGTTTCTCACCAAACCCGAGGTTCAGTAATTGCTTTTGCAGATAATTCAGATTTTCTGTGTTCATGATACTTGATTTAATTAACGATTGATCTTCAAAAGGACGGGGAATCCATCCTGTAATTTAACTTTTATCTTTTTCAGCTTTTTACTGAAAAGTCCTTTAGCCGCGTTGACGCCACCGGCCGCCGCCTGTGCACCAAGGCTTTGATCCATGCTAAGGAATTGCATATTTTGAATGGCATCTTCAGCACCGCTACTTGCCGCACCGGACAATTCCGCCTCAGGTGCCGGAATGCCGGGCATGCCATCCAAACTGAATACCACGAGACTGACGGGTATGATCTGTTTATCTAACCTGATATTCTGTATGGTCAGCAGCAGCCGCTGGTTAACGATCTGGCAGGAGCCGAAAAGTTCCTGGCCCTTTGGCAGTAATTGATTTTTGATCGTGGCTGTATCGCTGAGTTTCAGTTTGACAGATGCACCGTCCGCCACCTTTTGTTTGCCATCGATCAAGGCTGGGACCGCACGAAACGGCTTGGCCGGCTCGGCGACGGGTGCTTTGGTTTCGACAGATGAAGGATTCTGGATCGCCTGTATCTTATCCAGCATGCTGTTCAGTTGCTGCATTTCCGGATCAGGCGCAGTATGGCTGCTGCCAGCATCGCGCATCATTTTCCTGAGTTGCTCCACCTGTTGTGGTTCAGCACCGGTATAACTGTCTGACGGTTGACGGGCTTCCTCAGGCTGACTGATTTGTTTATTCAATTGCGCGAGCTTCAACTGGATTCTTTGAGCCTGGTCATCAGATGTCAGGGTAGAATCAGTTCGCTGCCGCCCTGCCTGGTCAAGTCCCATTGATCTTAAAAAGGCCGGACTTACCCCGTCCTGTGTAGAGTCATGCTGTGCCGCCTGGTACAGGGCCATTTTGTCCGTTTGTGCTTTGTCTTTGAATTGTGCCTCAGGTAGTTCCGTATCTAACCCTTTGTTATTACTGATCATCTGCTTACCGGCTTTGCCGCCACCCAGCGCCCAAAAGGCCATTGTCAAGAACGGAAGTACCAGTAAGGGCAACACCAGTAAAAATTTTCGTTGCTTTTCCATATTAGTGTGTTTTATCGTTTAATGAATCTGTGTATGCAGGTCCCGATGGCTTGCCGATATGCTGTGGGGTGCTGATCGTATAAATTTTGGCATCAAAACGGATCAACCGGATACTCAGCCAAAGCAAACCCAGGAACACGATGCAGAAGCCGAGGAAGAAATAGACCTGCCTTTCACCATGCAGGTCATTATACCAGCGGCTAAACCTGTTGATCATCTCCTGTATCATGGTTGATTATTGATAAGGGTGTCCCGGTTAGCCAGTGTCTCCCAATGCTCGATCAGGAAACCGTGCGGATTGTTGTCCGAACGGCCGACATTCCGGAGGTAACCTTGTGTAACCAGCAGTTTGTTGATGGTCGATGTTGACCGGATCAGCTTTTCGGTGGCATAACATTTAAAGTAATATGGGTAATGGTCCATGTTGAGTTGAATACTGTCGACGGCCAGGATCTGACTGATGTTACCGGAGATCAGGTTGTTATAATAGCTCTTTTCTTTCAGGCCATTATACTGGTTGCGGGCGCTTTCGTCTGCGAGGTACAACGCTTTGCTGATATTCCCCTGGATCACCTTTTCATCCGGATCAAGCGTAAAAAAATAATGATGGAACATTTTGATGTGGTCACGGGCTTCCACCGGTATATTTTCTTTTCGGTCCGAGGCTACAGCCTCCAGTACCTTTCCATTGGCCAGCACATAGATCTGTGCGGAAGCTTTCTGGTAAGCGCTGAACGAAAACCAGATCGCCGCCACGGAAATGATCGCACTGGTCAGGATCACCAGGGCTACGATCCGTTTGTTCTGCTGAAAAGCGGTTTCAATATTTCTGAGGTGTGTGAACATGATCTTATTTTTTAGGGTTTCCGTTTAATTTTTCTGCCTGGACATCGTTCGACCCCGCCGGGCGGTAACCTTCGGCGATATATCCGGGAGC
This sequence comes from Mucilaginibacter roseus, assembly GCF_021215455.1. Taxonomy (GTDB): domain Bacteria; phylum Bacteroidota; class Bacteroidia; order Sphingobacteriales; family Sphingobacteriaceae; genus Mucilaginibacter; species Mucilaginibacter roseus. The sequence continues at coordinate 132,267 of NZ_JAJPWV010000001.1, read as the reverse complement.
ATGGATGATATTTTTGGCACCTTCAGCCATTCGCTCGCCCACCACTGCACCTGTATGGGAGGCAGCCGATTGAACCGAACTCACGCTCATCGCAGTGAGATTCGTGACCTTGTTTAGCAGGCCGTTACCGCCGCCGGGGTTAATGATGAACCCCGCAACTGCCGGCACAGTAAAATAGCCTATGATTCCGATCAGTAAGAAAATAAGATAAGCCGTATCCGTAGCGCTGAAGAAGGTGTCGCCGGCCTGGTTGACCTGGTCAATATCCAGTTTCAGCATATTCTCCTGTACCTTACCGATGATGCTGCCGAAGATATTAGCCACCGGCAGCCATAAAAATACATTCAGGTATTTGGCCAGCCAGGTGGTCAGCGTATGCTGGAAACCGTCATAGACGGAAAGGCCGAATACCAATGGCCCTAGGATCGCCAGCACCACGAGATAAAAGGTGCGGATCGTATTGATACAAAGGGCTGCAGCTTCATAGACCACCTGCAGGATCTCAGACATCCATTGCTTGACGCTGTTGCGGAATTTGTAGCTGGCTTTGTCCATCGCGAATTTTACATCGTTGCCAAGGCTACTAAGGTATTTGTCGTTCCTGGCTTCAGGGTCATCAGGATGGGTATACTTATACCATTTATCCCGGTCACCTTCACCATTTTCTCCGATATACGCTTGCCATGTATCCGTTTTTTTGATGGCCGCCTCTTTTTGGGCAAGCAGTTTGACGATCGCCGCATCTGAGTTGCTCACCATACTACCCGTGGCCGTGACAACCGGGTTCATGATCCCATTGATTACCGCGATGACCGTTGGAAACAAAAGAACAGCCATGCCGATGGCGAAGGGCCGCAATAAAGGAAAAAAGTCGACCGGTTCGGCATTGGCCAGGTGGCGCCAAACCCGGGCGGCGATATACCAGAGCGCACCGAAACCGGCTATACCTCGGGCCACACCGATCAGTTGGCTGCACATGGGCAGCATATCGGTATAAACGTTTTCCAGAACACCTTGCAGGTCATGTATATCTTCCGACAGGCCGTCTGCCCTGGAAAACAAGGGAAATAAGATCCCCGTCAGCGCCAGCAGGGCGCTTAACAACAACTTCTTTTTCATACGAATCGATTTTAGTTTATGCGATAAAGTCGTTTTAACACCTGGGTATCATGAAGATCCTTGCTTCGCTGCAAACTCAGCATAACCGCCTGACGGTTAAAAAAGCGCAGGAACTGTAACTGGTCATTACTGCCGGTATAAATGCGGTCTATCGCCCGCAGCCGGTCATCATCCGACATGCGTAACTTTCCCGCGGTCGTTACACTGGCCAGGTCATCGATATTCGTATTGCTTTGCCTGACCACTTGCTTGTACACCGTGCTGATATAGGTCAGTTCAGCCTGTGTGAAACTGCCGCTTTGCCGGAAAAGACTGGTGTAAAGCCGGTATTCGCGGAGAATGTCGTTTTGCTGGCTGATGATCTGGCCGACCCTCGGGTTATTCCGGACGATGGGATTAACCGCCATCAAGCCGGTGAGGTAGATATGATGCAGGTTGAAGTTACCTTTCGACAGGCCGGATATGGTGCCATAACCTTGCTGGTAGATCTGGTAGCCCTTTTTCATATCGGACAGGATGGCCTTGAATTGCGTCAGCTTTTCAATGTTCAGTAACAGTTGCTGAAGTTCTGTACTTTGTGCACGGGTTTGTGCTACGGAAAGCAGTAAGGCTATCATAAAAACCCCGCCGCGTTGTATCTTTTTAATGACTTGCATACAAATGGGTTAAAGTGTTTATTTCCCTGATTTCCTGCTGCTTGCTGCGGGCGTAGATCTGCAACTGTGATCTGAAGCCTGCAATGAAGCGGTAGTTGTTCTCCATGTTCCGGTGAAGCCGGGCGATCTGCCGGATGCGTTCTTCATCGCTCATGGTCGTTTTTTCGTCAGCGAGGATGATTTGCAGATCATATAGTTGCGCATCACAGTCACTAAGCAGGGCACTGCTCACCTTGCTGACATATTTCATCTCGTTGTTGGTAAGCCCACCCTGGTCTTTCAGTTGTTTTACCTGCTTAAGAATATCCTGTTGCCACCTAAGGATCGCATTGACCTGTGGATCATTTTTAACCGGGATGCTGACCGAACTCAGGTAGCGGTAATAACCGCTGTGTAAACCGAATTCGTCACCGACATAGCCGCCGATCGATCCCAGGCCGCCTTTGGCAATGCGGTACCCTTTTTGAAGATAACCGCTGTAAACCTGCAAGGCAGCGATCTGTTGGAGCAGGTATTTCTTCTGCGTTTTCTTCTGGCTGAACCATTCCGCGAAGGTTTGGGCCTGGGCAAAGGGAATCATCGCCACTGTGGCCAGTGTAAAGGCGAGCAAGGCCTTCGCTCTTCTGCGAAGAACGGAGGCTTGTTTGAATAGTTGTTCAACGGATGCCATAATAGTTTTTTATTGTTTGCACTTCCTTCAGATCCTTGCCGCGCTGCAGGCTCAGGATCATGTTTTGATTATTATACTGTTTCAGGTCTGCAAAGGTCTCCTCAAGCCGGTCACCGGCCATATTGATGGCTTCCAGTCTTTGCTGATCCGTCATCTGTGTTTTGCCGGGATTCACGACCAACATGATCTGTTCAAGATTTTTGGCACTTGCTTCCAGAATGCCGAGATACACGCGCTGCATTTCCACGAGCTCATCAGCGTGGAAATGTTTATCGGACTGAAACAGCCGCCAGGCCCTTTGATATTCACCGACCATGGCCACTTGCTTCATCGTCAGGTCTTTGATACGCCGGTAATAGGCAATGGTCGATTTCACCCGCCATAATTCCCGGTAATACTGGTCATAAAGCGACCGCTGCTTTTCAGACCAGCCGGTAATCTCGTTTAACCTGAAACGGGAAAGTTCATTTTCTATGGTTTTCTGCGCATTCTGCAGCCAGATCGTTTGGTTCTGCATGCGCTGCACCTTCAGGTCGATGGCCTTGATTACTCTTTTAACCACCAGTTTGAGCGCCTCTGCAACCGGTATCTGTGCATGTAACCGGCTGCTATAGCCGCTAACAATCAAAATAATAACTACTATTAACCTTTTCATCACTTGATCTTTTTATATTGGATACGGCCAATCGTAATTTGATTTTTACCTAATTCGATAATCGGAGCATCAGGAGAATTTAATCTCCAGTTTTTGACGCTGAATTCTTTGTTCTTCAATTGCCCGTCTATTAGCCTTTTGTAACCAACCCGATTGATAATAATGTCGCCTTTTAACTCGATTGTATCCTCAGCCACTGAATAGTGACTTTTTAATGTAGCTACATAAATACCCTCATGGCTTTCGCCTTTGCAGCCCGCAAGTATTGCTGCTGCCAGTAATGCAATGCATTTGATCATTATTTTTTTCATACGACATGGTTTTGAGCTTGTTTTTCTTCCCGGACAATGACCGCAATGGCCTTGCGGATATCCCCGTATTTCTTTTTGTAAGCTTTGACTTTGGCCTTTTCAGCGGATTCGGTCGTATAGGTCCAGTATTCTTCCCGGCTGACCTCGGTCCGGTAAACCCGGGATAGCTGGCCGTTCAAACTGATGAACACCTCTTTATACCTGTAGCGTTCGTCATTCGCGCGGTTCATACTCATGATGAGCGCGGTCTCTTTATCCGTGATCCCCAGGAGTTGCTGGATCTTGGGGAAGTCGTTCTGGTATTTGCGCTGGTCCAGCAGGATCTTGCAATCACTGTTGTTGATAATGGCCTGCTTGATGACCGGCGAACTGATAATGTCTTCAATGTCCTGCGTAACCACCAGTGCTTCGCCAAAATACTTTCTCACCGTTTTGAACAGGTACTTGATGTATTCTGCCATGCCTTCCCTCGCGATGGCTTTCCAGGCTTCCTCGATCAGGATCATCTTGCGCGTTTCCTTAGGGAGTTTGCGCATTTTGGACACAAAGGTTTCCATGATGATCAGCGTGACCACCGGGAACAGGATCGGGTGGTCTTTGATGTTATCCAGTTCAAAAACGATGAAGCGGCGTTGCAGCAGGTCAAGGTTCTCGGTAGCATTCAGCAGGTAGTCGTACTCGCCTCCTTTGTAATACGGTCTTAACACGAACAGCAGGTTGTCGATATCGAAGTGCTGATCCTTGACCCTGCTTTGCTTCATCGTTTCATAGAATGGTCCTTTCAGGAACTCATAAAAGGTATCAAAGCAGGCAAATTCAGGTTCACTCCCATAGTAATGAAACAGCGCATCCGATATCGCGATATATTCGGAGCGTTGGACCCCTTCATCTTCCTTTTTCCACAGCGCCAGGATCATGGCTTTGATGCTTTCGCGCTTCTCCGTGTCCAGGGTATCACCTTCACCCACGTAGAATGGATTGAAACTGATCGGGCTGTCTTCCGAATAAGTAAAATAATAGCCGTCCACGAATTCGCAAAGCCCTTCATAGCTGTGGCCGACATCCACCAGCACGATATGGGCACCCTGTTCGTAATAGCTGCGCAGCAGATGGTTCGTGAAGAACGATTTGCCGCTGCCTGACGGGCCTAAAATGAACTTGTTCCGGTTGGTCGTGATCCCGTTCTTCATCGGCTCGTCGCTCAGGTCAACCTGTAAAGGCTTGCCGGACAAACGGTCACCCAGGCGGATGCCGCAGGGCGAAAGACTGCTCCTGTAATTCGTTTCGAGGTTGAAAAAGCAGGCGGCCTGCTCCACGAACGTGTCAAAGGTGTCGTTCATCGGGAAGTTCCCGCTGTTGCCGGGCAGGCCGGCCCACCAGATCTGGGGGGCGCCATCCGTTTCCTGTTTGGGCTGGGCATCCAGTTGGGCCAGTGCCGAACTCACTTTATTCTTGATATTCTTTAATTGCCCGGGGTCATCGGTCCACGCTAAAATGTTGAAATGTGCCTTAACCGGAAGCCGTTGCTGGCTGATCGCTTCGTGCAGGAACTCCTGGGTGGCATCGCGGCCGATCGCGTTCTCGCGGGAGTATGCCGACAAGGATTGCAGGCGCAGCTTTTTGGCTTCCAGTTTCTTAAGCGTCCTGGCACTGTCTTCAATGAATAAATATTGGTTATAGATGTGATTACAGGACAGTAAGGCACCCACGGGGCTGGCAAAGCCGGTACTGAACCTGGTTTTATCCGTACTGTAGGGATCATAGGTGATCCTCGGCCCGCATAGCGCAGGTAAGTTTTCCGGGTCCGCCAGCGTGTACAACTGGCAGCGGTTATCACCGATGCGCAGTTCGTCCCGGAGGTGAATGTCCTTTAATTGCGGTTCATCCGCTTTATCCAGCAGGAAACAATATTGCTCCAGTATGCCGGGTGTAAGCAATGTCCCCGCAAGTTCCTCATCGCCCAGACGGCGCAGGCTAACCAGGCCGCTGTCTTCCATGATCCGCCTGAACTGACCGGCGCTGTCCTGGAAATCACGGAACATTTCCGTGTCCGTGCTTTGCGGCGGTGTGAGGCGTCTGCGCAGCAGGCTACTGCCGGCACTGCTCACCGGACGGTAATGTTCAGGCCGCTTGGTCACCATCAGGTAACAATGATGGGCAAGGTACGGCCGCTCATGGAAGAACCGCTCGCTGGCATGGCTCAAAAAGGTCTGGTCCCTGAAGTCTGCCTGGTAAGCGGCTTCCGTGAACCAGTCCTGCTTGTGGAAGATGCTGTTCCTGGGCAGCAGTTTGATCGCCTTTACCCAAGTCTGGTGAAAAGCGAGGTATTCATCATTGGATAAGGTGAATAGCTCCGGCAGCCTGATCTCCCAGGCGACGGTCAGTTCTCCCTGCATCGAGAGCAGGGTATCGTGCTCGACCTTGTAGATGGGGAATATTTGCTCAGCATTTTTCATAAAACAGCCTCCTTGATCTGAATCTTAAATAAGCGGGCAGGTATCTCCGGGCGTTCCTTTTCATCAGCCCGTGTTCCCCGTACCGGTGACTCAGTCCGAATACGTGGTAGAATAAGGCACCGGCCAGGCCGGTGATGACAAGGGTGCAAAGCCAGACCGCTGCTCCGCACAGGTAAAGCACTGCGAACAGGATGAGCAGGGCAACGAGTCCGCCGCCCAGGTAACCGATGTATTGCGCCTTAAGCCCCTTGAACTCAATCGGCCGGTTAATGCCTTTATTGATCTGGTACATGGTTTCTTAATTAAAATTGATACCGTTCTACACTGGCGATCGTATCATGTATCGCACCGCCGTGGCTGAATACGCCGATCTTTTCTACTTCGAACCCGCGGCTTTGCCCCATGACCACGGTATGGTAGCCGAACGTGATCACCTTACCGGCAGGTTTGAGGTGCCTGATCATGGCATCCTTGAGCGCACGGAACGGGCTGCAGACCATGCCTTTGTACATCTCCATACTTTTACGGTAGGCATACGGCGGGTCGAGCAGGATGGTATCGAATGGTCCGCCTTTCCAGTTTTCTAAAAAGGCCAGCGCGTCCATATGATAGTCTGCATCGGCTTCCTGGTCTGCATCGTTTCTGATCTCGTCTACGTTCAGTCGTGTTGTACCGGCAAACAGATTAAGTACACTGCCTTCACAATGGTCCTCGACCCATTGGCGTATCGGCCGCACCGAAAAGGTATACCGGTGGAGCGGACAGCGGATGTGATCAATAATTGCTTTCATACGCCAAAGAATGATTTAAGGACCGTGGCGACCACGACCAGGAAGATGCAACTGCCAAACCAACTCGAAGCGACCTTGCCAGTATCCTGCTCCCCGTCGTTCCATTTTTTGTAGACCTTGATCGCGCCGACCAGGCCGACGATCGCCCCGATGGCATACATCAGGTTCGTACCCGTATCAAAATAGCTTTTGACCTGGTTGGTGGCTTCATTGATACCGGCGTTGCCATCCTGCGCAGACGCACTGATACTGATGATCAGCAGTGCCAATGCGGCGTAAAGTGTTTTGCGTGTTTTTTTCATGATGAATTGATTTAAAAGGTGATGGGCCATTCGCCCTGTTTGATAGGAAAGGGTAAGCGGTCTTTGGCATAATCACTCAGTTCAGGGATCAATGCCGGGAGGCTGATCTCATCACTGAGTACCTCGTACTTGCCCAGTAAAAGTTGGAGAAGACCGAGAAACTCCGTTTTATTATCATTCCCGCTGAAGGCATCGACCAGGACTTTCGCTTCGTCGAGCAGGTCGTCTGAAGGCCCCCTGGGAATGGTCTGGTCCTCGATTTCATCGGGCTGACCAGCCGAGAAAACGAGTTCTTCCGCAGCATGAAGGCTTGTACCCACATCGGGCCTGACCGCGCCCATAACGTTTTGATGCCGGGCGGCAACCGGTGGCGTGGCGGTTGATCTGCCCGGCTTGATCTTTAACAGGGCGGCCAGTTCAGTCCGGTAGTACCGCAAACCGACATAAGTGTACCAGGCGATGGTGCTTAAGAGGATGACAGTCAGGTATTGCTGCCAGGAGATCGCGTTTAACATAGTCTTTCGTTTTAAGCGGGGGCTCCATGCCGCCCGGCGGAACAAAAGTGTTATGATCTCCGGTTTTTACTTCACCATCTGGGAACGGGTGGTGTGTAAATGCCTGAAGGAAAGACCCTAATGGATTGGGGAAGATCTGAAAATAAAATTAACGGCATCAAAAAAGCCGGACGATGCCGGCTTTTGAAAGCACCTCAAGCTTTCATTGGTCAGGTCGCTGCGGCCATTTTATTCAACTGTCTAAAGTTTCCGGTCTGCCCGGCTATGATCATGTGCTGATGCGCCCAAAAGTGGCTCCCTGGCGGCTCATTCACAAACTCAGTTTATCGTTGATAAAGTTTTCCAGGCTGTTGCGCAGCCGGTTCAGAAAGATGAACATTTCCTTTTTCCGCCGGGTAATGTCCAGCAGTTTGTGATAGGTCTCATGGATCTCCATCTGGAAGATAAATTCGAAGATGGCCACCAGTTCATTGATGTCGATATTGCCGTGGTTGACCGCTGCGGAAGATTTCAACGAATAGATCAGTTCGATCGCATCCGTCTGGCTGGCCGTCCAGTTGGGATGAACGAACGGGAATATTTCCTGCCCGTTGAGCGGGTAAGCATCCTCGTTGCCGATGCGGGCATATTCGAGTTTCAGGTAATCCTGGAACTTTTCATTGGCCATGATCTTGGATAACTTGTAGTCATGACTGGTGCTGTATTGTTCATCTTCCTCGAAATCCTCCAGCTCCATCTGCACGTCGAAACCGCCCCGGGTAAAATACACTTCATCCATTTTCGTGCTGCCGGAACGGTAATACTGGTAAAAAGCCTTGTTGCTGTCGAAGAAACGCTGGAGGTCGGTCAACTGGAAGCTGATATAACTCCGCAGACTTTCTTCGCCGCCAAGCGGTAACTGCATCAGAAAATTATAAACGTTGATGAAATAGATGTATTTGCTGTAGAATAAAGGTTTGACCTCCTTGAAGAAATGGATCTCCTCAGCAGGGCTTTCAAAGGAATAACTGGAAATATAACTTTTGAGCTTGGTCATCGCCTTTTTGCAGATCAGGATCGAACTGCGGTATTGATCTGTCGGCGTTTGCCCGTTCAGGGTAACGGCTGCCAGTTGATGCTCCATGGCCGCAAGTAACCGTTCTGTGGTACGCTTCATAAGTTCTTCCTGATCAAAAGCCGGGTATTGATCTCATCAAAGGCATTCAGCACCCGGTCCAGGTGCGCGAAGGTATGGGTCGCCATGACGTTCATCCGGATACGCGCGTTCTTTTTAGAGACCGCCGGGTACATGATCGGGTTGGCATAGATCCCCGCCCGGAGGAGCAGTCTGCCTGCTTCCAGGGTTTTTGGAATGTCGCCGATCTTAACGGGAATGACGGCCGAGGCGGTCGTCCCGATGTCCAGTCCCAGTTCGCTCAGGCCTTTTTTAAGGTAAGTGATATTTTCCCAGAGTTTGGTCCGCCATTGCGGCTCTTCATCTACCAGTTCAATGGCCCGGATGATACCCAGGATCGCCGGTGTGGCCGTGGTCGAGAACAGGTGCTGTTTGGACTGGTACTTCAGGTAATTGATGATCTCCGGTTTGCCGGTAACATAGCCGCCGATATTACCCAGCGCTTTGCTGAACGTGCCGGTGATGAGGTCCACCTCGCCGAAGGCGTTGTCGGATTCGATCACACCCCGGCCGGAATCACCGACCACGCCGACACCGTGTGCATCGTCGACGACCAGGTAAGCGCCGTAGCGGTGCGCCAGTTCAGCGATCATGCGGACGGGTGCCACATCGCCGTCCTGGCTGTAAACGCCGTCGATGATCACCATTTTGCTGCGGTACTTATCCTGCGCGTGCCGCAGTACCTGTTCCAGCATGTCCAGATCGTTGTGTAAAAAGGTCTTGACCGTGGTATTGTACACGCCCTCGTAAACGCTGGCATGTACGGCCATATCCAGGATGGCCAGGTCTTCTTTATGGAGCAGGCACTGTAAGGTGGCGCTGTTGGCCGTATAACCGGTCGTATACAGGATGGCGTCTTCCTGGCGGTAGAACGCCGCTATCCTTTTTTCGAGTTGCGCATGGTAGGAAAAGTGGCCGCCGATAGCCGGGGATGCACCCGAGCCGGTGCCGAACTGCTGCGTCGCAGCGATCACCGCGGCTTTGATCGCCGGGTGCTGGCTGAAACCCAGGTAGTCATTGGAAACCAGGCAGACGCAACGGGTCGCCTGTGCGCTGCCGGGCAGCACCAGATCCATTTCGGGGCCGACGGGACTCCGGGATTCGATACGGTAGTTCAGGTGGCCGTTCTCGCGCAGGTAATTCAGGTATTCCTGGAAATAGGCAGCGGTCGCGAAAGCGTCCATGCCGGGAATGTTCTCAAAGTCGCGGAAACTGGCTTTGTGGAAGTCGATTTTAGTCATGGGAATAGGTTTTAAAACCTAAACCTACTCCTCGAAAATGTTCGAAGTGGTGACATGGTAACTTTTACCTAACATTTATTTAAAATTAATTTCACTTCGCGCATGTCACCACCCGGGCCGTTTTTTAATTGTTGCTTTGCGTTTTTTTCTGAATTAACCTGAATGATCGCCATAGAAAGGAAAAGATGAGTGTAGAAGACATCATAGCTGAACTGGCTAAAATAACGGCGCTCTCGCCGGGTCTGACCGACAGGTTACGGACATTACTGATCAGTGAGGTCTATCATCCCCGCCAGGTGATCGCCTCGCCGGGCCATAACCAGCACCGCCTCTGGCTGGTGGAATCGGGCATCATCCGGAGCTATTACCCGGATGAACGCGGCAGGGAGATCACCCAGGCGTTTTACACGGCGAATGACCTGATCTTCTTTTGGGAGGGCTACCTGGCGCAGCGCACCGATCATTACCTGGAAGCTTTACACAACGTAAACCTGTATTCCCTGCGCTATACCGATCTGGATACCTTGCGGGATTTTCCGGAAACGGAAACCTTGTTCCGGTATTTTATCCTGCAACAACGGCGTACCGAGCTTTTCCGGAACCGCCTGTTGCTGCAAAGTGCAGATCAGCGTTACCGGCAGTACCGGAAGGCTTATCCCGGGATATTCCGGGAGGTGCCGCTGCGCCTGATCGCATCCTTTCTCCACATGACCCGGGAAAACCTCAGCCGGCTGATCGGGCGTGACCGCGAGGGCTGATCTGGTGATGCCGTTCCTGTGAACTGGTGATCGGGATCACCGCCGGTCGGAAAACGGCAGGCTAACTTTACCGGAGTCACCATGAAAAGAATCAACGCCTCCGACCTCATTGCCGCACTGCTCATCCTGCTGTACGTCTACACAGCAGCCAGCAAGTTATTATCCTTCAACGACTTCCAGATGCAGATGCGTCAACAGGTATTTCCGGCCTGGTTCAAAGAAGTACTGATCTGGATACTGCCCCTTGCAGAATTATTTGTGGCAGTGTTGCTGCTGATCCCGTCCACCAGGCAGACAGGCCTTGGCTTATCAGCCGTCCTGTTGCTGGCATTTACCCTGTATATCGGGCTGGCATTAGTTCATGTTTTTGACCGGGTGCCCTGTTCCTGCGGCGGGGTGTTTCGCCGGATGGGCTGGAAACTTCATTTCTGGTTCAATCTTTTCTTTTTGCTGTCAAATAGCTACGCCATAGTACGCACGGTCAGGGAAAGGAGGACCGCCGCTTCATAAATCTTCAGTCTACCGGTAAAAGCAAAGTGCGGATACCGGCCGCGGCTATGCGCCGCCAGATGGGTAACACAATTAATTTTTTAACCAAAGTTTTTCCTGAGCTTTTTGAATTAATAAAGCTTTGAACATCATGCGTAAAAATTTCTTAGGCATCGCTGCCATTGTCATGGCTTTAAGTGCAAGCGCTTTCACCGCGCCGAACAGATCAAATGCTAAGCTGGTGACCTATAAATGGTTCCAGATCACCGCGAACAGAACGACCGATCAATCGGTTCCGGCCTCCGGGGCCACTTATCTTGGGGAAAGTGAAACGCCACCGACCGGCAGCGGATGTAACAACCTTTCCAACAGGCAATGCGTATCCGGCTTTACCGCCGCTCAGGTGACCGGTTCCAACCAACTGGATGGCCCACAGGTGCCGGAAGCGATCGCCGCAACGCGTAACTGAGCAACGAACAGATGACTAAAAGAGAGCTCCCTGAGCTCTCTTTTTTTGCGGGCTGTTATCTTTATTTTTTCGTATAAACCGTATTAAATTCTGAAGATCAAGGCGTATGAAAACCATCCTTCGCTTCGAACCCGGCCAGCAATGGTTCTACCCGGCCTACAACGGTAAAACGAACATCATTTTGTAAGATCCTTCACAGGCGCCCAGCACCGGGGACACTGTAGATTTCCAGACCGGGGAATTCTTTGACGACACACTGGTGATCGGAGCCTTCCGGAAGATGACGGGAGGACAATTACTTTTAGCCGAACGTTTAAATACGCGTTGCACCAAAGACGTGGCCGAGATCGTGGTCGTCTTATATCGCGAAGCTATTCTCAGGGAGCAGTTCCCGCATCTGTCTGCGCAACTGGCGGGCCGACACAGCGGCGTATCGGTCGCCAATGGATTGGCCGGCCCGTTCATCTCCGCCTCCGGCAACCGGCGGCCTCCCCGTATCTACACATGAACGCTTTATGGGTAACCTGGTGACAGCGACCGCGCTGCAGCTATCGGATTTGTTTTCGCAACTTACTAAATAGACGGATAGGATACCATTTGGCTGGAATTGCCCGTTATCAATCATAAATCTATCTGATGAACCACAAGATCCTGCTTGCCACGCTGATCAGCGCATGTTTGTGCGTCTCCGCATCGTCACCGGCTGCTGCACAAGCCAAAGCCTACAAACAAACGAAGTTCACCCGGAATGCCGATACCTGCTTTATGAGAACATTGAACTTCCTGGAAAAGCAGGCCTATTTCATTGAAGCGGTGGATAAGGCAAGCGGTTATATCAAGGCGAAAACTTATGCGAAAAACAGTAAAGTTTTTTCAACTAAAGTGGGTGAGCGAACGACCATTAGTTTTTTATTCCGTCAGGCTGGTAACGAAACGCTGCTCTCCCTGAACATGTATGCGGAAACACTGCGTTGGGGCGGCAGCACCCAGAATAAGGTAATATCACTGGAAGATAAAGGCATCATCGATCAGCCATCCGTATACCGGGAACTGATCGATCAGTTGGCCGTTGAAATGCACTGACCTGGCATGATGCGTTAACGGCAGCAGTTAATACAGGTCCGCTGTCCTGCGATCATCAAAGAGGCTTCAGGTAGCTGCCTGAAGCCTCTCTTGTCAACGGCCTTTCAGTTGCGGCTGACCCGGATCAATAACCCGGATTCTGCGCCAGGGCCGCATTGACATCCAGTTCAGTCTGCGGTATGGGAAACAAAGCGGCGGTCGGTTTCCAGCCTGTTTTGACCACGCCAAGCACCGCATCAGCCCGGCCGGTCCTCTTCAGGTCGAACCACCGGTGGGCGGACTCACAAAAAAATTCCTTACGTTTTTCCTGCGCAATAGCTTCTGGCAGACCGGCGGACGTTCCGCTATACAGCGCCGCGTTCGCACGTTTCCGGATGCTGTTCAGATCGCTGACCGCCCCGGCCATATCGCCGGTGTTGGCCCGTGCTTCCGCGCGGATCAGGTATTGTTCGGCCAGCCTTAATACCACATAGTTTTCTGACGGCGCGCCACTGCTGAACACCTTTTTATACTTATACGGGTAGGGATATGCCCGTCCGCTAACGGTATTGGTAGCGGTCCATTGCAGCCTGCGTTTATCAGTTGGGGCAAGATCTGCCAGCAGTTTGTCGCTCAGGACGAATGGCGGAACGGCACCGGATGAGGACGGGACGAACAGTGAGGCTTCCCAGGTCTCCCGGCCGTTAACGACCGGCACCAGGCGCCAGATCGATTCCCTGCTCGTAGCCAGGAATACCTGGTCAGGTTCATCCATCAGCCTGAAGGAGCCGGAACCGATGACCTTGCTGGCTTCGGCGGCGGCTGCTGCATATTGCTTGTTGTACAGGTAGACCCTGGCCAGTAGCGCCGTTGCGGCATAATAATTTGCCCGCCGGGTGTCCGGGCTGTGGGGACTGAGCCGGGACTGCGCATACGTCAGGTCGTCCAGGATCAGGCCATAGACCTCGCTGACCGCCGCACGCGGCAATGAACGGCTGATGCGGTAGTCGGTCATCGTGACCAGGGGTACCGGACCGTATAAGTTGACCAGGTTAAAGAGTAAACAGGCACGCACAAAGCGGGCCTCCGCGGACAAGCGTTCTTGTTGTACCGCGCTGAGGCCTGGTGATGCGATGATGCCCTCGATACAGGCATTCGTCTGGTACAATTGCTGATAGATGACCGCCCATAACGCTGCATTAAGGGTATTGGCGGGTTTGACATTACCGGCGAAAAATTCTGTTTCGGCTCCCTGCCTTGTCGTAGAGATCTCGTCAGCGGAAAGCCCGCCGGGAACGGTGATCCCCGTGGAATTGCCCTGAAGCGAAATGTAAATGCCGGTTACCGCCGCTGCCGCACCGGTACTGTCCGCGAACACTTTGTCCGTGGTCAGTTCATTTTTGGGTGAACCCGCGTCCACAAATTTGTTACAGGAGGTCAGCGCGCTGCTGCACAGGATCAGCAGGAAAATGGTATAGCGGAAAATTAGTTGTTTCATATCGGTAGCAGGTTTAAAGGGTTAGTTGCAGGCCGAGTACCACCGTTTTCAGCGGCGGCACCCCGTAAAAATTCTGGGTTTCCGGGTCATTGCCGGCATAATCGGTGATGGTCAGCAGGTTCTGTGCATTGGCGTAGACGCGGACATGCTGCAGGTGAAGACGGTTCAGGAATTTCGCCGGCAGTTGCCAGGATAAGGCGACGTTCTTCAGACGCGCATACGAGGCATCGCCATAAACCCCGCTGGACTCGAAAAAAGCGGAACCGGCATCATAGGCCTCGCCGTATTGTACCGACAGGCGCTGGAACGGTGCCTGGTCGCCCGGTTTTTGCCACCTTTGGTTGAAGGCCACGGGCAGGTTCTGCTCAAAGCCCGGCAGGTTGCTGTAGATCTGTTTCAGGTAGCTCGTTCCCCATTGCTTCCGGAATTCCACGAACACGTCCAGTTGCAAACTGCGGTAGCGGAAACTGTTCTGCAGGCCGCCGTACCATTTCGGATCGGTATGGCCGGTGACGGCCTGGTCGTTCAGGCTGCCGCCCGAGGGCGAGACCGGGGTACTCGTACGTGTACCGTCAGCACCAAAGAACTCGAACAGCCCGGTCTCCGGGTTCACACCGGCATACCGGTAACCCCTGACCACGTTAAGCGGCTGCCCGATGAAATACTGGTTGTTGTAACTGGAGGCGGCCAGTCCCGGAAAGGCGACCAGTTTGTTCCGGGGGATGGTCAGGTTCATCGAGGCCGTCCAGGTGAAGGTTTCCTTCTTGACCGGGGAACCCTGCAGGGTGAATTCCCAGCCGGAATTCTGGACCAGCGCATCGAGGTTCTCGGTCACCGTGGTAAAGCCGCTTTGGGAAGGGAGCCGGTAGCTGACCAGTTGATTGCCTGTACGGTTGCGGTACCAGGTCACATTGGTGAGGATGCGGTCTTTGAAAAAGCCCAGTTCCAGCCCGGCTTCCAGTTTTTTGGTCGTCGCCCAGCCGAACCGGTTGTTGAACAGGTTCCGTGGCAGATACCCCAGTGCGCCGTCATAAAAATAACTCCCGGTCGCCCAGCGCGACAGGTAACCGTAATCGCCGATCTGGTCACTGCCCGTGATGCCGTAACTGCCCCGCAGTTTGCCATAGCTGAGCCAGGGCAGATGGTCTTTCAGAAAGCTTTCTTCGGCAAACAGCCAGCCTGCGCCGATAGCCCCGAAATTGCCGAACCTGCGGTCTGGCCCGAACCGGCTGGAACCGTCCCTGCGGACACTGACGTTCAGCAGGTACCGTTCGTCGTAGCGGTAGGTCAGCCGCCCGAAAATGGCCTGGTACTTATACCCGCTGTAGGCATCGGTAATGGTCCGGTTAGGCGCGCCGGCGATGGATCCGATGAGTTCATCGCTCAGGTAGCCGGTGCCCGTGGCATCCGTCCGCTCATTGTTGTTCTGCTGGAAAGTGCCGCCGATCAGTGCGCTGTAAGTATGCTTACCGGTATAGCCACGGTATTCCAGTTGGGGTTCTATGATCCAGGTGCGGTAATTGTTGGTGCCGAAACTGGCGGTGGCCTGTGGATTATTATACGGGCTCAGCGTGCTTTTGGGCGTTCCCCGGTATTCACCGCCGTTAAAAGTGGTGTAACCAAAACTGGTCCGGAAAGTCAGTCCCCTGGCGATCTTGTAAGCGGCCAGCAGGTTGCTGGTCAGCAGGTTATTCGATACGCGGTAAGGTTGTCTGAGGTAAGCCAGTACATTGTTGCCCGAGGGGTAGTTGGACAGTTGCTGGCCCTTATAGTTCCAGACCAGGTTACCGTTACCATCCAGCAGGTCGGGATAATTGGGATCGAGGCCGAAGGTGCCCAGCAATTCGCGTGCACCGCTGCTGTTATTCCGGTAAGCCGAATAACCCGCTGAAAAGTCCAGGCTCAGCCGGTTACCGGAACTGCCGTGATGCAGGTTCACCGCCATGTTACCGCGCTTTCCGGCGAAGTCACCCGGGAAAATATAACTTTCCCGGTTATAGCCCCCGCTCAGGTGGAAAGTGGTCTGGGCATTGCCCCCGGAAATGGACAGGTTGGCGTTGGTCATAGCCGCCTGATTTCCCGTGAAGTATTTCCGCCAGTCGGTGCTTTTGTGCTGGTCGAACAGGAGCAGGTCCGGGGCATAACCCTCGTCATTGCGGATCAGGTTGGGTTCAACGCCGTCATTGGCCATCGCCTCCCGGCGCATGGCCAGGTACTCGGTGGTGTTCATCATTTGCATGGTCCTGCCGGTGAAGCTCAGGCCGCTGTTCAGGTTCAGGTCGATCTTCGTGATCCCGGCCTTGCCTTTTTTGGTCGTGATCAGGATCACCCCGTTACCGCCGCGTGAGCCGTAAATAGCCGTGGCATCCGCATCGCGGAGCACTTCGATGCTTTCGATATCCTGGGGATCGATACTGCTGAAGGGACTGATCCCCCCATAGCTGTTGTTATACATGGCGGACTGGCCCGGCGACTGTGCGGAGGCATATTGGTTGATGTTGCCGTTGCCCGTGGCGAACGGAACGCCGTCAACGATGAACAAAGGGTTATCGCGGGGGGCTTGTATGTTCGCTATCGTGGGACGCAGGGTGTTCTGGCCCCTGATCTGCAGGTTGACCGAAGCGCCCGGCAGCCCGCTGCTGGAGGTGACCACCAGGCCGGGGACCCGCCCCTGCAGGGCGCTGAGCGGGTTGCTTACCGGCTGGCGTGCAATATCGGCCGCAGTTACCCTGGTCACGGAGCCCGTGTTATAACGCTGGGTGTTGGTACCGTAGGCGATCACCTGGACCTCGTCCAGGGAACTGCGGCTGGGCCGGAGGCTGACCGTCAGTTCTTTTTCGCCGGTCCAGGGCAGCTCTTTAATTTCAAAACCAACGCCGGTAAAGCGAAGGGTCACCGGACCGGCTGGTGCCGGAATGGTAAAATGTCCTTTTTCATCGGTGATACGGACGATGCCGGTGCCTTTGATGCTGACCGTGATCGCGGGCAGCGCCTGCCGCTGCTCGTCCAGGACCGTTCCGCTGATCTGCTGGCCTAGGGCAAGAACGGGCAGCAGGCAGGCCAAGAGGCAATAGTAGAATAGTTTCATAGTGGATTAAGGTGTTGGAGTAATGGATTCATTGACTTGATGGATGACATACATCCGGATCTTTCTTTTTTCGTGGCTGAGCGTCACGCCGTACTTTTTCAGCGCCGCGAGGAGTTCGGGCTCCTCTACAGCGGCCTTTTTTAAGCGGAGATCGATCACCGGGTCGAAGCCCGTTTCGTTCAGTACGGGCAGTTCCGACACTTCGTCAAACAGTTGCAGGGCCTCGCTGAGCGGGTAATGAGCCAGGATGACCGGGATGTTGCTTTCAGGCGTGTACCAGTTGGTTTCGGGTTTCCTGTTTGGAAGGTCAGTGTGGTTACTAGGGGTCTCTTGGGTAGTTTTAAATACCAGGCATTCCCGTTCGGTCACGATACTGTCTACCGTCAGGCCGAAATAGCGGCGTATATCTTCCTGCATTAGCCGCAGCGCCTCCGCACGGGAACGTGGCGGGAAGATCGCCTCATACGTGAAGCGGTGTCTGGCCCGCCACTGGTAAGAGCTGCTGTCCTGGAGGAAGCCGGGCCCGACATCCTTTGCGGTCATGATCCGGTTCTCATTGACCCGCCCTAAGGCCGGGAAGGCGGACCGGATGAGCGCATAAGCGGTATGGTTCACGAACAGTAAGCGGTCGGTTTGCCCCTGGTCATTGGTGCTGCGCATGACCGGGTTCCGGTAGCCGGGTGAATAAGGGGTCAGCAGGGAACGGTAGATGTACCGGGCAGGCTCGCCGCCATTACCGCCCAGGTATAGGGGACGGTTCAGGTTCAATGGCCGGTTCTCCTGGTCGCCGGGACGGAACGTGCCGGCCAGGACGGCTGCGATCGTATCGGCATCGATGGCCTCGGTGCCCGTTGTGGCCAGTAACTGGTTGTTTCTGATCCAGGCATAGAAGGGCACGGTCTGGTGCGGCAGTAAGCGGCTGAGCACCGTGTCGCCCCAGACACTGGGGAAATGGAACTCGGGGTGACGGACGAAAAAAGCACTGAGCTTTTCCTTACTGTCCCCGTGCCAGGCGTTTACCGCCAGGAATTTGACTTTGCCTTGGAATTTCTGCTGCAATTCTTCTACGGCCGGGAACATCTTGATGCAGGAACTGCACCAGGTGGCCCAGAAGTCAATGATCAGCAGTTGGTCTTTGTAGTCCGTTGTCCTGATCGTCCGGGCTTGGCTGTTGACCAGCCGGGTAAAGGTCAGCGCGGGCAGTGTATCGCCTGTTTTCAGCGGTGGTATCGTGGTGTTGTCCTGTGCGCTGGCGCTGGAAAAAAGGCAAAGCGCGGCCAGGACACGGTAAAGTATCGTTTTTTTCATGGGTTCATTTTAAATGAAGGGAACTGTTCAGGAATGGGATGCGCGATAACGGCGGCCCGCAGGAGCTTAACTATTAACTGATCGCGGGCCTGCCGTTATCGGTAGGTCATTCGGGCGGGCAGATGATCAGAAACCAGATCCTAAGCTTGATCGTTGTGCGGTTCATCGGGATGGGATTGATCGTTCAACAATTGCTGGACCTCGGCTTCATGGTAAATGGCGCTGACCAGTTCGGGTAAGTGGGCAAGCCCATTTTGCTGTAATTGTTGAAGATCGATCCCTTTTTCCGATAGCGAGGTATAGAACCAGTCGTTCAATTCCTGCTGGAACTGCTCATAGGGGATTTGAGCAAAGCGTTCCATGATCCCGGTTAAAGTACCGAAGTCAGGTTTGTCTTGATGTGGTTCTAATTTTTCCATGACACTGAATTTGTTTTCAAGTATGGAGTCCGCTGAAGGGGATTGGTCTGTGATAAATACTACAGGCATGGGTCCCAACTTATCGCTCTGGAAGGGTTGACACGCCCTATAAGCACGAATAAGAAGGGATACCCATACCTGTAGCATGGGCATTCCGGCTTCTCATCTTGTGCTCAACTTGAAAGTGTCAATTTTCCAGAGCAAGACTCAAAGCGAATGCTTCAATTTTTTGTGAAGATTCGCAAATTTAAAATTTACAGTTTATATTCTACATAAACTCAAATATAATAACAAATACGTCTTATAAGGCGTAAATTAAAAAATTTTATAATCTTCTCTTTGATTGTGGCTAAACAATACCGTAATCAAGAATTTATCGACCAAATAGCAAATAAAATTTCTGAAATAAGAGGGTCGAAAGGTATTGTTCAAGAAGACATAGTTGACCGAACAGGCTTTACTCAAAAGCAAGTTTGGAAAATATTAAACGCCAAAATAAATCCCACTATCTCAACTTTAGAAGCAGTAGCGAAAGCATTAGAAGTTCACCCAAAAGAGTTGTTAGAATTTGATTTCGAGCTACCCAAATACCCCCCTTTGCGAAAAGACAGGAAAGGGAAATAACATCATTTCATTTTGGCGATGCCTTCGGCCCGGGCTCTTCGCTATATCTGCTGGGCAGGATGCCGCTGCGATCCCTATCGCAGAACATAATATTTAACTTTGTTTCAAGATAAAATTGAAGCAACAGTTACCGAACCATTGGCAGAGTTAAAGTACGGACACATTAATATCATACTGTAATTTCTTTGTTCGTTGAATAACAGTCTCCTCATCCGGTATTTTCTCTTTCTCAACTTTAATAGAACCAACTATGTCATCGGAAGTAACAGGCAACGACTCCCTTATGATATTCAAGTGCATTAGATTTGTCGATTCCAAAGTTTTATCACGTGCAATTTCTCCTAACACAAGTCCAAATTTTTCAGGTTCTATTTTAATAATAGTAAAATCAATTTCATCAGTCGTTTGGAGTTGGGTATCAATAATATGCCGCATAATAATCTCATCATTGACTATTGTACAACAAATGCCGAAAAGATTTCTTTTATGCAATCCTAAACTCAGAATTTCGGTTACGCAGCTTGTTGGGGTAATGTGATAAAAAGGCCGATTTTCGGCTAAAAATGTTTTGTAAACCTGATCTCTGAACATCATTATGTAAATATCTGGGTATTTAATAATTTTTTTCGTCAAAAACAATATGTCAAGACTTGAAAATGATATCCGCGATACCATGCGACAGTTGATCGCAAGCGGACTTGGTCCATTTTAGCAAAGTATTGGGGCAGTTATTCGTTCGATATATGAAGCGAACTGCGGAATCATCTGTGATGAGCATATGCCTTTTTCGCGTTTAGAGCAGACACCGTTTAACAAGGTCAACAACCGTCCTCTACTATTTACCGGCCTTAAAGACCGGAAAAGCCCTTTAGAAGTCGTTTGGTCTATTTTACATGAGTATGGGCATATTTTGCAAGGCACGCCTAACTTGGACGAGATCCTAAGGAAAGGCGATGCTGAGCAGGTAAGGGAAAAAGATGCTTTGGACAAGGCGCAGGAACTCATGGAACGAGACCCCGCCTTGCACGTACATGCTGCAGATTTTATGCGCTTCCGGGATGCTTTACTCCATTCTTGTTCCAAGAATTCTTAATATTGTATTGACCAAAAACCTTAACCTATCTTCATGGAGGGACTTGCAGCATTTATTCATTCAGAATTAACAAAAAGGGTGATCGATTATACGAACTCTCCCGACTATATCATTGAACATTTTCAAGCCGAACAGCGGAATATCGAGTCCTATAATGGCCGGCAACTTTTGGAAATGCTGCAAAACGCGGATGACGCCAGTGGTCCGGCTAAGAACAAGAAAGCACTGATCCGTTTGGATAATAATGTATTAACAATCTCAAATAACGGCGAAGCGTTCACTAAAGAAGGCTATCGCTCGTTATTTTATCTGCACCGCAGTCATAAGCCGATGCAAAAAAACAAGATCGGACAAAAGGGGCTTGGGTTTCGTTCGGTATTGAGTTGGGCTGAACATGTGGAGATAGAAAGCGGCGGTAGCTGTGTAGGTTTCTCGGAGCGTTATGCGACTGATTTTCTGCAAATGCTCATCAATAAAGACCCGGGCTTATTGCCGATGCTTAAAAGTTCTACACCGAATATCGGAATGGCCATATTAAGAGTGCCTAAATTGCTCGAAGCTGAGGTTACGGAACCGGTCTATCAAACGACGATCCGCCTGACATTAAAGCCACACGTGCTAAAAGATGTACAAGACCAGATAGATACTATCATTTCCGCGGAGACCATGCTTTTTCTAAATCATCTGGATGAAATCGAGATTGATAGTCCAGGCAGATCTGTCATTTTTAGCCGTCGCAAAAAAGCCGGCAAAGTAACTGTAACGACAAACGATCGTCGCGAGAAAAAGCAAGACAGCAAAACCTGGAATGTCCAGTATAAAAGCGGTAAACGCAAAAGTAAGCAATATGAGCTTTCATTAGCCTGGACGGATGGGTTGGATGACACGATAGGTACCTTGTTCTCTTTCTTCAAGACCGATGTGAAATTACCTTTTCCTGGATTAGTGCATGGAACGTTTGAACTAACTGATGACCGGAATAATTTGATCATTGACACGGAAGGCCATAATGAATTCCTGATAGAGCAATTAGCTGCCTTACTAGTGGTCGGTGCTCAAAAGATTGCCGCTGAAGACAAGCCTAGTTACAAACCCCTCCAGTTGTTGAATATTGATTTCGAGAAAGTAGACAAAAAACTCGAAACGCTTGGTCTGAAATCCGCACTACGCTCGCGCATTAAAGAGCATGCCCTCTTCCCAACGGTAAACGGAAAGTATATTAAAGTAGCGGATGAGCCAGTCTATTGTGAATCGCCGATACCCGAAATATTACAGGGGGAAGGTCTGGATGAGTTATTATTGAGTACCACTGATGCGACTTTGGCAAGCTTCGTCAAAAGTTTTTTTGACTTTTATTATTTACTCACTTCTTTCACCGGTTTTATCGCAGATCGGCTACATCAACTTTCGGTTGCTAAGATCGCTCGGTTGATCCATTATGTCATAACGAATCCAAATTACAAGGAAGATCTTCGTTCACCCAAATTCAAGTTGGATGACTGTCCGCCGTTTTTGCCTGCGGAGGATATGCGCGCAATCCCTTGGACGTCTCGTGTATTTTTGCCTAATGGGGAAAAACAAGCTTTTACCTTGCCAGACGAGGTAAAAGTTGCTTTTTTAAATAATGATGTGTCCAACGCCTTTTTGCAGGTTTTTGAAGTGGATGATCTCAGTGCGGTCAGCTCAAAATTGAATGTATTGGGTCTGCATCAATATTCCTTTGCCGACATCTGCCAGCTGCTGATCGACCATTACCATGAGGATGACAAGAAACAAGTACAAGAGTTGCATCAATATTTATTTCCCATCTTTAAAAAGGAGCTTGTACCGGAACCTTTGACTCGCCGGGTTCGGGTGGTCACGGCCAAAGGCAACACCGCTTGGGCCGACGATACTTATTTAGGTATTGAATTTGGGAACGCACTCGCGCAGCAGTTGTACGCCCATGATAAAAATAGACTGCTCGGTGTTTTTCCGTCACAGCAGGCTGCAAATTTGTCAAGACATATTTCTTATGCACTATGGTTGGGTTGCTTGAAAATGCCGAAGTACAGGATTGTGAATTTGAATTGGGATGACCCTAACACTGAGCAATATGCCGATTTCGCCACCCGGGCTTTTGATTTTAAGAAACAGATTGCAGATTATGGCACCCAGTTTAAAGATTATTCGCAATTTGAGCAGGAATTACGATACCTGAAGCATATTAATGTTGGTCAGTTCGACGATATGCCCCGTATTCTAGCCAAGGTAAGGCCCGCGACACTATTCCTTTGGCTCAAAGAAGATGACCGTCTCCGAAAAGTACTCGAAGATCCTTTTGAGAGCAGCGCCAACGCCCGCATCACTTTTGAACTTAAAGGTAAATCATCCGATCGTACTGTGCCGCACCGGCAGATCAGGAACTATACCAAATGGCTGATCGCCCATACGGCCTGGCTGCCTGTGGAATCTGGTAGGAAAGCTGAGCCGGCCAGATGTTGCCTGTCGAAAACCATCACCAAACAATACAGCCCTTACGTAGAAAAGCCTATGTTAAAAACCGCACAATTAGCTGAGCAGCTTAGCATTGCGGAAACTGTCGTAGAAACCATGTTGGTGAGTTGCGGCGTTCATCAGGAGATCAGCACGTTTGGAATGGATACCTTGTATGATATGCTGACCTCGTTACCGGAATCGGATACCGCCGGATCAGCTGCTCCCGCATTATACAGGGAGATCATCAAAAATTATGATGTCAACCGCTTGGATGCTTCACACGCAGCTTATCAGCAGTTCCTAAAAAACGGGAAAGTATTATGCCACTTAGGAAAACAGCGGTTGTATGTGCCTGTCGGAGAAGCTTTTTACATTCATACGAAATCCTATGGGGATAATTTATTGAAACGTTTCCCGCTGATCAATATTGATCGCAAGAGCGGTTCTATACGGGTTCGGAAATTATTTGGCGTACAGCCCCTGGAAAAGATCACTTTTCAATTCAGATCAGCACCAACACTCCATTTTCTCAATAACCAGTTTCAAGAGGAGTTTAATCATTTTAAAGCTTTGGTCTATGTCTTGCGGATGGATCTGGACACGAGGAATGATTCTCATAGCCGGATCAAACGGATGCGGGTACAGTTGGTCACCGCAATCGAGGCAACTTATCAATTCAAAAATGGCGAACCGGAAGATTTTGAACTGGATGCGCACGAGTTCGTTAACCTCCGGACGGAGTTTTACTTGAAAATCAGCGAAGACTACCGTTCGTTGGACGACCTGCGCGAAAGCATTGAGTTCGCTGATGCACTGGCTGAGATCTTTACCGCTGTTTTGCCCGTGGAAGAGCATCGTTCATTTATTAGAGAGCTCTATCGGGTCAGGAGAAGCCGCCGGGAAGAATTACTGCTTAAAGAGCTGGATGAAAACAATAATTTCAAGATTGTCCGTGCAAGGAAGATATTGGATATTGTGGATGACCTGCGCTTGTCTTTTTGGCAGGCTTTTCAATTGGCCTTGCCTAAACCAACAAAAGCCGATATCCGGGATGAACAGTCGCTTCAACGTTACTTCAGCAAAAACCTGGCATTAGACCCAGCGTTAAGTGTTCAGCTTGCTGAACCGGAACACTATAATAACCTAACAGAGCTGGAAACGGAAGAGTTATTTTACCCGCTGTTTCAACAATTTCGAGTCAACTTTTCGATCTTCAACCGTCATTTCTCGGGTATCGATTTTGTGCATTTATTTAAAGACCGGTTGGAGGATCTTAAAAGAATCGCTGCGGCAGAATTTAATGCTTCGTTATATGAGCAGCTTCGAACGACGACAGTCAATGAACAAAAAAAATATTTTCAGACCGTTGATCGCTATGATCATCTTGGCTACGACCCGGCAGATAGCTATGTCTCTGATATGGCCATTTATTTTAAAGCACTCGTATCGGGGCAACTTAAGATCGATCTTTCACTCAAGCCTTCGGACTTCAATGCCAATACCTTGATCGCTGATTCGATCAATGAGCTGCTACAAAATGGTGTTCAATTTTCGGAAATTTTCTTGTTAAAAAAAGAGGTGCAATCCCTGCTGATCTTCCGTCAGTTCCAGGCGCTCATGCAACTTTTTGAAGAATTTAAATCGAAAGAACCGGAAACCCGCACAGGTGAACAAGGGAATGGACAACGCATCAAGATCGGCGACAAGATCATTGATTTTGATAATTATGTCTCTTTGGCCGAACAGGCCTTGGAGTTGGTCGATTTGACCAAATTCAAACTAAAACCCAGCAAGACGGAAGCCATCGAAACCGGCGGCGGACCGAAAGGTAAAAGCGGTGGCAAAAGCGGTAGCCGAAAGGTGATATTCGGCAGCGCCGGAGAAGAACAGATCGGATTTGTAGCCGAACTCTATGCCAAATATGCTCTCCAAAATCGCTTCGGGGGAGATAATGTACAATGGGTCTCCGAAAATGCTTATCGTGCAGAAGGTAAATTTTCTTCAGAAGCCGGAAAGGGTTATGATTTTGAAGTCACCGATCACGACCGATTACGTTATATAGAGGTCAAAGCGGTGATGGATGTGACCAGTGGTTTTAAAATGACTGACACAGAAATGGCTAAGGCATTAGCGCTACCTGAAAAATATGACCTGCTGATTATCGAAAATATTTTGAGTGGCAAACCCTCATTTCGTTACCTACGCAGCCCTTTCCGGTTTAAAAAAGAAGAGTCGTTATTGGACAATCCGCAATTTACAGTGACGAATGACAACTACATCGTGCGCTTACGCTGGGCAGAGCCCGCGACGGGCTAAATGCCAATTAAAATACCACAAAGGTCAACCTGCGCTGGGGTAACCAAAAAAGACTACGGCATAATCGAACGCTACCTGGCGTTCGACCGTTCCGGACTTATTCCGTTTCCTTTTTGCGGTTGCAAGCGCAGGCCGGTTGGTGCGGCATTTCAATTAAAATTTAGCCATGAAGATCATCGACAGACTCCAACAACAGCACAAGCTAATCCACTTTGATATACCCATTAACTGCGGCCACATGACCATAATTAATGGCTACTATTTCAGTTTTGACTTTGTTATTTCTATTGATGAGCAAAGAAGCTGTAGCTTATTTATAGGAACGACCAGGCTTTACGACCTGACGATTAATAAGCTGACTGACCACTTGCGGAATTTCACCACCGATCATCCATTTCACATTGTTCGCTATCAACGCGGTCATTACCGTTTGCTTGACCCTGATGGTTTCGATTACATCGGGCAATATGTTTCCTTAAAAGATGCCAAGCGAACTTGCAAAGGAAACTTTACCTATGGCGGTTAACCATTTGAAAATATTATACTTACTATATGAAATATAGTTATATTTATTTTTTGTCAACAATAACCTTTTTCACATGTCCGGACCTTCACTTACACCACAACAGCTATTCGAAAATTTATACGCCGCTCATACCGAAGAACAAGTCGACCAAGTGATCAACGACAATCCGAATATATTTAACGGTAATAATTGGTACCCCTTAGGTGGGAATGAAAATAATTACGGGGTGATTGAGAACCAGCAGGCTTCGCCGATCGCGGCTTTGATCGAAAAGATCACGAATTCGATTGATGCCACGTTGATGAAGAAATGTTATGAAACGAATATCGATCCGAAATCCGCTTCGGCGCCGAAAACGATGGATGAAGCACGGGAGCTTTTTTTTCCGGATTACAAGAATTGGGACTTGAATAATCCGCGTAAGAACCAGGCGAAGAATTTACAGATCCTGGCTGACGGGCCGAAGCTGACGCCGTCCTTGACCATTTATGACAATGGTGAGGGGCAGCACCCTGATGATTTTGAACAGACTTTTTTATCCTTGCTGCGCGGCAATAAGAACGAGATCCATTTTGTACAGGGTAAATACAATATGGGAGGTAGCGGTGCGATTATATTTTGTGGCAAGAAAGGTTACCAGTTGATCGGTTCACGCCGTTTTGATAAGACCGGAGATTTTGGCTTCACTTTCGTTCGGGAACATCCTTTGACCAAAGAAGAAGAAGGCCGTAAGAAAAATACCTGGTACGAGTTTTTAAAAATCGACGGGGTGATCCCGGCTTTTAAGATCAGTAAGTTAGACTTAGGTTTGCACGAGACCTGGTTCGAGACCGGTACGGTCATGAAATTGTACTCTTATGACTTACCCGCCGGAAGCCGTTCGGTGATCTCCCGCGACCTGAATCAAAGCATTAATGAATATTTATTTGAGCCGGCATTACCGATCCTGACGGTTGATCGCAAATATCGTTATCCCGATGACCGGAATCTGGAACGTGACCTTTACGGCTTAAAACGCCGTTTAGAGTTGGAGGATAACCGTTATGTCGAAGACTATTTTTCCGAAAACTACGCGGAAGAACCCTTTGGCAAGTTCAAAGTAACGTGTTATGTATTCAAAACCCGCATCGAGGATAAAAACATCAAAGAAACCAAAGAAGCGATCCAGCGGGAGTTCTTCAAGAACAACATGTCGGTCATGTTCTCGGTTAACGGACAGGTGCATGGCAATTTTACCTCGGAATTCATTACCCGCTCGCTCAAATTCAATTTGCTGAAATACCACCTGCTTATCCATGTGGACTGTACCCATATGCATTACAATTTCCGGAAGGAACTGTTTATGGCCTCCCGTGACCGGTTGAAAGAAGGTGACGAGACCACCCAGCTGCGAAAATTTCTCGCCTCCAAACTCGGTACCGTTAAAGGTCGCCTGGCCGAGATCGAAAAGCGCCGCAAGGATTCCATCTCAGTGGACTCCAAAGACACGACGGAGATGCTGAAGTCGTTTTCCAAGAACCTACCGATGGACAGCGCGCTGATGCGCCTGCTCAACCAGACATTCAAACTGGAACAAAAGGACGATAAGCCCAAACCAAAAGAACAGAAAAAAGAAGTTCAGCACCGGGAAGAAAAAGAGCCGTTCAAGCCACAACGCTTTCCCTCTTTTTTAAAGATCAAATCCTCGACAGATAAAGGCATCGCCGCGATCAACCTGCCCCGGGGCCAGGACAAGACAATTTTCTTTAAAACCGATGTCGAGAACCATTATTTTGACCGTATCGAAGAACCCGGCGAGTTCAAAGTGGGCATCATCAGCTATAAAGGGAAAAACGAGGCCAATGGCGGCACGGCACCCGGTAAGGAAGAGGTGATCGAAACGATCTTCAACGTCACCACCTCCAGTCCGCACGAAGGCACTATCCGATTGAATCTGAACACTAAAAACGAGGTACGGGTCGGTGACGAAATCGAAATGAAAGTGACCCTGACCGGTCCGGGCGAAGACTTTGAAGAATTGTTCCTGGTCAAGATCAGCGACCCGGAACAGAAAAAAGAAGAAACCAAGAAGATCGAAAAAGAAGACGACCAACATATCGGATTACCGCCTTTTGTTTTGGTCTATAAAGAAGCCCGCGAAGGTTTCCAAACCTGGGACAAAGTATCAGAAGGCATTGATGCCGAGATCGACTATAACACCGTCATGGCCCCGCAGGTCAGCGGCGGCAACCTCGACAAGATCATCATCAACATGGACAGCCACGTCCTGAAAGCCTTCAAATCCAAACATAAAGATGCCACGACCATCGAAATAGCCGATAAAAAATACATCTCCTCCGTTTATTTCCATACGCTGTTTCTCTATACCATCACCAAGAACCGTAAATATGCGATCTCTAAAGAAGATGATAATAACAAGGAAATAGACCTGGAAGTATATTTACGAGATCTATTTTCCAGCTTTTACTCCGAATTCATCTTGAACTTCGGCACGAACGATTTACTACAAATGATCAGCGAATAAAATGTTCTATCAATATCCGGCCATTAGCGACGAGAACCTATTTCAGCAGTTATGCAAAGATATTTACAATGCGCTCTATCAAACCGAAGACTTCCAGTTATATAAAACAAAAGGCGCAGCACAGTTTGGAATAGACTCCTATTCGCTCCGGTTTCGGACCGTTATTCAAAGTAAAAAGAAAAAACTGCTAAGGTCTGATAAAGCAATTGAAAAGGAACTTTTAGCAGATTTGAAGGAAACGCTTAACCTGGTAAAACGCTTACCTTTTACATTTGATGAACTCGTTTTTGCTACCAATACCAAAAGATATAGTGTAATTGAAGATTACGCCGCTCAACAAAGCCAATTATTGACCTTCAGAATTAAATTCATTTCCTGGGAAGAGTTGGAGGTTTACATTTCAGAGTATTTAACGATCAGAAAAAAATATTATCCGCAATTTGATCACGAAGCAGACGAGATTCCGAAAATACTAACAACAATGCCGCCTGTCGCCGCTAATGATGTAATAGGCAGGGCAGCTGATCTTACTCGATTGGAACAGTTGGTGACTGCCGGCTCTCCAACAATCTTAATTCACGGAATGGGCGGGATCGGGAAAACGACATTGTTAAAACTTGCAGCTGATGCACTGCTCGAGAATTATGACCATATTTTATGGATAGATTACGCTGCTGATGAACAAGGTAATTACGAAAATGATTTCTTGATAAAATCGTTCATAGCGAACCCGGTATTGCTCAAAAATCTGAAATTAAATTTTGAACCGGGGATAGCGTTGGAAAATGCCATGCAAATTTTATTAAATAAGTTGGCCAATATGCCGGGTAAAAACTTATTGATGGTAGACAATGCACCGCTGTCCATCATGAGGGTCAGAAACCAGCTACCCGGCTTTCCAAGATGGCAAGCCCTGATAACATCAAGGATCAAGATTCCCTTTGAAACGATTATTGAACTGCCATTGCTTGACCAGGATGCTTCTGTGCTATTATTCCAAAAATTTTACTTATTGGAATCTGATGTAGTAACAACAAAATGGATCGTCGAACAAATCGGAAACCACACCCTGACGATTGAACTATTGGCCAAGACCGCGCAGAAGAGGTCCTTTAAATTGAAAGAACTTTCTCAGATGCTCAAGGAAGAAGGCCTGAATATTTCCAGAACTGCAAAAGTCACGACCGAACATGACCCTACGGGCCTACCAACCCATTTAATGGCCTATTTGAAAAAGATATTTTCTTTGGCGGGGCTTGATACCAAACAGCAACACGCATTAAGTTTCTTTTCAGTCTTAAGATCCGATTATGTCATTTACGACGATCTAAAATTGCTGTTTGCTGTCCTCGACGATGACAACGATTTTTTCGATCTTATTACCGAGCTAGCTGGGCGTGGCTGGTTACTGCAGGAAAACAACAGTTACACTATGCACCAAGTGATCCAGGAGGTAATTCGTGAACAACTGCAACCTGATCCAGAAACCGTTAAACCATTGATCATATCTCTTACGGATCTCTTGCTAATAGATTGGGACGGTAATCCCATTAAAACCAAACGTTTTATCGCCCATGCGCAGCATATGATTAATTATATACCATGTCATTCATCTGAAATGGCAACCTTATGTAACGCGCTTGGACTCAGACTAGAGGATTTTGATGAGTTTGGCCCTGCAGTGAATAACTATCACGCCGCAGAGGCCTTTTATAAAACACGTGCGGAAGAGTATGAGGATGATCTCGCAGGTATATATAATAATCTTCAATCGGTTTATAAGACACTGGGATCGATAGACAACGCCATCGATTATCAATATAAAGCATTAAAAATACAAGAGCGGATTTCTCAGCCGCCGCATTTTGATATTGGCGCGTCATATAACAACTTAGCGCTACTTTATGACATCAAGGGCAATTTAAATTTGGCCCTCACCTTAATGGAAAAATCCCTGGCGATTGCGGAAAACGCTTTCAGTGGCGAACATCCAAATTTAGCCTCTACTTATTCGACTTACGCGTCACTGCTAAGTCGCATAGGCGAAGACAATAAGGCGTTGGGCTACCAATTAAAAGCCTTTGAAATGAGAAAACGGGTACTCGAAGCCGGACATCCTCAACTTGATGAATCCAGGAACAATTTAGCTGCTGTTTATGAAGGGCTGAACCAACTTGACAAAGCAGAAACATTATTTAACGAATCACTGGACTTTAAGAAACAATACTTTGGCGAGGAGTCATTTACCTTGGGTACCACCTTTAACAATTTGGCGGCCATATACATTAAAAGAAGAAATTACATTAAAGCCGAGGAATATCAGCTTCAGGCCATCGCATTAGAAATCAATGGCTTAGGCGAAATGCACTATGAAGTGGCTAATTCATACAGCACGCTGGCAGTAATTAAAGATGGTTTAAGACAATATCACGAAAGTATCCAGTGCGCGGAGAAAGCGATTGAGATTTACCGCTATAACTTTCCGGGTGGACACAACAATATTGAAATGTATGAGCAATACATTAGGATGATCCAACGGAAAATACCAGTTGCCAGTACAAACAGTATTGGAAGAAATCAGCTATGTCCCTGCGGAAGTCAAAAGAAATACAAGCATTGTTGCGGCAGAGCTTAGTTATCCTACAACACTTGAATAAATTCAGGTGGCACAAAATCCGTTAACCACACCTCGTTAGCGGAAACGAAAAATTTATACCCCTCAGTAGCCATCTTGCCAGCTGAAACCTGAAATATCAGGGGTTTGCCATGTCTTTTACCCACCGCTAAGACGGTATCAAAATCCGTAGAGAGATGAACGTGTTGGCGACCACCTTTTAGTAAACCGTTAGCTTGAATGGAGGCAAGATTCGAAACTGTAGAGCCATGGAACAAATATTCCGGTGGAACGGCTTCGCTCAATCCCAGGTCAACATTTAATGAATGTCCCTGATTCGCGCGAATACGCGTTCCCGAGTCATCAAAAGCGAATCGTTGCTTTTCATTTGACTTGACGATCGCAGTTAACGTATCTATATTAATTGAATGCCCCTTATTTTCGAGACCAGTTAAGAGTTTTGGTACTTCACACCATCCGTTCTCATCTAATGTGATACCAAGCGTCTCTGGCGAATGCCGTAGGGCTAAACTCATTAGTCGACTGATCTTAACGCTCAGGTTATTACTCATACAGCAAAAGATAATTTCAGATCGTGTAATAATCCTCCTAAACCCGACATATCGATACGTCTAGGCTTAGCATAACTCAACATGCACTCGATTACAGAAAATATGTATTGACTATGGTCGATCTTACAGACAAAATCCTCTTCCTTTAATTGACCAATAGGAATATTCCCCTGGAATATGAACCAGAATAATTTACCTAATTGAAATACATCGGAACGGTCATCGATAGCGCAGTCGAAGCCTAGCTGAGCCTCTTCCGTCAAAAATTTGTTACCAGCTTCGGGAGAAAGCCAGCCAAAAGGTCCAATTTTCTCGCCCAGGTCATCATAATCTTTTTCACGATGTTGGAGTAAACCCAGGTCACCGATTTTCCACACGGCGTTGCCACTAGGATTTTCTTTATCCTCTAAAAACAATAAAATGTTATCAGGTTTGATATCTCTGTGGTAATATCCTTCAGTATGTAATTGATTGATCGCATCATATACGTTGATACAAAATTTTACCTTTTCCTGGCTATCCAGATCTTTGTTGCTGAAAATGTACTCTTTCAAATCCGTATCGGCTTTCTCCATCGCGTAGTAAGGGAACTCCTTATTTTCTAACGTAATCACGCCGTCGAACAAAATCTCGACAACGTTGTCTTTCCCTTTTTCTTTCAATTCATACAAAACCTTGATTTCTTCAATAAATCGCCCATAACGACGAATAATGGTTGGTTTTGTTTTACGACCGGGCTTAGCGTAACTAGATATTTTAATAACGACAGTATCTTTGGTTTTTTTGTTGGTGGCTAAAAACACACTGCTATTACCACCTTTGGAAGACTTGAAATCTTCCGTTAAATAAGACAATATATATTCGTTACCATCGGCTACAATGATATTGGCATCGTCATCCAGGCTATAATCAGCCTTCTCGGACAGACTGATATTGTTTCTAAACAACTTCATCGAAATAGTTTCTTTGAGTTTTCTCAATCAACCTATCCCTGTTCACCACTTGAAATTTTTCCACCGATACTAAAACATCGGTCTGAAATCCATAAAACAATAATACATCCTTCATCGTACTTTCAGATGCATCATCCAAGTCAATCAGACTTGTTTCGTTGAGTAAGAATTCGTTAAAAAATCTTAATCGCTCTTCCCTTGCTTTCTTAGAATTGGATTGGGTCACACAATTAGTCGCATATTCTTGAAAAGCATAACAGTTCTCTTGTGAAGGGGAAATGTCCGGATCTATAACCACTAACAATTGATAAAAATAATCTAAGGTATCTTTATGCAGCTCCCGATTATTGAGCAAAAAATTAAATAGCGTATAAAAGTCGTTTCGTTGTTTATACCTTGTTTTTTCAATTTCGTAAATCTCATTGAAACGGATAACGTCATCTAAAACATTATAAAATTTCACTTCTAAATCCTTGGCGGCATGCTCCGTAAAGTTTGCATCTTCATAAAAGCGGTCAACCGCTATCTTTTTGTCAGTTATACCGTCCTTGGTCAGCGTTAACAACTCTCCGACAAAATCCAGATCGCTTAACCGGTTTAACGTAGCGGTTGTAAAAATATTCAGCGAAGTAAACTGTGGACTATCAGAAATGCTTTCAACCAATTTTTGCAATACGGAATTCCTGAACTGGGCCTTTAAGATTTCCGGACGATTTAGTTTAGAACCAAATTTATTTACTCGAAAATAAAAGTCCTCAACTTCACCTTCTTGTGCCTTAGTGATGACACATACCGCAATTTTGTATTGTTTGAAAAAGAAATTACGATCTGTTTCATTGATTGTCTTTTTCTCAGTGTCAGCAAATAAGCCCTTGGCATAACCTAATATCGTTCTGGTTCTTTGCTGACCGTCCACCATATCAAATACCCCGGTATCGGTCCGATATAAAAAGAAAATTGGCAACGGGTATTCTGATTTGATAGATTCGATCAGCCTCTTTTTCGAAGCAGCGCTCCAAATATCGCCGCGTTGATAAGGCGGGTTCAAGTTGATCTGATTATTATTATAATAATCAATAAGCGTTTGTAAGTCCCATTCAGTAGTTGAGTAGACCATTGATGATATGATATTTAGGTTAGATAAAGCAACTCGCGCAGCCTTCTTCTTCAGCATCAAGAATATCAATAAGTCTTCCTGATTGCATACGGCTTTTAGCAAGTACTTGCTTGGTTAAAAATTCTTCTTTAATCTGTTGGATACGCTCGGGGTTGATCAGATCTTCGAGGCGTTCGTTCTGGTTCCAGGTATAGCCGTCTTTTTCGTACTCCATGGCCAGGAAAAACTTGGCCGGGTTTTGCTCATAAAGCCATACCCATTCGATCTTTTGCTGGAAGAAGCAGAAAAAGCAGCCGGAACGGCTCCGGTTATAATTCCCGGTTTTGCCATTGACCTGGTAAGGGATCTCTTTATAATACTGCGGAATACCCACACCACTTTCTTCGAGTATACGGAAAATATCAGCCCGGACAAGTACTTCATCGTTATCCAGTAACGGGAAATCATCAAGCGACGCGACCGGGAAATTCGTTGATCTGAGCAATTCAAAGATGACGTGATTGAATGCCTTAGGACCCAGATCAAGCAGGTTCTTTACTTTTTGGTTTTGCCCGTAAGAAAAAGATAATGGCGTGTTAACGATATCCAACGCCCGCTGGTAAAGGTTAGCCGGCAAAAATTCTTTGTACAATTTTCCCATCTTGGAAATATTGCTGTTAGACATCGCCTTAAGAACCACTTCTTCACTCCAAATATTTTTTCGGAACGGAAAAATGGACTGTACATTGGATTTGGTCGAAATATAACCTTCTCGGTCTTCATCACCACGTATACCCACATAGGAGAGCACAGGTGTTGTTCCTATATAGTTCTCAAAAGGCTCTATCTTCAATTTCTGGGTACACCAACGGGTATTGGAAGATGGCAAAAAACCACCATATAAATGGTGATAATAGTCAAATGGATTTTCTTTATCAGCCGTCGGTGCATAAAGTTTATGCACATTAACACCTAACTTGGATTCCAGGTTGCGGATTAGTTGGTACGTTTCGTCCAGCTCTTTTCCGGTATCACAGGTATAGTACTCGATTTGCATGGCTGGGTACAGCGTTTGCATGTAGATCGCTAATGCCGCACTATCTTTACCACCTGATATTCCCAAGACATGTCTGACCGTGTTATTACCCATCTTTTGCCAATTCTTTTTTGAGCATTTCTGCTAATATAGCGATTTTAGTAAAGCGGTTCTCGCCTTCAAGAACAGTTGCGATGCCTTCCTGCGCGGCGCTGAATTTCCGGCTTTGCTTTTTGGGCATGGTCACAACTTGTTGACGAACCGCAGTGCCTGGTACAGTGATCTCGATCTTGAATGTTTCCTCTAATTCGGATTGGCCCTCTTTCTTGCCGATGTCATTTAGATTATCCAGTTCATGAATCAGTTCGGGAAACCGGTTAAATAGGCGTAATTCATCCTCATCGTTACTTTGCTCCAGGGGCTTATTAATGATTGACTGTGCCACAGAGGATAACCAGGCTTTGCGATCATCGAGTGGTGACAACAAGCGGTTATAAAAAGTGCGCTGATAGGGCAACAACAGATATTCTTTGAGGCCATTTTCGTAACGTGCCCTGATCCTCGCTTTGTATTCGCCGAATGACAATTCGCTGTCCCATAACGAGCAAATGGCCAGTTCGAAACGGGTTAATAACTGTTCATAGGCGGACCGCAATTCCCGGATCGCATGCTGTAAAGCTTCAGTGAATTCGGCTAACAAGGCTGGCTCTTTATTCAATTGGACCAGGTCAAAGCCCAACGCCGACGGAAAATCCTCAAAAAATAATCGCTCCGGATCTTCGGCATTAGTTAGCGCCTTTCTGATCTTCTGACTGGAAGTGCTGATGCGGCGGGTATGTTGCGCATAGCTATTCAATTCCTTATAGAAGCGGATAAAAGGTACGATCGTTTGGACGAAGGCCTCATTATCGGTTCGTTCCTTTTGAGGTAATTGCAGCATTTCCCGGTACCGGTTAAACATATTGATGCGGATACCCGCTACATCGAATGCTTTGACCGCATAATCTCCCGGTTTTTTGACCAATAATTCCAAGATCTCAGCATTTAGATCGGTGATGTAGCCAAATTCCCCATAAAGCGCATAATCTGATCTTTTTAATATCAGATAGATCGGCACCCAAAAATCAAGAAAGCCTTTTTTTAACTTGAACGGCGCTTTGCTCAATTGTCCATAAAGATCGCTTACACTGCGTTTAATGCCGCGAGAGGTTTCCAGGAATTGGTCACAAGACGCAAACAAAGGACCGAATTGGAAGGGGTCTAATTGAAGTCCGGGTTGTTGAAGCAACCAATGGCCATCCGTCAGTGCGTGTATACCCGTTTGCCTTAATAACGAATAGTAAATGCTTTTTTGCGGAGGCGAACCTTTGATATTCAAGTCTTCAGCGCCTTCATGGTTGAATAGGGCTTGGAATAGTTCCCTTCGTGCTGTGGATATGGACGGTGAAAGTTTGGTTTTATTAGCCAACTCACTACGGAAGATCGGCGTGTCGGCATAAACATCAGCACAGATTTCGGAAAGCTTCGCATTGAAACGCCGGCCATTGGTGATGGTCAGATCTTCCTCCCCGCGGTAGAACCAGCGCACGATAGCCGGATTATAAAAGCTATTCATCACATAGTGATTAAGCAAATTACGCTGCCGGTCGATAATCGCATCCAGTTCCTTTTTAGCGATCCGGTCACTTTTGTGTTTTTCACGGGCAATCTCCGCTTTTTCGATCTCTTCGATCAATTCCTTGATCTCGGCTGTGTTTTGATAATGCCCATAAAGGATCGGCTCGCGGCGTTCACCAGAAATTCGTATCATGTCTGCTTCGGTCAATAGATCGCTGAAGAGCAGATTAACGAAACCATCAATTTCACCTTGAGGTAACTGGGATATATAAGGATTGTCCGATATTTTAAACTCAAAAACACGTGGCGTGCCCCTTTCAAAATAGGCGCGTTTAGCCGAAACGGTAGGGAAATTAAAATATGTACTCAAATATTTGACCACATCATTGGCCCGACTTACCTCGGCTGCGGCGCTGGAAATAGCCACATCGATATCAACATCACTCGCCTCATACAAAGTATAGCGAGCGGTACGTTTGTAATAACGGATGATACAGCGCTGTTGAAGATCACCAATAGTTGCATCACCGTCCTTGGTATTTAAAATGCCGTCCAGGTAAGTGGCCAGGAATTCCCGATCTATGCGAGCACTCCCTGGGAGGAATACCTGCATCATACCAATGGTTTTCACTGCTGCCTGATAGGTGGCCTGTCTGGTGAAATCAAACTCGCCGTCAACTCGTTCCAGCGCATTGCGAATTTCGGCCCAATAGGTATAATCCGGATTTGCTTTGGATTGCAGGAACGAGTTGAGATTATAGTTGAGGTAATCGTAAACAGCATTTAGTCCATAGAAATTGGCCTTGCCAGATTCAAAGTCCGTCAGATCAAAATAATTATCGCCATTAAGGAAACTAAACAAGGAACGCTCGTTCTGACCATAACGTTGTAGCGCCTGCGCAAGTACAGCCGCCGCTAATATATCCAAGGGATAAAGCTTGGCTGCTACTTCGGCATTAAAAAAGTCACGCAATGGATAAACTTTTGCCTCTACGATAGCCTGAAAAACCTTTTCGAAAGCAGTTGTAACTGCTACCGGTACTGCTGAATTTAGTCGCTGGCTGGCCAGATAAAGCAATTGTTCGACCGGTTCATTAAAAGTGATCTCTTTAAAGCGGCCCTTGACTTTCACCCACTCATTTCGTTGCAGTTTAGACAGTTGCTGGGCATAACCCGCAAAGTCCTGGTGCAAAGTGGTCAGTAACAACACTTCGGCATCGCCACTATTAACAAGCTCGGCCAATTGTTGTATAAAGTATAACTCTTTTTCTGGCTCATGCTTGGCCGCATATTCCAGGATCTTGCCGAATTCATCAAAGATCAGTACAACAACTTCGTTTTGTTTGTTAGCTGACCTCAGTAAGGCAATAAAATCCTTAAGCAACTGTTGTGGTCTATCGGAAGTTGAGCCAATCAATCCAGCAAATTGACCGATAAATGAATCATATTCACTGACCGCTTTCAAAAAGTGGAAGGACTTAGTATCTACCCAAGGTTTGGCTTCATAAAAAAGTCGTTCACCTGATAAATGTTGCATCACCGCCGATAAAAATGACGATTTGCCGGTTCCGTAGGCACCGATCAGGTTGATCGCCCGTTGACCGGAACGGTAATTATTCCTCAGCATATCGTATACATCCTGCACGTTGGTCGTCAGGAAGTATTGGCTAAGATCAAGTTCCTGGGTAAGAATATTGACTGAAGGTGAAAAATGATTACGCATAATATTCCTCCAAAATTTGCCACTTGTCTAACCTGTTTTTGATTTGCAGGACTTGGTTTCCCGCTGTTTCACTAAAGATAAGTTCGCCATCATACTGATCGACCAATTCTTTGATTTGCTCTTCCAAACCTTTTTCGGACAAGCGGAAGATCACGCCGGGGCTATTTGGCGCTTCCAGCAGGTCGCCGAAAGACAAACTTTGACTTTCCTCGCCAAAACGATCCAAAATGGAAAACAACAATATGGCTCCCGGCAGATTGTAGCGTGCCTGTCGGCCAATGCGATACCATTGAACCAGCCTACCCTCCGTATTTTCCTTGTAAAAATCGCTAAGCAAATTAAGTTCTACTAATAAGTTAGCCGTTTCGTCTTCCAAGTCCACTTTACCATCATTCGAACGCAGATAGGTACGTAATAATACGTTCGCGTCAGAATCGTAAGTTTTATCGCTAAACAGCCGCATCTCCTCTGCTTCTGTTTTTCGCTTCATGAAGCTGATCAGATGCTCCTTGGTAAACTCACTTCGTTCTTTAGAAAATTCGTTAAAGAAACTATTGAAAATAAACAATTTTTCATTTTTGATTGCCGAGTAATGCAGCAACCAAAGTGAACCGATATCCTCTAAAAAAGGATCGCGTTCTTCAAAAAGAAAATTACCTAATTGGGTTATCTGCTGTTGCTCGCGATCTAAAATATGGAATCCCCGCATCCAGAAACTGATTGACGTCACCATGTTCTTACCCACACCCAACCGCACGACCGCATCCTCCTGAGTGAAGGAACGACCAGCCGTAACATAGTCGTAACCCTTCTTCAACCAAAAGGTGCGGCAAACAAATGTCTCATGGCCTGAAAAGCCTATTTTCATACTTCTATCCCCTTAAAACTGCCTATCCAAAAACAAAGCTATCCAATCTTTATCAGAGCGTACATCAACATTTATTAACAACAAAAAGATGGAAGGTACTTTAAGGAAAAAATATACTCACAGTCAACCTTTTCAGTGTTAAAAAAACTGACTAAACTTGAGGAATAGAAAGCATTATGTTCATCGAAATAGGCTTAGGTTAATTAATCTATAAAAATATCCATTATATATGATTTTACCAAAATTAATCACTTAAATTCTATCTAAGTAATTGCCATAGAGCCGAAAATAAAAACGTCCTTCAACACTTATCATGTTATACTTGAATTATACCTACTTCGTCCACGATACCGAACATTTACGTAAAATACGTGAAGCGATCACCGCTAATCTAACCAACCACCCGCTGTATATCTTTCAGATCGGTACGTGTGCGCAAATGCAATTCGACAGTAACGAGGACACTTATTTTATTGATGAAACCATTGCGGCTGAATTTTCTGAATACGATTTTACAAATGATCTCAGCACCGGAAACGAAGAAATTTTATTATCCATTACCCGAGTACAATCTCCTTGCAGCAGTGACGATTGGGGCCGCAGTTGGAATGAAGATGCACTGATCTCCGAAAAATACCTGGTCAAAAAAAGGGAGCGACCGCCGGCACAGGTACCGCACCGGACGTTTTGGGTTTTCTTTGGCGAAGAACCTCAAGAATATAAGATACACTTGGGCCTGACTACGACATACGAGTATGTGGCGATTGATGGTCCGTTCGGCGAAGGCTTGAATCCCAAGATCATTTCGGAGTCTTATGACAATCCGACCGATGCCTTTTGGGCTGGGCAACGCATATTAAAACCCAAGATCGAGCTCGATTTCGAAGGCTGGCAAAAACAGCAAAAGAAAAAGCGACGGTCCAATAGAAAATAGCATCATCTATGAAGTAAGATGGCGTTCTGAATCACTCTCAAGATTTTGATGGGTGGATAGCGCGTTGGGAATTCGGTGCCTCTAACGACAAAGTGCTCCGCAATCGGTCGCTGCAAGCTCCTCGGTCTTGAAGCGCCAGTTCGGCCCGATCTCGCTTTTGTACGGTTCGCAGATCAGTACGCCTTGTTCGCCTTTGCCCACACGATAAAGTTCGGGATGCTTTTTATAGTCGATGTCCGGCTTCCAGGCATATTTGCCGGTATCAAAATTCAGATAAGATGGGGTATCTGCTTTCATAAGTGTTTGGCCAGGTAAGGAGCGGTGCGGCTCCCTTTGTTTTTGACGATCGCTGCCGGCTCACCTTCGGCCACGATCCGGCCGCCTGATTCACCTGCGCCCGGCCCGATATCGATCACCCAGTCGCTGGCCGCGATCACGTCCATATCATGTTCTACCAGGATCACCGTATTACCGGTATTGACCAGGCGGTTCAACTGCGTTAATAAACGCTCCACGTCTGAAGGATGCAGCCCCGTGGTCGGTTCGTCCAGCACATACAGCGTTTGACCATGCTGGGCACGTTGCAGTTCTGTCGCCAGTTTGATCCGCTGCGCTTCACCGCCCGAAAGTTCGGTCGCAGGCTGTCCGAGCCGCAGGTAGCCCAGTCCAACTTCCCGCACGACCTCCAGCGCGCGGCTGATCGCCGGTTCTTCATCAAAGAAGATGGCCGCCTCGTCTACGGTCAGGGCCAGTACCTCCGCGATATTTTTGTCCTTATAGGTAACTTCCAATGTTTTAGGGTTATAACGGGTACCGCCGCAGGTCGGGCAAGGGGTGTAGACACTTGGCAGGAACAGCAGTTCGACCATGACCATGCCTTCACCCTCGCAATGCGGGCAGCGGCCTTTGACGACATTGAATGAAAAGCGGCCGGCATCGAACTTGCGCGCTTTGGCCATGGGCGTAGCCGCAAAGAGTTTACGGACATGGTCGAAAAGGCCGGTATAAGTGGCCAGGTTAGAACGCGGTGTACGCCCGATAGGCTTCTGGTCGACCACCACCAGTCTTTTGATGTTTTGCATACCACCGGTAATATGGCCGCCCAATGTTTGTATTGGCGCCTCGTCCAGCGGATCTGCTTCACTATCGGCTGTGATATCCACCTGCAAGCCCAAATGCTCCGCCACCAGTTCCACCAGGACCTGGCTGACCAGGCTGCTTTTGCCGGAGCCTGATACTCCGGTAACGCTCGTTAACACGCCTAAAGGAAAAGCGGCATCGAGGTTTTGTAAATTGTTTCTCGTGACGCCCTCCAGTGTTAACCGGTCTTTAGGTTTCCTGGGATCGCTGATCGTTTTGCGGGTATCTTCATAAATATAGTGCCGCGTCAGCGATTCCTTTACGTCGCGCAAACCTTCGGGCAAGCCGCTGTATAAAATATGGCCGCCTTTTTCACCTGCTGCCGGGCCGACATCCACGATCCAGTCGGCATGCCGGATAACATCGATCTCATGCTCCACCACGAATAAGGAATTACCGGATGCCTTGAGTTTGTCCAGTGCCCGCAGCAGGGCCTCGGTATCAGCCGGGTGCAGGCCTGCCGATGGCTCGTCCAGTACATAGACTACGCCGAAAAGATTCGAGCGAACCTGGGTGGCCAACCGCAGCCGCTGCAATTCTCCCGGCGACAAGGTTGGGGTACTTCTTTCGATGGTCAAATAACCTAAGCCCAGGTCCAGCATGACCTGTACGCGGGCCAGGAAGTCTTCGGCGATTCGTTTGGCGACCACGACCTT
Source organism: Mucilaginibacter roseus (assembly GCF_021215455.1). Taxonomy (GTDB): domain Bacteria; phylum Bacteroidota; class Bacteroidia; order Sphingobacteriales; family Sphingobacteriaceae; genus Mucilaginibacter; species Mucilaginibacter roseus. Next base: position 90,516 of record NZ_JAJPWV010000001.1, on the reverse strand, counting down.
TTCCGGGTGTTTTTCTTCCAGTTGTTTGAGGGCTTTGGCCTCGCCGCTGGCATATGGCGCAAATATGGTGGCCAGTTTATTGAGGGCCAGCCGGGACAGTTCCGCAATATCATAGCCCGCGAATTTGACGGCCAAGGATTCCTGCCGCAGGCGCTTGCCATGGCATAGCGGGCATTCGCTGCTGATCATATATTGCGCGACCCTTTTCTTCATCAGCGCGCTTTGCGTATTGGCGAACGTATGCCTGACATACCGGCGCGCGCCGGTAAAGGTGCCCATATAGTCCGGCTGGCGCTTGTTTTGGATAAAGCGCTGAATTTCTTCGTGGGTATGACCGGAATATACCGGCACGATAGGCTGTTCTTCGGTGAACAGGATCCAGTCCCGGTCTTTTTTGGGCAGGTCTTTCCAGGGGATGTCAATATCGTAACCCATGGTGGTCAGGATATCCCGCTGGTTTTGTCCCTGCCAGGCCGATGGCCAGGCGGCGATCGCTTTTTCCCGGATGGTCAGGGTGTCGTCGGGCACCATCGTTTTTTCGGTGATCTCGTAAACCCGGCCGAGGCCATGGCATTCCGTACAGGCACCTTCGGGTGTATTGGGCGAAAAAGATTCCGCGTAAATAATCGATTGCCCTGCCGGGTAGTCGCCCGCGCGGGAATACAGCATGCGTAATAAATTAGACAGGGTCGTCACGCTGCCTACCGAGGAGCGGGTGCTGGCCGCGCCGCGTTGCTGCTGCAAAGCGACCGCAGGTGGCAGGCCTTCGATCTCATCCACTTCCGGGATAGCCATTTGGTTGAACAACCGGCGGGCATAAGGGGATACCGATTCCAGGTATCGTCGCTGCGCTTCTGCATAGAGCGTACCGAACGCTAATGAGGATTTACCGGAGCCGGAGATCCCCGTAAAGACCACCAGTGCATCGCGGGGAATATCCAGGTTTACATTCTTTAAATTATGTTCACGTGCACCCCGTACCCGCACAAAGCCGGATAGGTCCGTATCGTTCTTCGCCATGGATAGGGAACAAGGAAACGGGGTTGAAGTTTCGATCCGTTCGTTTTGTGCTTGCTGTCCGGTTGAGATTAGGAGCGTAAACTGCGCGTTAGCGAATTGCTGCGGAGAAATGCTTTTCATTTTGATCACTTCCAGAATGCCGCTCAGCATTTTCGGGTTCCTCAAAAGCTTCCCGCTGAAGGGCGCAAAAACCGGTTTTCCCGGATTTGCAAAACACGGACAGGACTGCTGGGAGTGAGTAGCCACTTACGCTATTTTCCAAAGAAAACGGACAAAAGAGGCGTCAAGTTCGGTCAGCCGTACCGTACGAACGCATAATGCCCTCCACTTCGTTCCGGTCACCCTCCGGGACTTATAGTTCTCCCGCTCCGTCTTTAGGACCGCTCTTTTGACTTTCTTTTTTACCGTTTTTTCTTTTGAAAAATAGCTATCCGGGAGGGTCGCACAGGTAAAGGGAAAGCAGTTAGTTCATTTTATTTTTTTAACGACTAAAATTTAAAGTTCATGGAAATTACAGGAAGACTGGTAGCAGATGCTGCCGTAAGGAACATTGAGGGAGACAGGACAGTAACCAATTTCACCATTGCGGTGAACCGCAGGTATGTATCGGGCGGGGAAAAAAGAGAGGACACCACCTTTATTGATTGCGCTTACTGGCGTTCGGATGCCGTTGCGCCGTATCTAACCAAAGGTTTATTGGTGCAGTTGTTCGGCCACATCAGCGCAAGGCCGTGGGTGAGCCGTGACGGGGAGCCGATGGCGAGCCTGAACTTTCACACCAACGAGATCACCTTATTGGGGGCATCACGGAAGGCCGGAGCAGCCAAGCCGAAAGCCAAAAGGAACGGGAACAAACAGGCAGCTTAAGGCAATTCACAGATTAAAGGACATTCAAATTTAAGATCATGGCACACAACCTTTTTTATAACGAACAGACCGCAAAGCACAGTTTCTTTAGTGTTAAGGAAAAAGCATGGCACGGCTTGGGGCAGATCGTCGAGGATTACCCGACCAGTGCGGAAGCCATCCGATTTGCAGGTTTGGACTATGTGGTGGAGAAACGGCCTTTGTTTACCAATGGCGCGGGGCTGGGTTTGGACAACATCGATACGGACTTGGCATTTCCATCCATCGAAGTACCCGGTTTTTATGCGACCGTGCGCACCGATAACGATGCGGTATTGGGTGTAGTGGGTAAGGACTATGCGGTGGTACAGAACGCTGATGCGTTCCAGTTCTTTGATGCCATTGTGGGTGGTGCTGACGGCATCAAGTACGAAACGGCGGGGGCTTTGGGTAAGGGTGAACGCATCTTTATCACGGCCAAACTACCTGAATACATCAAGGTGGGTAAACAGGATCTGATCGAACAATATTTGTTCCTGACCACTTCGCACGATGGTTTTGGGAGTATCACCGCTGCTTTTACACCGACCCGTGTGGTTTGCAACAACACGCTGAACGCAGCGATGAAGAACCAATCCGGCGGTATCAAGATCAGGCATACGGCTTCGGCTAACGACCGTTTGAAACAGGCGCATACCTTGATGGGCATTTCCCATGTGATGGCCGGGGAACTGGAAGAACTCTTTAATCATTGGGCTAAGGTGCGTATTACCGATGCGCAGGTGAAGAAACTGATACAGGTGGCTATGGCGCCTAATAAGGAAGTTATTCAAAATCTGGAATTGGGTTTGGCTGATCGGTTATCGAGCACCTACACCAATATCGTGGATAACGCCTATGCCTATGCGATGGGTAACCCGACCCAACAGATGGAAACCACCGCAGGGACGGTGTTCGGGGCATATAATGCCATTACCGGCTATTATCAGAACGTCCGCAATTTTAAGGACGGGGATGCCAAATTCAAATCCATCATGGACGGAACAGCCAAACAAAGGTCGCAGGTAGCTTTTGACCTCTGCGGGAACTTCGCCCGTCAGGGTGCGGATGCGTTAATTTCATTAAAAACTAAAGATCATGCAGCCATTGAAGATATTGAATAACGTGCAGAAAGCAAGGCTTTTGCACAGCTTAATGAGTAGCGAGATACCCCCGTTCCTGGGGTATCTCGGAGAGTTGGCCGAAACGGTGTTAAACGACAGGGAACGCATCGCCGCCGAATGGAAAGACCAGTTGTTCGGCGTGGAACTATGGTTTGAACTGGCGAAAGAAACGCAAAAGGTACTGGGCAAGTACCCGAAAGACCTCGCCAAAAGTGCGCCTGTGTTCGCTGACCAGTTGTTCGGGGGCTTTATGGCCATGTTTGCCGCGCATGCGCTGTTGCAATATACCGCGCAGGGTAAGCATGCCGACCCGAAGTTTAAACCTGCCGTTGAACTTTTATTCGGCTGACCATGAATACCCGTCCAAATATGAGCATCCCCTGCGGTTTAGCGTTACTGGCGGTTTGCCTGTTCATCCGCTATCAGATCGGCAAACGCAGGTTCAACCGCAGGGGAATTGGCGGTGTGCAGCACTTTTCGGGCTATGACAGGTCGGTGATCGTCACGCTGCTGGAAAGGCTGCTGTTAATTATAGCAAATAGCTGCGGACTGGCGGGACTGTTTTTACTCGCCATCGCAGGATTTAACCATCTCAAATTTTAAGATCATGAAAACGAACTTTTTTCAGCAAATAGCAGGTTTAGGCTTTCAGGGTAATTTTCTGCTCAATATCCATCAGGACGAAACAGGTTTACAAACTGTATCGGTGGTACTCAAAAAGGACAAGGCTGTCGAGGGTTTACCGCCCATGCTGTTCAAGGCGACCGCCGGAGAACTGGACGAGGGCTTTTTTGAACAACTGGCTCGACCTGTTCAGCAGACCGCAGGTCTGATCAGTAATCTCGAAAGCTATCAAAAGGAACTGGATAAAGCCAAAAAGAATGCCAAGCCCGATAAGGCTAAAGCCGGAAAAGCTGCGGAAACCGACCCTGACGAGGACGACAATGACGAAAATAACGACCTGTTTACCCCGCCGGAGGACGACAAACAGGCCAAAGCCGAAAAGAAACGGCTGTATGACGAAGCGATGGAACGGGTTAAAACTTTGGCGCAGCATACCAAATATGCGGAAGCATTGGCACAACTGCCCGATGTTGCTGATCACCCCGATAAGGCCGAAGCCATCGAAGCCAAGCGCAAAACCCTGCAAGCGGGTAAAGAGGCCTACGATAAATTAACCGCAAGTTTTAACGATTAATGATAAGGCGATGAAAGCGATGATTTTAAAGCGGGTATTCCTGCACAAAGAGAACGGTCGGGAGATCAGGCTGAACGACCCGAATGAGGGATTTACAGTAGCCGATGTACAGAACTTCTACGCCGGGACGTACCCCGTCCTGACCAATGCCAAAGTAACCGGTCCCGAGATCAGGGACGATGAAGCGCAGTACAGGTTCGAGAGTACCATAGGGACGAAAGGATAATATGAGAGCGAAAACAGTGAACAGGATTGTCAGGATCAACAGGAAAGGTGAGCAATGGAAACTACAGCAATTATTCGGCGAACTGGCAGAGCGCTTAAACCGCTTGCCCGATGCAGACGAGGTCAGGCGAAATCCGCTAAGGAGCGCACCCGCAGGGCTGACGGAAATGGTTTTCTGAACCACCGTTTCCTGCCGTTTTGGGCTTTTACAGGTAATAAGGAAAGGATAGCAAGGGAGTATTTCAACTCCCTTGCCAACCTCTGCAAGCACTACCAATGGGACATACCCAAAACTGATCTGCCTTTCCCTCAAAATATCTACACGACATGGCAAACGGTGGAAAAACAGGTAAGTGCGCTTAGCCGGGAGAACCATTGCCTGATCTTGCAGGATAAAGGCAAACAGGCGGTTTTATCCGTTGTCAAGACCTTTGATCTGAGCCATTGCCTGTTTTACATTCCTGTCAGGGCTTACTGGCAATGGTCACAGGATGCAGAAAAACAAGACATCACCGAACTGGTCACGGTCATTTTTGCCTACCTGCACCAGGTGGTTGACATTCCTTTTTATGCCGAAAGCGGGAGTTTTATGGATTACCAGTATGATATCTTGGAACAATGGGTAAGCGAAACCGAAGACGAGGGCAACACCGACGAGGAAGATCAGGCGTGGCGGCAGCAACAGGAAGATACCTTGTATGAATTAAGACGGGCGGGCGGACATATCATGCCCGTCATCAAAAATCCCGATTGGCTCGGCAAAATGGAAAGCGTGGTAACGGGTTTCCATCACAGGGACAAACATGAAATGGAATGGGAACTTTTAGGCATTGAATTTTTACAGTTGTACCGCCAGTACCCTAAACGCTCCCTAACGGAAAGCGTTCATCCCGATCTGATCTATCCTGATGAGGAAGAACGGATCAGTGTTTGGGAATACACCAGTTTTTATTGGAGCGAAAAGGATTGTTTTCAGCATGAATTACTGGAAATGATCAATTGCTCCTTTCAGGAAAGGCCGGTCATGGATGAACCGACCGCCGTTCATTATTTCGATACCATGCCCGACCCTGAAAGAAAAGACTTTGATTTTGAGGAAAGGCTGTTTGACCTGATCGAACGGCTGCGTGATTTACTAAACAGATACGACCATGAAGAACATCACCCAACAGTTTAACAGCGGTTTTGAACCGTTCAAAGCCCTGCTGATCTACCGCTATGATAAAGCTGAAGAGATCAACCAGTTTCAAAGGGACGAAAAGACCACGGAAATTTACGTGGAAAGTTATGACATCGGCAGGAACGGTAAGCCCATCAATGCGCACCCCCTGAATGAAAAGGAAGTGTCGGCACTAAGTGAATTATTACAAACCACGCAGGAAACCAAAAGCAGTTACCTCAAAAGTAAAGGATTACTGCCATCCCATGTTTTATACGTCAATCAAAAGGCGAACGGCTACGCCGTTTGGTACACGCCACCGCAGGAAGTGAACTTGTTTTTTGTGGATGGCTTGAACATTCCGTCAGGCAGATTTCATGTTCCCGCCATGCTTTGGAAAGCGAATGCCGATCATTTGTCGGTCTATGGCCTAACGGGCAAAGCCAAGCCGACTGAAAAGACCAAACTTTGCCACGCCCCATACTTAAATATCTATACAAGCGGTCAGGTCTGTATGGGAACGGTGCAGATCAATATCGGTAAAAGCACCTGTTTGGAGGAGTTCATGAAAACATGGGAGCAGTATTTCTTTAACAGCAATTTCAGCCACTCCATCAGCGGGAACAACAGCACCAAAAGCAACACGACCGAGTTGTGGCGTTCCCTTGCGGGTAAACGTGAACCATTCCCGCAGCATGAGTTGATTAAAACCAGTTTGACCCTTAAACAGATCATCCAATGAAAACGAAGAAAAAAGACAGACCTGCTGTACATATTGTTCAAAAGGAATTGTTACAGCCCTATAACCCTGTTACGATAAACCTTATTGGCGCAGGTGGCACAGGCGGTCAGGTGCTGACCGCACTGGCGAGAATGAACCATGCCCTGAACGCTTTAGGCCATGCGGGTTTGTTCGTGCGGGTATTTGATCATGATACGGTAGATGCCGCCAATCTCGGGAGACAGTTGTTTACGACTGCCGAGTTAGGCTTGCACAAATCGGTCGCTTTGATCAACCGCATCAACCGTTTTTTTGGTACGAACTGGAAAGCGGAAACGACCCGTTATGATAAGGCATCGGTAAAGGACAGGGATTTGGCCAGTGCTACGATTACCATTTCCTGCGTAGATACCGTAGCTGCCCGTTATGAGATCGCGGATATCTTAAAACAATTAGCCGCGCAATACGCTGGTCGCAACCGGGTGCGGTACTGGATGGATTTTGGGAACAGCCGTTCGAGCGGTCAGGTTATCCTTTCTACTTTAGAGAAGATCAAACAACCCGCTTCGGAACTATACCGTCCTGTAGAAACTTTGCCCTTAGTGACCGATGAATTTAAGGAACTGTTAAGCGCATCTGAACAAGCCGATCATACGCCAAGCTGTTCGCTGGCCGAAGCCCTGACCAAACAGGATTTATTTATTAATTCCGCACTCGCCAATTGTGGCGCATCGCTTCTATGGCAACTATTCAGGGAGGGATTACTGTTTAACAGGGGCTTCTTTTTGAACCTGCGGGAGTTCAGGACACAGCCGCTCAAGATCACTTAAACCCTGTATCAGGCTTGCCGGGTGAGAAAAATTGCCCGGCGGGCCGGCGAAGCCGGCCCCGAAAAACGCCCTGTGTTTTGCTTCTTGTTTCCATTTAGTTGCAAAAACACAGGGCGCCTCTATGCTCTTAAAAAATTCTCATATACGGTGTAGGGTGTATCGCTGACACCGCCACCGGAAAAAATGAAATGATGCTTATATTTTTCGATCAGTTGCGCTTGTGGCATCTTGATATCCACGACCAATATTTTCCTGCCCTGAGATAAATAGTGTTTTTCAAGATATTCGTTGATCCCGGCATCCTGAAAACCATAACCAATAACGATCAATTGCTTTGAATGGATTAAATTATCCTGGAAATGCTGAAACAGATTATAGTAGAATTCGTCTTGATAGCGTTTGATCTTTTGCGTTGTACCGGTCAGATAAGCGGGGTATTTGTTAGTGAACGGATCCTCGTAAAAGAATTTCTGAGAGGGTTCATCAAATCGCTCTAGGAGTACTTCGCCAACGCCATAATCTCTTTTGATCGTAACGGGTTTATCATTCCCCCTCAAATAGGTCGGAAAATAATCGACACTGCCATGTAATTTGAAAAATGACAGGCGCTTGCGGTAATCCCCGTCATAATGCTTAAGCCTTACCCGGTATTGCTTGTAAAATTCTTCCTGAATATATCTTGGACGATAATCGAGTTCTCCAAAATACTTTGAACCTGCTTCGCTGAATCCGTCTGTGAAATGTTCGAACATGCCGGATACCTTGGAGCCCATATGATCAAACAACATATCGTGATTTAAGCTGTGAACATGCACACGATAATTTTTTAATACCTCTGTTACCAAGCGGCAAAAGGTGCCATAACCAGCGTAACCGCCAGTGTAACTTACATCCTGATAATATTTTGCCCTGATCAGTAAACTTGCAACCAGTTGATTAAAGATGTTTAAAAACTTGTTGAGGTAATTCCGTCCGTTATCGTATTGTCCCTTGAAAGTATACTTTTCGTTGTAGACACTACAGAATTTATCAACTTCAGCTACATGTTTTCTCTCATGAAGATATTCACTGAAAAAATCAAAAAAATGTTCGTAATTGAATGCTTCATGGTTTCCCCTAAGTTGGGTTTCAACGTAAAACGCGATGAATTCGGATGCGAAGCGCCTATCGTTTAGCGTAGAGAAAGCGTTTGGATCGCGGTAATCACCGGTGTAAAAGCCGGCGGACATTTCCTGGCGCAAATAAAAGTCGCTCTCTTTGAGTTGGCTCAATTGCCGGTTGATGTCACTTACTAAAGGCATACCATCTGGTCTCGAAAACCCGGAACCCAGCAGAAAAGAAATACGTTCGGTGGGTTCTGGTCTTTGACTGGCGAAGATCGCGTCAACAAGTTGTTCTGGTATATTCATAAATACAATTTAGCGTTTTTAACTATTACTAATAGTAGTTGCATCTGTTCCTCGTTCTTTGAGCACAGATTTGATAATTTTGAGCTGATTAAGACCCCGATTTTTTAATTATAGCAGATGCACATGGGCGCTACCGAATACGATTATACTTCAGATGAAAGGATCAATATATACGAAAGCACATTTTTTCACATGTATTTAAAAGGTGAGTCACCTGTATTGAATAATGGGTATAAAGATGTCAGTGTGCGGGATTATGCATCTTTTATACATGAATATGTGCACTACTTACAGCAGATCACAACGCCATATGGAATAAAATACAATAGGTTTTTCCTCAAAAATCTATTGTTATTCAGAGAATTTATTGATGCACAAGATATGATATCTGTCCCCGTGGTGCTTTCTGAAATAATTCCCGCGGCGCAGGCTTTTGAATCAGAATTACGTGGGAAAAATGGTAGCAGGAATTTTTCGGAAGGTAATATCGGTGATATCGAAATAAGCCAAACTGACTTGGATTTAGCCAAGGCAGGTGATACAGCGGTCAATGTGGGTGTTTACGATTTTGATAACGAAAGGGTTTTTCCAAATGGTTTCCAATTCGGATATACATGTGTAATCGAAAGCATGGCACATCTTGTACAATCACTTATTAATCCGGATCTTCACCATGGTGACATTCCTTATAAATCGGCTCAGTTAATTTGTAATAGATTACGTCCCGACATAAAAGATGATACCAGATTACTGATTGCAATATGTTACACAGCGCTTTATTTTAACAATCCGGGGCATGCATTCATAATGATATTAAAATCTGTGGACGAATCCGAAAACGGAATCGATCTATATAAAAGATACATGAGGGATTATTCAAGGATCTTTAATGGTCAGGATATGCCCAACTACAGGATGATGCATACATTGATGGATGATTTTGTAAATTATTTAGAGCAAGTATTGGGGAATAAATCAGTTTATGTTAAAAAAGTAATCGAAAATTGTAAAAATGAATCCTGTAAAGGTGATTCGTTTTTGTTGAACGCTATCTACAAAGAAGATTTAAGCAGCATTAAAACTTTAGACGATATTTTAAATTTTTATGGTCTGCCTGCAATTGATTCAAACAACAGCGATATTGTAATACCTCTTGATCACGATACAAATAAAGGTTATACTGAAACAGCAAGTTTGTTATCGCTAGAATTGATTACAAAGAGATTCTTAGGGCGTCATGGTAAAGTATGTATCAGATATCCGATCTGTAATCGTGTAACAAGAGAAAATGGAAAAAACTTGATCAATGATTGCTGTGCTGATTTGCAATGGAAGAAAGAGTTACCATGCTTAATGACTGTTGGATTGTCCTATTGGAGAATTGCGGGAAAGGTCGCCTAGTTTATAGTTTGGGCTTAAGGACATTTGATAATAAAGGTGCGTATATTCTTGCCAGGGTATAACCAATATAATAGTTAATTGCCAATATAAATGCTTCGGAAACCCAAAAGCAACTTCATACGCGATCTCGAATCCCACACTGGGCTAGAACCAGCAATTTAACCGAAGATGTGCTTTTGTACGGGCTTCGTCTCCCTGTTAATTAGCGAAAAGCGGCGGGGCACCGGCTGTTACTTTGCTGGATGCATCAGTTCGGGCTAAGCTGCACTTACAATTTGAATGTCATCTCAAGTATTGAATCGATAGCATCCAGAATAGCCTGGCGGCCTTCCTGTTTCGATAAGTCGATATCGGAGAACATACTGCCGTTATTCCGGGTGTGCAGGATCATGTAATAGATACCGCCAACCAGCAAAGCAGCGATCGCCCGGAAATTAACATCATTTTTTTGCAGATAACGATCCGTCATTTCCAGCAGCAACTGTCCCTTGACCTCCCGGGTATGATGGATGCTCCGCATGATATCGCTTTTAGCGGCCAGTTCCCATAAGATAAGCCGCTGCATTTCCTTATCCTCGTAGAAATAACGAAACTGATTCTTGAGCACGTATGCCAGTAAGCGCTTCATCTCCTGCATATTCTCCGGAACCTTAAGTTCGTGCAGTTGATCTACGAATCGCATCCAGTAATCGGTTTCGACCACATAGGCTTCGACCAGTCTATCAAAACTGCCGAAATAGCGATAGATCAGTTTTTTATCAACACCCGCCAGCCTGGCGATCTTGTTAACCCCCAAACCGGTATGTCCTTCATTTTTAAAAACATGAGCCACGGCGGCGATCAGCCTGCGCTTGGTTTGCTCCTTATCTTTGATGTTTTTTTCCATAATCGATTGGTTTAGGGGGATGAATGGATTATGTTTACATTATGGCTTCGAAGTGGTTAGCGGCAGTTGTTACCTGATCGATCAACCGGAACTATGGGCCTGCAGCGAACTCAACCGGCCTTAACACAAAAATCGCAACTGACATCTTTCATTATCGCGGTATGACCGGTTACCCTTCGATTCAGCATTTTCACAGGTTGATCGCTCCCTGCCCGGAGGCAATCAGGTAAGCATCTTTCAATGCCTCGGAATAGGTAGGGTGGGCATAACTGATGCGGTACATGTCTTCTGCAGTTACTTCGTATTCCATTCCCACAACGGACTGTGCTATCACGTCAGCCGCTCTCGGGCCTATGATATGCACGCCAAGTACTTCACCATATTGGGGGGAGATCAGCACTTTGGCGAAACCGTCGGTATCCATTGCTGCCCTTGCTCTGCCACTGGCCGAATAAGGAAATGTACCGGAACGGAATTCAATTTCTTTTGAACGGAGTTCCTCTTCCGTAGCGCCAACGGAGGCTAACTCAGGCCATGTATAAACCACACCTGGGATCAGGTTGTAATTGATATGCGGCTTTTGTCCGCTGATCACCTCGGCAACGAAAACGCCTTCATCTTCCGCCTTATGGGCGAGCATCTGTCCGGCAATTACATCGCCGATTGCATAGATATTGGGCGAACTGGTCTGCAACAACTTGTTGACCCTGATTTTACCGTCAGGTTCAAGTTCAACACCGGCGGCAGCAAGGTTTAAGCCCTCCGTATAGGCCTTCCTGCCGACAGCCACCAGGCAGTAGTCAGCGGTAAGTTGCTGCTCTTCGCCCTGTCCGTTTAGGAGTTTTATGGTGGCTTGGCTTCCATTGACAGATGCGGACTGTACCTTGCTGTTTAACAATGTCCTGATCTTTAACTTTTCCAGCGTTTTAAACAGTGCTTTCCCCAGTTCCCGGTCCATCGCAGGGATCAGCGAACCGGCATACTCAATGATGGTTACCGCAGTTCCGATACGTGCGTAAACGGAGGCAAGTTCCACACCGATAACACCGCCGCCAATGATCACCATAGATTCCGGTCTTTCAGGAAGTGAAAGCGCTTCTGTAGACGTAATGATCCTGTCCTTGTCGATCACCACACCGGGAATGGTCGATGGTTTGGAGCCCGTGGCAATGATAAAATATTTAGCCGTAAGGGTTTTTTCCGTATCTGTTCCGCTGACTTTAATGGATCGATGGTCGATAAAACTTCCTGTACCGGTATACACGTCAATCTTGTTTTTCTTCATCAGGAACCGCAACCCGGACACGTTAGAAGCGATGACCTCATTTTTACGGTGGATGAGCTGCGTGAAATTTATGACCGGTTCGCCGTTCAGTTCGATCCCGTGTTTCGCAAATTGTTCTTTTGCCTGATGATAATGCTCCGTACTGTCCAGTAAAGCTTTTGCCGGGATACATCCCACATTGGTACACGTCCCGCCCAGGCTATCGTATTTTTCTATGATCCCTGTTTTGTACCCGAGCTGAGCGGCCCGGATGGCCGCAGTATACCCCCCGGGGCCTGAACCGATAACGATGATGTCATATTGATTTTCCATGGTATCTGTCTGCTATATATTTTATTGTAAGGTATTTTTACTTCTTTATAAGTCCCATCAGCTTTGCGATCTTCCGGTAATGCATCTGTTCGTGGAAAAGAATGAACCGCATAAGGTCATCACCGCTCGCGGGAGGGCCGGCACCGTTTGATAAATTGTTATTGCCCGCCGATCGGTCATTCCCGGCAGACAGCTTATAAAGTTTAGCGGTATCCTTTAAAGCATCCCTGATGTAAAGAATTTCTTTTTCCGTTATGAACACATCCGGCTTCGAACCCAGGCGGAAGCGCTTTTTAAAAGTTTCCGTTACACCGTTCTGATCGGAAGAGTCCGGATGGAGCAGATCCTCGCCGACTACGAGGATATGGCCCATGTTCCAAATAATGTTATTGTTAGAGCCGGGAGGGATCATATTGTATTGATCGGCGGAAAGATCTTTTGTCTGTTCCAGCAGCACATCCCGGTCATTTTCCAGTTTATCGAAGTATTGTAGCATGACGATAGCTTTCCTGTTAAGACTGAACACTTTCTTTTACTTCATCCGTTTCCAGACTAGGGGGGATCAGTTTATACATCACCGGCGTAACAATTCTTGAAAGTATGGTGGAACTGATCAAGCCACCGATCAGTACAATGGCCAGTGGCGCGATCAGGGGATTCGGGTTCAACGCTATAGGCAACAACCCGCAAATTGCAGTGATCGAAGTGAGTACCACCGGCAGAAAGCGTGTTTCCCCGGCCATATGGATCGCTTCATCAATGCTGTAACCCTCCGCACGCAACTGGTTTGTAAAATCAACCAGCAAAAGAGAATTTTTAACCTGGATGCCCGATAAACCGATAAAACCAATGATGGATACCAATGACATGGGGTTGCCCGTCATGAGTAACAATACCACCCCGCCCAATACACCTAACGGTATGATGGAAAGCACGATAATGATGCCTTTAAAAGTTTTGAACTGCAGCAACAGTACCGCCACGAACAGAAATGTACTCAGTATGATCACCGACAGGAAGTTGCCGCCCAGTGCATCGCCCTCAGATTCGGCCTCGCCTGAAAGTTTGTAATAATATCCCGGTGGCATTTTCAATTGATTGAGTTGCGGTATAACGTCTTTCAGAACATCGTTGGCCAACACGCCCTCCTTCGTCAGTGAAGTGACTTTGGCAAAACGGGATTTGTTAAAATGGTTGATGGCAGTCGGTGAGGTTTCAAAAGTCACCACGGCGATCTGATCAACCAGAACCGGGACCCCCTGGATATTATTGACGTACAGGTTCTTCAACACATTAAGATTGGAGAACTTATCGCGCGGGAGGGTAATGGTTACATTCCTGGCATCGCCGCGGTCATCGATATAATCGCCAACGGTTAGGCCGGCCACGGCCATCCGGATGACCTTATCCACATCACTGGTCAATACGCCCAGCGTACGTGCTTTTTCCTTGTCGATCTTGATCTTCACATCTGTTTTATTGACGTTAAGCTCATTATTGATAAAGAAAGTGCCGGGGTGTTTTTTCAGCAGTTCTTCCACTTTGAAGGACAGCTCCCGCAGTTTACTTTGGTCATCGCCAAAAACCCGCACCACAATATTGGCTTCGATAGGGGTTCCTTGCTCGAAATCCTTGACCTCCACGCGTGCATAAGGCATGTTGTTGAATTTTTTTCTGAGTTTTTTGATGAGCGCTGTTTTTTCACCGGGGTTGGCTTCATCGCTCATCTGCACAAATATTTGCGCAAAATCTGACTTTACGTCCTGCTGATGCACGTTGTAATAGATCTGTGGATTGCCCTTGCCAATGTTTGAGGTATAATACACCACCTCTTTATGTTTTCTCAATTCGTTTTCCACCAACCTGCTTACGCGGTCGCTTTCCGGAATATCCGCTTGCAAAGGCAGTTTGATATTGATCAGGAACATGGGCTTTTCAGACGTAGGAAAAAGCTTGAACCCCGTTACCGTAAACAAGAAAAAGGCAAGGCCGCTTAAAGCCAGGGAAATACCGATCGTGGCTTTTGGCCATTCCAGCGCAAGCGGCATGACACGGGCGTACGATTTGGTCAAGAATCGTTGCAGGTGCTTCAGGAAGAAATTGCCCTCGCCATGAGTGTGTGTTTTAAGCATGCGGCTGCCCAGGAAAGGAACCAGCGTTAATGCAACGATCATGGAGGCCAGCACGCTGGTCATCACCGCCATGGGCAGGCTGCGTATAAATTCGCCTGCTACGTCAGGTAAAAAGGCAAGCGGCAAAAACGCGATCACTAAGGTTGCTGTACAGCCTACTACGGCTATCCCGATTTGTTTGGTGCCTTTCAGGATAGCGTCTTTACGTGAATGCCCCTCACGCAGCCACCGTTCAATATTTTCCACTACCACAATACTATCATCAACAAGCAAACCCAATGCTACCACAAGCCCTACGATACTCAGTTGGTTCAGGGAATAACCCAGCAAGTTCATGGCGATCAGGCCCAGGGCCAATGACAACGGTATGGAGATCATCACGATCAGTGATGCCCTGAAACCTAAGGGCAGTAAGGTAACCACGACCAGTACGATGGCCAGTCCGAAATCAAAGCCCAAGTGCCCCAGCCGTTCAGACACCATGTTGGCCTGGTCAAAGTTTTTAACCATGCTGATGTTTACGGGCAGTGTCTTTTCGTAGGCATCCAGTACCTGTAGATACTCCTTCTGTACTTCGGCTATGTTTACATTATCCTTCATGGCTGCCGCGACCAATACGCAACGGTGCCCGTTCAACCGGGTAATATGGCTAACGATGGCGTCCTTATAACCAACCTCGGCTACATCTTTCAGGTAGATGATCTTTCCATTGGCATTATAGATCACGGTATTGGCTACATCATCGGTGTTTTTAAATTTTCCGCTGGTTTTGACATTAAATACTTTGCTGTCCAGGTTGATGCTTCCTCCCGGTATATCAGCAGCCTCGCTTTGCAAACTACCCATAACCACATTAAGCGGTATCTTAAGCTGCGCCAGCTTATCCAGTTGCATATCAATACGGATCTCCTGCTCCGGCATCCCGAAATATTTGACCTCCTTCAGGTTGGTGATCTTTTCCAGGCGTGTTTTCAAAATGTCTGCCTGGTCACGCAGTAATTTACCTGATGCGTTATCTGATATCAATGCCACCTGGAGCACTTTAACATCGGCAGAGGATACCTTTTCGGTCTTGATGAGGTAGATGTCCTTCGGCAGCTCGCTGGTTTTCAAAGCGTTTATCTCCGTGGATATTTCCTGGTACTTGTTGTCTACATCCACGCCGTATTTAAACTTCGGCTGGATAACCGCTACACCGTCTTCTACCGTAGTAAGGATCTTTTCAATATTTTCCAGGCCATATATTTTGTTTTCGATGGGTTTTACCACCTGTTCTTCCATATCCTTGGGGCTGGTACCCGGATAGATAACCGTGATGATATACTGCGGGGGATGGGTGGTCGGATCTTCCGAACGGGGCATGGTGAACAGCGTCAGCAGTCCAACCACGGCAACGAGGAGAAAGATGATCAGCGTGAACTGATAATTCTTAACGGCGAAGTTTGTAATTTTCATGACGGCCTTATTTGATGATCTTTATAGTCGACTGCTCGTTGAGATAAGCGCTGTTGGATACCACGATCTGGTTTATCCCTTCCGGTTTGGCCTGGAGATATACCTTGTCGGTATCAAACTTTAAAATGGTTACCGGTACCTTTTTGACTTTGGTCGGGCTGATCGTGGTAAATACAAAAGCTTTTTTACCGTCCGCTTCCACCAGTGATGAATACGGGATCACCGTTGCACTTTCATCATGACGGGTGGCGATTTCTGCCTTGCCAAACATACCTACTGCAGGCTTTACACCGTTTAGTCTTAGTTTTAGCTCAATTTGGAAAGAGCCGAGTGCCTGGTCTGCAGCCTGTGATTTACGGAACACTTCGGCATCGAACTGCTGACCTGCATAGCCATCCAGCGTCACTTTAGCTAATTGTCCCAGCTTGATAGTGGCCCATTCCCGGTCCGTCACGCCTACCTTTAGCAAATAACTGTTGTGTTGCCCGGTAGAATTTACCAGCAGCACCGGCATCCCCTCCGCGATAACTTCGCCCTCGTTGGCGATCTTACTGCTTACAAAGCCATCAGATGCCGCATATATTCTTGAATAGCGCTCATTGAATGCGACCGCCTCCGTTGCTTTTTTGGCGACATCCAATGCCGTTTTGGTATTTTGTAATTGTTCCAATGTATAAACACTGTCCTGATAAAGACTAACAGCCCGGTTGTAATCCCGTTGCGCCTTTTCCACACCCAGGCTGCTTTGCGTAAGGCCGGCTGATATTTCAGTGGCGTTGAGTGTGGCCAGTAACTGACCCTTTTTGAAAAACTGGCCTTCCTGTACGAGGATACGGTTGATCACACCGCCGATTTTGAAAGCATATCTGGCCTCGTCCTCTGTACTCACTAATCCTGTGGCAGTGATGTGGTCTGGTACACCAAGTTCGGTCATGGTTGCGACTTTAACCGGAATAATGTCCGCAACAGCCGACAGGTCAGCCTCCTGGTGCTTTTCTTTGCACCCGGTTATCAAGGCGATCGCTGCTACGGCGATGCTGAGTATTTGAATTTTTTTCATGGTCGTTCTTATGGTTTAATATTAAAACTGGCGTTAGCACGTTCGATGGCCGCGTGGGCTATCCACGTATCGTAAAGGGCGATGTTGGCGTTAAGCTGTGCATCTATCCACTGGTTCTGGGCATCCAGCAACTCTATGTAAATGGCCATTCCCTGTTTATATAGTTTCAGCTCATCAGCGTAGTAGTTCCGGCTGGTTTTTAGTTGAGATTGTGCGGCATTATATTGCGCAAGAGCGCTTTGCATGCCTGCGTGTTTTACCTTGAGCTCGGTAAGCAGTTGCTGTTGTATATAATCGGTCTGGGCAGCTATGGCTTCGCGGTCAGCAATGGTTTGCTTGACCCGGTTACTGTTTTTGCCGGAAGAGAACAGGTTCCATTCTAATGAAACGCCTAACAAATAATACCGGCTTTGCCTGTTAAATTTCCAGTCGAAGGCTTGTGAGCCCAGGTCAATGAAGGTACCAACCTTAGGAATGAGGTAAGATCTGGCCAAACCTGTGAGATTACTATTAATATCCGTAGCTAACTTGAGCTTGGATAATTCTTCCCTGCCATTTACGTTATTCCCCAATAGCTGCTCCTGTGTGGGTGGCGTGGCAACCTGATCTAACAGGATGCTGTCCGTAAGCGGACGGTTGATCAGGAAATTAAAATAGTAACGGGCCGATTCCGCATTCTTCTTTGCCGTGGTCAGTGATGCAGTGATCCTTGATACTTCGTTCTGGCTTCTGAGCACAACGGTCCGGTTCACTTTGCTATTATCGAACAACCTGGCATTGATCCTTTGGCCTTCTTCCACCACCCGAAGCGAGGACTCGTAGATGCCGGTCGCGTTTACGGCTTTTGCATAATTATAATAGGCCGTTTTGATCTCCTTAACAAGCTCACGCTTATACAGCAGCACCTCGGTTTGCTGCAGATCGACCTGCTGTGTTTTGATCCGTTTGTTATAGATCAGTTCCGCGTTCAAAATAGGCAGCGTGGTGCGGAACCTGGCATCGTAAAAGTTATCCGGGTTCAGCTGGATCTGCTGATTTTGAAGCTGCGGAAAAGTATTGGTTCCGGTTAATTGATTGAGCGTCGCGTAAGCCCCGTTGAAAAGGTCACCTGTCGGGAAGTCGATGGTACGACCGCCGTCGGCTTTGGTATAGGTGGTGGAAAAGGTCACGTCGGGCCCAAACATGCTTTTCGCTTCTTTCAAAGCATACATATTTTTTTGGAGTAAGAAGTTTTGCTGCTTGATACTTTGACTTGAGTTGAGCCCTTCCTGGATATAGTTATCCAACTGGCTCTGCGCTTTTGCCGGCATTGCAGCTAAGAGGGCCGCCGCATAAAGTAACAAGCCATAATTTACTGGCTTTTTAGTTTTCATTATTAATCATCGTTATAAATTTAAACACTGTTCAATTATTGATTAAAAAAAGGGTTTACCCTTTTTCAAGTAAGGCAACAAAACACTCGTAGCCGCTTTGCATCAGTTCTTCGTTGGTCCTGCCCATAAAACTGGCCGTCCGGTCTTTACAGAACAGTGCGCAAATACCATGCATAGTGGAAAGGATCGTGAAGGTCAGATCATCTGTATCCATATCTTTGAACTTACCCGCCTGCTGGCAGTCCCTGACGACACCGGTTAATCGTTCTATTGCTTCCTGCGCGATCTGAAAGCCGCCCGGGTTCTCTGACAATTTCGTAGGTTCGTCAACCAGGAACATCAGGTTATAATAGTCCTTGTTCTCCTGCGCAAATTGTATAAAAATTCGCCCCATAGCCTTTAGACGCTCAAAAGGATCACTAACCTTGTCCAATACCCTGAACTGGTTAACGAGCAACCGAAAGCCCTCCTGATGGAGTTCCTGAAATATTTCGCTTTTATCTTTGAAATAGAAATAAAGCGAACCGGGGCTGTAGTTGATCTCATTGGCGATGCTGCGCATGCTGGTTTGTTCATAGCCTTTTTCCAGGAATATCCTTCGCGCGCCATTCAAGATGCGTTTATGCATTTCCTGCTTCTCTTCTAATTTGCGTTCTGCTATGCTCATTTTAATTATTTAAGTACAAATATAGGTGGTCCTGACTAATTGTTTTCCCGGGCAGCATCATTCGCTCAATGCTGCATCCCGGGGCTGATCCTTCCCATGATGTTAACCGCAGCTTTCCTGCTCAGCAATTTGAAGCCAAACAGCATGAACCTGTTTTTCCAGCCTTGAACCACCCTGGGCTTACTTCTGTTATTAATTGCCTTGATAAGTTCTCCGGCAACGTTCTGAACGGACGACATGACAAAATCAGGAAAATCGCTGGTATCCCCGCCGGCGTTGGTATGAAAGTCAGAATTGGCTGCACCAGGATTAAAACCCATCACAAAGATATTCCTGTCCTTATACTCGTACCATAGTGATTCTGAAAAATTGGCTACAAAACTCTTGGTAGCGGCATACACAGCGCCGCCAGGTAAAGAAGAGTGCGCCAGGAGCGAACCCACGTTCACCAGGGTATCACCAGGTCTGGCGTGCTGTAAAAAGCCGTAAGAGAGGTTAACCAACGCATCCATATTAAGATGCATGCCGTTCAACTGGTATGCTAAAGGGATATCGTTAAATCTTCCGTAGATGCCTGCACCCGCATTATTGATCAGTATATCGTATTTCTCTATTTTTAAATGGCCTAACACTTTTTTGAGGTCGTCATCATTGGTCAGGTCGGCTACCAGCATATCATGGCCGGAGCCGGACAAAGCTTCTGCAGCCTTTTTTAACTTACCCTGGTTACGGGCTACAAGGGTGATCTTGTCACCTAATTCGGCCAGTTGTTTGGCCGTTTCCAGCCCGATGCCACCACTTGCTCCCGTGATCAATACTTTTCTCATATAACCATATTTATTGAACAGTACAAATATATTAAACGCTGTTCAAATACAAGGCTGTTTAGATTTTTTTTTTTACAACCTGACCTTAGTTTGACCAAAACTCTCATGTCTTTGATCCTACGGGTTTCATTATGTCTTTAATTTATTTCTTGATCGGTGAAATTTCCGGAAAACATACTTATGGACTATTGTCAACAAGGGTAATTGTCGTTATGTCTCTAACGATCCCGTGTACATTGCTGGTTTACTTTTAGCTTATGCCCAGGTATATCTGCCGGACATTTTTTACGAAAGGTCAAGCAATGAGCAATACAAACAGTTCAGCGTAAAGAAGAGTTGGTCTTATATGAATAAAAAGAATTTTAATCAGAGGTTTATATAAGCATATTACATCGTAAAGCGGAAAAGTTCAAAGGTCATCCGTACAGGTGGCCTTTGAACTTGTTAACTTATTATTTCGGACGCTCAATGATCCGCATTGACTGATCATTCGTCAGAAATGAAATGAACCAGTTATGAATTGTCTTGATCTTGTTCTGAAAACTTACCAGGGAAAAGAGATGTACAAATAGCCATGCCGACCATGCAAGGAAACCTCTAAAAAAGAATTTCGGCCTAGGTATCTCCGCAACGGCTTTATAACGACCTATGATAGCCATTGAACCTTTATCATTATAAGAAAAAGGTTTTGTCTTTGCATCTGATTGCATGGCCTTAAGGTTTGCTGCTAAATTTTTACCCTGTTGAATGGCAACCTGTGCCAACTGCGGATGGCCATTCCCGAAATCCGGATCAGTGGTCTGAATACAAGTGTCGCCGATAGCATAAATGTTTCTGAGGCCGATCACCGCGTTATAAGCGTCAACCCGTAGTCTGTTACCGCGACCATAGGAAGATTCGGGAAGGCCTGCGAATGTCCTGGCCATAACACCTGCAGTCCAGATCAAAGATTTTGTAGGTATGCTTGAACCGTCCGAAAAGATCACGGCATCATGGATATAGTCCTTTACTTGTTTTCCTAACATCACATTCACACCCATATTGATAAGGGTATCTTTGGTGTAGCGTTGTGATTTCTCGCTCATCGGTGCCAAAACAACATCAAGCGCATCAACCAGATAGATTGCAGGATGCTCCCCTTTAAGCTCTGGATATTCCGCTTCCTGTACTTTCTTCCTGGTTTGCGCGATCATGCCCGCCAACTCTACGCCGGTGGGTCCGCCTCCTGCTATGACAATGTTGCTCAATTTCGCACGCTCGACCGGATCTGATTGCAGTGTAGCTCTTTCAGCCTGCAGAAGAAAGAAATTTCGAATATTGACTGCATCGTCGATTGTTTTCATCGTTAGCGCTGACCTTTTGATGTTATCAATGCCAAAATAATTACTTTCCGTCCCGGTTGCCAGCACCAGGTAATCGTAAATGAGTTTCCCGTTATTCAAGATCACCGTATTATGCTCCGCATCGATCTCGATAAGTTCCGCCATCCGGAAGCGTATGTTTTTTTTACGGGCAAACATTTTTCTGAATGGGTAGGTAATATTAGAAACCTCCAGAAATCCCGTCGCCACCTGGTAAAGCAGCGGTGGAAAAAAATTGTAATTGTTCTTATCTACCAGGGTCACATGTATCCCGTCTTCGTCAGCAAGGCTTTTTGCCAAATTCACGCCGGCAAACCCACCGCCAATGATCACGACCTCCTTATAAGCATTATTCATTTTCGACATGATATTATTCCGGTTTAACCAACACCTTGACAGAAATTTTTCCGTCAGCCTGCGTTGCAAAAGCCTCTGGAAGATCCTTCAGAAGGAAGCGGTGTGTTATGATTGGGGTCAGATCGATCTTCCCTTCAGCAACCAGATCGATGGCATCCTGCATATCTTCACTACTATAGGCAAATGATCCTTTGATACGTAACGCGTGCTGTAGGACGACGTTCGGATCAAGTTCAACCTTTTTGCTATAGCCTGCAACCACGATCAACTCACCATTTTGGCCAAGTACTTCAACTGATTGCCAGAAAACAGGTGTTACGCCGGAACATTCAAATGCAAAATTTAAGTTAGGCAATTCGGTACCCATCACGCCGGGGATATTTTTCCCGAAGCTGTCCGAAAGGAATTTGGCCATGTCACCATCTTCAGACGGATTGAATATGAATTTTGCACCCATATCATCTGCGATCTTCAGCCGGGTCTCGCTCACATCACTTACAGCAACATCGTGAATACCTAAGGCATTCAGCGAGGCCAGAACAGCTAATCCGATGGGCCCGGCTCCAGTGATCAGTGCAGTCTGCCCAGGCTTGATGTCTGATAACTTAACTGCTGCCAAGCCAACGGTCAGTGGCTCGATGAGCGCACCCTTGTCATCCGTGATTTGATTGGGAATAGTTAACACATTGTACCCGGCTTTAGCTTTTTCGATCAGGATATAGCGGGCGAATCCCCCAGGTGCATGACCCAAACCTGTCCCCGCGATCATCGGATTCACAACCACTCTGCTGCCCACATCGAGGTCTTTTATGTTTTTACCAACAGCTTGTATCGTGCCCGTGAATTCGTGCCCCAGGACTGTTCCGGGCGGCAGCAGCGGTTCATGGTAAAAATGCAGATCGGAACCACAGATTCCGGCCATAGCAATCTTGATCAATACACTATCATCGGTCAGTTCAGGTATCGGCAGATCCAGCACACGGATATCATGTACTCCCTGAAAGCTGCCTGAAGGATTTAATTTATTTGTTTTCATAGTATGTATATAGATTGTTATTTAAAAAAGTATGATTGCTTGCCGGGTCATGTGGACCAAAGTGTCGATAAGTTTAATTATTTATACAGATCAGACACTTACCGTGTGCATGCAGGTAAAAGTCATCGTGGGTTAAAACAAGTCCTTTCGGACCTTCCTGATGTGTGATAAGGAACAGGCTCAAAGCGAATGGTCAAGGTTCACGATCGCCTCCTATCCCTGCAGGTGATCAGCAACACCGCTGAATTGTGAGTTTTGCAAACTTTGCTCCGGGGTCAGTACATTATTGTTGTTTGTAGCTGAATGGTGACGGAATAGCTGCTTGGTGAAATCGACCGATTTTCTTTTCGCCATGCAAAATGTTCTTTGTCCTTGATGATGCCATTCCACCTTGGCCGGTAGTGGTCGACTGTAAATACAAATAGGTTTGGACGAGATCGGTCTTTTTTAAAAAAATGTGCTTAACCCTGGTCTACCTGTTGAACATCCGGGCTATTCTTTAATGACCGGGATGGTATGACTATGGCCAGTTGCCTGACGGGTTCACAATCTTGTATAGATGTTTTTCAATCTCTGGTGTCCACCATAACTTGTAGCCTGAACGATGCGGATGCACATGGTCACTCAGCATGTAGAGTTTCATCTGATCCTCTGAAATATTATTAAATTTTTCGTTGTTATATAAATCAATAATGGAAATGTCCCATTTCTTTTGAACGTCATACAGCTTTTTGATAACTGTGCTGTAATACTTATCCTCAAAGTAGCTGTTTGTGTAAAAGACCACTGGGCAGTTCCACGTTTTTTTTGCATAAGCAATAATGTATTCAATAGCTCCAACAGTAGTTTCTCTATCAAGGTCCTGGATGTTGGTCGACTGACTTATACGGCCTATTTTTTTCAGTCCATTATATCGGGTATCATTGGTAGACAATTGGCAGATGAAAATGTCCACTTTGGCTTTGGTGTCAAGCTTTTTGATCCGCTCAACATAAGAATTTTGACCATTGTCCATCATCACCGTTGCACCTTTCGCCTCCTTTCCGATAATGCAATTATTTCTTTTTGCGATATAATCTGCAAATGATTCTTCACGAGCTGCAAAACCCGCGGTCACTGATGAACCTAAAAAGAATAGGGTCTTGCCTTCAAGCGGACTTGATTTCAGAACCGGCGTATTTTCCACGCTATATACCGAATCATTTCCTTCTGCGAAATAACCAGATATATAAAAATACCAAATTGCCAATGCTCCGGAGGCAGTTATAATTGCCCCAACTGTCCATTTAACTAATATTTTGCTTTTATGTCTCACCGTTTTACCTAAAATCGTTTTCAAATGACTCAAAAAATATTTGAGCGTTCCTTGGCATCAATTTCTGTTACACTTCTTCTCATTCGAATAAGTTCAAGGTTTCAAGCCCGCTGACCGTCCGCCATCTACTAACTAAACTTGTCCGATCACGTGAGATGCTTCATTGCTTGCAAGAAAGGCAACGAAATTTGCGACTTCTTCTGACTTACTAAGTCTTCCTGAGGGATTTGAGAGGTCATTGACCCGGACTACCTTAATCAGGAATTAATTTTTTATAAATGAACCTTGCATGTAGCTTCTTCATTCGTTGTTTTAAAAATCTCGCGTTTAATTGTGACAAGAAAGTGCTGCTCTACAAAGTTCAGAATAACATTGTCCGGCAAAAAGGTCTGAGTTGCGGTAAAGTTGGTTTAAATGTCGGTAAGGGTCGATACATTCCGGTCCGGCCGGTGGGAATCACCACTTATTAAGTCTGCCTGTGAGATTTGGGGGAAAGGCCTTTGTGACGCTTAAAAAACTTACCAAACGAGGACTGATCGTAAAAGTTCAAATAATCGGATATTTCAAGAATGCTTAAAGCGGGATCATCTAATAACGCAATGGCTTCCTGTAGAACATAGCTGTCAATCACTTCGCCGGCAGTTTTGCCGGAAATTTCCTTTACCGTTTCCGTGAGATATTTGGCCGATATATTCAGTTGTTCAGCATAGTATTTGACGCTTCGCTCATTCCTGAATTGTTGTTGTACCAGTGTTGCAAAGTTGGTGACGAGGTTTTCTTTTCGTGTAAAGATTACATTTATTTGTAAAGCATACTTTTTACTTAAACCCGCCATCTCGTATAACAACATACTGAAAGTTGTAATGACAAGTTCCATCCCATAAGGATGGTCTCCTATCTCATCACAGCGTTTAGCGATCTGCTTGAAAAGGTTATAAATTAGCTTGAAATCAGTCGGTTTTAATTCCCATAAAGGCGAATATTGGGAGCTAAAGGGCGCCAATAGCAAATAAGAATGCAGTGAAAGTCCGGCTTTTGATAAAAAGTCAGCAGAAAACGCAAGCGTTGATATCATTCCGCTGTTTTCTGCATTTAAACTTCCGGCTTGTTTTAAATCATTAGGCGCAATTAGAACCATTCCATATTTCTGTACTTGGTACTCGGTGAGATTTATATTGACATTCATTTCCCCGCGAACAACTAAGCTAATCAAGAAAAAATTGCTTCGGAACTGTCTTTTGGTCATCTCTTCCTCGACATTCGACATATTGATATGAACACTCAGTCCGTCTATATGACCTTCCATCTGCGCATCTGTATCATTCGGAAAATCAGCAAAATCGTAAACAGGAACTGTCCCTTTCATTTTCTTCGCAGGATTAATTTTAAGGATGGTGCGAGGCCTGACTCAGCCGGACTAAAATTGATGTGATTACAATAGGATCCGGTCGGCAGTCATATAATTGGACACGCATACAATTTGAACATGACAGGTCGTTTAAGCTGACCAAACTATACGCATTATGAGCATAGAAAACGTTCAAAAATCAATGACGGTTTTTAGTTACTGTTTAGCAAGACAACGTTTCTAATTTGCAGAATCGCCAAGGAGGAAGACGCAAATAAGCTGTTTTAATTTCCAAGCAGGAACCATCTATTTTGACTTCGGCAAGGCTAGTTCAGATAAAGTCCTGCATCACATCATTGATCACTGCTTTTACAGAACGTATTTCCTTGATATAGGTGATCCCGTTTCCTACTGAAATGTAACCCTCTTCAAGGTTGCCTTCCACCATGCCCACACGCATGCCCTGATTAGAAACCAGCACATTGGTGATTTCTTCGGTACTTTTCCCTGCTTTATCCATCTCTACCAGCTTATATGCGAACGGAGTTGGCAGAGAACGGTAGAATGATAGTGCAGAGCGGAACATCAGCAGATCGTCCGCTGAGCTATTCACCACCATTTTTTTAACACTGTCTGCCATGCGGCTTTCCAGGGTAGCCAAAAATAAAGTACCGGCGTAGACGCCCTCGGCACCTAAAGCAAACACGGAACGCACGCCATGTACGTCGGTTATACCACCAGCGGACATCACCGGGATCGTTACCGCATGCGCTATCTGCGATGTTACAGAGAATGTGCCGATGGTTTTGCTCGGCAGCGTTCCACCTTCGTCGAAACCTGTTGCTATGATGATATCAGCACCTAACCGCTCTGCCTCACGGGCGTTTTCCGGCGTGACATCAAGCGGGCGGCATAATATCTTGCGCCCTGCTTCTTTAAAGATTTTAAAGAATGCGGCATCTATTCCGTTGATCAGGACCACCGGCACATTCTCCTCCAGGATCAAGTCAACCATCAGGGGATATACATCCGGATTTCCTGCGATCATGACCGGTATCCCGAAAGGCTTATCGGTCAAAGATTGCACTTTCCGTATTTCTGTCCGCATCCGCCCGATCACTTCCTCATTAGATTTAGGATTAGTTGTTTGTCCTGCGTGCGGGCCAAGTATTCCTAAACCTCCGGCTTCACTCACTTCAGCTACCAGTCTGGCATCTGTCATCCAGGACATCGCCCCTTGGATGATGGGATATTTTATTCCTAAAATTTCAGGAACTCTGCTTTGGAGTTCCCACTTCTGAATATTCTTATTTATGCTCACGTTTAAAGCTCTCTTTAATATTTATTCACACATCCGGTTAAGTTCTATGCTTCGCTACCGAGCATAGATGCCATAATTTTTGAGCGGGCATCTAAGTACAATTTTGCCTGCGGTGACTCTGGGCTAATCACATCGATACCGTGGGGTACACCGTTTAGTACCAGTAGATCTGTCTGTACGCCCGACGCAATCAGGCGGTTGGCGTAGTCGATGTTCTCATTAACAAAAAGGTCCAGGCTACCGACCGCGATAAAGGTCTGTGGCAACTTACTCAGGTCCGTGGCCAGACTTGCCGAATAATAGGGCATTTCTTCTGCAGGAATATTCTGCCCGGCTTTCAACATCTGCCATGCAGTATAATTAAATTTAGGGAGCCAAATGAATTCGCCGGCATAAGGATTATTGTACAACGATTCGTCAGACCCAGTCCTATAATCCAGCATGGGGCAAACCAAAACCTGGCCTTTCAGCGTAAACTCACCTAAGTCCCGAACTTTTAATGCCAGGCGGGCAGCCAATCCACCACCTGCGCTTTCACCCATAACAATGATCTTTTCTTGGTCAAAGCCCAGTTTTTCTGCGTGATCAATTAGGTATGATAACCCGTGGTAAGCATCGTTAATGTCTGCGGGGTACGGGGCTTCGCCTGCCATACGATATTCCACGCTTACAACGATGGCACCAGTTTCATTGGCAAGTTCAAATAATGACTGATTTTGCTGACGGGCATTTCCGAGTAAGTAACCACTGGCATGAATAAAATAAATTACTGGGTATTTTCCTTGCTCTTTCGCCTCAGGATGGAAGGTGTAAAGTTCCACCGCCGGCTGCTGGCCGTTTGCCGGAGCAACGAGTTTTCCGGTCGGGGACGGTGAATTTGCTATATTGTAATTAAGCTGATCGGCATTCATTTGGGCAAGCAACGCTTTGGTATGCTCAGGCCGGTTAATATCTAATTGATGAAACTGGTTGGTCATATCAATAAACAGTTGCGACGTAGGAACGTGCTTGAAATCTTCGGCCAGCAAATGCGCCGTTTTAAATCCTGACATGGTGTGTTATGTTTATAAGCGGCAATGTTAAGCACAGAATAAAACACACGCAACCATAGACTATACTCTATACTTTAGTATTTTACAAATAAATTATATTTGCAGATAAATTTCTGAAATTAACATGCTTATCAACCAATTGGCTAAACGTACCGGAGTAACGGTACATACGCTCAGGTATTATGAAAATTTGGCGCTTATACAAGGAAAAGTTAACCCAGAACTCAAAAGTAATAACTACAAATACTATGATGAAGAAGTAGTGGAAAGAGTCACCATCATCAAAGATGTTCAGGGCTTGGGCTTCACGCTGGCTGAGATAAAAAAAATGTTCCACGATTATTACAGCCGCGAAGTTTCTATCGAAGAGCGTGTCAATATTTTAAGCGATAAAATTAAAGAGGTTGATGATAAAATTAAGCACTTTCATGACATGAGGTCACGGCTGGTATCTATCAGAACAAATATTGAAAACGGGCTCGGCTGTAAACCGGAAGCTTAGCAACAATATAGCCACCCCTCTGGTTTTACACGCCTTGATAGCTTCGGTGGTCAAGCCTCAATTGATGCCCATTGTTAACTGTATATCGTTTAGAGGTACTGCTTCTCCAATTTTAATTCAGTAGTTATCGACCGGATCAGCAGAATAACAAAACCAAATGAAAGGCAGGCAGATAGAACAACGAATTAAACATAAGTTGTCTGGCATTATTCCTTGAGGGTTCCAGAATCAGTTTTGCGGCGGACCAAAGAAAGACCAGGCCGAGCATGAAGATCACCCCAACTGCCCATGCACTTAAAATGCCAAAAAGTCCGGGGCTTATTCCCACAAGTATGAGCGCAAGTGCAGATATAAAGATTATGACCGCACTCTTACGGCTCTGTTTACGATCAGGTAGCAAATAGATCCCGGCCTTACTGTAATCATTGTAAGCTGACCAGGCGATCGCCCAGAAATGCGGAAACTGCCATATGAACTGAAACAGGAAAACAATTACGCCCAGCAGTATATTTTCCCTGTGGAGGACCGGGTTTTGATGCACTGCGGCGAGGTAACCTATCAACGGCGGAAACGCTCCGGGAAAGGCACCCACCAAAACAGCGAACCTCGTTCGCGACTTGAGCGGCGTATAAATGAAGGCGTATACCAAAATACTGACGAAAGACAGTAATCCAATGACCAAACTGATACTGCTGAGTATCTTAGTGCCGGCTAACGACATGATCATGGCGATGACCAAACCCTGTCCGGTTGTCAATCGCCCAGCCGGAAGCGGTCGGTTTCGTGTGCGATCCATAAGTGCATCCGTCTTAACTTCGATAACCTCATTCAGGCAACCCGCCGCTGCTGTAACTAAAAATCCTCCAAAAACCAAATTGAACCAGGCGCCCCAGTCAAAGCCCGTTAAGGTATCTCCGGAGTTTAGGTATTTCAACCCGATCAGATAGGTCATCGAACAAGAGAAAGTAACTGAAATTGTAAGCCGGAATTTGATCAGTTGTGCAAAGTCATTTAAAATATATTTCCATGAACCGGCGCGACGCACCTGTACGCCTTCCGGATCAGTAATAGTTCTTGCGTTTGTCATTCAGTTATTATTAAACAGGGTTGATACATCGAATGATAGAATTTATTTGGCATTATTTGTAAAGGCACATTTCTTTGGCCTATGCTCATGAGGTAGTGTTTCTTTCACCAGGCTGTACTTTTTTTTCAGTTGATTTTTAACCCTTCGTATGATGTTTAAAAACGAAGTAGTATAACCAGATGTTATTCTCCATTCAACGATGCGCGGGTCGCTGACACGTTCAGATCCTGCAGGTTGACCGCCGATAACGACAAGCATCTGCCCAGTCCTTAGCCAGTCCGGCACCGTGACGGTATGCGGACCTGGATCTGTCTTCCACCAGAAGATCAGGTCGATATCACTGGACTCCAGATGCGGTAAAAAATCAGTTTCCCCGGTGTATACCGCGACTAAAGACATCGCGGGAACCGTTCTTGACAAGGAAGTGATCAATCTGGCATTCTCCTCATTCCCAGCAATCGCTAAGCATTCTATCTTTGGATATTTCCAACCCATATTTTCGTGCAACAAGGACCAAAAATAGCAGGCTATACAGTTCCAAGACGAGGAAAAATGTCACAAAATTTAAATGTCAGTTGAATGGTGATTAAAATGCTCTTCTACATGCATTGGCCAATATTCCCTGAAGTTGCGTTGATCCAATAATTTTTCCTTCGTCGTTATTCATTGGCGGCAGCCTACGGAGATTTGACAATATACCATGCCTCCGACAATGCCGTGCCATCATGGGAAATGCACATAAGCAGAATCGGTTACAGGTCAGCTCCGCAAACACCGGCCCCGTAACGGAACTATTCGATAAACGCTTCAGAAAGGCTGATTTCAGATGGTCTAAATGAGAAGAAATTTTCAGCGGCCGTGTCAGGTGCGACCCAGTGCATTTGGTCACCGGACCTTCATAATTACTTGGAAGGTTTGAATGCTACCGGTCTAATGATAAATTTGAATGAACTCAATTTTATGGCCGAAGCTTTCATTGATTACATAACGCAGCAAGCAGCACTGACCCAACACGAGATCGAGTTGCTCAAGTCAGTAGGTTTTACCCGCAGTTTGAAGAAGAAACAATTCTTTATTAAAGAAGGGGACACTTGCCGTCAGGCAGCGTTTGTGATCAAGGGACTTGTTCGTATCTACCGTGTGGCGGACGATGGTTCAGAACATACTTTATGTTTTTCTCCGGAACGATGGTGGGCAACCGATTGGGAAAGTTATGTCGAACAGGTTCCCTCCGGAGCCAATATTGTTGCACTTGAAGATTGCGAACTGCTTGTGTGGACTAAAGAGGATTTCGACCGGCTGCTGCGTGACATACCTGCAATGAATGCGTTTTTTCAGAAGTTCGTTTCGGACCGGCTGAAAGCGAGCCTCGCCAGGATTTATATGTACATCAGTCAATCCAGTGAGCAAAAGTATGAATACTTCGTTAAAACCTCCCCTGATCTGCAAGGCCGGGTTCCCTTGCATATGATTGCCTCTTACCTGGGCGTTACCAGGGAAACGCTTAGCCGGGTGCGAAGCAACTTTGCGCACAGGTAGCATTGTTATTACGTATAATAAGGCATTATATGTGTTTGCGTAAAAAAGATAGACAACGAGGTCACGAGCTGCCGATCTTGAACGTATCATCCCTTTCAGCCGCTTGAAATACATTAAGCCACACTTCTCACTATGGGGCATGTTTGTATAGCCGCTGCGAAGTATAATCACCTTGCGTAGGAAAATTTTTAGGACCGTATCAAGTCCCTGCTTTTTTCAAACAACTCTTCATATGGGCACCCGGTGATACGATATAAATTTACATTCAGGGTGCCCGCATGGAAGATGCTGCTTTTGTTAAGTAAAGTAAGCGGGCTTTAATGAATAACCTCCCATCCTCACATTCTTTAAGTTACTTTCCGCCGTTTACCGCCATCAATGCTTCTTGTGGCGATCTAAGAAATAACTGAAATATGTTTTCCGTATCGCCGACTCGAATTTCAAGTTCATCTTTGGCAAAACCTGTCATAAATGCCGAAGCGACCTCCGCTGCAGTGATCTTAGGCGCGTTTAATGCTTCGGCAAGCGGTGTATCAACGAGCGGAGGCATGAGTTCGAACATCTTGACGTTGGAACCGTTACGCTGTAACTGCAGTCTTGAACCCAGTACGAAAGAATGTAAAGTGGCCTTGGTAACACTGTAGGTAGGGTATTCCAGGTTCGGAACGTAGGCTAACCCTGAAGTGGTAATGACAATAGCTGCCTCCTTCTTTTTGCTTAGCAAAGGTTCTAAGGCATGACTAAGCCTTACATTAGCCAAATAATTGGTATTGATCTCGGACTTTGCATATGCCTGGTCAAATTCCGTCGTATACAAGGTATGATTATAAGCAGCAGCGGCATTCAGTATCGCAACGTTTATTTCAGAATAGTTCAGCTTGACTTTTTGGATCAGCTTACTGAGTTCATCCTCATTGGTGAGGTCAGCTGGGATAGCTACGGTGTTGTGTAATTTTGCTGCTTCACTTTCCAGTTGTACAGCCGATCTGTCTACCATAATAATTTTGTTGTTGCATTGGCTGAACAAACGGGCGATTTCCAGCCCTATACCGCTGGCAGCTCCGGTAATTAAAATAGTGTTTTCTGATGTTTTCATGTTTTAATGATTAAATATTGAGCAGAAATGAGTTGATGAAATCGAATTTTATAATTTGAACAGCATTGAAAAGATGGTCAATCACCTTTTTTCCAGGTAATGTTTGAGTTTGTATCCAATGATGGCTTTCCAACCTTTTTCAAACCGGTGCCGGGCAAAATGAGCATCATCAGGGAAGCTGCCCAGCCCGCTGTGCGTGAGCCTAAGTCGTGTCTTTTCACCCTCTGGAAATAGTTCGAAGATCACTTCTGAATTGCCCGGATATCCTTGATAGGTCCAGGTATGCGCCAGCTTTCTTTTCGGAACGATCTGTGTAACTTGCCAGTGTTTCTTAAAGCTAGAACCGTCATCCTCGAATTACATTTCAAATCCTACTACAGGCTCAAACCTCCTTAGCTGAGGAAAATACCATTTCTTCATGGCAGCCTGATCGGATAGCGCCAGCCACACCTTTTCGATGTGAGCATTATAAACTTGCATCAGTATACAGGGAAGATCCATGTTTTATCTTTGTGAGATTATTCGAAATAGTGGTCAATCTCCAAAAAGTCCGTTATGTTTCTGAGGTAAAGACCTGTGCAAAGAACGCCCTTAATCTTAAGTAGTTCTAATGTTTTTGGTATCTTTTAGGATACCAAATATGAAAGACAAAGCAAAACATATTTTCCATCGTGACGTGCAGGATGTACTGGATCTGATAGGTGGGCGCTGGCGGGGTGCTATAATGGCTTCATTGTGTAACAGCCCCAAACGCTTTCTACAGTTAAAAGAGGACCTGGCACCGGTGACCTCAAAAGTACTGATCAAAGAATTACGTTACTTGGAGCAGAATAAGCTTATTAACGCACTGCGCAGCACCGAAGCGGAAAACTCCGTGGTGTATGCGCATTCTGAGCATGGCAAAAGCTGTGCGCCGGTCATTATCCATTTGCATGACTGGGCCAAAAGACACCGCGAAGTTATGCTGAAAGCTATCAAGGAGGGTTAGCACTGGTGTCTTACTTATCATCAGTAAATTTAGGTAATAAGTAATGCCGGATTATTTATCTTTCCCCATCCAGCCGGAACTGGTATGCTTAAAATTATCATTGAATTTGAGGCCGTAACCCAGCATACGGTCAAAAGAAGAGTGGGCAGCTAAAAGTAAGCCACTGGTTAAAAGTATATCGAGATGCATCAGGCCGCCAGCAGCCACAAGCGCCAGTGCAATCCCCCGGTGATGAAATAAGTTGTACGTAAAAGCGCCTGTACGCGAGTTCACCAGGTAGCCAAGCATAGATAAGTCAGGACTAAAGAACAGTAATGCCCAGAGCCATGCCGGCAAACCGAGATTGAATTTGGATAAGAAATATATGGCAACTGCAGTTATGGCTGCCTCTTCAATTTTGATGGTGAAGTCCATCGCTTTTTCCTGATTCATGGTGCTGATTTTGTTAAGTCAAACGTAAGCGCTGAACGTTCCGTTTACTCTTGACAAAAATCAAGAAACCAGTTTTCTTCTGATCCGGCTAAAGGTTTCCGGTGTCATACCCAGCATGGAGGCTAAATATTGAAGCGGTACCTGATTAAAAAGTTCCCGGTTCTGATCGAACATTTTTAGGTAACGCTCCTCGGCCGTCATGGAGATGAAGTCAAGAATCCGGTTTTCCATCATCACAAAACATTTTCCCATGAATAGCTTTTCAAACTCGTGCCATTTGGGTACCAGTGTTCCCATCGTAAGGTAGGCTTCATAAGAAATGGTAAACAAGCGCATGTCGGTTAGCGCCTGCATGTTAAACCGCGAAGGGTGACGAAACATGAAACCCTGAACATCCGTTACGAAAAAACCGGCAGTACCTATCCACTGGGTAACATCTTTTTCGGGCAAATCCACGTATACTCTCAAAATGCCACTTTCTATGAAGCTGAGTTTGTCGCAGAACTTACCTGATCTTAAAAAATAATTACCTTTTTCCAGGGTTTCGATCTTAAACAGGCCGCTCACTCTTTGACAGTCAGTCGGACTAATGCCGAAATGGTGGTGGATATAACTCTCAAGTCCATTCATTATTCAATTTTATTTTGAAGTAAATCAAAGATGACGATTCATAGGCGAACCAACGGCTCATTACCTGAAATATTTTGAATCACACTCAAGTTCAAATATATGAAGCCCTGCAAGCCCCGCATAATAACTTTCCTTATGATCCATTATATAACGGCTTAAAAAGAGGATAGGATAATCCAACAGCCCCTTTTTAGTCAGATAGTGGATGTTAAAGATCCTACCGGTGCGGACCTTTAACTTGTATGGTTTGAGGACCTGATCACGGACAATTTGCGAAGACGAGCATTAGCATCGTTCTTCCGGGTGACTTCATCGCTTTCAGCATTTTAAGCTAAACACTATAGGCAATGCGTGATGCTGGAACGAGGGTAATATTTAAGAAACTATATTGACCATCTTCAGGCGTATTTAATACTCTTATAAAAAAAGCCGTTCGATTTACAATTAACAACAAATTTGTGCTGCTATGCACTTGATGGCGTTCAGATTTTCTTTGTAAATAATTTATTATCTTTATCATTTTGATTTTATCATATGAATAAGACCAGGCTGCTTAGTAGTGATCAATTGCTGGACATTTTTTCCGGTTCACATATCGCAACGGCGATTTACACCACGGAAGATCTGATCATTGAAGCAGTCACGGAAGCTATGTTGCATTTCTGGGGCAAGACACGCGACATTGTTGGCCTCCCTTTAGAGATCGCTGTCCCGGAACTGGTCGGTCAGCCATTTATAGAACAGATGCGGGGAACATTCCAAACCGGGAAGATCTTCTCTGGGAAAAGTGTACCCGCTGTACTCGAGAACAACGGCAGGTTGCAGACGAGTTATTACGACTACGAATACCGGCCGCTCAAAAATGCCGACGGTCGCATATATTGCATGATACATACCGCATCAGATGTTACTGATGCGGTCTCAGGCCGCAAGGCGGTCGAAAAAGAGCAGCAGCACCTGAATGATCTGGAGAATGAGCAAGCTCTCAATGAAGAACTGGCGGCAGCAAATGAAGAGCTGAGTGCGATCAACGAGGAGCTGCAGCAGACGCAAGAACACCTTAATCAGTTAAATGCCGAATTAGAGGATCGTGTAACGGAGCGAACTGCTTCGCTCGAATCGAGCGAGGCAAAAATGCGCTACCTGATCGATGATGCTCCGGTTGCCATCGCCGTGTTAAGCGGGCCGAACTTTATCGTAGAACAAGCGAACCAATATATACTTAAGATATGGGGCAAGTCTTCTGCCGTGATCGGGCAGACCATCTATGACGCATTGCCGGAGATCGAGGGACAGGCATTCTTTCCGATCCTCGAAAATGTGTATGCCAGCGGCGAAGCTTATTATGGCAGCGAAGCACCCGGATTGATGGAATACGATGGCGATCTGCGACAGATCTTTACTAATTTCGTTTTCAAGCCCATTACGGATGAGAGCGGGGAAACGCACAGTGTAATGATCGTTGCCACGGAAGTTACCGAACAGGTGCTGGCCAATAAAGCTATCGGGGCGGCTAAGTACCGACTGGAAGCCATGGTACAGACCACCCCGGTCGCGATGACGATATTGAGCGGAAGGGAACTCGTCATAGAACAGGCGAATGCCGCTATGTACGAGATCTGGCAGCGCAATGCCGGCCAAACGCTGGGGAAAAGATTGATCGATGTGTTCCCGGAACTGGTTGGACAGCCTTTTCCGGAACTCCTCGCGCGTGTATTCGATACTGCTGAAAGTATCGCCTTTCCGGAATTACCGGTACTGATCAAGCATCCGGATGGATCTGAGAAGAACATTTACGTGAACTTCTCTTATGATCCGATCATCGATCAGGACCAGCAGGTCGAATCTATCCTGGCTTCTGTGGTCGATGTGACCGGGTCGGTCCGGTCACGTCAGCAATTAGAGCAAAGCCAGACAGAGTTACAGGAAACGACTGAGGAACTGGCGGCTTCCAATGAAGAGCTGAGTGCGATCAATGAGGAGATGGTCGCTTCTAATGAAGAACTGGCCTCCACGAATGAAGAGCTGGTCAGTACGCAGGAACATTTACACGAGCTGATCGGGCAGCTACAGGAAAGCAAGGAACGTTTTAGCTTTCTGTTGAATACGATACCGCAGCAGGTTTGGACCGCGGACGCATCAGGCGCGATAGATTACGTGAACCAGGTGGTCATCAAAGATTTCGGGGCAAGCATGGATACTATCGTTGGTGAAGGGTGGCAGCGATTTATTCATCCGGAAGATCTGCCCCGGGCGATGGATCTGTGGCTACACGCGATCGAGAACGGTAATGAGTATGTCGTTGAATTCAGGTTGTTGTTCGCCGATGGCAACTACCAATGGCACTTGGGTCGTGCCGTACCGTTGATCGAGAATGGCAGGATCCAACTTTGGCTGGGCACCAATACGAATATCGATCTGCAAAAGATAAACGAGCAGAAGAAAGATGAATTTATATCGATCGCCAGCCATGAACTTAAAACGCCGCTCACCAGTATCAAAGCTTTTAATCAGCTTCTGCTCCGGGGCGGGGATATTAACCGTTTAGCAGGCTTTGCACAGAAATCCGCAGATCATATCAAGCGCCTGGAAAAGCTGATCGCAGATCTGCTGGATGTGACCCGGATGAATTCCGGTAAACTCGAGTATGATATGCAGCCTTTCAGCTTTAGACAGTTACTGACCGAAAGCGTGGAGAACATCCGGCACATGGCGGTCAAGCATGAAATTATCCTGAAAAATGCCGTAGATATCAGTTTTACGGGAGATCATTTTCGTCTGGAGCAGGTCATGAACAACTTTCTTTCCAATGCGGTCAAGTATTCCCCACAGGGTGAGAAGGTCATTGTCAACAGTGCATTGGAATCCGACCGCTTGATAGTTTCCGTACAGGATTTTGGTATCGGGATCGATCCCACCCATGTCAATAAGCTATTTGACCGTTATTACCGCGTCGATAACACGGCCATGCGGTTCGAAGGATTGGGTTTGGGTCTGTTTATCTCATCAGAGATATTGAAGCGTCACCAGGGCAAGGTGTGGATAGAAAGCGAACTTGGAAAAGGCTCTACCTTTTATTTTAGCATCCCCATTTTGACAGAAGGTTCCTCCGAGCCGGCCATCGCCGTCGACCTGGGTGCTAAGTTGGAAAATAATTAGATCATCCTTCGATATAAGCCGTGTTTTGACGCCGGATCGATCTTTTAGCTATTAACAGTTATCACACTGATGCCAATATTGATCCGAAAATGCGCCAAAACTGAAAATTGATGTCCTATTAATTAAATTAATTACTTTTGATAATATTTTGCCCGCATGCTTTCCCCTTACGCTCAACAAACTTTGGTTAATGCACTTCCGATAGGAGCCGCTATTTTCACAGGTCCTGAACATCTGATCGGTGCGGTCAACCCGCAGATGCTGGCGATCTGGTCCAAAGAAGCTGATGTGACCGGAATGAAGTTATTGGACGCTATCCCGGAGATCCGAGATCAGGGCTTTTTTGAATTGATGAACGATGTCTACACGAGTGGAAAGGAACACCATAACCCGGATGGCCAGGCTGAGCTGCTGGTAGACGGGCAGCTTCAGACCAAATATTTTGATCTCTCCTTTAAACCGCTTAGGGATAGTGCCGGCAGGATCTATGGCGTGGTGAATACAGCGGTCGATGTTACAGAACGCACTTTGTATTCCAAACAGCTACAACAGGTCAATGAAGAACTCAGCGCAGTCAATGAGGAAATGGAAGCTTCCGGCGAAGAACTCCGCACCGCCTATGACCAGTTAGAACATACGCATGATACGCTGGTCATAACGAGTCAGATAGCAGAATTACTATTGGAAAGCGCGCCTGTTGCCGTAGGCGTGATCGATGCGGTGAGTTTTAAGATAGATACGGCCAATACCAAACTGCTGGAATTATGGGGTGTGGATAGGCAGGCCATCGGTAAACCTTTGGCTGAAGTGCTTTCCAGCTTTGAAAGCGAGTTGTTAACCAACCTGATCTTAAAGGTCAGGGACGCGGGTCATTCCCTTTATGGCAATGATGTCAAAACGATGATCGAACGCGGTGGGGCATGGGCGACCACCTATTATAATTTCGTCTACCAGCCTATCAGGAACGGGAAAGGCGAGGTCATCAGTGTACAGATCGTGGCCAATGAAGTGACCGACCAGCGTAATGCCAAGGCGGACGTTGACGCCGTGCTGGTCCAGCTCCATTTAGCCCAGAAAGCGGCGCACTTCGGGGTGTTCGACCTGGACGTGGTAAATGATAAATTGTATTGGGATGAACGCACCCGCAAAATATTTGGCGTAGATCCAGATAAAGCCATAGGTTACAGCAGCGATTTTGCGGAGGGACTGCACCCCAATGACCGGGAACGGACATTACAAGCGGTCATTGATGCTTACGATCAGCAACTTACCGGGGGCGTTTACGATGTTGAATACCGCGTGGTCGATGCCGCTAACGGTAACATCTGCTGGGTAAAGGCGGTAGGCCAGGTCTACTTCAATAGTGAGGCTGAACCTCAGCGCTTTGTTGGCACGGTGGTCGATATTACCGGAGCTGTTGAGGCGAGGCAGAAACTGGAGGCCAGTGAAGTGCAGCAACAGGAGCTCAACGAAGAACTTTCGGCCATCAATGAAGAACTGAGCGCCGTTAATGAAGAATACCAGGCGGCTAACGAAGAACTGACAGCGATGAATGACGAGCTGCGATCTATTCAGGAGGAGCGCACCCTGCTGCACCGGGAATTGGAGATCAGGGAAGAGCGCCTGCGCTTTGCGATGAAAGCTGCGGATGTGGGTACCTGGGACCTGGATATTGTAAACAACCAGGTCAGCTGGGATGAACGCTGCAAGGAACTCTACGGTTTTTCCAAAGACGATGTGGTGCCTTATGAGCAGGTGCTGAAGTATATGCATCCTGATGATATGCCCCACGTTAACGAGGCTGTAATGTATGCCCTCGATCCCGCATCTAACGGCGCGTATGACATTGAGTTCAGGACGATCGGTGCAGAAGATCAGCGTCTACGCTGGCTCCACTGCTGTGGTAAGGCGTTCTTTGATGATAAAGGTAGCGCTTACCGCTTCTCCGGAATCGCACAGGACATTACCGTGCAAAAAATGCAAGCTGATGAATTAACCCTGACGCTACTCAAAGTAAAAGAAAAAGAAGAACAGCTGACCTCGGCGAAAGAAGCTGCCCAATTGGGCCTGTTCGACTGGGACCTGGTGAACAAGGTCTATAATTGGGATGCCCGTTTCCGCGAGATCTTCAATCTCCCGGATCAGGATACTTTCCAGGATAACAGTGTAGTTTTCGAACGGCTGCACCCGGATGATGTGGAACGTGTCAGACAGGCGGCTAAGCGATCACAAACGTACGATCGATCCAGTGGCGGTAGCTACGACATTCAATACCGGATCTCGGCTACGGAACACTCGCCCGAGCGATGGGTAAGAGCGATCGGTAAGACCTTATTCAGTGAAGAGGGCACACCGCTCCGGTTCATCGGCTCCGTGCTGGATATCACCGAGCAAAAGCAGGAGGAGCAGCGCCGGATAGATTTTATCGGCATTGTCAGCCACGAACTCCGTTCGCCATTGACCTCTCTGAACGGCTATCTGCAAATGCTGGAGATGAGTGCGAAGAAAAATGATGATCAATTTACAAATAATGTAGCCGCAAAAGCTAAACGCCAGGTCGGTAAAATGAGCAGCATGATCACCGGCTTCCTGGATGTTGCTCGCGTTGGCGAAGGAAAGATAAATATAGATAACAAACCCTTCGATATGGCGGACCTGGTCAAGGCAGCTGAATCGGAATCATTAGCGACCATTACCTCACATACTGTAATTTATCATCCGGTAGAGCATACCCCTGTCCTCGCCGATCAGGACAAAATAGAGCAGGTACTGATCAACTTTATTAATAACGCGGTCAAATATTCCCCACAGGGAACAACAATCAATGTGTCTGCAGTAACGCAAAATAGACAAGTGCGTGTATGCGTCAAAGACGAAGGCATGGGTATTCCGGCCAAAGACCTGCCGTATGTATTTGACCGTTTTTATAGGGTGGACGGAGAACATATGAAGACTACCAAGGGCTTTGGTATCGGGCTGTATCTATGCCGCGAGATCATTGAACGGCACGGCGGAAAGATCGGCGTGCAAAGTACTTTAGGCGAAGGCAGTACCTTCTGGTTTGAAATTCCGGTAACCCATTAAACTAAAGGCACTATAATTGCTCTATAAAGAAATGAGGGTTCCAATGAGTAAAGTTTTGGTTTGTGATGATGACAATGACATACTGGATATGACCAGCATGCTTCTTGAATTTGCAGGCTTCCAGGTCATCACGCAGATCAATAGCAATAAGGTGATCGATCAGGCAATCGCAGAAAGACCGGACGTAATGCTGATCGACATCTGGATGCCTTTTCCTGGAGATAAACTGACCCGGCAGATCAAACAAACACCGCAACTTTCCCGTATCCCGGTCGTGCTTTTTTCAGCTGCGATCAATGGCAAAATGATCGCAAAGGAAGCCGGAGCGGATAGATTTGTAGAAAAGCCTTTTGATGTAGAGAATTTGGCGGCTATTATCAATTCTGTGATCGCAGCATAGCAAGCCATTTATTTTGTGGGAACACAAAATAAATAAATTAACTGATCCCGTTTTATCATTTTTTATTTGCTGGTTTTGGAAGCTCCCTCTTCCGGAAATTGTTACGGTCATATAAGATCACCGCAAACTTCGGCGCATCCTCTCACCATGAATGTATCCATAAACCCTTATAAAGTTACTATTGAGGTGGCCTACTGCAATTGGTCAAATTTTCGCTCTTAATTAACCGGTTTGATCGTTGGGTAAAAAGATGCGTGTGGTCCGGCTCGAACCAGGGACCCAATTAAAAACCTACCGGATTTTTAGTATTTTCGGGTCGGTTTCGGTATTTTTGTGATGTCGGAAAGGTGATACACCAAAACGGCCACCGAGGCCAGTTGTGGACACTGTAATTGATTGAAATTCAGTACGAAATAGAGATATGAGTGTAGCCCAGGTGGGCGCACGAAAAGCGATTTTTACCAATCGCAAAACCCTCTAAGTCGCTGATTTAGAGGGTTTTTTGTTTTATTCCAATCCTTTTCAATCCTTACGAATGCACGCTTTGGAACACCAATCCGGCGACCTGAAATATGTTTTTTATATACAGGTCGCTAAAATTGAATAATATATTGTTATCCAGCATTTCAAGCTAATTAAACAAATCGCCTGATGGGCAACAATTTATTTAATTTGTATGCAGAAAATCAGCGCTCAGAGTGACAGCCCCATAATCAGACAAGTAACCGCTACAGGTTCTCCCCCGCCGGGCCTTGCTCTTTATTTGAGCTTTCTGATTTTTCCTGCTCAGCAGCATCGGTTTTAACGCTTTTGTTGAGTTGCGTATCGGTACCGGTGTTCTCGCCTATCTCGTCGCGGTGCAGGTTGCTGTCGTCGTTGGTTTGTTTTATATCTTTTGGATCGTTATTCATGGTGTAGTGTTTTATTAAATAACGTTATGGGCGGGTTTTGGTTTAGGCTCATTAAAATGATACTCATATTGCGTATATTCGTTGCCAGATATCTAAACCAAATGAAATTAAGCTTACTAAAAATCTTCGCAGTATTTTTACTGCTTTCTGCTTGCTCCACCAAGAAAAACGATCCAAAACCTGAAGAAGTAACGTCGCCACTTACTACTGAAGAGCAAAAATTTAATGACAGCATAACTAAAGCTCATAATGTAGATGTAAGCAAAATTAAAGGTCTGCGTATTCATAGCGCTATCGGAAAAGCCGGCATAACTAAGTACACGTATTTATCTGGCAATATAGCTGATAAGTATTGGTATGGCATATTTCTCAACGGTCAAGTTGTGTACCAAAAAACTTATCCGTCTTATCCAGACACAATACTTTCGGAAAACAATACAATAAAAAAACTTGACAAATTTTTATTGCAATCAGCTTATGATAAGGATGATAAAAACATGATCATTCTACTAAAAGATTATGTACGCCCTAAGCCTGACTACAATATTTATAGTTATAAATGTGATGGTGTTGTGGTAGATATGACATCAATGAAAGAAGCTGTATTAAATACAAGGTTAGGAAAAGGCGATAAACATTACAGGCTACAGGGCATAAGGCCATGGTTTAATAATTCTTATTTATTTTTCAGTCAAAGTGTGGAAGATTCTCAAATTAAGATTTTTGAAGATTTTGATTTTAAGATGCCGTTGATAATTAACCAAGCCCACAATTATTATTTTCCACATCCATTAAATAGCTATCCATTAAGCAAAACTCAATATGTAGCTTTTTACCCCAATCAAATAGTGTCCGGAGACCTTGAC
This sequence comes from Mucilaginibacter roseus, assembly GCF_021215455.1. GTDB lineage: Bacteria > Bacteroidota > Bacteroidia > Sphingobacteriales > Sphingobacteriaceae > Mucilaginibacter > Mucilaginibacter roseus. The sequence continues at coordinate 48,063 of NZ_JAJPWV010000001.1, read as the reverse complement.
ACAGAAAAGTATAATTACTGGCAGTTAGATACATTTTCATATCCACCTTTTTTCACCGAAATTAATTTCCTTGGATATACTAATGAGGGGAATAATGTTGTGACGGCCAAGTATGATTATAAAGAACCGAATGGACCTTTGCAAGTATATGCCATCAAAGTAAACGTTAAAGAAGGTAAAGAAATCTCACGAGTTAAATTGCAATAGCGATTAACATTCCTAAAAAGTCCTGTACTTGGTATAATCAATTAAATTTTTATTTTTTATTTGGAACAAATATTTCAAACACTTACATTAGCGGCATCAAACAAAACAATGATAACTAACAACGCATATTTTTACGGTTTTTACTTTTACTTTAACAGGTAAGAGCCGGGACTGATATGCACTAACTAACATACAGAAGAAACTGAAAAGTCCCGGCCCGATAAAGGCCGGGACTTTTTGCTTTAACAGGGTTATGATAAACGGAACACCACGGGTTGCAATACAAGGCATACGCGCCTCCTTCCACGAAGAGGCCGCCTTCAGGTATTTTGGCGAGGACATTCAAACCATTGAATGCAACTCTTTTAAACAAACTTTTGAAGCCCTTAAAAACGGCGAGGCTGATTATGTGGTTATGGCTATCGAGAATAGTATTGCCGGTAGCCTGCTGCCCAACTACTCGCTGCTGTTAAACTATAACTTTCCGGTTATTGGCGAGGTTTATCTGCCTATACAACTGCACCTGATGGCGCTGCCGGGCGTAGCCTTTGAGGATGTTAAAACGGCCATGTCGCACCCGATTGCTATACGCCAGTGTGTTGATTTTTTTGATGATTACCCGCAGATCAAGGTGATCGAAAGCAATGATACCGCTGCCTGTGCCAAACGCATCCGCGATGAACAGCTTACTGATACCGTGGCCATAGCCAATACGCTGGCCGCTAAGCTATATGGCTTGCAGATATTGGAGCGCCGCATTGAATCGAATAAAAAGAACTTTACCCGTTTTTTAATACTCACCACGCATGATAACGCTGTTAAGGTAGAGGCCAACAAGGCATCGTTATGCTTCCAGGTAAGTAACGAGGTAGGCTCGCTGGCCAAGGTGTTGAACATTTTTGCCGAGAACCATATCAACATGAGCAAAATTCAAAGCATGCCGGTTTTAGGCAGACGTAATGAATACAATTTTTACGTCGACATAGAATGGGCTGCCCAAAATGAATACGATACCGCACTCCGCCACATATTAAAGTACACCCAAAACTTTAACATACTGGGCGAATATAAACGGTATGAGGAGGGAGTGCAGACAATAGCCGATGGACAATAGACCATAGCAAAACTTTAATATAGTAATTAAGAAATATTCAATTCATAACAATTAACAAAATTTGAACACCACCATGGACTATTGACTATGGCCCATGGACTAAACAAACAACGATCATGAAACTGAATTTAAACATACAACCATTAAACACCTGGATAACGTCAGGTAAAGAACCATTGGTAATTGCAGGCCCTTGCAGTGCCGAAACTGAAGATCAATTAGTAGCTACGGCACAACTGCTGGCTAAAACCGGAAAAATCACCGCCCTGCGTGCAGGTATCTGGAAACCGCGTACCCGTCCGGGTGAGTTTGAGGGTATTGGCAGCATTGGCCTGGAGTGGTTAAAACGCGCCAAGGAAGAAACCGGCCTGCCAACTGCAGTTGAGGTGGCAACCGCTAAACATGTTGAAGAAGCTTTAGCCGCCGGTGTTGACATCCTTTGGGTAGGTGCACGCTCAACCGCTAACCCTTTCACCGTGCAGGAAATTGCTGACGCCCTTCAAGGTGTTGATGTACCGGTGATGGTTAAAAATCCGGTTAACCCTGACCTATCACTATGGATTGGCGCCTTAGAGCGTATCAACAATGCGGGTATTACTAAACTGGCGGCTATTCACCGCGGTTTTTCGTCATACGGAAACACTACCTTCCGTAACGACCCAATGTGGGATCTGGCCATCAGCCTGAAAACACAGGTACCTGATTTGCCGATCATCAATGATCCGAGCCACATCACCGGTAACCGCGACCTGATCGGCTACATCGCCCAAAAAGCGTTTGACCTGGATATGCAGGGTGTAATGATCGAATCGCATATTGACCCTTCAGTTGCCTGGACGGATGCTAAACAACAGGTTACTCCTGCTGCCCTATCAGACATTATTGACAACCTTACCCTGCGTAAAGCTGAAGTTAAAAGCGCTGCCGTTAGCGATAAACTGGCTGAATTACGTGCAAAAATCGATAAGATTGACGACCTGATCATCCAGAAAGTTGCTGAGCGTATGAACATTGCTGAGCAAATCGGTAAATACAAAAAAGATAACAACATCACCATTCTACAGGTTAACCGTTGGGAAGAGATCCTGAAAAAGACTACCGATTATGGCAAGGCTTTGAAACTGGATGCTGAGTTTACCGAGAAATTATTAGAGCTGGTTCACACCGAATCTATCCGTCGTCAGGGCATCATCCTGAACGAAGGTCAGGAGCAAGTTGAAGAGAAATTAACCCAAGCGTAATCAGGGACGATGAGTAGCAATAACATCATCCTTACTAAAGCAGATAAAACCGCTAACGGCACCATACAACTTACAGGCTCAAAAAGCGAGTGCAACCGCGCACTCGTTATTGAAGCCCTGAGTGGTGGCCGCGTAAAGGTTAAAAACCTGTCGGACGCGGCTGATACCGTTACGCTGGCAGGGATACTGAAGGACCATAGTCCATCGACAATAGACCATGGACAAAGTGCTGACCATGGACTATCGACCATCGACCATGGACTAAAAACAGTTAACATCGGTCCGGCAGGGACGGCGATGCGTTTTTTAACGGCTTATTTTGCCCTGCAACCCGGAGAGGTAATACTTACCGGTACCGAGCGTATGAAACAGCGCCCTATCGGTATATTGGTTGACGCCCTGCGTAAACTGGGCGCTAATATTACCTATGCTGAAAAGGATGGCTATCCGCCGTTGCAAATCAGCGGTGGTTTTGAACAGCAAACTAATCAGATCAGCATTAAGGGTGATATCAGCAGTCAGTATATTACCGCTTTGTTGCTGATAGCCGCAAAGTTGCCACAAGGGTTGGAATTACATATCGAAGGTGAGCTTACCTCACGCCCTTATGTGGAGATGACTTTGGCAATGTTAAAGCAAGCAGGCATACAGCATAGCTGGCAGGGCAACGTGATCAGCATAGCTAACCAGGAGTTTAGCGAAACATCGCTGCCTGTGGAGCCTGACTGGAGCGCTGCATCTTACTGGTACGCCATAGCGGCTTTAGCTGATGAGGCAGAGCTGTTTTTACCCGGACTTACTTCATACAGCTTACAGGGGGATAGCGTGATCACCGAGATTATGGCTAACTTCGGCATCACCTCACAGTTTAAGGATGGCGGAGTGTACTTAAAAAAGGAGCCAAAGCCTATACAACGCAAAATATTCGACATGAAGGAATGCCCTGACCTGGCGCAAACCGTTATTGTGGTATGCGCGGCATTAGGCCACGAAGCAACCTTTACAGGACTGGAAACCCTTAAGATAAAGGAAACCAACCGGGTTGCCGCTTTGCAAAACGAACTTGGCAAAATGGGCGTTAAGCTGATTGAAAAAGGCTTGGTTTATAAACTGGATTGCAGCGAAAAGTTCATTCCGGAGCGTATATTCATCAATACCTACGAGGATCACCGTATGGCCATGGCCTTCGCGCCGCTGGCACTGGTAATTCCGCAGTTAGAGATCGAAGATGCACGTGTGGTGGAAAAATCATACCCGGCATTCTGGCAGGATCTGGAGAAGGTGGGCTTTGGCCCCCTAACCCCCTAAAGGGGGAATTTTACCGGGCATATAACTATAATTACTCATTCAATAAAAATAACAAATTCCCCCTTTAGGGGGTTAGGGGGCACCATGGCAGGCAATACCTTCGGGCAAATATTCAGAATAACAACATTTGGCGAGTCGCATGGCCAGGCTATAGGTGTGATCGTTGACGGTTGTCCGGCGCAGTTACCGGTTGACCTTGATTTTATTCAGGCCGAGCTGGATAAACGCAAACCCGGTCAGTCAAAAATCACCACACAACGTAAGGAGAGCGATACGGTACAGATACTTTCGGGCACGTTCGAGGGTAAAACAACGGGGACGCCTATTGCCATGATCATCCCGAATGAAGATCAGCGCTCAAAGGATTATGGCCACAATGTGGATGTGTTCCGTCCGTCACATGCCGACTTTACCTACTATACTAAGTATGGCATTCGCGATCACCGCGGTGGCGGCCGTTCATCAGCACGCGAAACAGCGGCACGTGTAGCGGCAGGCGCGCTGGCTAAACTATTCCTGAAAACGCAGGGCATCGAGGTGTTTGCGCATGTAAGCAGCGTTGGCAAAATAAACGCCCCTAATGTTGATATTAAAAATGCCGCTGAGTTTATTGAAGCCCGTGAGCAAAACATTGTGCGTTGTGTTGACCCTGCCACTGCCGAAGAAATGATTGAATTTATTGACGGCATCCGTAAGCAAGGCGATACCGTAGGCGGTAAAGTTACCTGCTTTGCTACTAACGTGCCCGCTGGCTTAGGCGAACCGGTGTTTGATAAATTACATGCCGACTTAGGCAAGGCTATGCTGAGCATTAACGCTGTGCATGGCTTTGAGTTCGGCTCAGGCTTTGATGGTAGCGAGATGCGTGGCTCAGAGCATAATGATATCTTCCTCAATAATGGCGGCAAGGTGGAAACTATTACCAACTTTTCAGGCGGTATACAGGGCGGTATCAGCAATGGTATGCCAATCGAGTTCCGTGTGGCGTTTAAGCCGGTGGCTACCATTATGCACAACCAGCAGACCGTGAATAGCGCCGGCGAGGCATCAGAGATCAGCGGCAAAGGTCGTCACGACCCATGCGTTGTACCACGCGCGGTGCCTATTGTTGAAGCCATGGCAGCGTTGGTACTGGCCGATCATGTGCTGCGCAACAGGGCTGCTAAAGTATAATCGTTACAAACATCCCCATAAAAAGCACGTTATCTTTAAATGATACGTGCTTTAATATACGACCTCGATAACACCATCTACCCTGTTGAATCTATAGCCGACGAAGTTTTTGCCGGATTATTTAAACTCATAGATGATCTGGCTGAAGGAATCAGCGCTTCAGATATCCAAACGGCTAAAAACGAGCTTACCCGCCGCCCATTTCAAAAGGTGGCGGACGAATATGGCTTCAACGATGAATTAATAGAACAAGCGACTGAACTGCTAAGAAACCTTACCTACAATAAGCCTATGCATGCTTTTGATGATTACCGCTATATTAAAACGATTGCCGTTGATAAATTTTTGGTGACCACCGGGTTTGTAAAACTGCAAAACAGTAAAGTAAAGATGTTGGGTATAGCCGGAGATTTTAAGCAGATTTACGTGGTTGACCCGGAGAGCACGGAGAAAACCAAGCGCCATATTTTCACCCAGATTCTTGAAAAATATAACTACAAAGCCGAAGAAGTGCTGATCATCGGTGATGATCCGGAATCAGAAATTAAGGAAGCTAAGGCTGTAGGCATCAAAACCGTTCTGTACGATCCTGAAAAGAGATTTACCAACGCCGATGCCGACTACCGCATAACCAATCACCGCGATATCGGCGAGTTGATCTTATAATCCTGCCTTTAATATTTTCACCGTAACCAACAACTGCCCGGTATGCCGCATGGTATGCTCGGCGGCATGTACCAATAAACCAATTACCGTTGATGGTATTTGCGCCCTGCCCACTCCTCTAAAATCTGTCAAAGTTGACTCATCGGTATTACGCAACTGCTCCAGGGCTTTATCTACCTGCTTACTAAAAGCATCAGCTAAAGCCATTGCAGTGTATGGTATTTGAGCCAACTTACCCTCTTGAGATAGATAATTGAGCTGCTGTTCATTCAGCATTTCTTTGCGGGCATAAGTAAAAAGCCTGTCGAGCACGCCGGTTAAATGCTGTAAATGGAAAGCCGGCGAAGCCAGGTCGGCCGGTGTTTCGTAAAGTAGCACGTCCGGAAAATCCGTCATAAGCGCTTTAATCTCCTCATCTGCCTGTAATAACGCATGCGCAACGGGTTGCAGTAGCTGTGGAATGCCAGCTATAGGCCCACGCTGCCAAACCTCTGGCAGTTTTTTATTTTCCATAATGCTAATCTATGTAAAAAGCTTACACACAAAGTAAGCAGCATGTAAATACTGTGGTACGGGTATTGCATTAAACGGTGCAACACATTTACCATTTTATATGATACTTAAAATAACCCATAAAAAACCGGTACTTTTTATAGCCGCGATCACACTTGCTTTTGTAGCCATTATCCCTGGGTGTAAAAAGAGTAAGTCTGACTTAGGAAAAGAAATGGCTGATGCGACAGGTAACAAAACCTTTAAAGATATGACTAACGAGGGTTTTGCAGAAGCATTTAAGAAAGCCATGACTGATAATAAGTCGATGATTACCTACCCTGAAGTCATCAAATCATATTACGCCGAAAACGAATATGAGCCCGTGCTGGTACTTAACCACTTAAAGAATGATGATTTACAAACATTGTCGACCTATCTGAGCAATTCAGCCCAGCACGGTATTAACCCACAAATATTCCGTGCAGATAGCATAAAAGCGCTGATAACACGCGTTAAAGATAAAAAGACCGTAAAAGATGTTAATACGGCATATAACACACTTGCTAAACTGGAATTATTGACCGCGAATTCATTGATCAGATATTCAAACGCATTACAATACGGGTTGATCAGTCCGCGTAAGATATACCAGCGTTACTATACCGAGACAAAGCGCCCTGACAGCACGTCAATGAAAAGCGTTTTTGCCGTAAAGGAATTAAAAAATTATTTGGACAGCATACAGCCAAAAAGCGCGCAATACAAGGCATTGCAAAAAGCGCTGGCAGACAAAGTACAGGCACCAGGCATGACGCCGGAGGAGAGCGAGCGCTACTTAGCAGTTAACCTCGAGCGCCTGCGCTGGAAAAACAAACCTGATGCTAAAAAATTCGTGATCGTAAATATTCCTGATTACCGTTTAGATGTGATGGAAAACGGCAAATCAGCCTTAAACATGAAAGTGTGTGTGGGTGAGGGCCGTAATATGGATAAAGAAGTTAGCCTGGTGGAGTATGATGAAAGCGATAAGATTGATCGTCCGTTTTCACGTGAAACGCCGCAGCTTAGCAGCCAGATATACACGGTACAGGTTAACCCGGTGTGGAATATCCCAACCAGTATAGCCTCTAAAGAAATTATGGTTGAAGCGGCACAGGACGCGTATTACCTGGATAATAAAGGAATTGATGTTTACCGCAACGGACAGAAGGTTGAAGACCCGGAAACCATTGATTGGGGGAGCGCTTCAAAAACCGAATATACTTTCAAGCAGCGCCCTGGTGATCAAAACGCTTTGGGTAAAATTAAATTCCTGTTTAAAAACGGCAGCAGTGTTTATTTGCACGATACACCGGCAAAAAATGCATTTAACCAAAATATGCGGGCGGTGAGCCATGGATGCGTGCGTGTTGAACAGCCCCAAAAACTTGCGGAAGCCCTGTTTGGCAACGGCGATAAGTATAAAACTATTGTTGACAAAATGGAAAACCCGAGTGATAAGCCAACCAATGTTGATTTGCCAAACAAAGTACCGGTTTATCTAACCTATGTAACCTGCTGGGTTGATGATAGCGGAAAATTACAATTCAGGCCTGACGTTTATGGTTTAGACGTGGTACTATACGGCCAAATGAAAAAATTGTTAACCGTATAACTCAATAAATTGGTTTAAAAGCAAAAGGTGTAAGTTTAATCAACTTACACCTTTTGCTTTTAGGAGGTATCTTTATTAAAGTACTTTAGCTACATTTTGGGTAGAAGCGGTAGCAAATAAAAAGTTTTCAGCTATATTCTCATTAAGGTATTTTGAAGCATAGCGGCTATCGTTACCTGTGATATACAGCATGTTCTGCCCCTTTATTGTGTTTATAACAGTTGCGCAAACTTCAGGTGACACCGCAGGACAACCATGGCTGCGACCTAAGCGGCCTAACTGGTTAATTGAAGCCTGGCTAACATAATCTGCAGCGTGTACCACAATAGCACGCTGACGCGCATTGCTGTTAAAACCTGCATCCATGCCGTTTAAGCGTAAGGAACGGCCATGTTTACCTACATAAACATCATCGGTTACATAAAAGCCAAGGCTGCTTTGGTGCGAATGCTCAGTGTTTGAGAAGGCCGTAGCCATATCATCACCGCTACCTTGCCCGTGCGATACCCAAGTATTAAGCAGCAGTTTTTTTGCTGCAACATCAATAATCCACATACGTTTTTCGCGGCTTGATTTATTGAAATCGACCACAGTGATCACGTTACTGTTTTCAGGCAGCTTGTGCGCCGTTTTAAGGTTAATATAACCTGTTATGGCTTTTTGAAAAACGAGGGCATCCATACCGGTAAGCTGTAACTGCGCGGTATTATAAATATCGGTAACATACTGGCTATATAATTCGCTTAGCGAGGCAGTATGTTTCGAGGTTGAGGCAACTTTAACATCATTTAACCTTTTATCGCTTGAAGCGGGGCTCCAGCTTATAAAAGCTATTGAAAACACAATTAAAAGACTGCAAATTGCCCACAAAAAATATTTTCTCATATTCAATTAAAATTAGTTCAGTTAATAATTTTAAAAGCGTTGAGATTTAGGTCAGAAAGGATTGTACTTGTGTAAATTGTTATACAAATATACGCACAATGCGGTAATTTATTGTCATCCAATTTACACAAAATAGCCTTAAAGGAAATTTAATTTCTTTTAAGGCTATTTCAAACGAATAGGTTAATAAAACGTGATTATTTTACCCATTTAACTTTTTGCTCCAACGGTGTTGTACGGCGCCCCTCTGGCTGGTTATCCGTATAACCCAGATATAGTAAGCCTAATACAGCATCCTCCTCACCAAGCTCGAGGAAGTTTTTCATCGCCGGTTTCAGGGTCATACCTCCGGTGCTCCAAAAAGAAGCGATGTTTAATGATGTAGCCGCTAATAAAATGTTTTGTACCGATGCAGATGCGGCTGCAATCTCCTCCAATGCAGGAATATTTGGGTTACTTCCGCGCTTCATAATAGCAATTACTACGTGTGATGCATTGTTACCTATATTTTGCAGATTGGTGTAAGTAGCCTCTTTGAAGTTTTCTGCAGGTGTATGCGTTTTGTATAACTCGGCATGCTGTTTACAAAACGCTGTAGGATCTTCATAGATCACGAAACGCCATGGTTCAGTAAAGGCATGGGTCGGTGCCCAGTCGGCCAGCTCAAGTATAGCGGCAACATGGCCATTTGGGATTTTTTGACCGTTCATCATACCCGGCTTAATGGTGCGGCGGGTTTTAATTACGGTTGATATAGTTGAAAATGTGCTGTTATCCATAAAATATATTTCTTGTTTAAAACGGGCGCAAATTAAATAAATTTTATGGGTAGCCAAGCAAAACACTTTTGCACATTCAGGTAGACCGGCCCTTATTTTCCCAATGATCCTTAATCACTGTGCCATCAGGCGCGGTGATTAAGCGGCGGGCAAAGCGTTCGCCTTTAATATGTCCCCTCTCATCCTTCTCTCCAAAAAATAAAAGAATCGGCCGGCCATAACCATCCGTTTTAAAAGCGATATCGTAGCGTTTAAATCGCTTCTCAACCATTGTATCAGGTTCATATATTTTATTAAGAACCTTTAGTATTTCTTCTCCTAATTTCATATGCCTCCTGTTTAAAAAAGAAACGATATAACTATATTGTTTAAAATTATTGAATATACACAGTGGATAGCGATGGTTTACTGAATTTACGTACTCATTCAGAAATAAAAGGTCCGGATGCGATACCTTTAATGGGAACAACAATACCCTGAATAAATACTCTTTTAAAAATTCAACCCGATACTAATGCTCGAAACGTTGTTTTGAAATGCTGGACCTGAACCCTCCTTAGCAACATCGGTTAATCCTTTTTCACCATTAAGTTCAAAAAAGAGTTTAGCTTTATTTGAAACCGGAATTTTAAAGCCGATACCTAAGTCAAGACCAAGATCGATATTGTTTAATCCGGATTTAACATCCCTGTCAGATCCTACTTCCTCAACATCTAATAATATACTTGTATATGGGCCAAAATTCAGGTACCAATTTTTCGTACGGCCAAAGTGCCAGTTGGCTAAAACAGGAACGGTTAAATAATTTAAATCATATTGGGCGTTATATAAAACGCCCTTCATTAATAAAGACAAGCCTTCCCAACTTTTTTGATCATATAGAACCTTCGCCTTAACGCTCCAGCTTTCAGAAAAGTAATGATCTATTGAAACGCCCGCGTTAAAACCAACTTTATAGTGAGTATTATTTGTAACGTCGGAATTCAAGCGTGACGCATTCATGCCAAACTGAACGCCAAATTCATTAGAATTTTTTGTTTGTGCAGATGACGATGAGTAAAGACACACAAGTGCCAGCACTATGTTAAAAAGAAATTTCATGATAAGTTTTAAAGTTTATAGACCAAATATATCATTTTAAGATGTTAGCGGAAATTTATTTGGATCGCTTTTGCTACCATAATTTTATAAAACAACAATGCCCTCCCCAATATATCAGGAGGGCACTATTAATGGGTTGAATGTTGTCTTTAAAAGTTGATACCAACGTTGATGCTTGATACCGTGCTACGAACGGCAGAACCGCTATTATCTTTGAACAGATCGCTGAGTCCGCCCTGCCCGTTTAGTTCAATAAAGAATTTAATCTTGTCACTGGCAGGTATTTTCACGCCGATACCCAGATCAAGCCCAAATTCAGCACCGCTCATAAACGGCTTAAGGTCCATACCACCTTCCGTCTCCGATGCGCTGAGCAAGATGCTTGTGTAAGGGCCAAAGTTCAGATACCAGTTTTTAGTACGGCCAAAATGCCAGTTAGCCAAAACGGGAATAGTTAAATAATCTAACCGGTAATTGGTGTAATAGGTTTCTCCCGGCGTTGCCAGGTATCCCCTGTCCCAACCTTTCTGATCGTAAAGTAATTTTCCTTTAATACTCCAGCTTTCTGAAAAGTAATGATCGATTGATACACCGGCATTGAATCCGGTGCGGTAGTTACTGTTGGTCATACCATCAGCGTTTACAGTTGAACCGTTAATACCGATTTGAATGCCGAATTCGTTTGTGTTTTTTGTTTGCGCCGAGGCAGTTGTGTAAAAGCACACCAGTGCCAACACAACTTTGCAAAATTTAGTCATGGTTGTGATAAGTTTTTAAAATTCCGCGCAAATATAGAATTTTAAAATATCGGCGGAAATTTATTTGGGTTGCTTTCGCTAACCATGGAATAAACCGCTTCAATCACATCGTCAACATTGGGCTTAGTAAAATAGTCGCCATCAGAGCCATAAGGCGGGCGGTGCTCCTTAGCAGTCAATGTTTTTGGCTGGCCATCCAGATAATAATATCCTTTTTTGTTTTCCAAAATCTGCTGTAAAATATAAGCCGAAGCCGCTCCGGGCAAATCCTCATCAACCACCAGCAGCTTATTGGTTTTTTGCAGGGATGTGCCGCAAGCATTGTCCAGATCAAACGGATAAAGCGTTTGCGGATCTATTACTTCTACACTCACGCCAAGCTTTTGCAGTTCAGGCAGTGCTTCCTGCACCACACGCAGTGTTGATCCGTATGATACTACCGTAATATCGGTACCCTCATTCAACACTTCAGCTTTACCAAGCGGCACGGTAAATTCGCCAATGTTAGCCGGTAATTTTTCTTTGAGGCGGTAACCGTTAAGGCTTTCAACCACCAAGGCTGGCTCATCGCCACGGAGCAAGGTATTATACATACCGGCAGCCTGCGTCATGTTACGCGGTACACATATATGTAAGCCTCGCATTGAGTGCAATATCATACCCATTGGTGAGCCGGAGTGCCATATACCCTCTAAACGGTGGCCGCGCGTACGTACAATAACAGGCGCTTTCTGCCCGCCTGCGGTACGATAGCTTAAACTTGCCAGATCGTCGCTCAATACGTTCAAGGCATACAGCAGGTAATCCATATACTGTATTTCGGCAATAGGCTTTAATCCACGCATGGCTAACCCTATGCCCTGCCCTATGATGGTTGATTCGCGTATCCCCGTGTCCGTAATGCGCAGATCGCCGTACTTGCTCTGTAAACCTGCAAACCCCTGGTTTACGTCTCCAATAGCGCCAACATCTTCACCAAAGGCAACAATACGCGCATCGCGCTCAAAATTGGCATCAAAGCAAGCGTTAAGTATCTCCCGGCCGTCAATCATTTTCACGTCATCGGCATATTCAGCAGCCACAACGTCAACCTTTAGCGGCGAGTGAGGTGTATTTGAAAACAATTTAGTGTTGTAACGCTCACTGTTCTTAGCATTCTCATTAGAGAGCCAATTCAACAATGGCGTACGCTCAGCCAATTGTTCATTCAGCGTTAAGCGCAACGCCCTGCGTATAGCGGTGGTCATATCTTTACGTCCGGGATCTACCTCGGCACGTAAATGATTAATAACATCAAATAACTCCGTCCTTGCGGATGATTGTTGCGCCAACCGGTCTATCAGCTTAACAGCTTCATCCATCTCGGCGTTTATCTCGGTATTCAGCTCGTTCCAGGCCTCACGCTGGCAATCACGAACATGTTTTTTAGCATCGGCTTCCAATTCGTCTAATTGCTCCGCAGTGGCAATGGCTGTTTCCAGCATCCATTTGCGCATCTGCTTCAGGCAGTCGTACTCATCTTCCCAGGCCAGGCGCTCTTTTGATTTATAACGTTCATGCGAGCCAGAGGTGGAGTGGCCCTGCGGCTGCGTCATCTCGGTAACGTGTATCAGTACCGGCACGTGCTGTTCGCGGCAGATACGGATAGCATATTGATAAGTCTCGCAAAGGGCAACATAATCCCACCCGCGTACTTTAAATATCTCGTAACCATTAGTTCCTTTTTCGCGCTGAAATCCTTGCAAGGCTTCAGAAATATCCTCCTTAGTGGTTTGTAAACTTGCCGGTACCGAAATAGCATATGCATCGTCCCATACGGAGATGGCCATAGGTACTTGCAGAACACCGCCGGCGTTAAAGGTTTCGAAAAACAAACCTTCGGATGTTGAACCGTTACCTATAGTACCAAAAGCAACTTCATTACCGGTTACCGAAAAATTATTGTACTGGCTAAGCTCAGGGTTTAGGCGGTATAGTTTTGATGCATATGCTAAACCCAGCAAACGCGGCAAGTGCCCCCCGGTTGTCGACATGTCTGACGAGCAATTCATATTCTCCACCTGGTTTATCCACGATCCGTCCTCATTTACAAAACGGGTAGCATAGTGGCAGTTCATTTGCCTGCCGCCCGATGCAGGTTCTTTATCAATATCCGGGTGCGCGTACAATTGCGCGAAGAATTCTTTAAGATTACTCATGCCCGTAGCGAACATGAAGGTTTGGTCGCGATAGTAACCCGCGCGCCAGTCGCCGTTACGGAATGCCTTGGCCATGGCGATTTGCGCCACCTCCTTACCGTCGCCAAATATGCCAAACTTAGCCTTGCCCGTAAGTACTTCGCGGCGGCCAAGCAAACTTGCCTGCCTGCTTTCAAAGGCTATACGGTAATCATTAATGACGATCTTTTTAAAATCATCAAAACTGAGCTCGGCAGCATCATCATTTCCGGCGGTATAGAGGGCAGTTTTTGACATATAAAATTCCGTTTGAGCGGTAAAATTATAAAATTCTATTTTGTAATTTTATATTTTACAATCAAACAACCGTCAATTAATCTTGGTTATCAATTAAACCAGTATATTTGTTACACCAACTATTGTGAATATGAAAAAGTTATTAATGATATGCGCTGTTGTATTTGGCTTTGCCTTAACCGCTTCCGCGCAGGACACTAAACCTGAATTTAAGTTTGTTGAGGAGAAACACGATTTCGGTAAAATTCCTCAGGGCACACCGGTTTCAACCGTATTTGTGTTTACCAACGTAGGCCAGGAGCCGCTTATACTTGCTGATGTAAGGCCAACATGTGGTTGTACTATTGCTGATTTCACTAAAACTCCTGTTAAAAAAGGCGAAAAAGGAAATATCAAAGTAACTTACAACGCAGCCGCTGTATCTCCGTTCAGCAAAACCATTGTGGTAACCTCAAACGCTAAAACCCCTCAGAAAAATTTAATTATTGTGGGTGAGGTTGTAGCTAAAGATGCCAAAGCAACAACCAGATAATTTTACTTTTACAGATAGAGGCGAAAGCCTTAAACGAAAAAATCCCTTACCATAACGGTAAGGGATTTTTTTATGGACTAAACTATACCTGATTAACGGGTATAGTTTGGTGCCTCTTTAGTAATGGTAATATCGTGCGGGTGCGACTCGCGAATACCCGACGCTGTGATACGTACAAACTTAGCTTTTTGCAGTGTTGGTATATCTTTAGCGCCGCAGTAACCCATACTGGCGCGCAAACCGCCTACATATTGGTAAACTATTTCGGCCAAAGTACCTTTGTATGGCACACGGCCTACAATACCTTCCGGTACCAGTTTTTTGATATCATCCTCAACATCCTGAAAATAACGATCCTTTGATCCTTGCTCCATAGCCTCTATTGAACCCATACCCCGGTATGATTTGAAGCGGCGGCCCTCATAAATTATGCTCTCGCCCGGCGACTCCTCAACACCTGCGAACAACGAACCTGCCATAATAGAGCTTGCACCGGCTGCTATAGCTTTAGCAATATCACCTGTATGCTTTATACCGCCATCGGCAATTACCGGTACACCTGTACCCTCAAGGGCTTTGGCACACTCGTAAACGGCGTATAGTTGTGGTACACCTACGCCGGCAATGATACGGGTAGTACATATTGAACCCGGACCAATACCTACTTTAACCGCATCAGCGCCAGCTTCGGCAAGGGCTTTAGCGGCATCGCCTGTGGCAATGTTACCGGCTATCACCTGCAAGTCAGGGTATTTGGCTTTAACTTCTTTCAGTTTATCAATTACTCCTTTTGAATGGCCGTGAGCCGTATCAATAGCTATTACGTCCACACCGGCTTTAACCAGCGCATCCACGCGATCCATAGTATCGGCGGTTACGCCTACCGCAGCGCCAACACGCAAGCGGCCATGCTCATCCTTACAAGCGTTTGGATAATTTTTAAATTTCTGAATATCCTTAAAGGTAATTAAGCCGATCAGCACACCGTTCTCATCAACCACCGGCAGCTTTTCAATCTTATGCTGCTGCAATATTTCTTCAGCCTGAATAAGTGTAGTACCTTTCGGCGCGGTAATCAGGTTGTTTTTGGTCATCACATCCTCTACCTTTTTGTTAGCGTCCTTTTCAAAACGCAGGTCGCGGTTTGTGATGATGCCTTTAAGCTCGCCTTTATCGCTCACTACAGGTATACCACCGATGCGAAACTCGCGCATAATTTTAAAAGCATCAGCTAACAAAGCGTTCTCGTTAAGTGTAACCGGATCCTGTATCATACCACTTTCGGAGCGCTTTACCTTGCGTACCTCATCAGCCTGGCGCTGTATGCTCATGTTTTTATGGAGCATACCTAAGCCGCCCGCCTGCGCGATGGCAATGGCCAATTGTGCCTCGGTAACGGTATCCATAGCGGCGGAAACCAACGGTACGTTCAGCTTTATTTTTTTAGTAAGATAAGAGGATGTGTCAACTTCGCGGGGCAGTATTTCTGAGTATGCCGGTAACAGCAATACATCATCATACGTTAAACCTTCGGCGACAAATTTTGAGGAGTCTGGCTGCATAGCAAATAATTTTAGGAGTTATTATTTGCCGGGCAAAGGTAAGATTTTATTTTGAATTTCCGAATGGTGGGTAGCTAATTCGATGCTACCACACCTAAAATTGCTTTGGGGTGATAATGAAAAATTTTTTAACTTTATAGAGGCGAACGGTTTTGTCCGCCTTTCTGAGGTTTTAATCTATCAAGAATTAATACTTACCTACAATAACCTTATAAAAGTTATCAAAATTAAGGTATTGACCGGCCAATGCTTTTAACTCTTCAGCGGTAACAGCTTTCACTTTTTCGGTGTAACGTTTATAATAATCGAGGTCCAAACCGGCAAAGTAAACGTTCTTAAATTTATCAGCATGCGAGAATATATTTTCGAGGCTACCTAATAATGAGCCAAGCATATAATTTTTCACCAGCGCCAGTTCATCCTCTCCAATCACCTCTGATTTAAGTAAGTCCAATTCCTTCTCAACCTCGGCAATGGCGGCCTTGCAAACATCAGCACCTACTTCTGATGCGATAAACCAGGTTGCGCTATACTTTAACGAGCTTATACCTGAGCCGATACCGTAGGTATAACCCTTATCCTCACGAATATTAGCCATCAGCCTGGATCCAAAGTAACCACCCAAAACTGTATTTAGCACTTGTAGTGCAGGGAAATCCGAATGGGTACGGTTAACCGCAGGCACACCTAAACGTAAAGCTGATTGTAAGGCATCGGCTTTTTCTACGTAGTATAAATGCTCTGCACTACGTGCCACCTCCGGCTGGGTAGTGTCAGGTTTTTCACCGGCGCTTTCCCAGCTTTTGCCAAACAGATCGTTGATCATGCCTAAAGCCTCTTCTTCTATCTTACCGGCTATAATCAACGTACAATTATCGGGGCGGAACATTTGTTTATAATGCTCCAGTAAATCGCTACGGTTAAGCGCCTGGTATTCGGCAGCTTCTGCGGCAAAGCCATAAATTGTATCGCCATTCAAAGCTTTATTAAATACCCGGCGGGCAACCACATCATTTTTTTGCAAGCTTACCTGCAACTTTTGCTGCTGGTTTCGCACGTATGTATCTACCTCTTTTTGCGGAAAAATGGCATTAGTTAACACCTCTTTTACCATTGGCAGCGTTTGGCTCAAATGCTTATTAAGGCTAAACAACGTAACCTGTGAATGGTCAAAGCCATAATCGGCCTGTAAAAAAGCACCGTAAAAGTCAATCTTATCAGCAATTTGCGCCGATGTATATTTCTGTGTTCCCTCAGTTAGCAAAGCCATGATAGCCTGGTTGAGCAAAGGCTTGGAGGTATTGAAGCGCAGGTTGCCAAAAATCCATTCTACGCGCAGTAACTCCTGCCCGCCGCTGTTAAAGCAAAACACGTTGCAGCCGTTAGCCAGCTTTATATGCCGCGGCTCAATTAAACTTATATCATTTATCGCCTGAAATTCAGGCGCTGTTGTTCTGTCTGTCATTTGGTCATTCGGCATTAGTCAATAGACATTGGTCATAATCATTAGTAATTGCAAATCAGCAATAGCAAACCGGCAACTTTAAACTGCTAACCGGCAACTGCAAACTACTCACTAACGGCCAGTTCATTGCTGTTAACTGACTTTTCGGCCAGGTAAATCAGGGTTGATGAATTATCTTTTCTAAAAATCAGGTTAGCCTGTTCTTTAATTTGCTGAGGTGTTACGGCTAAAAACTTGTCTGTTTCGTGGTTCAGCATTTCAGCATCGCCCAGCAACTCAAACCAGGCCAGGTTCATTGCCTTTTCAAGCAGTGCCATTTCTGAAAACACCATGGTCGACTCGGTTTTGTTCTGCACCTTGGTCAGTTCGTCGGCGGCAATAACTTCTGTTTTAATACGCTCGAGCTCCTGCCATATAGCAGCCTCGGCAGCTTCAATGGTAATATTTTCCAGGGGCTTACCCTCAACTATAAACATGCCCTTATCCAGGCTGCCGGTTATGTAGGCATGTACCTCACTAAACAACTGTTTCTCCTTAACCAGGTTACGGTACAGTCTTGATGAATTACCGCGCGAAAGAATATCGGATATCAACTCTGCCGCATGGAACCCTTCATCCAGCCTGCCACACATCTGGAACGCGATATAAACATCATTGAGCGGCACTTTTGCGGTAACCGTTTCGCGGCGTTCATCATATTGTTCCGGCTCAACAGGCAGGTTGCGGTTATATTTTTCGCCGGCAGGTATTGGCCCAAACCATTTCTCAGCAAGCTGCTTCACTTGCTCGGTAGTTACATCGCCCCCAACTACCATAATGGCGTTTTGCGGGTTGTAATGCTTTTTAAAGAAAGCTTTTACATCTTCCATTTTCGCATCGGCAATGTGGGCTATCTCTTGCCCAATTGTAGCCCAGCGGTAAGGATGCTGCTTATAAACCAACGGCCGCAGCTTTAACCACACATCACCGTAAGGCTGGTTGAGGTAACGCTGCTTAAATTCTTCAATCACCACGTTACGCTGCACCTCAAGGCTTTTATCGCTAAACGCCAGGCTCAGCATGCGGTCGCTTTCCAACCAAAAGGCTGTTTCCAGATTGGCCGATGGCAGCGTGATATAATAGTTGGTAATATCGTTGCTGGTAAATGCGTTGTTTTCACCACCTACGCGTTGCAGGGGTTCATCATAAACCGGTATATTAACCGAACCACCAAACATCAAATGCTCAAACAAATGGGCAAAACCGGTTTGTTCAGGGTTTTCGTCGCGTGCGCCCACATCGTACAATATATTCACCACAGCCATAGGCGTGGTATTATCTTCATGAACAATTACCCTCAGGCCATTGCTCAGTGTAAAACGGTTGAATTTAACCATGTATCAATATCATGAGTTTTAACAAGATGGTAAAGGTATAATTTTTAGGTATTGCTGTGTGGTTAACTTGTTTTGATTTTGTAAAAAAGCAATCGTCTGTTTAACCCTTAATTTAACTATACTTCATATTAAGAAAACCATTACCATTTAAACAAGTTTTATACTTCAGGTTATAATTACTTGGTTTATTATGGTAAAAAAAGGCACACATAGCGTTAAAAGCAATTTTATACTTTTTGTTTTTTTAGTGATGATGGCATTGGCATCTTTTGCCTTTATGTCCCTCACAGCGGCGGCGCAAAACAAACCTACAGGTGCCGATACTGTAAATACCATACCTGATACCCTGTTGTTTAAAATACAACAGGCGCAGGCAGCCATAACCGAAATTAATGCAGCAAATAAAAAAGGTTATCGGATTGACGATATAAAGAATGGCTTAAATGATGTTAAAACCAGCATCAGCCCGGTAAAAGCAGATCTCGCTATACCTAAAAAAGTAATTGACACCAAAAGCCTGTTGAGTTATAACCTGATTTTGAAGAATGCCCAATCAAAGCTCACCGACTGGCAGGCACGTTTAACCAAGCTTAATAACGACCTGCAGCAGCGGGCGGATAAAGTAGTAGCGCTCAGCAATGATTCGTTGCTTACTGTTGATAATAAGGATACTACTCAAAAACGGCTGTACACCGCTCAATTGGCCGACATAAAATTGCGGTTACAAGGTGCAGGCAAGGTTACCAGCACCGGGCTGGATACCGTGAGCACATTGCTTGCTGATGTGTCGGCATTGTACCTCACGGTTAACGACATGCAGGGAACCATTGATGAACGGCTGCAACAATCAGGGCGTAGTGCCATTGGGCGCGAAGTACCGTATATATGGTCGGCCCCAACAAAAAGTGAAAATAACGACCTGCTGAAACTGTTCAGGTCGTCCTTTAAAGGGCACAACAAAATATTAGGCTACTTTTTTGACTCATCGTGGGATAACCGCGTGCTGCTAATTATTACGGGTATTGCTTTTTACTTATGGGTTTTTCGTAACTTCAAAAAAATACAAAAACCGGATCTGCGGGAAAAAACGGGTGAGCTAAGTTTTAAGTACATTCGCCCATACCCCGTACTGGCGGCGCTGATTGTAGTGCTAAACCTGGCACCGCTTTTTGAGCCCGATTCGCCGTCGCTTTATATCGAGCTAACACAGTTCGTATCATTAGCTGCGTTAACTATACTCTTTTGGCAAAATCTCAACCGGAAGGATACCAGATATTGGCTGCTGATTATTGCCTTGTACGCGGTTATTGTGCTCAGCACATCCATAGTGCAGGATGCCGTTTGGATGCGGCTATGGTTAATAGGCTTAAATGTTATCGCCATATATGGTGGAGTTGTATTTATCCGGCGGTTACGTAATGAGGGTGTTGCTAAAAGGCTCACCAATCCGGTTCTGTATATTTTCATCTTCCTCAATGCCCTTGCCGTTTTACTGAACATACTTGGCCGCATAAGCTTGGCAAAAGTGTACAGCACTACAGCCATAATAGGCATTGCGCAGGTAATAGGCCTGGCAGTGTTTATACAAATATTAACTGATGCCCTTGAACTACAAATAAAGGTAAGCGCCTGCTCCGAAGGAATATTTTCCCGGATAAACATTAACCGTTCACGCGCATCGTTTAAAAAAGCATTAACGGTTGTAGCTGTTATATTATGGCTGCTTGTGTTTATGATCAACCTAAGCATAGCTGGTGGTATTTACGCCTTCATACAACAGGTGCTGATAAAGGAGCGCGCCTTTGGAAGCGTTAAATTTACACTAAGCAATGTGCTGTTTTTTGCTGTAATTGTTTACCTGGCCAATATGCTGCAAAAACACGTAGGCGTACTATTTGGTGAAGGCGGTATCAGCAGCAACATTAATGATAAAATAGAGCATAAAGGCTCAAAACTGGCGCTGATACGACTCATTATCGTCATCATTGGTGTACTATTGGCGGTTACAGCCTCAGGCATTCCGTTGGATAAGTTGACGGTTGTTTTGGGAGCCCTATCGGTAGGTATTGGTTTAGGTATGCAGAACATTGTGAATAACTTCGTATCAGGCATCATCTTGATTTTTGAAAAGCCTTTCCGTATTGGTGATTACATAGAGTTAGCTGATAAAAAAGGCAAAGTGCAGGATATAGGCATACGCTCCAGCAAAATGCTCACGCCACAGGGCAGCGAGGTAATTATTCCTAACGGCGACCTGTTATCAGGCAGGTTAGTGAACTGGACGCTGAGCAATGATTATTTAAAAACGGAGATCATTTTTAAAGTAGCAATTGATACTGATATTGAGGCCATCCGCAAAATAGTTGAAGAGGAAGTTGGCAAAGAAAGCGACACCGTTAAAAATTTACCGCCCGAATTGTTGATCAACTCGTTCGCTGCTGATAACATCGAACTCAAGATACTGGTGTGGATAACCAATATTTACGCGGAAGCCGGTTTTAAAAGCCGCCTGCTTCAAACGTTGCTAAGCCGCTTTAAAGACCTTGCTATAAAAACTATGTAACACTACTTTTTTGCAGGTTGCGATGAGCCTCTTACCACTAAATCAGTATGTAATACGATGGATTGATTTTTAGTACCTACGCCGTTATTGTTCAGCTTATCAAGCAAAATGGTGATTATGTGCTCGGCCATATCCTCAATAGGTTGCGCTACGGTAGTAATTGGCGGCGAATGAAGTTCAAAAGCGTCCGAATCATCAAATGAGATAACGGCTATATCCTCAGGAATACGAATGCCAAGGCTGTGCATTATTTTAATACCATAGGTAGCATCGCGGTTAGTGCCAAACAATACAGCATCAATACCTTTGCGCGATTTCAGGAACGCGGTGATAGATTCCGTCAGATCTTCAGCAAAAGGTAACTCCTTAATCAGTTGTTTCAGACCATGCTCCTTTAGCGCCATCTGGTAACCTTTTATACGGTCAACCATTTGGGTCTGGTCGTTAGCAAAGGTTATCAGCGCTATGTTTTTATAGCCCTGCCCTACCAGGTATTGCGTGGCATTATAGGCGCTGAACTGATTGTTCACCACCACGTAATCGGTATCAATAGTCGGCAAATAGCGGTCAAACAATACCACAGGCATCGACTCGGTGATCAGCGAAGCTATATCCTCTTCCACCCCTTGCGGCGGGGCTATAATATAGCCGTCAACATGCCTGTCGCGAAACATATTGATCATATCCTTGGTCTTCTGCGTATCGTTATACGTGCTGCAATAAATAATTTTGTAACCGTTTTTATAGGCCTTATCTTCTATCAAACGGGCAATTGAACCAAAGAACGGGTTAGAAATATCCTCAACAATAAGCCCAATAGTGTTTGATTTACCGGTACGCAAACTTTTGGCAAGTGAATTTGGCTTATAACCAACTTCTTTAACGTACTTAAGCACCTTCTCAACCATATCGGTACTGATGCGCTTTTCTTTAGCACGACCGTTAAGTATAAATGATACCGTGGTTTTAGATATATTAAGGTTATTTGCTATATCAACTATTGACAGCCTCTTCTTCGACATTTGACGGGATATTAGATCTAAAAAATTGTTAAGGTTTATATGGTTTTGCTCTCAAGCAGTGGCGACTATTAAATCAATTAAGTACTAAAAAGCAAAATAAAATATAATTATAATACACAATGGTTGAATTTCAAATTTATTGTAATTGATACACTTTAAAGAAATCTTTTTACAAATATTTAAAATGTTTTAGCAACTATTGCATCAATTGGCTTTATAGCCTCAAATCCTTATTAAAAATGCATGCCCAGGGAGATATAAGGGATGGCACCCTCACGCGAAAAACCCATTGTAGCCTCGATAAGCACTAATCGGGCAGGTATCAAATACAAGCCACCGCCGTAGCCAACGTGTATTTTATCTGAATTTTCGCCGGGCGACCATACCCTGCCGGCATCCGTAAACCCGATCAAGCCAAACGAACCGGGAAGCAGATAGGAGTTGAAATCAAATAACTTTATACGGGTTTCCAGATTATTGTAAAGCATGGTTTCGCCTGTGAAACGATTAGTATGGAAGCCGCGCAGGTTAGCCAGGCCACCTAACTTCACTTTTTGGAAATATTCCGCATCACCAAAAATACGGCCGCCGCCGGTGCGGTTTATAATCACCCAAACCGAATCACGATCCGGGTTAACAACAAAGCCAAACTCCGATTGCAGCTGCATATATTTATTATGCCCGCCGCTTACCCCTGCATAGCCCGAAAAAGTGGTATTCCAAAACACACCTTGCGTAGGAATCAGTGCTTTATTACGCGTATCTAACCCGGCATTTGTTATGAAACCGGCATAAGCCCTGTCGGCAAATACCTGCTGATCCGGGTTTTGCTGATCATACAAATTTAAAAATTTCCGTTCGTTATTATTTTTCGATGCGGTATAAAACTGCCCGGCCAACCCAGCGCTGAAACGCCATTTGTTTATGTTTTGATAAAGCGATACATCGCCGGTTATTAAATCATAGCGGTTACGGTAATAACCGATCTCGCGCCGTCCTCGGTTAACAAATATACTCTCGTTACCCAAACCAAAAAAGTTACTTACGTTATTAGGCCCCCGCGCTTTGAGGTTAACCATCAGGTTGGTATTACCAAATAGCTTGATAAAATCGCCGGTATAAGTAAACACAAATGATTTTCGCGCCAGTGAGTATTCCGTCAGGAATTCGTGCCTATACGCGTATGGCTCTTTACGGAAGCCGTGTTTTTCGTAAGAGAAACCACCAATCAGCGAGATACCCTTATCAACCCCGTAGTTGGCCAGGGTTATGATGGCAAAGCGGTCGTACTTAAAGCTTTCGCGCTCGTAACGGTTAACCGAACTATCCGTTGACAGCTTTAACCTGGCTTGAGAGGGGGATGGTAACACGTTGCTTTCCTGCTTTAAATCGTACACATAGATATTCTTCTTGTTATGCAGGCTATCAGCTATGCGTATGGTGTCAGTACCAGTACCGGCCACAATGCGCAGCTTTATTTTTGAAGGTGTTGATCCGCTAACGGTAAACCTGTCGCTGTTATCAAAGCCATACAGCCTCACCTCGCTGGTAATATCCGGATAAAAGGTACGCTTGTAAGTGGAATGATCCACACTGCCGTTCTTCTTGATCTTATTAACCGTAACCCGCAAACTGCCGTCAGCATTGTTGGTGATGGCAAAACCGTCGTGCTTGTCGGTTGCCGGTATGTCTACATACTTACTTATAAATCGGTAGTATTCCAGAGCCTGCTTCATCAACAGGTTTCGGCGCGATATAAAGTTGGCTACTATTTTGTTGCCGGATATCTTGTAAACGGTATCAGGCATTCTTTTGACTGATGCGGTGATCAGTTCATCGGTCAATGTTTTTTGTACGTAAGCAATTTGTTCTTTCCAATCATTCTCATCCAATCTGTTTAAGAAATACCTATCGAAATAACGCGCCTGCACGTTCCAGCCTTTTATGTCCCTGATGTGATCACCATAGCCCTGAAATTTTGAAGCCAGCCATTGGTGCGATACGATCCATGGAAAAACACCATCGGTATAATAAAACACCTGGTCACGGTCGCGCGGAACGGGTTTATAAATATCGCCGTTTTTACCCCCAAGCTTTTCCCAGCGCCATTGGTCGTCGTGCCGGTCCCAATCACCCAGCAACATATCCAGCAAACGGGCACGTAATACCAGCTTCTCGTCTACCTTGTTATCGTTATCGTCGCGTATTTTTTGTTGTACTTTACCGGTATTATAAGTTTTTTCGGCATCAAGCGGTTCCCGCTCTTCCAACAAAAAAACCTGGTTAGCAAAATCTTTTCGATAGTCGCCCAATGCCGGGTCGTCGGCTACGTAAACAATCTCCGGGTTGGAATGCGGTATACCCAGGGCGGAGGCCAACGGCGGCACGGCCAATGCGCTGTAAGGATGAGCTGACGATACCTGATCCTGCAAAATATCCCGCGCAACTGTTTTCTTCAGATTTTCGGGCAGCTTGCGGTCGGGGTATTTTTGCAAGGTGCGTAAAGCCCATTGCCTGCCGGTTGAATCCTGCAAGCGTAACGACCGGGTTTGCATACCGCCGCCGAGCTGCACTATTTTCATACCACCTTTTTCGGTTGATAAATGAACAACACGTAGCTTAACAGGTGCCGCCCATATTGCCCGGTTATGATTACCCAGAAAAAACCGGTGCAATTTACTTACCTTATTATACTCGGGCGCTGCGCTTACAACAATGCTGTCATTATCTTGCAGAGTTTGAGCTAAAAGGTTCGCCGGCGCTAAATACAGCAACGCTATAACTAAAAACCGGTAAAATGATTTAGGCATAGCGCGTTATTTTTATGCTATTCAATAGGGTAATATTATTCGGCATCAACATAATTAACCGTGGCACGTAACGCTTTAAGTCCGGATACGCCTTGCAATTCTTCCAGATCCAATTGCTCAACACCGCCTGTTAAATATCCCTGCTCCTGTAAATATTGAATGTACTCAAGATACTCACCCGCCTCGTTCTGGTTAAAGTAAACCAGCGCTATTTTTCCCGGTTGCGTGAGGCGCTCAGCTGTACCTTTAACCAATACCTTGTCTATCCGTTTTTTAACTACTTCGTAGCGGATGTTATAGGCACCTTCCACATCAAACCTCCGCTCATCATTCCTGAAACTGATGTTGATCGGGTTTGAATGAATGAATATCATATGGGTAGTATGCAGCGGCTTTCGCATATTTTTTGATAACCCGGCGGTTAACCGCGCTATCTCCACCATTGAGCGTATTTGCCACAAACGTAGGTTTTTAAGGTAAACCTCGTTAAACGGCATTTCGGGCGCTATTGCCTGGCCGATGTAAATATCATATTCAACCCCATCCGTACGGAATTTGCTGAAATAACACGGATACGATTTTTGCAACATAGCTTGGGCTTTTTCCAGGTAATGGCTTACGGAGGTGTTTACAAGCTGCATTGACGCCTCAAGTTCACGCCTTTTCTGGTAAGCAATGCCGCTCTCCTCACGTACCGAATTAAAATATTCGTTTATTACTGCGGCAGTTGCCGGGTGCCCTGAGCGGATATGCTTTAACAACGGATCAACCTCGTTATCCAGAAACGCCCGAAGCATAACCTCGTCATTAGAGTTGGTGTAATCGCTTATCCGCACCTTCCATTCCTTAACATTATATATAAGCTTATCTATCAAGCTCATATCTACATGCTTTTTCACCGCTACAAGCGCATCGCAAAGCATATTGAGCAACTGCGATAAGTCTTCCTGAAGGGCCATGTTGCGCTCAATAGTTGAATTGCGTATATCGATAGCGCCAAACAATGGATACATATTTTCAAACACCACGGTATCAATAACCGGTAGCCGGTCGCTGTTTTTTAGTCCGCGCAGGTAGTTAAGCGCTACCTCATTAAACTTCCATTGTACGGATGGTTGCAGGGCCGTAAATTTATCTTTAAGGATGGAATCAATAGCAGAATTAAACCTGTCAATACTGTACTGAAACAATTGAGCCAGCAATGGCAGCGCACGTTGTAGCTTTGATAAAAGCACCTCATCAATAATCAACTCCTTGGTTGAGTGCAGTTCCATAGCACCCGCCAGCTTTTTGTTATAGTAAATCGGGATGAGCGTGTAGGCGCAGATGCCGGCCTGTTTAATGATGCGAAGCATCACGTTATCTACCGCTTTCTCGTCGGTTATCTTGGTATAAATGATAGGGCGCGGATTTTTGCGATATTCTTCAACCAGGGCGTACATTACCTCATCGGCAATACCCGCTTCTGACGCGGCATCAATCAACACGCTGTCCTTACAATCGTCCGAGTCAAAAACAAGCTTATCATTAAGCGTTAAAAACGGCATAATGCCAAACTCAATATCGGCATTGCCCGCCAATGTTTTTAACGATTGGATCACCAGCGGATAAGCTGCACGTTCGTCAGCATGCTCAACCAAAACCGAACGCAGGTTATCGATAGCACGCGTCATGGTGATATCGGTAAGTGTAAGTATAGTAAAGCCTTCGAGCCTGAAGTGGTGCAGCGGCAATATATCGGCGAGTATTTCCAGCTCCCGCCCTTCATGCATTTGCTCGCCAATTTTTTCAAAGTCGAGCACGGGCAGTTCGCCGTCAACAAAGATATTGATGAAGCTGGTGTCGGCATGTATGCTAAAGTACTTGTTTAGGTGACTAACCGGATCGGTGTAAGTTAACACCTTCTCATCCTTAAATACCGAGGTAAAATTGTAAAACCGCTTTAAAATCAGCTGATAAATAAATTGCAGCTGTTTTTTCTCAATATGATCCGTTTCTTCAAACCCTTCAACGTGCGCTACCTCAGCGTTATTAGTGTAAAAGTTATAAAAGGCGTCGGTGCTAAAAAATATCTTATCGGGCACGGGGGTACTCATCGCCCAAAAAAATTCTTTTTCGCTGGCTACCAGCGGCGTTAGTATAGTGTATATAAGTACCAGCATCTCCTGGTATTTCTCCAGTTCAGCCACTTTTACAATGTAATCCGTAGCCTGTAACTCGCTCAGTTTTTCAAGCAAAAACTTGTAGAACTGCGCTTTTATAGGATGCTCGGTTTTTAACCGCTCCTGCAGGTGATCTACAAGCGGTTTAAAGGACAGCCTTGTTTCAACCTGGCAAACAACGCATTGGTCCTGGTTTATTTCAAGTATTTCGGTGTGCATTTTATTGGTGTGTTATCTTAATATCTAAATTTCATAGATATGTAGGGGTACCAGCCTTCGTCAGAATGCCCGGCGACTAATTGTAAAACGGCCATACGTGCAGGTGCAAAATAGATGCCACCGCCGTTGCCAATATGCCATTTATCGCTTTGTTCGCCTTTTTCCCAAACGCGGCCAATATCAAAAAAGCCGGTTATGCCAAATTGGCCTGGTAGTATGTAGCTGGCAAAATCGCCCAGTTTAATTCGCAGTTCCAGGTTATTGTAGGCACTATGCTGGCCGGCAAACCTGTACTGACGAAAACCCTGCAAATTTTGAATACCGCCAAGGAATAATGATTGATAGAACGCCGTTTTACCAATGGTAACACCGCCGCCAATCCTGTCGGCAAGTACTATTGAGCCGCTTGATGTAAGGCTTTTATAAAAGGCCACTTCTGGCAATATTTGTATGTACGACTTTGAGTAGCTGTTTAACCCTGCATATCCCTCCACTTTAATGTTAACCATGTTGCCCCAGGTTGGCAGCACCGGGTTATTACGCTTATCGCTTATAAAGTTGAACACAACACCGGCGTGCAGTTTATCCTTATCAACCGTTGCGCTATCATATGAGCCGATAAGCGATGTATTGTTGATAAAACGGCCGGCATTATCGTCTTTATCCAAATGGTAAGACTGAAACGATGGCCCTATGCTTACCGAAGTACCCGGTGATGTTCTCCACCTCAAGGCCGGATCAATCTCGATGGTATTATATCGCGTACGATAAAAGCGTTTCCAGTTGCCCACCCGGTCAAAATCTGTTTCATTACCACGACCAAAAAAGTTAGCGGTATTATCCGGGGCTTGTATTAACGCCTGCAAAGTTATGTCGGCTTTTCCAATTGCTTCCATCCACTCGGCGTTATATTTAATACGGAAAGCTTTTGTTGCAAATGAATGACTCACCATGAGCTGATGCGCATCATAATAAGGCGTCTTACGGAAGCCCTCCTGGTGTATGTATTTAAAACCCAGGCCTAATATTAAACCATCGTCGGCATTTAAAGCGCCGGTTGCCAGCGGTATAAGCTTGTTGTATAAATCAACCGGTACAAAGGCTGTGTTGGCGCTGTCAGCCCTTAAATGCTTTTTAAAGCGGCTACTGTCTCCCTTAAATGTGATGTTGTTACCCTTGTTATAAAGCGGGATGCTTTTGGTGGTATTGGCTATCTCGTAAACCTTATCCCCTTTTTTACCGATGACCTTGAGCTTTATTGGCGATGTTTTGTTATCAATGATCACATGATCATCACCATCCTCTACATACAGCCTTATCTCTTTGGTAATATCATGGTCGAATGTGTTATTCATAAGCACATCTTCCGTTTTGCCATCTTTATTTATTTTTTTGATGACTACTTTGAGCGAGCGCGCGGTATCGCCAGTTATTTCCACCAGCTCATTTTTATCGGTCGTACGTATATCAACAATCTTGTTTACAAACTTGTAGTACCTGGCCATTGCTGCCGGTATGTTATCCCTGCGCTTTTTGAGCTTGGCCAGCAATTCATCATGTCGGATGGCGTAGATTTCGGCGGGCAATCTTTTTAAGCCGGCTTCAAGTACCTGGTCGTTTTCTGCGGCTACAAACTCGTTTGCCATTTTCATCCACTCCTGGTAACTAAAGTTAGCCTGCGGATACATATTTAAAAATCTCGATTTGAAAATCGACCATTTCACATATGGTATATCGCTATCAAAGCCCTGCAGGGTAGGTACCACCCAAGGCAACCCCGCAATACCTGGAAATAAGCCTTCGTTCACATATAAAGCCTGGTCACGGTCGCGCGGAACGGCTGTATAAACTGTGTTATCACCTTGTTTCTTTTCGGCCCAGCGCCATTGATCTTCATGGCGGTCCCAGTCGCCTACCAGCAAATCGAGCAAACGGGCACGTACAAATTCGCGGGCGTCAAACTTATTGTCGTTGTCTTTATTAAGTGCCTTGATGGTTTTCAGCGTATTTTTTGAGTCGC
This sequence comes from Mucilaginibacter roseus, assembly GCF_021215455.1. Classification (GTDB taxonomy): domain Bacteria; phylum Bacteroidota; class Bacteroidia; order Sphingobacteriales; family Sphingobacteriaceae; genus Mucilaginibacter; species Mucilaginibacter roseus. The sequence goes on along the minus strand of NZ_JAJPWV010000001.1, from coordinate 18,477 downwards.
CGATAGGCTCGCGCTCCTCTAACAAGCATACCATGTTGTTGAATATGGCTCCATACTTACCCAAATTTTTATCCGGCGATACGATGCCGATAATCGGGTTAGCATGGGGCACTTTCGCCGCATCAGCCAAAGGTGGTATTATTAATGCCGAATACGGATGCTGCGCGCTCATGGCATCGTTCACCCAATCCTTGGCAAAGGTTTCCTGCAACTCGCCCGGCAACACTTTCTCGGGGCTTTTTTCAACACTGCGCAATACCCATTCCTTGCCGTTTCCATCAACCAGGCGTAATGATTTGGATTGATAGCCGCCGCCCAACTGCGTTGGTTTTAAGCCTCCATGTATTTGCGACAGGCGGATAACCGGTAGCTTAGTTGGCTCGGCCCATTCCTTACGGTAATTTTCACCAAAGAAAAAGCGGTGCATGCTACCGCCTTTGTTGTATTCAGGCCTTACCGCAATCACCATGCTATCGGCAGCAATCGGTTTGGGTATCGAATCGCGGTAATTAACCTTTACAAATGGCTGCGTATATTTAAACGCCTGTTTTACGCCCTGATCCGCAAAAATGTAGTAGGTGAAGACCATGCTTTTGTCGGCCATCATATCGGCAGTAACGTAGCCTTGAGTAGCATCAGCAAAAAGCGAATATCTACCTTTTTTGGCATAGGTACGCTTGGCGCCAGCGCCGCTTACTACCTGTACCATTTTTTTGTTCTTGATAAATTGCAAGCCATGCTCATGCCCTGCAACGTGTATCAGATCGGGATAACCATTAAAGACCCTATCAACACTCTGTATCATGTTTTTATACAGCGGATGCCCGGTATCTTCAGGGTTAGTGAAAAGCGTGCGCAGCATGGGGTACAATGAACCGATTACCGGCAACGGGATGTATAGATTCTTCTTTGCGGCAGTCAGCGGAAAAATATGATCCTTCAGCGAAAAGTATCCGCCATGTGTACCATAGGTTTTAAAAGGGTGGTGCGATGCCAGCAATATCGTTTTACCTTTGTTTTTATCGAACAACTGCTGCATTCGTGCCAGAATATCCTGGCGGCTGTTGCAATCGCACTCGGCCTCAGGGTTATCTTTACTAAAGGGGAAAAGCCACCACTCGCTATCGAAAGCAATAATGGTAAGGCTATCTGTAAGGTTGATCTCTACTGGGTCAGGGCATCCATCGCGCGGAACAAGTTTAAGCAGGCTATCCTGCTGCGCATCCAAAAAAGCCCATTGCTGTTTTATTTTGGCCAGCCCCTGCGGACCCATCCTGTCCCAATCATGGTTACCCGGAATAAAATAAACCGGTACGCCTTTAGCCCTGAATGGCTGGTATTGTGACCGTAAAATATCCTCGGTTTGCTTTTGCTCCGGGCTACCCGGCAAACCCATGCCGTGCGGGTAAATATTATCGCCCAAATACATAACCATACTTTTACCGGGTATAGTTTGCGCTGTTGCATGGGCAAGCACAGCTTCCTGCTGCTTGTCCATTTCACCGGCGTCACCAATAAAAATGACCCGGTAACTTACCGGGCCTTTTTGTGCAATGGCGTTATGTATGCTAAAAATGAGTACTAATAAAATATAAAACTTATTGCGCATAGGGCTTTGGTGTGGTGTAGTAGCGTTTAAATAACTTTCGGTTAAGCCAATGGCTTGCATAACCCGCTCCTATCCCTAACGCCGCTCCGCCCAACACATCCGAGGGGTAATGTTTACCTAAATACATGCGTGAATACCCTACCGAAGCCGCCCATGCATAAGCAGGCACAGTAACATACCACTTTTTGTATTGTAATGACAATGTTGTTGCTGTTGCAAACGCCATACTGGTATGGCCCGAAGGCATTGACATATCAGTTGTTGGCGATACCGGATAAATCATATTCGGATATTTATCGCCCGGGCGCGTGCGGTTAAATGATTTCTTCATCAAATCAGTAACCAGCATATTGGCGCCTAAACTTACAAACAGATCAAACGAACTGTGCTTGGCCTTTTCATCGCCGCTGATTAAACCATACAGCAATGAGCCCGCAGGCACCGCCGCGCTTGCCCAGTAAACCGAGTTACTGGTATTTATCCAGTATTGCGAATTGGGGTTCTCCGGGTTGATCTTGTTAAGCAGTTTGGCATCCCAGCCCTGGGCAAAAACCGGCTTGCAAAAACATACAACAGCAGCAAAAATAAACAGCAAAAAACATTTCATCACCACACGCATACTTTAAATTTACTTTAAATATACAAATTACTTGCTATACAAATACTTAAGCAGTGTGCCACTGCCCTTACCACCCTCGTTTGAAATGTATAGGTTGCCCTGCCTGTCGAACGCTATGCCTTCAGGCTGCGGAAATTGTGAACGTGTAAGCGGATAAACATCCTTTACCTTAAAGTTATTATCAGTAACCACTATCATTTTGTTGATGGATGATAGTATGTACCACTCATTGGTAAGCGGATTTTTGGTAAGTGCCGAAGGCATAAACCTGGCCTTCCTTTTCTTTTTCTCTCCTGAGAGCGTTCCTATCTCCTCGTTTGATATACTAAACTCACCTGCGGGTTTTAAGTTATTACCTGCCAAAAGGTTGAACTTATAGCCCGCTGTGGTGTTCATTTTTTTGTCAGTTTTGCTGTTTTTAGTGATGATGTAAATAGTAGCCGTACTTTCGTCGGCATACATACCCTCATATTCGCCTTTAGGCAAAATGTTGCCGATTGTTTTTACCGTGGTAACCTTACCCGCCTTCACTTGCGCCAGCGGAAAAACGAATAATACGCCATCGCTGCGCAGCATAATTACCTGCTCGCGGCAAATGGCAATGTCCTCATAATCGCCGGGGCCGGCAAACTGAGTGGATGATACGTTCTTATCGCCCGGCTTGAAAAAATATACCCGGCCGCTCTCATCTTCCTGCGCGTATACTACCGAAGGATCGCCCTTGTAAAAAGTATGGCCTGATATTTCGGTCAGGCTGGCAGGCATGTAAAATGTTTGCGGTTTAGAAAGATCGTACCCCGGTGGATTTTTCGAGCCACCCTTTTTCTGCATGCACGAAAAGCTGATGAAAACCAGCGATAAAATCAGCAAAAAGGCCGATTGAAATTTGAACTCTCTATATATTTTTTTCATGCTTATCATTCTTTAAAAAATTATAAATGGCCTGCTGCGATTGTACCTCTGGTGTTGATGATGTAACAGGAACGTTATTCATCTCCCTGTCCACATAAACCGCCTGTACGTTATCCTGTAATTGCAGATCTATTAAACGCATTATCTCCGCTTTAATACCTACATCATACACCGGGAAACAAACTTCAATACGGCGATAAATATTCCTGTTCATCCAATCTGCTGAGCCCATGTAGACCTGCTTATCGCCGCCATTCTCAAATATAAACACCCGCCCATGCTCCAGGTAACGGTCAACAATGCGGCGTACCTCAATATTGTTGCTCATACCCTCAACGCCCGGTACAATACAGCATATACCGCGAACAATCAGCTGTATCTTCACTCCCGCACGTGAGGCATCATATAACTTACTGATGAGCACCTTTTCTTCCAGGTTGTTCATCTTTATAATGATGGATGCCGGCAGTCTTCTTTCGGCATTCGCTATTTCATTATCTATCAATTCCAAAAAACGCCGTTGCAAATTAAACTGCGATACCAGCAACTCGCTAAAAGGTATCAAATCCGGCGATGATGGTTTTTGCCGCTTGGTAAGAAATAATAGCAGCAGCTCCATCTCTCTGGTAAGCGCCGGGTTGCTCGTCATCAAAATATGATCGGTATAAAATAATGCCGTACTCTCGTTAAAATTTCCCGTAGCCAGCAAACCTGTATATTTTATCCGGTCATCCTCCCTGCGTTTTATTAGCGCTACCTTGGCATGTACCTTTAGCGCCGTAATGCTGTAAATAATACGCACGCCCGCATCCTTCATTTTACGCGCCCATTTAATGTTGTTCGCTTCGTCAAACCGGGCTTTCAGCTCTATCATAACGGTAACCTTTTTACCGTTTTTAGCCGCGCTGATAAGGGCGTTCACAATTTTTGATTCCCTTGCCACCCGGTAAAGCGTAATGTAAATCTCCTCTACATCGGGATGCGTGGCTGCCTCATTAAAAAAACGTAAAATACTATGGTATGATTGATACGGAACGTTCAGTAAAACGTCGCGCCCGTCCAGATATTGCAGCAAGGTTGTACCGCCCGGCACATCCGGATAATCAGCCGCCGGCCAGCGGCTGTAAATTAAAGCACTATTTTTTACCGGGAAGTCGGCAAAGTCCTTTAAGTTATGGTACCTGCCCCCTTCAACACTTACGGCATTAGCCAAGCCAAGCTGCTCCGTGGTTAAATTCAGGCTGTATAATGGAATGCCCGGCTCAAACAAAAAACGCGTGGCTAAACCCTGGTCGCGTTTGTTAAGCTGCTTCTCTACCTGCTCGGCAACGTCGCTGGTGTACTCATCTTTCAGATCAAGCTCCGCATCGCGCGTTATTTTAAAGCTGTAGCAGCCTTTAACGTTTTTGCACGGAAAAAGCGTGTTGAGGTTAAGCCGCATAATATCATCCAGGAAAAAAACGGCCGTTTCGCCATCAAGATCAGCGGTGTAAAAACGAGGTACTTTGTCTGACGGGATATTCACAATCACCGTTTCCTGCTGACCGTTGTTTTCGGTTACAGCCAAAAAGTAAAGCTTGTTATTCTCCGGAAAGAAATTGATATCATTTACACCCACACATACCGGCTGTAAAAAGCCAAGCACATCGCTGTAAAAATAGGCTTTAAGCAAAGCATGATACTTATCAGGTATCGCCTCATTATAAAAAAGGTGAATGCCGTTTTGCTTTAATTGCGGGATTATTTGCCCTGTCAGCGTTTTGCCAAACAATTGCTGCTGTGACATGATGATATCACGCGCCTGCTGCAAGTTAGCTGTATTCGCCTCATCGCCATCACTCGTAATTTTTTGAAATGCCGCCAGCACCGGCATACGCACCCGGTAAAATTCGTCGAGGTTTGATGAAAAGATCGACAGGAATTTGATGCGTTCAAGCAACGGAACGGCAGATTGGGTAGCTTCGGCCAGCACACGCCCGTTAAACGATAGCCAGCTCAGGTCACGGTCGTTAAACAGATTATTACTTTCCATTAAGTATCGACGCGATGATGTAAGCGAAAACCGAAACAATCAACCCGAACATAAATATGTTGTATGATATACGCAGCAGGCGGTATTTTTTGCCTAACACCACCCCTTGCGAAAAATTATCGCGGATGAGGTTACCATACAAAAACTCCTTATCCTCCATCAACTGGAACATACCCGCGCTGTATTCATCTAAAGACATGCGGTAGAAATTGCCAAAAAACAAAAGGTTTACATCCTTATTTTTAAGGTTATTGAGCGTAAAACGACCGTCAGGAATAGAAGGGCGTGTAGCCAGTATGGAAAATGTTATGGTAAGCAAACTCACGGATATCAGCATCACGGTTGGTATAAGCCAGGTACTGTCCTGATCCAGCTTGCGCAACACCAAACTGATAATGGCCGACAGGATGATGGAGTTTACCGTAATCATGATGTGCGCCTTATTATCGGCCATATCGCTCAGGCGCTGATGGTTGGTTGAACTGATCCTGAACATGGTTTCGATGCCTCGCTCCGGGCGGTCTTTCTTTTTTTTCTCCGGCTCATCCTCATCTTTTTTTTCCTCGCGTTGCTTATCAAAAACCAATATATCCTGTTGCTTAGCGTCGTTTTTACTTTGCCTTTCTTTCAGAGCCTCCAGATTTTTCGCTTTCTGATCATCCAGTAACAAACGGCAGTAGTCGGTAAAATAGCGGTGATTTTCCATCAAATTGATGGTCTTTTGCCGCCAGTCGGCCTTATTAATATCCATTTTGCAGAATAGCAGCATCTCCTCGCGCAGCTGCCTGCTGCCCTTGCGCTGATCAACCGTACCCAGGTGAAAAAGGTCTGCATCACACATGATCTCCTGTAGCAACCCGTTAGGCTTCTGCGGCATTTTGGTAGCCATTATTACACCCTGAACTTTAGCGATCACCGCCGCGTCAACTCCTTTATGCTTCAGATAATCTGTCGCAACCTGAGCGCTGCTTTCTTCGTGCTTTGAGGCATCAACCATGTAACCGGTATCGTGAAACCAGGCACCGGCTATTACAATAAAGTAATCCTCATCATTAAGCTGGTAGTGGTTAGCTATCTGCATAGCGGCGCCAACCACATTTTTGGTATGGCCTAAGTTATGATATACCAGATTAGGGTTATTATGATCACGAAAGTATTTAATGACATGATCTTTTACCTCGTCCAGCAATTGTTTGTAATTCATGTGTGTGTTTGGTGAATATGATATAAATATCGCTTATTAGTGTGTTTATGCAAAATAAGGACGGCGTATTAACGTGTTAAACTTGTTTTTATTCTCTCACTGTTAAAAACATCTTACGCCGGCTTAAAACAATCTTAACAATTTATTTATTTACTACCTATTCCTGATTAAGAGGATAGCCGCACCACACCGTTATTGATTATGTTTTTCTGCGCCCCCTATAAACTTGCCAAGCCGCTAACCGGTTTTGCCCTGCTTGCTATTTTTACACTTGCATGTTGTAAACCCGCCAAAGCCCAAAACGCTACCGACGGGGCTAAAATAATAGCCGATACGCTCGAACTTAAATTGCCCGATCATTTTCGCCAGCCACGTAAAAAGAATTTTTGGCGCGCCGGCGGTGAGCTGCTTTTGGCAGAAGCTATCCCCTTTAGCTATAGCAAGTTCATATCAAAAGCGCCGTATGCAAATGTTACCTGGAGCTCAATTAAACACAATATAAAACCTGGTAGCTGGACCTGGGATAAGGATATTTTTAAAACCAACCAATTTGGCCATCCTTATCATGGCAGCTTGTATTTCAACGCTTTCCGTTCAAATGGTTATACATTTGGCCAGTCGGCACTGGCAACCGCCGCGGGCAGTTATTTATGGGAAACCTTTGGCGAGAATGAGCCACCATCACCTAATGATTTTGTGAATACCACCTTTGGAGGCGTAGTATTGGGTGAGATGACGCACCGTTTGGCTAACCGGATAGTAAACAACCGGGCCACCGGGTTTAAGCGGCAGATGAACGAGGTAATTGGCTTTATAGTGAACCCCATGAATGGCCTTAACCGGATAATTGACGGAAAGTGGGGCAAGGTTAATCGTAACACAGCCGATTATGATTCCACCAAAATAAGCGTAGAGCTTGACCTTGGTGCAAGGCGCTTCAACCCCAATAGCTATAGTTTGCCGGGTGCCAAGGGAAAATTCGGCTGGTTTGCCAGGGCTAAGTTTATTTACGGTAACCCGTATGATGATTACAGTACTCCCTTCAGTAACATCATTGTTAACGTTGAGCTTGGCCAGGATGATAGTTCTAAAGTTAACGCAATCAACGTTTACGGCTCTATAGCAGGCTGGGAACTGCGCAACAGCGACAGGATAAAACACCTGGCCATACTATCTGCCAATTATGATTATTACGAAAACGAAGCATTTTTTTACGGCGGCCAAAGCGTGAAGATGAACTTATTTTCACAGTATCAACTGCTTGATAATGTTAAGTTAAATACTGCTTTCAGCGCGGGAGCGGTAATATTGGCTGCTGTACCCAACACTTATGTGTATAACGAGCGCAATTACGATTATACTTCGGGTGCCAGCATTGGCGGCAGTGGTAGCCTGAATATAACCGACCGTTTCTTTTTCGGGCTTGATTACCGCGGCGCATGGCTTAAAACCGTAAACGGCAACAATTCTCATTATTTTTTACATACGCTAACCAGCGAGGTTAGGTACCGTGCGCTTAAAAATCTTTCGGTGCTTGCCGAACCCGGTTATTTCATCCTGGAAGGTAAGTATGATGAACATCCGGATGTAAATAAAAAATACCCTTTCCTGCGAGTTTCAGCAAGGTATACATTTGATTTGTAAGCTCTTATATGTTAATGTTTATATTGAGGAGGTAAAAAGAGACACCTATCGTTTTACTAAAATTCTAACGGATTTCTCCTCTTACCTCATTTGAAATGACAATTACGCTAAGCCTGTTAAACAAACAATGCTATACCGTTACCACCTTTGGAGTATTGCGCTTCAGTATTAACGCGGCTATCACCGAGATGATCAAACCTACAGGCATAATTTCCATATAGGTAAACAACACTACAAACAACGGATTTTTATACATCTTGCTCATGCCGGAAATCTGCTCGGTTTGATCTTTTAATTCTATAGCTGACAAGCCGCTTTCTTTAGCTTGCTGTATGGCATGGGCTGTGTATTTGTCCATAAAATCGGGCACAAAATTGTAGAAGTATACCAACCACACCAGCACATAAATAGTTGATGCCACCAAGGTAATCAACAGCCCTATCCGGAAGGCCTTACCAAATGAAATAATACCTGCGCTGATTTTATCGCGATAGTTTTTTATCGCTACAAAAATAAAGGAGAACGCAATGATCATGGAGCTATAGCCAATAACCTCACTGCCTTCAAAATCAAGCGAGTTATAGCACGACGTGATAGAATAAACCATCATCGCGCTTACAATAATGCCGGCGATAACCCCGAAAGTAATTACATATTTTTTCATGTGTTATAAAGTTTTGTGGGTGGTAAAAATGGTTATCATGGCGGTATCAACGCTCATACTTTAGGGTGATTTTGTAGAAAATCACCCTTTATCATACTAAATCATGAGCTTTATGGAACAATCCCCAGCTTACGTGCCTTATCCACCGCCTGTGTGCGCCTGCCCGCTTCCAGCTTTTCGAGTACTTTTGAACTGTGGGTTTTAACGGTGTTTAATGATACATACAGTTGATCTGCTATCTGTTGGTTGCTCAGGCCCTGCGCCATCAATTGCAGCACCTCTAACTCCCGGGTGCTTAAACCCGTAACTTGCAGGGCTTTTTCATTCAGAGCGAAATCTGCGGAAGGATTAACAAAAACCTGTTTTTCAATAACCACAGTCCTTACTTTGGGGCTGGTTAGCTTTACAGCCAACCATATACCCAGCACAGTAAAAATCAGGGCGATGCTGCCGGCATATATTTCAAACGAATGGTTTACCATGATCAATCGCACCTCGAGCCATTTCAGCAAAAAAAGCAGTAAGGCTAACAATAAGCCATAGAGCAATATCGATCGATATTTGAGCCAAAAGGTGCTGGTCATGTCATCAAAAATAAAACATTTTGCCACCCGTGCTACTTATCACATACACAAACTAAAGATTATGAACAGAGTTACCGGAATAATACTAATTGTTATAGGTGCCGCTATGCTGATATGGACTGGCTTTACCTACACCAAAAAAGAGAAAGTGATAGATGCCGGACCTATACAAGTATCGGCAGATAAAGAAAAAACGGTAAGCTGGCCACCCTACCTCGGCGGCGTATTGCTGATAGGCGGCATTGTAATAGTAGCCACATCAAAAAAGTAAAACTATCTTATAACAACAAAGGCACCGAATGGGTGCCTTTGTTGTTATGAATAGCGGATAAAACTTAATCCAAACCACCTTTACGGGTTGGCGAAGTTTGATCGGGCCATTTAACCTGCTCACCTGTGCGAGGGTTAACAGGCATCACGCTTTTTTCGTTTGATGTTTTAGCCGGATCTTCGCTGGCCAGGTAAGCTAATATGGCTGCTAACATGGCGTTGTTACGCAAATCATCAAATACTATCTTATCATAAGTATCACGGTTAGTGTGCCAGGTATAGTTGCCGTACGACCAACTGTTTGAGCTCAGCGAAAATGCAGGGGCGCCCGCTGCTACAAACGATGCAAAGTCTGACCCGCCACGGCCCGGTGCACCTGGGAACGATGTTTCGATTTGGTTACGGATGCTATCAGGCACCTTGCTTAACCAACGGCCCAGATAATCATACGCATGCAAAAAGCCTTGGCCACTCAGGTTAACCACCCGGCCTGTACCGTTATCCTGGTTAAATAAAGCCTGTATGTTTTTTACTATTTCAGGATGATCTTCAACAAAGGCGCGCGATCCGTTCAGGCCCTGCTCTTCGCTACCCCAATGGCCTACCAGGATGGTGCGTTTAGGATTTGGATATATCTTTTTCAGGATACGCATTGCTTCCATCATGGTAAGCGTACCTGTACCGTTGTCGGTAGCGCCGGTGCCGCCATCCCATGAGTCAAAGTGAGCTGATAGGATTACATATTCATTTGGTTTTTCGCTACCCTTAATTTCGGCGATGGTGTTAAATGTTGGCACAACGCCATGCTCTTTTGACTCGGTTTGCACCCGGATCTTTGGTTTATGCCCCGACTCGATCAAGCGGTAAAGCAAGCCATAATCTTCAAGCGCTACATCAATGGTAGGTACTCTTTTGGTGTAAGCGCCAAATATTTTATCAACGCCAAACCCGGCCGACCAGTTATTGATCACCACACCGGCAGCCCCCGCGTTTTCAAGCGCTACCGGCAGCGTGCGGCCATTGTAGCCGGTTTTACGAATGCGCGCGGCCCATGCCTCTGTTTGAGCGGTACGTTCCTTCTTCATTTTTTCAAATGATTCCGGTGTAGCAAATTCTTTCCAGTTATAATCAGGGCGGCCTGTCGGCTGCATCATAGATATTAACACAAACTTACCTTTAACGGCAGGCAGCCATTTTTTAAACGCTACCGAATCGGCTACATCAGGAATAATGATCAACTCAGCGGTTACGCTTTTTTTCATGCCCGGGCTCCAGGCCAGTTGGGTAGCCTCAAGGGTATGTACCCGCGGCGATACCATATCAATATGTGATATGCCACGCTCCCAGCCACGCCACTCGCCCCATTTTTCGTTACGGGCGGCAACACCCCAGCTTTTATATTTTTCAACTGCCCAGTTATTAGCCTGCTCCATTTGCGGTGTACCTACAAGGCGCGGCCCAACAACATCAAGCAACTCATGCGCGAGGGTTTTTAGCTGTGAGTTTTGATTGGCTTCCTTAACAATATTATCAATAACGGCATCCTTTGTTTGGGCAAAAGACGCATAGCTGCCTGAAAACGCGGCAAAAACGCCGACAGCGGCCAGGGCTTTGGCCGGTTTAAAGTAAAGGTCAGTTAATTTCATGCTGTTAAATTAGTAAGTTTTAAAAATCATCCCAATGATGCAACAGCTATTTTACTAAAAAAAAATATGCTCTCCGTTTCCGGAGAGCATCACATTAAAACCGCTATAAAGAACGGGTACCTAAGTTTATAAAGATGGTTTAAGGTGAAAGTTTATTCCTGACTGGATCTGTAAAACTTTTTGAAACACTTTGCGCATTTGTAATGTCGCATGTTATCTGAAAATAACACCTTTACAATCTTGCTTCTGGGTATACGGTCGCATTGATCATTATTACAGCGCGGGCATACAACAACGGCTCTGGGCTTTGGGGAGATAACCATACTCGTTAAATTTTGCTCGTCAATTAAAATATTCATTCGAATTGAGTTTGTTATAGTTTATACCCAAATGTGGGTAAATACCTACGAACAAAACTGACATTTACGTTAACATAACTGCCATTTTAAGTTTTAACAAAACCGACACAATTTGTTAACTCGCACTAAATCAACGCAAATGAAACGGACATCGATCTGCTTATAAAAGTTCGTTAACATCCCGCCCATAATGGGCTTTAAAAAGTTTAGAGAAGTAAGCAGGTGTTTCAAACCCTGCAGCGTACGAAATTTCGGCCACCGTACGGTGTTTGCCACTGTCAATTGCCTCGCGGGCAATTTGTAAACGTATTACCCTGATGTACTTGTTTGGGGTGAGCCCGGTTATGGCTTTGATACGGCGGTTTAACTGCCGCTCACTCAGGTTGAGATCATAACTCAGCATTGCGATATTCAAGTCCGTTTTTCCAACCTGTTTGCGTATAAGCTGCTCAACCTGGTTTAACCAGGCCAAATCTGCAGGTGAGGTTGTTAAGTCCCGACTATCATCGTCGTCAGCTTCATCGCCATTTGTTATAACGGCTTCTAATTTCCGGCTTTGTACATTGCCCAGCAGGTTAGCCACTCGGGCCATTAACTCATTACTTAAAAATGGTTTGGTTATATAATCATCAACCCCAATAGTAAGCGCCTTTAGCTTATTTGGCGAATCGGAAAGCGCAGTGAGCATTATTACCGGGATACGGTGATATTCGTCATGTTTTTTCAAGTGTTCCAACAGCAAAAAGCCATCCATCAAAGGCATCATCACATCAGATATTATCAGATCAGGCTTATGCGGCATCTCGTCAAGCCTGGTAAGTGCCTCAACACCATTATTCACAGTAACTACCTGATAATTGGACTTTAAAATAGTAGCGATATAATGTGCCATTTCACTGTGGTCTTCTACCACCATAACCGTAAACTGCCCCCCAACTGCCGGTAAACTTTCTTCCTCATCTTCCAGCGCGCCGGCACCCTCTTGTTCAGGTAATTCGTTAACAATATTAAGCGGTAGATTCAACTTGAAAACAACGCCTTTGCCCCACTCGTTATCAATTTCTATTTTACCGCCAAGCAATTCCGCGTATTCGCGCGAGATAGCCAAACCAATACCCGTACCGCCTTCGGCCGTAACTTTATTGCCCTGATAATACCTGTCAAAAATATGTTTCAAATCATCAGGGTGAATACCTGTACCGGTGTTAGATACCGTAAACTCAAATTGGCTCGCTTTGGCAATGGCATTTACGTAGATGGAACCGTTTGCAGGTGTAAATTTTACCGCGTTAGATATCAGGTTATTGATGATCTTCTCCAACTTCTCGCGGTCAATCTCCACCACCATCTCTTTAACGATACAACAAATAATAGAATAGCGTATTTGCCTATGTTCTGCCGCTGACGAAAAGCCCTGGCATAGCATACGTACAAACGGCAACAAATTCACTTTTTGCAGGCGTATTGGCAAATTACCCGCCTCAATTTTACCCAGATCAAGTAACTCGTTAACCATTCCCAGCAACTTTTTACTGTTACGCCAAACAGTATCAAGATGCATCCTGCGTTTTTCTTCACTTAAAATCTGCTGATTGACAAGCACATCGAGCGGACCCATAATTAACGTTAACGGAGTGCGTAGCTCATGGCTGATATTGGCGAAAAAGCTGGTTTTCATGGCATCCAACTTTGCGAGTTGCTTATGCTCCTTAACAAGCAATTTAGCTTCCCGTTGTCGTTTTAAATAATACCATCTATATAATACAATGAAACCGATAACTATAATAAAAACAATAATTACACTAAAATTCCGCTGTTGCCTGGCCAGTTTTGATTTAGCTTCTTCAAGTAGCAGGCGCTTGTCAAGCTTGTACTTTTCATTCAATTCCGTTGCGGCATTGGTTAAGCCCAAACTTGTAATGGTATCACTCAGATCGCGGTAACGCCTGTAATATTTTAACGCTTCTTTATAATCGCCCAAACCTTCGTATGAGTCGCTAAGGCGGTTGTAAATATTGCGCTGCATTAAACGGCTGGTTTGCTCATCACTTTGTATTGCCAGCGCCCGCTTAGAAAACGCTATACTTTCCTGATACCGGCCCTGATCGTTACGCAAAGTCGCCATCTCATTCAACGCGTGCTTTGCTATGGCCGGGTACTTTTCGCGTTCGCATATGTCAACAGCCTCAAGTAAAACTATGCTTGCCTTATCAAACCGCTTCTGCATTTCGTAAAGCCGCCCCAGGTTACTCAAATATCGCGCACGCTCAAAGGTAGTAAGCTTAGCCGCGTAAGGTTTTGTTAGTATTTGTTCCATGTACTCCACAGCCTTGATGATGTTGTACTTGGTCTGGAAATTTCGCTGGGAATATATGTTCGACAAGGTACTGAGCGCGATGATGTACATGGAAGTGTCTTTTGAAAACTTCATATCAACCGCGACCTGCTGCGCATGGGTAAGGGCCTGCGAGGGCCGGTCCATTGAACGGTAAATATCCGCGATGCAAATATGGCAATCCGCTCCCAGCCGTTTCCATTTATGTGCCTCGGCCACTTTAAGCGCATCGAAAGCTATTTTCAAGGCATCTAACTCACCACTATGGCGGCCAAGCATATAAGCCATCATGGTGGCCGATTTTATATAGACAAATGAATCGCGCGGGGTAACCAGCTTATGGGCGTTACGGGCCAGATTAAGGGCGCCGAGTTCATCGCCATTCATGTACAAGCGGTATGATTTAGCGTATAAGGCGCGCCCCTCAAGCGACCGATCCTTATTTCGTTTGGCTAAGCTTATCTGCGCATCGGCATAAGCCAAAGCCGAGTCAGGATTTTTTATCGATTTTACTTTTTTGACCAGGCTATCGCTGGGAACTTGCGCCATTGCACACGATCCGCCAATAGCCAGGGTGGCCATGGTGGCAAAAAAAATTAAAAGGGGAGTATAAATTTTTTGCACAACTATAAGTGGTACTAAAGTACAAAATAAACTACCACTTACTTGTAAATTTGACATTAATTGCAAACTATAATTTTAAGATTGATACTTAACACAGAATTAAAAATCTAATCTTATAAAAATAATCTTAGCCATAAATAGACTTGCTTTAGTAGCTTTACCAGCAATGGAAGCAGAAGACACGATAAGTATTTTAGGCTGTGGATGGTATGGTCTCGCATTAGCCAAGCAACTGGTACAATCCGGATACGCAGTAAAAGGCTCAACTACCACCTCAGAAAAATTAACATTACTAAGCAAATACGGCATTGAATCGTTTTTAATTGATGCCGCCGATGAACAGAATGCTTTAAACCCTTTATTTTTTGAGAGCAAAATATTGGTAATTGCAATCCCGCCGAAAGTGCGGAGTGGTAATGGCGAGAACTATATCCCGCAAATAAAAAATATCGTAAAGGCGGCAAAGGCAAGCGATACCATTGAGCACGTAATTTACATAAGCTCGACCAGTGTATATGGCGATAACAATAGTGTGGTAACGGAAACAGTTTCGCCCCAGCCCTCGACCGAATCAGGCAATGTATTACTTGCTGTTGAGAATTTACTTAGAGCCGAACCTGCTTTTACAACTACCATCATCCGTTTTGGCGGGTTGTTTGGGCCGGGCCGTGACGCGGGGCGCTTTTTCGCCGGTAAATCAAATATCCCCAATGGGCAAGCACCTGTTAATATGATTCACCTGGATGATTGCCTGGGCATCACCAGCGCAATTTTAGAGAAGAGAGCATTTGGCCACACCTATAACGCCTGCACACCTGAACACCCGCCGAAGACTCAATTTTATGCTAAAGCTGCCGAACAAAGTAATTTAACGGCTCCTGAATTTATTGATGAATTAAATGAATGGAAAGAGGTGAACAGCATTAATGTACCAAAACTGCTCAACTACCACTTTAAGCACAAACTGATATAAACAAAGAGCGGGCTTTCGCCCGCTCTTCTCTCACTAAACATAATCAATCTACCACATCAAATCAACCTTGCACTTTACCAGCTTGTTCGGCTCTCTTCTTCTGCATCTTATACACCTTCTCTGCCTTAAGCTGGTTATATTTTTTAACCTGATCGGCATTTAACACACCGGTTATCTGCTTATCGGTTGTTTCCATTATCGCTTTAATTGCCTTGCGGTTATGGTGCTTTTTATCACCCTCATTTTTCACCGCCTTAAGGCTATCAACACTTGTTGCCTGTTTAAGCAAAATATCATGCACCTTAACTGATTGCTCCTGCGTTAGCGCTAACTCGCTCTGCATTTTTTTGCTCAATATATCTGCCTTTTGCTGAGCTGTTTTATGAGGCCTAACCTCTGTTTGTGCATTGGCCGCTACACCTAAACCGGCTAAAAAAGCCATCATCAATATCAACTTTTTCATTACGTTCTATCGTTGTTTGTATAGTTATGACTGTGATGAATAGCGATGGTTTAACCTACCCCACCTATCTGTTACGGAATGACAAATGGACGACAAAATAAAAGGCCGATTATCACTAACCGGCCTCTCCATTACATTTATCGTTATTTAAATACCTTCGGTACCTGGCTCATGGCCTAACATTCGGCCGGTAGTGCGTCCATGCGGGCGTGCTTCAAAATCTGTCTTAGCAGGTCCTTCGGCAGGGAATTCCCGGTGCTCAGGCGGAGTCACATCTGTTTGCTCACTGTAAGAGGCGTCATTACCTTCCTGGGGTTCGCTGTACTCGCGGCTTGGTGTGTAACCCGAACCTTCATTTTCCGACTCTTCCTTTTCAGGTATCTCGTTCGGGTCAGGATCAACCGATTCCGGATTCAAATGTGCTTCAAAATCCTTATCCTCGTTAAACTCGCTACCTTCCGAGGCATCATAATTACGGTCGAACGCGGCATCATTACTAAGCGTATTGGTGTAGCCTCCGGTTAAAGTATCGTCGTCTTCGTCCTCTTCATCGTATAACGGGTCGGTATCATCCAACTCCTCATCTTCAAGGCCTGAATCCAATTCGTCATCATCCTCTAAAGCAAGTTCATCATCCTCGTCCAATTCTTCCTCGTCAGGATCAACAGCGCGACCCGAAGTTGAATATTCCTGACCAGTATAGTTGTTTTCGCTTTCTCGCCTCAACTGATCATCCCGATCATTCCAGGCCATATCGTTTGTTGTCATCATAGGTTATCAATTTTAATTACTAATTAAGTAACCTATAAAAATGGCCGATTGTTTTCTTTAATTAAGAAATCAACCGGCCGTTGTATAAATAATCTTTTCAGGTTTGTTAATAACCTGTATAGAGGATATTACGCTTTTACCAGGCAAACATCTTTAAGCTTTGCCACGGTGTAATCTACCTCTTCTTTAGTGCTATATTTTGAAAAGGAAAACCTCACTGATGCCCTTGACGGATTAGCGCCGATAGCCCCTAACACGTGCGAGCCTATATCAGTACCGGAGCTACAGGCACTACCGCCCGACGCCGATATACCTGCAATATCCAGGTTGAACAACAGCATATCCGCCATTTCCATTTCGGGGAACGATACGTTGAGCACGGTGTATAAGCTCTTGTCCGGATCAATTTCCCCATTAAAGCTTATGCCCGGTATCTCGGCCTTGAGCTGCTCTATCATATAGGTTTTGATGCCTTGTACATGCGCGCGGTGTTCTTCCATTTCGGTATACGCCAACTCGAGCGATTTGGCTAAACCTGCGATACCGTATACATTCTCGGTACCGCCACGCATATTACGCTCCTGCGAACCTCCGTGTATCATCGGTTTTATTTTGATGCGATGATTGATGTGCAAAAAGCCTACGCCTTTAGGACCGTGCAGCTTATGTGCCGAACAAACCAGAAAGTGCACCTTCAGCTTACTCAAATCATGCGTAAAGTGCCCCATAGTTTGTACGGTATCGCTATGAAAAATTGCGTCATATTGTTCGCACAGTTCGCCAACGCGCTCAATATCAGTAAGCGTACCAATCTCGTTATTGGCATGCATCAGTGATACAAAGCTGCGCTCGTTATCCTGCAGCAATTTTTCGAGATGGGCGTAATCAATATTGCCTTTATGATCGGTATCAACAAAGCTCAGTTTTATAATGCCTGTTTTCTCCATCGCCTCAAGCGTATGCAGCACCGCATGGTGCTCCAGCCTGCTGGTGATGGCATGTTTTAAACCATGGTCAACAATACCACATTTAATGGCGGTGTTATCCGCCTCGGTACCGCCACTAGTGAAAAATATTTCGGCTGGTGATGTGTGCAGTAAGTTGGCAATGGTTTTACGCGCTCGCTCGATAAGCGTACGCGCTTCGCGGCCATGTGCATGTATTGATGACGGGTTGCCAAACTGACTTTCCATCACCTTGTACATTTCTTTTAACACCTCTGGGTCAAGCGGCGTAGTGGCCGCATTATCAAAATAAACACGCATTATATTGATCAGTTATGTGTGGGCAGATCGCTCCGCTCACGGTTGTTTACGTCCTTAATATAACGGCTGATATTACCGTTTTAACACCTTACGCAATCCCTAAAATCGCCTTCATATCGGCAATGAGTTTTTCGGCCAAAGCAGTTGCTGCTGCCTCGCTTGATGACTCCGAATAGATCCTAATGATCGGTTCAGTGTTCGACCGGCGCAAATGTACCCATTCTTTATCAAATTCTATCTTTAACCCGTCTATTGTGCTGTAGGGTTGATCTTGGTATTTTTCTTCGACCTGTTTAAGTAAGTTGTCGATATCCATCCCCGCCTGCAGCTCTATCTTGTTTTTAGAGATATAGTATTCCGGGTAAGTTTTTTTTAGTTCAGATATGGTTTTCTTTTCCTTTGCCAGGTGCGTCAGGAACAGGGCGATGCCGACCAGCGCATCTCTGCCATAGTGCAATTCAGGATAAATGATCCCGCCGTTACCTTCGCCACCGATGATGGCA